>CAWFQG010000030.1:0-594485 GCA_963817825.1 uncultured Actinomycetota bacterium | reverse complement strand
TAGTGGGGGTTGAAGATCGCCTTGGTGCCGTTCTCGAGCTTGCCCATCCGCCCGTGCACCCGCAGCGTGCGACCGGACTCGATGCCCGGAATGCGCCGCTGTCCCAGCCACACGAGCATCACCGCTTCGGTGCCGTCGAACAGTTCGGCCTTGACACCGCCCGCGCAACCCTTTGCGTTGGTCTCGACACTCCGCAGGGTGCCGACCATCGTCACTTCCTGGCCGCGCTGACAATCGACCGCCTTTTGGGCGCCGGTGTTTGCCACCTCCTCGGACAACTCTTGGACGTCGAGTTGCTCCGGGTCCTCCGTCAGCCGACGAGTGAGCCGGCGCAGATACCCTTCGGCCGGTGCCATGGCGATCCTGGCGGATCCTGGAGTCCCGTGGAGCCCAACCAACGCGCCAGGTAGCCTGGCTGAACACCCCGATGCCACGCTGGGGGTAACCCGCCGGCGGTGGATCAAACCACCGGCACGATCGTGGTGATGGCGGTCGAGGCCAGGAAGCGGCGTGACCGCCGGGTGCTGTTGCCCGGAACAGCTCCGCGACGAGCTAGTCTACCGGGCCTTCGCTCGCCCTGCACCACGCCGGGGACCGTCGTCGTGGCGCTGCTGGCGAGCCGGATCGCCTGATCGACGGGTACCTGTCCGAGCTGGACAACGCCGCGCGGCTGGGCCCGATCGTGGTGGGCGGGGTGTCATCGGCGCAGCCGTGGCGGTCAATTGGGCGTTGGCGCACCCGACGCGTGCGGTCGGAGTGCTGGCCGCGTTGCCGCCGTGGACCGGCTCGCCGGAGTCCGCGCCTGCCGCGCTGGCGGCCAGGCACTCGGCCGACGTGCTGCGGCGACGGGTTGGTGTCGGCAACATCACAGATGGAGAGCGTCCAGCCCGGCCTGGCTCGCCGACGAGCTGACCCGTTCCTGGGTCGGGCAATGGCCGTCGCTGCCCGATGCCATGGAGGCGGCATCCCGATACGTCTCTCCGACCTGCGCCGAGCTGGAGGGCTTGACGGTCCCGATGGGCGTCGCCGCGGCGACGGACGACCCTGTGCATCCCCTGGAGGTCGGGTTGGAGTGGGTGGCCGCCGCCCCAAGGGCGGCATTGCGGACCGTCACGCTGGACGACATGGGCGCCGACCCGTCGGTGCTGGGCGCGGCGTGCGTCGCCGCTCTGCTTGACGTCTTAGGCGTCGACGTCTGAGGTGACCGTCAGCCGCCGGTGATGGTGCGCAGCTGCTGCATCGCCGAGCCGTGCTCACTGCGGCGCGCGACAGGCTCCGCCGGCGGTGGCTGCTGCTGCGGTGGCTGCTGCTGAGCAGCCTGTTGGGCGGCCTGCTCAGCGGCGGCCTGCAGCTGCGCGGCCATCGGCTCGGGCAACTGCACGGGAAGCGGGGTACGCACGGGCAGCGGTGTATCGCCGCGGCGAACGACGGTGTCCGCCAATGCTTCCCGCGCCTCGTCACTCAGCGCGTCGATGGTCTCCTGCGGGCCGTTGACGACACAGCGGATCATCCACCGGTAGCCGTCGACTCCGATGAACCGGACCACCCCTGCCGCCGCGGCGCCGACCACCTCCCGCCCATGGGCCGTCCTCGATCCGCACCTGCGAGGCGTCCTTGCGCAACGAGTCGGCCAGTTCAGTGGCGACCTCCCGCCACAGCGTCGCGCTCTTCGGTGCGGCGTACGCGGCGACGGTGAATCGCCCGTTGGGTGTCACCACCCATACGGCGCTCGGCACACCGCCTTCAGTCAGCTCCACCTGCACCTGCCCCGCCTCGGGCATAGGAACGAGCACCGAGCCCAGGTCCAGCCGGGCGACTGTCGCTGTCGCCGGGTCGTCGAAGTCCTCGATATCGAACGGGCCGTCCAGCTCGTCGTCACCCACAGCGGGTGCCGCTTCGACGATCTCGTCGGCGAAGTTCTCGTCCTCAAAATCGTCGTCGTGCTTGGCGTGTTTTCCAATAGCCATCACAAACTCGCATGTCCGCCGGAGGAACCGTGGCCGCCGTCGCCACGGGAAGTGTCGGCCAGGCCGGCCTCATCGAACGAAGTCACCTCGATCAGCTCGGGCAACTCGACCCGCTGCACCAGCAACTGGGCGATCCGATCGCCACGGTGCACGGTGATGGGCTGTTCGGTGTCGAGGTTGATCAAGGCCAGCTTGATCTCGCCGCGATAGCCCGCGTCGATCGTGCCAGGGCTGTTGACGATCGAAAGTCCCACGCGCGCAGCCAAACCCGACCGTGGATGCACCAACCCCACCATCCCGTACGGAATGGCCACCGCGATCCCCGTCGGCACGAGGGCGCGATGACCGGGCGGCAGTTCGACGTCGGCCGCACTGAACAGATCGATGCCAGCATCGCCGTCGTGGGCGCGGCTGGGCATCGGCAAGTCGCGGTCGAGGCGAACGACTGCCAAAGGGGTGGACACGAAGCCACAGATTACCCTTGGCGACGTGTCCCACACGCGCGCAGCACCGCAAACCGTGCGCTATGCCGAACGGTTATGGGTGCCGTGGTGGTGGTGGCTGCCCGGCCTGGCGCTGGCCGCGCTCATCGCGCTGGAAGTCAACCAGGGTTTGCGGGCCCTGCCGAACTGGGTCGCGTTCGCCGTGCTGCTCCCCGTCGCGGGGGCGGTGCTGTTGTGGCTCAGCAAAACCGAACTGCGGGTGGTCAGCAGCGGGCCGGAGAACCCCACGGCCGACATCGAGCTGTGGGTCGGCGCGGCGCACCTGCCCGTCAGCGTGGTTTCCCGAGCAGCAGAAGTGCCCCGGTCAGCCAAATCGGCGGCGCTGGGGCGTCAGCTCGATCCCGCCGCCTATGTCGTGCACCGGGCCTGGGTCGGCCCGATGGTGCTTCTGGTGCTCGACGATCCGGACGACCCCACGCCTTACTGGCTGGTGAGCTGTCGTCACCCAGACCGCGTGCTGTCCGCGCTGCGCAGTTGACCTCTGGTCAGGCCGCGCAGTCGCTGCAGATCATCACGCCGTTCTTCTCACTGGCCAGCCGGCTGCGGTGGTGCACGAGGAAACAGCTCGAGCAGGTGAACTCGTCGGCCTGCTTCGGGATCACGCGCACTGACAGCTCTTCACCGGACAGATCGGCGCCGGGCAGTTCGAAGTTTTCGGCGGATTCGGACTCGTCGACGTCTACTACGGCTGACTGCGCTTCGTTGCGCCGTGCCTTCAGTTCCTCGAGTGAATCCTCGGAGACGTCGTCGGTCTCCGTGCGCCGTGGAGCGTCGTAGTCGGTAGCCATCTTTGTCCCCTCCGTGAACCATGCGACAGAGCTTTGTACCAGCGTCGAACGCATTCGCCAAACGATTCGTGCCCAGATTCGGCTTTCAACAAGTGTGATTTACATCACACTTACATGCAGACCCTGTCCATCCGGCCACGACGTGGCATTTAGAGTGCAGGTGTGGTCGCTCACATCACCGAAGGCACGGCCTTCGATCGGAAGGGTCGGCCATATCGCCGCCGCAACTTCATGCCCGGCATCGTACTGTTCGCGGCGCTGACGGTGGTGACCCTCATCATCTGGGTGGTCGCCCTCAATCGTCCGGCCGACGTCACCGAGGCGGCGCCGTGCAACCCACCGGCCGACAACTCCTCCGCCGATCCCACGCAGTCCAAGCTGGGCGAGCAGATCACGCGTGCATCCATGACCGAAGTAGGCCCCGCCAACCTGGCCGATACCAAGATCCGGGTGCTCAATGCCAGCGGTCAGGGCGGTCAGGCCGCGGAAGTGGCGGGCCAGCTGCGGGACCTGGGATTCGCCGAGCCGACTGCCGAGAACGACCCCCTCTACGCCAACAACCGGCTGGCGTGCCAGGGGCAGATCCGATTCGGCCCCAAAGGCCGGGCGGCCGCCGCGGCCGTCTGGCTGGTCGCGCCGTGCGTCGAGCTGTACCAAGATCAACGTCCCGACGACACCGTGGACCTGGCGATCGGCAGTGATTTCACCGAGCTGACCCGCAGCGACGACGTCGAAGCAGTCCTGTCCAGCCTGCGGCCGGAGGCCACTCAACCGGCCGATCCGTCGCTGTTGTCGAAGATCCACAGCGGGACGTGCTGACGCAATTCGGTTGTACCTGAGCAAGATTCGCGGGCTATAACGCGCCGGCTCCGCTCAGCGCCGCCGTTAACGCATCATCGACGCCCGGCGCGGCCGCGACCACCATTCCGGCGCCGCCGACCGATCCGGTCGGGGCAGGCAGCCGCAGCCGTGCGCCCGCCTCGGCGGCGATGAGCGCACCGGCCGCCCAGTCCCATGCGTTGAGGTTGTCCTCGTAGTACGCGTCCAGTTGGCCCGCGGCCACCAGGCAGAGATCGAGGGCCGCCGACCCGAACCGGCGGATGTCACGGACCTGCGGCAGCAGAGAAGCGAGCACCGCGGCCTGGCGTTCACGCACTAGCGGGTCATACCCGAATCCAGTGCCCACCAACGACATTGACAAGTCCGCGACCTCGCTGCACCGCAGTTGCGTCGTCGTGCCATCGTGCTGCACGTGTGCGCCATGACCGAGGGCCGCGGAGTACACCGCGCCGTCGACGACGTGGGCGACCGCACCGGCAAGCGACCGCCCGTCGACCTGGACGGCCACCGACACCACGTACGCGGGCAGTCCGTAGACGAAGTTCACTGTGCCGTCGATGGGGTCCACGACCCACGTCGGCCGGCCGTCGGATCCGTCTGCGCTCCCACCGCCCTCCTCGCCGAGGACATGATCGCCCGGACGCAGCTCGGCCAGCCGGTCGCGCAGCAGCCGTTCGGTTTCGGTATCGACGATCGTGACGGGGTCGGTCGGAGTGCTCTTGGCCCGCACTGCAGGGCCGGTCGATTCCCGTTGAGGCGCACCACCGAAGACTTCCTGGCGACGACGTCGCACGAAACCCGCCGCCTCGGTCGCCAACCGTTCGGCCACCGAACGCAGTTCGGCGGGATCGAGCCCGAGTCTGTCCACCGGCCTATCGCAGCACAAATTGTCACTGACCGGTTGCCTCGCACCCACACCAAAGCATCCCGGGAGCTACTAATGTGTGGGGCGCGTCGCACTTGCCGGCCTCTGCAGATGGAGCGCTCATGACCGCCACTGATTCGCCCGCAGCCGATCCGAGCACCAACGGCGGTTCACAACACCGAGGGTTCGGCATCGACGTCGGCGGCAGCGGCGTCAAAGGCGGCATCGTCGACCTGGACACCGGCCTGCTGATCGGCGACCGGTTCAAGGTCCTCACCCCGCAGCCGGCCACCCCGCAGGCCGTCAGCAAGACCATCGCCGACGTCGTGCGCCATTTCGGCTGGACGGACAAGGTCGGTGTGACCTACCCAGGTGTGGTGACCGACGGGATCGTGCGCACCGCGGCCAACGTCGACAAGGCATGGATCGGCGTCAACGCCGAGGAGACCATCGGCAAGGAACTCAACGGCCAGCAAGTGACCGTTCTCAACGACGCCGACGCGGCGGGATTGGCCGAAGAGAAGTTCGGCGCGGGCAAGGCGAACTCTGGCGTCATTGTGCTGCTGACGTTCGGCACCGGGATCGGTTCGGCCGTGATCCACAACGGGGTGCTGCTGCCCAACACCGAGTTCGGCCACCTCGAGGTGGGCGGCAAAGAGGCCGAGCACCGGGCCGCCTCGTCGATCAAGGAAAAGAAGGACTGGAGCTACGAACGGTGGACCGAGGAGGTCACCAAGGTGCTGGTAGCCATTGAGAACGCGATCTGGCCCGACCTGTTCATCGCGGGCGGCGGAATCAGCCGCAAGGCCGACAAATGGTTGCCGATGCTGAAGAACCGCACCCCCGTCGTCGCCGCGGCCCTGCAGAACACCGCTGGGATCGTCGGAGCGGCGATGGCCGCCGACGTTGACGTCACGGCTACTTCCAAGTAGCCACGCCCGGGCTTGTCAAATTTGCCGCTCGAGGCGGCGTTACCGGACACTGTCGTTACAATGGTCGACGGCGGCCGCATACCGAAGAGCGGCGAGATCCCAGCAGATATCAACGCCACACTCGACATAGCAGACGCTTTTCGATGGTGCATGCCCCCAGACCATCGAAATCCTCATGACCGAAAGGGTGACGTGGCAGCGACAAAGGCAAGCCCGGCAGCCGTAAAGCCGGTGAAGCGCACCGCTACCAAGACCCCAGCCAAAAAGGCCTCGGCAGCCAAGACCACCAACGGGTTGGCCCCAGCCAAACCCGCCAAGCGGGCGACCAAGGCAGCCCCGCACGCGGTGAAGCCGGACAAGGCCGCCGCCAAGAGCCGCGCAGCGGCCAAACCGGCCAAGGCCGCGACCGCCAAGGCCAAGACCAAGACCAAGACCAAGACAGCGCATGCCAAGGCCGAGGCAGCCGCCCCTCGTGGCCGGGCCAAGAAGGCGACTGCGCCGGAACCGACGACCGCCAAGGCCGACGGCACCGAAGACGACGAGATCGAGTCAACCGACGAACTCGAAGTGGAGCCCGAGGTACTCGAGGACGAGCCCGACCTTGTGCTCGAAGACCTCGACACCGACGACGACGAGCCCGTTGAAGAGACGGCCGCCGACGACGAGGGCGACGACGATGCTGCCGACGGCAAGGCCAAGCCTGCCGCGGCAACTGCCGAGGAGGTCCCTGCCACCGACGACGACGAGATCGCCGAGCCGAGTGAGAAGGACAAGGCTTCCGGCGACTTCGTCTGGGACGAAGAGGAATCCGAGGCTCTCCGGCAGGCCCGCAAGGACGCCGAACTCACCGCATCGGCTGATTCGGTGCGCGCGTACCTCAAGCAGATCGGCAAGGTCGCGCTGCTCAACGCCGAGGAAGAGGTTGAGCTCGCGAAGCGGATCGAGGCCGGCCTTTACGCGACTCAGATGATGACCGAGATGGCAGAGCGCGGCGAGAAGTATCCGGCCGCCCAGCGCCGTGACATGGCATGGATCTGCCGCGACGGTGATCGCGCGAAAAACCATCTGCTGGAAGCGAACCTGCGACTCGTCGTGTCACTGGCCAAGCGCTACACCGGCCGGGGAATGGCGTTCCTCGACCTCATCCAGGAAGGTAACCTCGGCCTCATTCGCGCGGTCGAGAAATTCGACTACACCAAGGGCTACAAGTTCTCCACGTATGCCACCTGGTGGATCCGGCAGGCCATCACCCGCGCCATGGCCGACCAGGCCCGTACCATCCGCATCCCGGTGCACATGGTCGAGGTGATCAACAAACTCGGCCGAATCCAGCGCGAGCTGCTGCAGGACCTGGGCCGCGAGCCCACGCCAGAAGAACTGGCCAAGGAAATGGACATCACGCCCGAAAAGGTGTTGGAGATCCAGCAATACGCGCGCGAGCCGATCTCGCTGGACCAGACTATCGGCGACGAAGGCGATTCGCAGCTGGGCGATTTCATCGAGGACAGCGAGGCCGTTGTCGCCGTCGATGCGGTGTCGTTCACCCTGCTGCAGGATCAGCTGCAGTCGGTGCTGGAGACGCTGTCCGAGCGCGAGGCAGGCGTGGTGCGGCTGCGGTTCGGTCTGACCGACGGCCAGCCGCGCACTCTCGACGAGATCGGCCAGGTCTACGGAGTCACGCGCGAACGCATCCGCCAGATCGAGTCGAAGACCATGTCAAAGTTGCGCCACCCCAGCCGTTCTCAGGTGCTGCGCGACTACCTGGACTAGCGGAAGCCCCGCTTACTGTCCTGGCGCGCCGTCCTGTCATGTTCACCTTCTGCGGCACAACGCGAGCACGATGACGGGCCGTCGCAGGTACGTTAACCGATGCCGTCGTTGCCGGTTGAGCAATGTGACATCAGGATGTAGCTGCCGGGCACGGCGCGGAGGGCGCGGAAGTCGGCCTGGAGGCGATTGGGTGCGCCGCCAACGCGATATTGGGCAGGATTTCCGACCTGGACGGCGAGCGCGGCACAACTGTTAACGGCATCGTCGAGCAGATGGCAGTCGGTGCCGCCACGGTTTTGGCATTGCGTCATCGCGGAGTTGTACAGATTTGCTGGGGTGTCGGCACCGTTCGCCCACCCGTAGGCACCGGTCGCGGGTGAGTAGACGATCGCGAGGTACGTGTATTCCTCGGCATGGGCTGGCACCGCGGCACCGAGCGCGCCGGCGATAGCCGCTCCGGCGGCGACGAGCATCGTGGCAACGCCGGCTTTGGTCGCGCGCCGCTGGCGGTCCTGGGTGTTGTGGACGGTGCTCATGTGTTTTCCTTTGGCTTCCGGAAATGTCTTGGTGGTGAGAGAAATTCTCGCGAACGAGCGGCGTTTCTCTAATAGCTCGGGAGTCAGATTCCCACTAGAAAAGGTAAGAGTTTCCTATCTCATAGGTAAGGCACGCGCCCACGAGAATCAGCCCGCCACCGTGGGAGTTGGTGGCAGTAGTCATGCTGAGGCTCTAATCGTTGGAGCCTCGTCAGTCAAAGATATTGGCGCTACACCGCTTTCTTGCGACCAGCATCAAACCCGCTGGCGCACAGCATTAGTCGGTTCCTAGTGCTCGACCACCTGGACTGAGCGACGCTTCCGGGGTGTGCGTCAGCACGCTCCGGGGAAGTTCAGGTCGAACGGATCCGGGATGCAGGGTGCGTTCGGCTGAGGCGGTGCGGCCTCCTGGGGCGGAGGAGCCTGCGCCTCGGTCGGCGCCGTCCCCGCGTTTACGGGCGCCACCGGCTCCGATGCGGGTGCCGGAGCAGGTGCGGGTGCAGATGGTCGGTCCTCAACCGGCGCACCGGGAATGCAGACAAGCTGGGTGGGCGAATCCCAAGCCTGCATGTCGTGATTCTCGTACGTGAAGTTACCTGCGGGCGTGTTGTCGGGTTGGACGGCACCGGTGAGAAGTAACGGTGGGTACTTGGATCCCCTGGTCACGGTGAGATTGATCCAGTTGCCGCCCTTGTCGATGGTTCCGCTGACTCGGCCCTTCAGACTGGTGCCGTTGTTGTAGAAGGTCTCCCCAGGAGCATCCACCGTTATGCCGCGAGGGGCATTGAACTTCGTTTCGGCGTCGGTCTCGGGGTAATGAATGATTACTTGTCCGCCGGGGAACTGATACCCCGCTGCTTGCCTGTAGCAGTCGGGCGGTGCGAGCGGCGCGGGCGGCAGCGCCTGGGCCGGCGCCGGGGTGATCAGGAGTCCGATCGCGGCCGCCGCCGCTGCACCGCCCAGCAGTTTCTTGCCATCAAAGAGGGACATTCCCAGGACGCTAACAGCAAACAAGCAGCCAAGATATGGGGTGATTCCCTAGCATTCGGCGTCTGAGCGGCTACTTCGACCCAGATGTCGTCGCCGGCGTCGCGCTATCGGTCTGGCTGATCCGGCAGTCCGAGCGCCCGGTGAAAGCCCCGGCCTTCTGACTGGACAGCTTGAAGTCGACCCCGTCGGTGCCCGACAGGTCGACGTCGTGATCGCCTGAATTGTTCTTGGCGACACTGACATTGGTGGCGCCGAACTGCTTCGTCCCGTCCTTGACGATCTGCACCGCCTGATCCCACTTCTCGTCGGGTATCGGCCCGCTGAACCCGATCAGGAAGTACGCCTCCCTCGCGTCCGTCCACACGTACTCGCCGCCGCAGCTGGTCCAGGTGTCCTGCACGATGTTCCACGTCGTTCCCGGCACCAGGGCCGCGATCTGCTCGGCCATTTTCCGCATCGCGTTCCGGTACTCGTCCTGCGCGGCCTCGAAGGGCGGCTTGGCGCGCAGCTGATCCTCCAACTCTGCGACTCGTTCCGGGCTCACTCGTTTGCTCCCGTCGTTCTCGTTCTGCTCACCGCAGCCGACGCTCAGCGCGCAGATCACTGCGATCAACCACACGACCGACCAACGCATCCCATTACCTCCCAGGCTGGTGTGGTGGGCCACCGGTCAACATGGGTGGAACCATCGACTGCTGCACCTCATTATCAGGAAGCCCGGCGGCTACCGCTGCCATGTTGTAGCCCGACATTCGCAGCAGTTGGTCACCGGCGTTGTTGGTGAACATACGGGGATAATCGGCGTGGCTACCGACGCCGTCGCGCCAGATGCTGCCGGGATCGAACCCCGCTTCAGTGGACAGTTCCACCAATCCGGGGGTGGCATACGGATCCATTCCCCAGCCGTGCAGCGGCGCCAGCGGCGCGAAGACGTTGGTAATCAGATCTTTTGGCGCTTGCATGACGTACGCCGTGCCGTGGTCCAGTCCCAGTTGTGCGGGGCTGACCAACTCCAGGCCGGGCGAACCATAGAACACGGCGTCGTTGACCGGATGCAAGCCGTGTGCGTTGAGGTCCTGCAGCGCCAGCGATGACGTCAGAGAACCGTAGGAATGGCCGAGCAGGGTCAGGTGCGTGCCCGGGTTGGTGGTGCGCAGCTGCTCGAGGTAGTTGGCGAGATCGGGCGCGGCCGCCCTTGCGGTGTCGTCGGTCATCGTCATCCACCCCTGCTGGATGGCGGCGTCATCGTTCGAGGCGTTCATGGGGTTGGGCGGCGGGGTGTAGCCCATCCACGCGATGCTGGCCGCAGAGGCGGGTTTGCCCGCGGCGGTGAGCTGGCGTAGTTGCTCGTTGCGTAGGTTGTTGGCTTCGTTGACCATCCCGGGCAGGCTGTCGCGGGTGGTGGAACCGACGCCAGGTACGGCGACCGACACGTTCTGGGCCGTATCGGGATTGCCTACCGCGATGGCCGCCAGCAGTTGCTTGCTTTCATCGTTGGGCACTGTGAGCTGGGTCAGGTAGCTTTCGGGCGTTTTCATTGCCTGTTGGATGGCGTCGATATCGGCAACACGCCCCTTGATATCGGAATAGTCCTTGAACCAGTTCTGCGTGTAGTTGCTCGATGCGATCGGGCTGCCTTGGCCCTCCATGTCCACGGCGGCCGCCAGCTTGTCGATGATCGGCTGCAGCGTGTCGAGTCGGGCCTGCAGCTCGGCGCGCATTTGGCGCAACCGCTCCTGGTTGGCGTCGCTGGTGACCTGGCTCGGTGTCAGTCCGTCCGCTCCCACCGGTGGGCCCACGTTCTGTGGGACCGGCTCCTTGCCGCCGGCCATGTTGATCGCGTGCGCCAGCTCGTCGTCGACCCGGTTTGCCTCCGTGATGATCTTGTCCAACTGGCGCTGCAGCCGGTCGACGGCGTCCTGCGCCGCCTTGGCGTCTCCACGGAAGTCCGGCCCCGGTCTCACGGTGTTGGTGAGCTCGTCGATCTGCATGTGCAGGCCGTTCGCCTGCTGCCGCAGGTCGGCCAGCCTGCGCTGAACGTCCTCGATACCGTCGGCGGCCTGATCGGCGGCCTGGGCCACCGCCAGCGCCTCCGCGCCGTGCGAGTCGAGGTCTGCCCTGGTCTTGCCGATGGCCTCGCGCGCAGCGTCGGCCGCGTCGCCGCCCCACGTCTGGAAGGCAGGCAGGGTACCGAGTTCCTCGGCCGCAAAGCGCGAAGCCTCGTACCGGTTACGCGCGGCGTTAAAGACATCTCGCACGGCGTCGGGGCTCCAGCGCTCGATGTCGGCAATGGAGAGATCCACGTCCTAGACCGCCTGCGAGCGCGCCTGCTCTCCCAGCTGGTTCAGCGACTCGACGTTGTCGATCTCAGTCCGCTCATAGTTAAGGCCGCTGGATGTCAACCCTTCGGCGTGTTCGAACAGGCGCTGCGACAACGTCCGACTCGTCACCTGCCACCGTGCCGCCTTCGTGGCCATCGCCGCCTGCGACGCGCCCGTCCAGCCCGTCAGGGCTGATTCGATTCGTGCGTCGGACGCCGTGTGGGTCGCGTGCACATCCTCGGCATGCCCGCCGACTTTTGTTCCTGACGCCAGGATGTCCGCTGGCTCAGCGCGTATGTCATCAGCCATCGCCGATCCTCTCCGAAACCGTTGTCATCAACGGTAATGCCGGTTGAAGGGTGCCCGAACCGCTGACTTGTCGCTAACCGGCCTGGGTTTCCTGCGGCGCAGCGACGTCGAAGGAGATCCGTCTGACCAACGTCCGGCCGGCGGGCAGGCAACTCGTCCCTTGATCAGCCGTGAAGCCGTCGCAATGCGGCCCGCGGAGATCCCAATAGACCTCTACCGAGTGTTGCCCGACGGGTAGCGGGTCCAGCGAACCGACAGTCGCGGTGTCGACGGCGGGCAACCCCGCAGCTTCCGGGAGAGTGCCCTCCCAGAGCTCGTTGTCGCCCGGGAACGATCGGTTCGACTGGTACGGCGATCCCGGGTCGACGACGTACTCGATCGCCCTGAGTTTGCCGCGCAGGTCGTCCACCGGCGTCGAGAAGTCGGTGGCGAACCCCGACGGCTTCTGCGCGAAGCTGGAGTTCATGATCCACGGGACGGACGCCGACCAGCGCTCTCCCGGGCCGATCCGATTGCAGTCGGGGCTGACGACCGACACCGAGTAGCCGTACAGCTGCTTCAAGCCGTTCGGCGCGACGCACGGTTCGTTGCCGCCGAATTTGGCGACGGCCGACGGGCCGACGAAGAGCGCGGCGACGGAAAGCGCAACCGCGAACAGCGCTGCGGGCCACAGCCTGCGGATGCGTGCACGATGGGACATCGTCGTCCTCCCCATTTGCCGACGGATTGCTTCAGCCAACTACCAGCGAACGCCGAAGTCAACGGCCCGCGACATCGTTGATGATCGCCGCGAGTGCGCGTGGCTTCGTCACCATCACCAGATGTGCCGCCTGCACCACCCGGTGGTCTACGGGGCCGACGAGATTGGTGATCATCTGTTCCGTCAGGACCGGGGTCGCGCCCAAGTCGTCGGCCATGCTGACATAAGTGGTCGGCACCCCGTCGGGATAGCCGCCCAATCGGGCGTTCCAGATCGCCGCGGGCTCGGGGACGATCGTTTTCCAGTGCGAGAACCACTGCTCGTCGGTCATGTCGTTGGCCATGGTCGCCCTGCAGCGATCCTCATTGGGCATTCCCGGCTCTACGGATAGGTCGGTGCCGAACATGACGGTTGCAGCGCTCTGTCCCGGCGCGGGCACAATCGCGCCGACGTAGATCAGCTCGGCCACCCGCTTCGGATGCCGCCACGCTGTCTCGGTGATCGTGACTCCGCCGAGCGAGTGCCCGACGAGCAGGAAGCGCTCGAAGCCGGCGTCATCGGCCGAGCCGACGACGGTGTTCACGCAATCATCGAGCGTCACCGTTGCGAAGTCCGCAGGACGAGCGCCGCGACCGGGAAGGTCGACAGCAATCGACGGCGCCACCAGATGCGCGACGACCGAGTCCCAGCACCCTGCACCATGATTCGCGCCGTGCACCAACACGACGCCGTCGACACTCACATCGCCGGTCCGTCGACTAACGCCGTTTCGGGCGGACTCTGTATGTCGCCGGCCACGACTCGCGCGTCTCGTCGCCCGACAACGGAATTCCTTTGCCCCCGATCCGGATGTCGTAGGCTTCCTTGCCCGTCCCGACTTCGCGGTTGGCGTGTTCGGTGGCCAGGTAGATGAGCTGGTCGATCTCGGCTTCGGCGAACGACACGAAGGACGTGTTGCGGACTTCGTCGTCGCCGGGGGTCATCTTCTCGGGGAGCACCCGCGACGCCAGTGCCGCCAGCCCCAACAGGGTGAACGGAATGACCCAGTAGCAGACGAACGACAACGGCGTCTTGGTGTCCAGAATCGTGGCGTTGCCGTACACGATCGGCGGGATCGCCGAGGACACCGTCATGCCCGCGAACGCAGCCACCCAGATCCAGGTCAGCAGCGACGTGATGCGATTGAACACCGCGCCCTTGACCACTTCTTCGGGCTGATCCACTTCGGCGAACTCGCGGACGAACGGCCTGCCCATCAGCACGCCGGTCAGCGCGACCAGGAAGATGCCGGCGTTGCTCAGCGGTTGCATCCACTGCTCCAGGAACGACTGGCTCGCCGTGAACGTCAGGATCGCGAGGACCACGAAGGTTCCGATTGCGCCGATTTCGAGCGTGCGCCCCGGCGTTCCCTTCACGCGACCGATAACGAACGCGGCCACCGCGACCGCGAGCGCCACCAGCACCGCCGCCTCGAACGGGACGTTGCCCACCAGCACCCAATAGACGATCCATGGCGCGAAGCCCACCAGAATGCTCACGGTGGCTCAGTGTAGGTAGTCAGCTCCGTGGGGACGACGATCCGCACTAGATTTGTAACGATGACCCAACGCCGCACTGTGTCGTCAGAATCGGAGTTCGAGCCCGAGGTCGGCTATTCACGGGCGGTGCGCACCGGCCCCTTCGTGGCCGTCTCCGGGACCACGGCGGCCGGCGAAACCATTGCCGACCAAGCGCGAGAAGTGTTGCGGCGCATAGAATCCGCGCTCACCGAGGCCGGAGCGGCAATGTCCGATGTGGTGCGTACGCGGATGTTCGTCACCGACATATCCCGGTGGCGCGAGGTCGGGGCCGTGCACGCCGAGGTGTTCGGCGACATCCGGCCTGCCGCGTCGATGGTCGAGGTCTCGGCGCTGATCTCCCCCGAGCTGATGATCGAGATCGAGGTCGACGCCTACGTCGACGAGGCCATCGGCGGAAACGAGCCGTCGGCCTCCGGCAGGTAGCGCGTGACGCTCGTCACAGCTGCGACGGGCAGCGGGCCGTACAGATGCGGAAAAACCATCGACTCAGGATCCGTCGGCACGCCGGGTTCCCAACGCACCGGAGCCGTCAGGCGCTCGGAGTCGATGTGGAGCAGAACAAGGTCGGTGCGACCGGCATAGAGCCGATTGGCAGGCAGATGTACCTGATCAGGGGCCGAAAGATGGATGAAACCGACGTCGTCGAATGAGTCGGGGCGATGCTCGCCGCGGTCCTGAGCCCGTCGCCAGTCGTCCTCGGCACAGATGTGCACCAGCATCTCCCCACCCTGCCGTGTCGGCAACTTCGCTGTGCGTGAAAAACGACACACCCGGATACGGCTTGGGAACAACGCCGAAACGTTATGCGTCTGAGAGAGTGAAGAAGCGTGAAAACGGCTATAGACCGTTTGCACCAGGAGCAGAAAGGGAGGCGCCATGACCGCAACTCTGACCAGCCCCGAACTGACTCGGGCTGATCGCTGCGATCGCTGCGGCGCCGCCGCGAAGGTCCGCGCGATTCTGCCCTCGGGAGCCGAACTCTTGTTTTGCCAGCACCACGCCAACGAGCATGAGGCCAAACTGGTTGAATTGGCCGCCGTGTTGGAGGTCAGCTTGGCCGAGTCGGTCGACGCGTAACCCAACGTCCTCCCAATCCGGGCAGGACGGCGTTTCGTCAGGGATGCTGGACTGGTCATGATTGACCAGCCACCGGTGAAGCCGTCGCGTCACCACATCTGGCGCATCACCAAACGGACGTTGTCGAAAAGCTGGGACGACTCGATCTTCGCGGAATCGGCGCAGGCCGCTTTCTGGTGCGCACTGTCGTTGCCACCGCTGCTGCTGGGAATGCTCGGCAGCCTCGCCTATATCGCTCCGTTGTTCGGACCCGAGACGCTGCCGATGATCCAGGAACAGTTGATCAACACGGCCAAAAGCTTCTTCTCCAGCAATGTGGTCAACGAGATCATCGAGCCGACCATCCACGACATCGTCAGGGGTGCCCGCGGCGAAGTGGTGTCACTCGGGTTCGTGATCTCGCTGTGGGCAGGTTCGTCGGCCGTCTCGGCGTTCGTCGACTCGATCACCGAGGCACACGACCAGACGCCGCTGAGGCACCCGGTGCGGCAGCGCTTCTTCGCCCTGGGGCTCTACGTGGTGATGCTGGTGATGGCGATCGCCACCGCGCCGTTCATCGCGCTGGGACCACTGAAGATCGGCGAGCACATCCCCGAGAGCTGGGACAACGTGCTGCAATACGGTTACTACCCCGCGCTCTTCGTCGGCCTGTTGGTGGCGGTCACGTTCCTCTATCGGGTATCGCTGCCCAAGCCGCTGCCATCGCACCGGCTGGTCATCGGCGCGCTGCTGGCCACCTCGGTGTTCCTGGTCACGACGGTCGGCCTGCGCATCTACCTGACCTACATCACCAGCACCGGCTACACCTACGGCGCGCTCGCGACGCCGATCGCCTTTCTGCTATTCGCCTTCTTCCTGGGTTTCGCGATCATGATCGGCGCCGAGCTGAATGCCGCCGTCGAAGAGGAGTGGCCGGCTCCGGCCACCCACGCGAAACGATTCCGATGGTGGCTCGAGGAGAAGGCAGCCGACTCGCTGGAGTCGCTCAACGGCGGACCGGTCAGGGCCGAGACACCCGCGGCGGCCAAGGGCGATGCCCCTACTTCTTGAGTTGCTCGTAGATTCGCTTGCAGTCCGGGCAGACCGGCGAACCGGGCTTGGCGGCCTTGGTCACCGGAAACACCTCACCGCACAGCGCGACCACGTGCGTACCCATGACGGCGCTTTCGGCGATCTTGTCCTTCTTGACGTAGTGGAAGAACTTCGGGGTGTCGCTGTCGGTCCCGTCGTCGACGCGTTCGTCGGTGTCGGTGCGTTCGATCGTCTGGGTCTCCATGGGTTCATTGTGCCCGGCAATACTTCGGTAAGAAACCGATCGGTTCTCTCGCCCCCGAATGTGGAACAGTAGAGGTTATGAAACACGGCCAAGAGCTGGGTTTCGACGACGACGGTCGGCCCGTCCTGATCACCGCTGCCGCGCCCGCTTACGAGGAACAACACCGCGCGCGGGTACGCAAGTACCTGACGCTGATGTTCTGGCGCATCCCGGCGCTGATCCTGGCGGCGGTGGCCTACGGCATCTGGCACAACGGGCTCATTTCGATGGCGATCATCATCCTGTCGGTGCCGTTGCCGTGGATGGCGGTGCTCATCGCGAACGACCGGCCGCCGCGCCGCGCGGAGGAGCCGAGGCGCTACGCAGCTCGGCGCATACCTCTGTTCCCGACTGCGGAACGGCCCGCACTGGAGCAGCGCACACTGTCCGCGCCGCAACCCGACCCCGCCGAGCGGGCGGGCGACGTTCCTTCCTGAGCGCCCTCTCGTCGTATTCTCAGACGATTCTCAGGTCAAGCAACCAAAACCGCAGATCAGCAGGTGTGAACCGGCTCGTTAGTGGGAACTCTTCGGGGCAATTGGGCGTTGAAGATCTTGACAGTTCGAGCCGAGCAGGAGGCACTATGGCAAATGCCACCCTAAGCCGCATTGACCACGACTTGGATGCTCAGAGTCCAGCCGCTGATCTCGTGCGCGTGTACCTGAACGGCATCGGTAAAACGGCTTTGCTGAACGCCGCCGATGAGGTTGAACTCGCGAAGCGCATCGAGGCCGGTCTGTACGCGCAGAATCTGCTGGAAACCCGTAAACGTCTGGGCGAGAACCGTAAACGCGATCTCGCGATCGTCGTGCGCGACGGTCAGGCTGCCCGCAGCCATCTGTTGGAGGCGAACCTGCGTCTGGTGGTTTCGCTGGCCAAGCGCTACACGGGCCGTGGCATGCCGCTGCTGGATCTCATCCAGGAAGGCAATCTCGGCCTGATCCGCGCGATGGAGAAGTTCGACTACACCAAGGGTTTCAAGTTCTCGACGTACGCCACGTGGTGGATCCGTCAGGCGATCACCCGCGGCATGGCCGACCAGAGCCGCACCATCCGGCTGCCCGTCCACCTCGTCGAGCAGGTGAACAAGCTTGCCCGCATCAAGCGGGAGATGCACCAGAACCTCGGCCGCGAGGCCACCGATGAGGAACTGGCCGAGGAGTCCGGCATCCCGGTCGAGAAGATCAACGATCTGCTCGAGCACAGCCGCGACCCGGTGAGCCTGGACATGCCGGTCGGCAGCGACGAGGAAGCCCCGCTGGGCGACTTCATCGAGGACGCCGAGGCGATGTCGGCCGAGAACGCCGTCATCTCCGAATTGCTGCACACCGACATTCGCCACGTGCTGGCCACGCTCGACGAGCGTGAGCAGCAGGTGATCCGGCTGCGGTTCGGCCTCGACGACGGCCAGCCCCGCACCCTCGACCAGATCGGCAAGCTCTTCGGGTTGTCCCGGGAACGAGTGCGCCAGATCGAGCGCGAGGTGATGGCCAAACTGCGCAACGGCGAACGTGCCGACCGCCTGCGCTCCTACGCCAGCTAGCGACCCCTCCCAACAAGCCCGCCGGTGAAAACCGGCGGGCTTGTTGCTACCCGCAGACAATGTTGCAACCCTATTCGCGCAGCTAGGCCGGTAGACTCTGGCGTGACGAAGGGTTGCTCATGAACGATCTTGTCGATACCACCGAGATGTACCTGCGGACCATCTACGACCTCGAAGAAGAGGGCGTAGTGCCGCTGCGTGCACGGATCGCCGAGCGGCTTGAGCAGAGTGGCCCCACCGTCAGCCAGACCGTGTCGCGGATGGAGCGCGACGGCCTCCTTCACGTTGCCGGTGACCGGCACCTGGAACTGACCGACAAGGGCCGTGGTTTGGCCATCGCCGTCATGCGAAAGCACCGACTGGCCGAGCGGTTGCTGGTCGACGTGATCGGCCTGCCGTGGGAGGAAGTTCACGCCGAGGCGTGCCGCTGGGAGCACGTGATGAGCGAGGACGTCGAACGGCGCCTCGTGCAGGTGCTCGACAACCCGACCGTCTCGCCGTTCGGCAATCCGATCCCTGGCCTGTTCGACCTCGGCGTTGGCGGCTCGATCGGCTCCGACGACGCCAACCTGGTGCGGCTCACCGAACTACCCGCAGGGTTCCCGGTGGCGGTGGTCGTGCGACAACTGACCGAACACGTCCAGGGTGACGCCGGCCTGATCGCCCGGCTCAAGGACGCCGGCGTGGTCCCCAACGCGCGGGTGACGGTCGAAGCCGGCCCCAACGGCGGTGTCATGATCGTGATCCCGGGCCACGAGCAGGTCGAGTTGCCACACGAGATGGCCCACGCCGTCAAGGTCGAAAAGGTTTAGGGCACAACAGAACTAGCCCGCCCGCCGACCGAAGTCCCGCTTCTTCGGCAGCTTGATGCCGAGCCGCTTGGCGAGCCGGTATCCCGTCGCGGCGAGTTCGCGGATCCGCTCAGGCCGCATTCCTGACTGCAACGCCGAGTCGAGCATGCCCGCCATCCGGTGCGTGGGATCGCAGCGCAACGCCGCCTCCAGCGACACGCCTGCCAGCGGCCCGTCGCCACGGGCATACGCCGAGAACGCCAAGAGCACCAGCGCTTCGACCCGCCACGGTGCCGGAAGCGTCCTCGACAGCGCCGCCCACAGCGCCTCGGCCTCAGCAGCCCGGTCCCCCACGGCCAGCGCGTAGAGCGTGTCGCGCACCTGCGGATCCGTCAGTGCGCACGCCAGCCGGACCACCGCGTCCTGCGGCAGCTCCTGCCCAGCGGCAACCCGCGCTGCCGCCGACATCGCGTCCTCGATGTCACGCGTCGCGTCGACTTCCACGTCGGCCCGCTCGCGGATCACATCCACCAGTGCATCGCTCGCCGCGGCGTCGGCAACGTCGATGACCTGCTGGAGCTCATCGCGCCCGGCGTACAGCCGGCGACCGTCCAGCACGGCCGCCATCGTCAGCGGCGACGCCGTGGGGTCGTCGACAGTGCCCCAGCCGCCGTCCAGACAATGCCACCGGCCGCCGAAGTCGACCTTGTCGACGACATGAAAGTCCATCAGGTCGATCCCATGCCCGGCCAGGCAGTCGCTCAAGGATTCCTTCAGTCCGCGGTATTCGTCGTTGCAGAGCCGACAGCCCGCGCCCTCTTCGTCGACCACGACCGCGATCGCAGCGTCTGGGCGCGCTGCCGCCGCGACCTCGGCGATGTGCGAGACGTTATCGGACAGGTCGGGTGAAAGGTCAACGCGCATAACGCAACCCATCTCACCGCTGTCCACCGTCACCAGAACGAGTGACTTTTCGGGCACGAAGCCCAATACGGCTGGCAGTGCCGCGATCAGCGCGCCGGGCCGGTTCAGTTGAAAATCGAATTGCGATGTCGTCATGCCCTGACAGTGGTCACTGCGACCGACCGGGATGGTCCGCAACGAGTCGTAACCGCAGCGACTGGGGATGAACGCGCTACTGGGGATGGACGGCTAGCGCGGAATCACGCTACGAACTTTGAGCACCGCATCCGTGAACAACGTGTCCAGCGACTGGGTGTCCGGTTCGGTAACCGAGGACTGCTGCTGCTGCCATGACGTCGTCACCCGCACATCGTCGACGAGCGCGACAAGCGTCAGCGTGCGGGTTTTCCCGCCGTCCGAGCCGTCTGACGACTCCGATGTCACCGTCTGATCGACCGCGTAGGTGCCGTCGGCGTCCACCGGGGGCGCCGGCGGAAGGTCCACCGTCACCTCCGACACACCGCCGATGTCCCCGCCGGCGGCGCTCGTGAACGACGAGCACCCGGCAAGCTGGTCGACCCTGGCGCTCAATGACGGCGCCGGGCGGGACACCGTGACGACGAGGGTGGCGCCGGTGTCGGGATCGGTTCCCTGCACGGCGACGGTGTCCTGGGCCACGGGTGGCGGCGCGCATTCGGGTGGTGTCACCACGGATCCCGTGGGTACACCGTCGATCTCACGCACCACGCGGTCGACGTCGTTGGGGGCAAGCACGGCGGCCGGATACCGCCCGGGGAATCGGGTGGGTTCGATCAGCAAGTCGGCGACCGGGATCGGTTTGGCGGGGACGACGTCGTGCTCGACCGCCTGCACTGTTCCGTTGATCACGCGGGCACAGCCACCTAGCGCCGCAGCCGCCAGCAATGCACAGCCGACTTCCAGCAAGTACCCACGCGAGCTCCGCAGAAGCGTGCTGACCATCGTCGTCATCGTCTCATCGCCTGGTCCCGTCGGCATTCAGGCGCGCGCGGACAGACCGGCCAATGGACGGTTTCGGCATATTGTTCACTCGCTATTGACCACGTCGGCATGCGAGATCGCCGCAATCGGCGTACACCTTCACATATGGGTTCGGTGCTGGAGTACGACCTCGTCGTGATCGGTTCAGGTCCGGGCGGGCAGAAGGCCGCCATCGCTGCGGCAAAGCTCGGCAAGACGGTCGCCGTCATCGAGCGCGGCAGGATGCTCGGCGGGGTGTGCGTGAACACCGGGACCATCCCTTCCAAAACACTGCGCGAAGCGGTGGTCTACCTCACCGGCATGAGCCAGCGCGAACTGTACGGCGCCAGCTACCGCGTCAAGGAGAAGATCACGCCTGCGGACCTGCTCGCCCGCACCACGCACGTCATCACCAAGGAACAGGACGTGGTGCGCAGTCAGCTGATGCGTAACCGGGTCGATCTGCACACCGGGCACGGCCGGTTCCTGGACGCGCACACCATCTGCGTCGATGATCAGACCCGGGGCGAAAGAACAACCGTCAAAGGCGAATTCATCGTGATTGCCACCGGTACCAAGCCGGCTCGCCCACCCGGCGTCGAGTTCGACGAGGACCGCGTGCTGGACTCCGACGGGATCCTGGATCTGAAATCCCTTCCGACCTCAATGGTGGTCGTGGGCGCGGGTGTGATCGGCATCGAGTACGCGTCGATGTTCGCCGCGCTCGGCACCAAGGTGACGGTGGTCGAAAAGCGCGACTCCATGCTCGACTTCTGCGATCCCGAGGTGGTCGAAGCGCTGAAGTTCCACCTGCGCGATCTTGCGGTCACGTTCCGGTTCGGCGAGGAGGTGACGGCGGTTGACGTCGGCGCCTCGGGCACGGTCACGACCCTGGCCAGCGGGAAACAGATCCCCGCAGAGACGGTGATGTACTCGGCCGGCCGTCAGGGCCAGACCGAACACCTCGACGCGGAGAACGCCGGGCTCGAAATCGACAGCCGGGGAAGGATTTTCGTCGACGACCAGTTCCAGACGAAAATCGACCACATCTACGCCGTCGGCGATGTGATCGGCTTCCCGGCGCTGGCCGCCACGTCGATGGACCAGGGCCGGCTGGCCGCCTACCACGCGTTCGGCGAGCCGGTGAAGGGCATGACCGAACTGCAGCCGATCGGCATCTACTCCATTCCCGAGGTGTCCTACGTCGGCGCCACCGAGGTCGATCTGACCCGCGACTCGATCCCTTACGAAGTCGGGGTGTCCCGGTATCGTGAGCTGGCCCGCGGCCAGATCGCCGGCGACTCGTACGGCATGCTCAAGCTCCTCGTCTCCACCGAAGACCTGAAGTTGTTGGGCGTGCACATCTTCGGCACAAACGCCACCGAGCTGGTGCACATCGGACAGGCCGTGATGGGCTGCGGCGGCACCGTCGAATACCTCGTGGATGCCGTGTTCAACTACCCGACATTCTCTGAGGCATACAAGGTCGCCGCGCTGGACGTGATGAACAAGCTGCGCGCGCTCAGCCAGTTCCGCTCGTAGGTCAGCAGTCGTCGTCGAAGGTCGACGGCGCAGGGTCCGGCGGACCACCGGCCTCGGCGCGCGCCAGCAGCTGGACGACCGCGTCGTCGAATGGCGGTGAGTACGAGACATTTTCGTCACATCCGCCACCGTCGAGGCCGCCGACCAATCCGAAGATGGTCGGCCCCGCGGTCCACGGTGCACCACTGGTGCCGTCGACCAGACCGGCACACGGCAGCGATGGGAAGCCGCCGGGCGCCAGCTCCGTCGGCCCCTGGCAGCCGATCGGATCGCCTCCGACGCCGAGCCCGTATCCGATCACCGACACGACGGTGCCGGCTTTCGGTGCGGTACCCAGCGTGAGTCCGCCACCCGCGTCGGCTTCGACCGACCCGCCGCCGTCACGCGCCACGCGCAGGATCGCGAAGTCGGCCAGTGGGTCCTGGTTCTCCACCCAGCGCGGGTCGAGGTAGACCGCGTCGACCTTCCAGATCGACGCCGGGTCGGCGGCGTCCTTGAAGCCCGCGACGAACGTGGTGTCCATCCCTTGGGCGACGCAGTGCGCGGCGGTGATGATCAGGTCGCCGGCCGTGGAGTCCAGCACCCCGGCGGTGCATGTGTGCAGATCGCCCGCACCGAGGAACAGAGCGCCGATCCGGGCGTCTGGCGGCACCGCACTCGCTGTCGTCTCTTTCGCTGCCGCCGCCTCGCTGGTCGGTTGCGGCTCGGGAGGTGCTTCCCGCCCGCAGGCGACCGTCAACGCCATCAGCCCGATAACCAGCGCCGTCGCCACCCGCATGCCAACCGATCTTGCCCGATCTGCCTTCTCGGAGGCGGTTCATCTGGACTTCGGTGCGGGCATCCAGGCGAATGAGACACTGGAGGCTGCGGTGTTGAGGAGGTGAACCCGATCGACGACAACCAGGACTCGCAGGAACAGCGCTACCAACCCGAGCACAGCGGCATGTACGAGCTGGAGTTCCCCGCGCCGCGACTGTCCTCGCCCGACGGCCGCGGGCCGGTGATGATCCACGCGCTGGAGGGCTTTTCGGACGCCGGGCATGCGATCAGACTGGCCGCGCAGCACCTCAAGAACACGCTCGACACCGAGCTGGTGGCATCGTTCGCCATCGACGAACTGCTCGACTACCGATCGCGACGACCCCTGATGACGTTCAAGACCGACCGCTTCACCCATTACGAGGAACCCGAACTGAGCCTGTACGCCCTGCGCGACAGCGTGGGAACGCCGTTCCTGCTGCTTGCGGGCATGGAGCCGGATCTGCGCTGGGAGCGCTTCATCACGGCGGTTCGGCTGCTGGCTGAGCGGCTCGACGTCCGCCAGACCATCGGGCTGGGCAGCATCCCGATGGCGGTGCCGCACACCCGCCCGATCACGCTCACCGCCCACGCAAATCACAAGGAGCTGATCGCCGGCCACACGCCATGGGTGGGCGAGGTCCAGGTTCCAGGGAGCGTGTCCAACCTGCTGGAGTACCGAATGGCTCAGCACGGACATGACGTCGTCGGGTTCACCGTGCACGTGCCGCACTATCTGGCCCAGACCGATTACCCGTCTGCAGCCGAGGCGCTGTTGCGCCACGTCGCAAAGTCCGGCTCGCTGCAGATTCCGCTCGGCGCCCTGGCTGAGGCGGCGGCTGAAGTGCACACAAAAGTCGAGGAACAGGTCGGTACGAGCAGCGACGTCGCTCAAGTGGTAGAGGCACTGGAGCGCCAGTACGATGCCTTCATCGCCGCCCAGGAGAACCAATCTCTGCTGGCGCACGATGAGGATCTGCCAAGCGGTGATGAACTCGGCGCCGAGTTCGAACGATTTCTCGCGCAGCAGGCCAGGGACCAGAAGCGAAAAGAAGGTTTCCAAGACAGGGACGACGGCGATTAGCCCACCTCCCAGTCCGACGACGAGGTTGGCAGAGATGACGCCGTCAACGAAGTTGACAACATGACGACGCGAACGCCCAATCTGCGTCCCGTTCGTGAGCTGACGCCGACGTTGCAGTATCAGACCATCCACGGATACCGGCGGGCGTTTCGAGTCGCCGGGTCGGGTCCGGCGATACTGCTGATTCACGGAATCGGGGACAACTCCACCACGTGGAGCAGCGTGCAGTCCACGCTCGCCCAACGATTCACCGTCATCGCCCCCGACCTTCTGGGGCACGGCAAGTCCGACAAACCGCGCGCCGACTACTCCGTCGCCGCATACGCCAACGGGATGCGGGACCTGCTGTCCGTCCTCGACATCGAACGGGTCACGGTGGTCGGGCATTCGCTCGGCGGTGGCGTGGCCATGCAATTCGCTTACCAGTTCCCGCAATTGGTGGATCGACTGATCCTGATCGGTGCGGGCGGCGTGACCAAGGACGTCAACTTCGCGCTGCGGATCGCCTCGCTCCCGATGGGTAGCGAAGCGCTGGCCCTGCTGCGTCTGCCTTTTGTTCTCCCCGCGCTGCAAGCGGTGGGCCGCGTCGCCGGAGTCGCGATCGGCTCGACTGGGCTGGGCCGCGACCTACCCGAAATGCTTCGCATTCTCGAGGATCTGCCGGAGCCAACGGCGTCCTCGGCGTTTGCGCGCACGTTGCGTGCGGTCGTGGACTGGCGCGGTCAGGTCGTCACCATGCTTGATCGGTGCTATCTGACGGAATCCGTTCCAGTGCAACTGATCTGGGGATCCCGCGACTCGGTGATTCCCGCCAGTCACGCCCGGCTCGCACACGCCGCGATGCCCGGCTCGCAGCTGGAGATCTTCGAGGGCTCCGGCCATTTCCCGTTCCACGACGACCCGGACCGCTTCGTGGAGGTCGTCGAGCGGTTCATCGGTACCACCGAACCCGCCGTGTACGACCAGGACATGCTTCGCGGCCTGTTGCGCACCGGCGTCAGCGAGGGCGCCATCAGCGGTTCGCTCGATACCCGCGCCGCGGTACTCGATGCGATGGGTACCGACGAACGAAGCGCCACCTGAGCCGAGGCCATCCGGCACGTCGTAGCATCGGGCGCATGGCCATCGACGTGACAGTGCTGCGCGTTTTCACCGATGCGGACGGCAGATTCGGAAATCCGCTCGGCGTGGTGGACGCGAGCACAGTGGACCCCGGGGATCGACAGCGCATTGCTACCGAATTGGGTTACAGCGAAACGATATTCATCGATGTGCCCGAGCATGGCGCGAGCACCGCGAGCGCCAGCATCTTCACCCCCGCCACGGAACTGCCGTTCGCAGGCCATCCGACCGTCGGGGCGTCATGGTGGCTACGGGACATCGGCATCCCGATCAACACCCTGCAGGTGCCTGCCGGCGTCGTGCAGGTCGGCTACGACCACGACATGACCGTGATCAGCGCCCGCTCGGACTGGGCGCCGGAGTTCGCGATCTACGACCTCGAGTCCACCGACGACCTCTTCGCCGCGGATCCGGGCGACTATCCCGACGACGTCGAGAACTATCTGTGGACGTGGACCGATCGGGACAACGGCGTGCTGCGCTCCCGGATGTTCGCGGCCGGCCTGGGAGTGCCCGAGGATGAGGCAACCGGCGCGGCGGCCGTCCGCATCACCGACTACCTCAGTCGGGACCTGACCATCGTGCAGGGCAAAGGTTCGATCATTCAGACCCGGTGGAGTCCCGACGGTTGGGTGCGGGTCGCGGGACGGGTGGTCAACGACGGGACCAAGCAGATCGACTGATCCGTCCGGCGTCAGCCCGAGGTGGGAACGCCGCGGTGGGCGCGCAATGCCTCGATCTCCCGCTCGAAGTCCTCGGCGGACGAAAACGACCGGTACACGGAAGCGAACCGAAGATAGGCGACCTCGTCGAGATCGCGAAGCGGCCCGAGGATCGCCAGCCCGACCTCGTGGCTGGGCACCTCGGGTGAACCCGTAGCGCGCACCGTGTCTTCGACCTGCTGCGCCAGCAGGTTCAGGGCGTCGTCGTCGACCTGGCGGCCCTGGCAGGCCCGACGCACTCCCTTGATCACTTTCTCGCGGCTGAACGGCTCTGTCACGCCGCTGCGCTTGACGACTGCGAGCACGGCGGTCTCCACGGTGGTGAACCGGCGACCACATTCGGGACATGACCTGCGCCGCCGAATGGCTTGACCCTCGTCGGCCTCTCGGGAATCAACGACACGGGAATCGGGGTGACGGCAGAACGGACAGTGCATAACTGCTCCTTCGCCGCACCGAGATACACCTGGCTCTAACCCCTCCGAGCGTACCTTCGCGCCACGAACGGATTCCAAAGTCCGGGTGATTGGTGCCTGCCGCGTCCGCGTGCCGATCACGGCCGTTGTGCGGCAGCGCGTTTCACCGCGCACGATGTGCCGTCAACCGACCGGTGCGATGAGTGTCTGACCCGCATCCAGTGATGCGGAATCGAGTTGGTTGAGCTCACGGATGCGGTCGACGACGGTACCGATGGGCGCGTCGGGTGCCACCCGCCGGGCGACCTGCTGCAGCGTTTCACCCGCCTGCACCTGGACCACGGCGAGCGTGTCAGGCACGGGGGTCGACGTGCTGTTGGTGCCGACGACCCCGCCGAACTGTGCCACCGCGCCGAGCCACACCGTGATCAGTGCGGCGAGTAAAGCCAGACCGACGGTGGTGGCCGGTGTGATGGGGCGCCTGCGGTGCGATGCGCGGGACATCACCACACCGGGACCCCGGTAGCGCAGCGGCGCCCCGCCGGGACGGCGCCGCGACTGCGGCACACGCTGGGGCCGTCGCACCTGGGCGGGGCGATAAGGGCCGCGCGCCACGGGTCCCGCCAGGACTTCTCGTGTGTCCAGAACTGTCATCTGCCTCGCCTTCCGCTTCGCTGGTTCGCTCTTATGTTCGAACTGTAGTCGATCAGGTGTTCGATTAATAGAACATGTGATCGAACTGTTGCCAAACGATAGAACAGGGCACCGACAAATCTCCGAGGCGTACGCCGAATGCTGGACAAATTGCGACACGCCTCGAACACATGTTTGATTATCGGGCGTTCTGCGACTAGATTCGGCGCCATGAGCGAGGACCGCACCGACTCTCGGACAAGCACAGCCGGCCCCGACAAGAGCGACAACCGCCGCGCTCCCGACGGCACCCTGACCGAGCGGCAGCGCACGATTCTGCAGGTCATCCGCGCCTCCGTGAGCGACCGCGGGTATCCCCCGAGTATCAGAGAGATCGGCGACGCCGTCGGGCTGACGTCGACCTCATCGGTCGCGCATCAACTGCGCACACTGGAGCGCAAGGGCTACCTGCGCCGCGACCCGAACCGGCCTCGGGCGGTCGACGTGCGAGGCGCCGACGACATGGTGACGCCAGTGGTGAGCACCGAGGTGGCCGGTTCCGACGCCCTGCCGGAGCCGACATTCGTCCCGGTGCTGGGCAGGATCGCCGCAGGCGGCCCGATCCTGGCCGAGGAGGCCGTCGAGGACGTCTTCCCGCTCCCCCGCGAGCTGGTCGGCGAAGGGTCCCTGTTTCTGCTCAAGGTGGTCGGCGACTCCATGGTCGACGCGGCGATCTGCGACGGCGACTGGGTCGTGGTGCGTCAGCAGAATGTCGCCGACAACGGCGACATCGTGGCTGCGATGATCGACGGCGAGGCCACCGTCAAGACGTTCAAGCGCACCCGCGGGCAGGTGTGGCTGATGCCGCACAATCCGGCCTTCGATCCGATTCCCGGTAACGACGCCGCCGTGCTCGGCAAGGTCGTCACCGTGATCCGGAAGATCTGACGATTAGCGGGCTTTGACGAACCCGTTGGCGCGGGCGAACTCTTCGTTGACGAAGTAGACCTCCGCAGGCACATGGTCATAGAGGTCGCTATCCGGTCCCCAGTAGAGCCCTGACTTGGTGTCGGCCTTGATCGGATAGCCGGTGGGAGCCAGGTAGGGGTCGTCAAGCGGCAGGTGAATCGCGGTCTGGGCGTCCGGGGCAGCATTGGCGGTCGCGTCGTCCGGAGGCGCTCCAGCGGGTTCGTCGTAATCGTCGGGTGGTTCGTCGAGCTGGATCGCGGCGTGGCGTCCAGAATTCGTATCCGCTTCCGACGGGATCAGCGTCGGCGCGGTGTCAGAGTCGTCGGGTTCGGGTTCCGATTCGGGTTCGAGCGCCGAAACCTCGTCACTGTCATCGCTCGGAGGCGCGAACGGATCATTGTCCGTACCGCCCAAGCCGTGTCGCGGAAGTCCCGAAGGCCTGCTGTAACTGTCGGTCAGCTGCACGGAGCCGAGGGAATCGGAGCCTGTCAGCCGCAGTGCCTCCGCCTCGGCGGCGGTGTCATGGGCGGTGTCGACGTCGAACGGGTCGTCCAGCGGATCCACATCGCCGCCGCCTCGATTTCGCAGCGTCACGGCCACCACCAGGCCTACCAACAGCAGCAGCGGAATGCCGGCGAGCAGCCACCACCATGACGGCGTAAACCAGTTGCGCCCCTTTGATTCTGACGGGGCAGCTTGCGACGACTCGGGCGGCTCATAGCCGGGCACCGACAGTCCGCTGAGGCCGGACTCAAGGTTTGCGGGCTGGGTACTGAACTTGTTGGTCTGCTTGTCCCAGGAAATCTCGCCACCGGTGAACCGCTGCGAGATGACGTTTCCGTTCGCGGCCTGATCCGCCACCGGAGGCCCGAGCGAACCCCCGGCGCCGCCGAGTTTGGACCACGCCGCGTTCATCGCTCCCCGCACGATGACTGCGCCATAGTCGGGAGTCCAGAAGATGACCGGCTTGTCCTTGGCGGAAAAGGCGCTCACCCGGCTGCCCGTCGTCAGGCCGCCGTCGGTCTCGTCGCTGGCCGGGAAGCCCAGGTCGCCCTGCGGACCGCCAACGGACTCGTATTTCTTGAGTACCTGACCGGTGACCACATTGGCGCCGGTCGCCGGGCTGTAGTAGATCTTGCCGCCGGTGAAATCCTGGCCGGCCCCGTCCTTGCCGATCGCATACTGAGGGCCCTGTTTGGCACCCAGCGGCCCGAGCGCACCACCGCCTGCCCGCCTGGCCGCGTTGATAGCCGACGTCGCGTCCTCGGGAACGGTCAACCCGGCCAGCTGTCCCGCCAACTCCGGCGGCTCCGTGGTGAACTCCTTGGTCGCGCGGTTCCAGGAGATCTGCCCACCGGTGAACTTCTGAGAGACGACATCGCCATTGAAGGCCTCGTCCTCGCTTGGCACGCCGACTGGCCCCGCGGAGCCCCCGAGCTTGTCCCACGCCGCGTTTATCGCGCCGCGAACGACATGGGCGCCGGTGTCAGGCGTCCAGAAGATGACCGGCTTGTCCGCGGCGCTGAACGTCGTGTTGCGGCTGTCAGGGCTGACCTTGCCGGGCCCCTCGTCGATCGTCGGAAAGCCCAGGTCACCGTCTGCGGGCCCACCGAGCGACTCGTACTTCTGCAGGATCGCGCCTGCCATGACGTGGGCACCGGTGTCGGGCGTGAAGAAGATCTTGCCGCCGGCGTAGTTCTGGCCGAAGCCGCCGCCGATCGGGTAAAGGCCCCCATCGCTAGGCCCCATCGGGCCGCCGGTACCGCCGCTGGCGTCGTATGCGCTGTTGATTGCATCGGTGGCATCGGAATCCGGTGTCGCCACCGCCACGGGTGCCATCACAAGGGCGACGGCCGCGGTCAGCAGAACTGCCGCTGTGCGGCCGAATACGGTGTTCAGCAGGGCTCGCTCCCCACTCATCCACCCTCCCGAGTTACGGCAAAGACCCCCTGAAACTAGCGCGTTCGTCAGCCGTACGTCGGTTAGACACGATATCGACGGTTATCTGTTAACCGGGGAATGGGGGTGCGTAGCGAGATCAGACGCCCAGCGAGCGTCCGATGATCTCTTTCATGATCTCGGTTGTGCCGCCGTAGATGGTCTGCACCCGTGCGTCCAGATAGGCACGAGCAACGGGGTATTCCCGCATATATCCGTAGCCGCCGTGCAGCTGCAGGCAGCGGTCGACGAGATGGACTTGCTTCTCGGTCGAGTACCACTTCGCCATCGCGGCCTGCTCCGCGGACAGCTTCTCATCGAGATGCAGCCGAATGAACTCGTCGACCATGATGCGCACAGCCGTTGCCTCCGTGGCCAATTCGGCCAGAAGGAACCGGCTGTTCTGCTGACTGCCGATCGGCCGGCCAAAAGCCTTGCGCTCCTTGGTGTATTGCAGTGTCTCGGTGAGCACCGACTCCATGGCGGCGGCGGCCATCACGGCGATGTTGAGCCGTTCCTGCGGCAGGTTCTGCATGAGGTAGATGAAGCCCATGCCCTCCTCGCCGAGCAGATTCTCGGCTGGCACCTTGACGTCCGTGAAGGACAATTCGGCGGTGTCCTGCGCGTCCAGGCCGATCTTGTCGAGGTGGCGACCCCGCTCGAAGCCCTCCATCCCCCGCTCGACGACCAGCAGCGAGAAGCCCTGCGCGCCCTTGTCGGGGTCCGTGCACGCGACGACGATCACCAGGTCGGAGTTGATGCCGTTGGTGATGAACGTCTTGGCGCCGTTGAGGATGTAGTGGTCGCCCTCTTTGACCGCCCGGGTCTTGATGCCCTGCAGATCGCTACCGGTGCCGGGTTCGGTCATCGCGATCGCGGTGATGATCTCGCCGGTGCAGAACTTCGGCAGCCAGCGCTGCTTCTGCTCGTCGTTGGTGAGCCGCAGCAGGTAAGGCGCAACGACATCGTTGTGCAGCCCGAATCCGATCCCGCTGAAGCGCCCGGCGGTCGTCTCCTCGGTCAGCACCACGTTGTAGCGGAAGTCGGCGTTGCCGCCGCCGCCATGTTCCTCGGGCACCGCCATGCCCAGGAAGCCCTGCTTGCCGGCTTCCAGCCAGACGCCGCGATCGACGATCTTGTCCTTCTCCCATTGATCGTGGTGCGGCGCCACGTGCCGGTCGAGAAACGCACGGTAGGACTCGCGGAACAGGTCGTGTTCGGGCTCGAAGAGAGTGCGCTCGTACTTGACGACGTTGCCCATGGAGGACCTCCGGTAATGGGAAAGGGGCTTTGACCACGACGATATACCACCCAACCGGATGGTTGGGTGGTGGGTTCTGGCGGCTGCGAAATAGACTCCTCACGTGGCTATGGCCGAGTCGGTGCTGGTCGAAGACGGTGGGCAGACGATCGCCTTCACGTTCGACGACTTGATGCGCTATCACGGGCCGCACTCCCCTGCCGGTGTGGCGATCGCATTCAAGGTCATGCAGCGCGCGTTCGCGGCGCTGTCACCCGACAGTCCGGCACCGCGGCGGGAGGTCTGCGTTCGCACGGCATTCCGCGGCCCTGGCGCCCGAGACGGGTTCGAGGCCGTCACCCGGGGCGTCACCGACGGTCGATATGTCGTCGACCGATCCCTAGTGCGGCCTGACCGCGGACGATTGCTCGAGGACTTTGTGTTCGAGGTCGCCGTCGGCGGACGAACCCTCACCCTGTTGCTGCGCGACGGCTTTGTCACCGACGAGTTCATCGACCTGGCCCGCACCGAGAACCGAACCGCCGGGCAGGAACGCCATCTCGACGGACTGAAAGCGCATCTGGCGCAGCTGCTGCGCAACGCCAACTCCGAGGACGTGTTCGACGTCGCCTGATCGATGTGACTTGCCGCACTTATGTTTGCCGGTCGCGCCATGTTGGGAACTCTCTTGTCACAACCGATCCGACAGGGAGGAACCTGCGCAATGCCGGAGAAGAACAGCGGTCCCGAGGAAGCCATCAAGGGCGTCGTCGAGGGCGTCAAGGGCAAGGCGAAAGAGGTCGCAGGTGCGGTCGCCGGTCGCGACGACCTGTACCGCGAGGGCAAGGCCCAGCAGGACAAGGCCGATGCGCAGCGCAATGCGGCCCAGAAAGAGGCCGAAGCCGAAAGCGCCCGCGCCGCCGCCAAGGTTGCCGAAGAGCGACAGAAGGCCGAACAACAGGGCTAGATCGAACACAGGAAAATGGGGCGCCGAGGGGTGCCCCATTTTTTTGTGCTCAGAACGTTGCGAACTCGCTCAGGCTGGCGGCCAACGGAATTGGCACGCGAGCCTTGATCCTGGTGCCGTCGGGGTTGTGCTCGGTGGCGTCCACCCGGCCGTCGGTATGGACGCGCGCCACCAGGTCGCCCCTGTCGTAAGGGATCGTCACGTCGACCATGGTGTCTGTCGGCGTCACCAGTTGGGCCATCCGCTGCTGCAACTGCGCCAACCCGTCGCCGGTGCGCGCGGATACGAAGACCGCACCCGGCAACACACGTCGCAGTTGGGCCAGCGTGAGACCGTCTGCCGCGTCGATCTTGTTGACCACCAGGAGTTCTGGCGCGGGCTGGCCATCACGCTCGGCGATGACCTCGTTGACCACGCCGCGGACCGCGTCGATCTGCGCCAGCGGGTTGACGTCCGAGCCGTCCACCACATGCACCAGAAGGTCGGCGTCGACCACTTCTTCCAGCGTGGATCTGAACGCCTCGACCAGCTGGGTCGGCAGATGCCGAACGAATCCGACGGTATCGGTCATCACGAACGCCCTGCCGTCGCCGAATTCGCCTCGGCGCGTAGTGGGTTCGAGCGTTGCGAACAACGCATCCTCCACCAGCACGCCCGCCCCGGTGAGCGCGTTGAGAAGACTGGACTTGCCTGCGTTGGTGTAGCCGACGATTGCGATGGACGGGACGTCGCTGCCCAGCCTGCGGCTGCGCTGGGTGTCGCGGACCTTCTTCATGGCCTTGATGTCGCGGCGCAGCTTGGCCATTCGTTCCCGGATGCGGCGGCGGTCCGTCTCGATCTTCGTCTCGCCCGGGCCGCGCAGGCCCACGCCGCCGCCACTGCCGCCTGCCCGGCCGCCTGCCTGCCTGGACATCGACTCACCCCAGCCGCGCAGGCGCGGAAGCATGTATTCCATCTGCGCCAGCGCCACCTGAGCCTTGCCCTCCCGGCTGGTGGCGTGCTGAGCGAAGATGTCCAGGATCAACGCGGTGCGGTCGATGACCTTCACCTTCACCGCCTTCTCCAGCGCGGTCAGCTGGGCCGGGCTCAGCTCGCCATCGCAGATGACGGTGTCGGCGCCGGTCGCGACGACCACCTCGCGCAGCTCCTGCGCCTTGCCGGATCCGATGTAGGTGGATGCGTCGGGCTTGGCGCGACGCTGGATGAGGCCCTCGAGGACTTCGGAACCCGCTGTCTCGGCCAGCGCGGCCAACTCGGCCAGGCTGGCGTCGGCGTCGGCCGCGCTGCCATCGGTCCAGACACCGACCAGCACGACCCGCTCGAGCCGCAGCTGCCGGTACTCGACCTCAGAGACGTCGGTGAGTTCGGTCGACAGACCGGCCACGCGGCGCAGCGCCGTGCGGTCTTCTAGGGCGAGTTCACCCGCGCTCGGGGTGTTGTTGATCGGACGATTGGGAAAAGTCATAAGTAATCAGAGATGGTGCACGCTCACAGTGTTTCGTGCATCCGAATTAACGCTGCAGCGCATGCCACCATTCCTCGGATATCTCGCCGCCGGCCACCAGGACCGAGGGGCCGCGCAGGTAGCTGCTGGCGTCTGTGATGGTGACACAGACCTCGCCGCCGGGAACGTAGACCTGCAGTGTGCCGGTCGTCGAGCCCTGGTGTGCCAGTGCGGCGACGGCGGCCGCCACGGTTCCCGTCCCGCACGACCGGGTCTCACCGACACCCCGCTCGTGCACGCGCATCGACACCGACCCGTTGGCCGGGGCGGTGATCACCTCGACGTTGACTCCTTCGGGGAACTGCTCGGTGTCGAACCGAACCGGCGCCGCGACATCGAGCGCGGCCAGCTCGGCGGCGGTCAGCGTGGGATCGACGCATGCCAGGTGCGGGTTGCCGACGTCGACTCCAAGCCCGCTGAACCGGCGGCCACCCACCGTCGCCGAGCCCGGGCCGAGCTGGTTGGTCTTGCCCATCTCGACGGTGACATCGGCGGTGGTCGCGTCGAAGGAGTTCAGTACGACCGGCCGGGGACCCGCAAGCGAACCCACGACGAACTCGTCGCGACGTTCCAGCCCGCTGGCCCGCAGGTAGTGCGCGAAGACTCGAACGCCGTTGCCGCACATCTGCGCGATCGAGCCGTCTGCGTTCCGATAATCCATGTACCAGTCGGCCGGATCGGTGCCCTCGGGCAGCCGGTCGAACACCCCGGCGTTGGCGGCGGCACCGGCCGTTGTCACCCGCAGCACGCCGTCCGCGCCGATGCCCTGTCGTCGGTCGCAGAGCGCAGCCACCGCGGCGGGCTCCAACGCCAGCCGGCAGTCCAGGTCGGGCAACAGCACGAAATCGTTCTGGGTGCCGTGGCCCTTGGCGAACATCACCTGCTCAGGATACGTGTCGCCATGCCCGCAGCGTGTCTTCCACCTTGTCGCCGCCTGCTCCGTCGAGCCAGACGATCCTGTGGTCGCGCCGGAACCACGACCGCTGCCTGCGCACATAGCGGCGGGTCCCGATGAACGTCCGCTCGCTTGCGGCGGCCAGCGCACCGGCGTCCCCGCCGTCATCGAGCGCGGCGATCACCTGCGCGTAGCCCAGCGCCCTCGACGCGGTGACGCCGTCACGCAGGCCGCGGTCGAGCAACGCCACCACCTCGTCCACCAGGCCGTCGGCGAACATCTTGTCGGTCCGCTGCGCCAGTCGCTCATCGAGAGCACTTGTCTCCCAATCCAATCCGACTATCGCGGTGTTCCAGCGTGGCGGGCCGATGGTCGGCGCCGACGCCGCGAACGGCGCCCCGGTCAGCTCGACGACCTCCAACGCCCGCACGACACGGCGGCCGTCGGTGGGCAGGATCGACGATGCAGCCTCCGCGTCGACTCGCGCCAGCTCGGCGTGTAACGCACTTGTGCCGATCTCGGCCAGTCGCAGCTCCCACCTGGCCCGCACGTCCGGATCGGTGGCCGGGAAGGCCCACTCGTCCAGCAGCGACTGCACGTACATCATCGATCCGCCGACGACGATCGGCACCGCCCCGGCCGCCGAAATGCGCTCGATATCCGCTGCGGCGTCCTGCTGATAGCGCGCAACGGTCGCCGTCTCGGTGACGTCGAGGACGTCGAGCTGATGGTGCGGCACGCCGCGGCGCTCTGCCACCGGCAGCTTCGCGGTGCCGATGTCCATGCCGCGGTACAGCTGCATGGCGTCGGCGTTCACGATTTCCGCGCCGACGTCTCCGCTCAACCTTTCGGCCACCGCAAGCGCCAGCTCCGACTTGCCGGTGCCCGTCGGGCCGATGATCGCGAGCGGCCGCATCATGGTTGCCAGACGCCGGCGAAATATCCCACTCCGTAGGGCGCCCCGCGGTAGAGCTCCTTGGCCGACCGTAAGCCCGGACGAGAGGACGACGAAGACAGCCCACGCTCGGTCAGCCCCGCCAACACCTGGTAGGCGACGCGACCGACGATCGTCCCTGGCAGCCGCCCAAGCGCTGCGGCGTCGCCGCAGGCCAGCGCGTCATCGAGGACAGCCTGCACCTGGACCGAGTCCGGGTCGTAGCCCCCCGGCGCGCGCGGGGTGAGGGTGTGCGCGCCATCGGCGACGACGAGCACGCCGATCGGATCGCTCGCTTCGTCGATTTCGGCGCGCAGCCGCCGGCCACAGTCCAGCGCCGCATCGACGTCGTGGCCGTCGGAGTACACCCGCACCTCGGCACGCGCCTGCCTGTTGACCTTGCTGCGTACCCAGCCCGTGATCAACGCGCACAGCGGCAGTTGGGCGTGCGCTTCTCCGGCGGTCGGTGACAGCGCGACGCGCAGGTCGACGCCATAGCCTGCGAACGTGCCCGCCTGCTCGGGGGTGACCACCGCGTCGGCTGCACCGACACCGACGGCGATCCACCGCGGTGGAAGCGGCGCGGCGGCTGCGAACACCGCGTCTCGCAGATCGGCGAGCTCACCCGCGGCCGACGCGGCCAGCTCGGGAACCATGACCGGTGCCGACGGGACGATCGCGATGGCGCTCAGCACGAAACCAAACTAACCGCAATCATGCGGGCTGCTGCGCGGACACGGTAGCCGCCTCGTCGCGGGCCAGCGCGGCTCGTGAGTGGACCGCCGTCGGTTGCCGACGGTCACGATCACCACCACCGCAGCGGCGAGCAGCGCCGCCCACATCCATTCCCATCGGGTCACCCGGCGATGGGTCGCCCGCGCGTTGACCGGAAGCGCGAACAGCAGCGACGTCACCATCAGCGCCTGCACCAGTAGGACCGAACCCAGGCCGAGTGCCGCCGCCTGCAGCGCGAATCCGACCGCCGCGACCACGCTGCCCAGCCACCACTGCCCGTCGCGAAGCAGCCTGCTGAACAGGCCGATGTGGCTGACCGGCTCATCAGTGACCTCGTGCGCGGAACGCTGATGGATGACGTCGCCGATCGCGATGAAGAGGGCGGCGCCGAGGGCGAGCAGGGCGGCGATATCCGCCTTGGCCATCGATCACCTCCGGTCGTCGTTGAAATGAGCCTAGGTAAATGCTGAGCATCTGCTTACGCAGGCGGGGCAACCTGTTTGAATAACGGGCGAAGCAATCGGGCGCCGCGTCGCGCGGCAGGTGCGCGGAGATGTCCGCGCGGAGGGTACGAGGAACCGAAGATGACGACCATCGAGCCGGGGGCCACGGAGAGCACCAGCACTGTGGGCCGCGAAACCACACCGGCCACCCCCAGACCCGCTCCCCGTCCGGGACCGCCACGCCCCGGCCCGCGACCCGGACCGACACCGTCGGTGCACGGCGCGCCCGTTCCCCCGTCCAGCGATCCACATCGGTTCGGCCGCGTCGATCCCGACGGCACGGTGTGGTTGATCAGCAGCGCGGGTGAACGAGTCATCGGATCGTGGCAGGCGGGCGACACCGAGGCGGCCTTCGCCCATTTCGGGCGGCGCTTCGACGACCTGAGCACTGAGGTCGCATTGATGGAGAGCCGCCTGACGTCGGGCACCGGCGATGCCCGCAAGATCAAGTCGACAGCTGCATCGCTGGCCGAAAGCCTGCCGACCGCAGCAGTGCTCGGCGACGTCGACGCGCTGGCGGCAAGGCTGACGGCGATAGCCGAGCATGCGGACACCGCTGCGTCCGCCGAGAAGGCCAAGCGGGAGGAACACCGCGCCGCACAAACGGCTCGCAAGGAGGCGCTGGCCGGCGAGGCCGAGGAGCTGGCGAACACTTCGGTGCAGTGGAAGGCGGCCGGCGACCGGTTGCGCGAGATTCTCGACGAGTGGCGCACCATCAGCGGGCTGGACCGCAAGTCCGATGACGCGCTGTGGAAGCGTTATTCGGCCGCCAGGGAAACCTTCAATCGCCGCCGCGGTTCGCATTTCGCCGACCTCGACCGCGAGCGGGCGGGCGCCCGACAGGCTAAGGAGGCCCTGTGCGAACGCGCCGAAGCGCTGGCCGGCTCGACTGACTGGGGCCCGACGTCCGCGGCGTTCCGTGACCTGCTGACCGAGTGGAAGGCGGCGGGCCGCGCCAGCAAGGACGTCGACGACGCACTGTGGCAGCGGTTCAAGGCCGCCCAGGACACCTTCTTCCAGGCCCGCAACGCCTTGTCCGCCGAGCGTGACGCCGAGTTTCGGACGAACGCCGACGCGAAAGAGGCGCTGCTGGCGGAGGCCGAGAAGCTGGACACCTCGGACCTGGACGCCGCGCGCGCCGCGATGCGGACCATCGGCGACAAGTGGGACAAGATCGGCAAGGTGCCCCGCGAGCGCAGCGCCGATCTTGAGCGCAGGCTGCGCGCGGTCGAGAAGAAGGTGCGCGACGCGCCGTCGCACGCCGTCGACCCGGAGGCTCAGGCTCGTGCCGACCAATTCCGGGAGCGTGCAGAACAATTCGAGAGGCAAGCCGAGAAGGCGGCGACGGCCGGCCGGACCAAGGATGCCGAGGAGGCGCGGGCCAGCGCCGAGCAATGGCGGCAGTGGGCAGATGCCGCCGCCGAGGCGCTCGGCAGGAGGGGCTAAGCGTTCTCGTCCGAATCGGGCTCGTCGAGGCTCTCCAGCAGCCCCTTGTTCTGTCGCTTCGCGACAGCCCGGCGGCGCTCCTCCTCCGCGGCGAGCTGCAGTGCGGTACGCGCCCACACCACTCGGGCCCAGTTGAACGTCAGCACGATGACGGTGATCCACGCGAGGATCAGCCCGAAACCGGGCCCAGGATGCGGCGCAGGGGCGGTCTGGCGTGACCACACCGCAAGCAGACCCATAAACGACGCCACCGTCGATCCGGCCAGCGCGATCCACGCCAGCGCCCAGCGCCTGGTCATCAGTGCCAGCATCGAGAACCCCACGCTGAACACCAGTGCCAGCCAGGTGAACACCCGCGACGGCAGCGAAATACCTTCACCGATCGCGACGTCGTTTCCTGCCAGCACATCCCAGCCTCTGGCCGCGCCGGTGTGCGGAAGGACAAACGTCAGCAGCAATATGAAGACACCGATCGCGATGACCAATGCCCTTGCGCCGGGGTCGATTTCCCGCGCGACGCGCCGTTCGGCAGCCTCGAGGTCGACCTTGAACTCGTCGAATTCTCCGTTCGGCCCCTCGCCCGGCGTCACAGGCCACATCCGGTTGCGGCCGGCTGGCTCGCGGGCGCGCCGATGCCGGGTATGCCGAGGCCCACCCCTTGCGGGCGGGTGCCTGCCGCGTGTGCATCTCCAGCTCGGGTGCGCCGATGCTGCAGCACAGCGCCGTCGGCGATCAGGTAGTGCGGCGCCGCGTCGGTGACGGCGGTGGTGACGATGTCGCCCGGCCTGACGTCGCCGGCCGGCGGGGTGAAGTGCACCAGCCGGCCGTCACGCGCCCGTCCTGACATCCGGGCGGTGAGCGTGTCCTTGCGTCCTTCTCCGACCGCCACCAGCAGCTCGACCGACCGGCCGAGCTGGGCGGTGTTCTCCTCCAGCGAGATCCGCTCCTGCAGGTCAATCAGCCGCTGATAGCGTTCCTGTACAACGGCTTTCGGCAACTGACCGGGTAGCTCGGCGGCGGGCGTGCCGGGTCGTTTGGAGTACTGGAACGTGAACGCGGCGCTGAACCGCGCGGCGGCAACCACATCGAGCGTCTCCTGGAAGTCCTGCTCGGTCTCCCCCGGGAAGCCGACGATCAGGTCGGTGGTGATCGCGGCGTGCGGGATGGCAGTACGGACCTTCTCGACGATTGACAGGTAGCGCTCGGAGCGATACGAGCGGCGCATGGCCCGCAACACCCGATCAGAGCCGGACTGCATCGGCATATGAAGGGCCGGGCATACATTCGGCGTCTCGGCCATCGCCTCGATGACGTCGTCGGTGAACTCGGCCGGGTGAGGCGAGGTGAACCGCACCCGCTCCAGGCCGTCGATCCGTCCGCAGGCGCGCAGCAGTTGCGCGAACGCCCCGCGGTCTCGTGGCTGTTCGGGGTCGGCGAACGAGACCCCGTAGGCGTTGACGTTCTGCCCGAGCAGCGTCACCTCGAGGACACCCTGGTCCACCAGTGACTGCACCTCGGCCAGCACGTCGCCGGGCCTTCGGTCGACCTCCTTGCCGCGCAACGCGGGCACGATGCAGAACGTGCAGGTGTTGTTGCAACCAACCGAAATGGAAACCCAAGCGGCGTAAGCGGATTCCCGCGCGACGGGCAGGTTCGACGGAAATTCCTCCAACGCCTCGACGATTTCGACCTGCGCCGCCCTGTTGTGCCGCGCACGGTCGAGCAGCGTCGGCAGCGACCCGATGTTGTGCGTGCCGAAAACGACGTCCACCCACGGAGCTTGGCGCAGCACCGCGTCGCGGTCCTTTTGGGCCAGGCAACCGCCGACAGCGATCTGCATGTTCGGGTCGGCCTGCTTGCGCGGCGCGAGGTGGCTGAGGTTGCCGTAGAGCTTGTTGTCGGCGTTCTCACGGACTGCACAGGTGTTGAACACCACCACGTCGGCGTCTGCGCCGTCGGCCGCGCGCAGGTAGCCCGCGGCCTCCAGCAGGCCGGCCAGCCGTTCGGAATCGTGCACGTTCATCTGGCAGCCGTAGGTGCGCACCTGGTAGGTGCGTACCTGTCCGGCCAGCGTCGATGTCACCAGGCCCATGTTACGGGCGGCAATAAGGCGGTAATCGAGCGGATTCACGAGTTGCCGACAGGCTGCGCGTTCCCTGGGTAAGGTCTGAATCCATGGGTGCGAGCGGGTCGGATGCGGAAAAGGCGGAACCGACCCAGCGGACAGCGCCGATGGTCTCGATCAAGGACGTCAACAAGCACTTCGGCAGCCTTCATGTGCTCAAGGACATCAACTTGGAGGTCGATCGCGGCCAGGTGATCGTCGTGCTCGGGCCGTCCGGGTCGGGCAAATCGACGTTGTGCCGCACCATCAATCGGCTCGAGACCATCGACTCCGGCACCATCGCCATCGATGGCGAGGTGGTGCCGGAAGAAGGACGCAAGCTGGCACAGCTGCGCTCCGACGTCGGCATGGTGTTTCAGTCCTTCAATCTATTCGCGCACAAGACAATCCTTCAAAACGTCACCCTGGCCCCGACGAAGGTTCGCAAAGAGTCCAAGGAGCAGGCGCGCAAGAAGGGGATGGAGCTGCTGGACCGGGTCGGTATCGCCAACCAGGCGGACAAGTATCCGGCACAGCTGTCCGGCGGCCAGCAGCAGCGGGTCGCGATCGCGCGGTCGCTGGCGATGAATCCGAAGGTGATGCTGTTCGACGAGCCCACCAGTGCTCTCGACCCGGAGATGATCAGCGAGGTGCTGAACGTGATGACGGGCCTGGCCACGGACGGGATGACCATGATCGTGGTCACACACGAGATGGGTTTCGCCCGTGGCGCCGCCAACCGCGTGGTGTTCATGTCCGACGGCGCGATCGTCGAGGCGGCCGAACCCAAGGAGTTCTTCGAGAACCCGAAGTCCGATCGCGCCAAAGATTTTCTCGGCAAGATTCTCAAGCACTGAAAACCCTGAAGCCCGTCGAAAGGAACCAAAATATGCCCTCCTTCTCAGTGCGCGTGGTCAGCGCCATCGCCCTAGCCGTTGCGTTGCCGTTCGCGGCCACCGCCTGCGGTGGTGGTGGTGGTGGCGGCGACACGATCGTCATCGGCACGAAGTTCGACCAGCCCGGCCTCGGCCTGAAGAACCCCGACGGCAAGATGAGCGGGTTCGACGTCGACGTCGCAACCTACGTCGCCAAGGAGCTCGGCTACAACGCGGACAAGATCGACTGGAAGGAATCTCCCTCGGGTCAGCGCGAGACGCTGATCCAGAACGATCAGGTCAAGTTCATCGTCGCCACGTACTCGATCACCGATGCGCGCAAGGAGAAGGTCAGCTTCGCCGGGCCGTACCTGGTCACCGGGCAGAGCCTGTTGGTCAAGGCCGACAACACCGACATCACGGGTGCGGAATCGCTGCAGAACAACAAGAAGCTGTGCTCGGTGTCGGGATCGACGCCTGCGCAACGCATCAAGGACAAGTACCCGGGCGTGCAGCTCCAGCAGTACGACACGTACTCCGCGTGCGTCGAGGCGCTGAAGAACGGCGCCGTCGACGCGGTGACCACCGACGAGACGATCCTGGCCGGCTATGCCGCACAGAACCCGGGCGCGTTGAAAATCGTCGGCAAGCCGTTCTCCGAAGAGAAATACGGCATCGGCCTGAAGAAGGACGACACCGAGCTGTGCACCAAGATCACCGACGCGGTCAAGAAGATGGAGTCCGACGGCGCGTGGAAGGCCGCTTGGGACAAGAACCTCGGGCCCGCCGGTCTCGCCGCGCCCGCACCGCCGGCGCTCGACGCCTGCTGAGCTCGGTCGGAGTGCAACGCTGAATATAGAGCTCCTACCCGGGTACACCGTCGGCCAGATCCTCGAGGCATTCTGGACGACGATCCAGCTGACGGTGTACTCCGCGATCGGCGCGCTGATCCTCGGCACCGCGCTGGCCGCGATGCGGCTGGCACCGGTGCCGGTGCTGAACTGGATCGGCTCGACCTATGTCAACATCGTGCGCAATACACCGCTGACGTTGATCATCCTGTTCTGCTCGTTCGGACTGTCACAGACACTGGGCATCACGCTGGCGAATGCGCAGTCGACAACCTCGATCGAGGACAGCAACTTCCGGCTCGCCGTGCTCGGGTTGACCGTCTACACAGCGTCATTCGTCTGTGAGACAGTGCGGTCCGGGGTGAACACGGTTCCACTGGGGCAGGCCGAGGCGGCGCGATCGCTGGGACTGACATTCGGGCAGAACCTTCGAATTATTCTGCTGCCCCAGGCATTTCGCGCAGTTATCATCCCGCTCGGATCGGTGTTGATCGCATTGACGAAGAACACCACGATCGCCTCGGCGATCGGTGTGGCCGAGGCGGCGCTGCTGATGAAGGAGATGATCGAGAACACCGCCGCGGTGTTGACCATCGGTGCCATCTTCGCGTTCGGGTTCGTCTTGCTCACCCTTCCCCTTGGCCTGTTCTTCGGCTGGCTCGGTAAGCGACTGGCGGTGGCCCGGTGATGAGCTCCTGCGCGAAGAACGGACAGCCATGACCGGGTCATCGGTCCTGTTCGACGCGCCGGGGCCACGGGCACGTCTCCGCAACCGGCTGATCACCGCCATCACCGTGGCTGTCACCGTCCTGGTGGCCTGGGTGGTGTACTCGAAGCTCGACCAAAAGGGCCAGCTCGACGCGGCGAAGTGGAAGCCGTTCCTGACCGCCAACCTGTGGAAGACCTACATCCTGGACGGCATCCAGGGCACACTCACCGCCGCGGCGGCGGCAATCGTGCTGGCGCTGGTGCTTGGCTTCCTCCTTGGGGCGGGCCGGATGTCCAGCAATCGCCTCATCCGCTGGCCGTGCGCGATCTTCGTCGAGTTCTTCCGGGCCGTTCCGGTGCTGGTAGCGATGCTCTTCGCGTTCGGCCTGTTCGCTGCCTACGACATCTTCCCCGGCAAGCAACTCGCGCTCGCCGGGGTGATCGCCGGCCTGACGTTCTACAACGGCGCCGTCATCGCCGAAATCGTGCGCGCCGGCGTCAACGCGCTACCCCGCGGCCAGTCCGAGGCGGCCTACGCGCTCGGCATGACCTGGGGCCAGACCATGCGGTCGATCCAGTTGCCGCAGGCGGTCACATCGATGCTGCCGGTGCTGATCTCTCAGCTCGTGGTGGTGCTGAAGGACACCGCGATCGGTTACCAGATCACCTTCCTGGAGACGGTCAGACAAGGAACCAACGTCGGTTCGGCGTACGGCAACCTCCTCCCAGCCCTGATCGTGATCGCCGCACTGATGATCAGCCTGAACTTCGCGCTGTCCTCCTTCGCGACCTGGCTCGAGGGTCGGCTGCGCCGATCCCGCAGAGCGCCGAACCCGTTGGATCCCAAGACCATCGAGCAGGAAGGCGCGCCCGGCTCGCAGGTGAAGCTCGCGGCGCTGGGCGACCAGTCCCACACCTACTAAACGGCAGCCGAGTTGAACCGCCCGGGCGGTTCATTCGTGCCCAAAGTGGCTGGTTGTACTCAACCGCGCAGTCGAACGACTCGCGGACACACCACTGGGGAGGCGCCATGTTTGTATCTGTCCGTTCGTATCTTTCATCAGGCCTAGCAGCCGCCACAGCCACCGTGATCGTCGTGGCACCTATGGAGGTCCAGTCGCCCGCCCGGGCCGAGGCGCCTCCGGTCGCGCTTGCCGCGCAAATGCAACCGCTACAAATACCGGCCCCGACAGCGCTGGGCCTGCCTGCGCAACTGCCCGCGCTGATCGCCCAGCAGGTGTCGTTCAATACCGGCGTCGTCGTGGACTTCATTGCAACCGGGGCGCAGTTGATAGGCCGCCAAGTCCAGGTCGCGCAGACGCTAGTCGATGACATCCGCAATGGCACACCGATTCCCGTCGCAGTCGGACGGGCGGTGGTCGGGTTCATCAACATCGAAGTGGTCGCCGGCCACGACCTGGTGGGCTTCGGCAGGGAGTTGGCGGACTTCCAGATTCAGTTCCTGGGCAACCTGGTGTCCCAGCTACCACCGGTCATCGCGGCACCTGCCGGGCACGCCCTCACAGAGAGCGCCGGCGCGGTCGGCACCGTCAGCGATGTGGCCAACGGCATCATTGACCGTCTCTCGCAGGTGACGGCCATCGTCCCCGTCGCACAGTCACAGTCACGTCAGACCTCGCGCAACGAGGCCTCTCTCCGCCCGGACAACATCGTGACGCTTCGCCGTGACCATCCGAAATCACTCGGTGTGGAACACGACTCCACAAATACAACCCTATCCAGCGCCGGGGGTACCGCGCGCCGGGTCACCCTTGCGCTGCGCGACACAATTGGGCGCAACTCCAACGTGGGAAGCGACCATCAGCAGCGACATCGGCGCGATCACCAGCAGGAGCAAGGCGGACAACTAGACGCGACGGCGTTCCCGCTCGTTGGCGAGTTCGACGGTGACAACATCGAGCGCCATCGACTGGTGGTAGCCGCGCCGGGCCAGCAATCCGACGAGCCTGCGCATGACCTTGGGATCGTCGTCGCCCCCGAGGCGTTCGCGACGCAACTTGTCGCGGACGAGCTGTTCGGCGCGCTCTCGCTCCGCATTGGCGTCGATGTCGGCCAGCGCGGCGGTGATCACGTCGTTGTCGACACCCTTGGTCCGTAGTTCGGCGGCCAAGGCGCGCTTGCCCTTTCCGGCATTCACATGCCGCGACCGGACCCACTGTTCGGCGAAGTCGGCATCGTCGACGAGCCCCACCTCGGCCAGACGGTCGAGCACGTGAGTGCTGACGTCGTCGGGGTAACCCCGTTTCGTCAGCTGTCCGGCCAGCTCGGACCGGGTGCGAGCCCTCGCGGTGAGCAGGCGCAGGCAGAGCGCCCGCGCCTGCTCCTCGCGGGATAGTTCAGCGGACTTAGAAGTCAACGGGGGCTGGCAGGACTTCGTCATCGGTCACCACGGCACCAATGCCGAGCTTCTCTTTGATCTTCTTCTCGACCTCGTTGGCCACATCGACGTTTTCCATCAGGAAGGTGCGGGCGTTTTCCTTGCCCTGGCCCAGTTGCTCACCCTCGTAGGTGAACCACGAACCGGACTTGCGGATGAAGCCCTGCTCGACACCCATGTCGATGAGCGACCCCTCCTTGGAAATGCCCTTGCCGTAGAGGATGTCGAACTCGGCCTGCTTGAACGGCGGCGACACCTTGTTCTTGACCACCTTGACCCGGGTACGGTTGCCGACCGCATCGGTGCCGTCCTTGAGTGTTTCAATCCTTCTGACATCCAGGCGGATTGACGCGTAGAACTTCAAAGCCTTTCCGCCCGTCGTCGTTTCAGGCGAGCCGAACATCACGCCGATTTTTTCGCGAAGCTGGTTGATGAAGATCGCGGTGGTGCCCGAATTGCTCAGCGCGCCTGTCATTTTCCGCAGTGCCTGGCTCATCAGCCGGGCCTGCAGACCGACATGGCTGTCGCCCATCTCCCCCTCGATCTCAGCCCGCGGCACCAGCGCGGCAACCGAGTCGATGACCAGGATGTCCAGCGCGCCGGACCGGATCAGCATGTCGGCGATCTCCAGCGCCTGCTCCCCCGTATCGGGCTGAGACACCAGCAGGGAGTCGGTGTCCACACCGAGCTTCTGGGCATAGTCCGGATCCAGCGCGTGCTCGGCGTCGATGAACGCCGCAATCCCGCCTGCCGCTTGGGCGTTGGCCACCGCGTGCAGCGCGACGGTCGTCTTACCCGAGGACTCCGGGCCGTAGATCTCGACCACCCTGCCGCGCGGCAACCCACCGATCCCGAGCGCCACGTCCAGCGCGATCGAGCCGGTGGGAATGACCGAGATCGGCTGGCGCACCTCGTCGCCGAGTCGCATTACCGAGCCTTTTCCGTAGTTCTTGTCGATCTGTGCGAGCGCCAGCTCAAGGGCTTTCTCGCGATCAGGGGCCTGCGACATGGGGGTGGTCTCCCGTTCTCGTGTGTTCGGTTGATCGGTTGTCGATCAGTTGGCCGTGACGCTAGAGGCCGCCACCGACAAGTCGGCCTGACCAGCATCTAGCCGTCGAACACTGCCCACATTAGACGAACACCTGTTCGATTCAAGCTGACACGCCGATCACCCGCGGGCAGACAGAAAATCGGCCTATGGTGGGGTCACCGGCTCGACGAGCGGACAGACGTGCACGAAATGGCGATCACGCAAAGTGTTGTCGACGCGGTGTGTGAGCATGCCGCGGGCCGCCGCGTGCACAGCGTCAAACTCGAGATCGGCGAGCTGTGCGCCGTCGTACCCGACTCCATGCAGTTCTGCTTCGAACTCGCCACCCAGGGCACGGTCGCCGACGGTGCCCTACTCGATCTCGATCTCCGACCCGGCGCGGCCCGCTGCCGCACCTGTGGACGGCAGTTCGAGTTGCACGACCTGATCCTGCTGTGCCCGTGCGGAAGTGCCGATGTCGAAGTGCTGGCCGGTCGCGACCTGCGGATCCTCTCGATGGAAGTGAGCTGACGATGTGTGCAACATGCGGCTGCGGCGGCGACGGCGCCGTCATCACCGTGGCCGGTCACGAACCCCACGGTCACAACCACAACCACAACCACAACCATGACGACCACGACCACGACCACCAGCACGAGGACGGCCACACCCACACCGAGACCATCTCGTTGGAGCGGAAAGTCCTCGAGAAGAACGATCTGCTCGCCGAGCGAAACCGGCAGTGGCTGACCGACCGCGCCATCCTCGCTCTCAATGTCACCAGTTCACCCGGCGCGGGAAAGACCACCCTTCTGGAGCGCACCATCCGCGAGCTGACGGCCGACCGGCGGGTCGCCGTCATCGAGGGCGATCAGGAGACGTTGCTCGACGCCGAACGGATCCGCGCCGCGGGCGCACGGGCGGTCCAGGTCAATACCGGAGCCGGCTGTCACCTCGATGCCGACATGGTGCACCGCGCATTGAACGCGCTCGAACCGGAATCCGGATCGCTGCTGTTCATCGAGAACGTCGGCAATCTCGTCTGCCCCGCGATGTTCGATCTCGGCGAAAACAGCAAAGTGGTCGTCATCTCCGTGACCGAAGGCGCCGACAAGCCGCTCAAGTATCCGCACATGTTTGCCGCGGCAGGGCTCGTCATCATCAACAAACTCGACCTGCTGCCGTATGTGGACTTCGACCTTGAAAAGTGCGCTGGCTACGCCCGCTCAGTTAACCCGGGCGTCAATATTTTGCCGTTGTCCGCCACTACCGGTGAGGGTGTCCAGGCATGGTACGACTGGATCGCTTCGCAGGCAGACGCATTGGCAAACATATGTATGTCATTAGATTGCGTTGACAAGACATACCTGCCGGAGTAAACCGAGAAACAGCGCTCGAGAAGCGGGCGCGAAACGTCCGATGTGGCGATCGGGACCCCCAGCCCGGGTCCAGGAAGCTGTGACATATGCCAAGTGAGGCAGCAGTCAAAGCGGAAGAAACCTTGATTCATGTTCTATGGATCAACGCGGGCCTGAGTTGTGACGGTGATTCTGTGGCGCTGACTGCCGCCACTCAACCCAGCATCGAGGAAATCGCGCTTGGCGCGCTCCCCGGGCTGCCGAAAATCGCCGTGCACTGGCCCCTTATCGATTTCGAGTGCGGACCAACTGGGGGCGCGGACGACTTCCTCGAATGGTTCTTCAAGGCCGACCGGGGCGAGCTGGAACCGTTCGTCCTGGTCGTCGAGGGCTCCATCCCGAACGAGCAACTCCACGACGAAGGCTATTGGTGCGGGTTCGGAAACGACCCTGCCACCGGCCAGCCGATGACTACCAGTGAATGGCTGGACCGGTTGGCGCCCAAGGCAACCGCAATCGTTGCTGTCGGAACCTGCGCGACCTACGGCGGTATCCACGCGATGGCCGGTAACCCCACCGGCGCGATGGGTGTGCCCGATTATCTGGGGTGGGAGTGGAAGAGCAAGGCAGGCATCCCGATCGTCTGCGTGCCCGGCTGTCCGATCCATCCCGACAACCTTTCAGAGACGCTGACCTATTTGCTGTATATGGCGACGGGGCAGGCGCCGATGATTCCGCTCGACGAAGCGTTGCGGCCGAAGTGGCTGTTCGGCGCGACCGTGCACGAGGGGTGTGACCGGGCGGGCTACTACGAGCAGGGTGATTTCGCAACCGAGTACGGATCCCCGAAATGCATTGTGAAGCTGGGCTGTTGGGGTCCTGTCGTCAAGTGCAATGTGCCCAAACGCGGGTGGATCAACGGTATCGGCGGCTGCCCGAATGTGGGCGGCATCTGTATCGGCTGCACGATGCCCGGTTTCCCCGACAAGTTCATGCCGTTCATGGACGAACCGCCGGGCGGCAAGGTCTCCACGACGGCATCTGGCCTGTATGGGTCGGTGATCCGCAACCTGCGCAAGGTCACAAGTCGCACCGTCGACAAAGAACCCAAGTGGCGGCATCCCGGCACGAAACTCACCACCGGAGCGACTCGCACCTGGTAGGTGCGGGTCTCCTTCGGCGCGCACGGCGGGCGTTGGCCCGGTATGGCGAAAAAGCCCTGTGGCGCACTGGTCCTCACATAGAGAGGGAATACTTCGATGACAACCATCATCCCCGAGCCGTCACACGTCAAGCGCGACCCCGGCCAGCTTGTCGAGATGGCATGGGATCCCATCACCCGAATCGTCGGCAGCCTCGGCATCTACACCAAGATCGACTTCGACAACAGAGAAGTGGTGGAGTGCCATTCCACTTCGTCGATCTTCCGGGGCTACTCGATATTCATGAAGGGTAAGGATCCCCGCGACGCCCACTTCATCACCAGCCGCATCTGCGGCATCTGTGGTGACAACCACTGCACGTGCTCGGTCTACACCCAGAACATGGCCTACGGGGTGCAACCGCCGCACCTGGGTGAGTGGATCATCAACCTCGGCGAGGCCGCCGAGTACATGTTCGACCACAACATCTTCCAGGAGAACCTGGTCGGGGTGGACTACTGCGAGAAGATGGTCTCCGAGACCAATCCCGGCGTGCTGGCCAAGGCGGAGAACACGCAGGCACCCAACGCGGAGGCGCACGGATATCGCACCATCGCCGACATCATGCGGGCCCTCAACCCGTTCACCGGTGAGTTCTACCGGGAGGCGCTGCAGGTCAGCCGGTGGACACGAGAGATGTTCTGCCTGATGGAAGGTCGGCATGTCCACCCCTCCACGCTGTATCCGGGCGGCGTCGGAACTACGGCCACCATCCAGCTGATGACCGACTACATGACCCGGCTGATGCGCTACGTCGAGTTCATGAAGGCGGTCGTGCCGATGCACGACGATCTGTTCGACTTCTTCTATGAAGCGCTGCCCGGCTACGACCAGGTCGGTCTGCGCCGCACGTTGCTCGGCTGCTGGGGCTCCTTCCAGGACCCGGAGGTCTGCAACTTCGATTACAAGGACATGGAGAAGTGGGGCAATGCCATGTTCGTCACGCCCGGCGTGGTGATCGACGGCAAGCTGCACACCCACTCGCTGGTTGACATCAACCTCGGCATCCGAATCCTTTTGGGCAGTTCATATTACGACGACTGGTCCGACCAGGAAATGTTCGTCAAGAACGACCCGCTCGGCAATCCCGTTGATCGGCGCCATCCGTGGAACCAGCACACCAACCCGCGTCCGCAGAAGCGTGACTTCGATTCGAACTACAGCTGGGTCATGTCCCCGCGCTGGTACGACGGCAAGGACCACCTGGCGCTCGACACCGGCGGCGGGCCGTTGGCCCGGCTGTGGTCGACCGCACTGGCCGGCCTCGTCGATATCGGCTACGTGAAGGCCACCGGCAACAGCGTGCAGATCAACCTGCCGAAAACCGCGCTCAAGGGCCCGGTTTCGCTGGAGTGGAAGGTGCCGCAGTACGGCAGCAACACGATCGAGCGCAACCGCGCCCGGACGTACTTCCAGGCCTATGCCGCCGCGTGCGCGCTGCATTTCGCCGAGAAGGCGCTGATCGAGATCCGCGCAGGCCGCACTAAGACCTGGGAGAAATTCACGGTCCCCGACGAGGGCATCGGCTGCGGATTCACCGAAGCGGTGCGCGGGGTGCTCAGCCACCACATGGTCATCCGCGACGGCAAGATCGCGAACTACCACCCGTACCCACCGACGCCGTGGAACGCCAATCCGCGAGACAGCTACGGCACGCCGGGTCCGTACGAGGACGCGGTGCAGGGTCAGCCGATCTTCGAGGAGAACGACCGGGAACACTTCAAGGGCATCGACATCATGCGCACGGTGCGAAGTTTCGACCCGTGTCTGCCCTGCGGAGTGCACATGTACCTGGGCAACGGAAAAACCTTGGAGCGGTTGCATTCCCCCACTCAGTCCGTCACCGGGGAATAGCCTATGGCCAATCGCCCGGAGGAACCTGGAGATGACGCGCAGTGGCGCACGGCGGGCGATCGGATACAGACGTTGCTCGACGCCAGCGCGGTGGGTGGATCTGTCGCGCGCGAGCGCGCCGAACAATTGGTCGGTGAGGTAACCGACCTTTACGGTGCCGGTCTAGAACGGATGCTGGGCATCGCGGTCACCGCTGACCCGGCCCTAATGGATGCGTTCGCCGCAGACGACCTGGTGGCCAGCCTGCTGCTGGTGCACGGGATGCATCCGCACGATGTGAATCGGCGCATCGAGGACGCCCTCGACAGCGTCCGGCCATACCTGGGCTCGCACGGCGGTGACGTGAAGCTGCTCGGGGTCGTCGACGATGTCGTCCGCCTCGAGTTCGCAGGCAGTTGTAAGAGCTGTCCCTCGTCGGCGGTCACGCTGGAATTGACGGTCGAGGACGCGGTGCGTGCCGCAGCTCCGGAGATCGCCTCGATCGAGGTGGTCGCACCCGAAACCGTACCGAGTGCCGCAGTCATTCCGGCAGAGTCGCTCCTGAGCCGCGTCCACCAAAACGATCGCGGCGCGGTCAGCTGGTATCCCGTGCCGGACCTCGCCGACCTCGCGGCGGGGGAAGTCGGCGGATTCCGAGTCGCGGACACCACGGTGCTGGCCTGCCGGATCGGCGACCAGTTGTTCACTTATCGGGACCGCTGCGGTAACTGCGGCGACTCGCTGGCCGGCGCGGCGTTACATCGCCTGATGGGGTCCGCCGTTGGCGAGGCGGTACTGCGTTGCCCGCAGTGCCGTGCCCATTTCGACGTTGTGCACGCGGGCGCCGCTATCGACGAAAACGCCGACGCGTCTGCGCATCTCGACCCGATACCGTTGCTGGTCCGTGACGGTGTGTTGTCGATTGCGATCGCGGCGGAGCAAACGGGAGCGGGCATGGCATGACGGGTGCGTACGACGTGCTGGCGCGCATTCGCGCCGCGAGGGACTCTCCGCAGCCGGAAGGCGAGCGGTGCGAGATGTGTTCGGAGCAGATCGCCGACGAACACCAGCACGTCGTGAATGTCGAAGTCCGACAGCTGATGTGCGTGTGTCGCGGCTGCTATCTGCTGTTCACCGACGCTCATGCCTCACTGCGTTTCCGGGCGGTGCCCGACCGCTACCTGTCCTTCCCGGAGTTCGCGCTCGGCCGCCGGGAATGGCAGCTCATGCAGATTCCGGTGGGGTTGGCGTTCTTTTTCCGCAACTCGTCGTTGAACCGCACGGTCGCGTTCTATCCGGGTCCGGCGGGCGCAACCGAGTCCGAGCTGGATCTGTCCGCCTGGACCGGTATTCGGGAGGCCGACCCGCGGGTGGATATGCTGGCCGATGACACCGAAGCGCTGATCGTACGGGTGCCCGAAGACGAATCACAACAGCCCGAATGCCATTTGGTGCCGATCGACGCCTGTTATGAGTTCGTGGGACGACTCCGAATGCTCTGGCACGGCTTCGACGGCGGCCAGCATGTGCGTGAGTTCGTCGACGAATTCTTCGATCACGTCGCATCCCGCGGCAAGGCGGTGCAGCCGTGACCGAGGTGACATTCGCGGTGCTCGAGGTTTCGCCGGAACCATATGCGGTGACACCGGTGCTGACCGCTAGGGTCGGTATCGCCGCAGACGGCGACGACCCGGTGCATGCGATCGCGCTGCGGTGCCAGGTCCGTATCGAACCCCTGCGCCGCGGTTACAGCGACGAGGAAGCCGCCGGACTCCTCGATCTGTTCGGACCTCGCGAACGCTGGGGCAGGACCCAACACAATTTCCTCTGGCTGCACACCACCGCGATGGTGCAGGGGTTCACCGGCACGACGCAGGTCGACCTGCCGCTGGAGTGCACGTATGACTTCGAGGTGACAGCGTCCAAGTATTTCCATGCGCTCCGCGACGGGATGATCCCGTTGCAATTCCTGTTCAGTGGAACAGTTTTCACCAAGGGTGAGCGGAATTTCTCGGTGCAGCAGGTGCCGTGGGACCGTGAAGACCATTACGACCTACCGGTCTCGGCGTGGCACGATCTCATGCAGCTGCACTACCCGAACACCGGCTGGCTGCGTCTGAACCGCGACACTCTCGACGCGCTGTCGGCGTTCAAGTCGGCACGGGGCTTACTCTCCTGCGACGACGCCGTCACCTCGCTACTGGCTGGGCACACCGCTCAGGAGATCCGATGAGCGGCGGCTGGGACCGGGCCCGCACCATCGCCGATGCGGTGCTCTACGAGGGTTATCTGCTCTATCCGTATCGCGCCAACTCGCGAAAGAACCAGACGCGCTGGCAGTTCGGGGTGTTGGGGCCCGCCGGCGCCGCTGCAGGCAGGCATCGGTGAGGACGACTCCCTGTCGGCACAGGTGCTGGTCGCACCGCGGGCCGACCCGTCGGTGTCGATCGTCGTGCGGTTCCTGCAACTGCAGCACCGTGGCGTGGAGAAAGACGTCGGCGGCGGCCGGTACGAACCCGTCGACGAACTGGTGTCGGGTTCGGCGGCGTGGCTGCGCTGGGACGAGGCCGTGGAGAAGGAGGTCTCGTTCGGCCCGCTCGACATCGAATCGGAACTACCGCAGAAACTTCCGATCGAGGTCAGCGCAGGCACCGACATCGAGGACGTCGACGGCGGCCGGCTGGTCCGCACCCGACGCGCGTTGCACGCCGAACTCGAGATCACCGCGGAACACGACGACGGGTTGGTGCGGCTGACGATGGCGGTGCGCAACACCGCGGCGCCCGCAGGTGACAAAGACGATGCAATCGCCGTGTCGCTCATCGGAACCCACCTCGTCGCCGAGATAATCAATGGCGACTTCGTGTCGCTCCTCGAGCCGCCGGCATCGGCCGACAGCGCCGTCGCCCGATGCCGGCACCACCGCTGCTTCCCCGTGCTGGCCGGCCCGACCGGTGACCACGCGCTGGTGTTGGTTTCGCCGATCATTCTCTACGACCACCCAGAGATCGCGGAGCAGAGCGAGGGCGCGCTCTATGACTCGACGGAGATCGACGAGATCCTCACGCTGCGCATCATGACGATGACCGACGAGGAGAAGGCGATGGCCAGGGCCACCGACCCGCTCGCCGCGCAGATCATCGACCGCTGCGACTCGATGTCACCGGAGGCGTTGCTCAACCTGCACGGCGTGCTGCGAGATCCACACGCAGGCGACGACGGTCTGATCCCGGAGATACCAGAAGGTGTCGACTGGTGGGACCCGATGGCCGACAACGCCGTACAACCCGACATCGACGCAGTGCTGGTGAACGGCGTGCGGGTCAGTCGCGGCAGCCGGGTCCGGCTGCATCCGTCGCGCCGCGCCGACGCCCAGGACCTGTTCTTCGCGGACAGGATCGCACGCGTCACGTCTGTGCACGAAACCGTCGACGGGGACCAGCACGTCGGCGTGGTCATCGAGGATGATCCGGCCGCCGACCTGCACGAGTGGTACGGCCGCTACCTGTACTTCGCACCCGATGAGGTCGAACCGTTAAGTGAAAGGAATCCGACATGCAAGCAGTAGGTATCACCGCCACCGTCGTCGCAGGTGTCGTTGTGATCGGTGCATTGGTGGTGGGCGCGCGCTCACTGCCAGATCTGCAGCGGTACCTCAAGATCCGGCGCATGTAGCCCCTTGGGAGGTGTCATCACGTCTCAGATCCTGGTAGCCGGTATAGGCAACATCTTCCTCGGTGACGACGGTTTCGGACCCGAGGTGATGCGCCATGTTCCCGAACACGTCGCAGGCCCGCGGGTTCGAGTGCTGGACTACGGGATACGAGGCATGCACCTCGCCTACGACCTCCTTGACGGGTGCGAAGCGCTGGTGCTCGTCGATGCGCTGCCCAACCGCGGATCGCCTGGCACCCTGCACGTCTTCGAGGCCGACCACGAAACACTCTCGGCGGGAGTCGGTCTGGACGCTCACGCGATGGACCCCGCCGCGGTGTTCGCCAGCCTTGTCGCGCTCGGCGGCACGCCCCCGTACACCGTCGTGATCGGTTGCGAGGTCGACAACATCGACGAGGGTATGGGCCTGACCGACGCGGTCGCGGCCGCCGTACCCGACGCCGTGAAGGCGATCGACGACGTACTGGCACAGCTACTCACACCGGCGGGGAGCTGAATCATGTGTCTGGGAATCCCCGGCCAGGTCGTGCGGATGCTGGAGGGCTACGGCGACCAGCTTGCACTCGTCGACGTGGCGGGCGAGCACCGCAAGGTCAACATCGGCATGCTGCCCGAGGAGACGTTCGACCCCGGCGACTGGGTGATCATCCACATGGGCTTCGCCGTCGAGAAAACCGACAAGGCCGGTGCCGACGCCGCCATGGCCGGGCTCGAGATGATGGGCCGCGGCCGCGACCCCGACCTCGACCTCGAGGCGTCACCGTGACCACGCGCCGTCGGCTGCGTATCTGCGTGCACGGCGTCGTGCAGGGCGTTGGCTTCCGACCGTTCGTCTACACAACCGCCGCCGCGCTCGGCCTTTCGGGATCGGTGCGCAACGACAGCTCAGGTGCGGTCGTCGAGATCGAGGGCGAAGCATCGGCACTCGACGCATTCCTCATCCGGTTGACCGATCAGCCACCCCCGCTGGCTGTCGTGGAATCGATTGAGACACAGGAGCTCCCGGTCGTTGGCGGCACCGGATTCGTGATCGCCGATACGTCACGGTCGGACGGTGGGCGCACGCTCGCCTCCCCCGATGTTGCGATGTGCGCCGAATGCGCCGCCGAACAACGCGATCCAGGCAACCGGCGCTACCGGCACGCCTTTGTCAACTGCACCAACTGCGGCCCGCGCTTCACGATCATCGCGTCGCTCCCGTACGACCGAGCCGCCACTACCATGGCCGCCTTCCCGATGTGTGCCGAATGCTCACGCGAGTACCACGATCCCGCCGACCGGCGCTTCCATGCGCAGCCGGTCTGCTGCCCGAGCTGCGGCCCCGTGCTGAGCTACCGCGCCGGCGACCGCGTCGCCACCGGCGAATCGGCATTACCGCGGGCCAAGCATCTGCTACGCGACGGCGGCATCCTTGCCGTCAAGGGCATCGGCGGATACCACCTTGCCTGTGACGCAGGCGACGAGCGCGCGGTCGCCGAGTTGAGACGCCGAAAGCGGCGCGGAGACAAGCCGTTCGCGGTCATGGTGGCCGATTTGGGGACCGCACGCAGTATCGCCGACATCGACGACCACTCGGAGCGGCTACTTTCCGGCCCGCAGCGTCCGATCGTGCTGATGCCCCGGCGGGCCGCCGCGCCCGTCACCGACTCCGTCGCACCGAACAACCCTGATCTCGGGGTCATGCTCGCCTACACCCCGCTGCACGCACTGCTGTTCGGACTGCCCGGCGACGAGGCGGGGCCGTCGGTCCTCGTGATGACATCGGGCAACCTCGGCGGCGAACCGATCTGCTTCACCGATGACGACGCGCTGAACCGACTGTCACACCTCGCGGACGGCTGGCTGATGCACGACCGGGCGATCCTGGTGCCCTGCGACGACTCCGTCGTGCGGGTCGTGGACGGCATGGAACTGCCGATTCGGCGCTCGCGAGGCTACGCACCGCTGCCGGTCGCGCTTCCGGTGCCGGTGCCGCCGACACTGGCCGTCGGAGCCGATCTGAAGAACACCCTGGCGGTCGCCGACCACAAGTACGCGTGGCTGAGCCAGCACATCGGCGACATGGACGACATGGCGACACTGTCCGCGTTCGACTCCGCCGAGCGACACCTCGAGGCATTGACCGGCGTCACCCCGCAAATCGTTGTCGCGGACTCACATCCGGGCTACCGGTCCACGATGTGGGCGCGCCGCAACGCAGGCGACCGCCCCGTCCGATCGGTTCAGCACCACCACGCGCACATCGCTGCAGTGATGGCCGAACACGGGCTGGACGGCTCACAACCCGTGCTCGGGTTCGCTTTCGACGGAACGGGTTACGGACCCGACGGCGCGATCTGGGGCGGCGAGGTCCTGCTGGCCGACTACAAGGGCTATCAGCGGCTTGCACGGCTGAAATACGTGCCGCTGGCCGGCGGCGACGTCAGCGTGCTGCGACCGTACCGGATGGCGCTCTCACATCTGTGGGCGGCCGGGCTGCCGTGGGATCCCGACCTGGCACCGGCGAGGGCATGCGCCGACGACGAGCGCAAGGTGCTTCTACACCAGCTCGAGAGCGGGCTCGGCATGTGTGCCGACATCGAGCATGGGCAGGCTGTTCGACGCGGTGTCGTCGCTAGCCGGTGTCCGGCAGACCGTGGCCTACGAAGCCCAGGCCGCCATCGAACTGGAGGGCATGAGCCGCGACTGCGACTGTGGCGCATCGGCCTACACGTTCGAGATCGACACCAACCAGTCACCGGCGGTCATCGACCCGGCCCCGGTCATCGCAGCGGTCGTCGCCGACGCCCGCGCAGGAGTGCCGCGGGGTGTCATCGGGGCCAGGTTCCACCACGCGGTGGCTGAGCTGGTGGTCGATCTCGCCCTCACGGGCGGCGGGCACACCGTTGCACTGTCCGGCGGCGTATTCCAGAACGCACTGCTGCTACACCTGGTACTTCGCGTACTGCGGGACAAGGGATTCCACGTCATCACGCACCGGCTCGTGCCGCCCAACGACGGCGGCATCGCGCTGGGGCAACTACTAGTGGGGAATTCCGTCTAGGAAAGGGAGGAAGCCCATGTGTCTGGCCGTACCGGGGAGAATTCTGAGCGTCGAGGATCGAGACGGCACGCTGATGTCCGTCGTCGACTTCGGCGGCATCAAGAAGGACGTCTGCCTGCAATACATACCCGACGCCGAGATAGGCGAATACGTGGTTGTTCACGTGGGTTTCGCGCTCCAGCGTCTTGACGAGGAGTCCGCGAAGCGCACCCTGGCCGAGTTCGAGCACCTCGGCGTGCTCAAAGAGGAATTCGGCGACGGGTTCGAGCTGGCCGCAAAGCAGGCCGGCATCGAGACTCCCGACGCCCTACCCAAGCCCAATGTCGCCGCCGGCGCGGCTCCCAGGCCCAATGTCGCCGCCGGCGCGGCTCCGAAGACCAATGGAAGTTCCGAGGTGTTGTCATGAAGTATCTAGATGAGTTCAGCGACCCAGAGCTTGCCCGCAAGCTCGTCGATGAGATCAAGAGTGCGACCAGCCAGCGTTGGTCGATCATGGAAGTGTGTGGCGGCCAGACGCATTCGATAATCCGGCACGGCATCGATCAATTGCTCCCTGACACGATCGAGATGATCCACGGTCCAGGGTGTCCGGTCTGTGTCACACCGCTCGAGGTGATCGACAAGGCGTTGGAGATCGCGTCGCGGCCCGATGTCATCTTCTGTTCGTTCGGTGACATGCTGCGCGTACCGGGCAGCGAGAAAGACCTGTTTCAGGTCAAGAGCCAGGGCGGCGACGTCCGGGTGGTCTATTCACCGCTGGACGCGTTGACAGTCGCCAGGGAGAACCCGGACAAACAGGTGGTGTTCTTCGGCATCGGGTTCGAGACCACCGCGCCCGCCAACGCCATGACTGTCTATCAGGCCAAACGGCTTGGCATCGAGAACTTCTCACTGCTGGTCTCCCACGTGCTGGTGCCGCCCGCGATCGCGGCGATCATGGAGTCGCCGACCTGCCGGGTACAGGCATTCCTGGCCGCCGGGCACGTGTGCACGGTGATGGGCACCGACGAGTACCCGCCGTTGTGTGACAAGTACGGAATACCGATCGTGGTGACCGGGTTCGAGCCGCTCGATATTTTGGAAGGGATCCGGCGCACCGTACTGCAGCTGGAATCCGGCAGGCACGAATTGGAGAACGCCTATCCACGCGCTGTCCAGGAATTGGGAAACCCGGCGGCCAAGGCGATGCTGCTGGACGTTTTCGAGGTGACCGACCGGGCATGGCGCGGTATCGGCATGATCCCGAGCAGCGGCTGGCGCCTCTCGTACGCCTACCGCGACTACGATGCCGAACACCGGTTCTCCGTTACCGACATCCGCACCGAAGAATCGGCGGTATGCCGGTCCGGCGAAGTGCTACAGGGATTTATCAAACCGCATCAGTGCGAGGCGTTCGGGACGCTGTGCACTCCGCGCAATCCGCTTGGGGCGACAATGGTTTCGTCTGAGGGAGCGTGTGCGGCGTACTACCTCTACCGGCGGCTCGAGTTGACCGAGGTGACGAATGCCTGAGGAAGGTCCGACCATCGCCGCGGAGCCGAAGGCGACCATCGATATAGAGGCGTGGGTATGTCCCGCGCCACTGCGGGACTCGCCGAACATCGTGATGGGACACGGCGGTGGGGGCGCGATGTCGGCCGAGCTCATCGAGCACCTGTTCCTGCCCGCGTTTGGGCCGGCGGCCGACGCCGCTATGGGCGATTCGGCCTTGGTGAACATCGGCGGGGCGCGGCTGGCGTTCTCCACCGACTCCTATGTCGTCAAGCCGATGGTGTTCCCCGGCGGCACAATCGGCGACCTGGCGGTCAACGGCACGGTCAACGATCTGGCCATGGCCGGTGCGCGGCCGATGGTGCTGTCCACCGCGTTCATCCTCGAGGAGGGTACCCCGCTCGATGAGATCGCCCGCGTAGCCCAAGCTGTCGGCACCGCGGCGATGGCGGCCGGAGTCAAGCTGGTGACCGGCGACACGAAGGTCGTCGACTCCGGTCACGGCGATGGCGTGTACATCAACACTGCTGGCATCGGCCTGGTGGACGAGCGGGCGGACATCCGTCCGCAGCGAGCCGCGCCGGGTGATGTGGTCATCATCAGCGGTGACATCGGTGTGCACGGCGTGGCGGTGATGAGCTGTCGGGCGGGACTGGAATTTGCCACCACGGTCGCCAGTGACACGGCACCACTGCATGGGCTGGTCGCCGCGATGCTCGACACCGGTGTCGACATACACGTGCTGCGCGACCCCACCAGGGGCGGCGTTGCGGCCACGCTGAACGAGATCGCCAAGACGGCGAAAGTCGGTGTCTCCCTAGACGAACGGACACTGCCGATCCCGGCGGAGGTGCGTGACGCCTGTGGTCTGCTCGGGCTCGACCCACTGTATGTGGCGAACGAGGGCAAGCTCATCGCGTTCGTACCTGCCGATGACGCCGATCGGGTGCTGGCTGCGATGCGCGAGCATCCGCAGGGCACCCGCGCGGCGGTGATCGGCGAATGTGTCTCCGAGCATCCCGGAATGGTCTCGGCGAAGACCGCGCTGGGCGGCACCCGCGTGGTCGACCTGCCGATCGGCGAACAGCTACCCCGGATCTGCTGAGTGACCGGTCGCGAGCTGTTCGCCTGCTACGCATTCCCGCCCAATGAGCTCGGGTACTGCGGTCCTCCCGATACGACACAGGGCGAACTCGCCGCCCACGCAGAGGAATTCGACGGGGCATGGCCGTACCTACAGGCCATCGCCGACGCAGCCGGAGTCTCCGACCCGCTCGACGACGACGTCGTGCGCAACTACTGGGTCGGCGGCCCGCTGCTCGCCAAGGTCGACGCTGACGAGCTGTTGACCCGCCTGCGCAGCGCATTCACCGGCCAGGTCACCGGCATGCTCGATGCCATCGCCCCCGCGAACGTGCTGGCCCACCACAGCTTTCACGTTTGTGTCGTCTATCCGTGGGTTCGGTTCCTCGACCGCGATCCGGCCACACCGCTGAAGGTGATGCAGGACTGCCGGATCCGATGGGGCACGGTCGAATCCATCGAGGACGCTCACGCCGTCATCACATCGCCGCCGCTGAGCTTCGAGGCAGGAGCGCTCGGGCTCGGAAGTGCGGTCACCGAGCGGGTGCGCTGGCGCAAGGACGGCGCGTCTCTGGCGCCCGCGCCCGCGCCCGGCAGCATCGTCGCCGCGCACTGGGACTGGGTGTGCGCAACCATCACTGGCGAGGAATGTGACGCACTGGCCGATGCGACGACGGCGACCCTCGAATTGGTCAACCTCGCCCGCGGCTAGCCCGTCACCACTGATCTCGGGGGACGTCGAAGTCGGCGCACAGCGCCCGCCAGACGTCGCGCGGCTCGACGCCGTCCTCGATGGCCTGCGCGGCGGTGCGCCCGTTAAAACCCGTCAGCACATGGTCGACGAGCAGAGACTGGCCCCGCACCGGGCCGAACTGACCCTCGATGAGTTCGTTGAATTCAGTCAACCGCACGCAAGCCAACTTACGCCGACGGGAGGAGTGCTTCATGGCACACCCGTACCGGATCGGCCACGTCGGCAGCGGTTGCGCCGGCCCGTTTTGCGGCCTCGACATACGCCGGTGACGACAGCACCTCGGTGACCGCGGCGGCCAGCGCCGCGGCTTCCAGCGGCCGAACGAGTTGCGCACTACCTTGACGCACAAGGCGATTCGCGATCTCCCACTGGTCGCCGCCACCGGGCACCACCACCATCGGCACACCGGCCATCAGCGTCTTGGACACCATGCCGTGGCCGCCACCGCAGATCACCAAGTCGGCGTGCGAGAGCAGTTCGTCCTGTCGACCTAGCCCGACCACCGCCCACGGCGGCACCTCCAACCCGGATCCGCCGAGGCGCGACACCACCACCCGTGCGCCTTCCGGCAGCGCGTCGCCGGGCCGCAGCGCCTCCAGCGCCACCTCGGTCAGCCCACGCGCCCCGGTGTTCGCAGTCGACGGCGCGACGACTACGACGGGGCCGTCCCCGGGTGGAATGTCCAGCACCGCCTCGGTTGGCTCGAAGTGCAGCGGCCCGACGACCACCGCCTCGTCGGGCCAGTCCGGCCGTGGCACCTCGAGGGCGGGCAGCGTGGCGACGAGGCGTCGCAACGGCCCGGGATCGGTTGCGGGCAGACCGATTTCGACCCTAACCGCCGAGCGTTGGCGAATGCCCTCCCTCCACGACCTCGCGGTCAGCGCCCGCATGATCGCGTCACGCAGCCGTCCGCGAATCCCGATGCCCGGCGCCAGCCCGCTGCCCAGCGGCGGGAGCCCCTTCGACGGCCGATACAACGGCGCGGGGTTGAGTTCGATCCACGGAATGCCGAGCAGCTCGGCCGCCAACCCGCCGCATGCGGTGATCACGTCGGAAACCACGACATCGGGCCCCAAGTCCCGCAGCTGCGGCACATTGAGGACGGCCATCCGGGCGGCCCGCTGATGAATCTTGGCGCCGGCATCCGTGTCGTCGTCGAGCTCAGTCGGATCCAGGCCGACCAGTTCGGCGGCGTCCACCCCTACCGAACGGGCGGTGTCGAGCCAGTCGGTGCCGGTCAGCAGCGTCGGCGAATCGCCCGCGGCTAGGAATCGCAGGCACAGCGCGAACGCGGGAAATGCGTGGCCGGGATCCGGTCCGGCGACCACGGCGACGCGCATGCGGCTACCCTGCCACAGCGGCCGGTCACTAGGCTTGGGGCCATGACGGGGAGCACATCAGCAAGTCAATCGACCAACGACACCGCGGCCAACGCACGTGTGGTGGAAACCTTCCTTTACGCGCTGCAGGACCAGGACTTCGACACCGCCGAATCGACGTTGGCCGACAACATCCTGTATCAGAACGTCGGATACACCACCATGCGCGGGCGGCGCCGGATCATGAAGCTGTTCCGGATGGGGCAGGGCCGGGGTGGCTTCGAGGTGAAGATCCACCGCATCGCCGCTGAAGGCGACGCCGTGTTGACCGAGCGAACCGACGCGATCATCATCGGCCCATTGCGACTGCAGGTCTGGGTGTGCGGGGTGTTCGAGGTGCACGGCGGCAAGATCACGCTGTGGCGAGACTACTTCGACGCTTTCGAATTCTTCGTCAAGGCACCCGTGCGCGCGATCGTGGGGATCTTCATCCCGTCACTGCGCCCGACGATGTAGCGCTACGCCCGACGAAGCTGGCCGAGTTCGTCGAACGCCTGCGCCCATCCGGTCAGCCGGTCCGTGGCGTTCACCAGCTCGTCGCGGTAGCGCTGCGCCGACATCGGCGAGCTTGATATCGGGCCGGTGTTCGCGGCGGACACCAATTGCGCTGCCGCGGTGACCATTTCGTTGTATTGATGGGCGCCGTTGTCCAGCTGCGCGGTGAAGGCGCTGATCGTCGGCGCCAGGTGAGCGCGCGATCCAGGAGCGTTGGCGATCGCCCGTTCCATCGACACGACCTCGTCGGCGGTCGCCGCCATGGTCGCAGCAGACCGGTTTGCGACAGTGGCCAGTTCCCGCAGCTCGCCAGCGGGCAGCATCCTGCCCCGCTCCATCACGCTGATCAGCGAGAACAGCCCACGCTCGGACGCGGACAGCGCGGCCATCGATTGCCGCGCCGCAGAACCCCACGGAGGTAGTCGCCTCGTTGCGCGGGACCTCTGCGGCGGCAGCGGCTCTCCGCGCAGCCAGCGGTAACGCAGGAACGACAGCGTCGCCAGAAATGCCGCGCCGACCGCGATCGGCGCAGGGATGAACAGCGCCCACGCGGGCGTGCTCCACGTGGCCAGCAGGACCGTGACTCCGACCCAGATCAGGCACGACACCGTGAAGAACAGCCCGAGCCGCAGCGCCCACTTGCGCTTGCGCAGTTGCTTGGCACGCGGATCGGCGGCCGAACTGAGCTTCTGCGCGAGGACGTCGGATAGTTCGGCCGCGGTGTCGACTCCGCGCTGCACCAGCGAGCGCCAAGCCTCGGGCCTACTTGTCGTCGAGCGCTGTTTCTCTGCCAACTCAGAATCCGACTACTGGCCGATCGGCTTTTCGGGAGCCACTTCGGGCGTCGACGCGGGTGCGGCCGGGGCGGCCGCTCCGCCGGACGGCAGAGCGTCGCCGCGCATGGAAGCGCGGATCTGCTCGAGCCGCGAATGACCTGCCATCTCGACGCTGGCCTGCTGGATCTCCACCATCCGGCCCTGCACCGAGTTCTGCGCGAGTTCGGCGGCGCCCATCGCGTTGGCGTAGCGGCGCTCGATCTTCTGACGCACCTCGTCCAGGCTGGGTGTGTTGCCGGGCGCCGCCATCTCGCTCATCGACTGCAGCGAGGCGCTGACCTGCTCCTGCATCTTTGCCTGCTCGAGCTGGCTGAGCAGCTTGGTGCGCTCGGCGATCTTCTGCTGCAACATCATCGCGTTCTGCTCGACGGCCTTCTTCGCCTGACCGGCGGCCTGCAGCGCCTGATCGTGCAATCCCTTGAGGTCTTCGACGCTCTGCTCGGCGGTGACCAGCTGAGCCGCGAACGCCTCGGCCGCGTTGTTGTACTCGGTGGCCCTGGCGGCATCACCGGCGGCGGTGGCCTGATCGGCGAGCGTCACCGCCTGACGGACATTGACCTGCAGCTTCTCGATATCCGCGAGCTGACGGTTGAGCCGCATCTCCAGCTGGCGCTGGTTGCCGATGACCTGGGCCGCCTGCTGCGTCAAGGCCTGATGCTGACGCTGCGCCTCTTCGATGGCCTGCTGGATCTGCACCTTCGGGTCGGCGTATTCATCGACCTTCGAGCTGAACAGCGCCATCAGGTAGCGCCACGCTTTGACGAACGGATTGGCCATGGGTTCATTCCACCTTCGTGTCCGAAAACTGCTTCCGTCTGCCTCTACAAGCCAACCTATCGGTTTTGCCCAGATCAGAACAGCTAGGCGACCGCCATCGACACGGCGTGCGGGATGACGACCTTGGTGGTGGCGTCGATATTGGCCGCAGTCACCGACGCGCGGACAGAGGCGGCGAGCTCTTCCTGCGCCATCTCGTCTCCGGCGTCGGAAAGCACCTGCGACAGCGGCACGTCGAGCGCCCCACAGATCGCACTGAGCAGTTCGCTCGAGGCCTCCTTGCGGCCTCGCTCGACCTCGGACAGATAACCGAGGCTGACCCGGGCGGCATCGGACACCTCTCGCAAGGTGCGGCCCTGAGCGGTGCGGGCACGACGCAGCACGTCGCCGATAACCTCGCGCAGCAATGTCCCCATCGTGCTCTCCTTCACTTGGGTAGTACTAGAGCAACGCCAGCAGCGGCCGAGATGGTTCCCGGTCCAGCCCACCTCGCGGCAAATCACCGCCAAAAGGTCATTGACCTGCAGGTCGACGCCGGGAATCGCGGATCGCCGAGACTACATAGTCGACGCCGGTAAGCACCGTCAGCACGATCGCGGCCGCCATCACGACCCAGGCGCCGGTCAGCCACGGACCGGACAGCGGCAGGATGATCAGCCCGATCGCCACCGCCTGCACGAGCGTCTTGAGCTTGCCGCCGCGGCTGGCCGGGATGACGCCGTGCCGCAGCACCACGAAGCGCAGCACGGTGATCCCGATCTCGCGCACCATGATCACGACCGTCACCCACCACGGGACTTCGCCGAGCATCGACAGGCCGATCAGCGCGGCGCCGATCAGGGTCTTGTCCGCGATCGGGTCGGCCAGCCTGCCGAAATCGGTCTCGATCCCGTAGCTGCGGGCCAGCGCCCCGTCGAACCGGTCGGTGATCACGGCGACCGCGAATATCACGAAAGCAGTTATACGCCACGGGGTTTCGTGGCCGTCACCAGCGAACAACGCAATGAGAAACACCGGGACCAACACCAACCGCAATCCGGTGAGCACGTTGGCGATGTTCGCAACCTTCGCGCGAGGAACCACCGGATCGATGTGAGGTTGGCTCGCCACCGAATCAGAATATCGGTTGCTCAAACCGATACCCTCCACCTGTGAACGATGTGGGCGGTTCGCAGGCCGACGGGCTTGTGGTGCGTCGTGCCCGCACCTCCGATGTACCCGCCATGAAAGCGCTCGTGGACGTCTACTCGGGACGCATCCTGTTGGAGAAGAACCTGGTAACGCTCTACGAAGGAGTCCAGGAGTTCTGGGTCGCTGAGCGGGGCGGCGAGCTCATCGGATGCGGCGCCCTACACGTCTTGTGGGCAGACCTCGGCGAAGTGCGCACCGTGGCGGTGCACCCGACGGTGAAGGGCAAGGGCGTGGGGCACCTGATCGTCGACCGCTTGCTCGACGTGGCCCGCGAACTGCACCTGGAGCGGATCTTCGTGCTGACCTTCGAAACCGAGTTCTTCAGCAGGCACGGGTTCACCGAGATCGAGGGCACACCGGTCACCGCGGAGGTCTACGAGGAGATGTGCCGCTCGTATGACACCGGTGTCGCCGAGTTCCTCGACCTGTCCTACGTCAAGCCCAACATCCTCGGCAATTCACGAATGTTGTTGATGCTCAAATAGCGTCGTCGTCATCGGAGCCGGCGCCGCGAATGGACGCGATCGTTGCAGCCAGCTCGTCGGGCTTGACCAGCACGTCGCGGGCCTTGGAACCCTCGCTGGGGCCGACGATTCCTCGGGTCTCCATCAGATCCATCAGCCGGCCCGCCTTGGCGAAGCCCACCCGCAACTTGCGCTGCAGCATCGAGGTGGACCCGAACTGGCTGGACACCACCAACTCGACGGCCTGCAGGAAGACGTCCATGTCGTCGCCGATGTCCGGGTCGACGTCGGTGCGCTCGCCAGCGGGCTTGGCGGTGGTCACCCCGTCGGTGTACTCGGGTTCGGCCTGTTCCTTGCACGCGGTTACGACCGCATGGATTTCGTCGTCGGTGATGTAGGCGCCCTGCAGCCGGATCGGCTTGTTCGCCCCCATCGGGATGAAGAGCCCGTCGCCCATGCCGATCAGCTTCTCGGCGCCCTGCTGGTCGAGGATGACCCGGCTGTCGGTCAACGACGAGGTGGCGAACGCCAGCCGCGACGGCACGTTGGTTTTGATCAGCCCCGTGACCACGTCGACCGACGGCCGCTGCGTTGCCAGCACCAGGTGGATGCCCGCGGCCCGCGCCTTCTGGGTGATCCGCACCACCGCGTCCTCGACGTCGCGCGGCGCGGTCATCATCAGATCGGCCAGCTCGTCGACGATCGCGACCACATACGGATACGGCCGGTACTCGCGCTGGCTGCCCAGCGGCGTGGTGATCTCCCCCGAGCGCACCTTGGCGTTGAAGTCGTCGATGTGGCGCACCCGCGACGCCTGCATGTCCTGGTACCGCTGCTCCATCTCCTCGACCAGCCACGCCAGTGCCGCGGCCGCCTTCTTCGGCTGCGTGACGATCGGGGTGATCAGGTGCGGAATGCCTTCGTAAGGCGTCAGTTCGACCATCTTCGGATCGATCAGGATCATCCTGACTTCTTCCGGGGTGGCCCTCGCCAGCAGTGACACCAGCATCGAGTTGACGAAGCTGGACTTACCCGAACCGGTGGATCCGGCGACCAGGAGATGCGGCATCTTCGCGAGGTTCCACGAGATGTATTCGCCCTCAATGTCTTTGCCCAGCGCGATCACCAGCGGATGGTGGTCGCGGCGGGTCGACGGGTCGGTCAGCACGTCGGCGAGCCGCACCATCTCCCGATCCGTGTTGGGCACCTCGATACCGACTGCGGACTTGCCTGGAATCGGCGCCAGCATCCGGACGCTCTCGGTGGCCACCGCATACGCGATGTTCTTCTGCAGCTGGGTGATCTTCTCGACCTTGACGCCGGGCCCGAGCTCGACCTCGTAGCGGGTGACGGTCGGTCCCCTCGTGCAGCCCGTGACGGCGGCGTTGACCTTGAACTGCTGAAGCACTTCCGTGATCGCCTCGGCTATGCGGTCATTGGATGCACTGCGCTTCTTCGGCGGGTCGCCCTTCTTCAGTAGATCCAGCGACGGCAGTGTGTACGGGCCCTCCACCACGCGGTCGGATACCGGAGAGTCCTTCTTGGCCTTCTTGCGACGCGCCGCGCGAGTGGGCTCGGGGACGGTGGGCGCCTCCTCGTCGAGCGGGTAGTTGTCGAGCGGCGTCGCTCCGTTGAATGTCGCAGGCCCGGCGGCTCCGGCAGGCCACGCCTGTGCCTCGTCCTCGCTGTATGCCGATGGATCGTCGTAATAGCCGTCCGAGAAGTCCTCGGCTTCGGCCGGGGTGTACACCGGTTCCTCGTCGTAGTACTCGTCACCGTCGCGCAGCATGCGGGTGCCGAACATCGCCCGAACGGTGTCGGGCACCTCTCGGATCGTCGTACCGGTCACCAGCAGCACGCCGAAGAGCACACCGATGAACAAGAGTGGAGCGGCGATCCACTGCGTCAGCCCCTCCGACAGCGGGCCGCCGATCGCGAAGCCCAAGAATCCAGCGGCGTGCTGGCGTCCCGGCGGGGTGTCCGGGGAGCCGGACCACAGGTGCCACAGGCCGAGGGCGGGCAGCGCGACCATGGCTGCGCCGAGGATCAGCCGCGGCCGGGCGTCGGGATCAGGCTCGGTGCGCATCAGCACGACCGCGATCGCAATGAGCGCGACGGGCAGCACGAGAACGGCCGACCCGATCAGCACACGCAGGAAGTTGTCGATCCAGCCGCCGACCGGGCGGGCGGCGTCGAACCACGAGCTGGCGATGACGATGACCGCGATGCCGAGCAGCGCCAGCGCGATCCCGTCGCGGCGATGACCGGGGTCGATATCGCGGGCGCGCCCCACCGAACGCGCCGTCGAGCCGGCGCCCCTGGCGAGCATCAACCAGCCGGCGCGGGCGCCCCGGCCGACAGCCAGTCCGGCCGCGGGGATGGGCGAGCCGCTGCGGCGTTTAGCGGGCTTCCGGCGCGGTGCGGGCCGGGCCGACCGTGAGCCAGACCGCGAACCGGCCTTTGACCTGCCCGAACGGGCACCGGAGCGCGCTGCGGTCTTACTTGGCATGGTTGCAAGCCTAGTCGCAAATGCCCCATATTCACCATCTGCCACACGGGTCACAATTAGGAGTCGAAATTTAGTTAGGTTCGCTGAGTAGGCTGTGCAGTTGCCCAATCCGCACTCAGCGAGGAGTTCATCGCCCATGCCCGTTGTCGTCGTAGCCACCATGAAGGCCAAACCCGAGTCCGTCGACGCTGTGCGGGACGCGTGTAAACAGGCCATCGAAGCGGTGCACCAGGAGCCGGGCTGCGAGCTCTACGCGCTGCACGAGGCCGACGGAACCTTCGTGTTCGTCGAGCAGTGGGCCGATGCCGACGCGTTGAAGACGCACAGCACCGCGCCCGCGATCGGTGCCCTGTTCGGCACCGTCGGCGAGCACCTCGACGGGGCACCGGACATCAAGATGCTGCAGCCCGTGGTCGCGGGCGACCCGGCCAAGGGCCAGCTTCGCGCCTAATGGGTGGGCTCGAAGGCAGGGTCGCATTCATCACCGGCGCCGCTCGCGGCCAAGGCCGCGCGGAGGCCGTCCGGTTGGCATCCGACGGGGCGAGCATCATCGCCGTCGACATCTGTGGCCAGATCGCGTCGGTCCCGTACCCGATGGCCACCCCCGACGATCTCGCCCAGACGGTCAAACTCGTCGAGGACACAGGCGCACGGATTGTGGCGCGCCAGGCAGACGTTCGCGATCGCGAGGCACTGCGCACCGCGCTGCAAGCGGGGCTCGACGAGTTCGGCCGGCTCGACATCGTGATCGCCAACGCAGGCATCGCGCCGATGCAGTCGGGCGAAGAAGGCTGGCGCGACGTCGTCGACGTCAACCTCACCGGGGCGCACCATACCGTCGACGTCGCGATCCAGGCCCTCATCGACAGTGGCGGCGGTGGAGCGATCGTGCTGACCAGTTCGGCCGCAGGCCTGGTGGGCATCGGCGGCGACGACGCTGGCTCGCTCGGCTACACGGCAGCCAAACACGGCGTCGTGGGCCTGATGCGCGCATACGCCAACCACCTTGCGCCACACCGTATCCGGGTCAACTCTATACATCCGGCGGCGGTGAGCACACCGATGATCAACAACGAATTCACCAGGCAGTGGCTGGAACGCATCACCAAGGAGAACGACGCGCCGGTGGACTTCGGCATGGCGCTGCCGGTGCACGCCGTCGATGCCGAGGACATCGCGGCGGCCGTGGCCTGGCTGGTCTCCGATGAAGCCTGGTACATCACCGGCGTGACCCTGCCCGTCGACGCGGGCTACATCAATAAACGCTGATGGCCCGAAATCCCGCCGCCCAGACTGCCTTCGGCCCGATGGTGCAGGTGGCCATCGAGCAGTACGAACCACCGCAACGCCGACTCGTCGACGACGACCTCGCCCTGGCGATCTTGCCTGGGCCTCAACGCGCGATCGTTCACGCAATGCGGTGGCCCCTCCTGCGGCGCATGGCGATATCGGCAGGCGAGCGGGCGGTGCCCGGCTCGTGGACAATCATCACGTGCCGTAAACGCTTCATCGATGACAAGCTCGACGAGGCGCTGATGGACATCGACGCCGTCGTAATTCTCGGTGCGGGAATGGACACCAAGGGTTATCGCCTTGCGCGCCGATCCGACATCCCGGTCTTCGAGGTCGACCTACCGGTCAACATCGCGCGCAAGAAGGCCGCCGTGCAGCGCGCGATCGACGTGTTGCCGACATCGGTCCACTTGGTGCCGTTGGACTTCGAGCGCGACGATCTGATCAGCGAACTCAACGGGCACGGATACCGGAGCGACGCCCGCACGTTCTTCATCTGGGAAGGCGTGACGCAGTACCTGACCGAAGACGCCGTTCGTTCCACCCTCGGCGCGTTGCAGGCCGCGCCGGCCGGGAGTCGGTTGGTGTTCACCTACGTCCGTATGGACTTCATCGACGGACTGAATATGTACGGTGCTGATTTGTTGTACAAGCGCTTCCGCCAACGGCAGCAAGTGTGGCGCTTCGGCTTGAACCCCGAAGACGTCGCGGCATTCGTCGGCGAGTACGGCTGGCGGCTGATCGAACAGGCCGGCCCGGATTATTTCTTGCGCAACTACATCGAGCCCGCCGCCCGCAATCTCACGGCGTCGGACCTCGAGTGGTCGGCATACTGCGCCATGTCCTAGCCCCCTGATCCCTTGGCGCGAATAGCCGGCTTCGGTCCGTTTTCGGTGGCGAGATGCAGATATTGGCCGAGACGCCGACCGACGCGAGCGTCCAATTCCGATATATGCGCGTCGCCTGATCCCCGCGATCCTAGATCTCGATGACCGTCGGCACGATCATCGGCTGCCGACGGTAGGTCTCCCCTACCCACTTGCCCACCGTGCGGCGCACCGCCTGGGCGATACGCGTGACATCGGTGATGTTGTCGGCGGCAAGAACTTCGAGCTCCTCCTCCACCTTCACCGCCACCGGCTCAAGCGCCTTGGGGTCCTCGGAGAAACCACGCGAATGCAGGTGCGCCGGCGCTGCGGTGCGCCCGGTGCCTCGTCGGACGACGACCGTCACCGATACGAAACCCGAAGAGAGGCTGAGCCGCTCACCGAGTATCGCGTCTCCGACGTCATCGGTGATCAGCCCGTCGACGAACATCTTTCCGGTCGGCACCGCTCCGGCGATGGATGCCTTTCCCGCGACGAGATCAACGCTGACACCGTTCTCCGCCAACATGATCGCCTCGGGCGCTACCCCTGAGCGGGTCGCCAACGCCGCATTGGCCCGTAGCATCCGCCACGTCCCGTGCACCGGCATCACATTGCGAGGCCGCACGCCGTTGTAGAGGAAAAGCAGCTCACCGGAATAGGCGTGTCCCGTAACATGCACGCGGGCTTGCGCATTGGTGACGACGCGGGCGCCGATCTTGGACAGCGAGTCGATCACCCCGTACACCGCTTCCTCGTTGCCAGGGATCAGCGACGACGACAGCACGATCAGATCACCCGACGTGAGCGTGATGCTGCGATGCTCACCGCGTGACATCCGTGACAGCGCCGACATCGGCTCGCCCTGGGTTCCTGTGGTGATCAGCACGACTCGCTCAGGCGCCATCATCTCGGCCGCGCCGATGTCCATCAGGTCGTCATCGTCGACCCGGAGATAGCCCAACTCACGGGCGATGCCCATATTGCGCACCATCGACCGTCCGACGAACGACACCCGTCTGCCCAAAGCCACTGCGGCGTCGATGATCTGCTGCACGCGGTCCACGTTGGAGGCGAAGCACGCGACAATGACTCGGCCGTCGGCACCACGGATCAGCCTGTGCAGCGCAGGGCCGACTTCGCTTTCCGACGGTCCAACGCCGGGGATCTCCGAGTTCGTGGAGTCGCAGAGGAACAGGTCGACACCGGCGTCGCCGAGCCGCGACATGCCCGGCAGGTCGGTCGGCTTGTCGTCGAGCGGCAACTGGTCGAGCTTGATGTCGCCGGTGTGCAGCACGGTGCCCGCGCCGGTGTGAATCGCGATCGCCAGACAGCCGGGAATCGAGTGGTTCACATGGAAGTACTGGCATTCGAAGACCCCGTGCGTCGACCGCTGGCCCTCCGCGACTTCGGTGAATACCGGCTTGATGCGGTGTTCTCGACACTTCTCGGCCACCAGGGCCAGTGTGAACTTCGATCCGACCACCGGAAGGTCCGGCCGCAGCTTGAGCAGGAACGGAATGGCTCCGATGTGGTCCTCGTGAGCGTGCGTCAGCACCAGTGCCTCGACGTCGTCGAGACGGTCTTCGACGAGACGCAGGTCAGGCAGGATCAGGTCGACGCCCGGCTCGTCGTGACCGGGGAAGAGCACCCCGCAGTCCACGATCAGCAGCCGGCCGAGATGCTCGAAAACCGTCATGTTGCGGCCAATTTCGCTGATGCCGCCGAGGGCAGTGACCCGCAAACCTCCTGGGACCAGCGGTCCCGGCGGCTTGAGTTCCGTATTCACTATCGAAGTACCGTTGCGGCCCGCATGTCCGCGGCCAGCGCCTCGATCTGATCGGCTGTCGCAGGTACCTGCGGGAGCCGCGGATCGCCGACGTCCAGCCCCTGCAACCGCAGCCCTGCCTTGGCCATCGTCACACCGCCGAGGCGCGTCTGCGCATCCCCGAGCGGCGCGAGCGTGACATTGATCTTGCGAGCCGTCGCAAGGTCACCGGAAGTGAACGCCGACAGCATGTCTCGCAGCTGGCTCGCGGCTACGTGTCCCCATACACTGACAAACCCGACGGCGCCCATCGCCAGCCACGGCAGGTTCAGAGCGTCGTCACCCGAGTAGTACGCCAGCCCTGTCTCGGCGATGATCCGCCCGCCGCCATGCAGGTCACCCTTTGCGTCCTTGATTCCGACGATGTTCGGATGTCCCGCCAGTGCCCGCACGGTGTTCCATTCGATGGGGATGCCCGACCGTACCGGGATGTCGTACAACAGGATCGGTACAGAAACGGCGTCGGCGATCGCGGTGAAGTGCGCCGTCAACCCGGCCTGAGACGGTCGTGAGTAATACGGGGTGACGACGAGAAGTCCGTGTGCCCCTTCGGCTTCGCATGCCTTGGCCAGGTGCACGCTGTGCGCGGTGTCGTAGGTTCCGGCGCCCGCGATGATGCGGGCCCGGTCGCCGACGGCGTCCAGCACTGCACGAAGAAGCTCGATCTTCTCGTCGTCGGTGGTCGTCGGCGATTCACCGGTGGTGCCGGAGAGGACCAGACCGTCACACCCGCAGTCGACGAGGTGGGTGGCCAGCTTGGTGGCGGCCGCGGTGTCGAGCGAGCCGTCGGACTTGAACGGCGTCGCCATCGCGGTCAGTACGGTGCCCAGCCGGGCCTGCACGTCGAATCCGCCGGTGCTCACGGCCACCAAGATTACCCGCTCACCATTAGGCCTCGGTGGCGAGCGGGGACGTTGCGACCTCCGTGCCGTCTGCCAGCGTGGCGATCTCGAAGTCGGCGAACGCCTGAGGGGCGACATCGATGAGCTGGCGCAGGCACTCGATCGCGAGCCGGCGGATCTCCACATCGGCCTGTTCGCTGGCCCGCATCGCTACGAAGTGCCGCCATGCCCGGTAATTGCCGGTGACGACAATGCGGGTTTCGGTCGCGTTGGGCAGCACCGCGCGGGCGGCCTGGCGAGCCTGTTTGCGGCGCAGCGATGCGTTGGGCTGATCGGCGAATTTGGCCTCCAGCCTGGCCAGCAGCTCGGCGTACGTCGCGCGGCTGGCATCCGCGGCCTCGGTGAAGATCTCCTGCAGTTCCGCGTCGTCCTCCATCCCCGGCGGCAGAACCACCTGCGAGTCGTGCTCAGGCACGTATCGCTGGGAAAGCTGCGAGTACGAGAAGTGGCGGTGGCGAATCAGCTCGTGGGTGCACGACCGGGAGACGCCGGTGATGTAGAACGAGACCGATGCGTGCTCGAGCACTGACAAATGTCCGACGTCGATGATGTGCCGCAGGTAGCCGGCATTGGTCGCGGTCTTCGGATTGGGCTTGGACCAGCTTTGGTAACAGGCCCGACCGGCGAACTCCACCAGCGCGGGCCCACCGTCCGCGTCGGTGCTCCATGGCACGTCGGGCGGGGCCAAGAACTCGGTCTTGGCGATCAACTGCACGCGCAACGGCGCGGTCTCGGCCACGGCTCACCCTAACGTGAGGGACTTTCCCGCCCTGCCTTCACAGCGTTGAAAGCGGGCGGCAGCGCGCAGCGACACGGCTAGTGTGGCGCCATGGGGGCAAACTCGATCGCGGCCGGCCTACTCGACATCATCGAGGGCCAGATCCTGCCGATGACCGCGCGCGGTGTGGCTGAAGGCAACAAGATCTTCGGCGCCGCGCTGCTGCGGAAGTCCGACATGTCGGTGGTCATAGCGGGAACCAACCGCGAAACCAATAACCCCTTGCTACACGGTGAGATCAGCACCCTCAACGAGTTCTACGACATGTCTGATCGGCCGTCGACCCGTGACCTGATTTTCCTGTCAACCCACGAGCCGTGCCCGCTGTGCCTATCGGCGATCACCTGGGCGGGCTTCGACAACTTCTACTACTTCTTCAGCTACGAGGATTCGCGGGACGCCTTCGACATCCCCCACGACCTGCGGATCCTGAAGGAGGTGTTCGGGATCGACGACGGCGAATACCGGGCAAGCAACGCGTACTGGACTTCGTATTCGATCCCCGAGCTGGTCAGTGCGGAACCCGAGTCCGCGCGGGATCACCTCCAGCAGCAGGAGCAACGGATCCGCGTCCGCTACACCGAGCTGTCCGACCAGTACCAGCTGACCAAGGGCGACAACGACATTCCGCTCAACTGACTACGCGTCTGCGTCGCCCAGCTGTCCGACGTGAAAGCCGAGCCGGGTTTCGACATCTCCGGACCAGGTTTCTGAGCTCAGCGGTCGATTTCTCGACGCGCTGCGCGGTTCATCGCCGTCGTGATGAGTTCGAAATCGATGCGGCCGTGCTCACGCGCCAGGTGGTCGGCGTCGTCCGCGCGGCCGTCGGCGATGGCCCGCACCAGTTGTTCGTGTTCGCGCAGAGCGCGTAACTCCATGCTGCGCATGGTCGATGGCTCACCCCACAGGTGGGCGGGCGCACCGATACTCACCGTCCCCTTCAGGTCCAGCAGCACCTGCTTGAGGACGTCGTTGTGAGCGGCGTCCATGATCGCGAGGTGGAATCGGCTGTCGGCCTGCTGGGCGTCCAGGCCGCTCTCGGCGCTCCGGTAGGCCTCGAATCTGGCCTGCAGCACGGAAATGTCCTGTTCGGTGCGGGATTCCGCGGCGGCCCGGCACACGGTGCCCTGCAGCCGACAGATCGCATCGCAACGGTCGCGTAATTCGCCGAGACGCGCCCGCAGCGTGCGGCCGACCGCATCGGTCGACGAGTCCGGCCACTGGTCGAGCACATACGAACCGCCGCCGCGCCCGCGCCGCGTTTCGATCAGTCCTCGCTCGAGAAGCCGTGCCAGCGCAGCCCGGACGGTCATGCGACCCGCCCCCACCGAGGCGGCGAGATCGCGTTCCACCGGCAGCCGCGCACCAGGGAGGTATTCGCCGATCGCTATCGCGGTGATCAGACGGTCGGTGATCTCGTCGACCCGCGTCGGTGAGTCACGTTGCTGGTGTAGCAGGCCCGGCGTCGCCGGTGCGCCGTTGTGCGCCATGGGTGGATTCCTTCGTCGTTCGCACAAATGTTAAATCCCGATCAATGGTCTTGTCATGAGACCTTTATGGGGTCCATGCTGATTCCATGATCCGTACGACCCGCCGGGTACCCTTTCGCGGCAACGAAACCTGGGTGCAGATCACCGCACCGGACGATTCGCGGCCAGGCAGACTGCCCCTCTTCGTCCTGCACGGCGGCCCTGGTATGGCTCACAACTACGTGGCCAACATGGCCGAACTGGCCGACGAATCCGGCCGAACGGTCATCCACTACGACCAGATCGGTTGCGGCAACAGCACGCACCTGCCCGATGCGCCCACCGACTTCTGGACACCGAGGCTCTTCGTCGAGGAGTTCCACACGGTTCGCGAAGCTCTGGGCATCGACGAGTACCACCTGCTTGGCCAGTCGTGGGGCGGCATGCTCGGCGCCGAGATCGCGGTCAGGCAACCGGCCGGCCTGGCGTCGCTGACCATCTGCAACTCGCCGGCCTCGATGGAGCTCTGGATGGCAGGCGCCGCCGAATTGCGGGCGGCACTGCCGTCCGCCGTCCAGGCCGCGCTGGATCGTCACGAGGAAGCGGGCACCGTCACCGACCCGGAGTACCTGGCGGCGACCGACGAGTTCTACAAACGCCATCTGTGCCGCGTCGTGCCCATGCCGCAAGACCTCGTCGACACCCTCGAGCAGATGGAGGCCGAGCCGACGGTGTACCACACCATGAACGGTCCCAACGAGTTTCACGTCCTCGGCACCCTGCGCGGGTGGAGCATCATCGACCGGCTGGACCGGATCACCGCACCGACGCTGGTCATCGCGGGCGAGTTCGACGAGGCGACGCCCGCAACCTGGCAGCCGTACGTCGAGCACATCACAGGTGCGCAAAGCCACGTATTCCCGGACACGAGCCACTGCTCGCACCTGGAGAAGCCGCAGGAGTTCCGCGCGGTCGTCGGTGCATTCCTCGCCAGCCACGATGCCGTGGCCCGCATCTAGCCAGCCCACTGAACAGGACAACCATGGACGGTCAGCGCGCTCTCGAATCCTTCGGCTACAAACAAGAACTCCACCGCTCGGTCGCGACGGTCGACCTGCTCATCTACGGGCTGGTGTTCATGGTGCCGATTGCGCCGTGGGCGATCTTCGGCACGGTCTACAACAGCGCCTCGGGCATGGTGCCTCTGGTCTACGTCATCGGCCTGGTGGCCATGGTGTTCACGGCGATGGCCTACGCGCAGATGGCCAAGTCTTTTCCGTTGGCGGGTTCGGTGTTCTCGTATGTGGGCCGCGGAATACACCCCGGCGCAGGCTTTTTCGCCGGCTGGGCAATCCTGCTCGACTACCTCTTGGTGCCGACGCTGCTCTACGTGTTCGCTGCCGAGTCGATGATCGGACTGTTCCCGAGTACGCCGCGGTGGATGTGGGCGATCATCTTCGTTCTCGTCAACACCGTCATCAACCTGCTCGGAATCGATTCGCTGAAGGTGGCCAACCGCGTATTTCTCGCCATCGAACTGGTTTTCCTGGCGATCTTCATTGTCATCGCGGTGCGGGCCATCAGCGGCGGGTCGCTGCCCAACGTCGGCTGGAGCTTCACGCCGATCTGGAATCCGGAAGTCGTCAGCGCGCCGTTGATCGCCTCGGCGTTGTCTATCGCCGTGCTGAGTTTCCTTGGCTTCGACGGCATCTCGACGCTCGCAGAAGAGTCTACCGGCGGACGGAACCCCGCGGGCCGGGCCATGGTCGGCTCGCTGTTCATCGTGGCGTTCCTGTTCATCGTTCAGACCTGGTTGGCGAGCCTGCTCGCAGGCGGGCGTGAATCGTTCAGCGACGACGAGACGGGCAACGCATTCTTCAAGCTCGTCGAAGCGGCATCCAACACCGGATGGATGAATGCGTTCTTCGTCGTCAACGTGCTGGCGGTCGGGTTCGCCAACGCAATGGCCGCGCAGGCGGCGACCAGCAGGCTGTTGTATTCGATGAGCCGGGACCGCCAGCTGCCGAGCTTCTTGTCCAAGGTGAGCTCGCGTCAGGTACCGATGGCTGCGATCCTCGTGGTGAGCGCGATCAGCATCGTGCTCGTGCTGTTCTTCGTCGGCCAGATCGCGCTGATCTCATCATTGGTGAACTTCGGTGCGCTGTTCGCCTTCTGTCTGCTGCACGTCTCAGTCGTCTGGTACTACATCGGGCACAAGAAGTCGAAGAACTACCTGTTGCACCTCGTCGTGCCGACGCTCGGTTTCCTGATCATCGGCTACGTACTGTTCAACGCCGACTCGCTGGCCAAGATCGGCGGGATCGTCTGGCTGGCCATCGGCACGGTCGTGTTCATCGTCAACAAGATCACTGGTCGCGGCGTGCCGAAATGGGGCGACGAACGAGTTGAGGCGTCGGCACTGCAGGATTAGGCCAGGAGGCCGGATGATCAAGGTTTTCGGATACCTGAAGCGCAGGCCGGGGCTGTCACCGCAGGAGTTCGCCGACTACTACGAGCACAACCACGTCCCGCTCGTGCTCAGCAAGGCATTCATGCCGATCGTCTACACGCGCAATTACCTCCAGCGCGGGGATGCTTTCAACATCGAGGGCGATGAGATGACCTTTGACTGCATGACCGAACTCGTCTTCGCTGACCGGGACGACCTGTCGGCCTGGATGACCAGTCTTGGGGTCGATGAAATTGCGAAAGACGAAGAGAACTTCATCGATCGCGCCGCAACGCGCGCCTACGTGGTGGACGAGCGCACCAGCACGGGCTGAGTTCCGCGCCTCAATGCAGTTGTGCCGATAGCGCTTTGACCAGATCGCCTCGGTCCCCCACGGTGACGTCGGACAGCCCGAGCCACGATGCCATCGACCGCAGCTCGGCCGCCAGTGACGCCGCGACCCGCGACCCGTCCTGACCCGGCTCGGTGAACGCACCGACGACATGCAGCGCGTCGCGCGTCCGTTCAGCCTTCAGGTCGACGCGACCCACCAGCTGCCCGTCGAGCAGGAACGGCCAGACGTAGTAACCGAATTGGCGTTTCGGCGCGGGCGTGTAAATCTCTATCCGGTAGTGGAAACCGAACAGCCGCTCGATCCGCGGCCGGAAGAAGATCAGCGGATCGAACGGGCAGAGCAGCGCCGTCCCGCGATCGAACCGCGGCACGATCTGGCCGGCCCGAAGGTAAGCAGGCGCCGTCCAGCCGTCGACGGAAACTGGTTCCAGCTCACCGGTTTTCACCAGGTCGGTGATGGCCGGCTTGACCTGGCCCGCGGCCAGCCGGAAGTAGTCGCGGATGTCGGCCTCTGTCCCGACGCCGAGCGCGGCGGCCGCCCGCAGCGCGAGCTCCCGCACGGCTTCAGCGTCGTCAACCTCGCGGGCCAGCACCTCGGGCGGCAGAACGTTCTCCGTCAGGTCGTAGTGCCGGGCGAATCCGACGCGGGTCGCTGTCGTCAACACCCCGGACGCGAACAGCGCCTCGGTCACCCACTTGGTATCGCTGCGGTCCCACCACGGACCCTTGCGGCCGCGCTGCTCCGCGCCGAGGTGCGCCTCGATCTGTCCAGCGGTCGACGGGCCGAGCTCCGCGACCGCGGCGACGACGTCGTCGACCAACTTTTCGTTCTTCTTGACGATCTCCTTGCCCCACCGGCCATGGGTGTACTCCCGCATCCGCCAGCGCAGCAGCGGCCAGTCGTCGACGGCCATCAGCGCCGCCTCGTGCGCCCAGTACTCGACCAGCAGCCTCGGTGACCGGGCACTGTGCTGCCAGGCGGCACGTTCGAGCACATCGCGGTCGTAGGGGCCGAGACGGCTGAACACCGGCGCATAGTGCGCCCGCACCGCGACGGACACCGAATCCAGCTGCAGCACTTGGATCCGGGAGATCAGCCTGCGCAGGTGTGCACGCGTCACGGGGCCGCCCGGTTTCGACTCGGCCAGTCCCTGCGCCGCGATGCCGACCCGTCGGGCCTGGGCTGCGGTCAGCGTGCTCATGCGCGGGTATAGCTATGGAATCGGTAGCGCAGCCCGGACTTGCTGCTCAACCAGTCCCCCGTCGTCCCCGCCCAGGACTCGTCGAGAACCGGCGCGACGGCGTCGCCGTCCTCACGGCGCAGGTCGACCTCCACTTCGGTGACCTCGCAGCGCGTCGCCGCCGGCAGGGCCGGCACATAGATCTGCCCGCCGCCGATCACCCACGTTTCCTCATCGATGAGCGCCTCGTCCAGGCTGCCCACCACCGTCGCTCCGTCGGCCATGTAGTCAGCTTGGCCGGTCACTACGACATTTCTGCGGCCCGGCAGCGGGCGCACCTTGCCGGGCAGCGACTCCCAGGTGAGCCGGCCCATCACCACGGTGTGGCCCAGCGTCAACTCCTTGAAGCGCGCCTGGTCCTCGGGCAGCTGCCACGGAATGCCGCCGGCACGGCCGATCACACCGGAGGGCGACTGGGCCCAAATAAGGCCCACCGTCATACCGCTACGGGTGCCTTGATCGCCGGGTGCGGGTCGTAGTTCTTGATGACGATGTCGTCGTAGGTGTAGTCGAAAAGCGAATCACGCGGCGCCAGAACCAGTTCCGGGTACGGCCGCGGGTCACGGCTCAGCTGAAGCGTGACCTGCTCGACGTGGTTGTCGTAGATGTGGCAGTCACCGCCTGTCCAGATGAACTCGCCGACATCCAGCCGTGCCTGCGCCGCCATCATGTGGGTGAGCAGCGCATAGCTGGCGATGTTGAAAGGCACGCCGAGGAACAGGTCGGCGCTGCGCTGGTACAGCTGGCAGCTCAGCCTGCCGTCGGCCACGTAGAACTGGAAGAACGCGTGGCACGGCGGCAACGCCATCTGCGGGATCTCGCCGACGTTCCACGCTGAGACGATGTTGCGACGCGAGTCAGGGTCCGACTTCAGCAGCTCCAGAGCGGCGCCGATCTGGTCGATGTGCTCACCCGACGGAGTCGGCCACGACCGCCATTGCACGCCATAGACCGGACCGAGTTCGCCTGTCTCACTGGCCCATTCGTCCCAGATTGTGACGCCGTGCTCCTGCAGCCAGCGCACGTTGGAATCGCCCCGCAGGAACCACAGCAGCTCGTACACCACCGACTTCAGGTGCACTTTCTTTGTGGTGATCAGCGGGAAGCCCGCCGTCAGGTCGTAGCGCAGCTGGTGGCCGAACACACTGCGAGTGCCCGTGCCGGTTCGGTCGGATTTCGGCGTGCCCCGTTCGAGCACCACGCGCAGCAGATCCTCATACGGCGTGGCGATCGGCACGCCGCCCAGCTTACGTCCAGACCGGTGGCGTAGAAACGAAGCTATGCCGAGTGTCTCCGCCACCGTCACCACATCCGACGGCACCTGCCCTGTCACCCTGCACACCCCCGAGGGCTCCGGCCCGTGGCCCGGGGTGGTCATGTACGTCGACGCGGGCGGCGTCCGCGACACCATGCAGGACATGGCCGCAAAACTGGCCGGCCAAGGCTATGCCGTCCTCCTGCCCGACATCTACTACCGGCACGGTGACTGGGAGCCGTTCGACATGAGGACGGTGTTCGGCGACCCCGAGCAGCGGACCCGGCTGATGTCGATGGTCGGTTCCGTGACGCCCGACATGATCGCCAGCGACGCAGGTGCGTTCTTCGACTTCCTCGATTCCCGGCCCGAGGTGAAGGGCTCCGCCTTCGGAGTCTTCGGGTACTGCATGGGCGGCCGGACCTCGGTGATCGTCGCGGGACGCCAGCCCGACCGCGTCGCCGCTGCGGCCTCGTTCCACGGTGGCGGTCTGGTCACCGACGACCCGAACAGTCCCCACCTTCTGGCCGACAAGATGACGGCGACGGTCTACATCGCAGGCGCAGAGAACGACGGCGGCTTCACCGCCGAGCACGCCGAAACGCTGGACAAGGCGCTGACCGCGGCCAACGTCGAGCACATGGTCGAGTTCTACCCGGCCGGGCACGGCTTCGCGGTGCCGGACAACCCGCCGTACGACAAGGCGGCGGCGGACCGGCATTGGGCCGCGCTGGAGCGGCTGTTCGGCGCGTCGCTGTCCTGACCTGGACAACCCCCGCCGTCGGCCGTGCTTCCGCGGTGCGCGACCATGTTCGAGTGGACGATGAGGTCAGCAGCACCGACGGCGACCCCGGCGACGTCGGGTCGCGGATAAACCCGGTACTCGCGCGGAGCTGGTTACTAGTGAACGGCGCGCAGTACGACAGATTCAAGCCCGCCGTCCGGTCGCGCGCCGACATCGTCGTCCTCGACATCGAGGATGCGGTCGCCCCTAAGGACAAGGTCGCCGCCCGCGGCAATGTCATCAAGTGGCTCGGCGATGGCAACGGCGACTGGGTGCGCGTCAACGGTTTCGGAACGCAGTGGTGGGCCGACGACCTCGAGATGCTGTCGGGCACCTCGGTCGGCGGGGTCATGCTGGCGATGGTCGAATCGGTCGACCACGTCACCGAAACCGCCAAACGCCTGCCCACCGTGCCCATCGTCGCGCTGGTGGAAACGGCACGCGGACTGGAGCGCATCACCGAGATCGCCGCGACGAAGGGCACGTTCCGGCTGGCCTTCGGCATCGGTGACTTCCGACGGGACACGGGGTTCGGTGACAACCCGATGACCCTGGCCTATGCGCGGTCGCGATTCACGATTGCGGCCAAGGCCGCCCACCTGCCGAGTGCCATCGACGGGCCGACCGTCGGGTCCAGCGCCCTGAAGCTGAGTGAGGCGACGGCGGTCTCCGCCGAGTTCGGCATGACGGGCAAGATCTGCCTTACACCCGATCAGTGCGGGACGGTGAACGAGGGACTGTCGCCGTCTCAGGACGAAATCACCTGGGCGAAGGAGTTTTTCGTCGAGTTCGAGCGCGACGGCGGCGAGATCCGCAACGGCTCAGACCTGCCTCGTATCGCCCGTGCGAACAAGATTCTCGATCTGGCCCGCGCATATGGCATCGAGCCGTCCCAGTTCGACGATGTCGACGAGCCGACCCACATCCCCGCGCCGTCAGACACCTACCACTACTAAGCGGTTGATCACGGCGAGGCTTTGTGGTCCTTCCGGTGCAGGAAGTTGGCCACGGCACGCGCAATTCCGCGGCCCGCGTAGATGGCGGCAACCACCGACAACACGATCATCACGATGAACATCAACAACCAGTTGCTCCGGCTGTGGCTGACGTTCCACCAGATGATGGTGAACAACACCGCGCAGATGAACACGACTATGTCGCGCCAGTTGCCGCCGTAGGAGGCTGCGGCCTCGCGCAGAGCGCGACTCTTCTCCGTCGCCTCGATCAGGTCGTTGATGCGTTCGTCGATGCTCGCCTTCAGCCTGGCCTTCAGCTCGGGCTGATCGTCCGGAATCCGCTCGAGCAAGTCCATGTCATTCGCGATCATGGCGCGAATGTCGGGCCCCTTGAAGCTTCCCGCGGCGGCGCCTAGCAGCGCCCCGCCTGCGATCGGCGCTGCGCCCAAGGCGAGCTCGGCGATTCCGGGCATAGTTGTTTCCCCTCTGTCACCGGCGTCGTCACTGAAGAAGCCGATGAGCTCATCGATATCGGACCGCGGCCACGTGGCCGTGAAGTTCCGCACGACAGTCTCCGCTGAAGCGCTCACGGGAGCAGCCTAGCGTCGGCGCGGCTCAGCGATCCTTTCACGATTCCACTCGGCCGCTCCGTTCCGCTCCTTTCGCCAACGCAGCCGCTATTTGCGTGTAGACCGAGCGGCCAGTAGACCGGAAGTATTGCCGCATACGCGTGATGGCATGGTCGCGTTCCATCGATAACTCTGTCGCGAGTGACGCTGAGGCCGGTGCGCACCCGTCTGACGCCGCCCTGTCCGGTGTCGGATGCTGCTGGCCGCTCCCATGACGCTGTGGATACCGTCATGACGCGCCTCATTCCATGAGTTGAGCAGCAACCGTCGCACCGAGATTCCAGCACGCCTCGACGTCGTCCTTGCTCGGTTTGCCCGAGACCACCACGGTGTCAGCGGCTTTCACCCAGCCCAACCCGGAGGTGATGGAGTCGACGGCTCGCTCGGCTCCCTCGGTGCCCTCATTGCCGTGCAGATACAGGTGACCCCCGCTGTGCCAGGAATGTGCCAAGCCAGGCAACAACACGGCATCACGGCGCGGACACTCCGACCCAGAAACGCATAATCAGCATGGACGCGAAAGCACGGCGAGACACCGCCTGGACGACCGTAGGCGCATTTACACGCCAGCGGTCGGCGGTTCGATACCGTCCGCGCCCGCCAGTGTTATTCGTTTTCAGGTCAACGCTGTTCGCTGGCGGTGAGGCCGACCCCCGTTGTGCCGAGAGTGAGTTCAACGGGTCGTGAACACACGCGGATTCGCTGGCATTACTGCCCGCTGCTGGCGCGTGACCGACCGGGCCAAGGTACCGCTCGACCTAGCGTCGCCCACCGCCACGCCGACCACCACCCCCACCGCGAGGTCGGGGTGCTGGTCCAGAACGCCCGATATTCGGTCCCCCTGGCCCGATCCCACCTGGAGGCCCTGGAGCCCCGATACCCGGAGGGCCAGGAATTGGGATATCGACATCCAGGTCGAGGTCGAGGTCGGCATCGACGATATCCGGTACCCAAAGCGGCAACCACGGATCGATGTACACGGGCGGAGGTGGCGGAAATTCGCATACAACCGTACCGAAGTTCCAGTACATGCCCGGCGGGCACGGTGGTGGTGGTTCAGCGCGGCCGACCGCTGGTGAGACGAGTTCGATCAGCGGCAGAAATGCCAACACGACGGCAGATAAGGCACTGTGTTGTAGCCAAGCCTTCATTGCGCATCTTCTCTCGGTTGCCTTCTGCGTGGGAATCCTACGATTCGTGCAATGTCCGGGGGCTCGATTCAGCGCAGACGGTGGCGACCATAGCAACGACGGTGTGCATTGGGTTCCGCCAAGCAGAGCACGGCGGTCGTAGCTGCTTTGAGTGCATCTGAATGATCTGGCCAGCATTCCAGGCATTCGAGATTTCTGAGTGGTGACCTGTGAGAGGTACGGACCGACCCTTCAATGGCGAATATGCTTACGCGCCCTGGCCAGTGGACTTATCGTATGGCCTCATAGGGTGCAGGGAGCCCTACCACCTAGATCGCGGGAGTAGCCCTACGATGACTTCAGCGCTACGCGATGCCGGGATTGGCGTTGACGGTGGCTACCCCGTGGATCGTCCCCACCCTGCCGACAGCGATCCCAACGTCAGTATCCATCGCATGCGTCTCCCTCGCCTGGACGGCCAGAATCGGTCGCCCTAGGTCCAGCCAACTCGACCAACAAGCCCGATGAATCCGCCATTCATTCGATGAAGGAGAAGCAGCAATGATGTTGCCGTCACGAGGTCCTGGGCGCCGGGCAGTAGTGGGAGCCGTCGGCGCTGTCGCAGTGGCTGGTGCAATGTTTGTCGGGAGCGCCGCGGCTGCAAGTGCCGAGCCGCCAATGCCGCCGCCACCTGCGCCGCCGAATTGCTCGCCCGCGGATTGGGCGGGCGTCAGGGCGGGCGTTGCCGCGGCCACGTCGGCCTATCTGTTCACCCATCCTCCCGTGAACGACTTCTTCGCGACCCTCGCAGGCAAATCCAGGGACGAAATGCGTCCTCAGGTGCAGGCTTACTTGGACGCCAACCCGCAGGTTCGGGCCGATCTCGAGGGCATCAAGCAACCCGCAGTCGCCTTCCTAGACCGCTGTGGGTACGCGAATCCATTAGACAATCCGTGACCGCGACCATGCTCCGCCCGCCTTCGGAACGAAACGTTCGGCGTGTCCTAGCGGTGTCCTAAGACTCTCGATCTCCGCGAACACACACTGGACGCATGAATACACGAACCGCCCGCGGACGTGCACGGATCGACACGGAGTGGACACCGGCACACAGGCCAGCACACCCGGTTTCACCCTGGCAGTGTGGAGATCACCCCTCCATCAGCTGCGCTGCGACCGTCGCGCCGAGGTTCCAACACGCCTCGACGTCGGCCTTGGTCGGCTTGCCCATCACCACTACCGTCTCCGCCGCCCGCACCCAGCCGAGCCCGGCGGTGATGCCGTCGATGGCACGCTCTGCTCCCTCGGTGCCCTCGTTGCCGTGGAGGTAGACGCCGAACGGTCGGCCACGGGTGGAGTCGAGCAGCTGGTAGTACGACTGGTCGAAGGCGTGCTTGAGGGCGCCGAGATGTAACCGAGGTTCGCCGGGGTTCCGAGCAGATATCCGTCGGCCTCGAGCATGTCCGATCGGCGACATCGTCAGCGCGGGTCGACGCATCGACCTCCACACCCTCGATCTCTGGATCGGTCGCGCCCGACAGCACCGCCTCGAACATCTCCTGGGTATGCGGCGACGGTGTGTGGTGCACGATCAGCAGTCTCTTGGTCATTCCGCCTCCTGCAGCTCGACGGCTTTCTTCATCGCCTCCCTGGCGCGGCCGCGGTCCCCGGCGTAGTCATACGCGCGCGCCACCCGGTACCACCGGCGCCAGTTGTCCGGGTCGTTCTCCAACTCGCCGCGCACTGTGTCGAACAGGGTGTCGGCGGCGTCGCGCTGGATGCGGCCGGACGGCATCCTGGGCAGGCCGCTGACGTCGAGTTCCAGACCTTCGTCCCGGATGATCCGGGCCAGCCGTTGGTGCGCGATGCCGGCCCGCAGCGTGCTGACCATCACCCAGACCCCGATCAGCGGCATGACCAGCACTGCAAGGCCCAGCCCGATCGCCGCAGCGCTGCCGGAGGTGATGAATGCCATCGCAATGCGCCCGAGCAGCAGAAAGTAGACGACCAGCGCAACGCACATGAAGCCGATGAGCAGCTGCAGGCGGAGTGCGCGCGAGCCGTCACTCATGTCAGCTCAGGTCGAGCAGCGGCTCGATGCCAACGGTGAGGCCGGGATGTTCCTTGATCTTCCGGACCGCCAGCAGCACTCCAGGAACGAACGAGGTGCGGTCGAGGCTGTCGTGGCGAATGGTCAGCGTCTCGCCTTGCGTTCCGAACAGCACTTCCTGATGCGCGACGAGTCCGGCCAGCCGGACCGAGTGAACGGGGATGCCGTCGACGTCTGCGCCGCGGGCACCTTCGAGACCCGTGCTGGTGGCATCGGGGTTGGGGGGCATGTCCTTTCGCGCCTCGCGCGATCAGCCGCGCGGTGCGTGCCGCGGTCCCCGACGGTGCGTCGGCCTTGTGCGGATGGTGGAGTTCGATGACCTCCACCGATTCGAAGTACCGCGCCGCCTGTTGCGCGAAATGCATGGACAGCACGGCGCCGATCGCGAAGTTCGGCGCGATGAGCACGGCGACCTCGGGCCTCGCGGTCAGCCAGCTGCGAACCTGCCCAAGCCGTTTGTCGTCGAACCCGGTGGTGCCGACGACGGCATGAATGCCGTTCTCGATGAGAAACTTCAGATTGTCCATCACCACGTCAGGGTGGGTGAAGTCGATCACGACCTCGGTGTCGCCGTGCTTCAGCAGGCTCAGCGGCTCATCGGCGTCCACCTCGGCCGAGAGCGTCAGGTCGTCGGCGTCCCGCACGGCCGAAACCATGGTCGCGCCGACCTTGCCCTTGCTGCCCAGCACTCCCACTCGCATGAGGTCACCCTAGTTTGTCGGTGGCGTTCAACTCCGGCTGATACGCATTGCGGCGGCGTAGGTTCTGCAGGTGTCTCCAAGCGTCGATGTGGCCGTTGGAAGGAGCGCCGATGGACCTGCCTAGCTGGGCCTTGGGCCTGTCGCTCATCGTGTTGACCATCGCGATCCAGACGACCGGCGTCGTCATGATGGCGTTCTTCCTCGAGAAGCGGATTCGGGGTGGGACGGACAAGCACGTGCATGATGCTCGGCGGGCGATTCCGATCGTGATCGGCCACATCGGAGCGGTCGCGCTGGTATTGGCCGCTCTGCATGGCCTGGGAAGCGTGCTCTGGGCGTCGGCATATCGGTGGCTCGGCGCATTTGGTTCGTTCACGGACGCGTCGGTCTATTCGCTCGGGACCATGACCACGTTCGAGGTACCGGGGTTGTTTTTGCCATCCCGGTTGCGAATGCTGGGCGCGCTGGAGGCCGTGAACGGCGTGCTGTTGTTCGGCATCAGCACGGCGTTCATATTCGCGGTGATGCAGGCGTACTGGCTGACGCTCTCCCGCCGGGCAGGCGTCCAGAAATTCCGATCAGGTCCCGCGGTCGATTGAGTCGAAAACCGTCAACGACTGCTCGAAAGGTTCGGAGGTGACGCCCAGCTGGTTCCCGAAGGGATGGTCGAGCCAGAAGTTGATGAACAGCAGTAGGCCGAGCAGGACGGCGACCGCGCTCAGGAGGAGTAGATGAGCACGTACACTGCCCAGGCGCATAAAACCGCCTAGCGCCACCAGGACGACACCGCCGAAGAGCAGCCCGATCCACAGCAGCCCGGGTATTCGCGGTTTGGCGTCCAGGATTCGCTGACTCCGCTCCGACGCCAACGTGTCCACCTTGTCGAGAAACTTCTGACTTATCGGGTTGGACGCGACGCTGGATTGATCACTGCCGAGCACCCTGTACATCTCGTTGAGCGCATCTCGTGCGTTTTCGGTTCCACCACCCTCGCGTACTGCTTTTTCCCATTCGGGTCCCGCGACCGCCGTCGTGTAATTCCGGAGCAGTTGCCGCATCCGGGTCTGCTCTGGAACCGGCATGCCGACGGTCTGCCGGTACATCGTTGTAAGAGTGGACGCCTCGTGGGAGACATTAGCCTCCGCGGAGGAGAACTGCTCCCAGCCAACGACGATGGTGAATCCGAGCAGGGCGCCATAAACGAGGCTGACACTGGTCATAAACGGCGACAGCGCCCCGTTGTGCCCTTCGCTAACCGGTTTGGTGAGGGTGCGATCCGCCACCCACATACTCCCGACCCCGACCAATACCGAGGCAACCAAAACCAGGACCAACACCAGCCACAGGCCGGCAATTCCGAAGCTGCCCACATGCCTTGAATACCCCTTCGGCACCCGCGCGATGCCGGATTCAGCCGATCAAGCCCCAGCGCTCAGGATGCGGCCCGGATTTGTCGGTGGGATCTAATATCATCGAATGTATGTTCGAAGGCCTAGCACCCACCGAGTTGGTGGTGGCCATTGCCGATTCGCAGCGCCAGGAGTCGATGCTGATGGCGCGGCGGATGGCTGCCGTCGCGGAACTCCTGGCTCAGCGGACCGAGGAGGTCATCGACGAGGATCCCGACCCCGGCTTCATGATCGTCACCGGATTCCACCGAACCACCGCCGAGATAGCTGCCGCCATGAACCTTTCGCCGACGGCGGCCAGCTTTGTGGTGTCCCACGCAGACGCGCTGAAGGAGCGGCTGCCCAAAGTCGCGGAGGTACTCGCGACGGGCGATACCGATTGGCGGACAGTACAACTGATCATCACGCGCACCGAACTCGTCGGCGACTCGGTAATCGGGCGGCTCGATTCGAACCTTGCCTGTCGGATCTCGAAATGGCACTGCTGGTCGCGCAGGCGGATCATCAACGCGATCGATGCAACAGTGCGCGGGTTGGATCCCGATGCGATCCGGGAGCGGATTCGGCGAGAGGACAAGCGCCATGTAGACGTCATTGCGCTCGGTGACGGCACGGCGAAGATCGACGGCATCGTCGCCGCAGACGCCGCGGTTGCCTTCGACAGGCGACTGGACGAATTGGCGACGGCGGTGTGCCGCGACGATCCGCGCAGCATCGCCAACCGACGCGCCGACGCGATGAAGGCGATGGCGGAGGGACGGCGCCTGGCGTGTGAATGTGGTGCCGACGATTGCCCCAACCGATCCGATGCGACAGACTCGCCCACCCGCATGGTTATCAATGTCATCGCCGGCCAGCAGACGGTTTTCGGCGATGGACACGAACCCGGTTATATCGAGGGCTACGGGGTCATCGACGCCGAGCAGATCCGCGATCTCGCCAGGGAGGCCACGTTGCGGCCTGTGAACGAGCCGGCGGTCACGCCGGCCCAGGCGATGCGCTACCAGCCGTCGGCCATGCTCGAAAGGTGGATCCGACTACGAGATCTCACGTGTCGATTCCCGGGTTGCGATCGTCCTGCGACTATTTGCGATATCGACCACACGATCCCGTTCAACCACGCCGACCCCCGAAAGGGCGGTCTGACAGTGGCGCGCAACCTCAAATGTCTTTGCAGACAACATCATCGACTAAAGACTTTCCACGAGGGTTGGCACGACGAACAACTGCCCAACGGGACTGTGCTCTGGACATCGCCGACCAGTGAGACTTACCGGACCGTACCCGCCGGCGTCGACCTGTTTCCCGACCTCGGATCGTCCTTCCGTGGCGAGACGCAATCCGCGTGCCAAGCACCGAAGCCGTGCCGCCGCAACCTGACTCGTGAGCGGGTCGCCCGGATCGCACGCATTCGCAAGCGCAATAGGATTCAGCGACCGATCAACGAGGCTTACCGGCGGATCCAACGCGCTCGGAACCAGGAGATCGGTTACCGCAAGGACCGCAATCGAATGCGGCTCATGCTGTTCGGCCTAAAAGGCAAGCCGAGCACCAGCCCCTACTGCAAATGGATCAACGATCCGTTCGAACCCGAAGAGCTTCCGCCGGATTGGCGGCCACCACCGGAACCGCCTCCAGGACCCGACGATCCACCGTTCTGACCGGACAATCCACTGTTCTGATCAGCACGCGACGTCGACGTATACGGTTTTCGAAGTAACCGTCGTGACGATGGAGCTGCCCGCCCCCGGTGCACCCGAATCCGTCCGCTCGAAAGTCTGACCCTTGCGCACCGAGTTGACCACACACTTGTCGAGCGGAGCCGCGCCGGTCTTGTTGAGGATCACAGTAAAGCCCTGGGCCTGAAGGGAGCTCACCGTTTCGGAAGCGGTGACATTTCCCGTCGGAGCCGCGTTGGCTGCACCGGCGAGTCCCACGGCGGCGACGGCGATTGCGCCGGCGACAACGGACATGATGGGGAACTTCATTGGTCATCCTCTCGCTTTGTTTGATCGTCATTCGTTGCGGCAGGTCGCTCGGATGGGATCGACGCCTAGCCAGAGATAGGAGTACGGGTTACACGCCTCGGTCACTTGCTGGTCATCTGACGGATGCACAGCACTGACGTTCACCATCACATCCGGCTGGGCCAGCCCTTGCGTGAATCACATTTTCGTCAGTCAGCGCGGGTTCTTCCCAGCCGCTGTCCCGAGACCTACGCTTATGGCTATGAGGCAAGTCCTGCTACGGGCAGTCGTCCTTCTGGGATCGTGGGCGATCGGACTACTGGTGGCAGCGTGGATCGTTCCAGGAGTTTCGTTGTCGGTGTCGGGGTTCATCGTCGCCGTACTGGTGTTCTCGGCAGCTCAAGCACTCCTATCCTTATTGATCTTGAAGTTACCCCGTGAGTATGCGGCTCTGATGCTTGGAGGCAGCGGCCTGGTGTTGACCATCGTCGCGTTAATTCTCGCCTCGGCATCGACGCACGGGCTCACCATTAGCGGCTTTGCATCCTGGTTGGCCACAACGGTTGTGGTGTGGCTTGTGACAACGGTCGGGGCAATTTCGCTGCCCAGTCTGTTCGCCCGCGACGACGCCGGCTTACCTGACTAGAACAACCTTCTTAGCGGAAGCGCCTTCGTTCGGATCCGCCGGCGTTCGAGGAGGTGCGTGCGTCGACGTATCACCCTGCGCAAGTTCAGATTCGAGGATCAACACGATCGCAACGCCGACGACTGCGCCGGCGGCCTTCTGCTGTGGCGCGGACCAACAGGATTCCGTCGAACGGACAACCCCTGGTCGGTGTAAAACTCGGCATTTCGCTGTGTGCGCCGGGTCGGTAGCATTCTGTTATCTCGTCCGACCAAGGAGGAAGACGCGATGGGCGACACGCATCACGACCCAACGGATCACTTCCGGACCACGCAACCTCATGCTGGTATGGCGATGAAAAACAACTTCTTATGGCCCGGATTGATCCTGCTGGCTGTAGCGGTGTTCGCGATGATCAGCACGGCGGTAGCCGCGGCCTACCAACACTACGAGTGGATCGCGACGACTGTGCTCATCGCCGTGCTCGGAGCGGTCGCTGGAGCACTGTGGTTCGTCGTGGAGCATCGCCGTGTGACGCGCATCGACGAGCGGATCGCCGCACACCCCGATCGTCGGCGCCCCAGCGCGCTGCCTGAAGCTTAGGAGCCGACCCCGGCAGTTACGGTGGAGCGGCTTGCCGCTGCCAGCCTCGCCGTGCACCACCAGCATGGAGCTGCGACCCTACAGCGGCGAGGCGCCCCGTAGGTGTTCGAAGATCAGCGACGTCTGCGTGCCCGCGACGTCGGCGTCGGCGTTGAGGTTTTCCACCACGAACGACCGGAGGTCCTCGGTGTCGCGGGCGGCCACGTGCAGGATGAAGTCGTCGGCGCCGGCCAGGAAGTACACGTCGATCACCTGCGGGTTACGCCGGATCTGCTGGATGAAGCTGCGAATCTTGGCCCGGGCGTTGGCCTGCAGGGTGACCGAGATCATCGCCTGCAGCGACAGGCCGATCGCGGCCGGGTCGATGTCGGCGTAGAAGCCGCGGATGACGCCGAGCTCATGCAGCCGTCGGACCCGACCGTGACAGGTCGACGGCGCGATGCCGACGGCATCGGCCAGCGCACTGTTGGGCATGCGGGCATCACGGTGCAAGGTGATCAAGATCCGGCGGTCGACCTCGTCGAGATCGGGCGGCCGAACATCCTTCGGCGGGCGCGGACGACTCACCGTCACGAATGAGGATTCTTCGACCATTAACACATGATATCGAATGATCCACGAACCGATTGCGTCTCAGTCGAATGTTCTTCACAATTTGAGGGAGTCCATCGACAATCAGGAGCGATCATGCGCGTCGGCATCCCGACCGAGATCAAGAACAACGAATTTCGAGTTGCCATCACCCCGGCCGGTGTGGCCGAGCTGGTCCATCGCGGCCACGAGGTGCTGATTGAGGCCGGCGCAGGCGACGGCTCTGCCATTTCCGACGCCGACTTCAAGCGCGCCGGTGCGCAGATGATCAACGGCGCCGACGAGGTGTGGGCCGAGGCCGACCTGCTGCTCAAGGTCAAGGAACCGATCGAGCCCGAGTACAAACGCATGCGCGAGGGTCAGACCCTGTTCACCTACCTGCACCTGGCCGCCTCCAAGCCGTGCACCGACGCGCTGCTGGCGTCCGGCACCACATCGATCGCCTACGAGACCGTGCAGACCGCGGACGGCGCGCTACCACTGCTCGCTCCGATGAGTGAGGTCGCGGGCCGCCTCGCCGCGCAGGTCGGCGCCTATCACCTGATGCGCACCTACGGCGGCCGCGGCGTCCTGATGGGCGGCGTCCCCGGCGTAGCGCCTGCCAACGTCGTGGTGATCGGCGGCGGAATGGCCGGCGACAACGCAGCCGCCGTCGCCAAGGGCATGGGCGCCCGCGTCACCGTCTTCGACCTGAACATCAACACCCTTCGCAAGATCGACGCCGAGTACGGCGGCAGCATCGAGACCCGCTACTCGTCGCGCCTTGATCTCGAGGACGCGGTCAAGGACGCCGACCTGGTGATCGGTGCCGTGCTGGTGCCCGGCGCCAAGGCCCCGAAGCTCGTCACGAATTCGACTGTCGCCCATATGAAGTCGGGCGCGGTCCTCGTCGACATCGCCATCGACCAGGGTGGCTGCTTCGAGGACTCGCGGCCGACGACGCACGACGACCCCACCTTCGCGGTGCACGACACGGTGTTCTACTGCGTGGCCAACATGCCCGGCGCGGTGCCGCGCACGTCGACATACGCACTGACCAACGCGACCATGCCGTACGTGGTCAAGCTGGCCGAACGCGGCTGGAAGGCCGCCTGCCAGGCCGATTCCGCTCTGGCCAAGGGACTTTCGACCCACGAGGGTGCGCTGCTGTCCGAGCAGGTGGCGTCCGATCTCGAGCTGCTCTTTACCGACCCGGCCACCGTGCTGGCCTGATCGCTCAACCGAACAACTCCCCGTCCACGTAAAACCAACGACGGGCTCTAACGGCGAAGTGGGACCGCTCGTGCAGCGTCCCACTTCGTCGGTTTCGGCGATAGTGAGCGCGAAACTCCACCTCTCCGTCCTCGTCGCCTTGCTGTCCCGCCACCGCGTCGAGGATCTCCAATCCCGTCCACACCTCATCGGACTGTGTCAGCGCCTCGGGCCGGGTGCGCGGATGCCACGTCCGCCAGACGTAGTCCAGGTCGCCTACGGCGTAGGCGCTGAAACGCGACCTCATCAATTCTTCGGCAGTCGCCGCTAGGCGTTCCCCGGCGTGGAGCGGCCGGCAGCACCGGTCGAATACTTCTCCACTGCCGCACGCGCAGTCATCGCTCGCTGACACCGCCGGCATCCGTCAGGTCAGCGCCAGCAGATCGCTGGTTCGCCACCAGACGAGAGCCGCGAACAAAACGACAATCCCAACCGTCGCGCCGCCCTGCACCAGGTTCCGGTGCTCCCGCGGCGCGTACGCGTAGGCCAGCGCGACCAGGCCACCCGTCACCAGTCCACCCAGATGCCCCTGCCAGCTGATCGACGGCACGGTGAACGTGATGACCAGATTGATCACGATCATGATGACGACCCACCGGACGTCGACTTTGACCTTCTTGGCAACCACGAAAGTGGCTGCGAACAAACCGAATACCGCTCCCGACGCGCCCTCGGTCGCGGCGCCCACCGGCGCCAGCAGGTAAACGAGAACGGAGCCACCCAGCGCGCTGAGCAGGTACAGCGCACCGAACCGCAGCCGGCCCAGCCAGATCTCCAACGGTGGGCCCACCACAAACAACGCGAACATGTTGAACAGAATGTGAGTGATCCCGTTGTGCAGAAATGTCGAGGTGAGCAAGCGGAACAACTCACCATTGGCCACGGCAGGCGACCACATCACGAGCTCCCGCTCCAGGCTGGACGAGGCCGTCTGTGCGACGAAGAGCAGCACGTTGAGCGCGATCAAGCCGTAGGTGACCACCGGCGTCGTCGCACCCATCCGTCTGCCGGCCGGCGTTCGCGGTGCTTGCACCGTCGCAGCGCCCCCGCGGACACACTCCTCGCACTGGTGGCCCACGGCGGCATCGCGCATGCACTCCGGGCAGATGTACCGGTGGCACCGCGTGCATTGCACGTATGTCGCCCGGTCCGGATGCCGGTAACACGAAGGCACCTCTGCCGGCGACTGCGGTGCACTAGGGACGGTCATGACTTATCCCAGCAGCCAGGGCACCAACAGCGTGGCGAGTTCACCGATCAGCGGCCGGTTGTTCGGCGCCTTCGGGTTGTCTCCGCTGGTGCGCGTCATCACCGACAACAACAGCCGGCGCTCGTCGGGACCGAACGCGACGCCGACATCGTTGGTGCTTGCGTAGTCGCCGTTGCCAGTCTTGTCCGCGGTGGTCCAACCCTGCGGTAGGCCCGTTCGCAGGCTCGACGTCTCGTTGCCGCGCAGCCAGTCTTCGAGCTGCTGGCGCTGCGGCGGTGCGAGTACGTCGCCGGTGAGCAGATCGCGGTAGCCGGTGCCCAGCGCACGCGGCGTGCTGGTGTCCCGCGGGTCTCCCGGTGTCGCCGAGTTCAGTTCGGTCTCCCAGCGGTCGAGCCGGGTGCGATCGTCACCGATGCTGCGCGCGAAATCCGTGATGGCCGACGGGCCGCCGATCGTCTGCAGCAGCAGATTTCCTGCCGCGTTGTCGCTGACCTGGACCGCCGCCGCGCACAGGTCGGCCAGTGTCATCTGGCCACCGGAGTTTGGGGCGGTGCGCGGAGAGTTCGGCAGCGCCGCCTGCGCGGGGTCGACGAAGATCTGCCGGTCCAGCGTCAACTCGCCGTTCTGCACCATCTGCAGCACGCGGGCGGCGGCGTAGCCCTTGAACGTCGAACACATGGCGAAGGGCTCACCATCAAGGTGGGACACCGTGCGGCCGGTCTGGAAGTCGACCGCGTACACGCCGATCTTGACGTTGTACCGGCGCTGCAGCGCCTCGATGCGGTCGGTCACCGGAGTGACAGGTTCGGCGGGGTCGGCCAGGACGGCTTTCTGAGCGCACACCGCGAGGCCGGCCACAGCCAACCCACCGGCCAACACGCTTCGTCGCGAGAGTCGGTTCACCGCCCCAACGTTACCGATCAGCCTGCGATGGCCCGAATCGTCTGGGGCAGTTCCTTTTTGGTCGTATAGGGTCCGAGCACTGCGGCGCCGAACGGCCTGTTCAGCAGCCGACGCGCCACCGCGTTGACCTCGTGCAGAGTCACCGCGTCGATCAGCGCCAGCGTCTCGTCGATGGTTCGGTGCTCGCCGAAGTTCAGCTCGCTGCGGCCCAGGCGGTTCATCCGCGAGCCGGAATCCTCGAGCCCGAGCACCAACCCGCCGCGCAGCGACCCCTTGGCGATCCGGCACTCGGATTCTGTCAGCCCGTCGCGGGCCACCGCCGCCAGCACGTCGGTGGTCACCCTGGCCACCTCGTTGAAGCGCTCGGGCAGGCACGCGGCATAGACCGACAGCGCGCCGGCGTCGGAGAAGGTGTCGACCGTCGAATACACCGAATAGGCCAGCCCGCGCGATTCGCGAACCTCTTGGAACAGGCGCGAACTCAGCCCGCCGCCAAGCGCCGTGTTGAGCACGGACAACGCCCACCGCTGCTTCCAGTGCCTGCCGGGCACACGCACGCCGAGCGACATATGGGTCTGCTCGGCATCCCGGTTGACGACCTCGAGGGCGGGCTCGCCGGTCACCCGGCCGGTACCTTTGCGCGGGGGCACCGCGGTGCGGCTGCGCACCAGGTGCCTGCCGAAATGTTCGCGCACGAGGCGGACCACTTCGTCGTGGTCGACGTTGCCTGCGACAGCCACCACCATGCGGTCCGGGGTGTAGCGACGAACGTGGAACGAATGCAGCTGCGACCGCGTCATGCCCGTGACCGACTCCGCGCTGCCGATCACCGGACGCCCCACCGGGTGCGCGCCGAACAGCGCAGAGAGGAACACATCGCCGAGCGTGTCCTCAGGGTCGTCGTCGCGCATGGCGATCTCCTCGAGCACCACGGCGCGTTCGAGCTCCACATCGTCGGCCTCGCACGAGCCTCGCAACACCACATCGGCGACCAGATCGACGGCCAGGTCGACATCGCTGTCGAGCACGTGCGCGTAATAGCAGGTGTGCTCCCTGGCGGTGAACGCGTTCAGCTCACCACCGACGGCGTCGACCGCCTGGGCGATGTCCACCGCGGTGCGCGTCGGAGTCGACTTGAACAGCAGGTGCTCGAGAAAGTGGGCTGCGCCCGCGACGCTGGCACCCTCGTCACGCGAACCGACGCCCACCCAGACCCCGACGGACGCCGAGCGCACCGACGGGATGTATTCGGTGACCACGCGCAGACCACCGGGCAGGGTGGTCCGGCGCACTGTGGACAATTTCGCGGACCCGTTGCCGCGGCGGACCGTTCGCAGACCCGCCTTCCCGCTAGCTGCCTGTCGTGGCATCGACAGGCGAATCCGCGGAAGCGGCTTCCTCGGTTGCGTCTTCCTCGGCAACGAGGACGAGGGAAATCTTGCCGCGGTTGTCGATGTCGGCAATCTCCACACGCAGCTTGTCGCCAACCTTCACCACGTCTTCGACCTTGGCGATGCGCTTGCCTCGGCCGAGCTTGGAGATGTGCACCAGCCCGTCGCGACCCGGCAACAGCGACACGAAAGCGCCGAAATCCGTTGTCTTTACCACGGTTCCGAGGAACCGCTCGCCGATCTTGGGCAGCTGCGGGTTGGCGATCGCATTGATCTTGTCGATCGCGGCCTGTGCGGAGGCACCGTCAGTGGCACCGACGAACACCGTGCCGTCATCCTCGATGGAGATGGATGCGCCGGTCTCCTCGGTGATCGAGTTGATCATCTTGCCCTTCGGCCCGATGACCTCGCCGATCTTGTCGACAGGCACCTTGATCGCGGTTACGCGCGGTGCGTACGGGCTCATCTCGTCCGGCGCGTCGATGGCCTCGGCCATCACCTCGAGGATGGTGATCCGGGCGTCCTTGGCCTGGGCCAGCGCGCCTGCAAGCACCTTCGACGGGATGCCGTCGAGCTTGGTGTCGAGCTGCAGTGCGGTGACGAAGTCCTTGGTGCCCGCGCACTTGAAGTCCATGTCACCGAAGGCATCCTCGGCACCGAGGATGTCGGTAAGGGTGACGAACCGGCGTTCGGTGCCGCCGCCGTCGACCTCGACGTCGTCGGACACCAGGCCCATGGCGATACCGGCGACGGGAGCCTTCAGCGGCACACCGGCGTTCAGCAGCGACAGGGTCGATGCGCACACCGAGCCCATTGAGGTCGAACCGTTGGAGCTCAACGCCTCGGACACCTGACGGATCGCGTACGGGAACTCATCGACGCTGGGCAGCACCGGCATCAGCGCACGCTCGGCGAGCGCGCCGTGGCCGATCTCGCGCCGCTTGGGTGACCCGACTCGACCGGTCTCACCAGTCGAGTACGGCGGGAAGTTGTAGTGGTGCATGTACCGCTTGGACTTCTCCGGTCCCAGCGAGTCGATCTGCTGGGCCATCTTGACCATGTCCAGCGTGGTCACACCCATGATCTGGGTCTCGCCACGCTCGAACAGCGCGCTGCCGTGCGCCCGCGGAATCACGGCCACCTCGGCCGACAATGCGCGGATATCGGTGATGCCACGACCGTCGATGCGGAAGTGGTCGGTCAGGATGCGTTGGCGCACCAGCTTCTTGGTCAGCGACCGGAACGCGGCGCCGACCTCCTTCTCGCGACCCTCGTAGGTGTCGGCGAGCCGCGCAAGCACCTCGACCTTGATCTCGTCGGTGCGGTCGTTGCGCTCTTCCTTGCCTGCAATGGTCAGCGCCTTGGTCAGCTCGTCCGTCGCGACCGCGGACACCGCGTAGAACACGTCGTCCTGGTAGTCCGGGAACACCGGGTACTCGGCGGTCGGCTTGGCCGCCTTGTCGGCCAACTCCTGCTGAGCGGCACACAGTGCGGCGATGAACGGCTTGGCGGCCTCGAGACCCTCGGCGACAACGCTTTCGGTGGGTGCACCGGCGCCGCCGGCGATCAACTCGATGACGTTGTCGGTGGCTTCGGCCTCCACCATCATGATCGCCACGTCGTCAGCCGTCTTGCGGCCTGCGACAACCATGTCGAACACGGCGCCCTCGAGCTGCTCGACGGTGGGGAACGCCACCCAGGTGCCGTCGATCAGCGCGACGCGAACACCGCCGACGGGACCGGAGAACGGAATTCCTGAGATCTGCGTGGACGCAGACGCGGCGTTGATCGCCAGCACGTCGTACAGATCCTTGGGATCTAGGCTCAGGATGGTCACGACGACCTGGATCTCGTTGCGCAGACCCGAGATGAAGGTGGGGCGCAGCGGCCTGTCGATCAACCGGCAGGTCAGGATCGCGTCCGTAGAGGGGCGACCCTCGCGCCGGAAGAACGAGCCGGGAATGCGCCCGGCGGCGTACATCCGCTCTTCGACGTCGATCGTCAACGGGAAGAAGTCGAAATGGTCTTTGGGGGTCTTGCTGGCCGTGGTGGCCGACAGGAGCATGGTCTCGTCGTCGAGGTAGGCGACGACGGCGCCGGCGGCCTGCTTGGCCAGCCGGCCGGTCTCGAAACGGATGGTGCGGGTGCCGAAGCTCCCGTTGTCGATAACGGCGGTCGATTCGAACACGCCTTCTTCAATTTCAACTACAGACATAGACGTCCGTATGGCCTCTCTGGATCACTGTTCAGCTGTTTTGCGTCGTCACGCCCAGATCGCTGAGCAGCCTGTCAGACCACGGGCCTTGATGCGGCTACGGCCGTCGATCGAAGCGGCCGGATGCTGTGCCCAATTTCTTGGGGCACCCGGCAGCCACTACCGAAGACCGCCCGATCAGGCGGGGTCCGTCAGGGACGCGCGGGAGCGGTACACGCGGAACTGCGAGAACCGCACCCAATCGTTCGTGCCGGAAAACGGCTGACGAACGCACTCATATTACACCGCAGCTATGCCGCGGCCGACACCGTGGGATTGCCTCAGCGACGCAGGCCAAGGCGGTCGATCAAGGAGCGGTAGCGCTCCACGTCGACCTGGGCGACGTACTTGAGCAGGCGGCGGCGCCGACCGACCAGCAGCAGCAGTCCGCGCCGCGAGTGGTGGTCGTGCTTGTGCACCTTGAGGTGCTCGGTCAGGTCGGCGATGCGCTTGGTGAGCAGCGCGACCTGCGCCTCCGGCGACCCGGTGTCGCTGTCGTGCAGGCCGTAGGAGCCCAGGATGTCTTTTTTCTGTTCGGCAGTGAGCGCCACGAAACAATCTCCATCAATAGGTCCGCGAGTTATATCTGAAGCGCGGCCGCCGCGAACTGCAGCACACGCTGGGTCGGCAGGCAGTCTAGCAGCGCTGGAGTCCCCCAACCGAATCGCTACTGGGCCGCCAGGATGATCCTGGCCCGCTCCGTGTCGCCGCCCATGGCGACGACCAGGTCGTCCACCGAGTCGAACCGCTCCTGGCCTCGGATGCGGGCGACGAAGTCCACGGCGACGTGCTGCCCGTAAAGATCAGCCTCGGTGTCGAGGACAAACGCCTCGACCGTGCGGGTGCGACCGGAGAACGTTGGATTGGTACCCACGGACACCGCCGACTGATAGCGCTTACCGGGCACGACGGTGCCCATCACCGGGCCGTGGCCCAGCACGGTGAACCACGCGGCGTACACGCCGTCGGCGGGAATGGCCGAGTACATCGGCGGAGCGACGTTGGCGGTCGGGTAGCCGAGAACCTTGCCGCGGCCGTCGCCACGGACCACGACGCCCTCGACCCGGTGCGGTCGGCCCAGCGCCTCGGCCGCGGCGACGACATCGCCTGCGTCAACGCAGGACCGGATGTAGGTCGACGAGAACGTAACGGTTTCGTCCATGTGGTGCTCGGCGACCAGGGACATGCTCTCGACCGCGAAGCCGAACCGCTCCCCGGCCTTGCGCAGCATGCCGACGTTGCCCGCGGCCTTCTTGCCGAAGGTGAAGTTCTCCCCGACCACCACCTCGACGACGTGCAGGTTCTCGACGAGCAGCTCATGGACGTAGCGCTCGGGCGTCAGCTTCATGAAGTCCGAGGTGAACGGCATGACCAGAAAGACGTCGATGCCCAATTCCTCGACCAGCTCCGCGCGCCGGGTCAAGGTGGTCAGCTGCGCGGGGTGGCTGCCGGGGAAAACGACTTCCATTGGATGCGGGTCGAACGTCATCAACACCGTCGGCACACCACGCGACCGACCCGCCTTGACGGCGTGATTGATCAGTTCGGCGTGCCCGCGGTGCACACCGTCGAACACGCCGATCGTGACGACGCATCTCCCCCAGTCTGTGGGGATCTCATCCTGCCCCCGCCAGCGCTGCACAGTGGCAAGCCTACGGCTCGAGGCGGGGCTCGGGTCCTTCACATCCCCAGATCAAGTGACCATTGCCTAAACTTTGTCACTGTGAGCCCGAATGGTGACCCGCGTGACCTGACGGCTGTCGCTCAGGACTACCTCAAGGTCATCTGGACCGCCCAGGAGTGGTCGCTGGAAAAGGTGAGCACGAAGATGCTCGCCGAGCGGATCGGGGTGTCGGCCAGCACGGCGTCGGAGTCCATCCGCAAACTTGCCGACCAGGGGCTCGTCGACCACGAGAAGTACGGCGCGGTGACGCTGACCGAGGCGGGCAGGAAAGCCGCGCTCGGCATGGTGCGCAGGCATCGGCTGATGGAGACCTTCCTGGTCCGCATGCTGGGCTACAGCTGGGACGAGGTGCACGACGAGGCGGAGGTGCTCGAACACGCGGTCTCGGACCGGATGCTCGACCGCATCGACGCCAAGCTCGGCTACCCCAAGCGCGATCCGCACGGTGACCCGATCCCCGCAGCCGACGGCCACGTGCCCACCCCCGATGCGCGGCAGCTGTCGGTGTGCCGAGACGGCGAGACGGGCACGGTGGCCCGGATCTCCGACGCCGACCCGGAGATGCTGCGGTACTTCGACAGTGTCGGCATCACCCTGGATTCGCGGCTGATGGTGCTGGCCCGCCGCGACTTCGCGGGCATGATCTCGGTGGCCATCAAGTCCGCCGACTCCAGAGAAGACGATCCGGGCACCACGGTAGAGCTGGGAAGCCCTGCGGCAGAAGCGATCTGGGTCGTCGCCTGAAACGCACCGTCACCGCGTAACGAGGAGCCCGTCGAGAAGAAGGTCGAGCATCCGCGCCGACTGATCCCGTGAGCCGCTGACCAGAAAAATGCCGAGCAGGCTCGGGTGGCATTTCCCGGTTTCCCCAACGTCGCCGACGACATCGGTGCGGTCGCCGACGACATCGGTGCGACGCCTGCGCAGGTGGGGTTTGCGTGGCTGTTGGCGCACTCGCAGAACACACTGCTGATCCCCGGCACTCGTTCGATCGGCCATCTGGAGCAGAACGTCGCCGCGGGCGATATCACGCTGACGCCGGATGCGGTGGCACGCCTCGACGCGGTCGGCAGTCGCGAGCCGTGGGCCCTTGGCCTCGACCAGTTCGTCACCGACTGACACGGCCGCGGGCCACCGAGGCGACGGCAGCCAGGACCGCAAGGGCGATCGAAACCCCGAACACGACGGTCAAGCCGTGATGGAACGGGCCCGAGATCAGGTCCGGGAAGAACTCGCGGCCGGTGATGACGGCGTGGTTCTCCGGCGACAGCTGCGTCAGGACGCCGCTGGGAGCCAGGAGATGCTCGAGCGGATTGACGCCGAGCACCGCGGCGAACAGTGTTGATACCGGCGGCAGCACGGCCACCTGCTGGGCCACGTCCCCCGGCACACCATGGTTCTGCAGACCGCTGCTGAGCGCCTGGGGCAGGCTCGCTGACAGGCCGACGACCATCAGCGAGAAGAACACCCCGATAGACAGCGCGGTCCCGCTGTTCTGAAAGGTCGCGCGCATGCCCGACACCACTCCGCGCTCGCTGGGCAACACGCTGCCCATGATGGCCGAGGTGTTCGGCGCGGCGAACATGCCGCTGCCAATTCCGTTGAGCGTGATCAGCATTGCGAAGGCCCAATACGGGAAGTTGATGGGCAGCAGCATGAGCCCGACGAAGCTGAGCGCGAACAACAGCATGCCGGTCGACGCGATCCCCCGCGCCCCGAACCGGTCCGACAACGCCCCGGCCGCCGGACCTGCGACCAGGAATCCGGCCGTCAGCGGCAGCATGAAGATGCCCGCCCAGAGCGGGGTGTCGGCGTAGTCGTAGCCGTGCAGCGGTAGCCAGATGCCCTGCAACCAGATGATCAGCACGAACTGCAGGCCGCCCTGCGCCAGGGCCGCGGCGAACGTGGCGGCGTTGCCCGCGCTGAACGCGCGAATCTTGAACAGGGTCAGCCGGATCATCGGTTCGGCGACACGGGATTCGATGAGGACGAAGGCGATCAGCAGAACGATGCCGAGCGTCAAGGTTCCCAGTACGAACGGGCTGTGCCATCCGGTGCTGTGGCCGCCGTGCGGTTGTATCCCCGTGGTGATCGCGATGAGAACCGCCGACAGCCCGACCGCGAAGGTGATGTTTCCCCACCAGTCGATTCGGCCGCGGTGGCGTTCACCGTTGTCCCGTAACCGCCGGTAGGCCCAGATCGTGCCGAACACCCCGACGGGCACGTTGACCCAGAACACCGCGCGCCAGTCCCACGCGGCCAGCAGACCTCCGGCCACCAGCCCGACGAACTGACCGGCCAGCGCGGCGACCTGGTTGAAGCCGAGCGCGAAGCCACGCCGGTCCGGCGGGAACGCGTCGGTGAGGATCGCCGCCGAATTCGCCGTCAGCATCGATCCCCCGACCGCCTGCAGCAGCCGCCAGCCGATGAGCCACTGGGCGGCCGCGGCTCCAGCGAATGGATCGAACGACAACAGAATTGACGCGGCGGTGAAGACCGTGAAACCGAAGTTGTAGACCCTGACCCTGCCGTACATGTCACCGAGGCGACCGAGCGTGACGACGAGCACCGACTGCACCAGCCGGTAGCCCATGATCATCCACAGCAGATAGGTGATGTTGGCCGGTGCCAACGGGTCCAGATGGATTCCGCGAAAGATCGCCGGCAACGAGATGATGACGATCGACCCGTCGAGCGCGGACATGAAGACGGCCGCGGTGGTGTTGGTGAGCGCGACCCAGCGGTAGTTGTCGCGGGTCTCGGTCTGTCGTTCGTCGACGGTCATCTACAGGTGGTAGGCCAGTCGTTCGATCAAGGGCGCCGCGGCCGCGAGCTGCTCGAGTTCGGATTCGGTGAAGTCCGACAGGCCCGCGGTGAGCTGTTCGACGCGGGCGTTGCGCCGACGGTTGAGTTCACGCCGTCCGATGGCACTGATGGACAACAGGATTCGCCTTCCGTCGCTGGGGTCGGGCTGACGCTTGACCAGGCCGCGCGTTTCCAGCTCGCCGAGCGTGGCGCCCATCGACTGCGGGCTGATCTGCTCCTGCCTGGCGAGGTCGGCCGCGGCCGCCGGGCCCCCGCGATCGAGACGGCCGAGGGCCGCCGTCTGGGGGAAGGTCAACTCACCCGCGACAGGTGTCTGGCGAAGGCGCCGGCGCAGCAGACCCACGCACAGCAGCAGTGCCCTCGCCACAGCTTCGGTTTGGCGATCGACGACCATATTCATCAGGCTAGGCTTATCAGTGCCACCTGATCAAATGCTGCTAGCGCTGCCTGCGCCGGTACTCACTTGGCGCAACAGAAGCTGAGCCGGGGCGAACTACTCGGCGAGGACAACGTTCTCGGCAGGCTGGCAAGGCATGCCGATGACGGCCGGCTCAATTCCGAGGAGATGTTCTTCATCGCCGTGCTGTTACTGCTGGCAGGCAATGAGACCACCACCAACATGCTCAGCACGCTGTTCCTCACGCTCGCGCAGCGGCAGGACCAACTTGAGCTTTTAGGACGACGGCCGGAACTCATCGGCTCCGCAATCGAGGAGCTGCTGCGCTTCGCCTCGCCCGTCCAAAGCTTCTACCGCACAACGAGAGTCGACTACGAGGTCGGGTCTGCGACCATCCCTGCGGGTTCACGGGTGCTGCTGGCCTGGGGTGCCGCCAACCGTGACCCGCGCCAGTTCGAGGATCCGGATGTCTTTCGCGCCGAACGCAATCCGACGGGCCATGTCGCGTTCGGCTCCGGCGTCCACCTGTGCCTCGGGGCGCAGCTGGCCCGCATGGAAGGCCGGGCCGTGCTGCGCGAGATCGTCGACAACGTCGACCGCATCGAAGTGGTCGGCACTCCGACCTGGACCACCAACCCCAACCTGCGCGGATTGACGCGGATGGATGTCCGGCTCACCCGTCGACGGGAGCAGGTTGCCGCAGGCCCGCGGCCCTGACGAGCACCGACAGCACTACCGCCACCAGAATCAGCGCGGGAACATCACCCCACAGATGGCCCATGTGCTCCATATGATGCTCGCCCCCAAAGGATTGCACCGCCATGATGACGGCGTGTACGACGCTGGACCACACGGTGAACCAGATCAAGCTGAGATTTGCCGCGGGGTTGCGCGCCGCGTTTATCAAGAAGATGCCGAGCGTCGCGTAGATGCCAACGATCATCATGAAGTACTGCGACTGATACGGCGAACCGGGGTGCCACGCCCACCCTGCCGGCCAGACCACAGCCAGCGGGTAGACGAGCATGAAGATGACGCCGAACACGGCAAGTGCCAGTTGCAGGAGTTTATAGGGGGTTGTCATGACTCGCTCCTATCCACAAAACGAAGCTCAGTATGCCCCGTAGCTCACTACAGCGTTGCGGGACGCACAACAACGACGGATTTCGCGCGGGTGGCCTCGTCGCGAAGTAGCGAAATCACCTGCCCCCCGGGGGCCGTCGCCGCGTACACCCCGTCGATTCCAGCGGGCTCCAGCGCCCGGCCGTGTCGGGCGGACTCGGCCTCCGCGGCGCTCAGCTCGCGACGCGGAAACGCCAGCAGACACGCCTCGTCGAGGGTGTACGACAGCTCGGGGTTTTCGGCCAAGGTCGCCAGAGTGCGGGCCTCGTCGAGGCCGAATCGGCCGACGCGGGTGCGCCGCAGCGCGGTGAGATGGCCGCCCACGCCGAGGGCGGCTCCGACGTCGCGGGCCAGCGCCCGGATGTAGGTACCGCTGGAGCAGTCCACGTCGACGTCGACGTCCACCAGGTCGGCACAGCGGCGGACGTCGCGCACCTCGAACCGGTCGATACGCACGGCACGGGCGGCCAGCTCGACGGCCTGTCCTTCGCGGGCGAGCTGGTAGGCACGCTTGCCTGCAACCTTGACGGCGCTGACCGCGGACGGGATCTGCGAGATCTCGCCGCGTAGCGCGGCCACCGCGGCGTCGATATCGGCGTGGGTGACGCCCGCGGCCGAAACCGTCTGCAGCACTTCGCCGTCGGCGTCCTCGGTAGTGGTGGTCTGCCCCAGCCGGATGGTCGCGGCATATGACTTGTCGGTCGCCGTCAACAGGCCGAGGATCTTGGTGGCGCGCTCGACACCGACCACAAGCACACCCGTTGCCATCGGGTCCAGCGTGCCCGCATGCCCGACCTTGCGGGTGGAGAAGATGCGCCTGCACCTCGCGACGACGTCGTGGCTCGTCATCCCCGGGGGTTTGTCGACCACCACGAGGCCGGCATTCACAGCACGATCGCCGTCAGCGCCAGCCCGTCACGCACCGACCAGCGGCCCCGCAGTGCCGCCAGCGGCGGACCCGAAAGGGCGGCGCCGTCGATCAGGATGCGGGATTCGAAACCGCCCACCGTCCCGCCGTCGTCGACGGTGAACACGATGTGGGCGTCCTCGAAGCCCAGCCAGCGCCGAGTGACCGGGTACCATGCCTTGTACGTTGCCTCTTTGGCGCAGAACAGGATTCGATCCCAGTGCAGATCCGTCGGAAGAGCGGCGATCTCGGAGCGTTCGACGGGCAGGCTGATCGCGTCGAGCACGCCTTTGGGCAGGACGTCGTGGGGCTCGGCGTCGATGCCGACCGACCGCACGACGTCGTGGCGACCGACTGCCGCGCCGCGGTAGCCGTCACAGTGAGTGAGGCTGCCGACCACACCGTCCGGCCAGCACGGTTCGCCCTTCTCCCCCTTCAGGATCGGGACCGGCGGCACACCCAGTTCCTCCAGCGCAAGGCGCGCGCAGTAGCGCACGGTGGTGAACTCGTTGCGGCGCTTGGGAACCGACCGCGCGATCAGTGGCTCCTCCTCCGGCAGCGGCGCTAAATCCGGTGGGTCGGTGTACATTTCGGCGGCGGCCACCTTATCCGGCAGCACGTCGGAGAGCAGCGTCGCGACTATCATCGCGCCCGCGTCGCCTGCCGGTTGGCGATGCGTTCCTGCATCTTCTGCGCGTTCTTCCGCATCTCCGGCGTGATCTCGAAGTGCCCGCCGAACTCGTTGAGATATCCAGACGGGTACTCCGGGTCGGGCAGCACCTGGCGCATCCACCGGTAGGGCTTTCGGCGTCGCCACTCGCGCGGATAGCCGACCGACACCTCTTCGAAGCGAACGCCGTCGTACCACGTCGTGCGGGGAATGTGCAGATGGCCGTACACCGAGCAGATCGCGTTGTAGCGGGTGTGCCAGTCGGCGGTGGCGGTGGTGCCGCACCACAGTGAGAACTCCGGATAGAACAGCGCCTCGCAGGGTTCGCGCACTAGCGGAAAGTGGTTGACCAGAACCGTCGGCGTCACCCAGTCGAGGTCTTCGAGTCGCTTGCGGGTCGACTCAACACGGTCGCGACACCATGCGTCCTTGGTCGCGTACGGCTCATTGGACAGCACGAACTCGTCGGTGGCCACCACGTTGCGTTCCCTGGCGATGGCCAGGCCCTCGGCCTTGGTGGCCGCGCCGTCGGGCAAGAACGTGTAGTCGTAGAGCAGGAACATCGGCACGATGGTGGCCGGGCCACCCTGGTCGGTCCACACCGGAAACGGGTGCTCGGGGGTGATCACGCCCATCTCGTCGCACATGTTGACCAGATAGTCGTAGCGCGCCCGGCCGAACACCTGCATGGGGTCCTTGCTGGTGGTCCACAGCTCGTGGTTGCCCGGTACCCAGATGACCTTGGCGAACCGCTTGCGCAACAGGTCCAGCGCCCATCGGATTTCGTCGGTACGCTCTGCCACGTCGCCGGCGACGATCAGCCAGTCGTCGGGTGACGACGGGTGCAGCGACTCCGTGACCGGCTTGTTGCCGGTGTGACCCGTATGCAGGTCGCTGATCGCCCAGAGTGTCGCCACAGCCGACCAGCCTACTTGCGCCGCGCCGTACAGCCCGGGCCATAACTAGAACATGTTCTCGTTTTCAGTCCGGCGCTCACGACGCGACTTGTATAGTCCCCGCAGGGGCAGCCGAGCGCGAGGGGGTTTCATGGCGACCAGGATCCGTCTGCTCGCGGCGTTCGGCGCGCTCGTGGCGGCGGTGATTCTGGTCGTGCAGAGCGGCCCGCTGAACGTGCCGGGACCCGGGCCCGTCGACCTGCGTTCCACGGCGGCGCCCTGGCCGGCGGCGACCACCACGATCAAGTGGCCGGTCGTCGACACCGTCGATCCCGCTCCGTTCGACCCGTGCCGGGATATCCCGCTGGACGTCATTCAGCGCATCGGCCTTGCCTTCACGCCGCCGGAACCGGAGGACGGCCTGCGGTGCCATTACGACGCGGGCAACTACCAGGTCGCGGTGGAAGCGTTCGTCTGGCGCACGTACGAACAGAGCCTGCCGCCCGACGCCGTCGAACTGGACATCGACGGCCACCGCGCCGCCCAGTTCTGGGTGATGAAGCCGACCGACTGGAACAACCGCTGGTGGACCACGTGCGCGGTGGCGTTCAAGACCGACTACGGGCTGATTCAGCAGACGCTGTTCTACTCACCGGTCTACGGGGCCGACGACGTCGACTGCATGCAGACCAACCTGCAACGCGCACACGAGCTGGCGCCGTATTACAAATACCAGCGCGCCTCTAACGAGTGATCTTGTCCATCGGGCTCGAGCGCTCGAGCATGCCGTAGGTCTCCTCGCCGTTCCACCGGTAGCGCACGCCGGCCTGCTGTAGGGCGGGAAACGTCCAATTGGCCATCTTGGCCAGCAATTCGGCGGGCACCTCGCTGGGGTCGGTGATGTCATGCGTCGACAACACCGTCTCTCCCTCGATCCGCTCGATGCCGTTGGCGGTCTCGAGCACGACCGAGACGTCCTCGCCTCGCGGCGCCAGTCGGCGCAGCCACGGCGCCTCGACGACGCGGGCCGGGATCAGTTCGCCGTCACCCTCGAAGAGGTATCCCTCGTTGAAGGTGGGCTTGCCGTCCGGGCGGGGCGGATAGGCGATGTAGCCGAATGCCCGGCCGCTTCCGAAGAGCGCCGACTGCCAGCAGTGCCCCCAAAATCCCTCGAGCCTGCGCACGCCCTGGCGCCGGATCCGCAGGCCGCTACCGGTGAAGGCGTGCTCCTCGCCGGCCACGCGTACCGAACCCGTCGCCCGAAACAACTGCTCGTAGCGGTCGCCGCCCATCAGGTCACCCTCCACGGACGTCTCCAACGCCGACGCCGCATCGGCCTGAAGGGCGCCCTGCACCCACGGCGGCACGGCGAGCTTCGCCTGCACCTCGAAGCGCAGGTCGACCAGCGGCCCGTCCTTGCGGCCCGCGGCCAGATCGGCCGAGGACGTCTGCACCGCCTTCCCGTCGAACGTCATCGTCCAGACGTCGAAGGGTTTCGCGCATGTGAATGCCAGCGGGCCTGCACCGAGCACGGTCGGCTTGCCGTCGGGGCCCTCGACGGGCCTGCTTGCGGCGTCATCGCGCAGTCGGTAGGCGCGGCCATCCGGGAACGCCACATTGACCTGGAGGCTGTGCTCCGCCCAGTTGGCGGCGACGGCCTCGACGCCGACGCGCGGCAGGCCCACCTGCCCGCGGTCGTCGAACACCCAGAAGCTCACCGAATCCCGCATCTCGGGGTCATCCGGCGGTTCGGCGAAGATGAACTCGCGCGCCGGATCGATTCCTCCGGTCAGGTCAATTGCCATGTCAGCGCTCATCTTTCATGCGCGATCCAGCGTTGGGAGTGTTCGACATAGGAGGCGAACAGCGGCCGCATCGCGTCGAAGTCGAGTCCGAACGCCACGGCGTCGGCCTGCGTACGGGGCTCACGGTTTTCGGCGTTCGCCGCCCACCAGGTCCGCATCCCGTCTTCGAACTCGTCGGTCACTGGTTCGCCGAGCCACGCGTACAGCCGGCGCACCTCGCCGATCGGGTCGGCCCCCATCGCCCGGAAGTCGATGTCGAAGAAGCGGTGGTCGGCCCCTCCGTCACGGAATTTCACGGCTCGGTCCACGCCCACCGACCAGTGCTTGACGTTGAGTTCCCCGAGGTAGCGCCGGTCCACGTGGTCGGTGAACCCGCCTGCGATATCGGCGTAGACGTCGGCCACCGAGAGGATCACGTCGGTCGGGTCGCGGTGGGTCATCACGAACCGGGCATCGGGGAACACCCGGTCCAGATGGTCCAGCGCCAGCACGTGTGCGGGCGACTTCAACCGCCACGGCCTGGCCGGCTCGCCCCACTGCAGCAGCTTGAGGACACGGCGCTCGTAGAGCGTACGTCGACGTGTAATCGGCGTCTCCGACCAGCCATTCGGAGTACGACGGGATCTGGGCGAACGCCTGGAAGATCTGCGATTTGAAGTCCAGCGCCATCAGGTCAAGACACTCCATCGGGCCGTGGATGTCGTTCGGCACATGATGCCTGCTGCCGACCATCAGGACTCGCTGCTCCGGCGGGATTCGCGGGTCGTCGCCCTGCACGGTCGACGGGGGCGGACACGGCTCGCCGGACTCCCAGCTGCGGAGGTACCGGATGTGTGGATCCTGCGCGAGCAGGAACGACAATGCGGTGGAACCCGTCCGTGGCAGGCCGAGCCCGAACAGCGGCCGCTCGATCGCTTCGTCGTCGATCTCGGGGTGGCGGCGGTACCAGTCCTCGACCTGCAGCCGTTGGCGGAGATGCATGCCGATGCGGGCGTAGACGAATCCCTCACCGCGGTCGTTGAGTCTGGCCTCGTCGCGCAGCGCCCCGACGAGGATCTCCAGCCCCTCACGGAAGCAGTCGTCACCGAAGTCGTCCAGCCCTGTGTGCTCGACGGCGCCGGCCATCAACTCACCCGGTGATGCCACGGTGCACCTCCAACAGAATTCGTGACAGTACACTGTCACTATTGTGAGCGAATCGTCAATAGGGTCGCTGGGCAAGCGGCGCCGATACGACAACCGCGCGCGACAGGAGAAGGCCGCCCGGACTCGCGAGCGGATCATCGCCGCGGGCAGCGAACTGGTCCATGCCTTCGACACCTGGAACTGGCGTGACCTGACGTTCCGGTCCGTCGCCGAACGTGCAGGCGTCGGGGAGCGAACGGTGTATCGCCACTTCCCCACCGAACGGCACCTGCACGACGCCGTCATGCAACGCCTGGAGTCCGAAGCCGGGATCTCCTACGAGGACGTCGACCTCGGCAACCTCGGAGACGTCACCGGGCGTGTTTTCGCGTCACTGCAACGGTTTTCGGTTCGGGAATCGGTCGACGCGCCACGCGACCCGACGTTCGTCACCGTCGACCTGCGCAGGCGCGATGCACTGCTGCGTGCCGTCGCCGCGTCGGCGCCGGGTTGGTCCGAGGCAGAACAGCGGGTGACCGCGGGGGTACTCGACCTGCTGTGGAACCTGCCCAGCTACGAGCGACTCGTCGGGGTGTGGGGGCTCGACGGCGCGGCCGCAACCAGCGCAGTCAACTGGCTGATGGCCAAGGTCGTCGACGCCATCGACCACGACGAACCGCCGCCTGCGTAGCCTCGATCGAGTGACCGCAGTCGAACAATTCATCGGTCGCCCCCTGAGCAGACTGCTGCGGATACCACCGCACACCAACGAATACGACGTGCATCACGGCGTTCGGGTACCGATGCGCGACGGCGTCGAACTGATCGCCGACCACTACCGGCCGCTGACGTCGAACCCCTCGGGCACGCTTCTGGTCCGCGGGCCCTACGGCCGCGGGTACCCGGTGTCGGTTCTCTTCGGGCGCGTCTACGCATCGCGCGGCTACCACGTCATCGTGCAGAGCGTGCGCGGCACGTTCGGCTCCGGTGGCGACTTCGACCCGTTTCGCAACGAGATCACCGACGGCGCCGACACCGCCGCGTGGCTGGGCGAACAGCCCTGGTTCACCGGGTCGTTCGGCACCATCGGGGCGTCCTACCTCGGCTTCACCCAGTGGGCGTTGTTGACCGACCCACCGCCTGAGATGGCCGCCGCCGTCATCACCGTCGGACCGCATGACATCAGCGGGCCACGTTGGGGCACAGGCTCATTCGGGCTCAGCGATTTCCTCGGCTGGACCGATTCGGTCTCCCACCAGGAGGGTCCCAGCCGGCTCCGCGTCATCGTGCGACAGCTGAGGTCGAGGCGGCTGGTGGCGGGCGCGGTGGCCCGGCTGCCCGTCGGCGTGGCCGGCAGGACGCTGCTCGGCGTCGGTGGGCCGTGGTACGAGTCCTGGCTCGAGCATCCTGAGCACGACGATCCTTTCTGGGCGCCACTGCAACTGCAGGCCGCACTGGACCGCACCGAGATCCCGGTGCTGTTGCTCACCGGCTGGCAGGACCTGTTCATCGAGCAGACGTTGGCGCAGTACGCGCAGCTGCGCGGGCGCGGGGTGCGCGTGGCGATGACCATCGGATCGTGGACCCACTCCGACATGTCGATGAAGGGCGCCCCGACCGTCCAGCGCGAATCGCTGTCCTGGCTCGATACACACGTGGGAGGAATCGACAGCGCCCAGCGGCGCCCGGTGCGCATCCACGTCAACCATGGCGACTGGATCGAGCTCGATGACTGGCCGCCTGCGATGCCCGAGCAGCTGCGGTATCTCCAACCGGGTGGCCGTCTCGGCGACACCGTGCCACCCGACACCGCTCCCGCGTCGACATTCACCTACGACCCCGCGAACCCGACGCCCACCATCGGGGGTCGCATGCTGTCCGTTGCGGGCGGCTACCGCAACGACGCCAAATTGGCGGAACGCCCCGACGTGTTGAGCTTCACCGGAGACGCCCTGCCGCAGGATCTCTATGTCGTCGGGAACCCTGTCGTCGAATTGGCGCACTCGTGCGACAACCCTCACAACGACTTGTTCGTCCGGGTCAGCGAGGTGGACGCCAAGGGGCGATCGCGGAATGTCAGCGATGGATATCTGCGCAGCGCAACCGATTCCACGGTGCGTATCGAACTGGATGCGGTCGCGCACCGGTTCCGGACCGGGTCACGTATCAGGGTGCTGGTTGCCGGAGGATCGCATCCGCGGTTCGCCCGCAATCTCGGCACCGACGAACCCCTGGCCACCGGCACGCGGCTGCAGTCGGCCAGACACACCGTGCACCTCGGTGACGGCGCGTCTCGGCTGCTGCTGCCCGCGGCTTCGCAGCTGCCGTCAGCCCACTGAATCACGCACGCGGACAGCGACATCGGAAAGCGTGGCGTCATCGTGCACCGGCGTACCCCACATAGGGTTGACCGGCAGCGGCACCCAGCTGGTACAACCGGCGTATTCCGGCGTACGGCGCAGCCGTTCCGGCTCGGCCAGAGGACTGACCTGCACCACGACCACCGTGAGCCGGTGCTTCGGCCGGAAGTCCAGCCGGTCGGCGCGCACCGAATCGGCGGTCCAGATGTGCAGGGGCGCAATCTGGTCCAGTCCCTCGGGCCGGTTGACCTCAATGGCGGCAACGACTTTCGCGGCGGCCCGCAGCACGACCTCGGTCTTGGTGCTGTCCTCGGCCGCGGCCGAAAGAAGGTCGCGGTGTTCGGGCCTGACCCGCTGGGCGTGGCTGTGGGCGACGGTCGGGAAGAACAGGAAATGCGACGAGTCGAGCGTGAACCTCTTCTCGTGAATTCCGCCCTTGCGCAGCAACACGGTCTGGCGGCCGTCGAGCATCGCGTGCACCGCCGCGCTCCACTCCTTGAGCGCGGGTTGGGTCAGCGTCGGGGTGTTCACCCGGCCTGAGCGGCTCGGGCTTCTATGCGGGCCCGCACTTCCGGGCGCCGCAACGGCGGAACGGTCCTGGGCGGCTGTTTGCGCGGCGGCAGAGCGGCCAGCAGCCGTGTCGTCGTCGCGGTGACCTCGGCCACCGCGATCTCGAACGAATCCTCGTTGGCGGCCGACGGCCGGGTGACGCCGCTGACCTTTCTGACGTACTGCCGGGCGGCCGCCTCGATCTCCTCCGCGGTCGCCTGTGGCTCCAGGCCACGAAGCTCGGTGATGTTTCGGCACATGCCCCCACGATATGTTGATGCCGTGACGAACGACGACGTGCTGCTCATCGACACCACTGACCGGGTCAGGACGCTGACGCTGAATCGCCCGCAGTCGCGTAACGCGCTGTCGTCTGCGCTGCGCAAACAGTTCTTCGCGGCGCTGCGCGAGGCGGAGACCGACGACGCCGTCGACGTGGTGATCCTGACCGGCGCCGACCCGGTGTTCTGCGCCGGACTTGACCTCAAGGAACTGGGCGACTCCACCGATCTGCCCGACATCTCGCCGCAGTGGCCGCCGATGACCAAACCGGTGATCGGCGCGATCAACGGCGCGGCCGTGACCGGCGGGCTCGAGCTTGCGCTGTACTGCGACATCCTGATCGCCTCCGAACTCGCCCGGTTCGCCGACACCCACGCCAGGGTCGGGCTGTTGCCGACGTGGGGCCTTTCGGTGCGACTGCCGCAGAAGGTCGGAGTCGGCGTGGCCCGTCGGATGAGCCTGACCGGCGACTACCTCTCGGCGTCCGACGCGCTGCGGGCGGGACTGGTCACCGAGGTCGTGCCGCACGACGGGCTGCTGCCGACCGCGCGTCGGGTGGCCGCCTCGATCGTGGGCAACAATCAGAACGCCGTGCGCGCGCTGCTGGCGTCGTATCACCGCATCGACGACGCGGGAACCGCCGAGGGGCTCGCGATCGAAGCGGAGTCGGCCGTCGGGTGGATGCGAAACGCCAGCGGCGACGACATCGCCGCCAACCGCGAAGCGGTGCTCGAGAGGGGCCGCGCACAAGTGCGCTGAACCCGCTTAGGCTGCCGGTGTGAACGAAGCACACGAAATGTGCGGCAGCGACGAGTGGCGCCAGGCGATGCGCGAGGTCATCCTGCCCTGGGCGCTCAACGGAACCGACCTCGGTGATGACGTACTGGAAGTCGGACCCGGATACGGCGCCACCACCGACGTGCTCAGCCGCGCGGTCCCCCGCCTCACCTCGGTCGAGATCGACGACGGACTCGCCGCAATGCTCACCGAGCGGTTCGCCGACGTCCCGTCGGTCGAGATCGTCAACGCCGATGCCACCACCCTGACCTACGCCGACGACCGGTTCTCCGGCGCGGCGTGTTTCACGATGCTTCATCACGTCCCGACGGTCGCGCTGCAGGACCAGCTGTTCGCCGAGATCGCCCGCGTGTTGCGGCCCGGCGCTCCGCTTGTCGCCAGCGACAGCCTGGGCAGCGAGGAACTCAAGGCCCACCACGAAGGCGACACGTACAACCCCGTCGACCCAGGATCGCTGCCCTCGCGGCTGGCCGCCGCCGGATTCGTCGACGTGGACGTGCGCACGAACGACTACGGCTGGGCGGTCATCGCCCGGATGGCCGGAAACTAGTTCTCGAAAACTGTCTGCGCGTCGGTTGTTCCGCGCTCCTACCGGTGACCGCGGCTCAACGTCCGGCAGCGACTACGCGGTACCCGGCACCAGCCAGCGGCCGGAGAATGCTCGCCAGCCGACGAAGACGAGCCGCAGCGCCATGAAGGTGCTCAGGCCCGACCAGATGCCGAGCAGACCCCAGCCGAACGCCAGTGACAGCCAGATCAACGGAAGGAACCCGACCAGCGCACTGATCAAGGTGGCGTTGCGCATGAACTTCGCGTCGCCGGCGCCGAGTAATACACCGTCGAGCGCGAAAACGATTCCCGCGATAGGTAATTGGGCGACCATGAACCACCACGGCACCGCGATCGCGTCGAGCACGGAGCGATCGTCGGTGAACACGCTCGGAAACACCGACGCACCGAGGGCGAACACGCCTGCCAGTACCGCGGAGGCGACGGCGGAGAAGATCGTCACCCGCCAGGCCACCGACTTCGCGTGCGCCAGCTCACCGGCGCCGAGCGCCGCGCCCACAAGTGATTGCGCCGCGATCGCGAGCGAATCCAGTACCAGCGCAAGGAAATTCCACAGTTGCAGCACCACCTGGTGGGCCGCGACGGCGGCCGCGCCGAACCGGGCGGCGACGGCTCCGGCGGAGACGAAGCACACCTGAAACGCCATTGTCCGCAACAGCAGGTCGCGGCCCATGACCAGCTGTGCGCGCAGCACCGTCGGCTGGATGCGCAGCGAGACGCGTTCGACCAGCAGTGCGCGGCAGAACATCAAGGCGGCCAGCCACTGACCGACGAGGTTGGCGACCGCCGACCCTGCCAGCTCGAGTCGGGGCATGCCCAGCCAGCCGTAAACCAGCAGCGGGCACAGCACGGCCGACACCGCGAACCCGGTGACGACGTAGCGCAGCGGCCTGCCGGTGTCCTGCACGCCGCGCATCCAGCCGTTGCCGGCGGCCGAGATCAGGATCGCGGGCACGCCGACGATCGCGATCCGCACCCACGGAAGCGCGGCCGCGGCGATCTCACCGCCCGCGGCCAGCGCCGAAACCAGCGGCACCGCGGCGGCTTGGACCGCTACCACGATCAGCATGCCCAACCCGATCGCCAGCCAGGTGGCCTGCACGCCTTCACCGACAGCCGCCTCACGGTTGTGTGCGCCGAAGAAGCGCGCCGAACGCGCCGTGGTGCCGTAGGACAGGAACGTCATCTGCGAGCTCAGCGTGCTGAGGATCAGCCCGCCGATGGCAAGGCCGGCCAGGCTGATCGCGCCCAGTCGTCCGACGACTGCCAGGTCGAAGAGCAGGTAGATGGGTTCGGCGGCCAGCACCCCGAGCGCGGGCAGCGCCAGCCCGGCGATGCGGCGGCCGGTCGCGGGCGCGACCGGAAGATCCCCAGGGTCAGCCAAGGGCTACGTAGAGGGCCTGCACGACATCGTCGGCGGAACCCGTCGCCGAATAGCCTGCTGCCAGCCGGTGGCCTCCGCCGCCGAAGGCGCTGGCGATCGCGGCGAGATCCAATGACTTGGCTCGCATCGACACCGACCATTGCCCCGGTTCGATCTCCTTGAACACCGCGGCCACCTCGGCCTGCTGGGTGGTGCGAACGATGTCGACGATGCTCTCGACCTCTTCGGGCCGCGCATCGACCCATTCCTCGTGTCCGACAACGGCATACACGAGACCGCGACCTTCGGCGGCGTCGGGCAGCAGCTGCGCGGACCCCAATACTCGCGACAGCATCGGCAGCCAGGCGAACGGATGCGTGTCTAGCAGAGTGCGGCTGATCGCGGCGTTGTCGACGCCCAACTTCACCAGCCGGGCGGCCAGCAGATGCGCACGCGCGCTGGCCCAGCGGAACGAACCGGTGTCGGTGGTCAGCCCGGCGTAGAGGCAGTGCGCGACACCGATGTCGATCGGCTTGCCCCACGCGTCGAGCAGGTCGGCGACCAGCATGGTGGTGGAGTCCGCGGATGCGTCGACGTAGTTGGCGCTGCCGAAGAGCTGATTGGAGGCGTGGTGGTCGATCACCAGCACCTCGCGGCCGGGTTCGGCGAGCTCACGCAGCGCGCCGAGCCGGTTGATGCTGGGAATGTCGACGGTGACCACGAGGTCCGCGTCGCGACGCATGTCGTCGGGCGGGATCATCAGGTGCCCACCCGGCAGCGACTGCAGAGACTCGGGCAAGCCGGCGGGCGCTGCGAAGCTGACCTCGACGTCCTTGCCCGCGTGGTCCAGCACGAGGGCCAGGGCCAGTCCCGCCCCGACCGTGTCGGCGTCGGGATAGACGTGGCAGACGACGCTGACCGAGCCAGCAGCGGACAACAGGTCGGCGGCAGCGCGCGCGTCGACGCGCTCGCCCGCCAGATCTGCGTCAGTCTTCGGATCGATCGCGGTCAACGGTGTCCTCAGCGTCTCGCTCGTCGTCCAGCTCCCCGCCAGAACCCTCCACCCGATCCTGACGATACGGGTCTTCGTCACCGGCATGCTTGGCACCCTGCCGAACTCTCGCCAAATCCTCATCTGCGGCGCGGGCGCGGGCGAGCAGCTCCTCCATGTGGGCGGCGGTATCCGGCACCTTGTCGAGGACAAACGACAGCGTGGGCGTGAACCGCACACCGATGGCTGCGCCGACCCTCGTCCTCAGTGTTCCCTTGGCGCGTTCCAGCGCAGCAGCAGCGCCGGCGTAGTCGGGTTCCTCCTGCAACGTCTTGCCTCGGACCGTGTAGTACACCGTGGCATCGTGCAGATCGCCCGTGACCTTCGTGTCCGTGACCGTCACGAGGGCCAAGGGCGGATCCTTGATCTCGAACTCGATCGCCGAGGCGACGATGGTGGCGATGCGCTTGGAGAGCCGACGGGCCCGCCCCACATCGACCACTTAGACGCGCTCCTTTTCGACGAGTTCGTACGTCTCGATCACGTCGCCCTCCTTGATGTCGGAGTAGCTCAGCGTGAGACCGCACTCGTAGCCGTCGCGCACCTCGGTGGCGTCGTCCTTCTCCCGACGCAGCGACTGCACGGTGATGTTCTCGGCGACCACGATGCTGTCGCGCAGCAGCCGGGCCTTGGAGTTGCGGCGGATGACACCCGAGGTGACCAGGCAGCCGGCGATGTTGCCGACCTTGGACGACCGGAAGATCGCGCGGATCTCCGCCCGGCCCAGCTCCTTCTCCTCGTAGACCGGCTTGAGCATGCCCTTGAGCGCGCTCTCGATCTCGTCGATGGCCTGGTAGATCACCGAGTAGTAGCGGATGTCGACGCCCTCGCGGTTGGCCAGCTCGGTGGCCTTGCCCTCGGCGCGAACGTTGAAGCCGATGATCACCGCGTCCGAGGCCGACGCCAGGTTGACGTTGGTCTCGGTGACACCGCCGACGCCGCGGTCGATGACGCGCAGTTCCACCTCGTCGTCGATCTCGATGCCGAGCAGGGCCTGCTCCAGCGCCTCGACGGTGCCTGCGTTGTCGCCCTTGAGGATCAGGTTCAGCTGGCTGGTTTCCTTCAGCGCCGAATCCAGGTCCTCCAGGCTGATCCGCTTGCGGGTGCGTGCCGCCAACGCGTTGCGCTTGCGCGCGCTGCGGCGGTCGGCGATCTGGCGGGCGATGCGGTCCTCGTCGACGACGAGGAGGTTGTCGCCGGCGCCTGGCACCGACGTGAACCCGATGACCTGGACCGGCCGGGACGGGAGCGCCTCTTCGACATCCTCGCCGTGCTCGTCGACCATTCGGCGGACACGACCGTAGGCGTCACCGGCGACGATGGAGTCACCGACGCGGAGCGTGCCGCGCTGGATCAGCACCGTCGCCACCGGGCCCCGTCCGCGGTCCAGGTGCGCTTCGATCGCCACACCCTGGGCCTCCATGTCGGGGTTGGCCCGCAGGTCGAGGGCCGCGTCGGCGGTCAGGAGCACCGCTTCCTCGAGCGCCCCGATGTTGGTGCCCTGCTTGGCCGAGATGTCGACGAACATGGTGTCGCCGCCGAAGTCCTCGGCGACGAGGCCGTACTCGGTCAGCTGGGCCCGGATCTTGGCCGGGTCGGCACCTTCCTTGTCGATCTTGTTGACCGCCACCACGATCGGCACATCTGCGGCCTGCGCGTGGTTGATCGCCTCCACCGTCTGCGGCATGACGCCGTCGTCGGCGGCCACGACGAGAATCGCGATGTCGGTGGCCTTGGCACCGCGGGCGCGCATGGCGGTGAACGCCTCGTGGCCCGGGGTGTCGATGAAGGTGATCGGCCTCGTCGTGCCGTCGAAGTCGACATCGACCTGGTAGGCACCGATGTGCTGGGTGATCCCGCCTGCCTCGGCCTCGCGGACATTGGCCTGGCGGATGGTGTCCAGCAGTCGGGTCTTGCCGTGGTCGACGTGACCCATGACGGTGACCACCGGCGGGCGGGTCTCGAGGTCTTCCTCGCCACCCTCGTCCTCGCCGTAGGTCAGGTCGAAGGACTCCAGCAGTTCGCGGTCCTCGTCCTCGGGGCTGACGACCTGCACGACGTAGTTCATCTCGCCGCCGAGCAGCTCGAGCGTCTCGTCACCCACGGACTGGGTGGCGGTCACCATTTCGCCGAGGTTGAACAGGGCCTGCACCAGCGCGGCTGGGTTGGCGTCGATCTTCTCGGCGAAATCGCTCAGCGACGCGCCGCGGGCCAGCCGGATGGTCTCGCCGTTGCCGTGCGGCAACCGCACGCCGCCGACGACCGGCGCCTGCATCGAGTCGTATTCCTGGCGCTTCTGCCGCTTCGACTTGCGTCCGCGTCGCGGCGCACCGCCGGGACGACCGAACGCGCCTGCGGCACCACCACGCTGACCGGGACGACCGCCACCGCCACCGCCGCCACCGGGACGACCGCGATAGCCGCCACCGGCGGGTGCACCGCCACCGGCGCCGCCGCCCCCGGGTCCGCCGGTGCGGTAGTTACCGCCGCCACCGCCGCCACCGGCGCCACCGGGCCGTCCGCCGCCGCCGGGTCCGCCGGGGCCGCGACCGCCGGGTGCGGGACGCGGGCCACCCGGGCGTGCCGGACGACCAGGCGCGCCACCACCGGGGCGGGGCGGCATATTGCCCGGCGAGGCGCCGGGACGAGGTCCGCCACCGGGCCGCGGGGCACCGGGACGCGGAGCCTGCGGCCGTGGAATCGGCCGTTCGACGGGCTGCGCCGAGGAGAAGGGGTTGTTTCCGACGCGCGGTGTGCGCGGCGCCGGCTTGGGACCTGGCGTCGGTCCGACGGGCCGCGGGCCGGGGGTTGGGCCCGGGCGTGTGGGGGCAGGTGCCGACGCGGCTGCTGCTGCCGCGGGTGCCGGTACCGCCGCTGCCGCGGGCTCTGCCTGTGCGGGCGCGGGTTGGGACGGCGCCGCCGGCTCTGCGACCGGGGCCGCCACCGGCGCGGACGCAGGCGCCTTCGCGGCCACCTTCTTGGCGGGCGCGCCGTTCGCGCCGGCCTTGACCTTGTCCGCGGCGGGCTTTGCTCCACCGAAGGATTCACGCAGCCGGCGCGCGACGGGGGCCTCAACGGTTGAGGATGCTGATTTCACGAATTCGCCCTGTTGACTCAGTCGGGCGAGCACTTCTTTGCTGGTAACACCGAGTTCCTTAGCTAACTCGTGTACGCGGGCCTTGCCTGCCACTTCTCTCCTGTCTGGAGGCGACAGCGGTGGTAGGCCGCGCCTCGGGTTTAGCTACGACGCATGGTCATCGTCTGGACTTCACGGTGTGCTCATGTTCTTCGCTGCCTGTTCTCGTTGCCGGGCATTGAGGCGCTTCGAGTGCTTCGAAGTGCTCCAGCACCGCGGATGTATCCGGTGAGCCGGTGATGCGCAACGCTCGTGCGAATGCTCGCCGCCGGATTGCCGCGTGCAAACACTGCTGGTCAGGGTGCAACCAAGCGCCCCGCCCAGGCAGGTTACCTGCTGCGTCAACGGTCACGGCGCAGTGGCCATTCCCGCCGTTCACAGAAACCACACGAAGCAGTTCGACGGCCAGCTCTCGCTTCCGGCAGCCGACGCACGTCCGTACGGGTCCATCCGTATTTCGATGCGGCGAAGCCGAAGTCTCGCGCTGGATCACGGCTCAGCATACCGTCATGGTCCTTGCAGACCGAAACGCCGGTGAATCGCTATCTGTCGTGCACAGCGCCGTGCGTCACGTCGGGATGCGACGGGCTGTCCGCCGTGGCGGCGGCATCGCTGCGAATGTCGATGCGCCAGCCGGTCAACCGGGCCGCCAGGCGGGCGTTCTGGCCCTCCTTGCCGATGGCGAGCGACAGCTGGAAATCGGGTACCACCACCCGCGCCGCGCGACCGGCCTCGTCGATCACCTGCACCGACACCACCTTGGCCGGCGACAGCGCGTTGGCGACGAACCGCGCCGGATCCTCGTCGTAGTCGATGATGTCGATCTTCTCGCCGGAAAGCTCGCTCATCACGTTGCGCACCCGCTGGCCCATCGGGCCGATGCACGCGCCCTTGGCGTTCAGCCCCGGCACCCGCGAGGTGACCGCGATTTTCGAACGATGGCCGGCCTCGCGGGCCACCGCGACGATCTCGACGGAGCCGTCGGCGATCTCGGGCACCTCCAGCGAGAACAGCCTGCGGACCAGGTTGGGGTGGGTGCGCGACAGCGTGATCAGCGGCTCGCGCGCACCGCGGCTGACGCCGACCACGTAGCAACGCAGCCGGTCGCCGTGTTCGTAGCGCTCGCCGGGGACCTGCTCGGCGGAGGGAATCACGCCCTCGGAGCCCTTGGTTTCGCTGCCCATCCGAACGACGACGAGGCCGCGCGCGTTCGCGCGGCTGTCGCGCTGGATGACACCGCCGACGATCTCCCCCTCGCGGGTGGAGAACTCGCCGTAGTTCTTCTCGTTCTCGGCGTCACGCAGCCGCTGCAGGATGACCTGCCGTGCGGTGGTGGCCGCGATGCGGCCGAATCCCTCTGGGGTGTCGTCCCATTCGTTGATGAGGTTGCCGTCTTCGTCCGTTTCGCGCGCCATCACCATTACGGCGCCGGTCTTGCGGTCGATCTCGATACGGGCGTCGGCCTCGTGGCCCTCCGTGTGGCGATAGGCGGTCAGCAACGCGGACTTGATGGTGTCGACGACGACATCGACCGTAATTCCCTTGTCGGCCTCGATGGCGTGCAGTGCCGCCATGTCGATATTCATGCTCCAGCCCCCTTCCCGGTTTGGCCGGCCAGCTCGAGCTCGCGCTGGTTCGGTGGCGAAAACTCCACCTGTACAACAGCTTTGGCGATCCCATCCAGAGGCAGTTCGCGGACGGAGTAGTTGGCCCGATTCCCTTCGCGCACCACCAGTCGGACGGTGCCGTCTCGCGTCTCGCCCAATCGGCCGATCAGCTCGGACCCGTCGGACAGCGTCAGCTCCACCTTGCGGCCGCGCGCGCGTCGGTAGTGCTTCTCCGCGGTCAGCGGTCGGTCCACGCCCGGCGACGTCACCTCGAGCACATATGGCGCACCGGACTGCGGCGAATCCACGCTGTCCAGCAGTTCGGATGCGGATCGGGACAGCGCCGCGATCGAATCAAGATCGAGGCCTTCGTCGCCGTCGGCTATCACGGTGATGCGGGGCGGTCGCGTGCTCGCGTCGATGACGACTTCTTCGATTTCATAACCTGCGCGCGCGAACTCGCCGTCGAGTAGCTCGATCACCTGCTTCTGCGAGGGCAATCTCGCAGACCGCAGCTGCGGATCCGATGCCACGGCGAGCTCCTCATGTTGAATTGTCCCGACGGGCCAACGATACGCCAGTGAACTGCAGGCGAACCGCAATCTCGCTGCCACGCCCAGCGAATACACAGTGCCGTTTTCGGCAATGGCAGGATGGCGCTGTGCCGAGTGCCCTCCCCGTCGTCAGCAGGCGACGCATGCTTGTCGGGACGGCGGCTCTTGCAGCGCTGGGCATCACCGCCGCCGCGTGCGGTGAGCCACCGCCGCCCCCGGAGCTCGCCGACCTCGTCGGGCAACGTGACCAGGCTCGCAGCGACAGTCAGCTGGCCAATGATGCGGCCGCAGGAGCCAAGCCGGACGTCGCGCGCGCGTTGAACACGGCGGCGACCGAACGCTCGGACCATGCCAGCGCACTGTCCGACGAGATCGCCCGCCTCACCCGCGAGCCCACCACGTCGACGGCGACCACGACGACCACCAGCGCAACCCCGGCGAAGGCGCCGACGGCCGACGACGTCGTCGCCGCGCTGAAGAAGTCCGCGGACAGCGCGGGGCAGTTGGCGGCCCAGATGTCGGGCTACCGCGCCGGGCTGCTCGGCTCCATCGCCGCTTCGTGCACCGCCGCCTACACGGTGGCACTCGTTCCCGGGGGCGGAGTGTCGTGACGTCGGCCGAACCCACTCCGACGCGACCGTCCGACGCCGACGCCGCCGCGTTGTTCGATGCCGTGACCACCGAGCACGCCGTCATCTACGGGTACGGACTGGTGTCGGCGCATTCCACCCCCGACGTCAACGACCTGGTGTCGGGGGCGATGGCCGAACACCGCCAACGGCGCGAGGACGCGATCGCGATGCTCGCAGCCCGCTCGTTGGCCCCGCCGCTACCCGCGGCCGGCTATCAGCTGCCGGTGCAGGTCAGCAACCCCACCGACGCAGCCAACCTCGCGGTGCGGATGGAGGAGGACTCCGCCGTCGCGTGGCGGGCGGTGCTCGAGCAGGCCACCACGGGCGCACAGCGGACCTTCGCGGTGCAGGCGCTGTCGCAGACGGCGGTCACGGCCGCGCGTTGGAGCCGGGTCCTCGGACTCTGGCCGATCACCGAGGCCTTCCCCGGCGGTAGCGAATAGCGCTAGGCGGCGAGGGCCGTCGCGATCTCGGCGGCCGCGCCGTCGACGGCGATCTCGCGGGTTTCGCCGGTGAAGCGGTTGCGCAGCTCGACCACGCCGTCGGCCCAGCCGCGCCCGACAACGACGATCCACGGCACCCCGAGCAGCTCCGCGTCCTTGAACTTCACCCCGGGTGAGGACTTTCTGTCGTCGAGCAGCACCTCGACACCCAGACGGTCCAGTTCGGCGGCCAGCTCGACGGCGCCCTCGCGGGCGGCGCTGTCCTTATTGGCGATGACGACGTGCGCGTCGAACGGCGACACCGACGACGGCCAGCGCAAGCCGAGGTCGTCGTGGTGCTGTTCGGCGATCACCGCGACCAGCCGCGACACCCCGACGCCGTAGGACCCCATCGTCAGCCGCACCGGCTTGCCGTCCTCGCCGAGCACGTCGGCGCTGAACGCGTCGGTGTACTTGCGGCCGAGCTGGAAGATGTGGCCGATCTCGATGCCGCGTGCTGCCACCAGCGGCCCTGCTCCGTCCGGCGAGGGGTCGCCATCGCGGACCTCGGCGGCTTCGATGGTGCCGTCGGCGACGAAGTCACGGCCGGCAACCAGCCCTACGACATGTTTGTTGGGTGCGTCGGCGCCGGTGATCCACGACGTCCCGTCGACCACGCGCGGATCGATCAGATATCGAACACCGTTGGCCTTCAATGCTTTTGGACCGACGTACCCCTTGACCAGAAACGGATTCTTCGCGAAGTCGGCGTCATCGAGGAGCGCGTACTCTGCGGGGTCCAGCGCTGCGCCGAGCCGCTTCTCGTCAACCTCGCGGTCGCCCGGCACCCCGACGGCCAGCAGTTCCCAGTCGCCGCCGGGCTGACGCATCTTGAGCAGAACGTTCTTCAGGGTGTCGGCGGCGCCGATTTCCCGCCCGAGGCCGACGGTGTTGGCCCAGTCCACCAGCGTGGCGATGGTCGGCGTATCGGGGGTGTCATACACCTTGGCCTCGGGCAGACCCTCGATCGGCAGCACGTCCGGCACCGCCGTGAGCACCGCCTCGACGTTGGCTGCGTACCCGGACTGCAGGCAGCGGACGAACGTGTCCTCGCCGATCTCGCTTTCTGCGAGGAACTCCTCCGACGCGCTGCCGCCCATCGCCCCCGACACCGCCGAGACGATGACGTAGCGGACCACCAGCCTGTCAAAGATCCGCCGGTAAGCGTCGCGGTGCCGGTGATAGACGGCCTTGAGCCCGTCGTCGTCGACGTCGAACGAGTAGGAGTCCTTCATGACGAACTCGCGTCCGCGCAAGATCCCCGCCCGCGGCCTGGCCTCGTCGCGGTACTTCGTCTGGATTTGGAACAGCAGCAGCGGGAAGTCCTTGTAGGAGCTGTACTCCCCCTTCACCGTCAACGTGAACAGTTCTTCGTGGGTGGGTCCGAGGAGGTAGTCGTTGTTGCGGCGGTCCTTCAGCCGGAACACGCCGTCGCCGTACTCGGTCCACCGGTTCGTCGTCTCGTACGGTGCCCGCGGCAACAGCGCGGGAAAGAGAATCTCCTGGCCGCCAATCGCGGTCATCTCGTCGCGCACGACCTGTTCGACCTTGCGCAGCACCCGCAGACCCAGCGGCAGCCAGCTGTACAGGCCGGGGCCTATCGGTCGGATGTAGCCCGCCCTGATCAGCAGTTTGTGGCTGGGAACCTCGGCGTCGGCCGGGTCGTCGCGCAGCGTGCGCAGGAACAGCTCAGACATGCGGGTGATCACAGCCCGCAAGCTTAGTGAGCGCCTCTGATTCAGGCGACGTTGACGCGGAAAACCTCGGTGTCCTCGGGCAGTCCCTTCAGTCGGTGCATCCCCCGACCTTCGAAGACAAGCCCTGAGCCCACGGAGAGGTCGCGCACCGTGCGGCTGGTCAGTACCTCACCCGCTCCGGCCATCGCTCCGATTCGCGCACCGACATGCACCGCCATGCCGCTCCACTCGTCGCCGCGCTTCTCGCACTCGCCGATGTGCACGCCGGCCCGGATCGGGATGCCGTGGGTGGCCAGCGCGGGCACCAGGTCCAGGCCGCACCGGGCAGCCTTCGTCGGGCCATCGAACAGCGCGAACACACCGTCGCCGGTGTGCTTGGCGCGCCGGCCGCCGTACCTGCCCAGCACCGTGTCGACCAACCGGTCGTGGTCGTCGAGGTGTCGACGCCAGTGTTCGTCGCCCTGCGCGGCGAGCAGTTCCGTCGAGCCGACGATATCGGTGAAGAGCACGGTGCTCAGCACCCGCTCGGCGGGCATCGCATCCGCTTGCTGGCCAACGAATTCCAGCACCGCCTGCGGTAACAGGTCGACCAGGTCGACCGCGTAGTGCTCGCCCGGGGGTAGTTCGCGCAGTTGCGCGTTCTGTATTCCGGCGGCGAGCGCCTCAGCGCCTTCGAAGGCAGCGATGCGGTCTCCCCTGCGGGCCAGCACCATGGTGGGTGTCCGGACGCCGGCAAGCACACTGCGGACATCGATCTCGAACACCGCCTGCCACATCATGCGTGCCATCATCGGGCTCGCGCATGCCCGCTGCTCCTTGCCGAACATCTCGCGCACACCAGGTACGTCGGCGATCGGTCCGAAGAACTTGTCCGCCAAAGCGCCTTCGCCCCAATTGTTGTCGATGTCTTCGAGGCCCGCGGCCACCTGTTCCGGCGTGTACCCCCATGGAAAATCAGGCAACTCTTGAGAGAACCGGGCCGTGGTGCCAACCAGCACCAGGGAACGCACCCGCTCCGGATACGTCGCGGCGAACACGATGCTCATCGGACCGCCCTCGGAGACGCCCACTATTGCCGGACGGTCAACCTCGGCGGCGTCGAGTACGGCTCGCAGGTCGTCCATGCGCTCGTCGATCGGCGGCACGTGGGTCACCGGGTCCGACAACCCGGTGCCGCGCTTGTCCCAGACCACCAGCCGCACGTGCTGACTGAGTCGCTCGGCGACGCCGGCGTACAACGAAGTCGGATCCTCGTAGAGATCGATATTGCTGACCCATCCGGGAATCATCACGACGGGGATGTCGCCGTCGCCCATCACCCGATAGGCCAGCCGAATGTCCCCGTTTCGCGCGTATTTGACGCGGCCGACGCTCACGTCGCCAAGTGTGTCATTGGCCGGCGCGCAACGGTCGGGTTTCTACAGCTCTTCCGCCTCCAGCTCGCCCGCCTCGAACGCCTCACGGGTGTGCTGGGCGGCCGCGATCTGCCGTGCGGTGAAACCGATCCCGAGCGCCGCGGCGCCGACCACAACGGCGATTCCGGCGACCCACAACAGCGAGTAGGTGTAGCCGGCGTCCAGCGCGTCGAGCTGGCTGGGCGTCATGTCCTTGACCGGTCCCGTTGTGCCGCCGAGATAGAGCGTGCGGGAAGTCTGCACCGCCTGGATGACCACAAGCACCAGCGGTCCACCGAGGTTGTAGACCATCAGCTGGATCGCCGACACCGGACCGATTTCGCGCGGCCCGACGTCTGCCACCGCGCACAGCGGAAGAACCACCGAGATGACGCCAATTCCGAAGCCGCCCACCAGAATTAGCACGACGAAGTCGGGAAAGTACGAGATCGAACGATCCAGCGTCGAGCCGTACAACATCGCCGCGAGCACCAGCGTCCCGCACCCGATGATCAGCCACCGCGGCGCGATGACCGGCGCCGTTCGCGTCGCCAGCACGGTGCCCAGCCCGAACGCGCCGGCGAACGGCAGGAACGCGATGCCCGCCCGCAGCGCGGAGTACCCCATGACGTCCTGTACGTAGAGCCCGATGATCACCGTCGCGGTCAGCATCACGCCGCCGGCCATGAACAGCGAGATGAACGTCATCACGCGGTTGCGGTCGTTGAACACCGAGAACGGGACGATCGGGTGCTCCGCGGTTCGCTCGACGACCAGGAACGCGATGAAGAACACCACCGCCGCGACGCCTGCGCCGATCACCCACGGGTCGATCCAGCCGCGCGGCGGCCCCTGCGTGAACACCAGCACCGCCGACGTGCACGCCAGCGTGGCCAGCAGCGCGCCGGTGACGTCGAGTTTGAGTCGTTCGTGGTGCGTCTCGGCCAGTCGGGTGACGGCGATCCAGATGATGATGATGCCGATGGGGACGTTGATCAGGAACGCCAGCCGCCAGGAGACGACCGTCAGTGCGCCGCCGAGGACAAGGCCAAGCACCGAACCGGACGCCTGCATGGCGGCCGATACCGCGAAAGCCCTATTGCGGGCGTGGCCGACGGCGTAGGTCGTCGCGATCAGCGCCAGCCCGGTCGGCGCCGCGATGGCGGCGCCGGTGCCCTGTACCGCGCGAGCGACGATGAGGGTGACCCCGTCAGTGGCCAACCCGCACACCAGCGACGCGATCGTGAATACACCGACGCCGGAGAGAAACGCCCGTTTGTGCCCGATGGCATCGCCGATCCGCCCGCCGATGAGCAGCAGCCCGCCGAAGGTCAGCACGTAGGCGGTGATGACCCAGCTCTTGCCCGCGTCCGACAGGTCAAGCTCGGCCTGCAGATGGGGCAGGGCGACGATGACGATGGTGCCGTCGAGCGTCGACATCAGCTGCATGCCGGTGATCGCGAAGATCGCGATACCGAGAACGTTCGTGGTCAGATTGGGCGCGGCACGGTCCGTCGATTCTCCGGAACCACCCGCCGCAGACATGGCTTGCCAGCCTACAGAGACGGGACGACGGCCCTCGGTCACGCATCGTTGTCGGCGGTGGCGGCGCCTCTCGCGCTGCCCGAGCACGTCGGCGAGCCGCCTGCTCAGCGCCTCCGTCATCAACCGCCAGGCATCGGAACCGAGCACGAGCATGCGCCGGGTGCGACCAGGATCGTGCGGATGCCGAACGGCTCCACCTCCGTCGCCAGCGCATCAGCGACGCGGCACACGACCTGGCGGCAGCCCCGGGCTAGAAGCTAGAGATTTCCCTGATCGATGGCGTCCTTGACGTCCTGCGCGTGCGCGACCTGATCAGCGGTGTATCCGATGAACAGCGCCGCAATGCCGACGATTACGGCGACGGCGGCCACCCAAAGCAGGCCGTACGTGTAGCCCTGGTCCAGGGCGTGCAGCTGCGCCGAGTCCATGTTCTTCACCGGACCGGTGGTGCCGCCCAGATACAGCGTCCGCGACGTGATGACGGCCTGGATCACCGCCAGTACGACCGGGCCACCGAGGTTCTGCAGCATCAGCGCGATCGCCGAGACGGGGCCGATCTGGTCGAAGCCAACGCCCGCGATGGCCGACACGGTCAGCGGCACGACGATCATGCCGATGCCGAAGCCGCCGATCGTGATCGGTAGCACCAGATCGGGGAAGTAGTCGATGCCGCGGTGCAGCGTCGAGCCGTACAGCATGGCGCCGAGCACCAGGACGCCGCCGGCGATCGTCAGCACCCGAGGGCTGAACATCGACACCATGTGCGAGGACACGCCAAGGCCGACGCCGAGCGCGATCACGAACGGGATGAAGCCGATCCCCGCGTGTAGTGCGCTGTAGCCCAAGACGTCCTGGACGTAGAGGCCGATCAGCACCGTCAGCGTGAACATCACACCGCCGGCCATGAAGATCGCCGCGAACGTAGCGACGCGGTTGCGGTCGCGGAACAGGTCGAAGGGCACCACGGGGTTCACGGCGGTGCGCTCGACCACCACGAATGCGCCGAGGAATACCAGCGCCGCCACACCAGAGGCGATAGTGAGCGGCTCCAGCCAGCCGTTCTCCGGACCCTGGGTGAATCCGAACACCGCCGCGGTGCAGCCCAGGGTGGCCAGGATGGCGCCAGTGGCGTCCAGCTTCAACCGCTCTTTGTGGGTCTCACGCAGCGTGGTGCGGGCCAAATAGATCATCAAAATTCCGACCGGCACGTTGACAAGGAAGGCCAACCGCCAGGAAACCTCGGTCAGCGCTCCGCCGAGGATGAGGCCCATGACCGAGCCGACGCCGGTCATGGCGGCGAACACCGCAGTGGCGGCATTGCGGGCCGGGCCCTTGGGGAAGGTCGTGGCGATCAGTGCCAAGCCTGTCGGCGAGGCGATCGCCGCGCCAACACCCTGCAGCAGCCGTGCGATGACCAGCGTGCTCTCGTCCCAGGCCACTCCGCACAGAATCGACGCGATGGTGAACAGCGCGACGCCGACGATGAAGGTGCGTTTGCGCCCGATGGTGTCGCCGAGCCGTCCGCCCAGCAGCATCAGACCGCCGAAGGTCAGGACATATGCGGTGATGACCCAGCTACGGCCGGCGTCGCTGAGACTCAGCTCGTTCTGGATCTTAGGAAGCGCAACGATCGCGACCGTGCTGTCCATGGTTGCCAGCAGCTGCATGCCACCGATCGCAATGACCGCGGCGATGAAGCGTCGCGACGGCAACCACTCCGGGGACCTGCCCGTTTTGGTCACGGCGGTGCGTTCCACCTGCACCGGGACCCCCCGTTTCGTGCCGCCTTCAGCGTCACGGCGGATAGCGGCGCGCTCTGCGTCGTTGAGAGCCGTCATAGCGGGTTACCTTACAGTAATCTTAAGAATCCTTTAACCGCCGAACGCCGCCACAGTTCCGATCACGATGATCGCGGGAGGTCTCACACCCTCCGAGCGGATGTGTTCAGGCGCGTCGATCAGTGTCGTCCGCAACGTACGCTGCGCCGCCGTCGTGCCGTGTTGAACCACCAGAACCGGCGTATCCGCAGGTCGGCCGCCTTCAAGCAGCACCTTTGCGAATTGTTCGATCCGCTCGACGGCCATCAGCAACACGATCGTTCCGGACAACGCGGCCAGCGCATCCCAATTCACTAACGATTCGGGGTGCCCCGGCGCAACATGACCGCTGACCACCACAAACTCGTGCGTCACAGCCCGATGAGTGACCGGAACGCCCGCAAGCGCAGGAACTGCTATGGCACTTGTCACACCCGGCACCACGGTGACCGGAATCCCGGCATCCGCGCACGCGATCACTTCCTCGTAGCCCCGGGCGAACACGAACGGATCGCCGCCCTTGAGTCGCACCACGAACTTGCCCTCCTTGGCCCGCTCGATGAGCACCGCGTTGATCGCGTCCTGGGCCATCGCCCGGCCGTACGGGATTTTTGCGGCATCGATCACCTCGACGTGCGGGGGCAGCTCCGCGAGCAGCTCCGGCGGCGCGAGCCGGTCAGCGACCACCACGTCAGCGTTGGCCAGCAGCCGCCGGCCGCGGACGGTGATCAGCTCGGGGTCGCCCGGGCCGCCGCCAACGAGGGCCACCCCGCCGTGCACCACACCGGGTGCTTCGCCGGTAATCAGCCCCTGCTGGAAAGCCTCGTGGATGGCGGATCGGATCGCAGCCGAGCGGCGGTGCTCACCGCCCGCGAGCACGCCCACCGACAGGCCTTCGTACTCGAATGTCGCCGGGGTGACCGCGGTGCCTTCGCGACCCGCGTCCGCGCGGACGCAGAAGATCCGACGGCGCTCGGCCTCGTCCACGACGGCGGCGTTGACGTCCGGGTCGTCGGTGGCCGCGATGACGTACCAAGCACCTTCGAGGTCACCGTCGCGAAACGGCCTCAGTGTCAAGGTGATTCCACTCATCGCTTCGACCGCTGGGGTTACGGACCTGGAGATGACGTGGACGTCCGCGCCGGTTGCGAGCAGAAGCGGGAGGCGGCGCTGCGCGACGGTGCCGCCGCCGACGACCACGACCTTCTTGTCGGCCAGTTGAAGGCCGACCAGGTACGCGTTCTCGCTCACCCGGCGAGCCTAGAGGTCGCGGCGGCCGCGACGAAGCGGCTTACCGCGCGTGGTCGGGCCGCCGGATGGGTGTGCAGGTAGCTCGCATGCACGCCTGCGTGCACCGCGCCATCGCGGATCGCATTGACCTCATTGCCGCGGAACACCCACGCCGGCCGATAACTGTCGGTGAATGTGACTGTGGTGCGATGGAATTCATGTCCGACGACACGCTCCCCCGCTTCGCAGAGGGATGAGTCCGCGGCAGCAACGGCGTCGCGATAGGCCAGGGTCAGCTTGTCGGTGAACCGCGCCGAACCGGCCAGCGCTCCGCACATCGGATACCCGTCGAGCTCGTCGACCAGATAGGCCAGACCCGCGCATTCGGCGTGCACGGGGGCGCCGCCGGCCGCCAGCGCCGCGATCTGGTGTCGGACAGGGTCGTTGGCGGACAGTTCGGTGCAGAACTCTTCGGGGAATCCGCCGGGCAGCACCAGCGCCGCGGTGTCCGGCGGCAACTGCTCGGTCAGCGGGTCGAATTCGACGACGTCGGCGCCCGCCGCGCGCAGTAGTTCGGGGTGTTCGGCGTAGCAGAAGCTGAACGCCTTGCCCGCGGCGAGTGCAACGGTGGCAGGCCCCGCCGTACGGTCGCCCACGGCGTCTTCGGCGCTCCACGGCTCTGCGGTCACGTCTCCGCCCGCCGCGGCGACGACGGCTGCGAGGTCGACGTGCTGTGCGACCAGCACGGTCATCGCATCGACGGCCGTACGGGCGTGGCCGCCATGCTCGACGGCGGTGACCAGGCCGAGATGTCTTGAGGGAATGGTCAGTTCATCGATCCGGGGCAGAGCGCCGAGTACCGGCACGCCGGCGTGTTCGCACGCCTGCCGCAGCACGTCGGCGTGACGGGGTGATCCGACGCGGTTGAGGATCACCCCGGCGATGCGGGTGGAGTCGTCGAATGTCGAGAACCCGTGCAGCAGCGCGGCCATGCTATGGCTCTGGCCGCGGGCGTCCACGACGAGGATCACCGGCGCGCCGAGCAGGGCGGCGACGTGCGCGGTCGATCCTGCGGCCGGTCCGGTCATGGCGCCGTCGATGCGCCCGTCGAACAGCCCCATCACGCCCTCGACGACGGCGATGTCGGATCCCGCGCTGCCGTGCCGGTACAGCGGGCCGATGAGCTCTTCGCCGACCAGCACCGGGTCGAGGTTGCGGCCCGGTCTGCCCGCCGCCAGCGCGTGATAGCCCGGGTCGATGTAGTCCGGTCCGACCTTGAACGGCGCGACCCGATGGCCGGCCTGCCGTAGTGCACCGATCAAACCCGTTGCCACCGTGGTCTTTCCGCTGCCCGAGGCGGGCGCGGCGATCACCACGGCTGGGGTTACCACTCGATGCCCTTCTGGCCCTTGCGGCCGACGTCCATCGGGTGCTTGACCTTGGTCATCTCGGTCACGAGATCGGCGGCGTCGAGTAGCGGTTGCGGGGCGTCGCGGCCCGTGATGACCACATGTTGGGTGCCGGGTCTCGCTGCGAGAGTGGCGATCACTTCATCGACGTCGATCCAGCCCCACTTCAGCGGGTAGGTGAACTCGTCGAGCACATAGAAGTCGTGCCGCTGCTCCGCCAGCCGCCGCGAGATCTCGGCCCAGCCGTCGGCCGCGGCGGCCGCGTGGTCGACATCGGTGCCCGCCCTGCGCGACCACGACCAGCCCGACCCCATCTTGTGCCACTCCACAGGCCCGCCGACGTCGTGTTCGTCATGGAGGCGGCCGAGCTCGCGAAACGCGGCCTCCTCGCCCACTTTCCATTTCGCGCTCTTCACGAACTGGAACACCGCGATGTCGAATCCCTGGTTCCAGGCGCGCAGCGCCATCCCGAATGCCGCGGTGGACTTGCCCTTGCCCGCACCCGTGTGCACCGCCAGCAGAGGTGCGTTGCGTCGGACACGCGTGGTCAGGCCGTCGTCGGGGACGGCGAGGGGGCGGCCCTGTGGCATCGAAGTCCTCCTTACGCAGCGGTGCGGCCGGCCTGCGTCTTGACGATCTGCGTCAGATCGTCGGCCCGCAACTGAGCCAGCCGTACCGACGGCGCACCGAGCTGAACCGCCAGTTGTTCGGCCAAACCCAGTCGCACGAAGGACGTTTCGCAGTCGACGACGACAGCGGCCGCGCCCTCCGCAACCAGCCGGGCTGCGGCCACCCGCGCCCGCCCCAGTGGGTCGGGACCGCCGGTGGCACGCCCATCGGTGAGCACCACCACCAGGCTGCGTCGCGCACGATCGCGTGCCTTCTCCCGCACCACCAGATCACGCGCGGCCAACAAGCCCCGTGCCAGAGGCGTTTTGCCGCCGGTGTCGAAGCGCGCCAGCCTGCGCCCGGCGATGTGCACCGACGATGTCGGCGGCAGCAACACCGCGGCATCCTGTTGACGGAAGGTGATCACCGCGACCTTGTCGCGACGTTGATAGGCGTCGCGCAGCAGCGATAGCGTTGCCCCGCCGACCGCCGCCATCCGGTCTCGCGCCGCCATCGAACCCGAGGCGTCGACCACGAAGATCACCAGGTTGCCTTCGCGCCCTTCCCGGATCGCGCGGCGCACATCGTCAGGTTCCAGATGGGGAGGGCCCGGCCGTTGCTGCCGACGCGCGGCGCCCAGCAGCGTCGCGAAGACGTGGATGCCGTGCCCTTCATCGGGATCGGGCGTCGACGACACCGGAGTTCCGGTGCGATTGCGCGCACGTGACCGGCGCCCGGGCGCACCCTCCCCCACGCCTGGCACCACCAGCGCCCGGGTCCGGAAGACCCCCGATGGGGCGGCGTTTGGGCGGGTTGCCGACGACGAATTGCCCTGCGGCGCCGAGCCATCCGACGACATCCCGGACTCGCCGCCACCACCGGGCGGCTCCGGGTCGGGTTCGGGATCAGGATCGTCCGCCTGATCCTGCGTCTGCGCCATCGCATCGTCGAGCTGCGCAGGATCGAGTCCCGGATCGTCGAACGGGTCACGACGGCGTCGGTGAGGAAGGGCCAGTTCGGCGGCCAACCTGATGTCCTCCTCGCCCACGGTTTGTGCACCGCGCCATGCGGCGTGCGCGACCGCGGTGCGTGCCACCACCAGATCGGCGCGCATCCCGTCGACGTCGAAGGCCGCACATATCGCCGCGATGCGCCGTAACTCGTTGTCCGGCAGCACCACATCGCCGATCGACTCGCGCGCCGCGGCGATGCGGCGGCCCAGCTCGGCGTCCTGCTCGGCGTACGACGCAGTGAACGCCTCCGGGTCGGCCTCGAACGCCATTCGCTGGCGGATGACGTCGGCCCGCACGTCGACGTCGCGCGAGGCATGCACGTCGACGGTGAGGCCGAACCGGTCCAGAAGCTGCGGACGCAGTTCGCCCTCTTCGGGGTTCATCGTGCCGATCAGCACGAACCGGGCCTCGTGGCTGTGCGAAATGCCATCGCGTTCAACGTGGACCCGGCCCATCGCAGCGGCATCGAGCAACACGTCGACCAGGTGGTCGTGCAAGAGGTTGACCTCGTCGACGTACAGCACGCCGCCGTGCGCGCGGGCCAGCAGCCCGGGCTTGAAGGCGTGTTCGCCCTCACGCAGGACGCGTTGCAGGTCCAGCGAGCCCACGACGCGGTCCTCGGTGGCGCCGATGGGCAGCTCGACGAGGGCCGAATCGGCATTAACTTCCACGAGCACCTGCGCGAGGCCACGGACGGCCGTCGACTTCGCGGTGCCTTTCTCGCCGCGGATCAGCACGCCGCCGATCTCCGGGCGCACCGCGCACAGCACCAGCGCCAGTCGCAACCGGTCGTGTCCGACGATGGCGCTGAACGGATAGGTCGGCGTCACGGCTGCTCGGTTTCGGTGCGGCCGCGCAGCATCGGGACATGCGGGACCCCGTCGTCGAGAAACTCCTCGCCGTCCCGGACGAAGCCGTGGTGGATGTACATGTCTTCCAGGTAGGTCTGGGCGTCGATGCGGCAGGCGTGGTCCCCGACCTCGGCCAGCGCGGCCTGCAGAAGCCGATTCGCGTGACCGTGCCCGCGCGCGGTCCGCTTGGTGCAGACCCGCCCGATCCGAAACCCCTTCTCGCCGCCGTAATGCTCTTCCATCAACCGCAGCGTGCAGATGACCTCGCTGTCGGGCCCCTCCAGCCAGAAATGACGGGTTTCGGCCAGCAGGTCGCGCCCGTCGAGTTCCGGGTAGGGTGTTGCCTGCTCGACGACGAACACCTCGACCCGCAGCTTGAGCAGCTCGTAGAGCGTGGCGGTGTCGAGATCCTTGGCCCACGAACGGCGCAGCGCAATGCTCATGCCTCGCCTCCCACTCGCTCCGGTCCTCGCTCCGCTGCGATCCTCACTTGCGCTCGCCTTCGGGGCTCATCGGCTAGACACCGTGGTTACGAACACGATTGTCAGGCTATCCCGGCGGTATCAGCACCGACCGGGCCGCCTACCGCACGGTTTAAGGTAGCTGACGTGACTGCCTGGGAGCCCGACGTCCTGCCCGGCTACTGGCAGCAGACTCTGACGCTCGGCAGCGATCCGGACGGCGAGGGCGAACTGGCGGCCACGCTCGTTCGCAGCGGTGAGCACGGGCCTGCCGTAGCGCACGCCGTGTTGCTGGTGCACGGATTCACCGACTACTTCTTCCACACCGAAGTCGCCGACCACTTCATCGCGCGTGGCTTCGCGTTCTACGCACTCGACCTGCACAAGTGCGGCCGCTCGCGGCGGGAGGGCCAGACCCCGCACTTCACCACCGACCTGGCCCGCTACGACACCGAGCTGGAGCGCGCACTCGACATCATCGGGACAGCCACCGGCGGGGCGAAGGTGCTGTTGTACGGCCACTCGGCGGGTGGCCTGATCGTCTCGCTGTGGCTGGATCGGCTGCACCGTCGTGGCGCCACCGCGGCCACGCATGTCAACGGCCTGGTGCTGAACAGCCCGTGGCTGGACCTGCAGGGTCCGGCAATACTGCGGACGGTCGGCACCGCCGCGATCGGCGCGGTCTCGCGCTTCCGCAAGAAGATGGTGGCCCGCTCGCCGACGGAAGGCGGTTACGGTTCCTCGCTGCATCGCGACTACCACGGCGAATTCGACTACGACCTGACGTTGAAGCCCGTCGGCGGGTTTCCAGTGACATTCGGTTGGATCAATGCGATCAGGCGCGGGCACGCACGGCTGCACCGCGGGCTGGACGTCGGGGTGCCGAACCTGATCCTGCGGTCGGACCACAGCGTGCGCGAAGTGCCCGATCCCGAAGCCATTCAGCGCGGCGACGCGGTGCTGGACGTCAAGCAGATCGCGCGGTGGGCGGGCTGCATCGGCAACCGCACCACGGTCGTGCCCATCGTCGACGCCAAGCACGACGTCTTCCTGTCGTTGCCCGCGCCGCGCGGCGCCGCCTTCCACGAACTCGACAACTGGTTGGACTTCTACATCGAATTCTGTCGAGCCGCCGACGCGTATTCACAAGGCGAGCAGGGATGACCTCAATGGAACATTTCGACATCGCGATCATCGGCACCGGATCGGGCAACTCCATTCTCGACGAGCGGTATGACGGCAAGCGCATCGCGATCTGCGAACAGGGCACGTTCGGCGGAACGTGTCTCAACGTGGGCTGCATCCCCACCAAGATGTTCGTCTACGCGGCCGAGGTTGCCCACTATGTCAGGGACGCAGCGCGATTCGGGGTCGACGCAACCCTCGACGGCGTCCGCTGGAGTGACATCGTCTCGCGGGTGTTCGGCCGGATCGACCCGATCGCGATGGGCGGCGAGAACTACCGCCGCTCGTCTCCGAATGTCTCGGTGTTCGACACCCACACCCGGTTCGGCCCGACGCAGGCCGACGGTCGCTACACGCTGCGGACCGATGGCGGCGACGAGTTCAGTGCGGACCAGGTGGTGATCGCCGCCGGGTCACGCGCGACTGTGCCCGATGCGATAAAGGATTGCGGCGTCGACTACCACACCAGCGACACGATCATGCGGATCGGAGAACTGCCAAGACATCTGGTAATCGTCGGCGGTGGGTTCGTGGCTGCCGAGTTCGCCCACACCTTCTCGGCTCTGGGTACGCGTGTCTCGTTGGTCATCCGCGGCGGCACGCTACTACGGCACTGCGACGACACCGTGTGCGAGCGGTTCACCGACATCGCGTCCAAGAAATGGGAGATTCACAACCACTGCAACGTGACCGGGGCGAGCCAGGACAGCACCGGCATCACGCTGACGATGGACAACGGCGCAACGTTAAAGGCGGACACCGTGCTGGTGGCGACCGGCCGTATCCCCAACGGCGACCTGCTGGATGCGCATCTGGCGGGTGTCGAGGTGCGCGACGGCAGCGTCACTGTCGACGAGTATCAACGCACCACCGCACGCAGTATTTTCGCGCTCGGCGACGTGAGCTCGGAGTACCAGCTCAAGCACGTCGCCAACCACGAGTCCCGCGTGGTGCGGGAGAACCTGCTGCTCGACTGGGACGACACCGGCTCGCTGAAGCGGTCCGACCACCGCTACGTGCCGTCAGCGGTTTTCACCGATCCGCAGATCGCAATGGTCGGTCTCACCGAAAACCAGGCCCGCGCAAAGGGATACAACATCGCCGCCAAGGTCCAGGACTACGGCGATGTGGCCTACGGCTGGGCGATGGAGGACACCACCGGCATCGCGAAGATCATCGTGGAAGGCGAAACCGGTGAGATCCTCGGAGCGCACATCATGGGCCATCAGGCGTCATCGCTGATCCAGCCGATCATCCAGGCGATGACCTTCGGCCTCAAGGGCCAGGACATGGCGCGCGGCCAGTACTGGATACACCCTGCGTTACCCGAGGTCATCGAGAACGCGCTGCTCTCACTGTGCGGGGAGCCACCATGGCCGCCTGCGCGCAGGCACTGATCTCACTCTGCCGCCGGGGCCCAGCGCTTCTCGATCTGTCCGTAGCGCCACACCGCCAGCGCGATCAACCAGGCCGCAACGAACAGCCCGACGATCATGAAGCCGACGAACTGAAGGTTCGCCGATCCGATCGCGGCCAGCGGCCCCGACTCGATACCGAGGCGCTCGGCCACCAGGCCCGCCAGCACGATGACTCCGATCACCAGAGCGACGACGACCGACAGCACCGTCACCGTCAGGTTGTAATACACCTTGCGAACCGGAGCCAGGAACGCCCAGCCGTACGCCCTCGACATCAGGATGCCGTCGGCCGCATCGAACAGGCTCATCCCGGCCGCGAACAACACGGGCAGCACGAGGATGGCGTACCAGGGCAGCGTGAACGCCGCCGTTCCCGCTGCGAGCACCAGCAGGGCCACCTGGGTAGCCGTGTCGAAACCGAGGCCCATGAGAAGCCCGACCGGGTAGATGTGCCACGGCTTGCTCACCCGGCGCATGACCCTGGCGAACAGCCGCGCGAGGAAGCCACGCTGCAGCAGTTGCCGCTCGAGTTCGGCCTCATCGAGCTCGCCGGTACGCAGCCTGCGGAACACCTTGGCGATGCCGACCGCGGCGAACAGATTGGACACCCCGATCAGGATGAGGAAGGTGCCCGCGACGAGCGAGCCCACCAGACCCAGGGTCTGCAACATGGGCGAACCCTGGTGCTGCACCGGCCCCACGATGGAGCGCACGCCGATTGCCAGCAGGAATGCCAGCCCGAACACCACGCTGGAGTGGCCGAGCGAAAACCAGAAGCCGGCCGAGGTCGACCGCGTTCCCTCCCCGACAAGCTTGCGGGTGGTGTTGTCGATCACGGCGATGTGGTCGGCGTCGAATGCGTGCCGCACTCCGAGCAGGTAGGCCGTCACGCCCAGTCCAACGCCGAAGACACCCGCCGATCCCAGCGTGATGTGCTGCGGCGCCACACCGAAGACCAGCACGCCCCAACCGAAGACGTGGAGAGCCAGGACTACGCCGCCCATGCCTGCGATGGTGAACCAATCGGTTCGGTCGAATCGGGTCGCGACAACGGCTTCAGGCGGCGCGGCGACACTCACAGACTCGAGCCTATGGCTCATCTGATCATCTGTCTAGATGAACAGATGTTGAGCATTCAGTGCGAATGCGGTTCGGCGTGCTGGGCCCCGATGCGGTGCAACAGCTCATGGACGATCTCGTCCTCGAGCCGGTAGCTGACCTCCCGGCCCGCACGGGTCGAACTGACCCAGCCCTGCTGCCGAAGCACCCGAAGCGCTTGCGACACCGCATTTTCCGATCGGCCAAGTGCCGCGGCCAGGTCCCCTACGCAGATTCCGGGTGCCCGGTGCAGGCACAGCAGGATCTCCAGGCGGTTGGGATCCGACAGCAGGTCGAAGCGCAGGGTCCAGCCGGCGGTGTCGACGTCGGCCAGCGCCGACGACGCACGCTGGACCAGCTGCTGCTTCGCGGGCTTCTCCACTGCTGACAATTTAATCCAGCCGACGGTGGTCGGCGGCTGGATCAACACGTCGCGCCCTACTACCGGACGCCCTTCGTCGCGGTGACGAGCAGGTATTCGGCGCGATATGCGGTGGTGCCCGGCTCGGCTGACTCGTTCCACTCGGTGAGGAACCTCAGGAAGTCCCGGTCCAGGGCCGCCACCCGTTCGGGCTGATCGGCGTTGAATTTGTACACCGCGATCGTCGGCCCGTAATTGCGCTTCCAGTACTCACGGAACTCCTCCGGGCCCGGGCTGTGGTCGATGACGATCTCCTGCCTGCGCATCTCCAGGCCGTTCACTTTGTCGCCGAACAGTTCGCGCACGTGATCCTCGTCGCCCCACAGCGGTGCCGGGCTGGCGCCGGGCGGCAACGGCGGTGCGTACGGCTTCATGGTCGCGAACAGGTTGCCGATGAAGCCCTGCGGCGTCCAGTTGATCAACCCGATGGTGCCGCCGGGACGACACACTCGGATCAGCTCGTCGGCCGCCGCCTGGTGGTGCGGCGCGAACATCACGCCGACTGAGGACATCACGACGTCGAAGCTGTCGTCGGCGAACGGCAGTGCCTCGGCATCGGCCTCCACCCATTCGAGCTCGACACCGCGCTGCGCGGCGATCCGGCGGCCCGAATCGAAAAGCTCGGGCGCCAGATCGCTGGCGGTGACGACGGCTCCCGCGGCGGCCGCCTCGATCGCGGCATTGCCTGAGCCGGCGCCGACGTCCAACACGCAATGGCCCGTCCCGACCCCGCTGGCGCGGACGAGTTCGGGGCCGAATCCGGGAATCAGCTCCGCTGCGACCGCTGGATAGTCACCCGACGCCCACAACGCACGATGCTTGGCCTTGAGCTCACGATCGGCGTCTTTCGCCGTGGCCGATGTGAGGTGCTGTTCGGTACTGCTCATGTCTCCTCCTTGAAGCTCTAGCTTCTCTTCTCTCACAGCGGGTGAACAGCGTTTTCACAAATGTTGACTCCGCCTTTTTCCTGATGTCACTGGACCGTTGTCTCGTGATTGCGAGATTCAGACTCGGCCAACGACGTTCGACCGCCATCGGTAGAAACTCCCCATATTGCGTGCAAGGCCGGCACCCGATTAATGCTGGACGAGCCGCAGCCGTCTGCACATGAGGCCTTTGCCTCAAATCAGTGCGTTGAACCGCCGTCCCACCCGTTGAACAGGTGGCTGGCGCAGGCCGTTCCGACATCGGTAATCAGTCGAGAAAGCCGTGCAGGAGCGTCGCCGATCCCGCGACGTGTGCCAGCATCGCCGCGGCGGCGCCCTCGCAGTCGCCGGCCAGGATGGCGATGACGATCGCCTCGTGTTGCTCGTCGGAGTGTGCGATGTTGCGTGCCAGCAGCGGGATCTGGTCCAGCAGCCCGTTCAGCCGCATCCGGTTCTCCGCCACCAGCGGCACCAGCGACGGCGATCCGGCCGCTTCGGCGATGGCCAGATGCAGCCGCGAGTCCAACCGCCGGTAGTCGGCCGCAGGCGCCCCGCGCACGTCGGTCATCCGGGCCCACAAGGCCTCCCGCTCGGCGGCGGTGAACGTCCTGTTGGCCGCCATCCGCGCGGCCCCCACCTCGAGGATCTCCCTCAGCCGCAGCGCGTCGTCGATCTCGGAACGCGTCACCCCTGGTGTGTCACCGGTGTGCGTCGGGAGTGGCTCGGCCAAGAATGTTCCGCCGTACCGGCCGCGCCGCGACACCAGATAGCCCGCGTCTGCAAGGGATTTGATCGCCTCGCGCACGGTGTCACGGCTGACGCCGAGCCGCGTCGCAAGCTCCCGTTCCGGCGGCAACGACTCGCCCGGCTGCAACACGCCGAGCCGGATGGTCTGAAGCAACCGACCGACGGTGTCCTCGAACGCATTTCCGGGCCGGACCGGGCGCAGCAGTGCGTCGCCTGCGAGCGGAACGTCCGGGTCGGCCGACATGATCGCCTACAGCGGTGTGACGTAGGCCGAGCTGATGCCGCCGTCGACCAGGAAGGTCGATCCGGTGATGAACGATGCGTCGTCGCTGGCCAGGAACGCCACCGCGGCGGCCAGCTCTTCCGGTTCGGCGAACCGGCCGAGCGGCACGTGCACCAGCCGGCGTGCGGCCCGCTCGGGGTCTTTCGCGAAGAGTTCCTGCAGCAGCGGCGTATTCACGGGTCCGGGGCACAGCGCGTTGACCCGGATCCCCTGTCGCGCGAACTGGACACCGAGTTCACGAGACATCGCCAGCACGCCGCCCTTCGATGCGGTATAGCTGATCTGCGACGTGGCCGAACCCATCACCGCGACGAAGGACGCGGTGTTGATGATCGAGCCCTTCTGCTGCGGGACCATGTGTCGCAGTGCCGCCTTGCAGCACAGGTACACCGACTTGAGGTTGATGTCCTGAACCCGTTGCCACGCGTCGAGTTCGGTGTTCTCGATGAGGTCGTCGTCGGGCGGTGAGATGCCCGCGTTGTTGAACGCGATGTCGACCGACCCGAAAGTCTTTGCGGCGGTATCGAAGAGCGTGTCGACCGCGACTGGGTCGGAGACGTCGACCGGGACGAACAAGCCTTCGAGTTCGTCGGCCACAGTCTTGCCGGTGGCCGGGTCGATGTCACCGATGACGATTTTGGCGCCCTCCGCACGCATCCGCTTTGCGGTCGCCAGCCCGATGCCGCTGGCGCCGCCGGTGATGACGGCGACCTTGTCTGCCAGTCGCTGGGTCAGGTCCATCTAGCTCTCTCCGATCGCAAAGAAGACGTTCTTGGTTTCCGTGAAGTGCAGCGGCGCATCGGGACCGAGCTCGCGTCCCAGCCCAGACTGTTTGAATCCGCCGAACGGCGTGTTGTAGCGCACCGACGAGTGTGAGTTGACCGACAGGTTGCCCGATTCCACCGCGCGGGATACTCGCAGGGCGCGCGACAGGTTGTCGGTCCAGATCGAGCCGGACAGGCCGTACTCCGTGTCATTGGCCAGGCCGATGGCGTCGGCCTCGTCGTCGAACGGCAGCACCGTGACGACCGGACCGAAGATCTCCTCGGTGACCGTGCGGTCGGTGCGCTCCGGGGTCAGCACCGTCGGCGGGAACCAGTAACCAGGCCCGTTCGGTACGCTGCCACGGAAGGCAACGGGTGCGTCGTCGGGCACATAGGAGGCAACCGAATCGCGGTGCGATGACGACACCAACGGCCCCATCTCGGTGTCCTTGGCCGTTGGGTCGCCGACGACGACTCCCTTGACGGCAGGCTCGAACAACTCCATGAAACGGTCATAGACACTGCGCTGCACCAGGATTCGGCTGCGCGAGCAGCAGTCCTGGCCGGCGTTGTCGAAGACGCCGTACGGCGCGGTTGCTGCCGCACGCTCCAGATCGCAGTCGTCGAAGACGATGTTCGCGCTCTTGCCGCCCAATTCCAGGGTGACCCGCTTGATCTGCTTAGCCGCACCCGCCATCACCTGGATGCCGACCTCAGTCGATCCGGTGAACACGATCTTGCGAACGTCCGGATGGGTGACGAAGCGATCCCCGATCACCGATCCCTTACCGGGCAGAACCTGGAAAAGACCTTCAGGCAGACCGGATTCCAGCGCCAGCTCGCCCAGCCTGATCGTGGTCAGCGGTGTCCATTCGGCCGGCTTCACCAGCACCGCGTTGCCCGCGGCCAGTGCGGGCGCGAAACCCCACGACGCAATCGTCATCGGGAAGTTCCACGGGGTGATGACGCCGACGACGCCGAGCGGCTCGTTGAAGGTGACGTCCAGGCCGCCTGCCACTGGAATCTGCTTGCCGGACAGCCGTTCCGGGCTGGCCGAGTAGAACTGCAACACGTCGCGAACGTGTCCTGCCTCCCACTGCGCGTTGCCGATTGGGTGTCCCGAGTTGGCCACCTCCAACGCGGCCAGCTCATCCACATGGGCGTCGACAACTGCCGCGAACGCCCGCAGCGCACCGGCCCGATCGGCGGGAGCTAGCCCCGCCCACTCCCGTTGCGCGGCCCTGGCGCGGGCCACCGCGTCGTCGACGGCCTCGGTGGTGGTCTGCTCGACCCTGCGCAGCTCCTCCTCGGTTGCCGGGTTGATCAGCGTAGAGGCAGTCACGCGTTCACCTTTCGGGTTGCATACTCTGCGGCGGCCTGGACCACCGCGATGAACAGGCGGACGTCGTCGAGCCGCTCCTCGGGATGCCACTGCACCGCCAGAGCGAAGTTCTCGCCGGGGATTTCTACGGCTTCGATCACGCCGTCGGCATCCTGCGCGCTGACGATCAGTCCCGCTCCCAACTGGTCGATCGCTTGGTGGTGATAGCACTGCGCGTCCGACGTGTCGCCGATCAGCGCGGCCAGCCTGGTGCCCGGCACCGTGCGCACGACCGACGTGGAGAACACCGCGTTGCCCTGCTGATGGCCGGAGTGGCCGATCACGTCGGGCAAATGCTGGTGCAGAGTGCCACCCAGCGCGACGTTGACCACCTGCGCACCCCGACAGATGCCCAGCAGCGGCAGGCCGCGCCGGAGCGCACCGTGTACCAGCGCGATCTCCCAGGCGTCACGCTCGCGATTGGCCTGCACCGGCTCGTCGGTGGCGGGATGGCGCCGCTGGCCGTAGTTCGCCGGGTCCATGTCGCGCCCACCGGTGATGATCAGGCCGTCCAGCCCGTCGAGTACGCGTTCGGCGGCGTCCATCGGCTGAGGCGGCAGTAGCACCGCGGTGCCGCCTGCCAGGTTGACGCCCTCCATATAGATGGCGGGCAGAAAGCTCGCGTGCACATCCCATATCCCGGTCTGCGCCTGCTGCAGATAAGTGGTCAGCCCCAGAACCGGCCGCGGCCGGCCCGATTCGTCGGCACTACTCGGGTCAAAGCCGCTCAAAGCCGCGAACCCTTTCCCAGTCGGTCACCGCCGCGTTGAACGCCTTCAGTTCGATGGCGGCGTTGGTGAGGTAGTGCTCGACCACATCGTCGCCGAACGCGTTGCGCGCCACCTGAGAGTTGCCGAACAGCTCCGCTGCCTCGGTCAGCGTTGTCGGCAGGCACTCTGCGCCGCTGGTATAGGCGTTGCCCTCCAACGCTTCCGGCAGCTCGAGTTCCTGCTCGATGCCGTGCAGGCCACCGGCGATCAACGCCGACACCGCGAGGTACTGGTTGACGTCCCCGCCTGGCGCCCGGCATTCCATCCGCATGCCGTGGCCGCGGCCGACGACCCGCAGCGCGCAGGTCCGGTTGTCCATGCCCCACGCGATCGCAGTGGGCGCGAAGCTGCCTTCCACGAATCGCTTGTAGGAGTTGATGTTCGGCGCGTAGAACAGCGTCATCTCACGAAGCGTCGCCAGCTGGCCCGCGATGAAACTGCGGAACATCGCCGACATGCCGTCGGGCGCATCAGAGTCGGCGAACACCGCGCTGCCGTCCTCGCCCCGCAGTGAGATGTGGATGTGGCAGCTGTTGCCCTCGCGCTCATCGAATTTCGCCATGAAGGTCAGGGCCTTGCCGTGCTGGTCGGCGATCTCCTTGGCACCGTTCTTGTAGATGGTGTGGTTGTCGCAGGTGACCCGGGCGTGGTCGTAGCGGAATGCGATCTCCTGTTGTCCGAAGTTGCACTCGCCCTTGACGCCCTCGCAGTACATCCCGGCGCCGTCCATGCCCAGCCGGATGTCACGTAGCAGCGGCTCCATCCGGGTGGACGCCAGCATCGCGTAGTCCACGTTGTAGTCGGTGGCCGGCGTGAGTCCGCGGTACCCGGCCGCCCACGCTTCGCGGAAGGAGTCGTCGAAGACCATGAATTCCAGTTCGGTGCCGATGTAGGGCACCAGACCCTTGTCGGACAACCGGGCGATCTGCTGGTTGAGGATGCTGCGCGGTGCCTGGGTCACCGGGTTGCCGCCGATCCAGGACAGGTCCGCCATCACCAGCGCGGTTCCCGGCAGCCACGGCAGCAGGCGCAGGGTCGAGAAGTCCGGCGTCATGACCATGTCCCCATAGCCCGTTTCCCAGCTGGAGATCGCGTACCCGTCGACGGTGTTCATGTCGACGTCGACGGCCAGCAGGTAGTTGCAGCACTCAGCACCGTGGGCCGCCACGTCCTCGACGAACAGCCGCGCCGAAACGCGTTTGCCGGTCAATCTGCCCTGCATATCGCAGAACGCCACGATCACCGTGTCGATGTCTCCCGCGGCGACCAACGACTCCAGCTCTTTTTGCGGCAGCATTCCAGTCACCCCCTAAAGGTAGGGCACCAGACCAATAGATCGCTAGCGGTCGGGGAACATCGGTGCCGTTTGGGCCTGCCTGTTCACCCGGACGTCGAACGCCTCGGAGACGTGCCACTCCCGGGACAACATGACGGGATTACCCTCGCGGTCGTAGTCGATCTCCTCGATGTAGAGCAGGGGCTTCCCGCGCCGGACTCCGAGCACTTTGGCGGTGCAGCTGGTGCTGGCGACGGCGCGCAGGGTCGCCGTCGCATGGTCGGCGGCATGTCCTGATGACCTCAGCAGCGCGAACAGCGACGGGTCGAGGTTTTGCAGATCGAGGTCGGCTCTCAGCAGCCGCGCGGGGATGCGGTCGCGTGAGTAGATCACCGGCTGCTCATCGGCGGTACGCACCCGCTCCACCGCCAGGACGGTGTCGCCCCGGCCGAGCTGCAGGGGGCCGTCGATCTTGGAGCGTTGCTCGAAAATCGCGTCCAGCACGCGCATCCCGGCGTGCGCACCGGCGCTCTCGATCATCGCGAGGTAGCTCAGCGTCGAGTCGAGCCCGTGCGGCATTCGCCGGCGTTCGGCGACATAACTGCCCGACCCACGACGACGGGTGACATAGCCGGCCTCGACAAGGCCCCGCACCGCTTCCCGCACCGTCGCCCGCGACACCCCGAACCGCTTCGACAGTTCGCCCTCGGTCGGCAGCTTGGTCCCAGCGGGCAACTGCGAGTTGGTTATCTCCTCCAGCAGCTCGTCGCGCAGCCGGTCGGCGAGCAACGTCTGCCCGGGCATGCCACGAGCCTACGTGTGGGTTTCGTGCGAAGCGTCGGCGGCCGCAGCCGTCTCCTCGAGGACGCGGCGGACCTGATCGGCGATCGACGGCGCCCCAGGCAGCAGGCCGTCGAAGATCGCGCTGCCGATGGTGTATCCCCACGCACCCGCCTCGCTCACCGCGACGGCCCGATCGATGTCGGCGATGGATCCCGCAACGATCACCGGGCCACGCGACCGCGCTACGACCGCCCGGATCAGCTCGAGCGGGTCTTCGGTCGGGTGTCGATACGCCAGCAGGTCCAGGCCGCCGACGTGATCGAGCCCGGTGAGTCGTTCTGCGTCGGCGGCGATCTCGTCAATGGTGCCGAGCAGGACACTCGGATGGTCGACGACCCGGCCGGGGAACGGGCAGTAGCGCACGCCGTCGGGCAACATGCCCGCCGTTTCGGCACCGTGGGTGCCTCCGAGCACCCAGTCGAACCCTGCTTCGGCCGCCGAATGCAGCGAGGCCAGTTCGGCCTCCTTCGACGTCGACACCACCTCGAGCATCACCTCGAACCCGGCGTCGTGGCAGAGCGCGACCAGTTCGCGTTGCCGGGCAAGGTCGGCACCCACATCCTTGAATCCGATGTAGCGCAGTCCAGTGTCGGCCAGCGTGGGCACGATCTCGGGCGCGTTGTCGACGGTGCGGTCGCCGTGGGTGAGCATGAAAACAAAGTGCGCCATTGGTTCTCCTTCATCCCTTTTCGGCGTCGGCCACGATCGAGCGTGCCGACTCGTCGGACCAGACGCCGAGCAGGTCCGCGAGATCGACGACGGAGAGCCGCTCCCGCAGCAGGTGCGAGTTTCTCAGCGCCCAGAACAGCAGGCGATCGTCATAGTCGGATCCGAGCTCTTCTGCCCGGGTCGGGAGGCCGCTCGCATGGCTCACCTCGTCGAACTGTTCCGGTGTCGGCAATGTCAGTGTCTTGGTGAACGCGTCCCAGTCGGCGACCATCGCCTCCACATCCCAATGGTGGGCGAGCAGCCAGTTGCGCTTCTTCGAGTAGGCGGTCCAGCACTCGTCGACCGTTTTCGCACCGAGCTCGGCGAAGGCATGTGTCACCGCATCGCGGCTCGTCGGCTCGTCGGTCACCCTGATACGCGGGCTCCCAGCGCGAATCGTGCTGTCCACGAGCTGCCACACCCTCAGCGCAAGCCGGGTCGCGACCGTCACCTGCATGCCGTGCGGGGCCGCTCGTCCTTGCCGTTGCGATAGCGCCATCTCCAGCAGGTGCGACACCGCGTGCTCGGTGCCCGACGCCGGTGCGGTCGAGCCGACGATCCCCATCGACAGGCCGCTGGCGGCCAGCAGCCGGGCCAGATCGGCCAGCCCTCCCGGCTCGGCGTCGCGCGTGGCTTGGGCGAGGCGCGGAAGCGCTGACATCGCGTCGAGGACCTGCTCGACGACCGCGGCATCGAACGCGGGTCCGTGTCCGAGCCCGGCCGCGAGCTGCCACTCGGCGACCGCGTTGGGCACCGTGGACAGGTCACCTACCCCGGCGAGGTTCAGTCTGGCGGGCGCCGCGGTGAGGATGTCGGAGTCGGCGATGAGCATGTCCGGCCATCGCGATACCACGGTGCGCTTCGCGCCTGCAATGACGAGCACGCTGCGGTCTGCGATGAAACCGTTGATGCTGCAAGCGGTTTGGACCGCGACATGACGGCCGCCGGTACGCTGCGCGGTGACCTTCGCGATGTCGGTGAGCGTGCCTGCGCCTACCGAGATCACCAGCCGGTCCGCGCCCACTTGGGCGACCGCGCGCTCGACCGTCTCCTCGTCGGCGCGCACGGTGCCTGTGCCGAGCTGGATGACCTGGCAGTCGCCGAGCCGTGCGGCGAGCCGCTCGACGACCGGTCCGGCAGGCGTGCGGTACGGGCCACCGTCGCTGAGAATCACCGGTGCAGGCGCTCCGGGGCGCGCACAGAACTCGGCGACGGCGTCGTCCACCACAGCGGCGCCGATGCGGATGTCCACACCGGGCAGGTCGGCATAACCCTTGTCGCGGAGCGTCGCGAGGATCTCGTTCGGTTCGAAAATGGTTGTCATCGCGCCAACGCTGACTCGACGGCATCGAACGCGGCCAGGTAGCGGCCGTATGCGTCGGCGTACTGCTGCTGCGCGGCAGGGTCGGGCTCGATGGTGCTCGGATCCAGATGGACGGCAACCGATGCCGCCGAGAAGTCGGTGAAGACCCCGGCCCCGACGCCGGCCACCATCGCCGCACCGACGGCGGTGGCCTCTTGGGTCAGGACGCGGCGCACCGGCCTACCGAGCACGCTGGCCTTGATAGCTGCCCACAGGTCGTCGCGCGCACCCCCGCCGACGATCCGGACTTCGCCGTGCCCGAGGCCAAGCGCGTCAAGCCGATCGACGATGTCGCGCAGCGCGTATGCGCACCCTTCGAGCACCGCGCGTGCGACATGAGCCGACGTGTGATTCATCGCCAGGCCGAGGAATGCGCCGCGCATCGCGTCGTTCCACCGCGGTGCGGTCGATCCGGACAGCGCGGGCAGGAACAGCACGCCGTCACTGGCCGGCGGCGCATCCCGCGCCCGCGCGAAGACCTCCCCTTGCGGTACGCCGAGGAGTCCGTTGGCCAACCACAAGGTGCTGCCACCACTGACGAATCCGGGGTTCTCGATCAGCCATGAGCCGGGCACCGCATGGCCGTGGGTCTCCACGACGCCGAGCGGGTCTCGGACGGGTTCCGTGGCGACCGTCGTCACCGGTTCCGCGGTACCGGTGACGTCGACGACGACGCCGGACTCGATCGCGCCCGCGCCGACCGACGCGGCGTGCTCATCCCCCGTGCCGACAACCACCGCGCACTTGGTCGTCAGCCCAAGGTCGGCGGCGACGTCGGGCCGAAGTGTGCCGACCACCTCCGTCGACGGACGAACCGGTGGCAACATGGCCGGATCGAGGCCCGCGGCCTCACACAGTTCGGTGTCGAAATCGCCCTTGGCCACGTCGTAGACCATCGTCGAAGAAGCGTTCGCGGCATCCTGGGCGTGCTTGTCCGAAAGATGATGCAGTACAAACGATCCGACGGGCGCGAGCATGGTCGCCTGGTGCCAGACCTCCGGCTCGTTGTCCCTGATCCACATCATCTTCGGCGCGCTGTGCGACGCGTCGGCCACCAGCCCGGTCCGCTCGGCCAACACTTCTGAACCCACCTTCGAAACCAGTTGGTCGCATTGGTCTGTGGCCCGCTTGTCCAGCCAGATGATGGCCGGACGCAGCGGTGCGCCGACGGCGTCGCATGCGACGACACCGTCGACCTGACTGCCGAGGCCCATCGCCACGATGCGATCTGTTTGCACACCTTCGGTCGCAGCGCGGACGGCGTCGCGGAGCGCCGTGCAGTAGGTGTACGGATCCTGGTCGGCCCACCCGTCGTGCTCGTGCACCATGGTCAGCGCGGCAGAGCCCGACGAGACGACATCACCACTCTCGTCGACGATCACGGCCTTGATGCTCTGCGAGCCGACGTCGACTCCCAGGACCAGAGACACGACTCCCCCTCAGCCAGCGGTAGAAGTTCAGACAAGCTCAGACAAGCACTGAAAGTCACGGTTTGCGGGGAGGATTGGGCGGCAATCCTCCCCGCCGGTCACATCAAGGTGACCGAGTCTCGTCCGCCGTGATCTCGGCGACGGAGACCGTACCGTAGCCCTCTTCCTGAAGGTTCGCGCCGTGCTTTCCGTGCGACATCGCGAACTCCTCCTCGGGCGACAGCACCAGCTTGTGCCGCCCCCGGACCGCGAAGTAGACGATCCCGATCACGAAGTAGACGAGCGTTCCATAGACACCCGGTCGGTAGTCCTCGTTGAGGAACAGCGACACGAGTGCTATCAGTGCGATCGCACCCGCGATCGCGGCGCCCCACTCGCCCACCGGGCTGCGGTAAGGCCTCTCGATGTTCGGCAGCTTGCGGCGCAGCACGATGAACGCGAGGCACTGCATGAAATACGAGATCACCGCACCGAAGACGGCCATGTACAGAAGCGCGCCGACGATCTTGCCCGCCAGTGCGTTCTGGCTCTGCCCGGCAAAGTAGATGACGAGCGAAAGCGCGTATCCGATCACCGCTCCCGCAATGAGCGCGACGTACGGCGTGTTCCTGGTCGGATGCGTGATCGACAGGCTCTGCGGGAAGTAGCCCGCGCGGGAAAGCGAATACGTGTTGCGACCGTATGCGTAGATGATCGTGAAGAAGCTGGCGATCAGCCCGATCAGCGCGAGGATCCCGAGAAGCGACGCGCCGGTGCCCTCTCCGAAGACCGCCTTGAACCCGTCGAAGAACGGCGTCGCCGACGTGCCGATCTCTGCGGCACCGCCGCCCACTCCCGTGTTGAGGAACAGGGTCAGCACGGCGAACAGAACCAGCGTCGTCAGCCCCCAAATCGTCGCGCGAGGGATGTCCTTCTTCGGATCGTGGGACTCCTCGGCGGCCAACGGCAGTTCCTCGATCGCGAGGTAGAACCAGATCGCAAAAGGTAGCGCGGGGAAGATTCCCGCGATGCCCTTCGGTAGGAAGCTGCTGTTGCCGTCGTCCGGCGGGATGTTGGTCAGCAGGTCGCCGTGGAAGGACCGGCTGATGAGCACAGCCGCGAAGAAGAACGCGAGGACGCCGAGCGCCAGCACGGTGATCACGACAGTGAACCGCATGGTGATCTCGATGCCCATGATGTTGATCCCGACGAAGACGATGTAGTAGATCGCCCACCACAGCACCGGGCTGTTCCACCACCCGTCGGCTCCGGATAGGTCGGAAACGATGTCGTGCGAAAGGAATCCCATCGCACCGACGACCACCGCGGGGGTGATCACGTACTCCATGTTCTCGGCCAACCCGGTGATGAATCCGCCCCATGGGCCCATCGCCGATCGGGAGAACGAGTAGGCCCCGCCGGTGTGCGGCAGGGCGGGCGACATCTCCGCGATCGAGAAGCAGAGTCCGTAATACATGATCGTGATGACGATCCCGGCGATCAGCAGACCGCCGAAGCCGCCGGCATCAAGGCCGAGGTTCCAGCCGTAGAAGTCGCCCGAGATGACCGCGCCGACACCGAGTGCCCACAGCGACCAGAAGGCGGCGTGACGGCGCAATTGCCGTTTCTCGAAATACCCGTGCCCGGCCTCCCGATAGGTGACCGAACCGACTGCCCGTGTGTTCTCCACCATCGCTGCTCCTGGCTTTCCGTCGGCGTATGAGCGAAAGTTGTCAGACAACTTGGACGATAACGCTGGACGGTGCGCAGGTCAACGACCTATCGTCAAGTTTTACGCATTCGTCACCGCCAAAGGTAGGACACCAGACCTTTGGCGCTTTATTGTGCCTATGCGCGTTCTGTCCCCACCCGTGAAGGAGAATCGCCGTGCCAGAGGGCCACGAATTACTCGACGACGACGAACGGCTCCTCGCCGAGCTGGGCTACACCCAGGAACTGCACCGCTCCTGGTCGGGATTCTCCAACTTCGCCATCTCGTTCTCGATCATCTCGATCCTGGCCGGCTGCTTCACGTCATTCGGCCTCGGTTGGAACAACGGCGGCCCCGCCGCGATCGCATGGGGTTGGCCGATCGTCTCGGCCTTCATCCTCATCATCGGCCTGTGCATGTCAGAGCTGGTGTCGGCCTATCCCACCTCGGGCGGAATCTATTGGTGGGCAAGCAAACTCGGTGGCGTCAAGGCCGGCTTCTACACCGGCTGGCTGAACCTGATCGGGCTCATCGCCATCCTGGCATCGGTGGCCTACGGCAGCGCGACGTTCCTCGACCTGACGCTGGGCACGTTCAGCGAATCCTGGCTGGCCGGCTACAGCCTCACCCGGGTGTTCATCATGTTCCTGGTCATTCTGGTCGCCGTCGCGGTAATCAACATCTTCTCCAGCCACCTGCTTGCCGTCATCAACAACATCTCGGTGTGGTGGCACGTCGCCGGTGCGGCCGCGGTCATTCTGATCCTGATCTTCCTGCCCGCACAGCACGCCAGCTTGGGCGACGTGTTCACCAAGACCGTCAACAACACCGGCATCTTCGGCGGCGCGACATCGGGCATCGGCTTCCTCCTGTTCGTGTTGCCGATCTCGGCGATCCTGACCCAGTACACGATCACCGGCTACGACGCGTCCGCGCACCTGTCCGAGGAGACCAAGAGCGCGGCCAACGGCGCGGCCAAGGGCATCTGGCGGTCGATCTTCTACTCCGCCATCGGCGGCTGGATCGTTCTGCTTGCGTTCCTGTTCGCCGTCCAAGACGCCGATGCGGTGTCGGCCAACGGCGGCGCGGTGGCGACGATCTTCACTCAGGCGCTGACCTCGAAATGGGCGGGCACCGTGCTGCTCATCGCGACCGCGGGCCAGTTGTTCTGCACAACGGCCTGCCAGACCAGTGCATCGCGCATGCTGTTCGCCTTCAGCCGCGACCGCGCGGTCCCCGGGCATCAGCTGTGGTCGGCGATCAACAAGAATCGGGTGCCGGCCAACGCGGTGATGGTGACGGCCGCGATCGCGGCCCTCATCACGCTGCCCGCCGTCGTGCCGGTGAAGATCCCCATCAACGGCGCCGATGTGCCGTCCCCGGTGGCGTTCTTCGCGGTTGTCTCGATCGGCGTGGTCGGGCTTTATCTGGCGTTCGCGGTGCCGATCTACTACCGCTGGAAGGCCGGCGACTCGTTCAAGGTCGGCAGCTGGAATCTGCGCGGCCACTATAAGTGGATGGCGCCGATCGCGGTGATCGAGATCATCATCACGTCGATCATCGCGATGTTTCCGACATCGCTCGGCGGCATGCCGTGGGATCCGAGCTTCGCTTGGAAGTTCGTCAACTACACCCCGCTGCTCGTCGGCGGCGTGTTGATCCTGCTCTGGATCTACTGGCACGCGTCGGTGAAGAAGTGGTTTACCGGACCGATCCGGCAGGTAGACGAGAGCGGTGAACAGCTGGAGGGCGTTTCCTAACCTCCTCCCGCCACCCCGCCCGGCATCTTCTCCCCCGACACGCCGGACGGGTCGGCAGCCGGTAGGGTCGAACTGATGTGTGGAGCCACCGGCGAGGTGCGACTCGACGGCCGAACGCCTGATATCGCGGCGGTCTCGGCCATGGCCGAGGCGATGGCTCCGCGCGGTCCCGATGGAGCCGGCGTCTGGTCGCAGGGCCGGGTCGCCCTTGGGCACCGACGACTGAAGATCATCGACCTGTCCGAGGCAGGCGCGCAGCCGATGATCGATTCCGACCTCGGCCTTGCCATCGCCTGGAACGGCTGCATCTACAACTACAAGGACCTGCGCGACGAGCTGGCCGGGCACGGCTACCGGTTCTTCTCCACTTCAGACACCGAGGTGCTGCTGAAGGCCTACCACCATTGGGGCGACCGCTTCGTCGACCGGCTTTTCGGGATGTTCGCCTTCGCCATCGTCGAGCGCGACAGCGGCCGGGTTCTTCTCGGTCGCGACCGGCTCGGTATCAAGCCGCTCTACCTCACCGAAGACGCGCACCGCGTCCGGTTCGCCTCGTCGCTGCCCGCACTGCTGGCGGGCGGTGGCGTCGACACCCGGATCGACCCGGTTGCCCTGCACCACTACCTCACCTTCCATTCGGTCGTCCCGCCCCCGCTGACGATCTTGGCTGGCGTGGCCAAGATCCCGCCTGCAACGCTGGTCGCGATCGAGCCGGATGGCAGCCGCACCACCACCACCTATTGGGCGCCGGACTTCACCCGCCGCGCGGACCGGTCGGACTGGTCCGAACGTGATTGGGAAGACGCGGTTCTAGCCTCACTGCGGCTCGCGGTCGAACGCCGGCTGGTCGCCGATGTCCCCGTCGGATGCCTGCTGTCCGGCGGTGTCGACTCCAGCCTGATCGTCGGTCTGTTGGCCGAGGCCGGCCAGCACGGGCTGAAGACCTTCTCCATCGGCTTCGAATCGGTCGGCGACGTCGAGGGTGACGAGTTCAAGTACTCGGACATCATCGCCAAGCGCTTCGACACCGACCACCATCAGATTCGCATCGGCACCGACCGGATGCTGCCCGCACTCGACGGCGCGATCGGCGCGATGAGCGAGCCGATGGTCAGCCATGACTGCGTCGCTTTCTACCTGCTCAGCCAGGAAGTGGCCAAGCACGTGAAGGTGGTGCAGTCGGGTCAGGGTGCCGACGAGGTGTTCGCGGGATATCACTGGTATCCCCCAATGGGTGAACCCGGCGCGGCCTCGCTCGAGGGCTCGGTGGCCAGCTACCGGGCGGCGTTCTTCGATCGCGACACCGCAGGCGTTCATGAGCTTGCCGCAGCCGGCTACCTCGTCGACGGCGACCCCAGCCGTCGCTTCGTCACCGAGCACTTCGCCAGGGAAGGCGCCCAGACCGGTGTCGACCGCGCGTTGCGGCTGGACACCACGGTGATGTTGGTTGACGACCCCGTCAAACGGGTAGACAACATGACCATGGCCTGGGGTCTTGAGGGTCGAGTTCCTTTCCTCGACCACGAACTCGTCGAGCTTGCTGCCACCTGCCCACCGGAACTCAAGACCGCGCACGCGGGCAAAGGTGTGCTGAAAGAGGCTGCGCGGCGGGTGATTCCCGCCGACGTGATCGACCGGCCGAAGGGTTATTTCCCGGTGCCTGCGCTGACCCATCTGGAGGGCCCCTATCTCGACCTGGTGCGCGACGCGCTCTACGCGCCGGTTGCCAAGGAGCGCGGTCTGTTCCGCCCCGAAGCCGTCGACGCACTGCTCGCCGACCCCAACGGCCGGCTGACCCCGCTACGCGGCAACGAGCTCTGGCAGATCGCGCTGCTGGAACTGTGGCTGCAAAAGCATGGCATCTCAGGGCCTGCGGCATGACGCGAAGGCGAGCACGAGTGAGGATCGCAGCGAAGCGAGGACCGGAGCGAGCGGGAGCCGAGCAATGAGTGCCGCACATACCGATGCCGACGACCATCCCGAGGCCATCACGCTCGGGCTGCACGACGCGTCACCACCGCACCTGGTCGACGCCATGGCGGACGATGTCGTCCTCGAACTCGGTTGGGGTCGCTTGATTTTCGGCCAGACATTCGCCGACCCCGAACACCTCGCAGAGGTCCTGCGTGGCGAGACCCACGGCCGCCGCGACATCTGCATCTACGCCCGCGAGTCACACGTCCTGGTCTCCCTTGCGCCCGCGGAACTCTTCATCGACCCGAGCCACACGTACCGGTTGCGGTTCACCGAGGACGACGAGCCCGCATCGCCGACCTCCGGTTTCACAGTTCGGCCGCTGGGCAGCCCCGAGGACGCCGACACCATCAACCGCGTCTACGTGCGGTGCGGGATGGTGCCCGCGCCCGTCGACGTCATCTGGGACAACCAGCAGCACAACGACGCGGTGACCTATCTCGTCGCGGTGCGTGACGACGACAGCATCGTCGGCGCGGTGACAGGCGTCGACCACAAGAAGTTGTTCTCTGACCCGGAGGACGGCTCGAGCCTGTGGACACTGGCCGTCGACCCCACCTCGAGCCTGCCCGGCGTTGGCGCCGCGCTGACCCGCGCGCTCGCCGAGGAGTTCCGTGCACGCGGCCGCGCGTACATGGACCTGTCGGTGGCATACGACAACACCGCGGCGATCTCCCTGTACGAAAAGCTGGGCTTTCAACGGGTTCCGGTGCTTGCGGTCAAGCGGAAGAACGCGATCAACGAGCCGTTGTTCACCCATCCACCGGAGACCGTCGAGGATCTCAACCCGTACGCGCGGATCATCGCCGACGAGGCGTTACGGCGTGGGATCTGGGTGGAGGTCCTCGACGCTGAAGCCGGTGAGATGCGGCTGTCGCACGGCGGTCGCAGCGTGATCACCCGAGAGTCGTTGTCGGAGTACACCTCCGCGGTCGCGATGAGCCGATGCGACGACAAGAGACTGACCAGACGCCTGGTGGCCGAGGCCGGAATCGTCGTGCCGGTAGGACGGCTGGCGACCTTCGACAAGGACGACCACGCGTTCCTCGCCGAGGTCGGCGACGTCGTCGTCAAGCCGACAAGGGGCGAGCAGGGCAAGGGCATCACGGTCGGCGTGGACGGTGCGGACGAACTCGAGGCGGCGCTGGCACGGGCCCGCGAGCAGCATCCGGAGGTGTTGATCGAACAGCGTGCGCCCGGCGACGACCTGCGGCTGGTGGTGATCGACGGCAAGGTCGTCGCCGCCGCGCTGCGCATCCCCGCTGAGATCATGGGCACCGGTCATCACACCGTGCGTGAGCTGATCGAGGCGCAGAGCCGGCGGCGCAGCGCCGCCACCGGCGGCGAGTCCCAGATCCCCATTGACGACGTCACCGAAACGACGGTCAAAGAGGCGGGTTGGTCATTCGATGACGTGCTACCCGAGGGCGAGCGGCTGCGCGTGCGCCGAACGGCCAACCTGCACCAGGGTGGCACGATTCACGACGTGACCGCCGAGGTGAACCAGGTGCTGTGCGATGTCGCGGTCTCGGCAGCCGACGCGATCGGCATCCCGGTCACCGGCGTCGACCTGTTGGTGCCCGACGTCACCAAGGATGAGTACGCGTTCATCGAGGCCAACGAGCGCCCGGGGCTGGCCAACCATGAGCCGCAACCGACCGCGAAGGCCTTCGTCGACTATCTCTTCCCCGGCAGCCCTGCTGTGCCGCAGGCCTGGGCGCCGACCGAGGCCCCTGACTGAGCGCGGCCGCGCGGAGGCAGGGCGCCGAGCATCCAGCCACGAACAGCCCGGCGAGTCGTCACCAGGTGCTGGTGCGTAGCACGATCTCGGCGGCCAGCTGAGCCGTTGACTCCTGCGCGTTGCGCCGCCCGAGCAGCTCCACCAGCCGGTAGTCGCCGTAAACGAAGCGCTGGCTGGCCCGCGCAACCGCACGGGCCGCAGGTGTGCTGACCAGCGCTGTGGTGTTCATTTCCACGGGCGGGCAGTGTTCGTCGCGGATGACACCGCTCTGGTCGGCGACGCGCGGATGGCCACGGTCGATCACCACAAGGCCGATGAAGCGGTCGAGCCGGGTGGCGGCCAGCTCCCAGGCCAGCTCACCGCCGATGCGGTCGCCGACCAGCAGGCCCCACTGCACTTCGAGCGTGTCGAGGATGCCGAGGACCGACTTGGCGGTCAATCGTGGGTCGGGGGCGATGACGATGGTCCGCAGCGACGCGGTGTGCAGCCGCTGGCAAACGGCGTCGTACGCCGATGCCGCATTCTGCGCGGCGCCGAGCAGCACGACGACGGATCCCTTGTCCGGGCCGGCGACATCAACAGGAACAGGGAAACCGTCGACGGTGACCATCGTCGAAGGCATTTGGCCACGCTACAACCAGTAACCCGTCGGCGGGCGGTTTTTTAGCGGGTGTTAACCCGTCGGTCAGCCGGTTTGCAGCCGTTCGGCCTGCTTGGCAGTGACGGTTTGAAACGTCTGTGGCAGCGAGGCTTTGACCGCGATCGTCGGATTGGCTGTGGGGAAGGCGATTCCGAACGCCGACATCCGGTGCACGTTTTCGAACGAAAAGAACACACTGCTCTTTGCGCCGCCGAGGTCCATGGTCTGCTCGTATACCAGCGCGTCGGGGCGCAGCGTCGGCAATTTCGTGGTGGTCATCGGAATGCCTTCGGACGACGGATCGAAGAAGGTCTGATACCGGGCGCACCGTTCGGCGGTGGCCGCGAGCTTGTCGAGGTCCAGGTTCCACGTGAGCACGGTCATCACGATGCGTGCGCCGTCGTAGGCGGCGCTGTATTTCGCCGCGCTGCCCGCGCCCCTTTGGGCCGTTGCGGCGATCACCCGTGTGAGCCCGTCGGAGCAGCCCTGCGGTTGCGACAGCATCGCCGGCGGGCCGCCCGCGCCGTCGGGTTGGCCGGGCTTCTCGACGATGCGGTCGAATTGCACGCCCGTCGGGAAATCGTCGGCGGTGAGCAGCACCTGCTCGAGCCTGGCGCCGGGCCAGGTCGCGGTCCCTGTGATGGTGTTCGCGCAGGCGGTCGCGGTGCTCATGAGAAGCGCCAGCGCAGAGGCCGCGACACACCGCCTGATCATGACGCCAAGGCTACTCACGAAGCGAGCTGACAATGGCCGGTCGCTCAGGTGGTCCGGCGTCCAGCAGACCGAGGATCGCGTCGATGTCGGTGTGCGCGGCCAACAGGTCGGCCATCAGGTCGAGTTGGGCGTCGCGCCGCGCACAGACGTCGACGTCGTCGGCGACGGCGAATCCGTGCCGGCCCGCCGCCGCCGCGGCGCCGGTGAGCCACCGTCGCCGGAGGTCGTCGTTGTCGAGCAGGCCGTGCCAGTGGGTGCCGTACACCGCGGCCCGCCGGATCCCGACGCCGAGCCAGTCGTCTTCAGTCGACCGCGCCACCTGGCCGTGGTGGATCTCGTAGCCGCGCAGTGGGCCCTCATGGCGGCGCAGGGTCTTGTCCCGGGCGAACGCGATCTCCGCGTCGAGCAGGCCGAGGCCGTCGACCCGGCCCGCCCCGGACTCGACCGGATCGTCGATGCCGCGGCAAAGCATCTGAAACCCACCGCAGATGCCAAGCACGGGGCCGCCCGAGCGGGCGTGCTCGACGATGGCGTCGGCGAGGCCGCGGTCGCGCAGCCAGTTCAGGTCGGCGACGGTCGCCTTGCTGCCGGGGATCACGACGACGTCGGCGTCGGGAAGGTCAGTCGGATCGGTCACCCAGCGCACCAGCACCCCGGGCTCGCAGGCCAGCGCCTCGACGTCGGTGGAGTTGGAGATGCGGGGCAACCGGATCGCCGCGACCCGCAGCCACTGCTCGCCGGCCGGCGGCTGCGGCTGGCCGACCACGCGGTGGGCCTGTACCGACACCGAGTCCTCGCTGTCGAGCCAGAATCCGTCGTCGAAGGGGATGACGCCGTATGTCGGCCTGCCGGTGAGCGCTTCGAGCTGGGTGAGCCCAGGGGCCAGCAGAGCTGGGTCGCCGCGAAACTTGTTGACCAGAAATCCCGCAATGAGCGCCTGGTCCTCAGGTGCGAGCACCGCCACGGTGCCGAACAGGTGGGCCAGCAGCCCGCCGCGGTCGATGTCGCCGACCAGGACGACCGGCAGGCCCGCGGCGCGCGCCAGTCCCATATTCGCCAGATCGGTTGCGCGCAGGTTGATCTCGGCGGGCGAACCGGCACCCTCGCAGATGACGGCGTCGAATTCGCTTCGCAGTGAGGCTAATTCGTCTATGACCACTTCGGCGAGCCGGTCCCGGTGCTCGATGTAGTCGACGGCGCCGACCGCACCGGCGACGCGGCCGCGCACCACTAGTTGAGATGTACGGTCGCTGCCGGGCTTGAGCAGTATCGGGTTGAACCGGATGCTGGGCGCCAGGCCCGCGGCACGTGCCTGCATCGCCTGCGCGCGGCCGATCTCCCCGCCCTCGACGGTGACCGCCGAGTTGTTGGACATGTTCTGCGCCTTGAAGGGCGCCACCGTAACGCCCTTGCGCGCCAGCAGCCGACACAGTCCTGCGACCACCATGGACTTTCCGGCGTCCGAACTCGTCCCTGCGACCAGCAGCGCCCCGTTCACCGTGCTAGAGATGGGTCAGGATTTCGGCGCCGTCGTCGGTGACAACCAGGGTGTGCTCGAACTGCGCGGTCCACTTGCGGTCCTTGGTGACGACGGTCCAGTCGTCGTCCCAGATCTCGTAGTCCAGCGCGCCCAGGTTGATCATCGGCTCGATGGTGAACGTCATACCGGGCTCGAGGACGCTTTCGACGGCCGGCTGGTCGTAGTGCAGCACCACAAGCCCGTTGTGGAAGGTGGTGCCGATGCCGTGACCCGTGAAGTCACGAACCACGTTGTAGCCGAACCGGTTTGCATACGACTCGATGACCCGGCCGATTACCGACAGCGCGCGGCCGGGCCGCACGGCCTTGATTGCCCGCATCGTCGCCTCGTGGGTGCGTTCGACGAGCAGCCGATGCTCCTCGGAAACGTCGCCTGCGAGGAACGTCGCATTGGTGTCGCCGTGCACCCCGTCGATGTAGGCGGTGACGTCGATGTTGACGATGTCGCCGTCCTCCACCACCGTCGAGTCCGGGATGCCGTGGCAGATGACCTCGTTGAGCGACGTGCAGCATGACTTCGGATAGCCCTTGTAGCCCAGTGTCGACGGGTAGGCACCGTTGTCGACCATGTACTCGTGGGCGATCCTGTCGAGTTCGTCGGTCGTGACACCGGGCGCGACGGCCTTGCCGGCCTCTGCGAGCGCGCCCGCCGCGATCCGGCCTGCGACGCGCATCTTGGCGATCACCTCGGGGGTCTGCACCCACGACTCGGTGCCCTCCTGTGCCGTCGCCTTGCCGACGTACTCGGGACGGGCGATGGAGCGGGGCACCGGAAGGGTCGGCGACAGCACGCCGGGGCGAAGTGCGGTGCGAACAGGCATGACGCCAGGGTATCGGGTGGCGCGGCTACATTCTTGAGCCATGACGATCGATGACGTCGATGAGGCGTTCGCGACCCGCTTCGCGGAGCAGTTCGCCGACACCTGGCGCACGCCCGACCTGGCCAAGCACGAAGCGCTGTGGAGCGACGACATCGTGCTGGCCCAGCCGATGATGGGCACCTTGCGCGGCAAGCAGGCCTGCCGCGAGTCGTTCCAGCGGCTGTTTGCGCTGGTGCCCGACCTGCACGCCGACGTGCACCGGGTCGGGCATGGCCCGAAGGAGGTGTTCATCGAGTTCACGCTGAGCGGAACCTACGGCGGCAAGCCGATCGCCTGGGACGCCGTCGACCGGTTCACCTTCACTGGCGGCCTGATCGCCGAACGGATCTCCTACTTCGACTCCACCCCGCTGATCGGCAAGCTTGTCGGCCGGCCAGCCGGCTGGGAGCGGCTGATCAGGACGGGTTCGCAGCTGTTCAAGCGTCAGTGGCGGTCGCGACCGAACCACGATTTGCGCGACCCGCGGATGTCCACCGACCCGCACACGACCTTGCCGGTCAGGATGACGTGCGGCGTGCCCTCTGCCGGCGCGTCCCTGCGGTGATCGTGGGCGCTGCCGACGACGACCTCGACATCGTCGATCGAGGCGCTCGCGCCGTCCGGCAGCCGAAGCTCCAGCCCGCCGAACTTCATGTCGAGTTCGATGATGACCATCGGGCCTGCGAACCGGGCCTTTGTCAGGTCGAGATCGACGGAGCCCATGCGCCGGTGCAGGGCAAGTCGAGTCGGAACGGTCCACTCGCCTTGGCGCTTCAGAGAGCCCATCACACCCCGCAGCTCCACCCGGTCGGTGGCAGAGGTGACGATCGCGCCGGGTCCGGGCAGGTCGCCGACGAGCTTGTCGAGGTCGGCATGCAACCGGGCCTGCGACACCAGCGCGGAGCGCTCCTCGAACTCGTCGATGTCGATCAAGCCCAGCGCGACGGCGTTGTGCAGGCGCCGCAGGGTGCCGTTGCGGTCTGCGTCTGAGATGCGCAGCGCAGCGGATTGCTCATTGATACCGGTCATGGCCATTCCAAAATACCGCCGCGGCGCGGTGGAGCGGCGGATACCTTGTCTCACCGTGACGAATGACAAGCCCGCAGCTCCGAAGACAGCCGAGGCATGGGCCTTCGTGCAGAAGATGATCGGTGACATCACCGGCATTGTGACCCAGGACGCCGAGAACGAACGCGAGCTGCTGGAGGGACTCGGCGTCATCTCCCGCGTCACCGCGCTGTGCTCGGAACTCACGGTGGAGGCCGACCCCGATCTGCCCTGGTTTATCGACATGTGCTCCCCCACCCGGCTGGTCGGCGGTCCGAACCCGGACGGCAGGTACCTGCTCGCGATGATCCGCGGCGACCGCGCGTATCGGGTCACTGGGACGCGGGGCACCAGCGCCTATCTCGGTCTGCAGGTGCTGGCCGGAACCGGCATGACGCCGCGCCGGATGGCCGCATATATCAGCGACACCGACCTGAAGCTGGATGGCGGCGACTTCGGGTTGGTGTTCTCCTCCACCAAGCCGTCAGCGGCCGACTTGGACGGGGCGCAGTGGGTGCAGATCCCGGAGGATGCGACGTCGATCGTGGTGCGCGACTACATCGCCGACGCGCACACCGAACAACCGGCGACGCTGCACATCGAGCCGCTCGAGGCGCATCCGCCGCGGCCGGTATCCGATGACGAAGCGGCAGAACAGTTCACGGCGATGGCGTGGACCATCATGAAGCTGACCACGCTGCACCGAACCATCAAGCCCGAGCTCATGCAGCAGCCGAACACCCTCGTCACCAGCGAGGCCGCCGATCTCGGTGACGCCGACACCACGCCGGACAACCTGTACATGATCGGAACCTTCCGGCTGGAGCCCGATGAGTCGCTTGTGCTCGAATTCGAACCGCCGGACACCCGCTACTGGAACGTCACGCTGGAGAACATCTGGCATGAGTGCCTGGAGCCCCGCCGCAGACACAGTTCGGTCACCAACAAGGGTGTTGCGCCCGATGCCAAGGGCGTGGTGCGAATCGCCATCGGCGCCAAGGATTTCGGCCACGGCCACTGGTTGGACACCGGCGGCCGACACCGCGGCTTCATCGTGTTCCGCTGGCTGGACAACCCCGACCCGCCCAAGGTGGACGTCAGCGTGCGCGGCGGCGGGGCGACGCAGTGAGCGCCGCCGACCGGTTCGACCCCGACGTGCTGGTCGCGCAGGCCTGCGAGTGGGCAGGCAGTGACGACTTCGGTGCGGAGTTCGACGAGAACGAGACATGGCGTGACGGGTTGGGCCGGCTGTGCGAAGGGCTCGTCACCGAGGCCCGGCTCAACGACCTCGGCGTGGAGATCGCCGCCCTTGACGTCGTGCGGCCGTTGAAGAATCGGCTCCAGATCGTGGAATACCGCAAGGCTCATCCCGAGCTTGCCGAAGAGAAGATCGAAAGGCCGATCTTCATCGTTGGGCAACCCCGCACCGGGACCACGATCCTGTTCGACCTGCTCGCCCAGGATCCACAGCTGCGACCGCCGTTGACGTGGGAGGTCGATGCACCGTACCCGGTGCCGCAGCCCGAGACGTATGACAGCGACCCGCGGATCGCCGAGACCCAGGCCAGTCTGGAGATGAGCGAGCAGATCATCCCCGGGTTCATGAGCTGGCATCCGATGGGTGCGCGGGTCGGTCAGGAGTGTGTGCGGATCACCGCCGCGCAGTTCTGCAGCATGATCTTTTCGGTTCAGTACCGGCTGCCCACGTACTACAAGTGGCTGCTTTATGAGGCGGACCATCGTCAGTCCTACCGTTTTCACCGGATCTTCCTGCAGCACTTGCAGTCCGGCGTCGGCGGTCAGTGGCTATTGAAGTCACCCGCGCATCTGTGGACGCTCGACACCCTGGTGGAGACCTATCCCGACGCGGTGATCGTGCAGACGCACCGCGATCCGTTGAAGGTAATCTCGTCGATCAGTGCACTGACCAATCACCTCCGGCGGATGGCGTCCGACGAGACGACGGTCGCCGAATGCGCGGTGCAGTCCTGTGAAGAGATAGTCGTCGGGTTGCAGCGCGGCATGACGCTGCGCGAATCGCTGCCGCAGGGGCAGGTGATCGATGTGCAATTCGCCGACTTCATGCGCGACCCGTTCGCGATGATCCGGTCGCTGTATGCCCGGCTGGACCGCGAGTTGACGCCCGTTGCCGAGCAGAGGATGCGGGATTTCCTGGCTGCACATCCCGGCGACGCCGGCGGTGGTCGCTACAGCTGGGCGGATACCGGGCTGGACGCGGACCTGCTCCGCGAGCAGGTCGCGGGCTACCAGGAGCGCTACGACGTGCCCAGCGAGCCGCTCACCTAAGCATGCCGATACCGACTTTTGCGCATTTGCGCTGATGTTTTGCGGCTGTAGACGCCCGATGCTGGCTAGCATGAGCGAAACTGAGTGGAGCGACGTACTCATGAGCCAGCTTCCCACCGGGACGGTGACGTTGCTGCTGGCCGACGTCGAGGGCTCGACGCGGCTGTGGCAGACCCAACCGGCGGAGATGACCGACGCTGTCGCACGGCTCGACATCACTCTTGCCGACCTTCTGACCACCCACGGCGGGGTGCGCCCGGTCGAACAGGGCGAGGGCGACAGCTTCGTCGTGGCGTTCGCCCGTGCCAGCGACGCGGTGGACTGCGCCCTTGCGTTGCAGCGGGCAGCACTGGCTCCGATCAAGCTGCGCATCGGCGTGCACACGGGGCAGGTACAGCTGCGCGACGAGGGCAACTACATCGGTCCGACCATCAACCGCACCGCCCGGCTGCGCGACCTGGCGCACGGCGGCCAGACCGTGCTGTCCGGCGCGACCGAGCAGCTGGTCGCCGATTGGCTGCCGGACGACGCCTGGCTGGCAGATCTGGGGACGCATGAGTTGCGGGATCTCCCCCGGCCCGAACGGGTGACGCAGCTGTGCCACGCCGGCCTCCGCAACGAATTCCCGCCACTGCGCGCGTCGAAAGGTACTGACACACCCAGCCTTCCGGTGCAGCTGACGAGTTTCGTCGGCCGCATCGCGCAGATAACTGAGATACGAAAGCTGTTGGCCGACAACAGGCTGGTGACGTTGACGGGCGCCGGTGGTGCGGGCAAGACGCGGCTGGCCATTCAGGTCGCGGCCGGCATCGCCGGCGAGTTCCACGACGGCGTGTCCTACGTCGACTTGGCCCCCATCACGCACGCCGTCGTGGTACCGGTCGCCGTCGCACGCGCGCTCGGGTTGCCCGATCAACCGGGCCGCTCGACGGTTGAAACGCTGGTCCGGTTTGTCGGCGACCGACAGATGCTGATGGTGCTGGACAACTGCGAGCATCTCCTCGACGCGATCGCATCGCTGGCAGCGCAGCTGTTGGCCGCTTGCCCGGGATTGCGGCTGCTCGCAACGAGTCGCGAGCCGGCCAGCGTGCCCGGCGAGGTGACATTTCTTGTGCCATCGCTGTCGCTGGCCGACGAGGCGCTCGAATTGTTCGCCGACCGCGCCCGTCGGGTCCGCCCCGACTTCACCGTCACCGAGGACAACGCCGCCGCATTGACCGAGATCTGCCGACGGCTCGACGGCATGCCCCTGGCGATCGAACTGGCCGCCGCCCGCGTCCGTGCGCTGTCGCTGGACGAGATCCTCGGCAGTCTCCACGACCGCTTCAGGTTGTTGACCGGTGGCGCTCGCACCGCGGTGCGGCGACAGCAGACGCTGCGCGCGTCGGTCGACTGGTCGCACGCATTGCTGACCGAGCCCGAACGCATTCTGTTCCGCCGGCTCGCCGTCTTCCTCGGTGGTTTCGACCTCGACGCGGCTCAGGCCGTCGGCGGTGACGGCGAAGTGGAGCGCTATCAGATTCTCGATCAGCTCGCCCTGCTGGTCGACAAGTCGTTGGTGGTCGCCGAAAACACAAGTGGGCACACGCGATACCGGTTACTCGAGACGGTGCGCCAATATGCGCAGGAAAAGCTCGGCGAGTCCGGCGAGGCGGAGGCCGTGCGGTCGCGTCATCGCGATCACTACACCAATATGGCGGCGCTGCTCGATGCGCCGGCCCGCACGGACTATCACCAGCGAGTCGAGCAGGCCGATGACGAGATGGACAATCTCCGAAGCGCATTCGGTTGGAGCATCGAAACCGGCGACATCGGACGCGCATTGGAGCTGGCGTCGTCGCTGATGCCATTGTGGCTGTCGCGCGGCCGCATTCAGGAGGGACTGGCCTGGTTCGATGCCGTGCTCGCCGACGGCAACGCGAGCCTCGAAAATTTGGCGCTTCAGGTTCGCGCGCGTGTACTCGCCGACAAGGTCGTGCTCGACGCGTGGGTCAACAACTACAACTCGAGTGACGCCGAACAGGCTCTCGCGATCGCGCGCGAAATCGACGATCCGGCGTTACTGGCCCGAGCACTCACCGCGTGTGGCAGCGCAGCTGTCTACGACGCCGAGGCGGCTCCGCGATACTTCTCCGAGGCGATCGGCCTGGCCCGAGCGCTGGGGGACCAGTGGAGGTTGTCCCAGATTCTCGGCCAGCAGGCCCAGGCCGCCTTGGTTACCGGTGACACCATCGCACTGCGAGCGTCGGCCGAGGAAGGGCGCGAGATCGCCAACGCCATCGGTGATCGCTTCGGATCGCGTCAGTGCGGCTGGCGGCTCGCGACCGCATACATAGTTCAGGGCGATCTGACCGGAGGGATCGAGCAATTGCGCGAGGTGGTCGCCGGGGCCGAGGCCGATCACGATGGGATCTCGCGGGTCACCGCACTCCTCATACTGCCGCAGGCGCTGGCTTATCAGGGCGACGCGAGTGCGGCCCGAGCCGCCGCCGAGGGGGCGATCGAGTCCGCCGCGGAACTCGGCGATGTTTACATCGGTGCTGTCTACATCGAAGTGATGTTCGCGCACCTCGCCGCGGGTGACGTCGCACTGGCGTCAGAAGCGGCCGAGGCCGCGTGGTCCCACATGAGGGACCTTCAGGGGACAGCTCAGCTCAACAACGCGTTTATCGCCCAGGCGGCCCTAGCGCGCGGTGATCTCGCCGCGGCCCGACGCGGGGCGGACGATGCCATCGCGGTGACGTCGGGTTGGAACCTGGCGATGGCACTGACCACACGTGCTCGCGTTGCGATCGCTGAGGGCGACCCGGAAGGAGCTGAGGAGGACGCCCATGACGCCCTTGCGTGTAGCGCGGGCGTCGGAGCGCTTCTAGGCGTTCCGGACCTCCTCGAAATCCTCGCGGGCCTGACCGGTGACGCCGGCAGTCAAAGTAAGGCGGCTCGGCTCTTCGGTGCGGCGGACGGCATCCGCCGGCGCACAGGCCAGGTGCGCTTCCCGGTTTACCGAGCCGGTTACGAAGCGTCGATGAACACGGCTCGAAATGCGATGGGCGAGCAGGACTTTGAAGCCGCATGGACCGAGGGCGCTGCGATGTCCAATGCGGAAGCGATCGCCTACGCGCAGCGCGGTCGCGGCGAACGCAAGCGACCATCGAGCGGGTGGGGCTCGCTGACTCCCGCCGAGCTGGACGTCGTGCGGCTCGTCAGTGAGGGGCTTGGCAACAAGGACATCGCCACAAGGCTTTTCGTCTCACCGCGGACCGTTCAGTCCCACCTCACCCGCGTCTACACAAAACTCGGGCTCTCGTCCCGCGTCCAGCTCGCGCAGGAATCGGCCCGCCGCGACGACGCCGCTCAGGCTAGGTAGTCGGGCGGCAGGCTTTCGAGCATCCAGCGCAGCATCCGAACCGCATACTCCGAACTGCCACCCCCGACGATCAGGGCCGCGAACGCCATGTCGCCGCGGTAGCCGGCGAACCAGGCATGCGAACCGCCGTTGAATTCGGCCTCACCCGTCTTGCCGTGCACGTCGCCCATGTCGTTGATCTCTTTCGCGGTGCCGTTGGTGACCACGAGCTGCATCATCGGCCGTAACGCGTCGAGCATCTTCGGGGTGATCGGCGTCTGGTCGCCGGTGACGGTCGTCTGGCGACCCTCGATCAATTGCGGCAGCGGGGTGTTGCCTGCCGCGACCGTCGCCGCGGCCATCGCCATGCCGAACGGGCTCACCAGCACCTTGCCCTGTCCGAAGCCATCCTCAGTGCGTTCGGCCAGATTGACCGTGGGCGGCACCGACCCGGAAACCGTTGTGATGCCAGGGATCTGATAGTCGCGACCGATGCCGTACTGCGCGGCGGTCGTCGTCAGCCCGCGCGGCGGCATCCTGCTGGCGAGTTCGGCGAAGGTGGTGTTGCACGAACTGGCGAACGCCCGCGACATCGGCACCGTGCCGAGATCGAATCCGCCATAGTTCGGGATGGTGCGCTGGCCGATGTCGATCTGGCCGGGGCAGCCGAGAAGCGTGTCGGGCGTTGCCATATCCCGCTCGATCGCAGCGCCTGCGGTGATGATCTTGAATGTCGACCCGGGCGGGTACAGACCCTGAGTGGCCGTCGGGCCGTCCGCGTCGGCTTCAGGGTTCTGGGCGACAGCCAGGATCTCACCGGTGGACGGCTTGATCGCCACGATCATCGCCTTCTTGCCCCCGATACCGTTCACCGCGTTCTGCGCAGCGTCCTGCACGGCGCGATCAAGGCTGATGGTGACCGACGGCGCAGGTGCCCCCGCCACCTCGTTGAGCACGTCGACGTCCGCTCCGTTCTGATTGACGCTGACCACTCGCCAGCCGGCCTGGCCATCGAGGTCGTCGACCACCGCCTTCTTCACCTCGCTGACGATGGCGGTCGCGAAATGCTCGTCGGTGGGCAGCAATTCGGCCTGGGGCGTGATGACCACGCCAGGTCGGTTATCGAGGGCCCCGGCGACCTGGTCGCGGTCGGACTGGCGCAGGGTGATCAGCTTCATTGGGCCCGGCGACGAACTCGCCTGCTCCGCGAGTCGCTGGGCGTCCATGGTGTCGTCGAACGGCCGCAGTGCATCGGCGACCGCGGTTGCGGTCGTCATCAGGTAGGCGCCCGCGGCCTTGGCGTCCAGCGCGAAGTCATACAGATTGCCCGGCACAAGCACATCGGTGCCGCTGCGCTCATTCACCGACGCGCGCCGGGGCGGGTCGGAACGCAACGCAAACGTCTGGTGCTCACCGAGTTTCGGATGCAGTCCTGTCGCGGTCCAGCGGACCTCCCAATTCCCCTCATTCCGCGCCATGTTGAGGTGGCCGTCGTAGGTCCAGGTGCGGTTCTTGGGCAGATGCCAGGTGTAGCGGTAGGCCACGGTGCCCATGTCCTCGGTGAACTTCGAGCCGAGCACCTGCGCGTCAAGCTGGGTGGCCTGCAGTCCGGCCCACGCCTCGTTCAGCGCCGCTCGCGCGTCTTCGGGACGGTCGGTCAACTGCGACGCACCGCCGGTGTCACCCTTGGTCAGCGCCGCGAAGAACGCCTCGGCGGCCGGTTGAGGACCCTGTGGTTTCGGCGTGCATGCGCTCAGGGACGCGGCCACCGCCACGACGGTCAAGAAACCTGCCAGGCGCGTTACGGGTGTGAACCAAGTTGCCATTGAGGCAGATGTTACGAATTCGAGACCCTAAATCCGCGGAGGCGCGACGCCGAAAACTCATATTTCGCAGGAAAAGCTCGAGAGAAGCGCGCCAAAACGTCGATCTCGGCGCAGAACCGCAAGACTTAGGCGCCGGCCGCGGGTGCGCGCACCACAAGCGGCACCGCAGGGAAGTACGCGGCCATCTCCGAACGCGACTTGCGCAGCGCCGCAGTGCCGTAGCCCATCTTGCGGAAGTTCGGGTGGATCCAGATGCGCACATTGACCTCGCCGCTGGCGAGCTCGCCGAACACCATGCCGATCTTGTCTGCCCCGTCGATGGCCACCAACCAGACCGCCTCTTCGGCATGCACGCGGCCGACGGCGGCCCTGATCTCGTCGTCCAGATCGCCTGCGGGGGCACCGGATCCGTCGCCCGCCGCACGGACGTCGTCGGTGCGCGCGGCGAAGATGTCGCGATCCGCACCGGCGGAGAAGGGACGCAGCAGCAGGCTCTCCCCGTGGCTCGGCTGCCGCTCGCCGATGAAGCTCAGCTCGTGGTTCAGGTCTTCGAGTTCGTCACGGATCCGGCGCCGGGACACCTTGGTCAGCCGGTCGAAGGACAACCGAAGCACCGCTTCACCGCCGGCGAGCGACGTGCCGAGCATCGACGCGATCGCTTCGACAGCCGCGTCGTAGTCCTCGGACTCCACGACGACGTCGAGGAGCTCATGCCGCCGCTCAAGTGCGCGGACAAGCGTGTCGGCGATCTCCCTGCGCGCGATTTTCTGCTCATCGTCGGTCATGGCGTGAAGCGTAACCAACGCCGCTGAGTGGGCAAGCTAGTCGAGCAAGACCGTCGCGAAAGTTCCGACCTCGGTGAAACCGATACGGTCGTAGGTCGCGCGCGCCACCCCGTTGAAGCTGTTGACGTACAGGCTGGCGATGCGCCCGCTGCGCAACACGGCCGCGGCGAGTGTGGCGGTGCCCGCGGTGCCCAAGCCACGTCCGCGCCAGTCGGGGTGCACCCACACGCCCTGGATCTGCCCGACGGCAGGCGACTGCGATCCGACCTCGGCCTTGAAGACGACCTGGCCTCGCTCGAAGCGGGCCCAGGCGCGCCCGGCTGCAATCAGGCCGGCGACCCGCCGCCGATAGCCGCGGCCACCGTCGCCGATGCGGGGATCGATGCCCACCTCACCGATGAACATGTCGACCGCCGCGATCAGGTACGCGTCGAGTTCCTCCATGCGCACCGGACGCACCGCGGGATCGATCGGGCATTTAGGCGCAGTTGCGAGAGCCATCAGCGGCTGACGTTCACGGACGTCGCGGGCGGGTCCCCAGGTGTGCTCGAGGCGGCGCCACAACGGCAACACCAGCTCCGCACGCCCGACCAGCGACGAACACCTGCGGACGGCGCTGACCGCCTTGTCGGCGAACGCGTAGAGGTCGCCCGCGTCACCACGCAGTGGAATGAGGTTGGCGCCGGCATAACACAGCGATTCGGTGGCCCGGCCCCGCGTCCACAGCTCGCCGCCGATCGCGCTCGGGTCGACACCGTGCTCGGCCACCCGAGAGGCCACCATGCAGCTTCCGACCGGGTCGGCGTCGAGCACCTGCCGCACCTCGGTTGCATCGCGTACGACGGACACCCGTCGCTCGTCGACGAAGCGGAAAAGCGGCGGAGCCGACATGGAGACTCTTTCTGCGGCCTTCAGGCGTCATGGCCCCGGTCACAGGGCCATGTTCAGCTTACGGTCACCACAGGCGAACCGCTTGCACTTGCCGCCGGTCCGCGCTCTTCGGCGATTCGTAGGGCCTCTTCGATCAGCGTTTCGACGATCTGGGCCTCCGGAACGGTCTTGATGACCTCACCCTTGACGAAGATCTGGCCCCTGCCGTTGCCGGACGCCACCCCGAGGTCGGCTTCCCGTGCTTCGCCGGGTCCGTTGACGACGCACCCCATCACCGCGACGCGGAGTGGCACCTCCATGCCCTCGAGTCCTGCCGTGACCTCGTTGGCCAGGGTATACACGTCGACCTGGGCGCGCCCGCACGACGGGCACGACACGATCTCCAGGCCACGCGGGCGCAGGTTCAGCGATTCCAGGATCTGGTTGCCCACCTTGACTTCCTCGATGGGCGGTGCGGACAGCGAAACCCGGATGGTGTCGCCGATGCCCTCCGAGAGCAACGCGCCGAACGCGACGGCGGACTTGATCGTGCCCTGGAACGCCGGGCCCGCCTCGGTGACACCGAGGTGCAACGGGTAATCGCATTGCGCGGCAAGCTGTTCGTAGGCGGCGACCATGACGACCGGATCGTTGTGCTTGACGCTGATCTTGATGTCGCCGAAGCCGTGGTCCTCGAACAGCGAGGCCTCCCACAGCGCGGACTCGACGAGCGCTTCGGGGGTGGCCTTGCCGTACTTCTGCATGAAGCGCTTGTCGAGCGAGCCGGCGTTGACGCCGATGCGGATCGGGATCCCCGCGGCGCCCGCCGCCTTGGCGACCTCCTTGACCCGGCCGTCGAATTCCTTGATGTTGCCGGGATTGACCCGCACGGCGGCGCAGCCCGCGTCGATCGCGGCGAAGATGTACTTGGGCTGGAAGTGGATGTCGGCGATCACCGGAATCTGCGACTTCTTCGCGATCGCAGGCAGTGCGTCGGCGTCCTCCTGTCGAGGGCACGCCACCCGGACGATGTCGCAGCCGGAGGCGGTCAGCTCGGCGATCTGTTGCAGCGTGGAGTCGATGTCGTGAGTCTTGGTGGTGCACATGGACTGCACCGCAATCGGGTGATCGCTGCCGACCCCGACGTCGCCGACCATCAGCTGTCGGGTCTTGCGCCGCGGTGCCAATGTCGGCGCGGGTGGTGCCGGCATACCTAACCCAATTGATTGGCCGGTGGCCATCGATGTCTCCTACTGGAAAGGTCTGATGGGGTTGACGAAGTCAGCGGTGACCGTCAGCGCCATGTATCCGATCACGAACACCAAGATCACATACGTGGCGGGCATGAGCTTGAGATAGTTCACCGGCGCGGCGGCCGCCATGCCGCGTGCCTTCCGCAACATGTTGCGGATCTTCTCGAACACCGCGACCGCGATGTGGCCGCCGTCGAACGGCAGCAGCGGCACCAGGTTGACCGCGCCCAGCACGAAGTTCAGCTGTGCGAGAAAGAACCAGAACGCCATGAAAAGTCCGCGCTCAAATGCGTCGCCGCCGATGATCGAGGCGCCCACCACGCTGATCGGCGTCTCCGGATCGCGCTCGCCGCCGCCGATCGAGTGCACCAGCGCGCCGATCTTGGTTGGGATCTTCGCGATCGACTTGCCCAGTTCGACGACCAGATCACCGGTGAAGGAGATCGTGCCCGGTATTGCGGTCACCGGGTTGAAGTGCGCGTACTCGATTGGGCCGAACTCGGCTGCCGACACGCCGACCGCGCCGACGGTGGACGGAGCCTTGGCCGTGTCGGAGGTGAAGCGCTGCGTCGGGACCACGTCGATGACCGTGGTGATCTCCGTCGTCGCCCCGCCCTGTTTCCTTTGGACCACGAACGGTGTCGGGCCGTTGGCCTTGCGCACCGCCTCGACCATCTCGTCGGGGTTGTGCACGTCGGTGGCGCCAACCTTGACGATGACGTCGCCCTGCTTGATGCCTGCGGTCGCCGCAGGCCCGTCACCGGTGCAGTGGGCGTACTTGTCCTTGCTGATCTGCGGTGCGACACAAGAGGTTTGGCTGACGTAGGCGGCGGGCTGCGGGTTCAGGTTGGGCAGGCCCCAATACAGCGCGATGCCGTAGAGGATCACCAGGCCGACGATGAAGTTCATGCCTGGGCCGGCGAGAAGCACCGCGGCCCGCTTCCACGTCTTCTGCTTGTACATCGCGTAGCGGCTGTCTTCCGGCGCGATTTCGTCGATCGACGTCATGCCTGCGATGTCGCAGAACCCGCCGAGCGGGATCGCCTTCACGCCGTACTCGGTGTAGCCCAGCTTGTTGGGCCGCCGGGTGGACCACAGGGTCGGACCGAAGCCGACGAAGTAGCGGCGCACCTTCATGCCGGTGGCGCGCGCCACCCACATGTGCCCGCACTCGTGCAGCGCGACCGATACCAAGATGGCGAACGCAAACAGCACGACACCGATGACGAACATCATTTGGTGGCGACAACCTCCCGGGATACCGCGCCCCTTGCCCTGTCCCGGGCCCAGCGTTGCGCGTCAAGTACCTCTTCCACGGTAGCTGGTTCCGCGGCCCACTGGTCTGCGGCGTGCAGCACGTCGGCGATTGTCCGCACGATCGTCGGGAACCGGATCCGGCCCCCGAGGAATGCGGCGGCGGCCTCCTCGTTGGCGGCGTTGTAGACCGCGGTCAGGCAGCCGCCTCGCTGACCGGCCTCCCGAGCCAGCTCGACGGCCGGGAAGACGCCGGTGTCGAGCGGTTCGAACTCCCAGGTGGAGGCGGTGCGGAAGTCGCAGGCCTTGGCGGCGCCGGGAACGCGTGACGGCCAGCCGAGCGCCAGCGCGATCGGCAGTTTCATGTCGGGCGGGCTGGCCTGCGCGATCGTCGAGCCGTCGGTGAACGTCACCATCGAGTGCACGATCGACTGCGGATGCACGACGACCTCGATGCGGTCGTACGGAATGCCGAAGAGCAGGTGCGTTTCGATGAGCTCCAGACCCTTGTTGACCAGCGACGCCGAGTTCAGCGTGTTCATCGGGCCCATGGACCACGTCGGGTGCGCCCCCGCCTGCTCCGGCGTGACCTTCTCGAGGTCGGCGGCGGCCCAGCCGCGGAACGGTCCGCCGGACGCGGTGAGCACCAGGGTGGCGACCTCGTCCGCGGTGCCGCCGCGCAGACACTGCGCGAGCGCCGAATGCTCGGAGTCGACGGGCACGATCTGGCCGGGCTTCGCGGCGCGCAACACCAGCGGTCCGCCCGCGATCAGCGATTCCTTGTTGGCCAGGGCCAGCCGGGCGCCGCTGGCCAGAGCGGCGAGAGTCGGCTGCAGGCCCAGCGCGCCGACCAGCGCATTGAGCACGACGTCGGCTTCGGTGTTCTCCACCAGCGACGTGGCGGCCCCCGGCCCCGAGTAGGTAACTTGACCCACGGTGTCGGCGGCATCCGGGTCGGCGACGGCGATGTTGGTCACGCCGGTTTCGGTGCGCTGGCGGGCCAGGAGGTCGGCGTTGCCCCCGCCGGCGGCGAGCCCCACGACCTCGAAGCGGTCCGGGTTGGCAGCGATGACCTCCAGCGCCTGGGTACCGATCGATCCGGTGCTACCCAGCACCAGGACGCGGAGACGGCCGTTCGTGCTCACCGCCCTATTGTGCCGCGCCCCGGCGCAAAGGCCGAACAACGCCAGCGTGGCTAACGATTTCGACTCGCGACCAATCCGGCAGCGCCCGTGCTCCGAATCACTGGTGGAAACCGGAAAAGCGCGGCGGCAATCGTTGTCGTCCGCGACACAGGAAGTGGGTTATTCGATGAAGAGCACCAAACGAACGATCGCGGTTGCCGGTCTAGCCGCCGCCGCCGCGATGGGCATGTCGCTGACCACCGCAGGCAGCGCGTCGGCCGAACTGGTCGGGCCCGCATGTTCGGCTTACGCCGCACAGGTGCCGACTGGCCCCGGATCAGTGGCCGGGATGGCGATGGACCCGGTTGCGGTCGCGGCGTCCAATAACCCGTTGCTCACCACGCTGACCAAGGCGATCTCGGGTCAGGTCAACCCCAAGGTCAACCTCGTCGACACCCTCAACGGTGGCGAGTTCACCGTCTTCGCGCCCACCGACGACGCGTTCGCCAAGATCGATCCGGCGACGATGGAGAAGCTCAAGACCGACTCTGATCTGCTCACGAAGATCCTCACCTACCACGTGGTGGCCGGCCAGGCGAGTCCGAACCAGATAGTCGGCACGCACAAGACTGTCGAAGGCGCCGATGTGACGGTCACCGGCATGGGCATGGGCATGAACAGTGCCCTCAAGGTCAACGATGCCTCGGTGGTCTGCGGTGGCGTATCGACCGCGAACGCACAGGTGTACATGATCGACACCGTGCTGATGCCGCCGATGAATTAGTCTGGACCACAAGCGAATACGCCGGCGCAGCCCGACCTACTATTTCGGTCGGGCTGCTGCCATTGGGTCGACCGTCGCCTCGATCTTGCGAATCAGGTTGTCGCGCACCGTGAGCACGATGACGGCGAACAGCCTCCGGTCCGCGAAAGCGAGCAGAACGGGCTGACCGACCGGCCCATTGACCAACGTTGCGCCGTGCCCCAGGTAGCGAAGCAGGTTGCGGCCGACCTCGTCCGGTCCGTGGTTGACCTGCGGTGGCGGGGCGGGCTCACCCAACACGGTGCCGACGCCCCACACTGTCGGATCCAGAACGGCGGTCAGCGCCTCGAGGTCGCCGTTTGCACATGCGGTGATGAATCGTTCGGTGACGAGCTGGTGTTCAGCATCCGCGACGTCGGTGAGCCGCGGCGAGGTGGCGGTGAACTTCTCCCGGGCGCGACGGGCGAGTTGGCGGCAGGTACCCGCGGGCCGGCCAACCGTCTCGGCGATCTCGTCGAACGGCGTTCCAAAGACGTCGTGCAGCACGAACGCCACCCGCTCACCGGGTGACAGCCGCTGCAGCACCTGCAGCATCGCCTCACGGACCTCGTCGTCAAGCGTGACGCGGTCCGCTGGAGTCAGTTCGGTGGACGGCGTGACATCGACCGACACCGTGCCATCGGGCCGTTCATGCCGGGCACGGGCAGACCGCACCTGGTCCAGACACAGCCGTCCGGCGACCACGGTAAGCCAGCCCCGGACATCGTCGATCTGGGCGACGTCCTCCCGGGCCAACCGCAGAAACGCCTCCTGCGCCACGTCTTCTGCGTCGCCGACGTCGCCGAGCATCTGATAGGCGAGGTTCACCAGGTACGGGCGATGGCTGCGCCACGCCGCTTCCACCGACGGTGATTCCTTCATGCCATTACGACGAAACAGCAACGTGGAAAGTTACGCGCGGCCGCGTGTAACTTTCTCGGGCGCCGCCTCGTCCTTGGTTGCATGAACACAATTCTTGTCACGGGCGCAACCGGAAACGTCGGCCGCCCTCTTGTCAACCATCTCGCAGAAGCCGGCGTAGCGGTTCGCGCCGTCACTCGTCAACCCGACTCCGCGCAATTTCCCGCAGGCGTCGAGGCGGTCGGCTCGGCCGCTGCGGGTCTTCGTGGCGCGTCTGCCGTGTTCCTCAATTCGCGCGCGCTCGGCGATGAGCTCGCTGCCGTGGTCGATCAAGCGCGCAGCGAAGGAGTGACGCGCCTGGTCGCGCTGTCGGCCATCAACGCCGACGACGACTTCTCGCGACAGCCGTCGCGGTTCCGCGGCGATCGGAACAAGGAGGTCGAGCAGTACGCCGTCGACTCCGGCCTGGAGTGGGTGAGCCTGCGGCCAACCGTGTTCGCCACCAACTTCTTTGGCATGTGGGCAGCGCAGATCCAAGCCGGCGACGTGGTCGGCGGCCCGTACGCGGCGGCCTCGACGGCGCCCATCGTCGACAGCGACATCTCCGCGGTCGCGGCGCATGCGCTGCTCACCGACGACCTACTGGGCCAGAAGGTGCCATTGACCGGCCCGCAGGCGCTCACCAACGCCGAACTCGTCGATGTCATCGGTACCGTTCTCGGCCGCCGGCTGCGCTATCAGGAAGTTCCCGCCGACTTCGTCCGGCAACGCTTCATCGATATCGGTTTTTCGGCGGACTTCGCCGACGCCTACATGGCGCTCCTGGAGACGACGGTGGCCGAGCCCGCACTCGTGACTCACGACGTCGAGAAGATCCTCGGCCGTCCCCCGCACAGCTTCGGTGACGCGATTGCCGCGCACCGCGATCTTTTCACCAACGAGCAAGGGAGATAGACCATGTCGGAGCTCCGCCCACCCCGATACCTCAAACCGATGAACCGATTGGTGAAGGCGTTGCAGAAGTTGGGCATCAAGACCGGGCCCGCGATGGTACTGACCGTGCCCGGCAGGAAATCGGGCAAGCCACGCAGCACACCGATGACGCCGTTCACCTACCGCGGCGACCTGTACACCGTCGCGGGCTATCCCGGAGCCGACTGGACGGCCAACGCCCGCGCCGCGGGAGCAGGCACCCTGTCGCGCGGCCGAGCATCGCGGCGAATCAAAATAGTCGAGCTCGGCGCGGAGGAGTCACGACCGGTGCTGCGCGAGTTCCCGGCGCAGGTGCCCGTCGGCGTCGGGTTCGCCAAACGCTCAGGCCTTGTAAAGGACGGGACTCCAGACGAATTCGAGGCTCTCGCAGGCACATTGGCCGTGTTCCGGTTCGACCCTGTGGGCTAGGAGCTGACTCCGGCCGTCGCCCGCTGCACAGAAATGTCGCCAGAGGCGGTCCTGACATCAACCTTCAGCGTTTCGTCTCCCTCGTCCGGGCCGTCCGACGGCCGTAGCGTGTTGCGCACTTCGCCCGAATGGGTGCGCAAATCGAGCCGGGCCGCCGTGCCTTCGGGGATACCGATCTCGACCTCACCGCTGCTCGACTGCACCGACACCGTGCCGCTGACCGCGGCGGAGACGGCGATATCGCCGGATGCCGTTTGGGCATTGACGGCGCCCAGTAGATGCCCGACCGACAGCGAACCACTCGCGGCGCGGAACTTGACGTCGCCGGTGAGGTCGCCGACTCCTGCGTCGCCCGACGCTGTCGAGATGGTGGCGGTGCCCGTCAAGGCCTCAACGGCGATGCCGCCAGAGGCGCTGTCCGCCTTGATGTTTCCCGAGACGGAGCCCACTGCCGCGTTGCCGCTGGCGGTGGCGAAGCGGCAATCGCCGTACTCACCGTCCGCGCGCACCTGCGCCGACGCCGATGACACTTCAAGGCGCGAACGCGATGGCAGTTCGATGTCGACGGTGACGGCGCCCCCGCGGCCGAGGGAGGTGAATCGCCTGCCTGCCGAGACGGTGAGGGTGCCGTTACGGAAGTCGACGCGTGCGCCTTCGGCCACCCGAATGTCGGAGGCGCGATTCGGGTCGCGCGGGCTGACCTGCACTACGGTGTCCTCGCGGTCAGAAGCGACGAGGTGGACAGAGCCACTCTCCACCTCGATGGAGGCCGTAATCGGTTCCGGTGTCTGGAATGTCGGCATTGTCTCTCCTATTCGGTTTCGATTGCTCAGCGGACCCAGCCGCTGAAGTGTTTGTCGGTAGCGGCAGGCGAGCGACGCTTGCCACCCAGGGCTGTGGCGACAGCACGAACCAGCCACGCGTTCACCGACAGCCCTTCGGCACGGGCGGCCGCGTCGACGGGAGAACGCAGGCTCTCCGGCAACCGCAGCGTCACCCGCCATGTGCCGCCGTCATCGTCGGAGTCCGGTATCCCAGAAATCCCGGCCACCGATTCGGATGGCTCCTCGACACCGGCACGGACGGTGAACTCCGGGTCACGGCCGCGCAGCCGCACGTCGACCGATCGGGGTGCCAGCTCACGGGTGATCTCTTCTGCGGCGTCCGACAGAGCCTCGAGCAGAGCGAGGCGGATCGCGGAGTCCAGCGGCGCGGTCAGTCGATCCGCGAGCGCCTCCGCGTCGGCGCCGCCTGCGGCAGCCGCGACGCCCAACTCGTGGCGCACACCGTCGACGTACGGTTGCAAATCCATGACGTCATGGTGACACCACTATGGTGTCACTGCAAGCGTCAATCTGGTGCGACCGGCTCTACCTGCACTTTCCGATGATGTTCTCGGCGAACTGCTCGATCGGCTTCCGGTAGCGCTCGACGCCGCCGGGGCCATCGTCCAGCCCCAGCCACGGCCTGCACATCACCGCGGTGATGCCGGCGTCTTCGGCCCGCCGGTATAAATCGATCGACGGCGGTTCGAGCAGCGCCAGCAGGATCTCGAACGGCTCGTGCTCGCGTCCGCACTCACGACGCAGTGCGGTGAGCCGCTGCGCGTAGCCGATCGCGTCGTCCCATCCGTACGCATAGCCGACCCAGCCGTCGCAGAGTCGGGCCGCACGGCGCAATGCCGCCTCGGACTCGCCGCCACACAGAATCGGCACCGGTGCGGGCGGATGCGGTTCGATCATCATCTCGGGCACCTGGTAGTGCTTGCCGCTCCACGACACCCAGCCACCCCGCCACAGCTCCCGCAACGCGGGGATCATCTCGTCGAGCCGCTTGCCCCTGTTGCCGAAGTCCTGGCCCATCAGCTCGTACTCCTCGCGCATCCAACCGATGCCCGCCGCGAGCGAAACCCGCCCTCCGGAAATCACGGAAGCGGTCGCCACCAGTTTCGCCACCTCCAGCAGCGGGCGGGCAGGAGCGACGTAGATCGCGTTGGAGAACCGAAGCCGCTGCGTCACCGCCGCCATCGCGCCGATCATCACCCAGGAGTCCGGCCAGGCCGTTTCCGGTTCCCATCCCGGCTTGCCCGTCGCCGAGTCGGGATAGGGCGACGAAAGGTCACGCGGGTAGATCATGTGGTCCGAGGCGACGATGCCGTCGTATCCGGCGTCGTCGAGCATGGTGGCGACCGCGATGGCCTCCGTCATGTCCATGAACGCGGTGCCCGACCAAAACTGCATTCGTCATCCTTCCGTCAGCAACGCACCTTGTTTCTTTAGTCCGAAATTCGGGCAGCATCAATGGCATGCCCACTTTGTTGTGGTTCCGGCGGGATCTGCGGCTGCACGATCTGCCACCGCTGCTGGACGCCGCCGGGGCCGACGGTGAGGTGCTGGCCTGCTATGTGCTCGACCCGCGCCTGAAGGCCTCGTCCGGCCCGCGGCGGCTGCAGTACCTCTACGACGCGTTGCGAGAACTGCGCGATGGGCTCGACGGCAGGCTGATGGTGACGCATGGGCAGCCCGAGAAACGAATCCCTTTGCTGGCCAAGGCCGTAGGCGCGACCGCAGTCCATGTCACCGCCGACTTTTCACCGTTCGGACGTCGCCGCGACGACGCTGTGCGGGACGCGCTCGACAACATTCCGCTCGAGGCGTCCGGGTCGCCGTACCTGGTGTCGCCGGGCCGCGTCGTCAAGAACGACGGCACGCCCTACAAGGTGTTCACGCCGTTCTTCGGGGCCTGGCAGCGACACGGCTGGCGGCCCCCGGCCAAAACGGGCCCAAAATCGGCGCGTTGGATCGATCCGGCAGACATCAAGGGCGGAGTCGACATCCCCGACGCCGGCATCGAACTCGAGCTACCCGCAGGCGAGCGCGCAGCCATCCGGCAATGGAAGTCGTTCGTCGACAACCACGTCGCCCACTACGCCGATGCCCGCAATCGGCCGGATCTGCCTGGCACCAGCCGGATGTCGGCGCACCTGAAGTTCGGCACCATTCACCCTCGCACCATGGCCGCAGATCTGAGCCGAGGTGAGGGCGCGCAGGCCTACCTGCGGGAGCTGGCCTTTCGCGATTTCTACGCCGGGGTGCTCAGCGAGTGGCCGGACAGCGCGTGGTGGAACTGGAACAAGTCATTCGACGGGATGCAGATAGACGACGGCGCCGAGGCGAAGAAGGCCTTCGAAGCCTGGAAGGCCGGCCGGACCGGGTTCCCGATCGTCGACGCCGGTATGCGTCAGCTCGCCGAAACCGGCTGGATGCACAACCGGGTGCGAATGATCGTGGCGTCGTTCCTGGTCAAAGATCTGCACCTGCCGTGGCAGTGGGGCGCGCGCTGGTTCCTCGAGCAGCTGGTGGACGGGGACATGGCCAGTAACCAACACGGCTGGCAATGGGCGGCGGGCACCGGCACCGACGCCGCGCCCTATTTTCGGGTGTTCAATCCGACGACCCAGGGCGAGAAGTTCGATCCCGACCGCGAATACGTGCGTCGCTGGGTTCCCGAGCTGGATGACGGCGACTATCCCGAGCCGATCGTCGACCACAAGGCCGAGCGCGCCGAGGCCCTGCGGCGCTACAGCGCGATCACTTGAGCGTGAGGCCGCCGTCCATCGGCAGCGCGACACCGGTCAGGTGCCGTCCGGAGGGGCCGCACAGGTACACGATCGCGTCGGTGACGTCGGCGGCCTGCATCGGCGGCATCGACAACAGCGGCCGCTGAGCCTCACCGAACGCCGGCTGGTCTCCGACCAGTCGGCCCATCGCCTCGTTGATGATCATCGGTGTCGCGACACCGCCGGGATGAACCGAGTTGACGCGAATGTTCTTCTCGGCCAACGACGTTGCGTAATGACGCATCACGCCGATCACGCCGTGCTTGGCGGCGGTGTAGCCGGCGGCGCCATGGCTCATCGTGTCGAAGCCGGAGCTGACCGACTTGAATCCCGCCGCCGAACTCGTGATGACGATGGCGCCGCCGTCGCCGTGGTGGAGCACCGCGGGCAACGCGGCCTCGATCGTGAAGTAGACGCCCTTGAGCATGACGTCGACGGCGTCGACGAAGGCGGCCATGGTGAGCCGCTGCTCCCCCGCAGCCGGGAAGATGCCCGCGTTGGCCAGTACGAAATCCAGCCTGCCGAACTCGGCGACGCCCTTGGCGACCACTTCCTTGAGCCGCTCGTAGTCCCGGACATCGCCCTGCTCGGCCACGATACGGCGGCCGGTCTTCTCGACGAGCTTGACGGTCTTCTCGAGGTCTTCAGGGGTCGACATCGGGTAGGCGACGCTGTCGATCTGCCCGCACAGATCGAACGCGATGATGTCGGCGCCTTCCTCGGCGAACCGGACGGCGTGCGAACGGCCCTGACCGCGCGCGGCGCCGGTGATGAAGACGACCTTCCCGTCGAACTGCTGTGCCATGACGCACCACACTACGGCGGGCCCAGTAGGCCACCGACGAGCGCTCGCGCGTGGGGGCAAACCACCTATGTCAGAATGTCGGCAGCGCTAAGCCCGACCCCGAGGAGCAGCCGTGGTGAGCACCGAGTTGGACCTGACGAATGGTGTCGACGTGGAGGATGTGCCGTCGGCGGCATGGGGCTGGTCGAAGGAGAACCACAAGGCGATCCAGATCGGCGGCCTGCTTTCCGCGGGATTCCTGCTTCTGATGCTGCGGGGCAACCACGTCGGACACATCGAAGACGCCTTCCTGATCGGCTTCGCCGTGCTGCTGCTCATCGTTGTCGCGCGCGACTGGTGGCTGCGGCGCCGCGGCTGGACCAGGTAGCCGTCAGCGCGCCGCGGCCAGCGGCAACGCCGCGCTGACCGGAGTGAGGGCGCCGGTGATACCCGCAGCCGTCCGGATCTCGGTGAAGGCATCGAGCATCGCGTCGGTCGCCTCGTGCGGATCATCGAGCGTGCGGTCGTCAGTCAACACCGAGATCGCCAGTTGGTCGACGTAGCTCCACACCGTGATGTTCAGGCCGCTGCCTGCGACTATCGGTCCGACGGAATAGATTTCACTGACGGTCGCACCCGCGATGAGGCCGCGCTCTCGCGGCCCGGGCACGTTCGAGACGGTCAGGTTCATCACGCTCGCGGACTCGACGCGCCTGCCCTGAGCGCGGAAGAACGGCGGTGCGAGTGACGGGGGCAGATACGACAGCCAGGCGGGCAGCAATGTCGGCCCGAGCAATTGATGGTTCTCCTTGGCGATGGTGGTCGCCATCGAGGTCAGCCTGACCCGCTCCAGTGGATCGTCGATGTGTACGGGTAAAGACGGAGTGATGTAGGTGAATTCGTTGCCCGCCAACCGTTCCCGTGATGGATCGGTACTCACCGGGACACCGGCGATGAGCGGCTCATCGGCGCGGCCGTCATAGCGCAGCAACAGTTGTCGCAGTGCGCCGGCGGTCATCGCCAGCACCATGTCGTTGATCGTCACGCCGAGTTGTTTACCGGTCTCCTTCACATCCGCCAGCGCGAGCGGCGCCGTCGCGAACCTGCGTCCCGGCGTGACCACGTGGTTGAGGAAGCACTGCGGCGGGGAGAAGTTACGGGCCAGGTCGGGATGCTCGCCGCGCTCCTTGGAGCGCCGCCGGACGCGCGAGATCCCGGTCGCCGTCTCGTTGACCAGCCGGGGCAGCTTGCGGATGAGTCCGACGTGATCGCGTGCCGCCGCCTTCAGCAGCGCAGACCGCGTGCGCGCGATGTCGGGCTCGTCGAACATCCCCATCACCCCTGGCGGCTGCTGGGGCGCCATCGCCATGGCCATCTGGTTGGCAGATGCCATGCCATCGGCGAGCACGTGGTGCACCTTGTGGACGATCGCGATGCGGTCGTCGGCGAGGCCCTCGACGACGTACATCTCCCACAGCGGGCGGTTGCGGTCAAGCGGGGTGCTCGCGATCTCACCGATCAGCTGGTCCAGTTCACGGCGACCGCCTGGCGCAGGCACGCGGGCCTGACGTACGTGATAGTCGAAGTCGATGTGGTCGTTGACCACCCACATCGGGTGATGCAGCTTCAGCGGGATGTCGACGAGTTGATAGCGAAGCGGCGCCATGGCCTGCAATCGCGGGAACGCCACGGCGCGGAACAAGTCGAAGTCATACCCGCCGACATTGGACACATCCAGCACACCGATTTTGAGGGTGTGCATGTGGATTTCCGGCGTCTCGATATACAACATCAAGGCATCCACGCCGTTGAGTCGCTTCACCCAGCCACCCCTATCGTCGCCGACCCCCGACTTGCATCTGCCATTGCACTCCTTCCATGGGCCCGGCAGGTGACTTCGGCGAAAGTTCGACCCCACCCGTGACACTCCGGCTCGGCTTTGTAAAGCTGGGGTCATGAGTCTTGTGGCAGGGCGCGGTCCGCTCGGCAAGGATCCCGCCGGATGGTTCACGCCGACGCTGCCCGACGACCCGGTCCTCGTCGAGCCGCACCCCCGCCGCATTCAGGCGTTCCGTGACGGCAGGCCTGTGCTCGACACCGAGCGAGCACTGATGGTGCACCGCCGCGAACATCCGCTCAGCTATGCGTTTCCCGTCGACGAGGTCGGTGAGCTGCCGCATGAGCCCGTGCCAGAGGCACCCGGGTATGTGCACGTGCCATGGGATGCGGTCGACACGTGGCTCGAGGAGGGGCGCAAGCTCGTCCACTACCCGCCGAACCCCTACCACCGTGTCGACTGCCGTCAAACGACCCGCAGGCTCCGCGTTGTCGTCGCCGGCACGACGCTGGTCGACACCGAGGACACAACGATCGTCTTCGAGACGTCGCTGGCACCCCTTCTATACGTTGAGCCTTCGGCAGTGCGCACCGACCTGTTGCGACGGTCGGATACGACGTCGTACTGCAACTACAAGGGCTACGCGACGTACTGGTCGGCCGTGATCGGTGACTCCGTCGTCGATGACGTGGCGTGGAGCTACGACGATCCCTTGCCCGAAACCATGCCCATCAAGGGGTATTTCAGCTTCGACACCACCCGCGCCGACGTCGTCGCCGACTTGCCCAAGGTGTGACGCCCGTCACATCGCACGGAGTCACCACGGTCCCTACGGTTTCGTCACCGTAGGTTACGGTTGCGTACGTTTCCCCTGCTCAGGGACACTGCGGGCAGTTTGCCAGCGTGGAGGGAAATGCCTTGGGCCACTACATCGCCAACGTTCGCGACATCGAATTCAACCTGTTCGAAGTCTTGAAGCTGGACCGGATTCTCGACTCTGGTGGCTACGGCGACCTCGACTCCGACACGGTTCGCACCATGCTCGGCGAAGTCGCCCGGCTGGCGGAAGGTCCCGTCGCCGAATCGTTCGCCGACGCCGACCGCAACCCACCGGTGTTCGACCCGGAACGCCACACCATCTCCGTTCCCGCCGAGTTGGCCAAGTCGGTGCAGGCCGTGAAGGAGGCCGAGTGGTGGCGCATAGGGCTCGCCGAGGAAGTCGGCGGCGTCGCCGCGCCCGCCGCGCTGACGTGGGCCATCTTCGAGATGCTGCTGTGCGCGAATCCGTCGGCGGGCTTCTGGTGGGCGCTGGGCCCGGCGATGGCCCACTCACTCGCCGCAGAAGGCACCGAACAGCAGGTGCGTTGGGCGGCAAAGGGTCTGGAGCGCGGCTGGACGGCGACGATGGTGCTGACCGAGCCCGACGCCGGCTCCGACGTCGGCGCAGGCCGAGCCAAGGCGATCGCGCAGCCGGATGGCACGTGGCACATCGAGGGTGTCAAGCGGTTCATCTCCGGAGGCGACGTCGGCGACACCGCCGAGAACATCTTCCACTTGGTGCTGGCCCGGCCGGAGGGCGCGGGTCCGGGCACCAAGGGCCTGAGCTTGTTCTACGTCCCGCAGTTCCTGTTCGACCCCGAGACGCTCGAACTCGGACCCCGCAACGGGGTTTTCGCGACCGGGCTCGAACACAAGATGGGCCTGAAGTCCTCCCCCACATGCGAATTGACGTTCGGTGCGCACGGCGTTCCCGCGGTGGGCTATCTGGTCGGTGATGTGCACAACGGCATCGCGCAGATGTTCACCGTGATCGAGCACGCCCGTATGACGATCGGTGTCAAGTCGACAGGCACCCTGTCGACGGGGTATCTGAATGCGTTGGAGTACGCGAAGACCCGCGTTCAGGGCACCGACATGACGCAGATGACCGACAAGACCGCACCGCGGGTGACGATCATGCACCACCCGGATGTGCGGCGCAGCCTGATGACCCAGAAGGCGTACGCCGAGGGCCTACGCGCGCTCTATCTGTACGCCGCAGCACACCAGAACGACGATGTGGCGCAATTGGTTTCGGGCGCGGAGCCGGAAATGGCGCACCGCGTGGACGATCTGCTGCTGCCGGTCGTCAAGGGCGTGGGCTCCGAGCGCGCCTACGAGATCCTCACCGAGTCGCTGCAGACGTTCGGCGGTTCGGGCTTCCTTCAGGACTACCCGATCGAGCAGTACATCCGTGACGCGAAGATCGACTCCCTCTATGAAGGCACCACCGCGATCCAGGCGCTCGACTTCTTCTTCCGCAAGATCGTGCGAGACCACGGCCAGGCACTCGCACACGTGGCGGGCCAGATCAGCGACACCATCGACACCTGCGACGCAGGCCTGAAGCAACAGGCCGGACAGCTCGGCAAGGCGCTCGAGGATGTGCAAGCGATGACGGCCACCTTGACCGGCTACCTGATGTCCGCATCCGAAAACCCAACGCAGATCTACAAGATCGGGCTGAGCTCAGTGCGGTTCCTGCTCGCAGTCGGGGATCTGCTCATCGGATGGCGTCTGCTGGCACAGGCCGATGTCGCGACTGCGGCGCTGGTGGCTTCGAAAACCGACGCGGACTTCTACCACGGCAAGATCGTGACGGCGGCGTTCTTCGCCGCGAACATGCTGCCCCGCCTCACCGCGGTGCGCTCCATCATCGAGGACATCGACGACGACATCATGCAGCTCTCCGAGGCCGCATTCTGACGATCGCGCCGCGCTAAGGATCTCCTTCGCGTTAATCGGCGGCTTCGTCTCCGTCGGCGACCGCGCGGCCGCCAGGGGGCTCAGTCGTCCTTCAGATCTTTGAGCTCCTCTTCGTATTCTTTGAGCACCTCAAGGAGTGGTTTCCCGCCAATGAGGAACCGGGCGACCCGGATGTTTTCGACGACCAGCGCTGCACGCACCATCAGCCGCCGAAACTCCTTGCTTTGGCGAACCGCGCGGAGTTGGTCCTCTGTGCCCCGCACCATCCAGAAAGCGCCGATATCTGCTGGTGCTGCCGGCCCGGCGATGCCCACCTCGAAGTTCTCGATGGCCTTTTGCTTCTCCAGGCCCTCGAAGTACTCCCGCCCGGCGGCGAAGACCCTCAGGGCACGCCGCTCACGCCCTTGCCGAACCCGGTCCGAAACGATGAACACAGCTATATCAGCCACGGGTTTCTCCTCTTTGAGTGTCGAGTTGGTGCCCCAAGTGGAGCAACCAACTGACTATCCGCCGTGGCGGCCTCGGTCCGCGGGTATTTGGCGGAAGTTCCGCGGGAATTTGGCGGAATGTTAGGTAGCCCGTTCCTGGATTCTTGACCGCCGCAACGGTTTAACACGGAATTCTCAGCCGATACAGCAATGCTGCGTGGCGAGCCAGGAGTTAGCTGGTGTGGTGCAGCGCCACAACGTTCGTCACCGGGGCTGCGGGTGCCGCCGGGGCAGCGGGTTGGTGGCCTAATCGTCGGGGTGTGGTCGGCGTTTGGTGGTCAGCGTCAGCACGTAGCTGCTCTGGCTTAGCGAATTGGCCGGCTGATCCGACAGCACACGAAAAGCGATGCGCCCGCGGGTATCCCGTTACGGGCGCATCTGTGACCACTGAAATCAAAGTGACAGAAGGGATTCAGACTCAGGCGGCGGAATCGGGTAGCTCGAAGCCGTGCAGATCGGGCAGCGGTCGTCGGCAGATGTCCCGCGCCTCTTCGGCCGCGACGCCGAACAACCGCAGCACGCCTTCGGTCACGGTGTCGGTCGCCGTCGCGTCGTCGCGGTCCGGTTGGCTCCGCAGTAGGTTTCCGAGACCGAGAAGCGCGCCGCCCGCGACCGACAGGGCCAAGTCGGGATCGTCGACCGTGAAGCGGCCTGCCCGTACACCCGCTTTGATGTCGCGCAGCGCGCGTGGGGCGAGGCCGAGTTCCGACGTCAGCAGCGCCATCCCGTTCGCGAGCAGTATCCGACTCTCCTGTGGGCGCCCGCGGAACAACCGACCGGTGAGACGGAAGTTGCATGCGAAGGTCTCGGCGGGGTCGTCGAGCGAAGCGGTCAGGTGATCCAGCAGCGCGCCGTGGGCATCGAGCACTTCGGCGACGGCCTCATCGAACAGCTGTTCCTTGCTCTCGAAATGGTTGTAGAACGAGCCCATGCCGACGTCGGCCGCCTGCGTGATCTCCAGGACCGGCACGTTGACCTTGCCCGCGGCGATGAAGGGGCTGACCGACGCGGACGTGCACCAGTTGGCGACGTTTGCGATGGCCGGTGCCGACGGGCTGTTCATCGCCAAGGAACTCGGCGGCGATGCCGTCGACATCCTGGCACTGTTCGAGCTACACGGCCGCGCGATCTACGACATGGCCCGCCACCTCGCGAAGGAGACAGACGCCTAGTTTACAACTGTTGACGAAAGTGTCACGCTCAGGAGATGGACGACGCCACCGCCCTGCTGGAGATCGAGGCGATCAAGCAGCTGAAGGCCCGCTACTGCCGCTACCTGGACACCAAGGACTGGCAGGCCTGGCGCACTCTGTTCGCCGACGACTTCCTCAGCGACACCTCGCCGGCGGGCGGCAAGGTCATCAACGGCGCCGACGAGTTCGTCGCTTTCACTCGCAAGGGTCTGCGGTCGCAGGCCACCGTGCATCAGGTACACGCCCCGGAGATAGAGCTGACGTCGGCGACGACTGCGCGAGGCGTATGGGCTCTGGAAGATGTGGTGCGATTCGGACCCGGGGTGAACCTGCGCGGGTACGGGCACTACACCGAGACATACGAAAAGGTCGACGGGCAGTGGCTGTTCGCCAGCTCCACACTGACCCGGCTCCGTGAGGACATCTTCAATGCCTTTGTCTCGGTGTATATCTCGGACCGGATCCGCAGAGCGATCGGCAAAGTATCGCGCCGGATGATGAAGTGAATGACTCACACGTCGACACCGTCTTGATCACGGGCGCGTTCGGTCAAGTCGGCAAGCGCTGCGCCGAAATCCTGCTCAACCGCGGTCGCACGGTGATTGCGACTGACCTGCGCAACGATGGGTCCGTCGCCGTTGCCGAAGAGCTCGCGGCTCTTGATTCTTCGGGCACGCTCGTGGTGGAGTACGCCGATCTGCTGGACGCCGATGCGATCACCAAGCTCGTTGGCGAGCACCGACCCGGCGCGATCGTGCACCTGGCCGCGATGATGTCGCCGCCGTCGTACCGCAACCCCAGGCTGGCCCGGAAGATCAATGTGGAGGGTACGACGAATCTCGTCAAGGCCGCCAAGGCGCTTCCCGAACCCCCGTTGATGCTCAAGGCATCCAGCGCCGCGGTGTATGGATCGCGCAACCCGCACCGTCATCCCGGGCCGATCACGCCGGACACCCCCGTCAACCCGATCGACCAGTACGGCGAAGACAAGGTGATGGCCGAAGGGGTGATCCGGGACAGTGCGCTGCCGTACGCCGTTCTGCGGCTGGCCGGTGTCGTATCGCCCGACGGTGCATCGAATCTCAATGCGGATTACTTGCTTCTCATGCGTGCTACCCCCGGCGATAACCGGATGCACACCGTGGACGCACGCGATGTCGGGCTGGCCTTCGCCAACGGGGTCGACCGCGCCGATGTCATCAACGGCAAGGTCCTGCTCATCGCTGGCGACGACACACACATGCGCACGCACCGCGAACTCGAGGACGACATGATGGAAGGCATCGGCATCGGCCGACTAGGGCCGTCGGCGAGCCTGCCCGGCGATCCCGACGACGATCGGGGCTGGAGTTTCACCGGCTTCTTCGACACCACCGAGTCACAGGGTCTACTCGACTTCCAGAAGCACCACTGGCCGGAATCCGTTGCCTGGATTGCGGAGTCTCAGGGTCGGCGCCGCATCCTGCTTCGCGCACTCGCTCCGGTGATCCGCCCAGTGTTGCGGCTGACGCTGGCCGTACAGCGTCGCGTCGAAGGACGCGGGAAGTATGCCGACCCGTGGACGCTGATCGGCAAGAAATACGGTCCCGACGTTCTGGCCCCGACTGACTTCTGATGACCGTCGTCTACCCCCCGAATACCGCGCTGGGTCGGTTCGGCATCGCGAACCTCGTGGACAGCCCCGATCCGTATATCAGTTCAATGCCGTCGGCGGGGCTGATCAATCCGCTGACGGGCTCCCCCACGGCCGGGCCGCTGGCGGTGCTCGTCGACCATGTGTCGGGGCTTGTCAATCACTATCGTCGGGGGGCCGACCAGTGGACCGTGACCAGCGAGCTGACCCTCGAATTGACTCCGAACGCACTGACCGTCATCTCGGCCAACCCAGACGTTGCGGCGGTCGCGACCGCGCGACCAGTCGGACCCAGTGGTTCCACGGCCCTCGGCATGTGCGAGATCACGGTTGGCGACGCGGCGATCGGGATCGGGACGGTGCGGTCGGTGTACGTCGCGCATCCGGGAGGGTTTGCCCAAGAATGGCCGGATTCCCTCGACGGTCCGCCCCGCCCAACGGAACTCGCCGAAATCATGGCACTCCAGGTCGATGATGCGACCGGATCGCCGGTGATACATCAACGACAGACCCTGGCGCTGAACAACAGCCTCGGCATCGTGCACGGCGGGGTGGCCGCGGCGGGTCTGGAGCTCGCGGCCTCCGCCGCACTCAACGCCGGACGTGCGGACAAGCCACTGCTCACCGCCTCACTGCGCGTGAATTTCCTGCGCCAGTTCGTCAGCGGCAACCAATCACGTTATGTGGGAACGGCTTTACGGGTGGGCCGGCGCAGTGGCGTGGCCGAGGCGCAGGCCGTCGGTGCCGACGACAAGGTCGCACTCGTCGCCCGCGTCACCGCGTACCGCTGACCGTCACGCCGAGCCGATGACAGAGTCGCCGAACCGCCCGATCGCGTCGACCGCATGCTGCAGGCTGTCGCCCGGCACACTGACCTGAACCCAGGTAACCCCCACCGCGGCAAGCTTTTCCAGCGCGGACAGATAGGCATCGGCGTTGAAGTCGTCGTCCCCCGGACTGCCACCACCGATGTTGGTGAAGGTGATGTCGATGTCCGACCAGTCCCGGTCCGCCTCGTCACACCGGCGGCGCAGATCGGCGATGCCTTCCGCGAGGCTGTCCACCGATTCCAGTGCGGCCGTGCGGGCGGTCTGAGCGAGCATGGCGGGCGCGGGAAACGGGCACCAGCCGTCGCCGTAGGTGGTCACGCGCTTCCTGGCCGCGGCTGTGTTGCCGCCGATCCAGATCGGCGGGTGGGGCTTGCTGACCGGACGCGGGTGCGCCGTGATGCCCTTGGCGGTGAAATGCTTTCCCTCGTAGGAAATGTCGTCGTTGGTCCAGATCGCGCGAATGACCTCCAACGCCTCTTCGAACAGCGCAGCCCGGTCGTCGAAGTCGACTCCCAGCGCGGTGAACTCCCGTTTGAGATAGCCGACGCCGACCGCCAGCGTGAACCGGCCGTCGGACAGCATGTCCAGCGTCGCGCCCGCCTTGGCCACCACAAACGGGTTTCGGTACGGCAACACCACGATGTTGGGGATCAGCCGCAGCGTCGTGGTGCGGGCGGCGGCGTATCCCATGGCCACGAACGGGTCAAGCGCGTCGTGCCCGCCCGACTCAAGCCAGCGCTGCGAGGGCGCGGGATGGTCGGTGAAACCGAACCCATGGAACCCGGCCGCCTCCGCCGCCGTCGCGACCGTCGCGATGCCGGATCCACTGACCAGCTCCGGGTTGTACGGATGGCTGTGCATCGGGTGAGTGATCGTGAACCGCATTAGGCATACGCCCTTCCAGAATTACCTTCTCCAAACGTGAGAATGTCGTTACCATGCCACTCATATGACGGTCAACCCCGCGCGGCACGGCCCGTTCCCCGGTCGGCTGGATCCAGACGGTATTGCCGCCTATGCCGCAGCGACCTGTGACGACACCGCATCGGTCCTGAACGGCCACGCAATCCCGGCGGTTTTCCCGGCGATCCTGGTGTTCGAGCCGGTAGAGGCGGCACGGACAGATCTGCCTACCGAGGCGTGGACGCGGGCCCGCGGCGGAGTGCACGGCGAGCACGACATCGTGGTGCACCGACCGCCGGCTCCCGGCGAAACTCTGGACACCTGGTCGCAGATCTCCGCGGTGCGGACGACACGTGCGGGCACCCGGGTCGCTGTGCGCCTCGAGCAGATCGATTCCGATGGCCGGTTGGCCGTCGAGCAGTGGTGGACGATGGTACTGCTCGGCCTCGACGGGCTGCCCGATTTCGGAGCAGATGCCGGCCGAGCACCGCTTCCCCGACGGCGCCCGCGCGAATCTCGTCGGCTCAGCCACGGCCCACCTCGACGATCAGATCGCCCATCGCTACGCCAAGGTGTCCGGCGATTGGGCGGCGCACCACTTCGACATCGACGTGGCGCGCGCGGCAGGCTTCGACTTCGTGTTCACCCACGGCCTGTGCACGATGGCGGTCTGCGCGCACCGGGTGCTCGGCATGCTCGGCGTCGACGACCCCGGTCAGGTTTCGCGGGTGGCCGTCCGATTCGCGTCACCGACGCCGTTGGGCTGCGACCTGACGGTCAGTGCCTACGGCATCACAGACCGATCCTTTGCTTTCGAGGCCGCCGCCAACGGCGCCACGACGATCACCCATGGAAGGTTGGAATTGCGGACATGACCAGAGCCGAGATCGGGGTCTACTTACCTCAGATGGGCTTCAGCTATCCCGACGTCCTGCACCGCGCGCTGCGGTGTGAGGAGCTGGGCATCGACTCGCTGTGGCTCTATGACCACCTCTACGGACCGGGAGCCCCCGACTATCCCTCGCTCGAGGCATGGACCCTGGCAACCGCGTTACTCAGCCGCACCGAGCGTATACAGGTCGGGCACATGGTGTTGTGCAACCAGTTTCGTCATCCGGCGGTACTTGCGAAGATGGCGACCACGCTCGACCAGATCTCTGCCGGACGGCTTCAACTCGGCATCGGCAGCGGCTCCATTCAGGACGAGCACGACAGGGTCGGGCTGGACTGGGGCACCTTCGCCGAGAGGTCAGAGCGCCTCGGCGAGACGTCTGGAGATCCTGCGCCAGGCGTTCGCCAACGAGCGAATCGACTTCGCGGGCAAGCACTTCGCGGTGCGCGACATGCCGATCAAGCCCGGACCGGTTCGGCAGCCTCGGCCGCCGATCGTGGTGGGCGGTGTCGGCGAGAAGTACACGCTGCCGTTGGTGGCGCGTTACGCCGACGTCTGGAACGTACCCACATACGCGCTCGGCGAGCTCGAGCACAAGATGTCGGTCCTGCGGACACTCTGCGGCGACATCGGCCGCGACCCCGACACGATAGTGATGTCGATCGAGGCCGTGATGGCGCTGGCGCCGGACGACGCGTCGCTGCCCGCCGTTGCGCAGCTCGCCGAAAAGCGCTTCGGGATACCGGCATTCGGACTTCACGAAGGCGGGCTTATCGGTACGCCGCCCGCCGTCGTCGAGCGGCTGAACGAGCTGCAGGAGCTCGGGTTCGGGCAGATCGTGTTGTTCACGCACGACCGCGGATCCGATGAGACCCTGGAACTGCTGGCGTCCGAGGTGATCGCCCGGCTTTAGGGACGCTTGGCAGGCGGTGAGTAATTCGGCCTGCCGAGCCCCAGCGCATGCTGGGCGATCATGTTGCGGAACACCTCGAGGGTGCCGCCGTAGATGCCGGTCGGGCCGGCCAGCCGGAAGATGTACTCGGCTCCCCCGTCCGCGACGTCGCCGCGCGTACCCACAGGCAGGCTCGACGCGGCTCCCATCATGTCCATCAGATCCGGTGAGACATCGCGCATCGTCTGCGCAATGGCGACGCGGCCGAACATCTCCGGAGTGCTGGCCGCTGCCTCCATCCGGGCGATGCTTCGGCCCAGTCGGTACTTGGTCGAGTCGTCGTCTGCCGCCCTCGCGGCGATCTTGTCGACCGCCTCGGCCATCAGCACGAGATGTTCGGACATCGCGGCGATCTTCTTCAGCCCGTCGGGGTCGCGCTCGACGGTGCCGTGCTCGTCGTTCAGCGCCTCCCGCACCACGGTCCAGCCGCCGTTGACCTCACCGATGCGGTACCTGTCCTCGACGCGGACGTCGCTGTAGTACGTGATATTGGTGCGGTCACCGTCCACGGTGCGCAGTGGCTGGATCTCGACGCCGGGTCTGTCCAACGGGACCAGGAACATCGTCAGGCTCTGGTGTTTGGGCGCATCGGCATCGGTGTTGGTGATCAGGAAGACGTAGGCGGCGTTCTGCGCATTGGACGTGAACATCTTGGAGCCGTTGATGATCCAGCTGTCGCCGTCACGCACGGCCCGGGTCTTGCAGGTCGCGACGTCGGAGCCACCCTCGGGCTCGGTGTAGCCCAGACACAGCCGGAATTCCCCGGACAACGTGCGTGGCAGCACCTCCTCCTGGAGTTCGGGCGAGCCGAACTGCGCCACCGCCCGCGCGACCATCGACGTGGTGCCCCAGTGGAACCACGGCGTGTGTAGACGGCCGATCTCGAGGTCCCAAATACGTTTCCGGACCGGGCTGAAGCCGCCCTCGGACTCCGGCTTGAAGTCGGCGGCCAGATAGCCGGCTTCCCCGAGCGCCAGATGCACACCCTCGTCGAAGTTCTCGCCTGTCTCACGGTCGCGGGCAATGACCTCGTCGGTCACGATCTCGCGCAGGAACGAGCTGAGGTCGTCCTTGAACGCCTGATCCTCTTCGGACAGCGCAACCCGGGAGAAGTCCATCCCGATCAGCGTGACACTTTTCTGTTAATCTGTAAAGTCCGGTCGACAGGAAAGGGGCATCGTCTTGGGGATCGTGACCACGAGTTCGGGGACGACATTCGCGCAGTCCCCAGAGGCCATCTACGACTTCGTGAGCAATCCCGCCAACTGGACGAAGACTTACCCGGGTGGTCCCAGCATCCGCAACCTGCCCGATCGCCTCCCGCTGCAGGTCGGCGACACCTGGGACGAGGCGCACCCGGACCCGCAGAAGGATCGGGTGTTCACCTGGCAACTCGCGATCGCCGCGCGCCCGACGCTGTTCGTCTTCAGTTCTGTTGGCCGACTGGGACACGACAGCCAGGGCGACGGCGGGCTGGAGGGCCGGATGACCATCGAGTACCACTTCACCCGACCCGAGGACGGCAGGACGCTGTTCACCAGGACGATGACGATCGAGACCTACAAGCACGCACCTCTTACCGACGGTTTCTTTCGGATGGTCAACCCCGCCCATATCGACGCCTACCACGCCGCCGTCGCACGCGAACTCGACCGCTAACCGGCGGCCCGCGGTGGCAGGCTTGTCGTCATGGCCACCTCCGACGCAGAAGCCGGCGTCCTCTTCGACGACTGGGTAGAGAAGCTGCGCCGGGGCGAAGTGACCGCGAAAGAGGCCGCCGAGCTTCTCATCGCTCGGATGGATGACGACGAGTTGCTCTGGCTTCTCGACGGCGACGTGCCCCTTCGCGCCCTGCCGCGGTTGGCGACGCTGATGAAATCAGGTCCCGTTGCCGGCGGCGCGATTCGACGGCTCGGCATACCGGGCATCCGGTTCAGCGATGGACCGCGTGGAGTCGTCATCGGGCGGTCCACGGCGTTCCCCGTGACGATCATGCGTGCGTCGACGTGGGACCCCGAGCTGGAGGAGCGCGTCGGGCTCGCGATGGGCCGGGAGGCCCGCGCCCGCGGCGCGAACTACTCGGGAGCGGTATGCGTCAACCTGCTGCGCCATCCGGCGTGGGGGCGCGCACAGGAGTGTTACGGCGAGGATCCCGTGCTGACCGGCCAGATGGGCGCGGCCCTGACACAGGGACTGCGCCGCAATGTGATGGCATGCGTTAAGCACTTCGCGCTCAACTCAATTGAGAACTCCCGCTTCAAGGTCGACGTGCTCGTCGACGACCACGCGCTGCACGAGGTGTATCTCCCACACTTCAAGACCGTCGTCGACGCCGGGGTCGACTCGGTGATGAGTTCCTACAACGCAGTCAACGGCGTCTTCGCCGCGGAGAACAGGGTTCTTCTCACCGACATCCTCCGCAACGAATGGGGTTTCAAGGGCTTCGTCACGAGCGACTGGGTGGCCGGAACCCACGACGCCGTCGCAAGCCTCGAAGCCGGTTTGGACATCGAGATGCCATTGCGCCTGCTGCGCGCACGGGCACTGCCCTCTGCACTGCGCGACGGCCGCGTGTCACGCGAGACCGTGCTCCGCTCGGCGCGCCGCATTCTGGCGACATGCCTTGCGCATTACGCGCAACGTGACACAGACGAACCTGCACCAGCACTCGTCGCCGGACCCGACCATCGCGCTTTGGCCCGCGAAGTCGCAGTGGCCGGAAGCGTTCTGCTCAAGAACGAGTCCGTCGACGGATCTGCAGTGCTGCCACTGCCGGCGCCGATACGACGCCTCGCGGTCGTCGGACGGCTCGCCGATCGACCGAATACCGGCGACCGAGGGTCGTCGCTTGTGCACCCACCGTCGACCGTCTCAGTGTTGCAGGGTCTGCGTGACGCGCTGCCCGCCACCGAGGTCGTCGAGATTGATGGCGGAGACATCCACGTGGCTGCCAACGCGGACGCGGTCGTCGTCGTCACGGGATTGAGCGCAGACGATGAAGGCGAACGCATGTTCGCCGAAGGTGGACCGGGGCTTCACATGCTCGGATTTCCCTTCTCTGTGCGTCCCGTCCGACACGTGCTGGACAAGATCACCGCCACGGCCGCAAGACTTCTCGGCCAGTTCGGCAGTGCCGGTGACCGCACGTCTCTCACATTGCAAACCGAGGACGAATCACTGATCAAGGCGGTTGCCGCCGCGAATCCACGGACGGTGGTTGTGCTGATAGGTGGCAGCGCGATCGTCATGGAAACCTGGCGAGACAAGGTTCCCGCCATCCTCATGGGTTGGTATCCGGGGATGGAGGGTGGACACGCGCTGGCTGACGTCCTGACCGGCGCCGCGGACCCGGGCGGACGATTGCCGGTCGCCATCCCGCGTCAAGCAGAGCACCTTCCGCCGTTTGATTCCCACGCGGCGACAGTCGTCTACGACGCCTGGTGGGGTCAGCGCAAGCTCGATCGCGACGGCAACACCGCGGCGTTTCCATTTGGATTCGGTCTGGGCTACACCACTTTCGAGATGACGCTCCTCGATCACACCTTGGGCGAAGCGGACGGAACGGCAACCGCTCGCGTCACCAACACCGGCACGCGCACAGGATCGACCGTCGTACAGATCTACGCCGCGAACTCAGACTCACCTCGGCCCGTGCCGCAGTTGGTCGGCTTTCGTCGCGTCGAACTGGCCGCAGGTGAAAGTACCACCGTCGATGTCCGGCTCGACCTCACCCCGATCCGTGAACGCGACATCCATACCGGCACATGGTCGGCAAGGGCAGGCGCCTGGCGGATATCGGCGGCACCGCACAGCCCTCAGGTGTGAAGCGCCCGTCGCAGCGCCGCACCCTGAATGTCGAACAGCTGCCGGCTCATCTCCCAGTCCGGCAGGAACGCATCGAATCCGTGGCAGGTGCCGGGGAACACGTGGAGCTCGGTTGCGACTCCCGACGACATGAGTCGCTGTGCGTAGCCGATCGCCTCGTCGCGAAGCGGATCCAGTTCCGAGCAGGTGATCAATGTGCTTGGCAAGCTGGACAGTTCGGTGCAGCGGCCCGGGGCCGCGTCTTCCGACGCGGGTGCCCCTGCGAGGTAGTGCTGCCACATCAACCTGACCGCCGGACCGTCGAACCCGGGGGTCGACTCGAACTCATCCTCCGACGGGGTGGGCCGATCGTCGAGTACGGGCTGGTGCAGCAGCTGAAACACGATGCGCGGCCCACGTCCCGCGGCCGCGCGCTGTACGAGCCTCGCCGCGAGTGCTCCTCCCGCACTGCTGCCCGCAACCGCCAACCGATCGATATCGATGAGCAGTTGGGCCGCGTTGTAGGCCGTCCACTCGAGTACCACAGTCGCATCGTCGAGCGCCGCGGGGAACGGATGTTCTGGCGCAAGCCGGTAGTCCACCGAGATCACCGTGCACTGCCCCCGCTTGGCAAGCTCCACGCATTGGCGGTGGTCGACGTCGAGATTTCCCAGCACGAAAGCCCCTGAGTGGCAATAGATAACCGCCGGTGCTCGTGCAAGAGTGGAGGCGCCCCGATAAATACGCACTAAAGCGGAGTCTGCCCGCGTTTCCTCGATCGTGACACCGGTGGTGTCCAGTGTGCCTGCGTAGTCTCGGCGACGCTGGTGCAGCGACTCGCGGTAGGTGTGCAGTCTGTCCGCAGCCAGGTCGGTGCGCGCTTGCGCGAGGTGGCGCAGCGCTGGGTCGAGCCGTTGCGACACAGTCGTCAACGGTTCGCCACACTTCTGGCATCGGCGGGCGCTTCCGTCTCCCGCGACTGCGGCTCGAAGGCGTACTCGGAAGCCTTGAACCTGCGCGTCATCCCCCAGAACGCGCGGGCACTGCGCGGCCACTGGGTCACCACACGACCGTTGGCGGCGCGGAAGTAGTTGCTGCACCGGGTGAGCCACACGGTGCCTTCCATCCACTGGTCGATCTTCGCGATGAAGTTCGCCATCGTCTCGGGCCGCACTGCGATGTAGGCCTTGCGCCTGCGCCGCATGTGCTTGAGGGCGCGCACGATGTAGCGGGCCTGTGCCTCCAGCATGAAGATGACGCTGTTGGATCCGACATTGGTGTTGGGCCCGTAGAGCATGAAGAAGTTCGGGAAGCCCGGAACGGCCATCCCGAGGTACGCGGACGCCCCGTCCCTCCACGTGTCGTGCAGTGATGCGCCGCTCTCGCCGACGACATCGATCTGGCCCAAATAGTCGGCGGCGGCATATCCCGTGGCGCACAACACGACATCGACGTCGAGTTCGGAGCCGTCTTCGGTCACCAGCGACCGGGACCGCAGATACCGGGCCGGGCTGGAGACCACCTCGACGTGCGGCTGTGCCAGCGTCTGCAGGTAGTCAGTTGCGAACACCAGTCGCTTACAGCCGAACGGATGTTCAGGAGTCAGTTTGCGCCGGAGTTCCTCATCGGCCACGGTCGCCTCGAGCACACGCAGCGCGATGCCCTTGAATTCCTGCGTCTTGTCGCTGCCGTTCTCGATCACCCCGATGTTCGACTCGCTGCGCAGCCATAGCCTGGTCCGATACAGTTTCTTGGCGAACGGTACGTGGGCGAACAGCCACTTCTCCTGATCGGTGTACTCGCGGTCGGGCTTCGGCAGAATCCAGGTCGGTGAGCGCTGGACCGAGTAGACCTTTTCGGCCACCTTCGCCACCTCCGGAACCACCTGCGACGCAGTCGATCCCGTACCGAGGACAGCCACTCGCGCATCGCGAAGATCAACCGAATGGTCCCACCGCGCCGTATGCATCAGTGTCCCGGTGAACGGCTCCTCCTCGACGAGGTCCGGGAGCACCGGTTGCGTGAACAGTCCGACCGCCGACACCACGATGTCGAACGTGTACTGCTCCCCTGTGCTCGTCGTCAGCTGCCAGTTGTTGCTATCGGCGTCCCACCGGGCGGCGACGACTTCGGTGTTCAGCCTGAGGTTCGCGCCGAGCCGGTAGCGCTGCGCGCAACGTTCGAAATACTCGAGAATCTCGGGCTGCCCGGACCATAGTCGCGACCAGTTCGCGTTCAGGTCGAACGAGTACGAGTACAGATGCGACTTAACATCACACGCGAGTCCCGGATAGGTGTTGATCCGCCAGGTGCCCCCGACCCCGTCCTCGCGGTCGAAGATGGTGAAGTCGCCAAACCCGGCCTTGCGCAGGAAGATTCCCAATGCCAGCCCGCCCGGGCCTGCGCCGATGATCCCCACCGAAAGAGTCTTGGTCATCTGGCGTCATCCGATCTGCAGGATTTGTCCGCCGTCGATCACGAGTTCGGAGCCGGTGATGAACGACGCGTGGTCGGAGACGAGAAACGCGACCGCGTCTGCAACCTCCGAGGGCTTGCCAATCCGCCCGAACGGTGCCCGCTCCGCAAGGCGTGCCTGTGTCGCCGCGTCGAGCATCGGTGTCTCGATCGGCCCCGGGAATACGGCGTTGACCCGGATTCCCGACGGTGCGAGCTCGGCGGCGGCGGCCTGGGTGAGGCCTCTGAGCGCCCACTTGGATGAACCGTATGCGGCGTGGTTTGGGAACGCTCGCATGGCGCCGGTGCTGCACGTGTTGACGACGGCCGCGCCGACAGCCGCTCGTAGATGTTCCAGTGCCGCACGGATTCCGAGGAAGGGGCCCAGGCAGTTGAACCGCCAGCTGGCTTCGAAGCCCGCGGGAGTCTCGTCGGCGAGCGATGCGCGGCGCAACACACCGGCGTTGTTGACCAGTGTCGTCAGGGATCCGAACCGCTCGACGATCTCACCCACCGCCGAGTTCCACTGCTCCTCGGACGTGACGTCGAGTGACAACGCGACCACGCTGTCGCCCAGGCCATCGATGGATGCCGTCAACTCGTCGACCAGGACGTCGCAGGCTGCGACACGGTAGCCGTCCTCGTGCAATCGCTTAACGATCGCGGCGCCCTGCCCGCGGGCGGCGCCGGTCACCAGTGCTACCCGGTCGGTCACTGCGCCTCCCTGAGATGCTCGGCCGCCCCGCGCCGCAGTGCCTGGGATTCCGACGTCAGCGTGATCATCCGAAAGCCGAGCTCGGCCATGGCCTTTCCGGGCTTGCCTGCGTTGGCATGAATGGCGGCAACCAGGCCGGCATCCGACGCCGCGGCCTGGATGCGTACTAGCTCGTCGAGCACGGCCGGGGTGCTCAACGAGGCGATCGGATCCTGACCCAGCGAGATCGCCAGATCCGCAGGGCCGACGTAGACACCGGTGAGTCCGGGGACGGCGCATATCTCCGCGAGTGCCGAAAGCCCCTTCGCGGTCTCGATCATCGCGAACACGCTCGTACGCGTTTCATGGACTGCGGGATCGAGACCGAGGCCGGCCCGCAGCGGCCCGAAGCTGCGCATACCTGTAGGTGCGTAACGTGTCGCAGCCACCGCGGCCGCCGCCTGCTCCGCGGATTCGACCATCGCGACGATGACGGCGTCGGCGCCTGCGTCGAGTACCCGCCCGATGGGTGCGGGATCCGCCGACGGAAGTCTCACGGCGGTGGCAATGGGCACATGCTCGAGCCGGCGCAGCAGCAGGGCGACGTCGGCGTCGTCGAGATAGCCGTGCTGGATATCGAATCCGACGTAGTCGTAGCCGGCCTGTGCGAATTCCTCGGGGCCGATGATCGTGGGACCGACCACCCACCCGCCGAATATCCGCTGCTTGGCGGCCAGCGCTTCCTGCAATCTGCTGTTTGTCATTGGACGATCGCGATCTTGATGCGCTCGGGCGCCGGCCGGCATGCCAACTCGAATGCGGCCTGGACCTCGTCGACGCCGAAGGTGTGGGTGACATACGCCGGGAGCAGGTCAGGATGGTCGCGGGCGAACTCGTTGGCGACGGACAGCATCCGGCGCCGGTCCAGTGTCACACCGGATTTCAGCGTCAGGTTGTTGCGCAGCATCGTGCGCATGCTGATCGGATACGCGTCGTCGTCCGCGACACCGAAATAGAACACCGTGCCTCCGAACGCGGCCGCTTCGATCGCATGGCCGAGCGTGGCGACCTGGTGGCCGACGGCTTCGATGACGACGTCGGGCCGGTCGTGCGAATTCAGGTGGCTCACCCAGCGGTCGCTTGTGGCGCGGACGACGGTGTCGACGCCGAACTCCTTTGCGACGCCGTCGCGGTCGATCGGATCCACGCCGGTGACGATTCGCGCGCCCGCAGCCTTCGCGGCGTACGAGAACAGCAGCCCGATCGAACCCTGGCCGATCACCGCGACGTGGAGGCCCTTGAGATTCGGCAGCTGCTCGAGCGCATACAGCACGCAGGCCAGCGGTTGCAGCGCGACCGCATGCGCTGCGCTCAGCGCCTGGTCGAACGGCGCCAGGCCGTCGCCGTCTGCGGCGACGTACTCCATCATTCCGTCGAAACCGGAGGCCCAGCCGACGACGCGGTCGCCGATCCCGTGGCTCCGGTGGCGGCTGGCGACCACCTCCCCGACGATCTCGTGGATCGGAAAGCCGTCCATCTCCGCGGCGCTGGTCCCCACGTCGCCGGGAAGACGGCCCTTCGCACCGCGGAACCCGGGCAGGTCGCTGCCGCACACCCCCGCGGCGAGAAACCGTACGAGGACCTGACGATCGCCTAACGATTCGGGCGTCTTCTCCGGAATACCAACCCGCTCAAAGGTATACGGTGCCACCAGCCGATACGACCACATATCAGACCTCCACCGGGATATTGTTCCAGCCCCACTGAAAACTCGACGGCGGCCGTGACGCGGCCTCGTCGAGGATCTGGTAGTCGGCCACCCGTTTGAGCCACTCGGACACCATGATCGTGATCTCCAGCCGCGCCAGATGGACGCCGAGGCAGAAGTGTTGACCGCGGCCGAACGCGAGGAGGCGCTCGATGGGCCGGTCCCAAAGGAATTCGTCGGGTTCGGGGTACTCGCGCTCATCCCGGCTAGCCGAAGCGAGCAGGGTGATGATCCGCTGGCCGGGCTCGATCGTGGTGTCGTGGATGGTGAACGGCTTGCGGAGCGTGCGAGCGAACCATTGAGCGGGCGCGCAGTACCGGATCATCTCCTCGCGTGCTTTCGGCACGTTTGTGTCGAGATCGACACGCACCGCCGCCATCTGGTCGGGCCGTCGGCCGAGCTCCCACAGTCCGTGTGCGACGATCTTCGGCACAGTTTCGGTGCCGCCGATGAAGATTCCCAGCATCTGGGTGGCGGCCTCGATGTCGGACAACTGCGACCCGTCCGGCAACCGGTAGTCGATCAGGTTGCCCGCGATCGCCAGTTCACCGTCGGGGTCGGCGCGCCGCTGCTGTACGAGCGGCACCAGGTACTCCAGATAGCCGGGACGGGCGTTGGCCACCTCTACACCGCTGCCCGGCTGCGCGAGGCTTCCCGCGTTGACCGTCGCCAGCACTTCGGGTGCGAGATCGACGGGTAGACCGAGTGTTTCGCACACCACTGAGGCGGCCACGATGCCGCCGTAGTCCTGGGTCAGGTCGAAGGTGCCGCGTGGCAGGAGTTCGTCGAGTCGCTCGTTGGCCAGCACGCGAATCCGGTCGGCGAGTTTGGCGACGGACTTCGGCCGGAATGGTCCCGAGGTGCACCGCCGGACGCCGTCATAGATCGGGGCGTCGAAGTTCGCGTGGAACGGCATGGGATGCAGCGGCGGATCCGGAACCGGGCCGTTGTTTCGCTGCTCCAGAACCGTTGCCGCAGGAAGAGTCCCCTCCGACGCGACGAAGGTCCCGTCGTGGATCTCCAGCACAGCCCAGATGTCGGAGAACCGGGACAGCGCATAGGTGTCCCAGTTCTCGACGTAGTACACCGGGTGTTCGTCGCGCAGCACGCGGTAATACGGCATCGGATCGGCCATCACGGCGGGATCGAAGGGGTCGTACGAAAATTCCTGCATCACAGAGTTTCTCGATCGGGTACTCACTGGAGCGGCGACGGGGGCAGTGCCTGCAGAATCGAATCCTCCCAACCCTCGCGGAGGGCGGGCGCAACGCTCATCCAGGTGACGATCTCGGCCGGTGGGCTCTCTTTCCATGACGGGTAATGGTTTTCGAAGACGTCCCAGTCACCCTCGAGCGCCCAGTAGTGAATGACCTCGTTGAACCGAAAGGTCGTGATGAACGAGCCAAGCCAGCGCTTGCCGGTGCGCTCCGACCACGGCACGTACAGCCGCTCGAGCTCACGGATGTAATCGTCCTGGCGGCCCGGCTTGCTCTCCATGATTTCCTGGATGACCAGCCCGGCGGAGAACTTCGACTCCTTCAGTTCCGCGAGCGTCTTGTTGCTCTTGCCGGCATACATGATCCGCCCCTCGCCGGAGGCTCCGATCTCGGCCATGAATGTCGCCCACTTTGCGGCGGTTTCCTCGTGGCTGCCACCGCGGGCCTGAGCCCTGCCGATGCGCGCGTAGTCGGCGAACGCGTCGATCTCCCAGATGATCGTGACCTGCGGCCAGTGCCCGTTGAACGGCGTGGCCTCCCAGATGGCGAACAGCCGTGCACCGAGCTGCTCCATCATCGGCTGGTAGATGTCGCTGAACACCTCGGTGAAGCGATCACCTCGCCCCGATCCGAGCTCGATCGTCTCGTGCAGGTAGAGAAGGGTGTGGCTGTGGTACTTCTTCATGTTCACGACCAGCGCCTGTTTGACATCAGCACCTAGCGAGCGTGACACTTATGGCGTGTTTTGTAAAGGTGCGGCGCGCAATCGAAAGGTCGAGACCGGATGAGGCTGACGCCGCTGGCGAACAGTTTCTGCTTCGGCGAGGGCCCCCGCTGGTTCGAAGGCCTGTTGTGGTTCTCCGACATGCTCGGCGAGGCGGTGCACACCGTCGACCTGCAGGGAGACATGACCACCCTGCCACTGGCCGGCCACGCGCCATCGGGGCTGGGGTTTCGACCGGACGGATCGCTGCTGATCACTTCCACCGAAAGCCGCACAGTCCTGCGCTACGACGGCGAGACCGTCGATACCGTCGCCGACCTGTCCGACATCGTCCCTGCGGATCTCGGTGACATGGTGGTCGACGAACTCGGCCGTGCCTACGTCGGCGCCCAAGCGCGCGAGCGCGGTGTCATCGTGCGCGTCGATCCCGACAACGCGGCCACCGTCGTCGCCGAGGAACTCGACTTCCCCAACGGGATGGTGATCACGGCGGACCACGCAACCCTGATCGTCGCCGAATCGACCGGCAGGCGACTGACGTCGTTCACCATCGAGGACGACGGCTCGCTGTCCGATCGGCGGATCTTCGCCGACGGGCTCGACGGCCCTCCCGACGGTATCGCCCTCGACGCCGAGGGTGGCGTATGGACGGCGATGACGTTGGCCCACCAGTTCGAACGAATTGTGGAGGGCGGCAAGGTCACTGACCGCGTCGATATCGGCGACCGAGTTGCGATCGCGTGCACGCTGGGCGGCCCGGAGCGCCGCACCCTCTTCCTGCTGTCGAGTACCGACGCCTACCCGCAACGCCTCGCCGGGACCAAACGGTCGCGGCTTGACATGACCACAGTCGACATCCCGGGAGCAGGTCTGCCATGAGCGATTCCTACTACGAATTGATCGACGACAGCGATCCGCACGGCGAGAGATTCATCGCGACCGACATGGTGCGCAGCACATGGTCGGCCGCGATTCAGCACGGCGCACCAGTGTCGGCGCTGCTGGTGCGTGCATTGGAGCGCTGCGAGGCGCGCGACGACACCCGACTGAGCCGCGTGCTGATTGACCTGTTGGGACCCGTACCCGCCGAGGGTGATCTGTGGGTGCGCTCACGACGCGAACGCGCGGGCAAGCAGATCGAGTTGATCGGCGCGGAGATGCTGGCGTTGGGTCCGAACGGGGAGCCTCGTCCCGTCGCCCGGGCCAGCGGATGGCGGCTGCAGAAGTTCGACACTGCCGAAATGGTCCACGCCCCGGCGCCGCCGCTGCGCCCGCTGTCCGACACCCACAGCCGTGGCCATCGGGAAAGGTGGGACCGCAACTACGTGCACAGCGTGGACTGGCGATGGCTGACCCATCGAGGTGACAGCGGACCCGGAGAGTCCTGGCTCAAACCCGAGGTCGACCTCGTCAAGGGTGAGGCGATGACGCAGCTGGAGCGGTTGTTCGCGGTGGCCGACGACGCCAACGGCATCGGCACGAAGCTCGAGCCCGGGAAGTGGACGTTCATGAACACCGACCTGGTGGTGCATGTGCATCGAGTTCCCGAGGGCGAGTGGATTGGCATCCGCGCCGAAACCAACTACGGGCCTGACGGCATCGGAACGACGGTCGGCACGCTGTTCGACGAACGCGGTGCGGTCGGCGCCACTCAGCAGTCGGTGTTGGTCCGGCCCATGCCAGGGAGCTGACCCGCTAGTCGACCAGGCGCAAAGCCGCTGCGGGGCATTGGGTTACAGCCTGCTGCATGCGCTCGCGGTCGGAGTCCGGGCGGTCGCCCTCGTGGATGTACACGGTGCCGTCGTCCTGCACCTCGAATACGTCGTCGGCGATCGACTCGCAGATACCGTGCCCGGTGCACTTGTCGAGATCGACTTCGACCCGCATGGTCACCCCTTACTGGACGTGGGCCGGCAGGCGTTTGACGCCGTGAACGAAGCTGCTGTACAGCAGATCGGGCTCGCCGAACTCGACGGTCTTCAGCCGAGTCAGCAGCTCGCGAAACAGGTTTCGCAACTCGGCCTTCGCCAGCTGATTGCCGAGGCAGAAGTGCGGGCCGCCGCCCCCGAAGCCGAGGTGCGGGTTGGGCGACCGTGTCAGGTCAAAGGTGCCCGGGCGGTCGAAGACGGCTTCGTCGCGGTTGGCCGAGCAGTAGAACAGGCCGACCTTGTCACCGGCGGCGACGGGTTGGCCGTTGATCTCGGTGTCCTCGGTCGCAAACCGTGCGAACTGCAGCACCGGCGACGACCAGCGCACGAACTCCTCCATCGCAGGGCCGATTCGGTTTTCGAAGTCCGCCATCAGCCACTCGCGCTGATCGGGATTGTCGACCAACGCCATCATCGCGTGTGTGGTGCTCTGCTTGGTGGTGTCGTTACCGGCCGAGGCCAACAGGATCAGGAACGCACCGATCTCCTCGTCGGTGAGCCGGTGGCCGTCCACCTCGGCGTTGACGATGCTGGTCATCAGGTCGTCGCCGGGGTTGTTGCGGCGGAACTTCGCCAGCTCCACCCCGGTGTTGTTGAGCAGCATGATCTGTGCGGCCGGGTCGTCTGCCTGCTCCTCCGGAGTGCTGTACTCCTCGTCGCTCATGCCGAACAGCTTCTCGGCCGCGTACGCCACCGACGACTGGTCCGCCGACGGCACACCGAGCATGTCCATGATCGTCAGCATCGGCAGCCGTGCCGAACATGCTGCGACGAAATCGATGTCACCGGCACCGACGAGATCGTCGACGATGGCGACGGCATTCCGGTGGATCTGCTCCTCGATCTGGCGGACGTTTCGCGGCGTGAACGCCGAGCTGATCAGCCGCCGGTAGACGGTGTGCTGCGGAGGATCCATGGCCAGGAAGAACGATGCGAACCGCTGGATCTCGGCGGGCATCGGGTTCAGCGCGACACCGTCGGCGGAGGTGAACAGCTCGGGATGCTGACTGACGTAGACGATGTCGGCCCGCCGCGTCAACGCCCAGAATCCGGGCTCCTCAATCGGAAACATCGACGGCCACGGACGGTGCCAGCTGAGCCCTTCTGCGGCGCGCAGCTGCGCGAAGGTCTCATCACGCACCGTGAAGGGCTGATCCCAGAAGTCGTGTGAGGTGATGTCGACCGGACTGTACTCACGTGCCTGCACCGGGGCTGCTGTCACGGAATCAGCGTGACATTTGGGCGCAAATTTGTAAAGCTATGCCGATGGAGGATCCGGTCGTCGAGGATGACAACTCGACTCGTCAGCGCATCCTGGCGGCCACCGCGGAGGTGCTGGGCCGCCATGGCATGACGAAGCTGAGCCTCTCCGAGGTCGCATTGCAGGCCGGCGTTTCACGGCCGACTCTGTATCGATGGTTCGCCTCCAAGCGGGATCTGCTCGACGGCTTCGTGGTCTGGGAACGGCAGTACTACGAACGCGCAGTCGCCGAGGCGACCGCAGGCCTGCCTGCCAGCGAGAGACTCGACGCGGCCCTGCGGGTCATCGTCGAGTACCAACATTCGTATCCCGGTTTGCGCATGATCGACATCGAGCCTGCACAAGTGATCCGCCGGCTCTCGCGGGTCATTCCGCTCATGCGATCACGACTGGAACGCCTCGCGCATGGGCCGAATGCCGAGCTGGCGGTCGCGACGGCCGTTCGGGTGGCGGTGTCGCACTATCTGGTGCGTAGCGACGACGACGGCCAGTTCCTCATGCAGCTTCGGCACGCGGCGGGCGTGAAGGCGCCGTGAGCATCCCGTCAACCACCGAAGATCTCACCCCTGAATGGTTCACCGAGATACTCGGCCAGCCGGTCAGCGGCGTAGAGATCCTTGACGCTCATTCCGGCACCACCGGCCGGGCCCGCGTCGGCTTGACAACATCTGCGGACCTGCCGGAGACGGTGTTCGTCAAACTACAGCCTTTCGTGGCCGAGCAACGAAAGTTCCTTCGGCAGATCGGTCTTGGCGTCGCCGAGGCACGCCTCTACGCAGAAGTCGGTGACGAGCTGCCGGTGCGGGTGCCACGGGTGTGGTATTCGGATTACGACGCGGCCGAGGGTGCTTTCGTGATGGTGCTCGAGGACCTGGATGCGTCGGGGTGCCGGTTCACCAGCCTGTCCGACGACGACATCCTCGATGTCGCCACCTCGCTCGTCGACGAACTCGCCATCCTGCATGCCGCCTATCAGGGCCACGAACTGGCATGGTTGCGCACACCGTCGGGGATGCGGCGCAAACCCGAAGACCCCGAAATGGCGGCGCGCCGAGCGCAGTTCGTCGTGTCGGCCGTGGACCAGTTCGCCGATGACATGCCGTCGGTGTTCCGCCGCCTCGGCGAGCTGTACGCGGGGCGGTCGCTGGACATCGTCGCGTTGTTCAACGAGGGTGAGCGGACGCTCATCCACGGGGACACCCACAGCGGCAACCTGTTCGTCGATTCGGGCCGTACCGGCCTGTACGACTGGGCCGTCGCGGGCCGGGGCCCCGGCGTGCGTGACGTCGCGTACTTCCTGTGCAACTCTCTGCCCGTCGAGGCGCGGCGCAGCGAGGAGGACTCGTTGCTCGCCCGGTACCGGTCTCGCCTTGCCGACAAGGGCGTCACGCTCGACGAGCGCACGGCCCAGGAGCAGTACCGGTTGTTCTCCGTCTACTCGTGGATCGCCGCCGCGTCGACCGCCGCGATGGGCGCACAGTGGCAGCCGATCGACGTGGCGCGCAAGGCGATGGTGACAACGACGCAGGCCATCGCCGATCTCGATGCGGTCGGGCTGCTCGAGGAGCGGCTAGCCCGCTGACTGCACCTGCGCGATCCGTTCGTCGCTCGGCATCACAGGCCCGTCCTCGAGCTTCTCGTCGATGGCCAGCTCGGCCAAGCCCAACTGTGTCAGCGGTGCAATACCGTAGGCGTTCAGGATGAATCGTTGGTCGTCGGAATGGCCTTGGTCCAGCAGCATCGAACCGATCAGGCAGATCACCGCCATCTTGTAGGCGTTCAACGCCCGGTACCACGAGCGGTTCTGGGTGCGAATGCCACTGACCGATTCGTAGTGCGCGAGAAACTCCTCGACGCTCGGCGCTGACGGGTGACTGGTGATCCCGACCGGCTGCATCCACAGCAGCTCCATCCAGCCGATGTCGGTGAGCGGATCGCCGACGGTGGTCATCTCCCAGTCGAAGACCGCGCTGACTTCGTCGCCGGCGAACGCGAAGTTGCCTGGCTTCGCGTCACCATGCACGAGCGTCACCGATGAACACGGCACGGGCTTGGTCTCTTTCAGGGCGGCCAGCAAACGTTCGAGTGCAGGCAGCGGACCGCGCTGGACGCGGCGCATTTCGGTTGCCCAGCGGTCCAATTCGCGATCGAGATGGCCGCGACCGTCGTCGATGTTTCCCAGACCGGTGGCTTCCAGGTCGACCCGGTGGATTGCCGCGAGCTGCTCGGCCATGCTCAGACACATGCGTCGGATGCGATCGGGCGTTGCCTCGGGGCCGTCGGGTGCCTGCATCTCGTAGACGTCGCCTGCCACCCGCTCCATGACGAAGAAGGGGCGGCCGACGACGTCGCCGCTATTCTCCAGCCACAGTGCGCGCGGCGCCCGAACCGGTGTCGCGTCCAACGCCTGCAGGATGTCGAACTGCCGCTTGACATCGTATGGCTCGAGCAGCGCAGGCGGCCGAGGACGTAAGCGCAGCACGACATCTCGACGGCTTGAGTCCGTCACGATCCCGAACGCCAGCATCTCCGCGGAGTGCCCGAACTCGACGCGGTCGAGACCCTCGATGCGCACGTCGTTCGCCTCCGGGAGTTGCGTTTGCAGCCAGGCACTCAGCCGGTCACGCATCTCGCCGGACCTGCCTACGGTCCTGCTTGAACGAGGACATGTCCATCGGACGCCAGTTCGGGTACCGCGGATATGCGCCTGCGCCCATGAGGATTTCGAAAATACCCCATCCGGTTTTCCCGTCGAGGTCGAAACGCATGAGCTGATCCATCGCCATCGATTTGTCTTCGGTTTCGACCAGTTCGTCGCGGTTGTTGCTGTCCCATTTGAAGTGGATGAAGTAGGCGCCACCGCCGAGATCCTGGTACGTGCATTTCGACATCGGCAGTCCGTAATAGGCGTTCACGTGCTGATGAGGAGAGTCGGCAGTGACTCGGTACGTCGCGCCGTCCTCGTCGGTGAAGACCAGTACCGCCCTCGACGGGCGCTTGCGGTCGTCGTCGAACTCGACGTCGTGCTCGATCCGCACGAAACGCTTGGACAGTGTGCCGTCGGTGTGGGTGATACCGCCGTCGACGTAAGTGACTTCGCCGTCTGCTGTTTCGAAGACCCATGCTTCGATTGCCTTGTCCTCGAAGCCGGCGTCCAGCCACAGCCAGAAGTCGATCTCGTCGGCGACGCGCACACCGAAAGTGCGGTCGCGCCCGCCGTGGAAGCCGTCAACCGAGATCCGTTCCCCCTCGATCTCCACCCAGCCGCTCCATTTTCCCGGCTCCTTCATGTGGTACATGTCGGCGAGCAGCTTGCCGTCCTTACCGCGGACGTTTATCGGAAGCAGCTCCCACATCGGAGCGGTCGGCTCGTAGTACATCTCCCACGCGATGCCTGAGTCATTGGGCGCGACCTCCAGCTTCCACTTCTTCAGCGGCTCAACGCACGTCCATCGCAGCGGGCCCGCACTCAGATCGGCGCGATCAGCACCCGACACGGGACGTCCGGCCATCAGGTCCCAATGCCGACCGTCGGCGTGCGTCACCTTGACATAGCCGAGGCCGCTCTTGGTGTTCGGGTTGTTCCCGTAGCCACTGGCCAGAAGCAAGGTGCCATCCGGCGAGGCGGCGAAGAAGTAACACCGGTCCGACCACGTGTTGTCAGGGTGGTGCACTTCGTCGAACGGCCGGGAGAACTGGTGGGTGAACGACTCGTCGGCTGCGGAATAGCCCATGATCTGACAGCGTGACACTTTTGTTGCAATCTGTAAAGCTGCGGGTCACCGGCGACGGGCCCGCAACTCGCCGAGAACCTCTCCTGTGTGCTCGCCGATGCCCGGTGCGCGCAGCGCGCGGCGCCCACGGGGTGCCGTGGAAGTCGGCGGGCGTGGCCACCATCGGCACGGTTGTGTCGCCTTCGGGGACATACACCACACCGCCCGCCGCATGGAATTGTTCGTCGGCGACCACGTCCTCGATCGAGTTGATCGGCGACCAGAAGAAATCTGGCTCCGCCGCAAAGAGTTTCGCCCATTCGTCGAGCGATTTGGTCGCGAAGATCTCATCGAGCTCGGCGATGAGGTGTGCAGCGTTGGTGGCGCGGTCCCGCGGCGCGGGGTAGTCCGTCAGCCAGTCGGTCCTGCCGACGACCCGACACAGCGGACCCCAGTGACGGTCGACCTGCAGTCCCACGATCCAGAACCGCCTGCCGTCGCCGGCCAGATAATTGTTCATGCACGGGTTGGCCATCGTCTCGCGCAGCCCGATCGCGATCGAATGGCCCGTCAGCAGGAATGTGTTGAGGTCGAAGCTGACGGTGTAGGCGCCCTGGCGGTACAGCGATGTGGACACGAGTTGGCCGGTGCCGGTGCGCGCACGGGCGACGAGACCGGCGCACACTGCCGCCGCCAGCGTCATGCCCGCCGAGTGATCGCCCATGCCGCCGCGTTGGAAGGGCGGGGTGTCACCCGGGCGCGTGAGGAGGTGCGCAACCCCGGCGCGTGCCCAGAACGCGGCGACGTCGTAGGCAGCGCGATCGGCATCGGGGCCGGACTCGCCGTAGCCGGTGATCAAGCCGTAGACCAGTCGCGGGTTGCGGGCGGATAGCGCCTCGAAGTCCAGACCGATGCGCCGGAGTGCGCCCGGACGCACATTGGTAATGAAAACATCGGCATCACTGAGCAATTCGAGCGCGGTGGCGCGACCGTCATCCGTGGTGAGATCCAGCATGATGCTGCGCTTGCCACGGTTGTCCATGTCGAACGGCGGGCTCACGTCGCCGTCGAGGCCGAGCATGCGGCCGAAGAGACGGGCGGGGTCGCCGGTCGGCGGTTCGATCTTGACGACGTCGGCGCCCCAGTCGGCGAGGATGCCGCCCGCGGCGGGACCCGCAATCCACACGCCGAGTTCGACGACCTTGATGCCCTCCATCGGTCCAGCCATGGTCATCCCTTCTAGCGTGCTTTACAAATCTTGCGATCTTTGTAAAGCTTGCTTGGCTACACGGCAAGAGTAGGAGGTCGAAGGTGGCGGACATCACGGATCGGGTGACACGGGCCGCGCGCCTGGCCGCCCACCTCGGCCAGGGCGCGCAACGCGTCGCCACCGACCTTGTCGTCGGCCGGGCCCGGTCCCTGCCGCGGACGATCGCGGACCTCGACGCGCCATACCTGTCGCAGATCATGGGCCGCTCTGTGGCATCCGTGTCGGTCATCGGCGGCGACGCGGGGACGTCGTCGCGCGCCCGGTTGGCGCTCACGGGCGACGATGTACCGGCCTCGGTGTTCGTCAAGATGCCCGCCGAGACGGCGGCCACCCGGCTGATGGGCGAGCTCGGCCGGCTCGCCGAAACCGAAACCCGCTTCTACCGCGAGTTGTCGGCGGAATTGACCGGCCTGCCCAGGTCCTACGGGTCGGCGTTCGACCCGGTGACCGGCCGCTTCGTGCTCGTGCTCGAAGATCTCGCCGTCGACCCGTGCGAGTTCCCCGACACGCTTCACCCGCTGAACGCCGACCAGGCGAGTCAGGTCGTCGAGCTGCTGGCGCGACTGCACGCGACGTTCTGGGAGCGTCCGCCGGCCTGGGCCTACAGCGCGTCGGGTGACAGCGCTTCACTGCTGACCGGACACCTTGCGAACATGTCGGCCCGCAAGCTGGCGGGGAGCTCAGACATACCCGTCGAGAACGGCCGATTCATCATCGACAACTGTCGTGCGGTCACCCAACTCGTCGACCGGCCGCCGCACACCGTCATGCACGGCGACGCCCACGCCGGAAACGTGTATTTCCGCAACGGCGCGGCCGGCCTGTTGGACTGGCAGGCGGTGCGGCGCGGCCACCCCGGCCGCGAGCTGGCGTACACCCTGATCACGAGCATGACGACGGCGGACCGGCAGGCGGCCGAGCGTGACCTGCTTGCCGAGTACCGGCACGCACTGGCCACCGCGGGCGGGCCACAGCTCGACGGCGACGACCTGTGGGACCGCTATCGCCAAGGCGCCCAGTACCCCTACGTCGCGACGCTGATCGTCGCAGGTGCGGGCGGTATGCAGGCCGAGGACATCGCCGTGGAAGGCCTGCAGCGAAGCGTCGCCGCCCTCGAGGACCTCGACACGGTGGCACTTCTGGAGAAATCGCTATAGGCCAGGAATTACCATCATTAGCACCCGACGATTGAGGCCGATGAAGTGAACGAACCGCTACGCGCACAACGGGGCGAGGTCGTCGAAGACACCTCGACCCGGCACCGGATCCTGGTGGCGACCGCGGAAGTACTCGGCCGTAGTGGACAGACGAAACTCAGCCTTTCAGAAGTGGCGCTGCAGGCCGGCGTCTCGCGGCCGACGCTCTATCGCTGGTTCGCCGACAAGGGTGAACTGCTGGACGCCTTCGGCGTTTACGAGCGCGAGATGTTCGACACCGGTATCGGCAGGGCGACCGCGGGGTTGCGGGGGAACGAAAAGCTCGATGCGGCATTGAGTTTCATCGTGGAGTACCAGCACTCCTATTCGGGTGTGCGGCTGGTCGACATCGAGCCAGAGGTCGTCATCGCGCAGTTGTCGCGGATCATCCCGACGATGCGGGCGCGGCTGCTGAAACTGCTGTCAGGACCGAACAGTGGCGTGAAGGCCGCAACCGCGATCCGGGTCGCGATCTCGCACTACATCGTGCGCAGCGACGACGACGACCAGTTCCTGGCCCAGCTGCGTCATGCCGTCGGCATCAAACCCAGTTGATGGACGCCCGACGCGTCAGCGACGAACTCGAGATCGCCGCGCTGCTGGCCAAATACGCCCGCGCGGTCGACACCGGGGACTGGGACCTCTATCGGTCGCTGTTCACTGACGACGCCTACATCGACTACACCGCAGCGGGATTCATCGCGGGTTCGCGCGAGGAGGCCGCCGACTTCTTGCGCAAGAACCAGGCGGAGGTCGAGATGAGCATGCACTACGTCATGAACGTCGAGAATGACATCGACGGCGATGTCGCACGGACGCTGGCGATGTGGCTGAACGCCGTGCGTCGCCGGGGAGCGACGGAAAACCAGTTTTACGGCGGCCGTTGGACTCACGAACTCGTTCGCACACCCGATGGCTGGCGCAGCCGGAACCTGCGGCTGGAAGTGCTGTGGTGAGCTCAGGGCAGTGACCGAACTGGGACCCTACGCGCGAGATTGCACACAGGGTCGTGAGCGGTCCACAGCCCTCAATGCAATCTGGACCGTAGGGGGAGAATCAGTGTGTTGTCAGAAGCGCAGCCTCGGGGAGCTGCCTGCGGGCAGTCAGCCCTGAGCAGCCAGTTGCCCACAGGCCGCGGCGATTTCGCGACCACGGGTGTCGCGAACCGTGCACGATACCCCTCGCTCACGGACGCGCTTGACGAACTCGCGTTCGGCAGCCTTGGGGCTGGCGTCCCACTCGCTGCCGGGTGTCGGGTTCAGCGGGATGACGTTGACGTGGACCAGCGGCCCCAGCGCACCGTGCAGACGCTTGCCGAGTAGGTCTGCTCGCCAAGGCTGATCGTTGACGTCGCGGATCAGAGCGTACTCGATCGACACCCGTCGGCCCGTCACGTCGGCGTAGTAACTGGCGGCCTCGAGAGCTTCGGACACCTTCCACCGGCTGTTGACCGGGACGAGCGTGTCGCGGAGCTCGTCGTCGGGAGCATGCAGTGACAACGCGAGCGTGACACCGAGTCCTTCGTCGGCCAGCTTGCGGATTGCGGGGGCGAGTCCGACGGTCGACACCGTCACCGAACGCGCTGAGATGCCAAAACCGTTCGGCGGCGCCGCAGTGATGCGACGGACAGCCGCGAGCACCCGGTTGTAGTTGGCCAGCGGTTCGCCCATGCCCATGAAGACGATGTTCGACAACCGGCCGTGGTCGCGGTCGCGCAACTCCACCGCGGCCGCACGGACCTGCTCCAGGATCTCGGCCGTCGACAGGTTTCGCTGCAGCCCGCCCTGGCCCGTCGCACAGAACGGGCACGCCATCCCGCAGCCGGCCTGCGACGAAATGCATGCGGTGTTGCGCTGCGGATAGCGCATCAGCACCGATTCGAACGTGGTTCCGTCGACCGCGCGCCACAGCATCTTTCTGGTCTCCCCCGCATCGCACTCGATCTCGCGCACGGCGTCGAGCAGCGGAGGGAACAACGCCGTGGCCACCTGTTCGCGCACCGCCGCAGGCAGGTCGGTCATCTCGTGCGGATCGGCGATCAACCGGCCGTAGTACTGGTTGGCGAGTCTGCTTGCCGCGGAAAGCGGGCAGTCCCAGCTCCGCAACGGCATCGGCGCGGCCTCCCTCATCGAGGTCGGCGAGGTGCCGCGGCGGCATCGCACGTCGCGGAGGGTCGAAGACAAGAGGCAGAGAAGTGGCCATGGGCTTTGTCAGTATCCCATCCAGGGTCGGCGGAAATTGATTGGCAATCGAGCGCGTTAGTGGCAACCATGGGAGCTGTGGCCCTGCCGACCATGCCGTTTCGCACCGCGTTCGCGTTGACGTTCATCTATGCGCTCGGCTATCCGATTGGGGCGCTTGCGGTTTCGGCGATGTCGCCGATGGCGGTCCTGGTGTTCCGGTTCGGGCTCGCGGCCGCGATCCTGTCCGTCTTGGCGGTGACGGCCAAGGTGACCTGGCCCACAGGACGGCTGCTTGTGCACGTACTGATCAGCGGATTGTTGGCTCAGGGACTGCTGTTCACCTGTCTCTACCTGGCACTACTGCATGGCGCACCGGCGGTGTTGGGTGCCGTGATCATCTCGATGAACCCCGTTGTGACCGCCCTGCTGGCCGCGACGTTCCTGGGCGAGAGGCTCACCGGCATGCGGGTTGGTGCGTTGATCCTCGGCGTGCTTGCGGTGCTGGCCGCATGCGCGGGGCGGCTCGTGATGGTCGGTGGAGTCGACGCGGTGGTTCTGCTGCTGTTGGTCTCGCTCTTCAGCGTCGCCGCGGGAGGCGTCTACCAGCAGAAGTTCTGCCGCGGCGTCGACTTCAGGGCGACCGCGGCGCTGCAGAATGCGGTTTGCGTCGGCCCGGTTGTGCTGCTCGCCGCGCTGATGCCGTTCACCGTCACGAACCCCTGGAAAGCCGCAATTGCGGTGGCCGCGGTGGTGCTGCTGAACGCGACTCTGTGCATGACGATGTATGTACGCGCCGTCAACGACTACGGCGCCGCCGCGGTCGCCATGTTGTTCGCCGTCATCCCCGCGGTCGCGGGCCTGCTCTCCTGGCTGATGCTCGGTCAGCGCCCGGACGTCGGCATCGCGGTCGGGCTTGTGGTGGGTGCGGCCGCATGCTGGCTCAACGCCTGGTCACGACAGCGTCAGGACGCGGCGCCGCCGATGGCGTCCATCATGCGGGCCAGCTCACCGGCAACATCGGGGCCTGCGGGCTGATATACGAGCTCGGTCACGCCGCCCGCTTTGTACTCCGCGGCCCGATCGCGCAGTTGCCGGGCCGTGCCGCTGAAGGTGAACTGCGGAAGCAGGTCGGCGGCCCGACTACGCCAATAACGTCAGGACGATCCAGCCGGCGACGGCGGACGGGAGCATCGCGTCGATCCGGTCCATCACACCCCCATGACCGGGTAGCAGCCTGCCCATGTCCTTGATGCCGAGGTCGCGCTTGACTTGGGACTCGACCAGGTCGCCGAGCACGCCGGTGATCACCAGCATCAACCCGAGCGGCACCCCGACCCAGGCGGGTTTACCGAGAAGGAAAGCCACCGACAACACGGCTGCCGTGACACCGAACAGCAGCGAACCGCCCAGCCCCTCCCAGGACTTCTTCGGGCTTATGGCAGGCACCATCAGATGCTTGCCGAACAAGACGCCTGCGACGTATCCGCCGATGTCTGCGAAGACGACGGTAACGATCACGATGAACGTCCGGATGCCACCGTGGTCCTGGAAGATCAGCAGGGCGCTGAAGCTGGCGAACAACGGCACCCAGGTGGCAATCAGGACGGTGGCCGAGATATCGCGCAGGTAGTTGACCGGCTGCTCGCGCTGCTCGCGAAGGCCTTGCCCGACCAGTCGCCACACCATGCACACCACGATCGTTCCGGCGTACGCGGCCAACGGTCCGGCCGGGCCGTAGTACGTCAGCCAGATCATGGCCTCGGTGCCGATCAACAGCGGTATGACGGGAAGCGCGTAGCCGGCCTCGCGCAGCCTGCGAACGATCTCGTGCACGCCGATCGGGATCGCCACCGCCAGCACGGGCAACCAGCCGATCGGCTTGAACAGCAGAATCCCGATCGCCATTGCGCCCAACAGGGCGCCGACGCCGATGGCCGCGGGGAGATTGCGGCCGGCGCGCGATTTCTTCGACGGCTCTTCGACCGGGGTTTCCGCCACGGGACCTGGTTGCTGGTCGGCCATTAGACCTCCAGCAGTTCGCCTTCTTTGTGCTTCACCAGCTCGTCGATCTGGTCGACGTATTGGTGTGTGGTCTTGTCGAGATCCTTCTCGGCGTGCTTGACGTCGTCCTCGCCGGCCTCGCCGTCCTTCTTGATGCGGTGCAGCTCCTCCATCGCCTTGCGCCGGATGTTGCGTACCGACACCCGGGCGTCCTCGCCCTTGGACTTGGCCTGCTTGACCAGTTCGCGGCGCCGTTCCTCGGTCAATTGCGGAATGGCGACGCGAATGACGTTGCCGTCGTTGGACGGGTTGACGCCGAGGTCGGAGTTACGGATCGCGTCCTCGATCGGCTTCAACTGGGACTGCTCATAGGGCTTGATCACGACAAGCCGGGCCTCCGGCACGTTGATGCTGGACAGCTGGGTGATCGGAGTCGACGAGCCGTAGTAGTCGATCGAGAGGCGGGAGAACATGCCGGGGTTCGCGCGCCCGGTTCGGATGGACGACAGGTCGTCGCGGGCGACTGACACCGCCTTCTCCATCTTCTCCTCGGCGTCGAAGAGGGTTTCGTCGATCACGGCATCTCCTTCATTCGCACCTCGCCCGCACGCCCGTCAGGTGGTGGTGACCAGTGTTCCGATCTTCTCACCCGCGACCGCCCGCGCGATATTGCCATCGACAAGAAGGTTGAACACAAGGATGGGCATGCCATTGTCCATGCACAGGCTGAAAGCGGTGGCGTCGGCCACGGCGAGCCCCCGATCGATCACCTCGCGGTGCGTGATCGCGGTGAGCAGTTCGGCCTCGGGGTTGGACTTCGGGTCGTCGGTGAACACACCGTCGACGGCCTTGGCCATCAGCACCACCTCAGCCCCGATCTCCAGTGCACGCTGGGCGGCGGTGGTGTCGGTGGAGAAGTACGGCAGGCCCATGCCCGCGCCGAAGATCACCACGCGGCCCTTCTCCAGGTGCCTGCGGGCACGCAGCGGAATATAGGGCTCGGCGACCTGACCCATCGTGATGGCGGTCTGGACCCGGGTCGCGATGCCTTCCTTCTCCAGAAAATCCTGCAGCGCAAGGCTGTTCATCACGGTGCCGAGCATGCCCATGTAGTCCGAGCGGGTGCGCTCCATGCCACGCTGCTGCAACTGGGCACCGCGGAAGAAGTTGCCGCCGCCGATGACGACCGCGACCTGGACGCCGCTGCGGACCACCTCGGCGATCTGCCTGGCCACCAGGGCCACCACGTCGGGGTCGAGGCCCACTTCCCCGCCGCCGAACATCTCGCCGCCGAGCTTGAGCAGCACGCGCGAATACATGGGCCGGATCGCCGGAGCCGGATCGCCGGCGACATTGGAGTCAGTTGGCTCGACGCCATTGGTGAGCTCCGCCATCCGACTCCTTCGGGGTCCTCGCATGAGATCGCCATCCCAAAGCGCGCCCTGGGACGGCACCCCCAATCCTGCCTCATAGCGACCTCAAAGCCGCCACGGGGTAGGCCCGCGTGTTAGCGGAGGTGTGCCGAGAGCAGCCAGGCGCCTACCGACTTGCGGCCGTCGGCCTCGTCGCGGATATCGGCGCCTGCGAACGCTCCGACGAACTGGGCGAACCCTTCGGGCACGTTGGCATGGATGCGGGCGGGCTTGATGTCGTCGATCTCCCAGTACTTGGACACCACGTCACGCAGCTCGTCCTCGGTGACGGGATGAGCAGGGCCTTGTTCGGGCATCGCGGCCCGGTCGAAGACGAGGACGTAGTACCAGGCGCCTGGGGCGGCCGCCCGCACGATCGATTGCTGGTAACCCTCACGAAGCTCGACCGGCATCGAGTGAAACAGCGTGCTGTCGATGATCGTGCCGAAGCGCCCGTCGTAGCCGGTGAACGAGCTGATATCCGCGACCTCGAAGGTCGCGTTGGTGAGATTGCGCTTGGTCGCCTCCTCGCGGGCGAGCTTGATGGCGGTCGCCGACTGGTCGAGACCGACCGTGGTGAACCCCCGCTCTGCGAGGAACAAGGCGGTCGCGGCCTCACCGCAACCCGCATCGAGCACGTCGCCGTGCACCTTGCCCGCGTCGATGAGCGCCCTGATCTCCGGTTGTGGCTCGCCGATGCTCCACGGCGGACGGAAGCCCTCGAATTCCTGAGCTTCGCCCCGGTAGGCCGCGTCGAACATTTCCTTCTCTGGTGTGGTCATACCCTCGTGTCTATCAATCTAGTTGATATATGTCAAGATAGTTGATATGAGTGAGTTCCTGGAGGACCAGCCGCTCGGCTACCTGCTCTACCGGGTGGCCAACGCGCTGCGCTCAGAGGTGACAGCGACGGTGCTGGAACCGATGGGTTTGGCGTTCCCGCAATACATCTGCATGCGGATCCTGTCGAAATTCCCCGACCGCTCAAACGCCGAGCTGGCTCGCGACACGAACGTCTCGCCGCAGGCGATGAACATGGTGATACGCAGCCTCGAGGAACGTGGGCTGGTGACCCGACCGGCATCAGTGTCGTCCGGTCGATCCCTGCCCGCCCAGCTGACCGGGGCGGGCCAGGATCTGCTCGCGCGCACCGACAAAGGTGTACGTGCGGCCGAGCGCCGGCTGATGACCAACCTGACCAGCGACCAGCGTCACGAGTTCAGGCGGATCCTGGTCACCCTCGGTTCGGACCCGGCCTGAGCACTGCGCAACTCAGTGGTGGTGGCAGGCCTTCGGTGGCGACGGTGGGATGTCCAGCGCTGGGTTGCCATCGAAGAAACCCAGCGGCTTGAGATGGAAGCCCGTGTACGCACACGGCATCACCGGCCAGTCCTCCGGCCGCACGACATGATGGGCGCCCAGCGTGTACCAGAGCACCACGTCGGTGTTCTCCAGCGGCGCGTCGTCCGCGATGTACTGCGGCAGCCCCTGTGCGTCGGCTGACTGGTACATGTAGTCACCCGCCGCGAACTTCTCCTCGGGGTCGTACTTCGTCACCCACAGGTTGTGTTGCACGAACCGCGCACGGTCGTAGATGTAGGAGCCCTCCTGCACCATCACCGGCACCATCTCGCGAGGCGTCAGCTTGTACGCGACCGGGCACCGACCTCGTTCTTCTTCGACGGGTTGGCTCACCGTTCCAGTCCCGCCCGGCACCTTCGGCCTCCGACGCGACCAACGTGTCCTTGGTGACCCAAGCGTTGCGGTGCGGGTTCAGCTGGGGATCGGGCTCGGGGACCGAGTCGACCTCATAGACGCTGTTTCCGGCGCCGTCCACGCTCATGTCCAGCCGAAAGTTGAAGAAGTGCTGGTGATTTGGGCCATAGATGTTGGGTGCGACCAGCTTGCCCCATCGGGGCTGCTCGCCGTCGGGCACTGCGCCCGTGGTGAGCACGCCGGAGAGCTTGACCTCGACCTCCATCGACGCGTCGTTGTAGAAGTACCAGAAGAAGCCGTATTCGTAGTTGCCGACGGTGCAAATCATCGAGATGACAAGCCGCCGTGCGCGACGAACTTCGACCTCTTCCGTGCGGAAGTCGGTGTGCTTCCAGGAGATTCCGTAATCCTCCTCGTGCATGCAGATCGCGTTCGGGATGGTGACCGCGTTGCCGGACGAGTCGTTGACCATCGCATCGAAGTAGTGGATCTCCCCCAGGCAGTCACATCCGAGGGTCAACGGATTGGCGCTGAAGCCCATGCCGACTTCGCCCATGTCGAAGACGTTCTTGTTCCAATGTGTTGGCGCGGTATCCCCGTAGGGCACAACCATTTCCGACAGCGACGCCCGGTAGATGATCGGACGCGTCTCACCGCGGTCGGTGTAGGTGATCTCGTTCAGCACGATGCCCTCACGCGGATTGAAACCCAGTCGCATCGACCACTTCTGCCATTGCACCTTCCACCCGTCGACGGTGAAGCTGGGGCCGTCGGGCTGGGTGATCTCGATCGGCTTCACGTCGGAGCGGAACTCGGAAAACGCGGGACGGTTGTTCTCGTCGAACATGAACTTCTCGGCGTAGTTTCCCGCGGTCGGTGGCAGCGGCACCACACCGTGATCCTCGACGTCGAGCACTTTCATGGCGCCGAGGTCGAATGTGACGATCAGGCCTTCGACCGGCCGTGCGTAACCGTGCTCGGACGCCGCCGCCCGCATGAAGGTCAGCGGCCGGCACACCAGTGGCGAATTCTCGTAGTGGTCCTTTGGCCCGTAATAGCCTGCGGGCCAGGGGTCGATCATGGCGAGGTCGAAATCGGTGACGCCGCGCTTTCGCATGGCTTCCTGCCACCGCGGATCCTCGCGGACCTTCTCCTCGACGCCTGTCATCCACTCGACGAGGTAAGACGGGAAGCGTCCAGGCACCGCCTTCCATGAGTCGATGACTCTGGCCCCGAGGTCGACCACGGCCTCGTAGAGGGCCTTGGCGGCCGTGTCGTACAGCGTGACGAACGCCCGCCGTGGCACATTCATCGCGCCCTCGAAGGTCAGCTGCGGCGTCTTGTCGGGCTCGGCGAGCTGGATCATCACGAATCGTAGTGTCGGAGTTGAATACTCGGAATCCGTGATCACCCCGGCGGCGGACTCGATCTCCGCACCCGTCAGAGGGTCCAGCGGGTAACGGGTGGTGTCGTCTGTGGTGTCCGCGTGCAGTGCGGTGCTGTCCATTGTCATGGCGTCAAACCGCCTCGGGGTTGGTCGATTCGGACTTCTTGAGATCAAGTACCGCAAGATGCGCCAGTGCGTCTGCCTTGTCGACCTTGGCCGCCGAGCGGCGGCCGAAGAAATAGACGACCGCCCCGAGCACGAACATGCCGACGGCGATGCTGCCCGCCCACGTCATCCAGTTCCTGACGGGAACGTCAGGAATCCAGGATGCCGCGAACGAGTAGTAGACGCCTCCACACGTCGCAATGACGCCGACCACCGCGACCGCGTAAACCGCAGGCATCCCGCCGGAGATCCGCCAGAAGCTCTCGCTGGCATAGCGATCCGCATACTTCTTGCGGGCGATCACCAGGGGGATGAAGAAGAAGAAGCCGGAGATCAGCCACACCACGCTCAGGCCACCCTGCAGATACACGGTGACGTTGGCCATGCTGCTCTGCGAGTAGAGGCCCACCAGGATCAGCGACGAGAGCACGCCCTGGATCAGCACGGCGGTGACGGGGTTGCGGGGTACGCGGGTTGAGGTGGGTGAAGATGCGCGGAAGGTGCCGTTCCAGGCCGGAGACGAAGATCAGCCGTGGGAGTAGAGGTCTCCACAAGCAGGATGGTCTGCCCGAAAAGTTTCACCCACAGCTACGCCGAATGTCGGCGTTGTTAACTCGGACGGGTTCCAGTTACGGCGTTGTGTCGGGGACGCAACGGATTTCGTCGCGGGTCACGAGTTGATGAGCGGCCAGGGCCGCGCCTCTTCGAGTTCGTAGGCCAGCTCCAACAGCCTGGCCTCCTGTCCCCTGACCGCCGACAACATCATCCCGACCGGCATGCCTGCTGCGGATTCCGCCAGCGGCAGTGAGATCGCCGGGTCGCCCGTCGCGTTCATGTACGGGGTGAACGCGACCCAGTTCATAAGCCGCTCCATCACCTGCTCGTAGAGGGCCATCGGATCGAGGTACCCGATGCGCGGCGTCTCATCGGCCAGCGTGGGCCAGAGCACCGCATCGTAGGTCGCCGACAGTCGTGCGGTGATCCGTCGGGATGTCGACAGCCGAGCGAGGGCCCGAGGAAGTTTGTAGAGATTCCTGGCGGCGTCGCGGTCGAGGCCCATCGTCAGGTTGTCCAGCTTGGTGCGGTCGAAGCTGGGCCCGAACATGCGGCGTCCGCCACGCACGACCGCGAAGGACAGGAACTGCCAGTAGACGAGGAAGTCGTCACGGAGTTGGTCGGGCACCGGGTTGCTGATCTCGGTGACCTTGTGCCCCAGTTCCTCCAGCAGGGCCGCCGTCTTAAGCGTCAGCTCGCGAAACTCCGGACTGGCGTCTCGAACAATGGATTCCGTGCAGAACGCAATCCGTAGCCGCTGCTTGCCCGGCGCTGTGACGTCGCCGATCGGCGGCAGCTTCGGGTTGCGATAGGCCCGCTCGGCCTCTCGGAAGAACGCCGCGGTGTCACGGACGGATCGGCTGACCACACCGTTGGCGACGAGGTGCAGCGGCATCTTGGCGGCTTCCTTGTCCAGCGGCAGCCTGCCGCGCGTCGGCTTGAGCCCGACCAACCCGTTGAGAGCGGCCGGGATCCGGATCGAGCCGGCGCCGTCATTGGCATGCGCGATCGGCACCACCCCGGCGGCCACGAACGCGCCAGCCCCCGACGACGACGCGCCTGCGGTGTAGTCGGGATTCCACGGGTTGCGCACTGGCCCGATGCGGGGGTGCTCCGCCGACGCGCTGAATCCGAATTCCGACATCTGCGTCTTGCCCAACGGCACGAGCCCGGTGGACAACACGACCCGGGCGACCTCACCGTCGGCGCGCATCGGCCGCGGTTCCCACGCGTCGGTGCCCTGCATGGTCGGCATCCCCGCCACGGCGACGTTGTCCTTGATGAACGACGGAACGCCGTCGAAGTAACCGCCGTACGGGGTCGGCGAGTTCGCACGCTTTCGCGCGCGGTCGAACGCCTCGTACGCCAGGCCGTTCAGTGTCGGGTTGACGGCCTCGGTGCGGGCGATCGCCGCCTCGACGAGTTCGGCCGCCGACACTTCGCCTGCGCGCAGACGGTCGACAAGTCCGACAGCGTCATGGTCGCCAAGGGCGTCGTCGCCGAAGGCACTACATCGGCTGGCCGCTCTTCGCCCAAGAGGCTCATCGACAGGAGTCATCCGGTGACGGTACCAAGACGTACCGCGTGGCTGTTAGGACTGACCGACCTCGAACCGGACGAACCGGGTGACGGTCACGCCTGCGTCGTCGAGCAGCGCCTTGACCGTCTTCTTGTTGTCGGACACCGACGGCTGGTCGAGCAGCACGACGTCCTTGAAGAAGCCGTTGAGGCGACCCTCGACGATCTTGGGCAGCGCCTGCTCGGGCTTGCCCTCCTCCTTGGCCGTCTGCTCGGCGATACGCCGTTCGTTTTCGACGACGTCGTTGGGTACGTCGTCACGAGTCAGGTACTTCGCCTTCAGCGCCGCGATCTGCAGGGCGACCGCGTGTGCAGCCTCCTTGTCGGACCCGGTGTACTCGACCAGGACCCCCACGCCGGGTGGCAGGTCCGCGGACCGCTTGTGCAGGTACGTCTCGATGGTGCCGTCGAAGTACGCGACCCGACGCAGCTCGAGCTTCTCGCCGATCTTCGCGGACAGGTCCGCGATCAGCTGCTCGACGGTCTTGTCGCCCGCCTTGGCGGCCTTCAGCGCGTCCACGTCGGCGGCCTTCGAAGCTGCAGCAGCCGCAACGATCTGATCCGCGACGGCCTGGAACTCGGCGTTCTTCGCGACGAAGTCGGTCTCCGAGTTCAGCTCGATAAGCGCGCCGTCCTTGGCGGCAACCAGACCCTCGGCGGTAGCGCGCTCGGCGCGCTTGCCGACGTCCTTGGCGCCCTTGATGCGCAGCAACTCGACGGCCTTGTCGAACTCGCCGTCGGTTTCGGTAAGGGCGTTCTTGCAGTCGAGCATGCCGGCGCCGGTCAGCTCCCGAAGTCGCTTGACGTCGGCAGCGGTGTAGTTCGCCATGTCAGCCTTTCTATGAGCCTTCTGCAGTCTTCGGTTCGGTTTGCACGTCGGCCGCGGGGGTGCCGGGTTCGGCGCCCTCGGCCGACCCGGAGGACGCGGCGACGGTGCTTGTTGCGGTGGCCAGCAGCTCCTGCTCCCACTCGGCAAGCGGTTCGGCGCCGCCCTCGGTCTCGGCCTTGTCGCCGTCGCGGCCCACGTTCGCGCGAGCCTGCAAGCCCTCGGCAACCGCCGAGGCAACGACCTTGGTCAGCAGCGCGGCGGACCGGATCGCGTCGTCGTTGCCCGGAATCGGGTAGTCGACGAGGTCGGGATCGCAGTTGGTGTCCAGGATCGCGATGATCGGGATGTTCAGCTTGCGAGCCTCTGCGACCGCGAGGTGCTCCTTGTTGGTGTCGACGACCCAGACGGCCGAAGGCACCTTGGCCATGTCGCGGATACCGCCGAGGCTGCGTTCGAGCTTGTTCTTCTCGCGGGTCAGCATCAGGATTTCTTTCTTGGTGCGACCCTCGAAGCCACCGGTCTGCTCCATGGCTTCCAGCTCCTTGAGGCGCTGCAGCCGCTTGTGCACGGTGGAGAAGTTGGTAAGCATGCCGCCCAGCCAGCGCTGGTTCACATAGGGCATGCCGACGCGGGTCGCCTCCTCGGCGATGGATTCCTGCGCCTGCTTCTTGGTGCCGACGAACATGATGCTGCCACCGTGGGCGACGGTTTCCTTGACGAACTCGTACGCCTTGTCGATGTAGGTCAGCGTCTGCTGCAGGTCGATGATGTAGATGCCGTTGCGGTCGGTGAAGATGAACCGCTTCATCTTGGGATTCCAGCGACGGGTCTGATGCCCGAAGTGGGTGCCGCTGTCAAGCAGCTGCTTCATGGTTACGACAGCCATGGTTGGCCATGTCCTTTATTCGTCGGTTGTCGCCCGGCGTCGGGTGATGCCGGGCCCTGGCGCCTGCTGCATGCCGGACCCGAGTGGAGTGATCCGAATCGGGACCGCCCGGCATGCGGATGCAACCTTGAGGAACGGGGCTGCGGCGCAGGCGCGCGAAGTCAATCCGCTCGCGCGAATTGCAGATGTGAGTTTACACCGTCCAAACAGGTGCTTTGTCCACAGCGGCCGGTTGATCCCCAGGTGAACTTCTCGGGCCTTCCGGATCGAGTGAGAACGCGTTGAGCTGGGTGTATGCGGGCGGTGGCCTGGATTGCCCTGGTGGCGGTGCTGTGCGCGGCGCCCGCCCGGGCCGACGACGCCCGGCTGAACTGGCCGTTACGGCCGCGACCTGCGGTTTTGCGCATGTTCGACGCGCCATCGCCGAACTGGCAGCGCGGCCATCGCGGCGTCGACCTGGCGGGCGTGCCCGGGCAGCCGGTGTATGCCGCGGGGCCGGGGACCGTGGTGTTCGCCGGGGAGCTGGCAGGTCGGCCCGTGGTGTCGGTTGCGCACCCGGGCGGGCTGCGGACGAGCTACGAGCCGGTTGTGGCATCGGTGCGGCCGGGCCAGTTGGTCGCCGCGGGCGCGCCGCTCGGCACGCTGAACCGCCGGGCATGAGGGCTGCCCGGCCGCGGCCTGCCTGCACTGGGGTGCGATGTGGGGCCCTGCGGCCAACGCCGACTATGTCGATCCGCTCGGGCTGCTGGCGAGCACACCGATTCGGCTCAAACCGCTCCGTCCGCAATAGACGGGGTCGTGTTGGGCATTCTGGGTTCATGCTCAACACCATCACCACCGTGGTTGTCGTCCTTCTGGGCGTGCACATCGTGGCGAAATTCGCGTTCTTCGCGCTGCCGTACTCGAAGCGTCGCGCGGCCCTGGATAGGAGCTACGGCGAGAAACCCTCTGCGACGGGCACTTCCGATTGGATCGTGCTTGGCTTCGCCGTTGCGCTGTGCGGCCTGCTGCTGTGGCGCGGAGTCGAAGCCGTGAGCTTCCTCGGTGGGCTGTGGATCGGCGCGACGCTCATCCAGCTGTATTTCCACCGGTTCCACGAGCCGGTCCCGGCGGATCGCGCCGCGCCTCCGCAGACGTCTCCGCTCAAGGAGATGTCGTATGCGATCCAGGCGTCGCCGTGGCGGCCGTGGCCGCAAATGTTGGTGCTGGCGGTCCTGGTGGTGTGGAACCTGATCCTGATCGCCCGTTGATGCCGCGCCTACCGTCGGATACATGGCCACTGACGCCCATCGCTCCCGTTCGCCGCGGTTCGGCCTGACGACCGCACTTCCCCGGCCCGCCGCAGAATCGCGAGAATTCGCGCGGGCGGTTGAGGCGTCGGGGTTCGACGTGCTGACGTTTCCAGACCATCTGGTGCCGTCGGCCCCACCGTTCTCGGGAGCGACGGCGGCGGCACTCGCGACTCAACGCCTGCATGTCGGAACGTTGGTGCTCAACAACGACTTTCGCCATCCGGTGATCACTGCCAGGGAAGCCGCCGGTGCCGCGGCGGTAACCGGCGGCCGGTTTGAACTCGGCATTGGCGCCGGACACATGAAGTCGGAGTACGACGCGGCGGGCATGTCGTTCGACTCGGGCAGCACCCGCGTCGAAAGGCTCGTTGAATCGGTAAATGTGATTCGACCCCTGCTGGAAGGCGAGCCAGTCGATGTCGAGGGCACGCACTACCGGGTGCACGCCGCCGCGGGCGAGCTGGTTGCACCGCCGGGCAGCCACGTTCCACTGCTCATCGGAGGCAATGGGACCCGGGTGCTGCAGCTGGCGGGCAGGGTCGCCGACATCGCAGGGCTGGCGGGGTTCAGCCACAACCGCAACGCCACAAAGGTCGAACTGACTCACTTCGATGCCGCCGGGCTGCAGGACCGCATTGCGGTGGTGCGGGACGCCGCGGGTGACCGGTTCGACGCCATCGAACTCAACGCCTTGATCCAGTTCGTGGTGCACACCGACGACCGCGAGGCATCGGCTGCGGAGTTGGCGGCTGTCTTCGGCGGTATCTCGCCGGAGTTCGTGCTGGATTCTCCGTTCGTGCTGCTCGGCACCCACGAGCAGATGGCCGAGACGCTTTCCGAACGCCAGCAGCGGTTCGGTGTGAGCTACTGGACCGTGTTCGACGAGCTGGCGGGCCGGCCGTCCACGATGCCCGATATCGCGAAAGTGATCGGATTATTGCGGGCTTAGCGCCCCGCGCCTCGACCCGACCCTGTCCGTACGCTGGAAATGATGAGCGTCGCGCCCGATACCACCGTTGTCCTCGACAACCGTTTCGCTCGCGAGTTGCCAGAGCTCGCGGTGCACTGGCGGGCCGAGGCCAGTCCGAACCCACGAATGCTTGTGCTCAATGAGCCGCTGGCCGCCGAGCTGGGATTCGACTCGGAGTGGCTACGCAGCACGGGCGGATTGAGCCTGCTCGTCGGTACGAAACTGCCCGAGGGTGCCGAGCCGGTCGCTCAGGGCTACGCGGGCCACCAGTTCGGCGGATGGGTCCCTCGGCTGGGCGACGGCCGCGCGCTGCTGCTCGGCGAGGTTGTCGACACCCAGGGCCGGCTGCGAGATCTGCACCTCAAGGGCTCTGGCCGCACGCCGTTCGCCCGTGGCGGCGACGGTCTGGCGGCGGTCGGCCCGATGCTGCGCGAATACGTCGTCAGCGAAGCGATGCACGCCCTCGGCATCCCAACCACCCGTTCACTTTCGGTGGTCGCCACGGGACGCCCGGTGCGCCGCGAGACGATGCTCGACGGGGCTGTGCTCGCCCGAGTCGCCAAGAGCCACTTGCGTGTAGGCAGCTTCGAATACGTTTCGGCCGCAGGCGACCTTGATGTCCTGCGGCGCCTGGCCGACCACGCCATCGTCAGGCACTACCCCACCGCCACCGAAGCCGAGAACTCGTACCTCGCGCTGCTGGACGCCGTCATTTCCGCTCAAGCGGAACTCATCGCGCAATGGATGCTGGTCGGTTTCATCCACGGGGTGATGAACACGGACAACATGACGATCTCTGGAGAGACGATCGACTACGGGCCGTGTGCGTTCATGGACACCTTCGACCCCAAAACCGTGTTCAGCTCCATCGACTCCTGGGGCCGGTACGCCTATGGCAACCAGCCGACGGTAGCCGGATGGAACCTGGCCCGCTTGGCCGAAGCGCTCCTACCGCTGATCGCCGACGAACAGGAGAAGGGAATCGCCCTCGCCACGGCCTCTCTCGAGGATTTCCCGCGGCAGTACGCCGCCGCATGGAGGGCGGGTATGCGGAGCAAGCTGGGCTTGTCCGAGGATGTCGACGACGATGTGGTCGCGAAGCTGGCAGACGACCTCATGGAGTACCTCGAGCGCGACCACGTCGACTACACCTCGTTCTTCCGCCTGCTGAGCAAAACGGCCCGCGGTGATACCGACCCGGACCATGCCGGGTTCGACGCGTGGCTGGACCGGTGGCGCGCCCTGGACCCGGACGCCGACGCCATGAATCGCGTCAACCCCGTCTACATTCCGCGAAACCACCTCGTTGAGGAGGCGCTCGCCGCGGCGGTGGCCGGCGATCTGGGGCCGCTCGAGCAACTTCTCGTTGCCGTCACATCCCCATACGCGGAACGGGCGGGGTTGGAGCGGTATGCCGAGCCTGCTCCGGATGACTTCGGCTGCTATCAAACATTCTGCGGCACTTAGCCGTTCACGGATTCAGGCCCGTGGGTGGGCCTGATCGTGAACAGCGCGAAGCCGCGCGACGGTGACGTGCGTGTAGAGCTGCGTGGTGGCCAGTGTCGAGTGACCCAGCAGTTCCTGCACGATGCGCAGGTCCGCGCCGCCCTCGAGCAGATGGGTTGCGGCGCTGTGCCGCAGTCCGTGCGGCCCGATGTCGGGTGCTCCGTCGACTGCGGCGACGGTCTGGTGCACGACGGTGCGGGCCTGCCGCTGATCGAGCCTGCGGCCGCGGGCGCCGACGAGCAGCGCCGAGCCTGATTCGTTGTTCGCGAGTGCGGGCCTGCCGTCGGTCAGCCACGCCGTCAACGCCGCCTCGGCCGGCTCGCCGAACGGCACGGTGCGCTGTTTGTTGCCCTTGCCGAGCACACGCAGCAGCCGCCGGGACGTGTCCAGGTCGTCGATGTCGAGTCCGCAGAGCTCGCTGACGCGGATGCCCGTTGCGTAGAGCATCTCGACGATGAGCCGATCCCGCAATGCGAGCGGATCACCTTGCTGCGCACCGGAATCGGCGGCCGCCATGGCGTCCAACGCCTGGTCCTGACGCAACACGGCGGGCAGTGTTCGCCGCGCCTTGGGCACCTGCAGCCGACTGGCCGGATCGCTGGCCAGCAGCCCGCGCCGCGTCGCCCATGCGGTGAAGGTCTTAACCGCCGAGGTCCGGCGGGCCAGCGTGGTGCGGGCGACGCCGCCCGCGGCCTGCGCGGCGAGCCACGACCGCAGCACCGGCAGGCTCAGGCTGGACAGCCGAGCATCGGGCGACTTCTGCGCCATAAACTCGAACAGCGACCGCAGGTCACCGAGGTAGGCGCGGCGGGTGTGTTCGGAGCGGCCGCGCTCCAGCGCGAGATGCTCGTCGAACTCTTCGAGGATCGCCTCCACGCTTCAACCGTCGCAGAAAAGGGGCGACGCCAGCGGGATGCCGGCGCGTGTGTCGCGGCGGGATTGACATGAACAGCGCTTGAGGTTTTAACGTCGAGAAGATGCAACTGACCGATGGAGTGTGGCCCGACAGCCTTCCCGCCGTCGAGATCCGAATTGCCCGTCCCACCGACAAGCTCGCCGAGGTACTCGACTTCTACTGCAGGGACTTGGGTCTTCCCGAGCTGTACCGGACGGCCGCCGACGGCTACCAGGTGGTGATGGTCGGCCTGCCGGGAGACCGATACCACCTCGAGTTCACCAGCCATGTCGACGGCAGTCCCGGCCATGCGCCTACCGACGAGAATCTGTTGGTCTTCTATTTCGCCACGGAGACACAGATGTACGACGTCGCCACCCGACTGGGCGAGGCAGGCCATGAGCCGGTGGAGTTGGATAACCCGTGGTGGCACGAGAATGGTGCGATCGCCTTCGCCGATCCCGACAACTGGCGAATCGTATTGATGCCCAAACCGATTCCGCTGGCCAGCTGATTCAGTTGACGCGCCGAAGTGTCTCCGGGGTGAGATCTTTCAGCGTGGGATAACCGTCGACGGCCATGATCAGGTCGGCCTCGGCCAGCAGAGAACGCAGGACATGGACCACGCCGTCGACTCCGCCCAGCGCGAGCCCGTATGCGTATGGCCGCCCAATGCCGACCGCGGTGGCGCCCAACGCCAGCGCCTTGACAATGTCGGCGCCACTGCGGATACCGGAGTCGAACAGGACCGGAACGCCTTGTGCGGCTTCGACGACGGCGGGCAGACAGTCGATTGCCGGGATACCGCCGTTGGCCTGACGCCCGCCGTGGTTCGAGCAGTAGATCCCGTCGACGCCGCCGTCCACCGCGCGCCGCGCGTCGTCCGGGTGGCAGACGCCCTTCACGATCAACGGAAGCTTGGTCAATGACCGGAGCCACGGCAGGTCGTCCCAGCTGAGCGGATTCCCGAAGACCTGAACCCAGCGCAGGACGGCGGCCTGGGGATTCTGCTCCGGCGGTTGGTCCAGACTGGCGCGGAAGACGGGGTCGCTCGTGTAGTTGCTCAGACACTTTCCGCGCAGCTGCGGAAAGTTCGAGGTGGTCAGGTCGCGAGGACGCCATCCGGGTACCCAGGTGTCGAGCGTGACGATGATGCCCTTGTAGCCGGCCGCCTCGGCGCGACTCACCAGGCTGGCGGCCAGATCTCGATCAGTCGGCGTATAGAGCTGGAAAAACCCTGGGGTGTCGCCGAATTCGGCTGCGATGTCCTCCATCGGGTCTTCGGTCAGCGTGGAGATGACCATGGGAACTCCGGTGCGCGCCGCGGCGCGGGCGGTGGCAAGGTCGCCATGCCCGTCCTGTGAGCACAGTCCGATCACCCCGATGGGCGCCATGAACACCGGTGACGGCAGCTTCAGTCCGAACAGCTCGACCGACAGATCGCGTTCCCTGGCGCCGACGAACATCCGCGGCATGAGTCCCCAGTTGTCGAACGCGGTGCGGTTGACGCGTTGAGTGCGCTCGTCACCTGCCCCGCCGGTGACATACGACCACACCGACGGCGGCATCGCGGCTTCGGCCTTGGCCTCCCACTCGGCGTACGCCATCGGAAGCGTCGGCACGATGCCGGATAGGCCCTGCAGGTAGATCTCGAGCTGATAGTCACCGAAAGGCATGGGCCCAGCGTGCCAGGCCCGCGGTCAGGCGTTGGCGCCTTCCTCCGCTTTTGCCAGATCACGCTTCCATTCCCGGAAGGTCTCCTCGGTGCGGCCGCGGCGCCAGTATCCGGAAATCGAGGAAGCCCACTTCGCTTCCACACCGCGTTCCTTGCGGATGTAGGGCCGCAGGTTGTGCATGACCACCTGCGCTTCGCCGTGGATGAAGACCTGAACCTGACCGGGCAGCCAGTTGGCCTCCTTCACCGCAGCGATAAGGGGTGCGTGGTCGCCTGCCTTGTCCTCTGGCACCAGATCGGCACGCCCGCCGCGGTAGATCCAGTTCACCCCGACACCGGCCGGCGACTTGAGCGGGATCTCGTCCTCGGGCCCGGCAATCTCGATGAACACCTTGCCAACCGCGTGGTCGGGCAACGCTTCCAACGCCGCGCTGATGGCCGGTAGGGCGGCCTCGTCGCCCGCCATCAGGTGCCAGTCCGCGGCGGGATCGGGTGCGTATGCCCCACTGGGTCCCATGAGATACGCCGGTTGTCCTGGCGTCGCGGCGACCGCCCACGGGCCCGCGACGCCGTGCTCACCGTGGACGACGAAGTCGATGGCGAGTTCGCGACGCTCGGTGTCGACGCTGCGCACTGTGTAGGTGCGCACGGTCGGCCGCTGCTCGGTCGGCAATTCGTTGAAGCTGTCAAGGGTGAGCGGCTGCGGCAGTGCGGCGACGTCGATACCGTGCTTGACGAACACCATCTTGACGTAGGCGTCGGTGAAGTCGTTGGGCGCGAACGTGTCGAACCCGCTCCCTCCGAGCACCACACGGGTGATGTGCGGCGTCAGCTTCTCGCTGCGCAGCACTTCGAAGGTGTGTACGGGACGTCCTGCCACTGTTCCTCCCAGCTCATTAGCCAACCTCATCGACTATACGAGCGCGCGTCGCACGGTGGCTGGCTACCGTTGCGAGCCTCGAGCCGACGATTCGAGCGTGATCGAACAGTCGACGGGTACCCACAATTCATGAGTGATCTCGCCAACACGAAGACCGTCGATACCGACCGCTTTCCCGAATGGGAACCGTTCGCGGAAGCCGTTGAGCAGCGCCGCCCCGAGTCGGGTACGTGGTGTGAGGCCTGGACGGTACGCGACATAGTGATACACCAGACCGGCAACGCCGAGGAGCTCGCGCGAGTGCTGGGTGGTCATCTTGCGGGCGATCCCGTCTCCACCCGCGGGTTTGAAGAACGCGAAGTTCCGTTCCGCGTGATGCGCAACGCCGATCTGTGGTCGGCATTCGTCGATCGGATGAACCGGCTCTCCGAGGTCGCCGCCGCCGCAGAGGAGCTTCCAGACGACACCGACGTTGCCTGGACCGGACGGACCATGAAGGTGCCGTGGTTCGCCGAGCACATGCGTGAGGAACTGGTTTTGCACGGGTGGGATATCACCGGCGATGACGAGTCGGCCCAGAAGCGGTTGGGCCAGTGGTGGATGACCGAGCACAGCGTCGAGGCCGTCGGGCGACCACTGCTGATGCGTGGCATGAAGAAGCTTGGATTGGACGGGACCGAACGGCTCGAGGGACGATTGCGCGTGGAAGGCACCGCGGATGTGGTCGTGACCGCGGAAGCGGACACCACATCGATCGGGCTCTCCGAACCAGACGGGCCGGCCACGCTGGAATGCGATGCGGCGTCACGAGTTCTGCTGCTGTGGGGCCGGCGACCCGCCGACCCCGGGCGCATCTCCAGCAGTGTCGGACCCGAGAAGCTGGGCAGGTTGCGCACGCTGCTCAGCGGTTACTGATGCCTCGGCTGAGCTTCCAGTAGCCGTCCTGACGGGATACCAAGCCGACCACTTCCAGCATCGACAGCGGGCCAAGCACCTGCGTGGGCGCGAGGCCCGACGCGACGGCGATCTGGTCGGCGGTGCGTCGACCGCGGGCCGGCAACGCCTCGTAGACCCGCTGCTCCGCGTCACCGAGACCGTCGAGCTGTGATTCTGGACGCTGCTCGTCGGGCGCAAGTTCCCCGACGCGGCCGATGAGTTCGACGACATCGGCCGCGCGCGTGACGAGTTCGGCATCGTCGCGCAGCAGCGCATGACAGCCGACCGACGCCGATGACGTGACCGGCCCCGGCACCGCACACACAGGACGGCCCAAGGCCCGTGCCCACGCCGCGGTGTTCGCCGCCCCGCTGCGGGCGCCCGCCTCGACGACGACGGTTGCGCCCGACAACGCCGCGACCAGCCGGTTGCGGGTGAGAAACCGATGCCGCGCCGGACGTACACCGGGCGGGTACTCGCTGACGACAAGGCCCTCCTGCCCAATGCGGTGCAACAACCCGGCGTGGCCGGCCGGGTATGGGATGTCGATACCACCGGCGAGCACGGCAACGGTGAACCCGTCGGTGGCCAGCGTCGCGCGGTGCGCGGCGCCGTCGATTCCGTACGCACCGCCCGACACGACCGTCACGTCCCGCTCGACCAGGCCCGCCGCCAGGTCCGCGGCGACGTGCTCCCCATACGCGGTGGATGCTCTCGTCCCGACGAGCGCGACGGCGCGCTCGGCCATCTCGTCGAGGCGGGCCGAACCGACGGCCCACAACACCAACGGCGGATGAGCCTGCGGCCGCTGCTGGTGATCCACACCTGCGAATGAGGTAAATGACAGCAACGGCCACTCCGCGTCGTCGGCCGTCACCAAGCGGCCGCCCCGGCGTGCCAGCAAGTCTAAATCTTCTGCAGCGCAGTCAATCCCGCGACGAGCCTCGATCCGCTCGACGAGGGTCCCGTTAACCTTGCCTGACTTGACGCGCTCGGCGGCCTCGACCGGCCCGACGCGGTTCACCAGGCTCCCCAGCTCGGGACACGGCGGCTCGGCCACTCGCGACAGATACGCCAATGCCAGGCGGACCTCGTCGGTCATTGCACACCGCCCGGTTGCCGAAAGCTGAGCGCGGTGGTGACGTCGTTGAGTTCGGGTGACCCACGTCCGGCAAGGTCGGCGAGCGTCCACGCGACACGCAGCGTCCTGTCGACGCCACGGATGCTGAGCAGTCCGCGATCGACTGCTGTTTTCAACGGTTCCATCGCCTTCGACTCGAGGCGATACCGACGCCGCAGCAGAACACCGCTGACCTCGGCGTTGGTCCGGATGCCGTGCTGCTGCCAGCGGTGCGCGGCCGCGTCGCGCGCCGACTGCACCCGTTCCCGCACCAGTGCGGTCGACTCGCCTGCCTCCGCCGCGAATGCTCCTGCTCGCTCGCGGTGCATTTCGACCCGCAGATCGACGCGATCCATCAGCGGACCCGACAACTTGCCCAGATACCGGCGCTTCGCGGTCGAGGTGCAGATGCACTCGCGCGGGTCGGGTGATGCACACGGGCACGGGTTGGCCGCCAGCACCAGCTGAAAGCGCGCCGGGTACCGCGCCACGCCATCGCGGCGTGCCAGCCGAATCTCGCCGTCCTCCATGGGAGTTCGCAGCGCCTCCAAAGCACTGTTTCCGATCTCTGCGTATTCGTCGAGAAAGAGGACGCCTCGATGTGCCCGGCTGACGGCACCTGGTCGTGCCATGCCCGTTCCCCCGCCGACCAGTGCGGCCACGCTCGAGGTGTGATGCGGCGCGACGAACGGCGGTCGCGTGATCAGCGGCGTGTCTCCCGAAAGCAGACCCGCCACCGAATGAATCGCGGTCACCTCCAGCGACTCACAGTGCGACAACTCCGGCAAGAGACCCGGAAGCCGTTGCGCCAGCATCGTTTTCCCCACGCCAGGCGGGCCCGTCAGCGTCAGGTGGTGCGAGCCCGCGGCGGCCACCTCGACCGCGAACCTGGCGTGGGATTGCCCGACCACGTCGGCGAGATCAGCCTCCGGCTCCGGCTCGGACGAAGGCGCTTCGATCCGTTCCCCCAGCTGCGCCTTGCCCTCCAGCCAGGCATGCAGCCGCCCCAACGTGCGCGCACCCAGCACCTCGATCCCGTCGATGAGCGAGGCCTCTCGAAGGTTGTCGACCGGAACCACCACGGCGGGCCAGCCCTCCCGCTTGGCGGTCAGCACCGCAGGCAACACACCCTTGACCGGACGCACCCGGCCGTCGAGCGCCAACTCGCCCAGCAGCAGCGTCTTCTCCAGCCGTTCCCATTCCTTCTTGCCGTGAGCCGACAGCACTGCCGCAGCGAGCGCCAGGTCGTACACAGAACCCATCTTCGGCAGCGTCGCGGGCGACAAGGCCAGCGTCAGTCGGGCCATGGGCCAGCTGTTGCCGCAGTTGGTGATTGCGGCCCGCACGCGATCCCGGGACTCCTGCAGCGCGGTGTCGGGCAGCCCGACCAGATGCACGCCCGGCAGCCCCGAGGTGATATCGGCCTCGATCTCGACGATTTCGCCCTCCAGCCCGCGCACCGCCACCGAGAACGCCCTGCCCAGCGTCATCAGCCGACCGCCTGCAGGTGAGTGATCTCCGGACTCCGCTGCCTACCGATCCGCACGCCGATCACGTCGATACGCACCGCCGACCAGCTGCCGTCCTGGCTCGCCAGCCACAAACCCGCCAGTCGGCGTAACCGGCGGACCTTCTGTGGGGTCACCGCCTGTTCCACGCCGCCGAACTGGTCACTGGTGCGGGTCTTCACCTCGACGAAAACCGCTGTGTGCGTGGAGTCGTCGGCCGCGATGATGTCGAGCTCGCCATAACGGCAACGCCAGTTGCGGGCCAACACAGCCAACCCCCGTGAGGTCAGATGCTCGACGGCCAGTCGCTCCCCCAGCGCGCCGATCTCGGCACGGGTCCATGTGGTCATGAGGCCACAGTGCGATCGACGGCGGACATTCCCGCGCCGACCAGCGCCGGTTATCCACACTTCCGGGTTCGTCCACAGGTTATCGTCGAGCCCAATGGCGAATATCGTTCTGGTCCACGGTGGTGGCCATGGCGGATGGTGTTTCAAACCGCTTGCCCGACTGTTGCGGGACAAGGGGCACGAGGTCTACGCGCCGACGCTGACGGGTCTGGGAGAGCGGGCGCACCTGTTTCGAGCGGGCGTCGACCTCGATTGCCACGTCACCGACGTCGTGGCCCTTCTGCGTTACGAAGACCTTCGGAATGCCGTCCTTGTCGGGCACAGCTACGGCGGCATGGTCATCACGGGCGCAGCGGACCGCGCGTCCGATCGCGTCGGCCATCTGGTGTACCTGGACGCGATGGCTCCCAAGGACGGGCAATCGCTTGTGGACGTCGCCGGCCCGTTCATGGCGGCGGCCCGAGCTGACAGCCAGATTGTCGACGGCGTGGAGATGTGTTTGTTCCCCAACGACGAGACGATCCAGTTCTACGGAGTGGGAGCAGCAGATCAACAAACGTTGGAGTGGATTCGCGAACGGCTCACACCGCACCCGTGGAGATGCTTCGAGCAACCGCTGCAACTGACGAATGAGGCGGCGCTGCGGTCAATTCCGCAGTCCCACATCAGTAGCACGTTCTTCATGCCACTGCGGGACGCAGATACGCTGCGGGCTAAGTGGGACGGGCGACTGTGGGACATCGACACCGGCCACGACATGATGATCACCGACCCCGACAAAGTCGCTGAACTGCTCGATCACATTGCGGAGCTCGCGTCCCCTCGACCTTGACGACCTGGCCATTTTGGTTTCGCGACCGTCAAAAAACGGGTACAGGAGCGCAGGAGGTCGACATGAGCGACACATCAGTGCATGGAGTGGTCGACAAGGCTACCGACAGCAAGGCGTTCGAGTACGCGGCGCGGGCCGGCTTCGCGGCCAGCGGCGTGTTGCACCTGCTGATCGCTTTCATCGTCCTTCGTCTCGCCTTCGGATCCGGCGGCAATGCCGATCAATCTGGTGCCCTGGCCACACTCGCCCAGCAGCCCGGTGGCCCGCTCATGCTCTGGATGGCCGCGGTGGGCCTGTTCGCTCTTGGTCTATGGCGCGTGGGCGAGGCCGTCATCGGCTCCAAACCGGGTGAGCGTTCAGGACGGCAGCAGGACGACTCGCCGGCCTGGAAGCGCGCGAAGTCCATCGGGCTGGCGATCGTCAACTTCGCGATCGCGTTCTCGGCGGCGCGCTTCGCGATGGGCGGCGGGCACTCGAGCGGTCAGCAGAACGCCGGCCTGTCCGCTCAGCTGATGCAGTCCGGGTGGGGCAAGGCCCTGTTGATCGCGGTCGGCCTCGGCGTCGTGGCGGTCGGCGGCTATCACATGTACAAGGGCGGCTCGAAGAAGTTCCTGAAGGATCTACGGGGCTCCGGCGGCCCAGCCGTCACCGCGGTCGGCGTCACCGGCTACGTCGCCAAGGGTCTCGTACTTGCGGGCGCCGGACTGCTCGTCATCGTAGCGACACTGCAGGCGGACCCGTCGAAGGCCGCCGGCTTCGACGCCGCGGTGAAGACGCTCGGCCAGGCGCCGTTCGGCAAGGTGTTGCTCATCGTCGCCGCACTGGGAATCGCAGCATTCGGCGCCTACAGCTTCGTGCGCAGCCGCAACGGCCGGATGTAGCGCCCGAAACTATTGGAACGATTCGACGAGCGCCGCCAGCTGTCCCGGTGACACGGCGACACCGCACTGGTTACGCAGGTCCGACAACGGCTGAGCGATGCCCTTGAGATCCAGGAACTCGCCGGGGTGGGCCAAGAAGTACGCCTGGACGTTCGACTTGGCCTCGCCTGTCGGCTGAGTGCCCGCCGCGGTCAGCACATCGTCGGCCCCCGGATGGGCGGCCAGATAGGGGCCCGCCGCGCTCAGAACGCCGCTGGCGGTGGTCGCGAGCCCGCTCGCCGTGCACGGTGCAGCATGTGCCGTCGGCATCGCGATGGTCGCCGCGGCGATGCCTCCGAGCGCACTGGAAATCACGGCGCCGAGCAATCCGCGGCGCATCGCGCTTGTAGTCCTTGTCATTCGTTCGTCCCTTGGCGTAGTTACGAAATGCCCTTTTGCCCGACCCTGAAACAACGAAACAATCCGCGGTGCACAACCGCAAGGCCAGGTTGGGCAAAGTGTTACACGATGTCGCGGGGCTTGGCTTCGGAAAGGATGACACGTCTATGACGGCCAAGTCCGTGCCCGGGCCCGCCGCAGCCCCCGCCTCACTCGCCAGCGGATTCACAGTGAGCCCCCGGTTACTACGTGCCCGCCGATTCTCAACGAAGGAAGGGTATGTTCATTTAGGTAACCCTCAGCTAAAAGGCGCCGAGCGGGCGCGCGAAAGGACCTCCTCGATGCGACCCCGTTGGAGCCGGATCGCCGCACTCGTGTCGACCCTCGCCGTTGTGGCGGCAATGACCGCCTGCTCGAAGTCATCCGACAGCGACGAACTCCTCGTCTACAACGCCCAGCACGAGTCCCTTACCAAGGATTGGATCGACGCCTTCACCAAGGAGACCGGGATAAAGGTGACGTACCGCCAGGGTGGCGACACCGACCTCGGCAACCAGCTGATCGCCGAAGGACAGTCAACGCCCGCCGATGTCTTCCTGACCGAGAACTCCCCCGCAATGGCCGCAGTCGAGAAAGCCGGTCTCTTCGCCGACGTGAACGCCGACACGCTCGATCAGGTTCCTGCGCAATACCGTCCGGCGACAGGCAAGTGGACGGGGGTTGCCGCACGCAGCACCGTCTTCGTCTACAACAAGTCCAAGCTGCCACCCGATCAGCTGCCGAAGTCCATGCTGGACCTGGAGCAGCCCGCGTGGAAAGACCGTTGGGGTGGGGCCCCGGCCAAGGCGGATTTCCAGGCCATCGTCTCGGCTTTGCTTGCACTCAAGGGCGAGCAGGCTACCGCCCAGTGGCTGTCCGGCATGAAGACCAACGCCAAGATCTACAACGACAACATCGCCACCATGAAGGCCGTCAACGCCGGTGAGGTCGACGGCGGCATCATCTACCACTACTACTGGTTCCGCGACCAGGCCAACACCAAAGAGGGCAGCGGCAACACCGAGCTCTACTACTTCAAGAACCAGGATCCGGGCGCGTTCGTCAGCCTTTCCGGGGGCGGCGTGCTCAAGTCCAGCAAGAAGCAGGAGCAGGCGCAGCAGTTCCTCAAGTTCGTCACCGGCAAGGCCGGGCAGGAAGTGCTCGAAAAGGGCACTTCGTTCGAATACCCGGTCGCCAGCGATGTGCCCGCGAACCCCGCCTTGCCACCGCTCGACTCGCTGCAGGCGCCCAAGGTCGACCCCTCGACGCTGGATGCACAGAAAATATCCGATTTGATGACGAAGGCTGGTCTGCTATAGGTGGTCATCGCGCCGACAGCTCCGACTAAACGGCCGGTCTCGCAACCGAATACGGCGACGAGACCCGGCCCGGTCGTTGGCGCGACCGTTGCGCTTCTGGTCGCTTTCACCTTCATCCCACTCGGCTATGTCGGTTGGGCGTTCATCACGACCGGTTGGGTGCGTGCGTATGACCTCGTGGTCCGGCCGAAGGTCGGCGAGCTGTTGGTCAACACCGTCGGGCTGCTGGCCGTCACCGTGCCTGTCTGCGTGGCGATCGGGGTGGGAACCGCCTTCCTGGTGGAGCGAACCGACCTGCCCGGCCGCTTGTTCTGGCGTCCGCTGTTCGTCGCGCCGCTGGCGGTTCCCGCATTCGTCAACAGCTACGCCTGGGTCGGGGTCGTGCCGTCGCTGCACGGAGTGTGGGCCGGCGTCTTGGTCACGACGCTGTCGTACTTCCCGTTCGTCTATCTACCGGTGGCCGCGACACTGCGCAGGCTCGATCCCGCGGTCGAAGAGTCGGCGCGCGCTCTGGGATCCAATTCGACCGGTGTGTTCTTCCGGGTGGTGCTTCCTCAGCTGCGGCTTGCGATCCTCGGCGGCGCGCTGCTGATCGGCGTCCATCTGCTCGCCGAGTACGGTGCGTTCGCGATGGTGCGGTTCGACACCTTCACCACCGCGATCTTTCAGCAGTTCCAGGCGACGTTCGATGGAGCGGCGGGCAGCATGCTGGCGGGCGTGCTTGTGGTCGTGTGCCTGGTGCTGCTGGTTGCCGAGGCGTCCGCTCGTGGGAACGCCCGCTTTGCGCGGATCGGCGCGGGCGCACCGCGGACGGCAACCCCGATTCACCTGGGCGGCATGGCATTACCTGCGTGGCTGGCGCTCGCCGTCCTGACGATACTCGCGCTCGGTGTGCCGATCTGGACGCTGTTCCGCTGGCTGTGGATCGGAGGTTCCGACGTCTGGGTGCTCGACGAGATCGGCACGGCGCTGACGCAGACCATCGGCCTGGCAGCACTGGCCGCGGCGGCAACGACCATCCTGGCATTCCCCGTGGCGTGGGTAGCGGTTCGCTCCAGAGGGTTTCTGGCACGGGCTGTGGAGGGGTCGAACTTCGTCACGAGCTCGCTGCCCGGCATCGTCACCGCGCTCGCCCTCGTGACGGTGACCATCCGCTACGTCCCGCAGCTCTATCAGACGGTCGCGCTGGTCGTCTGCGCATACGTGCTGATGTTCCTGCCACGCGCACTCGTGAGCCTGCGTGCCGGACTCGCGCAGGTTCCGATCGGCCTCGAGGAGGCGTCGCGGTCGCTCGGCGTCCCGCCTGCGACCACCTTCCTGCGGGTCACACTTCGGCTCACCGCACCTGCGGCCGCGGCCGGCGCATCTCTGGTATTCGTCGCCGTGGCAACGGAATTGACGGCCACCCTGCTGCTCGCACCGACCGGGACCCGCACGCTGTCGATGCGCTTCTGGTCATACAGCAGCGAGCTGGACTACGCCTCGGCCGCACCCTACGCCCTGGTGCTGGTGGTGCTGGCCATCCCGGTGACATTGGTGCTGTTCCGCCAGTCGATGAAGGTGGCCGCGCTATGACCGCGACCCTCGACGTCCGCGCGCTGGGCAAGTCCTTCAACGGCAACACAGTGCTGGATCACATCGACCTCAGTGTCGCTGTGGGCAGCACCACCGCGGTCGTCGGATCATCGGGCTGCGGCAAGACAACGCTGCTGCGGATCATCGCCGGATTCGAAACTCCGGATGTCGGAACCGTCGCCATCGCAGGCCGAGAAGTGGCGAGCCCACAGCGCTCACTTGCTCCGCACCGCCGCAGCGTCGGCTACGTCGCGCAGGACGGTGCGCTGTTCCCGCACCTCACCGTCGGACAGAACATCGCGTACGGCCTGAAGGGCTCCGTCCGCAGCCGGGAGGTCCGCAACCGGATCACCGAGCTACTCGAAACTGTTTCCCTGGAGGCCGATTACGCGTCCCGCCGCCCACACCAGCTGTCCGGCGGCCAGCAGCAGCGCGTGGCACTCGCCCGCGCGCTGGCGCGAAAGCCCGAGCTGATGTTGCTCGACGAACCGTTCAGTGCGCTGGACACCGGGCTGCGGGCATCAACCCGTAAGGCGGTCGCGAAGCTGCTCGCCCATGCGGGTGTCACCACTCTGCTGGTGACGCACGACCAGGAAGAGGCGCTCTCGATCGCCGACCAGATCGCGGTGATGCGGGACGGGCGATTCACCCAGGTCGGGGCTCCGCAGGACGTCTACCGTCAGCCCACCGACCGCTTCACCGCCGAGTTCCTCGGGGACTGCATATCGCTGCCCTGCACCGTCGCGGCCGGCGTCGCTGAGTGTGCGCTGGGCCGGGTCCCCGTCCAGGCGTCGGTGGATGACGGGCCTGCGACGCTGGCGCTTCGTCCCGAACAGCTTGTCGCCACAATGGTTTTGGACAGCGAGGGCCGTGATGGGGTGGGCACCGTGCTCGCCACCGAATTCCTCGGGCACGATGTGCTTCTCACGATCGATCCCGGCTGCAATACCGCGCCGATCATCGTGCGGCAGCACAGCCTCAATCCACCTCCAATCGACGCCAAGGTGCGCATCGGCGTGATCGGCAGCGGAGTCGCCCTCAAGTGAGCCCGCTCGTCAACCACCTGCGCTGTCACGGCGACCGGGTTGCGGTGCTGACCGAAACCACGTCGCTGACGTATCAGGAACTCGCCGATCGTGTGGCAACGGCGGCCGCCCAACTCGGCGAAGCGCGCAGGCTCGTGGTGCTCGAGACCCGCAACGACCTACCCACACTGGTCCACTACCTCGGAGCCCTCTCAGGCGGTCACGTGGTGCTGCCGGTGTCCGCCGGGCATGGCCACGTCGACCGTGCTGCGGTCGTACGACCCTGACATCGTCATCGACGGCACCGGCATCCATGCGCGCCGCACCGGAAGCGCGCATCGGTTGCATCCAGACCTCGCCCTTCTGCTGTCGACGTCGGGCAGCACCGGATCGCCGAAGCTGGTCCGGCTGTCCCACTGCAATCTGGCCGCGAATGCGACTGCGATCGCCGATTATCTCGGTATCCGCGAAACCGACAGGGCGGCAACGACTCTGCCAATGTCGTACTGCTACGGCCTCTCCGTGATCCACACCCACCTACTCCGCGGTGCTGCGCTGATCCTCACCGACGGCTCGATCGTCGACCACGATTTCTGGGCACTGTTCCGCCGGCACCGCGGCACCTCGTTCACCGGGGTGCCGTACACCTTCGACATGCTGGAGCGGATCGGGTTCGACGGAATCGACCTGCCCGATCTGCGCTACGTCACCCAGGCCGGCGGACGACTGTGCCCCGAACGCGTGCGCAGCTTCTCCGCGCTTGGGGAGCGCAGGGGCTGGCAGCTGGTCGTCATGTACGGCGCCACCGAGGCCACCGCCAGAATGGCCTACCTGCCACCAGAACTCGCGCAATCGCGGCCCTCGTCGATCGGACGGCCGATTCCCGGCGGCTCCTTCACCATCGAGCCGCTCGACGGATGGTCGGATCCCGACGTCGGCGAGCTCGTCTATCACGGACCTAACGTCATGATGGGCTACGCGCACTGCCCCGCCGACCTTGCGCTGGGCAAGTCCGTCGACACGCTGCACACAGGCGACATCGCGCGCCGAGCACCCGACGGGCTCTATGAGGTGATCGGCCGGAGCAGTCGCTTCGTCAAGCTCTACGGCCTGCGCATCGACCTGCAGCGGGTGGAGGCCGCCCTCAGCGAGGACGGCGTAACAGCCTTCTGCACCGACGATGACGAGCGGCTCCTGGTCGCCGCCTTGGGCCAGGACGAGCAGGCCGTACAACGGATTGCGGTGTCGGCCTCCGGCCTTCCCGCCGCCGCCATCCGCGTCGTCACCGTGGACGAGCTACCGCTGCTGCCATCGGGAAAGCCCGACTACCAAGCCGTGCGCGACATGGCGCGGCCGGCAGACGAGGCGGCGCAGACGTCGGTCGACCTGTGCGCACTCTTTGCCGATGTCCTGCAGGTCGATTCGCGAACCATCAGGTCCGACCAGAGCTTCGTCGACCTCGGCGGCAACTCGTTGTCGTACGTCGCGATGTCGGTTCGGCTGGAACGAGCTCTCGGCCGCCTGCCGGTCGACTGGCAGCGCCTATCGCTGGCGGAGTTGGAAGGCATAACGCGCCCGGCGCACCGGTCGTGGCCGTGGCTGGGCGCAACGCTGGAAACGAGCGTGGCGTTGCGCGCCGCGGCGATAGTGCTGATCGTCGGTTCGCACGCCACCCTGTACGAGATATGGGGTGGCGCCCACCTGTTGCTCGGCATCGCGGGCTACAACTTCGGCCGGTTCTGCCTGACGCCCGTGCCCCGCGCAGACCGGGTTCACCACTTACGCAAGACGATTGCCTGGATCGTCGTGCCATCGGTGATCTGGATAGCGCTGGCGTTGCTGATCACCGACGACTATGACCCGACGAACCTGTTCCTCGTCGAGAAGTTCTTCGGGCCCGGTGGCAGCATGACGGCGGGCCGTCTCTGGTTCATCGAGGTGTTGGTCTGGATCCTGGTCGCGCTGACGCTGGTGTGCTGGCTACCGATCGCGGACAAGCTGGAACGGCGACGCCCCTTCGCGTTCGCTGCGGCCTTCCTGGTCTTCGGGCTCGCGCTGCGCTACGACCTGTTGGGGCTGCATTTCGGCCGTGACGCCTGGTTCACGATCCTCGCCTTCTGGTTCTTCGCGGTGGGCTGGGCAGCGGCCAAGTCGTCAGCGGGGTGGCAACGCATCGCGGTGACCGGGGTGCTGGTCGTGAGCCTGCACGGCTATTTCGACAACACCCACCGAGAGTTGTTGGTGCTGGCCGGTTTCCTGTTATTGATCTGGCTGCCCGCGATCCGATGCCCTGCCTGGTGCACCGTGGTCTCAGGAACTGTCGCGGAGGCATCGCTGTATACCTACCTGACGCACTATCAGATCTATCCCTTGTTCGATACTCATCCCCTGCTAGGCGTCGTCGGGGCGATCGCGGTCGGTGTGCTGATAACCCGGTTGGTGAACGCCGCCCGCACGTGGGTCCGCGAGCGGTCGGAACGGGACGCTACTGCGGCTCCGGTTCCCGTTCTGCGATAAGCCCCTCCTGGGTGAGCGTCGCCGCGATGACGCCGTCGGCGCGCACCAGGCTTCCCGTCACCACACCACGACCGCGCGCGGCGGCAGGAGACCTGGTTTCCAACAGGTTCCATTCGTCTGCGCGGGCCGCCTGGTGGAACCAGATCGACGAGTCGGTCGTGCCGCTGCGATGGCTGCGGTCCTTCATTGAATGGCCGTGCACCTGAAGGGCGGGATCGATCATGTACACGTCGGTGACGTACACCGCCACCAACGTGTGCACCAACGGGTCGTCCGGTATCGGAACCGTTGCCCGCCACCAGAATCGCCGCACGAACTCGCCGCTGGTGGTGACATCGGCGATCCTGATGTCCAACTCGTCCAATGGCATCGACGGCGCCGGACCGGCAGGGCCGTTCTGGGGCAGCGTCTGCGGGTCGCCGGGCATCCGTTCCCAGTGCCCGTGTTCGGGCCCCGGCAGGTCGACCGCGAACGACACCGTCGCTGTCGTGAGCAGCCTTCCGCCCTGGTGGGAGTCGACGCGGCGGGCGGCCGCAGTCCGTCCGTCGAACACCGAAGTCACCGTGTATTCGACCGGGTCGCCTGCCTCACCGCCGCGCAGGAACTGCAGATGCATGTTGGTGGGTGGCCGGTCCAGATCGACGGTTCGGCACGCCGCGGCGAGGCTCTGCGCGACGAACTGCCCGCCGAACGAGCGCTTACCCTCCGGTCCGCTGGCGGGCCCGATCCATGTCTGGGCGTCTGCACCCTGCTGCAACTCGAGCAGTTTCAGCAGCTGACTCACGGGCTCGGCTCGTGATCTGAACCCGTTGCCACGGTGCCGGATTCGGCGAGCTGCCGGATGTCGGCGCCGCTGAGCCCCAGCCAGTCCCCCAGCACGCCTGTCGTGTCGTCGCCGAGAGCGGGTGCGGCCACTGCCTGCGGGTAGTCGCCGTTGATCGACACCGGCAGGCCGGGTGCGAGATATTCGCCGATCCGGGGCTGGTCGAGCCGGCTGAACATCGGATTGGCCTTCACCCGATCCTCGTCGACGACCTCGGCGAAGCTGCGGTACCGCTCCCACAGGACCGACGTCGCCGACAGCGCGGCGGCAATCTCGTCACCCGTGCGTCCCGCGAACCACTCACTGAACAGTCCGGACAATGCATCGCGGTGCCGGTACCGCTCCCCCTCGTCGGTGAGGTCGGCACCGAGCGTCTGGGCAAGGGCGGCAACGGACTTCGTCGTTCCAGTGAGCTCGCACAGGTCGTTGAAGTGGCGCCGGGTGAGCGCGACGATCATGAACGACACCCCGTCGCTGCCGGTGAACTCCTGCCCGTACTGGCCGTAGATCGAATTGCCGATCCGCTCGCGCCCCGTACCGTTCACCATCACCTCGGTGAGGAAGCTCAGGTTGCCTGCCGTGGCCAGCGCCACGTTCTCCAGCGGAATGCCTATCCGCTGGCCCTGCCCGGTGGCGTCGCGGTGCCGCAACGCGGTGACGACGGCCAGCGCCGCGTAGATGCCGCACGATACGTCCCACGCGGGCAGCACATGGTTGACCGGGGCGGCGAGCTCGGCCGGACCCGTCACCATCGGGAAACCGAGTCCGGCGTTGACGGTGTAGTCCACGCCCGTGCCGCCGTCGGCGCGGCCGGATATCTCGACGTGAATCAGGTCCGGCCGCAGCCTCGTCAAGGTGTCGTACGAATGCCATTCGCGTCCCACCACATTCGTGATCAGCACCCCGCTGTCGGCAATCAGGCGCTGGACGAGGTCCTGGCCTTCCTGCGACCGGAGGTCGGCCGCCACGGACCGCTTTCCCTTGTTCAGCCCCGCCCAGTAGATGCTCGTGCCATCGTCGGTGACCGGCCAGCGGTGGTAGTCGGCCGCGCCGCCGATCGGGTCGACCCGCACCACCTCGGCGCCGAGCTGGGCCAGCGTCAGGCCCGCCAGCGGTACCGCGACGAAGCTGGAGATCTCGACGATCCGGACCCCGGCCAGTGGTCGGGTCGGATCGGGTGTGTTGCTCCTCGCGTCCGCAGACATTCGCCCAAGTGTAGGAAGCCGCTCGACTGGCGGTTATCAACAGGCTGTTTTCCGTCCTGAATCGATGTCGGCGGCCTGCGGCAGTATCGAACACATATATTCGATTCCGAGTTTGCGGCAGCTGATGATGCCGAGCTCATCGCGGCGATCGGGACAGTGCGCGGGCTGAAGCGGTGGAGGGTGAGTGCCGGCTGGCGGCGATCGCCGAGTTGGTGCGGCGCCGCGTCGATGACGACGACGAACGCTCAATGTGGGCATGTGATCCGTGGGATTCGGCGGCCGGCGAGGTGGCTAGCGCCCTGCATGTCGATCACCGGCGGGCGTCGGGTCAGATGCGGATCGCGATGGCGCTGCGCGATCGCCTCCCGCAGGTCGCCGCGTTGTACGGCAAAGGTGAGTTGAGCACTCGCGTCGTCAGCACGATCACTTGGTGCACGCATCTGCTCGAAGACGAGCAGGCCCTGGCCTTGATCGACACCCCCGCTGGTCGACCGGGCGGCCCATTGGCGACCGCTCTCAGAGGACAAGCTGCGCCAGGCATCGAGGTCTGGGTAGCCCGCTACGACCCCGACGCCGTGTGCCGCACCCAAACCACGATCCGCAGCCGCGACCTGAGCATCGGCGCCTGCGACGACGACGCGGAAACCACCGACGGTGTGGGGGCGGCAGCTGGCCACCGACGCCGCCGTCCTGCAACAGCGCGTCACCGCGATGGCCCGCGGGGTCTGCGACGGCGATCCACGCAGCATGGGTGAGCGGCGCGCCGACGCACTCGGTGCACTGGCCGCCGGCAACCAGGCGACTGGCGTGTGCGTGTGGATCCCCGATCTGCCCGTCCGTCGGCGATCAACCCCAATCCAATGTCGTGATCCAGGTGATCGCCGAGCAATCCGCCGTCCAGACGGCTCAACGATCAGCGCCCCAACAACAATCGTGCACTGCACTGATCCTTGGCCGCGGTGTGCTGGCCACCGCGCTGCCGGCCGCAGGGCGATCCGAAACGGCGCCACCATCAAGCCGATCCGCAGGCCGTCCGAGGAACCCGAGCCCGGCTGCCGACCTACGGCTGAGTTGGCCGACTTCGTACGCATGCGTGATCTGTTCTGCCGCTTCCCCGGCTGCGACGTACCCGCCGACCGCTGCGACATCGACCATGCCCGGCCCTGGCCGCTGGGCCCGACACATCCCTCAAACCTCAACTGCAAGTGCAGAACACACTAGCTCTCCAATGCCTTCGCGCAGCCAGTGAGGATCGCGCGGAAGGCAAACGAGCGAATCAGCGGCGCGGTAAGTATCTCGACCACCTTGCCGCCCCCGCGAGCTGGAATCGTGTAGTCGCTCACCCAATCGATACACGTTCCGCCGCCCGACGGAGTAGATGTGAGCGTCCCGTTTTGATGCGCGGGTGGGAACCCTCCGACAACGCGATACGAGCAGCTACGGGGCGGGTCGTAGGCCGTGATCTGCTCGTGCACCCAAAAGCCAAATCCTTTCAGTTCCCGCGTCGCTCCTACGCCTGGACCCGACGAGTCCTTTACCCAAGCGGCTGTGCGAAACCAATGAGAGATTGTCAGGTTGGCCGGGTCGAGTAGCCAGGCGAAGACCCGTTCCGGCGATGCTGCGATCGTCCGCTGCTCGTGAATCTGGACCATGAGATTTCCCCGCCTTGCTGGTCGCAGTCAAGCGAGATCGCATCTGCCACCCAGCCCATGAAGGCGTTCTATGCAGGATCCCATCCGGCTAAAGAGTACTTAGCCAATTCGCAAACATCGCCTGATGAAAACCTTCTGGACCGGCATCGGCGGCTCGGCAGATACCCAGCTGCCCGACGGCACCGGCAACCGCCCGCCGGTCAAACCCGTGAAATATGTCAAAACCGCAAATGAATTAGACAGAGGATGTTTCAGCCTCAGAGGTTTGCAGGCAGAAAAGCGCCCAGTTTGCAACCGGGCTTCCTAGAACATGGCGCGGCGTTATATTAGTAGGGAAATGAGCGCCTATCAGACCCTGGTGGTCGGCACCGATGGCTCGGACACATCGTTGCGTGCGGTGGATCACGCAGCCGCGGTCGCCGCGGAAAATAACGCGAAATTGATCATCGCGATGGCGCACTTGCCTGAGGTGGACAACGGAGGCTGGGGAAGACCAGGTCGGCCGGATCGTGTTATTGATCCCCGCGCCGAGGTCATCCTCGGGGGCGATGAGGACTACAAGGTGCACGGGGAGGCCCCCGTCTATGAGATCCTGCGGGAGGCCCGCGAACGGGCCAGGGCGGCTGGGGCGAAGAATATCGAGACGCGACCGATTCTGGGTGATCCGGTACACGCGCTATCCCGCCTTGCCAACGAGGTTGATGCGGATCTGTTGGTGGTTGGCAACGTGGGACTGGCCACACGCAGCGGCAAGTGGCTTGGCTCGGTGCCCGGCAACGTCTTGGCCAGGGCCAAGAAGACCGCCGACGTGCTGATCGTCCACACTGCCGACTGAGACATCGGGAGATTCTTTCGGCGTCGGGCCGTAACCCGTATCTCAGAACTTTCACCGACGGCACAGTGATCTGGACATCGCCAACCGGCAAGACCTACACCATCGACCCCGGCAGCCGTATCTTGTTCCCCAGGTGGAACACGACCACTGCAGACCTACCGCCACCCACCACGGACCTACCACTCCCACACGATCGCGGCCTGCTGATGCCGCGCCGACAACGCACCCGAACCGCCGACAACACCGCCCGCATCAAAGCCGAACGCACCCACAACGAAACGAATCGCACCGTTCTAATTAGCAACTCACGACACTAGTTTCGTCGCCGCGGCCTCGATCGTCTCCTCGGAGAGCAACACCTCGAGGGCGGCGTCGCCGAGTGGGATGAAGCTGTCCTTGCTGGCGACCCGGTCCACCGCGCCCGCATATCCGTGTTGGAGCAGCGCGGCGAGGATTCCTTCGCCGACTCCGCCGGTTTCCCGGGTTTCGTCGACGACGAGTGTTCGCCCTGTGGCGGTGGCCTCGCGCAGCATGTCCTCGATCGGAAGCGGCGCCAGCCATCGGAGGTCCACGACACGGGCGCCGATGTCGAACGACTCGAGCCTGCGCGCGACGCGCAGGCTCATCCGCAGCCCATTGCCGAAGGTGAGAATCGTCAAATCCGATCCGTCGCCGTAGGTCCTGGCACGACCGATCGGCGCCCCCGCGGTGGGATACGTTGCGAGCCACTGCTCGTCGCCGTCGTCGTAGAGGTCGCGCGTGTGGTACAGGGCGATCGGCTCGAGGAAAACGCTGACCATCCCCGATGCCTTCGCCGCCGCGGCACACGTGTGCAGCATCGCGGCCGCGTCGTCGGGGCGCGACGGCGATGCGATGACGATCCCCGGGATGTCGCGGAGCGCGGCGATCGAGTTGTCGTTGTGGAAGTGCCCGCCAAAACCCTTCTGGTAGCCATAGCTTGCGATGCGAACCACCATCGGGTTGCGGTACTGCCGGTTGGAGAAGAACTGCAATGTCGCGCCCTCGCCGCGAATCTGGTCGGCGGCGTTGTGAAAGTAGGCGAGGTACTGAATTTCGGGTATCGGGAGCAATCCAGACACTCCCGCGCCCAGCGCCAGCCCGAGGACGGACTGCTCGTCGAGCAACGTGTCGAAGACCCGCGCCGAGCTGGTGCGGTTGAGTAGTCCGCGGGTCACCCCGTAGACACCGCCCTTTCGGGCGACGTCTTCGCCGAAGACGATGGCTTCCGGGTATCGGTCCAGGATGTCGTGCAACGCGCGGTTGATCCCCAGCGCAACAGTCACCGGCGCGTCTGAGTCGCCGGACCTGATTGATGCGGCGAGCGACGCGGGGGCGGCGGCTATCGCCTCCTCCATACCCAATGAAAGGGGCTGCATCACCGCTTGGGCGCTATCGAGCTGCGCGGCCTCTGCGACCTCGCCGGCAAGCTCCATGACCTCGAGCCGGGTGGCCTCATAACGATCAAGGACGTCGGCGGGCTTCAGCACCCCCTGGTCGATCAGGAGCCTCGCAGTGCACAACACCGGATCGCGGTCGAACTCGGCGCTTATCTCCGCAGCCCCGCGATAGGCGGCCTCGTAGTCGGAACCGGCATGCCCCATCAGCCTGACCGTTCGCAGATGCAGGAAGGCCGGTCGACGGCGGGTGCGCACCCAGTCGGCCGCCGCGACCGCGGCATCAAACGTCGCGGGAAGATCCGAACCGTCGGCTTCGAAATACGCCAGGCCGTCACGGTTTCCGTAGGTCTGGGCGATCCAGCCCTTCGGGGTCTTGACGCTGATCCCGATGCCGTTGTCCTCGCAGACGAACAACAGCGGCATTGGCACACCCTGGTACGCGGAATGCAGCGCGGTGTTGATGGCACCGACCGCGGTCGAGTGGTTCACCGATGCGTCGCCGAAGCTGCACACCGTGACCGCGTCGTCGGGCCATGCGCAGGTCACCCCGAGTTTCTTTGCGCGTGCGATCGAGAACGCTACGCCGACGGCCCGCGGCAGGTGAGATGCGATCGTCGAGGTCTGCGGAATGATGTGCAGGTCGTGACGGCCGAAGACCTTGTGCCGCCCACCGGAAATCGGCTCCTCGGTCGCGGCCACCAACCCGAGCAGCACGTCGCGCAGCGGTTCGCGACCGTCGACAAGGGCGCCGCGCGCGAGGAAGAAGGCGCCAGATCGGTAGTGCAGCAGTGCCGGATCGGTGGGCCGCACCGCCGCCGCCACTGCCGCATTGCCCTCATGCCCTGACGATCCGATCGTGTAGTAGCCCTTGCCTTGCGCGCGCAACCACCTAGCGGCCAGATCGAGGTGCCGGCTGGCCAGCTGAACGTCGAAGAGCGCCAGGCACACTCGCGCCGTCAACGACGAGCCGGCCCGTACCGGTTCGTCGCCGGCACGTTCACCCGGCGACCCACTCATCGCCGAGATGGTGGCGGTGAAGTACTCGTCGATGGGTTCGGCCACATGTCTCCTGGGTTAGCGACTGATCGTGGGGCGGGCCACCACGTTACGGACGAACGCCACGATCTGCGCGGCGCCGGTCCGGTTCGGGTCCTGGTCCGGATCGTAGATCGCGATGCTGCCGCCGATGCACGACGCCGGCGACGTGAACAGCGCCATCACCAGATCGGTGAGCTGGTCCCAGGTGAGGCCGCCGGGCTCGTCGGGGAAGTCGGGCAGTCCCTGCGCCGGGAAGACGACAGGATCCAGCACGTCGAGATCGATATGCAGCCACCACCGATCGAGCTCCCCGCAGAGGCGCTCGATTCCACGGCATCCGGCGCCTGCGGGGTCGTCGGCGACTTCGGCCAGCGGCGCCACCCACACTCCGTGGTCGGCGAGCGTGCCCACGTTGAACCGTTGCCGCCATGCGTCGTCGCGCGGGCCGAGCACCACAAGCTGGTCGCGTCGCAGCGCGGGCAGCCGGTCGCCGAGATCGCCGCTCAGCGTGCATCCGGTCAATCCGAGCAGCAGCCCGAGTTCGGTGTTGGCCGCTTCGCCGTCCTCGGATACGTCGAGCGGCATGGTGTCCTCATGGCCGTCGATGAACACCAGCCCGACGTCACCGATGTGATCGCGGAGCCCGGTGACGATGCCGAACAGCGTCGAGCAGTCGCCGCCGTAGACGATCGGGAGACGACCCGCGGCCACCGCCGACCCGACACGCTTGTTGAGCGCATCCGTCATCGCCAGCAGCGCCCGTTCGTTGATCAGGCTGGTCGACGCCCCGCGTGCCGGATCTCCGAGGGGCAGATCCAGGTCGTAGTGCTCGACCACGTGGTGGTGTTCGAAGGCGTCGAGTAGACCCGCGTCGCGCAGCGCACTCGGCGCCCGTGCCTGGTTTCCGGGTCGCCCGTATCCGTCGAACGGAACTCCGATGAGTTCGATCTCGGCCATCGGCCCATTCTTGCAATTCTCGTCCGCCCGATTCGAGGCTTCACGACTATGTGGGTACGCGGTCGTACACGATCACACGCCGCCCGACGTGGAGGTTCCGGAAATGTCAAAGGCAGATATCCGGCGCGAGCGGCTGATGATGCGCGCGTTTCAGAACCCAGCGGCCAGCTGGGTGCTGAGGAAGATCGTCAATCCGCAGGACATCCTCGAGAGCGGAATGGCGTTCTGGTCCTCGCGCCTCATCCTGACCGCTGTCGAACGCGGCATCTTCACCCTCTTGGCGAAGGGGCCGCTGTCGACTCAGGAGCTGATCGAGCTGCTCGGCTGGCATCCCCGCGCGGCGACGACCGCCCTCGACGGGCTCGTGGCTGCCGGGCTGCTCCGGCACGACAGATCGGGTCGGTACTCGAACACGCTGCGGGCATCCCTGTTCCTGGACCGCGAGAAGTCCAGCTACATCGGCGGCCTGATGGAACTGTCCAGCACGCGCCTCTACGACCTCTGGTCTGGGCTGGACGAACTACTGTCCACGGGCGTCCCCGCGGCCGTAGAGGCGCAAGGGGAGGTCGAGTTCTTCGACGCCCTCTACCGCGACCCCGTCGCGCTGAAGACGTTTCTGGTCGGGATGACGGGAATCTCCACCGGCGAGGTCACCCTGCTGGCGGCCCGCTTCCCGTGGAAGCGGTTCAAGAGCTTCGTCGACATGGGCTGCGCCCAGGGTGCGTTGCCGGTGCGCGTCGCGCTCACCCACCCGCACCTGCGCGGCACGGGTTTCGACCTTCCCGTCGTCGAGCCGATCTTCACCGACTACGTCACGTCGTTCGGGCTCGACGACAGGCTCATGTTCACCGGAGGCGACTTCTTCAAAGACGACACCCTCCCCGGCGCCGACGTGATGTCGTTCGGCCACGTCTTCCACGGCCAGAGCCGCGATGGCCGCGGTGAACTGGTCACCAAGGCCCGCGACGCGCTGCCCAACGGGGGTGCGTTGATCGTCTACGACGCGATGACCACTGCGCGTCAATCGCCGGATCGTTATCACAGCCTGTTGTCGAGCCTGAACATCATGCTCGAGACGCGCGAAGGCTACGAGTCGACCACCGAGGAGTGCGCGAATATGTTGCGCACGAGCGGTTTCAAGGGGGTAGAGGTGCGCCATTTGATTGGCCCCACCTCGATGGTGTTCGGCTTCAAGCACTGACGCGCGCGTCGTGCTGCGCAATTTGACCCAGAACGCGCCTTTTGCCGCTTCGTCGCGCATTAGTGTGGGCTATCCGACGCGAGCAGCGAGGTGCACACATGAGTGACCGACCGGTTCGATCAAGACGCGCGACGAAAGCCACTGCCAAGAAGGCCAGCCCGGTCGCCCGCACCAAGCGTCCCGCGAAGTCCGTCACCGCAAGACCCGCAGCCGCCAAGCGCACCGCGACGGCCCCGGCCAAACCGGCCGAGGTGAGCGTCGGCACGGATGCCGCCTTCGCGTCGGTGTCGGAGCAGTCCAGGCGGCGGTTGAAGAACATCTCCGAGGTGCGCCACTTCTTCCGGACCAATGATGTGCCGATCCTGTTCTTCGGCGCCACCCCGTTCAACCTCTTGGGCCTCGACCGCTGGGTCCGCAACTTCACCTATATCACCTACTACGACGCGTGGGACGGCGCCCATCCGCGGGTGTTCACGCCGACCGACAAGCCCTACCGGGAGTTCGAAAGCGGCGAGGAGATCAACAACTGGCTGCTGACCAACCCGGAGGTGCGCACACACATCGACGCCGTGACTCCGCGCGGGATGCGGCCCAAGGTCGCGATGGTGTTCTTCGACAGTGAAACCGAGGACATCTGTAAGGAACTCGGCTACGACCTGATCCTGCCGCCCGCAAGTCTGCGCCAGCACCTCGACTCCAAGATCGTCACCACCCGGCTGGGCAACGAGGCGGGCGCACCCAGCGTGCCCAACGTGCTGACCCGGGTGGGCGACTGGGCGGGTCTGCAGAAAGTGGCCGAAAAGGCCGGTCTCGGTGACGAACTCGTCGTTCAGACACCGTACGGCGACTCCGGCAAGACCACCTTCTTCATCTCCTCGGAGGCCGACTGGCGCAAGCACAGCGCCGACATCGTCGGCGAGGAGATCAAGGTGATGCGTCGCATCAACAACCGGCCGGTCGCGGTCGAGGCGGTGCTCACCCGGTGCGGCACCATCGTCGGGCCGTTCATGTCGGAGCTGATCGGCTACAAGCGACTCACCCCGGCACGAGGCGGGTGGTGCGGCAACGAGATGTTCCCCGAGGTGCTGACCGGCGAAAGTCGACGGATCGCAAAAGAATTGGTGCGCCGGCTCGGCGACCGGCTGGCCAGGGAGGGCTACCGCGGGTTCTTCGAGGTCGATGTCCTCGTCGACACCGACACCGGCGAGGTGTACCTCGGCGAACTCAACCCCCGGATCAGCGGGGCGTCCTCGATCACCAATGTCACCGCGGGCGCATACGCCGACGTGCCGCTGTTCCTGTTCCACATCCTCGAATACATGAACGTCGACTTCGATCTGGACGTCGACGAGATCAATGCCAGGTGGGAGGAGCTCGCGTCGGGCGACCTGTGGAGCCAGATGGTGATGAAGGAGACCGACGACATCGTGCAGCGGCTGACGGCCACACCGCGCACCGGGCAGTATTCGCTCGACAAGAGCGGCTCGCTGGTGTTCCGCAGGTCCGCGCTGGACTGGCATCAACTGCAGAACGAAACCGAGGCGTTCTTCCTGAGGATCTACGGACCAGGCGACTATCGCTGGAAGGGTGCAGACCTCGGTGTACTGGTCACCAAGGGCCGGCTGCAGGTCGACTCCTCCAAGGGAAAATCGGCGCTGACGATTCGCGCGCGCCATCTCATCGACTCGATCCGCGCCGAATACGCAGGTACGCCGATCGCCAAGCCCGCGGCCCCGATCACGAACGTGGGAGTGAAGTCGGGCTGAGCCTCGGGGCCGTTGGCGCGGCCAACTACAGTCATCGCCATGGCTCTCGGAGGCGACACAGGACGCGTGCCGTCGGACGTGACGCTGGACAACTGGCAGTCGGCGGGCCAACTGCACTGGACGTTTCAGCACGTCGCCGACTTCCTCCCCACCGCGGCGATCTCCCGCGGCACCGGGCCCGTTGCGGAGTTCCCGTCGGCTCCGGCCGACCTGTCCGACATCCCGATGTACGACCGGACGAACGGAAGGCGCACCACCGTCGGCGACGTGATGGCCGCGACCCTCACCGACGGCTGGATCGTCACCCAGCATGGCAAGCTGCTCGGCGAGTTCTACTACGGCGGCATGCACGCCGACTCCTCGCACCTGCTGATGTCGGTGAGCAAGTCGTTGATCGGCATGGTGGTCGGGGCGCTGGCCAGCGATGGCGCACTTGATGTCAGGGCCGAACTGAGCCACTATGTCCCGGCCCTCGCCAACTCGGGGTACGCCGGCGCCACGGTGCGCAATCTGCTCGACATGCGTTCGGGGATAAAGTTTTCCGAGGACTATCTGGATCCCGTGGCCGAGGTTCGGCTGATCGAGCAGGCCATCGGCTGGGCACCGCGCACGGTGGCCGACCTGCCGACGACGATGTACGACTTCCTACTGACGCTGCAGCAGAAGTCGTCGCACGGCGGCCCGTTCGAGTACCGGTCATGTGAGACCGACGTCCTCGGCTGGGTCTGCGAGGCGGCAGGTGGCTTACGGATGCCCGAACTGATGTCGCAGCTCCTGTGGGCCAAGCTGGGCGCGCGTCAGGACGCGACGATCGGCGTCGACTCGGTAGGCACCGGGATGTTCGACGGCGGCATCAACGCGTGCCTGTCCGATCTGGCCAGGTTCGGGTCGCTGTTCCTCAACGGCGGGGTGTCACCGACAGGCGAGCGGGTGGTGTCTCTGTCGTGGATCGCGGACACCTTCGCGGGCGGCCTCGACTCGCGGAGCGCGTTCGCGGCGAGCTCCGGCGACAACCGCATGCCGGGCGGGATGTACCGAAACCAGTGCTGGTTCCCGTATTCCGGCAACAACGTGTTGCTGTGCCTCGGAATTCACGGCCAGATGATCTACGTCAACCGGGCGGCGAACGTGGTCGTCGCGAAGCTGTCGAGCTGGCCTCTGCCGCAGGACGCCACCAAGCTGTTTCCGACCCTCGCCGCCTTCGACGAGATCGCCGCCAATCTATCGTGAGCTGAAATGCGGCGAAAGCGAGACGTTCAGCAGCGACGCCGCGACATCTGCGACGCCGCGATCGAACTACTGGCCGCAGACGGCGCCCGCGGGGTGACCCATCTGCGTGTCGATCGGCATGCGGGCTTTCCCGACGGAACGACGTCGTTCTACTACCAGACCAGAGCGGCGCTGCTGCGCGGCGCAATCGACAGGGTGGTCGAACTCGACGTTGCCGACTTCACCAACGCCCTCAACGCGACCGACGACGGCGAAGTCGACTCTCTGCTGTCCCGGCTCGCTGAGCAGGCGATGCGGACAGCCGTGGAACCCGAACGCTCCAGAGCGAGGGCCCGATTCGAGCTGATGATGATTGCGTCGCGCGATCCCACCCTCGGCACGGCTTCCGACGGCCTGACAGATCGTTTCGTTGAGATCAGCGAGGCCGCCGTGGCCCAGGTCCAGCCGGTCGGGAAACCGGCCGACCCGGAACTGATCAAGGAGCAGGCGTTCGCCATCGTGACGTTTCTCGGCGGGTTCCTCTTCCGACTGGCCTACGGCCTTGCCGAGGTGGACAGCGCCAAAAGTCTGGAACGTTACCTGCACTCCGTCATCGCCGGCGTCGCCGCCGACCATGCCAAGGGAAAGTAACCGCGGCAACCCTCACGGCGACACCGAAACTCGACCCTCAACCTGCGCTGAGCGGACTGCCTCGAACGCGTCGGCGACGTGCTTCAGATCGAATGACGGTCCGATCAAGGCAGTCGGGTCGATGTCGCCGTTGCCGAACGCGGCGACGACCTCGCGGAACTCGGCTATCGAATACGCCACGGAATAGCGGATGGTGAGTTCCTTGAGCAGCGCGGTGATCGGCTCGACGGTGGTGGGCTCCGCGCACGCGCCGGAAATGACGATGCGGCCCCGTGGCCGCAACGCCGGCTGGCAGGCCGCAAGCAACTCGGGCCGTCCCACACACTCGATGACAGCGTCGTAGGCGTCGAGGTCGGCATCCGCAATCGAGGGAAGCACATCGGTCGCGCCCACTGCGGCGGCGGTATCCCGCCGCCGCAGGTCAGGATCGACCACCGTGACCCGAACGCCGCCCTCGTGCAGGGCCCATACCAGCGTGGTCAGGCCGACGCCGCCCGCACCCACGATGAGCACGTCGTCACCTGCAGCGATCTCGGCACTGCGCACACCGTGCAACCCGACCGCGAACGGTTCAACCAACGCTGAATAGGTGGTGGGCAAATCGGCCGGGAGCGCGAATGCATGGCGAGCGGGTACAACCGCGAACTCGGCGAACCCGCCCGCAGGACCCATCCCGATGTAACTCGCCGAAGAGCAATGCGATACGGCCCCGGCTTGACAGTAATTGCAGGACCCACACGAGATAACAGGCAGCACAGCGACATTGACGCCGGTGCGCCAGCCGTCGACCTGGGGACCGATATCGACGATCTCGCCCGCCCAGCTCGTGTCCCATCACCATGCCTGCCGGTGCATAGGGCTGTGCCTTGATATCGGATCCGCACACTCCGCATGCCGCGACCCGGATCACCAACTGGCCGGCTTCGGGTGTGGGATCGGGAAGGTCGATGACCTCGAAGCCGTGATCTTGTGTCGTCACAGCCGCCTTCATCGCGCGTCATCCTCGAGTTCGATGTCGAACACCGACAGATATTCGGCGAAGAGCGGTTCAAGGTCGGCGCGGGTCACACCCGATCCCTCGAGCGAGTACGGGGCGACACCGAAGCGGTCCTGCGGATGGGCGTCGAGCCAGTCGAGCATCGCCTGTTCGGTCGACGGGGTCAGGTCGTCACCGGCCCATTCGTACAGCGAATGCATCACCGCTATCGGATCGCGCATCAGGTCTGCATAGTGCAGGTCGAAGAATCTGTCGTCACCTATGCGTCGCCTGGTCGCCAACGGACGATCGAGGTGTTTTTTCAACTGTCCCAACACATTCGGCACGATCACGTCGACATCGATGTCGGCACCCAGCACCGCACGCGACAGGTAGTTCAGCCGTAGGAAGGACGCAGTCGATTTGAAGGGGTCACGGTGCGCCCACACGATCCGGACGTCCGGGTATGTCGCCAGCAGCGTCTCGATGTGCACCGCGTGAGATGGCATCTTCAGCGACCAGGTGCCGGGTGCGCGCGACTGCAGCATCTGCAGCACCATCCGCTCGTAGGCGTACGCGCTCGACATGTCGGTGGTCAACAGCCAGTCCGCGTAGGCGGCCGACGGCATGAACGCCTCCCACAGATAGGCCTTGAAGTCCTGATTCTGGAGGAACAGGCATTCCGTCGGTCCGTCGGCCTCGTCCCAGTGCACCATCGGGATGTTGGCCGCCTTCAATCCTTCGGCGAGTACGTCGAGCTCGGCCTTTTTCTTCAAGCACCGCGGATCTGTGCGCAGCGTGTCCGGGGTCGGCGGGGGAACCGAGTCCTCGGCTTCCCAGGTCAAAAGCGACCGCCGCAGCGGATCCTGGTCGAGGAGATAACTCGCCAGCGAGGTACCCGTGCGCGGCAGCCCGAGGATCACCACCGGTCGATCGATGCGCTGGTCGCTGACCTCGGGATGGCGATTGACATAGTCGACCACGCGAAGCCGATTCCACAGTGCGTCCACGAACTGCCCGTACACGAACTCGCGGCCGCCCGGATTCACCCCAGGCGCGGACTCGCACGTTTCGACCAGCAGTCGCAGACCGTCACGCCACGAATCGCCACCGAAGTCGTCGAGGCCGGCCCGCTCGCAGGCGCGGGCGGCGAGATCGTCTACGCGTGAAGCCGGCTGTGCGGAGAGCGGCGTCGTCATGGCGGCCGATACTATACGTCCATAGAGAACAAATGTTAGGTTGGCGAGAAATCAACCGCTGGAGGTCGCGCATGTCGCCGTCGCTGGACGAACTTGTCAAACAGGGCGAAGGCGATCGCGAGGCCGTCGATCTCGGTGACGAAATATTCATGTCCCGCAACATCGCCAACAGCTATCTGGTGACGACGTCCGATGGCGACTTGATGATCAACACGGGAACGAACTTCGAAGCACCGGACATCAAATCCCGGTTCTCGCGGGTCAGTCACGGCCCGTTGCGGATGATCACCTTCACCCAGGGCCATCCCGACCACGTCGGTGGGTGGAGCGAGTTCCACGGGCCCGACGTCGCGACGATCGCGCAGGCCAATCACCGCGATGTGCGCGAGTATTGGCACCGCCTTCACCCCTTCTACGTCGGCCGGATCATGAAGCTGTGGGGCGCGTTCATGGACGTCGAGAGCCAGGCGGCGACGCTTCCGCCCGAGCCGGTGCTCACCGACACTTTCATCGACCGTCATTCGTTTGAGCTCGGCGGGCGACGCTTCGAGTTGCACTCGACCCCTGGCGGGGAGACCACCGACGCTCTCGTGGTGTGGATGCCCGACCACCGCACGGCGTTCATCGGCAATCTGATGGGCCCGTTCTTCGGGCACGTCCCGAATCTGTACACGTTGCGCGGCGACAAGATCCGCAGTGCCATCGAGTTCATCCACTCCGTCGACAGGGTGATCGGCCTCGCCCCGGAAACAATGATCAACGGGCATGAAGTCTTTCGCGGCACCGACGAGATCGTGACCACCATGACCAAGGTGCGCGACGCGACGGCGTATTTGCGCGATCGCACCATCGACGCGATGAACTCGGGCGCCGACCTTTGGAGCTTGATGCGGGATGTGACACTGCCAGCGGAGTTGGTGCTCCCCCAGGTGCACGGGAAGGTGCCGTGGATCGTCCGGTCGATATGGGAGGAGCACGTCGGCTGGTTCCGCTACGAATCGACGACCGAGCTCTACGACAGCCCGCCGTCGGCGGTTTGGTCGGACATCGTCGATCTGGTCGGCGGCGGCGCACCGCTGATCGAACGGGCCGACGCCCACGCCAAAGCGGGTCGCCCTCTTGAAGCGCTGCACCTGACCGATATCGTGCTGGCTCAGGCGCCAGCCGATCCCGCCGCCCTGAGCGTGAAACGCACTGCGCTCGAACAGCTTCTGGCCGCCAGCGGCCGAGAGAACCACAGCGAGGTTCAGTGGTTGGAGCAGGAGATCAAGAGCGCCAGACCCGAGGGGAGCCAATGAAAGCCGAAAACCTCTACCACACCGGCATAGTCGTCGACGATCTCGAGGCGACGATGGACTGGCTCAGCAAGGTAGCCGGTTACACCTGGACCGATGTGGTCACCGTCGACCAGGAAGGAGTCACCCCCGACGGGGACGTGACCATCCCGATGAAGATGGTCTACTCGGGCACCGAGCCTCGACTGGAGTTGCTGCAGACCGTACCCGGCACCGTATGGACTCCGGCCGACTCGGGCGTGCACCACATCGGCTACTGGTCCGACGACGTCGAATCCGATTTGGCGACATTGGAATCGAACGGCATGACCGTCGAGGTGAAATCCTTCAACCCCGACGGCTCGAACACTCTTCTGTGGGCGTACGCAAAGGGCCCGACCGGACCTCGCATCGAACTCGTCAGCCGCAACATGGAACCGTTCATCGCCTACTGGTGGGGGACGGCGGCGCCGTCGACCACGGAGTGACGAACGTGCCTCATCGGCTGACCTCACCGGACGTCGTGTCCTTGTCACCGGCGCGTCCAGCGGCATCGGCGAAGTGACATGTCGAACGCTGGCATTCGATTCGGACTCATCGCCGCGGGGGCTACGGCGCCTGACCTCCTCGATGCTGCGAAAGGCGCTGAGCGCAAAGGTTTTGGGTACGTGCGGACTACGACCAGTCGGGCATCGCATTCGGCACCGCCGGTACGCGCATCGAGCGGCTCGAAGAGAACATCGAGATCCTCAGGGGGTTGTTCGCCGAAGGTCGGTACAGCTTCGCCGGTCGTCACTACACCGTGACGGATCTCGAAGGGACGCCCAGACCCTTGCAGCCCGGCGGACCGCCGATCATGGTCGGCGGCGGCGGTCGCAAGATCCTGTCGATGGCCGCCAGGCGGGCCGACATCGTTCAGGTCCTCGGCGCCGCGTTCGGCACCGGCGGGGCCGTCGTCGACGACCTGTCCCTGATGCTTGTCTTCGTCGCCATCACCGATGATGTCGAGACGACTGCGAGAGGCTTCCTCGAATTCCTCACCGCCACCGTTTCGCGGTACGGCGGCGAGGTTGGCAATGTCGACGTGAAACTGCAGACCCTCCTCGACTCTCCGGTCGTCGCCATCGGGACGCTCGACGACGTCTGCCAGAAAATACAGCGGGTGCGGGAGACTCTGGGATTCAGCTATTTCGTGCTGCCCTACGGTTCCGCCCCGGAGGAACTCGCGCCGGTCGTCGCGCGATTAGCGGGTACCTAACCGCTAAGTTGAACGCGTGCAGACCATCACGATCAATGCCCCCGGCGGTCCGATCGACGCGCTGCTGAGCGTTCCCGACGGCAAGGGGCCATGGCCGGGGGTGGTGATCGTCCACGACGCGTTCGGCTACGCGCCGGACAACGAGAGAATCTCGCGTCGGGTCGCAGCGGCGGGATACATCGCCATCACGCCGAACATGTTCGCCCGCGGCGGCATGGCCCGCTGCGTTGCGCGCGTCATGCGCGAGCTGCTGACCAAACGGGGCCGTGCGCTCGACGACATCATGGCCGCCCGCGATCACCTGCTCGCGATGCCGCAGGCCTCCGGCGCCGTCGGCATCGCAGGCTTCTGCATGGGTGGCCGGTTCGCGCTCGTGATGTCCCCCAAGGGTTTCGGCGCAGCGGCGCCGTTCTACGGCACCCCGCTGCCGCGCGATCTCAGCGACACGCTGGACGGTGCGTGTCCGATCGTGGCCAGCTTCGGCCGTCGCGACCCGATCGGCATTGGCGCGGCGGCCAAGTTGGAAAAGGTCGTCGACGAGAAGAAGATCCCGGCCGATATCAAGGCCTACTCCGGCGCGGGCCACGGTTTCGCCAACAAGCTTCCGGCACAGCCGTTGATCCGCATCACGGGATTCGGTTACAACGAGGCCGCCGAGGCGGATGCCTGGAGCCGGGTCTTCGCCTTCTTCCGCGAGCACCTGCGGGCCACCGCCGACTAGCGCCTATTCGGGCAGGCGCAGTTCGGGCTTCTCCACCTCTTCGATGTTCACGTCCTTGAACGTGATGACCCGCACCTGCTTGACGAACCGGGCAGGACGGTACATGTCCCAAACCCACGCGTCGGCCAGCCGGAGCTCGAAGTACACCTCACCGTCGGAGTTCCGGGGCACCAGCTCGACGCTGTTTGCCAGATAGAACCGCCGCTCGGTTTCCACCACGTAGCTGAACTGCCCCACGATGTCCTTGTATTCGCGGTACAGCGAGAGCTCCATCTCGGTTTCGTACTTCTCGAGATCTTCGGCACTCATCGCTTCAGCAGTCCTTCATGTTGGTCTAGATCCATCTTCCCTTACCCAACTTCGCCGCGCTGCTCCGGTACGCAGTCAGCCACCAGCTCCGTCACCACCTTGGTGCCGGTTGGCGTGGCCACTCGCCGGACATTGATGAACGAGAATCGGTGCTGGCTGCACGGCCCGAGCTGGGCCAGCGCGGCCCCGTGCGCGGGGGTGCTGTAGCCCTTGTGCTCGGCGAAGCCGTAGCCAGGGTGTTCGGCCTCCATCTTGACCATCAAGCGATCACGACTGACCTTGGCCAGCACACTTGCGGCGGCGATACAGGCCGCTGCGGCGTCGCCGCCAACCACCGGCAGCGACGGCACCGGCAGCCCCGGCACCCGGAAACCGTCGCTCAGCACGTATCCAGGTCGCAGGGACAGGCCTGCGACCGCTCGCCGCATTCCCTCGATATTGGCCACATGCACCCCACGCCGGTCCACCTCCACCGAGGGGATGAACACCACGTGATAGGCCAGCGCATACCGCCGGATCACGGGAAACAGTCGCTCACGTTCCTTCTCGGTCAGCTTCTTGGAATCGTCGAGCGCGGCCAGGCTCTCCAACCGGTTCGGCCCGAGCACACAGGCGGCGACGACCAGCGGGCCCGCACAGGCGCCGCGCCCCACCTCGTCCACACCGGCGACCGGGCCAAGCCCGCTGCGGTACAGCGCGGACTCCAGGGTGCGCAGGCCGGAGGACTTGCGAATCACCGTTCGGGGCGGCCATGTCGCCGGCAACTGGCCTCCTATTGGGTCTGCGGGTCCACCGAGCGCACCAGACCCCAGCGCCCCGGCGGCCAGGCGATGAACCTCGCCTTTCCGATGACATTTTCCAGCGGAACGGTTCCCGAGCTCGGATCGCCGGTGCACTTCACTCCGCTCTGGAAATCGGCGGGGTTGTCGGTGCAGTGCAACCGGGAATCGGCCGAATGAGTGCGGTTGTCGCCCATCACCCACACCCGGTCGTTGGGCACCTTGACCGGCCCGAACTCGAACCCGAGGCATCTGTACTTGCTCAGGTCGGGAACGTTCATCGTCGCGAGGTCGAGGTACGGCTCCTTAAGCGGTTTGCCGTCGACGGTCAATCCGGTGCTCTGGCGGCAATCGACGGTCTGACCCCCGACCGCGATCACCCGCTTGACCAGGTCGTTCTCGTCGGGCGGAACGAATCCGACGAACGAGAGGGCGTTTTGCACCCACCGCACCGCGGGGTTGTCGGAGCGGATCGACTTGTAGCCGATGCTCCAGTTCGGCGGGCCCTTGAACACGATCACGTCGCCGGGCTTGGGATCGGAGAACCGGTAGGAAAGCTTGTCGACCATGATGCGGTCACCGACACAGCCGCTGCAGCCGTGCAGCGTGGGCTCCATCGACTCCGACGGAATGAGATAGGGCCTCGCGATGAAGGTCAGCATCAAGTAGTACAGCCCCACCGCGATCACCACGAGGATGGCGGCTTCGCGGACCGCCCCGCGCTTGCGCTTCGACTTGTCGGCGACCTCGTCGGCCTGCTCGTCCGACGCCTCGGCGTCGGCTTCGAGCGTGCGCTCGGGGGAAGAGTCTGGGGAGTCCGTGGTTCCGCTCACGGGATCAGCCTATCCACGACACGTCGGACGACGATCAATCGGCGGTGCGCCGCGTTGTGGGGGTACCTCCCACGCGAAGCGTAGGGGGAGAGTCCGACAATCACGACGACGCCTGCCACCCCGCCGCCCCGTCACAACCACGGCAGCGGGTCGCGTGCAGGCTCAGCGCTTTTCCTTGATCTTCGCCTTCTTGCCGCGGAGTTCGCGCAGGTAATACAGCTTCGCGCGACGCACGTCGCCACGGGTGACGACGTCGATGTGGTCGATGTTCGGGGAGTGCACCGGGAACGTCCGCTCGACGCCAACACCGTAGCTCTCCTTGCGCACGGTGAAGGTCTCGCGGATACCGCCGCCTTGCCGGCGCAGCACGACGCCCTTGAACACCTGGATGCGTTCCTTGGCGCCCTCGATGACCTTGACGTGCACGTTGACGGTGTCCCCGGGGCTGAAGTCCGGAATATCGTCGCGCAGCGACGCCTGATCGACGAAGTCCAGCGTGTTCATCGGTGACTCTTCCTTGTCTTTGCTGTTCGCGTGTTCGCGGCCCTCTATCGGGGCATATCTCGTGCATCCCGTGGCCGACGGTCCGGCCGTCGCCACCTCCTGCACAGACAACTGCTCAATTGTGCCAGATGGGGCCGCATGCAGTGAAATCGTGGGGCCATCGCATCGCCTGCGAAATTTGGCCGGACTCGAAACGCGCAACGACTGCCCACCAGTTAGGCTCACCGTACGGGCGGGCGCCAGTCAGCGCAGCCCGTTCCCAGCTCAGGATTTCGTGGAGGTTTCGTATGCGACGGCGGCCGTCAACGCTGGTCGCGATCGGCGCGGCGGTGCTGGCCGTCGTCAGTTGCGAGGCCCGGGTCTACGGCTCGCCGCCGGTGGACGCCGCTGCACCGCAGCTGACCGTCGTCGCCCCGCAGGGCCCGATGGCGCCCCTGCCTGAGGCCGCGCCCGACGAGACCACCGCGTCGTTCGACGGGCTTGACGCCCGCATCAAGCAGGCCACGGCCGACGCCGCCAAAAATGGTGCCGACATCACCACCGTTGTGTTGGACCGCTCGACCGGGCAGCGGTTGACCAACGGCAATGGCAGGGGGATCGCCATCGCGTCGGTCGTCAAGATTTTCATCGCCGACGACCTGCTTTTGAGAGGTCCGCCACTTTCCGAGGACGACCAGGAGTCGTTCGAGTCGATGCTGCGCTCCTCGGACGACAGCGCCGCCGAAGTGTTCTGGAACCGGGGCGGCGGCAGTGCGATCATCACCCGAGTGGCGGCCCGCTACGGGCTCAGCGGCACCCGACCACCCGGCAACGGCCGATGGTTCAACACCACCAGCACGGCCGCCGATCTGGTGCGCTATTACGACATGATGCTGTCCGGCGCGGGCGGCCTGCCTGTGGAGAAGGCCAATATCATCGTCGACAACCTGGCCCAGTCCACTCCGAACGGAATCGACGGAATGATGCCAGGGGGGGTGTACCCACAGCGGTTCGGCATCCCCGAGGGCCTCTACGCCGAGCCGGTCGCGGTCAAACAGGGCTGGATGTGCTGTATCGGCTCCGACTGGATGCACCTGTCGACCGGCATCATCGGAGCCGACCATCGCTACGTCATGGCGATCGGGTCTGACCAACCGGTCGGCGCAGCAGAGGCTCGTGCCACCATCACCCAGGCCGTCAAGACGATGTTTCCGGGCGGGAAGGTCTAGTCGTGCGATCGGGTTTACGCTTAGGGCACTCATTGGGCGCCGTGCGGCGAAGCCCCTGCTCCCCCGGCCCGAGAGCTGTTGAAGGAGTGCTATGCGTGGGCGGCCGTCGAGCCTGGTGACGGCAACTGCAGCCATCGTGAGCGCGGTGCTGGTCGTGTCTGGGTGTGAGGCCCGTGTCTACGGCACGCCGCCTGCGGAATCCGATACGCCACAACTGACGATCGTCGCGCCGCAGGGCAACATGGCCCTGCCGCCGGACGCGCCGCCCGACGAGCGGGCCGCCGCCTTGACCGGTCTGGATGCGCGCGCCAAGCAGGCCACCGCCGATGCGGCGAAGTCGGGGGCCGATATCTCGACCGTCGTGCTGGACCGCAATACCAACCAGATCGTGTCGAACGGAGACAACCAGGCCTTCCCGATCGCCTCGGTGGTCAAGCTGTTCATCGCCGATGACCTGCTGCTGCAGGAGTCGAAGGGTCAGACGACACTTTCGCCTGCCGACCGCAAGTCACTCGACGTGATGCTGCGGTCCTCCGACGACAACGCGGCGCAGAATTTCTGGAACCGAAGCGGTGGAAGCGCTGTCATCACCCGCGTCGTGGCGCGGTACGGGTTGACGGGCACGACGGCGCCCTCCGACGGGCAATGGGACGTCACGCTGAGCACCGCAAGAGATCTGGTCCGGTATTACGACATGCTGCTCGACGGCAGCGGAGGGCTGCCGCCCGAGCAGGCCAACATCATCATGGGCAATCTCGCGCAGTCAACGCCGACCGGTATCGACGGCTACCCGCAACGCTTCGGCATTCCCGAGGGGCTCTACGCCGAGCCGGTCGCCGTCAAACAGGGCTGGTTTTGCTGCTGGAACGGCGCCAACCAGTTGCACGTGTCCACCGGAGTGATCGGACCGGACCGGCGCTACGTGATGGCGATCAGCTCGCTGGAAGCCGACACCGACGCCAACGCACGGACCACCATCACCCAGGCCGTCAAGACGATGTTCCCCGGCGGGAAGATCTAGTCCTCGCCGAACAGGTCGGGGCGGCGTTCACGGGTGCGTGCCACCGCCTGTTCACGGCGCCAGGCCGCGATCTTCGCGTGGTCACCGGAGAGCAGCACGTCGGGAACATCGAGCCCTCGCCAGCTCGGCGGCCGGGTGAAACTGGGACCCTCCAGTAAGCCGATTGAGTGCGAATCATCTTGGTGCGAAGCGGGATTGCCCAGCACATCGGGAAGTAGACGCACGACGGCCTCGATCATCACCAGCGCAGCGGACTCTCCCCCCGGCAGCACGTAGTCGCCGATCGAGATCTCTTCGACGCGCATGCGCCGGGCCGCGTCGCCCATGACGCGCTGGTCGATCCCCTCGTAGCGCCCGCAGGCGAACACGAGGTGCGACTCGGCGGTCCAGCGCTCGGCGACGGGCTGGGTGAACAGCCGACCTGCAGGCGAGGGAACGACGAGAAGCGTTTCATCCGAACATATTTCGTCGAGTGCTTCGCCCCAGACCGGTGCCTTCATCACCATGCCCGGTCCGCCGCCGTAGGGCGAGTCGTCGACGGAGTGGTGCACATCGTGTGTCCACCGCCGCAGGTCGTGCACCCGCAGGTCGATGATGCCGGCCTCAATTGCCTTGCCGGGCAACGACTCCCGTAGCGGGTCCAGATAGCCCGGGAAGATGGTCACCACATCGATGCGCATGGGTCAGTCCAGCTCCAGGAGGCCCTCGGGCGGGTCGATCTCGATGGTCTGATCCTCCAATGACACTGCGGTGACGATGGCGCTGACGAACGGAACCAACACCTCGGCGTCGGCCTCCGACGTCACCGCCAACAACTCGCCTGCCGCCGTGTGGAGAACCTCGTTGACATTGCCGACCAGCCGGCCGTCGGTCGTGACGACGCGCAGTCCCTCCAGCTGATGGTCGTAGAACTCGTCAGGATCGTCGATGGGTGGCAGCTCGTCAGTGTCGACGACGAAAACGGTGCCGCGCAACGCATCCGCGGTGTCGCGGTCGTTGACACCGGCGAACCGCATCAACAGCCGCCCGCTGTGCTCGCGGGCCGACTCGACGACGTAGGCGCGTTCGGGCCTGCCGCCGGGCGGCCTTGCGCGTAACCGGGTGCCCGGCGCGAATCGACTGTCCGGGTCGTCGGTGCGGACCTCGACGGTCACTTCACCGGTGACGCCGTGTGCCTTGACGACCCGTCCGACTACCAGGTCCATCTGACCGCTACTGGTCGGTGTCCACCACGTCGACGCGGATGCCACGCCCGCCGATGCCTGACACCAACGTCCGCAGCGCGGTCGCGGTCCTGCCGCCCCGGCCGATGACCTTGCCGAGATCGTCGGGATGGACGTGCACCTCCACGGTGCGGCCGCGCCGATTGGTCACCATGTCGACCCGGACATCGTCGGGGTTGTCCACGATGCCGCGGACCAGGTGCTCGACAGCGTCGACGACGACCGAGCTCACGATTCCTCGGCCTGCTCGGCGGGAGCGGTGTCCGATGTCGCCGACGTATCGGCTCCGGAGGCGTCGGCGCCTTCGGCGGCGGGCTCTGACTCGTCCTTGATGGGGGCGACTTCAGCCTCGGCCGCGGTGGCGTCGGTGGGCTCTACGGCCTTGGCGGCCTTCTTGGCCGGCGCCTTCTTCTTCTTGGGCGTGGTGGCCTCGGTGCTGGGACCGCCGTCGGCCTCGGCCAGCGCCGCGTTGAACAGGTCCAGCTTGCTCGGCTTGGGTTCCTTGAGCTTCAGCGTGCCCTCCGTGCCCGGCAGGCCCTTGAACTTCTGCCAGTCGCCGGTGATCTTCAGCAGTGCCACGACAGGCTCGGTGGGCTGAGCGCCGACGGAGAGCCAGTACTGGGCCCGCTCGGAGTCGATCTCGATGAGGCTCGGCTCTTCCTTCGGGTGGTAGCGGCCGATGACCTCGATGGACCGGCCGTCGCGGCGGGTGCGCGCGTCGGCGACGGCGATGCGGTACTGGGGATTGCGGATCTTGCCAAGCCGGGTGAGCTTGATCTTGACAGCCATGATTAAGCGAATTCTCCTGTGATTGCCACGCTGCAATTCAGCGATCTCAGGCGGGATGCCCGGATCCGGTTTTGCCTTACGTGTGTGACCACCGCGGGGCCGTAGTCCTGCGGCAGACAGCCGCCTATTGTGCCAGAACAGCGGCTACCGGGAGAAATCGCGTGCCGGCCGGCGTCACAGCACCTTGTCGTAGCACTTGATCTCCACGCGGCGGGAGAACCGCCAACCATCGGCTGTGCGGACGAACTCGTCGTCGTACCAGACCCCGACCTGCATGGTCCTGGGCTTGTCGCCCTTGAGCACCATCGGGTTGAAGCAGAAAGTGCGCGCGGTGGCGGTGTCGCCTGCGAGCTTGATCGCGGGCAGCCCCAGCATGTGGGCATTCCGCTCGAAATAGGTGGGCAGCACCTCCGCCAGCCACGCCTTGATCTCCGGGTAACGCGCTTCGATGCCGCCGGTGTCGCGATAGTCGATGTAGGCGTCGGGTACGAAGAGCGCGTCCAGCTCGTCGAACTCGCGGCGGTCGATGGCCTCCGAGTAGCTGATCAGCAGGTGTTGCAGTTCGAGACGGTCGGAGATCTCTTGCAGGCTGAGCATGCGTCGATTGAACACCGCTCAGCCGCCATTCAGCGCTCAGGGTTAGGCTGCTGGACCCATGGGGAGGTTCACAAGCGTCATCACCGCGTGTCTGAGTTTGGTCTTTCTGTCCGTCGTGCCCTTGGCCGAGGCAGAGCCGAACATCCAACCGGTCGGCAACGCGGCGCCGCCCGACGGCCCCGCACCCGCGTGGATCGTCGCGGACATAGACACCGGCCAGGTGCTGGCCGAGCGCGACATGAACGTCTCCCACCCGCCCGCAAGCACGATCAAGACGCTGCTGGTGCTCACCGCGCTCGACGAGCTGCCCAACCTGGACGCGACCGTCGTCGGCACCGAGGCCGACACCCAGGTCGAGTGCAGCTGCGTGGGTATCAAGCCGGGCCGCACCTACACCGCGCGTGAGCTTCTCAATGCGATTCTGCTGACGTCGGGCAACGACGCGGCCAATACGCTCGCCGACATGATCGGCGGCTACGACACCGCGGTCACGAAGATGAATGCCAAGGCCGCCGCAATCGGTGCGCTCGGCACACATGCGGCCACGCCGTCCGGGCTGGACGGACCGGGCGGCTCCGGTGCCACCACGCCGCGGGATCTGGCCGTCATCTTCCGCGCCGCGATGGCCAACCCGGTGTTCGCCCAGACCATCGCGCAACCCGCGGCGACGTTCCCGACCGACGCGGGCGACAAGCCGATCGTCAACGACGACGAGCTGCTGCACACCTATCCCGGCACCCTCGGCGGAAAGACCGGCTTCACCGACGCGGCGAAGAAGACGTTCGTCGCGGCCGCCGACCGCGGCGGGCGCAGACTCGTGATCGCCATGATGTACGGGCTGATCAAGGAGGGCGGCCCGACGTACTGGGATCAGGCCAAAGGACTGTTCGACTGGGGCTTCGCCCAGGACCGGCAGATGAGCATCGCGTCGCTTTAGGCGCGACGACACCAAAAGTTGTTGATCCGCAACGGATCCGAGACCTTCGCGCGGCTAATTCCAACGCTCGCACAGGATACGCTCAGCCTCCGTGCGAAAGATGTTGGCTGCGTTGATAACCGCGCTCGCGTTTACGAGTTCTGCGGTCATCGGGCCGACCGCGTCCGCTGAGCCTGCCGTTCAGCCGGCAGGCGCTGTATCGGCGCCGGACGGTCCGGCGCAGGCGTGGCTGCTGGCCGACCTCGACTCCGGCCGCATTCTGGCGTCACGTGATCCGTACGCGCAGCACGCCCCAGCGAGCACGATCAAGCCGCTGCTCGCGATGGTGGTGCTCGACAACCTGCGGCCCGATAACTTCGCACGCGCCAACCAATCCCACACCGAGGTCGAATGCTCGTGTGTCGGACTGCAGCCCGGCCAGGCCTACACCACCCGCCAACTGCTCGAGGCGCTACTGATGGTGTCGGGCAACGACGCCGCGAACATGCTGGCCGACATGCTCGGTGGACAGCGCGTCGCGGTCGCGGCCATGAACCGCAAGGCGGCCAGCCTGGGCGCCCGAACCACCAAGGCCTCGTCGCCCTCAGGGTTGGACGGGCCCGGATGGGAGACCATCACGACGCCCCACGACCTCGCGGTAATTTACCGCGCGGCCCTTACCTATCCGCTGATCGCGCAGATCTTCCAGGAGCGGTCGGCCGAGTTTCCCGGCAAGACGATCACGGCCCAGAACCAGCTGCTGACGCGCTATCCCGGCACCATCGCGGGCAAGACTGGCTTCACCAACCTCGCCAAAGACACGTTCGTCGCCGCCGCACAACGCGGAAACCGCCGGCTCATCGTCGTGGAGATGTACGGCGACGGTGACCTGTACGGCCAGGCGATCGGCCTCTTCGACTGGGGTTTCGCCCAGCCCTAGTCCATGGGCTATTTGCCCAGCACCTCGGCCGGCGGCGGACAGGACGCGTGGTCCTGGAGATCTTCGCCGCTGCCGCTGTCGGGGTTCGACGGGTCCGCGCGACCGGCGAGCAGCGCGAAGCCGGGCCGTCCATCGGCGCCGCTGATCCCGACCACAACCAGGGTCTGCGCGCCCATGGAGTCGCCGGGCATCAGGCCATCGGCGAGCACGTCGAACGGGTTCACCGCGTCCAACTCCGACTCCCACACCGCCATCACCCGATACGGCTGACCGACCAGCGCAACCGGGAATGGTGCCCAGGTCGTCCCGATGTCGCCGGCATGAGCGGCCAGCGCTTCGTGCACGTCGGCGCGCACGCAGTCGATGTGGATGTGCAGCTGGTTCTGCGTCCGGGAAGCCGCAGAGTTGATCGCCAGGCTGATCCAGTCGCGGGGCAGTGCACGCCCAGCGCGCTGTTCGACGAACGAGCGGGCGCGCCACGCCGCGGCGAAGTAGTTCGGCGCATCGGCGGCGACGACTTGTGGGCTCTCGATGCCGTCGACGCGCTCGGTGGGGATCAGCAGGAACTGCGTCGCGCCGACGAGGTCTTTGAGCACCGCATAGCCGCGGGGTTCGCCGCCGTCCAGATCGACGAGTGCGCATGGCGCGGGATCGTGATCGGTCCGCTCATCGGGTACGCATTGGCCGTGCACGATGTCCCACAGCGCATTCGGGTCAGCGGTGGCCAGCGGTGTGCCGCCCGCGATCGCCAGCACGGCGACGACCGAAACCACAGCGCGGCGCAGCCGGGCGTCAGAAGATACGGCCACGCAGAATCACAGCCGCGGGCTGCTTGATGACCGCCGCGCCCGTGCGCGGATCATCGGTGTAGCACACCAGATCCGCGGGCGCACCATGCTCGAGCACCTGCCTGCCCAGCCACCCGCGGGCGGTCCAGCACGCCGCCCCCAACGCCTCGGTCGGCGTCATCCCGATCCGCTTCAGCGCGTCGACCTCGTCGGCGATGCGGCCGTGGGCGACCATGCTGCCCGCGTCGGTGCCCGCGTAGATCGGCACGCCCGCCTCGCGCGCGGCGGCCATCCGCGGATGACACCGCTCGTAGAGGTCACGCATGTGCTTGGAGTAAACGGGATACTTCGCGGCCGCGTCGGCGATGCCGGGAAAGTTCTCGATATTGATCAGCGTCGGCACCAGCGCGGTGCCGTACTCGACCATCAGCTCGACCGTGTCATCGGTCAGGCCCGTGCCGTGCTCGATGCAGTCGATGCCCGCTTTGATCAAGCCTGGCAGCGCGTCCTCGCTGAACACGTGGGCGGTGACGCGAGCGCCCTCGGCATGCGCGGCCCCCATGGCCGCCTTGAGCACATCGTCGGACCACAGCGGCGCCAGGTCGCCGACCTCCCTGTCGATCCAGTCGCCGACCAGCTTGACCCAGCCGCCGCTCCGCCGCGCCTGCTCGGCGACTGCGTCGGGCAATTGCCACTCGTCTTCCAACTCGACCGCGAAATCGCGCTGGTAGCGCTTCGGCCGGGCCAGATGCCGACCGTGTCGGATGATGCGGGGCAGGTCATCGCGGTCGTCGAGGGCGCGGGTGTCGATCGGCGACCCACAGTCACGCAGCAGCAGCGCACCGACGCCGCGTTCGGTCTCGGCCTGCTCGACGCACTCGTCGAGGTTGTCGACCGGGCCGTGCGCGCCGAGGCCGACGTGGCAGTGCGCGTCGACGAGCCCTGGGACGATCCAGCCGCCGTCAAAGACGGTCTGCGCGTCCGCTACCGGTTCGGCGCTCAAGACGCCGCCGACGACCCACCACTGCACTGGCTCCCCATCGGGCAATCCCCGGCCTTTGACGTGAAGGCGCCGCGGAGACGTCATGCTAGTTTTTGGGGAACTTCAGCTTCGAAAGGTCGATGTCGGCCAGACCCGGCGGCAGTTCGTCGAGGCCCTTCGGCATGTTGGACAGGTCGGGGAAGCCTTCGGGTACGCCTGCACCGAACGGGCTCTTGGTCCTCGGCGGCGTCGGACCCCGTCCACCCTTCTTGCCCTTCTTCTTGTTCTTGGCGGTCTTGCGCGAAGAAGAACCCTTGCGGCCGAACGGCATTCCCATCTGGCCCGCCATTTGCGACATCATCTTGCGGGCGTCGAAGAACCGGTCGACGAGCTGGTTGACCTCCGACACCGCGACTCCGGAGCCGTTGGCGATGCGAAGCCGACGCGACGCGTTGATGATCTTCGGGTCGGCCCGCTCGGCGGGTGTCATGCCGCGGATGATGGCCTGCACCCTGTCGAGCTGGGTGTCGTCGACCGCGGCGAGCGCGTCCTTCATCTGGCCCGCGCCGGGCAGCATGCCCAGCAGATTGCCGATCGGGCCCATCTTGCGGATGGCCAGCATCTGCTCGAGGAAGTCCTCGAGGGTCAGCTCGCCCGAGCCGATCTTGGCGGCGGCTTCCTCGGCCTGCTGGGCGTCGAATACCTGCTCGGCCTGCTCGATGAGGGTCAGCACGTCGCCCATGCCGAGGATGCGGCTGGCCATCCGGTCGGGGTGGAAGACGTCGAAGTCGTCCAGCTTCTCCCCCGCGGACGCGAACAGGATCGGCACCCCGGTCACCTCGCGCACCGACAGCGCGGCACCGCCGCGGGCGTCGCCGTCGAGCTTGGTGAGGACGACACCGGTGAAGCCGACACCCTCGCGGAACGCCTCCGCGGTGGTCACGGCGTCCTGGCCGATCATCGCGTCCACGACGAACAGCACCTCGTCGGGATCGACGGCCTCGCGGATCGACGCGGCCTGCGCCATCAGCTCGTCATCGATGCCGAGCCGGCCCGCGGTGTCGACGATCACGACGTCGAAGTGTTTGGCCCGCGCCTCTGCGAGGCCGCCGGCCGCCACTTTGACCGGGTCGGCGGGGCCGACATCGGCGGCACTCTCCGCCGATGCGCCCGGATGCGGTGCATAGACCTCGACGCCTGCCTGGCCACCAACAACCTGCAGCTGGTTCACCGCGCCGGGGCGCTGCAGATCCGCCGCCACAAGCAACGGCGTATGGCCTTGTCCGCGAAGCCATTTGGCGAGCTTTCCGGCCAGTGTCGTCTTACCGGAGCCCTGCAGGCCCGCGAGCATCACCACGGTCGGGGGGGTCTTCGCGAAGGCCAGCTGGCGGGTCTGGCCACCGAGGATGCCGACGAGTTCGTCGTTGACGATCTTGACGACCTGCTGGGCGGGGTTGAGCGCGGCGGAAACCTCCGCACCCTTGGCACGCTCCTTGATTCTGGCGACGAACTCACGCACAACGGGCAGCGAGACGTCGGCCTCCAGCAGCGCCAGCCGGATCTCGCGGGCGGTCGCGTCGATGTCGGCGTCGGTCAACCGCCCCTTGCCGCGCAGCCCCGACAGGACACCGGTCAACCGGTCGGACAGGGATTCAAACACGCAGCCAGCCTAGCGGGACTCGCCTGTCATGCCTCAGTGAGCCGTTGCCACTACGGACACATGAACGCGATGGGAGGGCACTGACGCGGCGGAGGGGGTGGGCCACCGGCTGCGTCCCAGATGTAGTCACCGACATTGCCCTGCTGATAGCCGACGCCGTAATAGGTGTGGCAGACCGTCATGTCCCAATCGACCATGTGTGGTACTCCGTCGGCGCTGGTTCCATCGTTTGGCAGGGGCTGGCCCGGGCACCACTTGTGCGAGATCGGGCCTGCCGGTGCGGGACCGTCGGGTGGATTGGGTCCGTCCCACACGTTGTTGACGCCACCACCGTGACCGTCGCCAACGTTGCCCTGCCCGGGCCAGACGTAGTAATAGGTGTGGCAGTTGTTCATGCCCCAAATGACATCCACTTTCGGCAGCGGTTGCCCCGGGCACCAGTTGAACGGGCCGACCGGCCCGGTGGCATTGGCCTGGGCGGCGAGTCCGAGTCCGACGGCGGCGAGGGCGCCGGAGAGCAGCGCCTGGGCAACGATCCGCTTGGTGTGGGAGATCTTCATGGTGCGATTAAAGACCGTGACGACGGCTACCGATCCCAAAAAAGACGGGTCAGCTGGCTTCGGCGGCCGGCTTCGCGGGCGGCGGGGTGGGCAGCACCGCGTAAAGGTCCTTCTCGAGCTCGTCGCGGACCGCGTTGGAGAATTGAGCGGGAGCTCCTGCTGATTCGCCGTCGCCGACGGCTGTGATCCCGAACACGTCGACGACCGATGAGCCCAGCGTGGTGACCTTCGCCCACGCGATGTCGACTTCGTCGCGCTCGAACACCGCCGTGAGTCGGGCCAGCAAGCCGGTGCGGTCGGTCGACCGGATCTGCACGACCAGCTCACCCGGCTCCGCGCCTTCTGACCACAGGATCCGTGGCGGCGCCGTGGCGTGGTTGATGGGAACGCCGGCCAGTACCTCGCCGGCCCGCGCCGTACCGTGCTGTGCCGCGTCCCTGTCGCGGCGATCCAGCGACGCCAACACGTCGAGCTCGCCTTCGATCGCCAGGATCAGCTGCTGACGCAGCAGCTCGGCGGCCGGTGGAGAACCGAAATGCGGTGACACGACAAAGGAGTTGATCGCCGAGCCCTGGTGGCCGTTGACCGACGCCGAGTGCACCCGTAGCGAGTTCAGCGCCAGCACACCGGCGGCCTTCGACAACAGCCCGCGCCGGTCGGGTGCGATCATCGTCACGTTGTAGATGTGCGGGCTCTCCCCCGGCGTCAGTTCGACGTGCACGCCCACCGTGGATGCCAGCGAGAGATAGTGCGGATCAATGGGATCCGGATGCGGCAATGGTTCACCGGCCATCACGAGCCTGCAGCGCCACACCAGGTCGCCGATCAGCGACGCCTTCCAGTCGCCCCACACACCGGGGCCTGTCGCCAGCGAGTCGGCCTCGGCCAGCACGTGCAACAACTCCAGCAGAACCGCGTCGCCGCCCACGGCGTCCACGACTGCTTCGATCGTCTTCGCGTCCTGCAGGTCACGGCGAGTTGCGGTGTGAGGCAACAGCAGATGGTGGCGCACCACCTTGGCGAGCAGTTCGATGTCCGACGGCCAGAGACCGAGCCGGGTGCCGATCTGGACGGCGAGCTCCGCGCCGATGACGCTGTGGTCACCGCCCCTGCCCTTGCCGATGTCGTGGCATAGCGCGCCCAACAAAAGCAGATCGGGGCGGGACACCCGGGTGGTGAATGCGCTTGCCCGCGAGACCGTTTCGACCAGGTGCCGGTCGACGGTCCAGATGTGCACGACGTCGCGCGGCGGCAGGTCACGCACCGCACCCCACTCCGGGAACAGCCTGCCCCACAGGCCGGTGCGGTCCAGCGCCTCGATGGTGCCCACCGCCGACGGCCCGGCGGCCAGCATCACCAGCAGGTCCTTCAGCGCTTGGGGCGGCCACGGTGTCCGCAGTTCGGGCGCCGTCTCGCCCAGCCGGGCCAGCGTGGACGCCGCCATCGGCAGGCCGGTGGTCGCCGACGCCGCGGCCACCCGCAGAATCAGGCCGGGGTCGCGCTCAGGGCGCGCATCGCGCGCCAGGATGACCTCGCCGCCGAACTCGATGACACCCTCGTCTAGGGGGCGGCGCACCGGTCGCCGCAACGCAGCGAATCCCTTGCGCGGCAATGCATTCGCTGCGGTGCGCAGCCCGGCGTCGACATAGAAGCTGATTGTGCGGGCGGCGTCGGAGAGCATCCGCGCCAAGTCGAATCGGTCACCGATGCGCAGCGCCGCACCGATCTCGTCGGCGTGCTGCGCCAGAACGAGTTCGCGGCCGCGCCCGGACACTCGGTGTAGCTCGGTGCGAACGTTGAGCAGGGCCAGGTGCGCCTCGCCCAGCGTCTCGGTCGGCGATGCGAGCGACCGGCTGGGATAGACGTCGGCCAGTTGGGCGATCGCCAGCGCATTGAGCAGCTGCACGTCGCGCAGGCCGCCACGGCCGGCCTTCAGGTCGGGCTCGGCGCGGTGGGCGATCTGGCCGCTGCGCTGCCACCGCTGCTGGGTGTGTTCGACGAGTTCGTCGAATCGCGAAGCGATTCCGGTGCGCCACTGCCGACGCGCGCCGCCGATCAGCAGTGCGGACATGTCGGCGTCGCCTGCGATGTGGCGCGCCTCCAGCATGGCCAGTCCCGCTGAGGCGTCTTCGCCGGCCACTTTCAGTGCCTCGGCCACCGTTCGCACGCTGTGGTCGAGGCGGATATTGGCGTCCCACAACGGGTACCACAGATTCTCGGCGACCTCGCTGACGACTTTCTTCGGTAGATTGTCGTGCAGCAGCATCAGGTCGAGATCGGAGTACGGCAGCAGTTCGCCGCGGCCGAGCCCGCCGGTGGCGACGATGGCGAAGCCGCTGGTTTCAGTGACGCCGATTTCGACGGCCTTTGTGGTCAGCCAGAACTCGTGAAGGTCGAGCAGCGCGTCGCGAAGCCCCGCGGAATCCAGATGATGGGACGCCTTCAACAGCTGCTCGCACGCGTCCTTCAAGTCGGTCGCGGCCCGTGACAGGCCCGCCGCCGGAGCCTCCGATTGGGAGGCGCCGGCGGCGGGATCTGGTTTCTGCTCTGTCATTTCGAGTCCTCCCCGGCCTTTGGCTTGGTAACGCTCACACGGTGCACGGCCGGGAGACGACCTCTTAACTCACGATGCGGCTCAAAGGGCGTCGGTCCCCCGCTCACCGGTGCGGACCCGGACGACCGTGTCGACAGGGCTCACCCACACCTTGCCGTCGCCGATCTTGCCGGTCCGTGCGGCCTGCACGATCACGTCCACCACCTTGTCGACCGCCGAGTCGTCGACGAGCACCTCGATGCGTACCTTCGGCACGAAATCGACGGAGTACTCGGCGCCGCGATAGACCTCGGTGTGGCCCTTCTGGCGTCCGTAGCCCTGCACCTCGCTGACGGTCATTCCGAGAATTCCCGTCTGCTCGAGGCCGGTCTTGACATCTTCGAGCGTGAACGGCTTGACGATCGCAGTGATCAGCTTCATTTCCCTCATTCCTCCGGGCTGGGTCGACCGAGAACCGAACTGCTGCCGACGGTAGCGAAGTCGTAGCCGGTTTCCGCATGCTCGGCCTCGTCGATGCCGTCGGCCTCGTCTTCTTCACCGAGCCGCAGGCCAATGGTGAACTTCAGGATGTACGCCAAGATAGTCGTAACGGTGAACGAGTACGCGAGAACCGCGAACGCACCGACTGCCTGGCGCCATAGCTGGTCAAATCCACCGCCGTAGAACAAGCCCTTGACGGCGGCGGGCGCCTCCGGAGCCGCGAGGAAGCCGATCAGCAGGGTGCCCGTGAGACCACCGACCATGTGAACCCCGACCACGTCGAGCGCGTCGTCGTAGCCGAACTTGAACTTCAATCCGACAGCCAGCGCACAGATCGCGCCGCCGAGGAATCCGACGATGAGCGCGCCGAGCACGTTGACCGACGAACAGGACGGCGTGATGGCAACGAGGCCGGCGACAATGCCCGATGCCGCACCCAGCGTGGTGGGGTGCCCGTCACGGATCTTCTCGACGAGAAGCCAGGCGAGCATTGCGGTTGCGGTGGCCACGGTGGTGGTCACGAACGTCGAAGCCGCAATACCACCCGAGGACAGTGCCGAACCGGCGTTGAACCCGTACCAGCCGAACCACAGGAGACCGGCGCCCAGCATCACGAACGGCAGGTTGTGCGGCCGCATCGGAGTGGTGGGCCAACCCTTGCGCCGACCTAGTACAAGGCACAGCGCCAGACCTGCGGCGCCGGAGTTGATATGGACCGCGGTACCACCGGCGAAGTCGATTGCCTTGAGCTTGTTGGCAATCCAGCCACCGGTCTCACCCGTGAACCCGTCGAACGCGAAGACCCAGTGGGCGACAGGGAAGTAGACGAATGTCGCCCACAGGCCGGCGAAGACCAGCCACGAACCGAACTTGAGACGGTCGGCGACCGCACCGGAGACCAGTGCGACGGTGATGATCGCGAACATCAACTGGAACATCACGAAAACGAGCTGTGGGATCGTCCCCGCGAGCGGGATGTTGACGGCGTCGGCCGCCTCCACTCCGGCTGACGGATCAGCGGCGACCGCCGCTGAGGCATTGCCGCCGATGAGACCCTTCAGGCCCCAGTACTGCGTCGGATCACCGACGAAATTGCCGACGTCGTTGCCGAACGACATCGAGTAGCCAAATAGCACCCATAGGACGGTCACCACGCCCATGGCGCTGATGCTCATCATGAGCATGTTGAGCACGCCCTTGGCGCGCACCATGCCGCCATAGAAGAACGCCAGACCTGGCGTCATTAGCAGCACGAGCGCTGAACTCGCCAGCATCCATGCCGTATCCCCGGTGTCGGGGATACCCATTAACGGGAATCCGTCCACTCGCAGTTTCCTCCTTCGACAAGGTACGGGCGCAAGGGTTTTACGACCGTTGACCTGGTCCAGAACAATGCTGAGTGGTTGTTTCGTCTAAGACGCCTGCGCGTTTCGCTCATGTGAACGGATAGGCCGGTTACGTTTCGCCCGTGTTACATCACGCGGTTTTGACGCGGACGTCGTTAACCGAGGAGTGCGTCGACGAACGCTTCGGGCTCGAACGGGGCGAGATCGTCTGGGCCTTCGCCCAGTCCGACGAGCTTGACCGGCACACCCAATTCCTGCTGGACGCGAAAGACGATTCCGCCCTTTGCTGTGCCGTCGAGCTTGGTCAGCACCACGCCGGTGATGTCGACGACGTCGGCGAAGACACGGGCCTGCGCCAACCCGTTCTGTCCGATCGTCGCGTCGAGCACGAGCAGCACCTCGTCGACCGCGGCCCGGCGGCTCACCACACGCTTGACCTTGCCGAGCTCGTCCATCAGCCCGGTCTTGGTGTGCAGCCGCCCTGCGGTGTCGATCATGACGACGTCGGCGCCTAATTCGATGCCCTTGTCGACGGCGTCGAACGCCACCGATGCGGGGTCGGCGCCCTCGGCCCCGCGGACCACCTGCGCACCGACCTTGGACGCCCAGGCCTGCAGCTGGTCGGCGGCGGCGGCGCGGAAGGTGTCGGCAGCGCCGAGCACCACGCGGCGTCCGTCGGCGACCAGCACGCGGGCCAGCTTGCCGACGGTGGTGGTCTTGCCGGTGCCGTTCACGCCGACGACCAGCAACACCGACGGGTGGTCGTCGTGGGGCAGCGCCTTGACGGCACGGTCCAGGTCCGGTTGCAGCTCGGCGACCAGCACCTCGCGCAGCACCTCCCTGGCATCGGTTTCGGTGCGCACCCGCCCGCTGGCGAGCCGCCCGCGCAACGCGGTCACCACCGAGTCGGTCACGACGGGGCCCAGGTCGGCGACCAGAAGGGTGTCCTCGACCGCTTCCCAGGACTCCTCGTCGAGGTCGCCGCCGCCGAGCAGACCGAGCACGCTGCGGCCCAGCGCGTTCTGCGATTTGGACAACCGCCCACGAAGGCGCTCCAGCCGGCCTTCGGTCGGCGCTATGGCGCCGACATCAGGCAGAGCCGGTGCTTCCTCTTGAGTCTCGGCGGCGGGTTCGGCTGTCGGCTCCGGCAACTGCACGTCGGCGATGGGGCGCTTGGGTGCGTCACGAGGGATGGTGGCGTCGTCACCGACCGCGGGCAGCCCACTGGTGTCGAGGCGCTCCGGCGGGGCTTCGGTGGACGGTGGCGCCGCCGCGGGTGCTGACGATTGTGTGAACGTGATGCCGGAAGAGGCGGTGTAACCGCCGGATCGGTCGACCGGTGTGGCAGTGTCTGTGCTGGTGGACGACTCGAGGCTGATTCTGCGCCGACGCGATCTGACAAGGCCGAACACCACAAGAGCAGCGACGACCAGAACGGCGATGACCGCGATTGCGATCCACAGACCCTCGGACATCATGCCATTGTCCCAATCTGGGTAGACGGTGATGATGCGCCCCATCGGCTCGGAAAACGGGATGGAGTCCCGCAAGGCCCGGCACATCGACGTGTGCCTGACCGAGGCGGTCGATTATCAGACCGTGACCACGGGTCTTGAACGGTTCCGGCTGCCCTACAACGCGCTGACACAGACCAGTCTCGGCGCCGTCGACCTCGGCACCGAATTCCTGGGAGTGCGGCTGGCCGCGCCGGTGTTGATCGGGGCGATGACGGGCGGCGCGGAGCTGTCCGGTGTCATCAACCGCAACCTCGCTGCCGCTGCCCAGAAGCTCGGCATCGGCATGATGCTCGGCTCGCAGCGCATCATGCTGGGTGGCGATTCCTCGTCGGCGAGCTTCGCGGTGCGCGACGTCGCGCCGGATGCGCTGCTGATCGGGAACATCGGCCTGGCCCAGCTTTCCGACGAGCTGGTGCCCGAACTGGTCGAGGCCCTCGACTTCGTCAGCGCGAATGCACTTGCAGTACATACGAATCCGCTGCAGGAGGCCATGCAGCACGAAGGCGATACCGACTTCTCAGGCTCGGTCGCACGTCTGCGTGACATCGCGCGGTCGATCGGTTACCCGGTGATGCTCAAGGAAGTCGGTCATGGTATCGGGGCGGCGGCGGCCGCCGAACTGGTGGACTGCCCGATCGCAGCCGTCGACGTGGCGGGAGCGGGCGGAACTTCGTGGGCTCGGGTCGAGCAGTACGTGCGCTACGGCGAGATCCGGTATCCGGCACTGGCCGAGTGGGGCATCCCGACCTCACAGGCGCTGCAGGAGGTGCGTGACACGCTGCCCGATGTGCCGCTCGTCGCATCCGGCGGGATCCGCACCGGCATGGACGCCGCCAAGGCGCTTGCGATGGGCGCCGACGTGGTGGCGGTGGCCCGGCCGCTGCTCGCGCCCGCGATCGAATCGACTGAGGCCGTGCTGGATTGGCTACAGTGCTTCATCGCCGAGCTGCAGATCTGCCTGTACGGAAGCGGTGCGGCCAACCTGGCGGAGCTACGGCGCCGCGGCCTGACACCCATCTCGTAGGCCACTGTCAGCCGGCGGCCACCAACTCCTGCCCCCGCATCCGTTGCGAGATCACCGCGGTGATGCCGTCGTCGCGCATGGTCACGCCATACAGCGCGTCGGCAACCTCCATCGTCGGCTTCTGGTGGGTGATGACGATCAGCTGCGACTGCGACCGCAGCTCCTCGAACAACCCGATCAGACGGCGCAGGTTGACGTCGTCGAGCGCCGCCTCCACCTCGTCCATCACATAGAACGGCGACGGCCTGGCCCGGAAGATCGCCACCAGCATCGCGACCGCGGTGAGCGCCTTCTCACCGCCCGACAGCAGCGACAGTCGCTTGATCTTCTTGCCCGGCGGGCGCGCCTCGACCTCGATGCCAGTCGTCAGCATGTCGTTCGGATCGGTGAGCAGCAGCCTGCCCTCGCCGCCGGGGAACAACACCGAAAACACTTGCTGGAACTCACGTTCCACGTCGACGTAGGCCTCGGTGAACACCTGCAAGATGCGGTCGTCGACGTCGGCGATGACCTCGAGCAGATCCTTCCGGGCCCCCTTGACGTCCTCGAGTTGGGTGGACAGGAAGTTGTAACGCTCTTCGAGCGCGGCGAACTCCTCCAGCGCCAACGGATTGACCCGACCGAGCTCGTTCAGCTCGCGGTCGGCCTTCTTCGCGCGGCGTTCCTGTGTCGGCCGGTCGAACGGCATCGGGGCGGGCGCGGTGACCTGCTCACCCCGTTCGCGCGCCTGCTCGTACTCGGCCATCTCGAGCTCCGACGGCGGCAGTGGCACGTCGGGCCCGTACTCGGCGACCAGGTCGGCGGTCGCCATCCCGAACTGATCGAGCACCTGCTGCTCGAGCTGCTCGATCCGCAGTGCCGCTTGGGCTTTGGCGACTTCGTCGCGGTGCAGCGCTTCGGTGACGGCGGCGATCTTGTTGGTGAACTCGGTGACCTGTTCACGCGCCTTCGCCAACGCGTCGATGCGCTGGTGACGTTCGGTGGCCAGCGCGTCGCGGCGGCGGGACGCGACGTTCACCGTGGCGCTCAGCCGCTGCGCCAGCGTGCGGCCGGACTCGGCCACCGCCGCTGCGACCTTGGCCGCGTGTTCGCGGGCCTCCCGCGCGCGCTGCGCGCGCAGCCTGGCCTCCCGTTCGGCCGCTGCGGCGCGGCGCAGCGAATCCGCACGCCCGCGAACGGCATTCGCCCGTTCTTCGGCGGTGCGGACGGTAAGGCGGGCCTCCACCTCGGCGGAGCGAGCGGTCTCGGCCGCCGCGACCGTTTCCTGGCGCTCCGCAGGCGCGGCATCGAACAACGGCGCCTGCTCGGCGTTGTGCAGGCGCTGCTCGAGCTCAGCCAGCTCGTCGACGGTCTGCACCCGCCCTGTTTCCAGCTCGTCGCGCTGCCGGATCAGCCGCTGCCACTCCTCGTTGGCGTTGCGGGCGTCCTGGCCGAGCCTGCCCAGCTGTTCGTAGATCGCCGAGATCGACGCGTCGGATTCGTTGAGCGCGGCGAGCGCCTGCTCGGCGGCGTCCTGGCGCGCCGTCTGCTCGGCCAGCGCACCGGACAGCGCGGCGCTCAGCTCGCCGGTCTGCTTCTCCGCGGCCGCCAGCTCCCCGCGGGCCTTCTCCACCTCCGAGGTGAGCTCGAGCGTGCTGGGTTTGCGATCCGAGCCGCCGCTGATCCAGCCTGCCCCGACCAGATCGCCGTCGGTGGTGACGGCACGCAGGTGCGGGCGCCCCGCCACCAGATCCAGCGCCATCGCCAGGTCGCGCACTACCACAACACCGGACAGCATCGCGGTCAGCGCACCGCGCAGCCGCCACGGCATCTCCACCAGGTCCGTCGCCCAAATCGCTCCTTCGGGCGGCGGCCCCGATTGCGTGGCACCGACCGGCCAGTCGCCGAGGACGATCGCCGCACGGCCACCGTCGGATGCCTTCAGCGCCGCGACCGCCGAGCGGGCCGCGCCGAAGTTCTCCGCGGCGACGGCGTCGGCGGCCGCACCCATCACCGCGGCGATCGCCGCCTCGTGGCCCGGGCGCACCTTGACGAGGTTCGCCACCGAGCCGAAAAGGCCTGTGCCCGAGAGGTTCTTCTGCAACCACGCGGCGCCGTCCTTGCGGTCGAGACCCACCGCAAGAGCGTCGATGCGGGCGCGCAGCGAGGCCACCAGACGCTCGGCGCTCCGCTCGGCGGACTGAAGCTCGGCGACCCGTTCGTCGGCGAGCCGGAGCGCGGCCACGGTCCGGTCGTGGTGTTCGTCGAGACCCACCTCGCCTGCATCGAGCTCGCCGACGCGACTCTGCACCGTCTCGAACCCGGCCTGAGTCTGCTGCGCGCGGCTGCCCGCCTCCTCGATGGACTCCGTCAGCCGCGCCACCGTCTCGTCGATGGACTCGACGCGGGTACGCATGGTGTCGACCCGACCGGCCAGCCGGGCCAGCCCTTCGCGGCGGTCGGCCTCGGCGCGTACGGCCGCCAGGTGTGCGTGTTCGGCCTCGGCGGCGACGCGCTCGCGTTCGGTCAGCTCGTCGCGGGCCACCGTCAGCCGGTCGCGGGACTCGGCCAGCTCGGCGAGCAGCTGCCGCTCGTGCGCGGCGACCTCGTCGGCCTCCGCCTCCAGTGCCTCAGGGTCTGCGCCGCTGGATGTTTCCTGTTCGAGGTCGAGGTGCTGGGCGCGCTCGCTGGCGATGCGGACCGTCGCGCTGACCCGTTCGGCCAGCGCCGACAACCGGAACCAGCTCTGCTGGGCGGCCTCGGCGCGCTCGTTCAGCCCGGCCACCGCCGACTCGTGCCCGTCGAGTTCGACCGCGGCGGCTTCGAGCCGGGCGGTCATCTCGTCGTGGTCACGGCGCAGGGACGTCTCGGCCTGGTCGGTGTCGTCGAACTCGCCCTTGCGGGTGACGAGGTCGTCGGCGGCCAGCCGCAGCCGCGCGTCGCGCAGATCGGCTTGGATCGTCTGGGCGCGGCGCGCCATCTCCGCCTGCCTGCCGAGCGGCTTGAGCTGGCGGCGCAGTTCGGTGGTCAGGTCCGTCAACCGGGCCAGGTTGGCCGACATGGAGTCGAGCTTGCGGACCGCCTTCTCCTTGCGCTTGCGGTGCTTGAGCACTCCCGCAGCCTCTTCGATGAAGGCCCGCCTGTCCTCGGGGCGGGACTCGAGGATCTCCGAGAGCTTGCCCTGACCGACGATGACGTGCATTTCGCGACCGATGCCCGAGTCGCTCAACAGTTCCTGCACATCCATCAAACGGCAACTGCTGCCGTTGATTTCGTATTCGCTTCCGCCGTCGCGGAACATCCGCCGGGTGATCGACACCTCGGAATACTCGATCGGCAGCGAATTGTCTGAGTTGTCGATCGTCACGGTGACCTCGGCGCGGCCCAGCGGTGGCCGCGACGATGTACCGGCGAAGATGACGTCTTCCATCTTTCCGCCGCGCAGGGTCTTGGCCCCCTGTTCGCCCATCACCCAGGTAAGGGCGTCGACCACGTTCGACTTGCCGGAGCCGTTGGGCCCGACGACACAGGTGATGCCCGGTTCGAAGCGCAGAGTCGTGGGCGAAGCAAAGGACTTGAAGCCCTTCAGCGTCAGACTCTTGAGGTGCACGACGTGCCACACTACCGTCGCGCAGGCTAACGCTCGGTGAACCCCGAGAGCGCGTCGCCCGGTTCTGACCAGTCCGCAACGACTTTGTCGACGTGACCGGGGGTGTTGCCGCTTTGTAGCAGGTCAAGCAGCCGCTGGCAGACGTCGCGCGGACCCTGCGCGACCACCTGGACGCGGCCATCGGGCCTGTTCGACGCGAATCCGGTCAGCCCGAGTTCCAGCGCGCGAGACCTCGTCCACCACCGGAAACCGACCCCCTGGACATAGCCGTGCACCCACGCCGTCAGCCGAACCTCAGCTACCTCCTGCACCATTAACCTCAAACGTCACTTTGGTCCCCGACTTCAGGGTGCGCCCCACGGTGCACACCTGATCGACCGCTCGCTCCACGACCGTCAGCACCCGCGCCACCTCGTCCTCGGAGAGCCCGGAGAGGTCGAGTTCCATGTGTTCCTCGAGCAGCGGATAGCGCTCCTGCTCGCGATCGGCCGCGCCGGACACCTTGATCGTCGTCTCGTAGTCGTCGCCGAGCCGGCGTTGCAGAGGCGCGTCGCTGGCCATGCCGCTGCAGGCGGCAAGCGCGATCTTGAGCAGCTCGCCCGGTGTGAACACGCCCTCGTCGTCTTCGCTGCCGACAAGCACCTCGGCGCCGCGCGTGCTGCGCCCGGTGTAGCGGCGCACCCCGGTGCGCTCGACCCACAGTTCCGTCATGGCTCTCTTTCTACCTCGCGCCGAAATGGAGTTCCTGGTCGTTAAGAGCGAGTTAGCAGCCGGGAATTCCATTTCGCGGGATATTCAGTCGCCGACCCTGGTGTATACGACGCCGACCTTGACGGGTCTGCCGCAGTTGCCTGCGTTCGTGGCGGTGTGCGTACCCGCGACTTTCGCGAAGGGGTCCGTGACGGGCTGCGGCAGCGAGAGCTCCCACACGCTGGTTTGGCGGGTCTGCCCGCCGCCGATCGGGCATTTGGCGTCGTGCTCGAGGCCGAAGATCCAATGCCCGGCGGTGAATTCGTACGCGACCGACGCGTGGTATCCATCCGTTTTTTCGGTCTCCGTCTCCACGGTCGCGCACTCGTCCGTGTTGTGTACGCACATCGTTTTCAGGTCGGTGATCCGCGGCGCCAGCCGACTGTGTCCGGGGACGGGATCAGTCTTGGAGCTGTACCGGCCGTGAAAACCCTGCGGAGCCGAGGTCGTTCGCGGCGGGATCGCGGATGGGTCGTTCAACCCCTGCGGCGCATCGCCCGCTCTTTCTGAGGGTGAACGGTAGCCAGGTGACCTGAGGACAGCTGGTGCCGAAATACATCCAGAACGCCTCGCCGGCGAGCGTGCCATCCGGTTTCGGCTCGAGGGAGACCCATCGGTAGTAGGGCGCTGTGCCGCCGTTCGCGCATTTGTGGTCGGGTGATCTGTACATCCCCACCCATTTCCCGTCGATGTAGTCGAGCGTCATCGGCGCTTCCGGCTTTCCGTTTTTGATCACGCCGCGGCTGGCGACGCATCCCTTGTCGGTGCACGCCGAGCGCACGCCCCACGGATCCTGCTGCTGCGCCTGCGTCGGGGTCGGCTTGCCGTTCACCGTCTTTGCGCCGTAGTCGTAATTGACATTGTAGGTGCCGTCGAGTACCGCAGCGGGCCGACTGACAGGCGCGCGTGACGACGAGCCGGCGCCTGAGTTCGTGCCGGAGGAACAGCCGGCCAGGAGGCTGACCGCAAGAGCCGCCGAGGCAAGTCCTCGAGCGATTGTCATGCACGAACGGTCGTGCCTGAACCCTGAATCAGGTGCGTCGGACCCGTGGGCGGGGTTGGCATTTCGGGCAGTAGTACGACGAGCGGTTCATGAACTTCTCCCGCCGCATCACCGCGCCGCAGCGCCGGCACGGCTCCCCTTCGCGGCCGTAGGCATCCAGTGACCGCTCGAAGTAGCCGGACTCACCGTTGACGTTGACATACAGCGAGTCGAACGACGTGCCGCCCTGGCCCAGCGCCTCGGCCATCACCTCCGCCGCGAAATCCAGCAGCTCGCCGAGCTGCTTTCGGGTCAGCGACGACGCCAGCCGGGCGCCGTTGATCTTGGCCCGCCACAGTGCCTCGTCGGCGTAGATGTTTCCGATGCCGGAGACGACGGTCTGGTCGAGCAGCTGGCGCTTGATCTCAGAATGCTTGCGCCGCAACACCGTAACGACGGCCTCGCGGTCGAACAACGGATCAAGCAAGTCGCGGGCGATGTGCGCGACCGGTGCGGGCACGTCGGTGCCGTCGACGGTGACCAGTTCGGTCAGCATCCAGCCGCCGAACGTCCGCTGATCGACGAAGCTGAGCGCGGTGCCGTCGTCAAGCAGCGCCGCGATCCGCAGGTGGCCCTCGTTGGGCACCGGCCCGAGCAGCATCTGCCCGCTCATTCCCAGATGTACGACGAGCGCCGAGCCGTCGTCGAGCGTCAGCCACAGGTACTTACCGCGCCGGCCGGTGCCGGTGATTCGCGTGTTCAGCAGCCGCGCGGTCAGATCCGCGGGCCCGGCCTCATGACGCCGTACGGCGCGCGGATGGTGCACCCGCACGGCGGTGATGGTCTTGCCCGCCACATGAGCCTGTAGTCCCCGCCGAACGACCTCTACCTCGGGGAGCTCAGGCATCAGCGTCAGAGGCGGCAAGCGCCGTCCACGCCGCTGCGGCGGCCTTCAGCTCGGCTTCCTTCTTGGTGCGGCCGACGCCCCTGCCGTGCTCGGTGTTCATCACGACGACCGTCGCGGTGAACTCCTTGTCGTGGTCGGGCCCCGTCGCAGTCACCGCATAGGACGGCGCACCCATGCCGCGCGCTGCCGTCAGTTCCTGCAGGCTGCTCTTCCAGTCCAGACCTGCGCCAAGCGTCGGCGCCGTGTCGATCAACTCGGCGAACAGTCGCAGGATCACCTCGCGAGTCACCGAGATGCCGTGTTCGAGATAGATTGCGCCAAGCAGGGATTCGACTCCGTCGGCCAGAATGCTCGACTTGCCCGCACCGCCGGAATTGTCCTCGCCCTTGCCCAGCAGGAGGTGGGCGCCGAGGCCGTCGCCGGACAGCGAGCGGCCGACATCGGCGAGCGCCTGGGTGTTGACGATGCTGGCGCGCAGCTTGGCCAAATCGCCCTCAGAGCGATCGGGGTGCCGGTGGTAGAGCTCCTCGGTGATCGTCAACCCGAGTACCGCGTCGCCCAGAAACTCCAGCCGCTCGTTGGTCGGCAGCCCGCCGTTCTCGTAGGAGTAGCTGCGGTGCGTCAGTGCCATGGTGAGCAGCTCGTCCGGCAGCTCGACCCCGAGGGCCTTGAGGAGCGCGGCGCGATCACTGGTCACTTGTCGTCGGTCTCCAACATGGAGGTGAGCTTCGCCCAGCGCGGGTCGATCTGCTCGTGACGGTGTCCGGGCTCGGCCGTGGCCATCGGGATCCCGCACTGCGGGCACAGCCCTTGACAGTCCGGGCTGCACAGCGGCGAGAAAGGCAGCGCCAAGCCGACCGCGTCGATGATCGATTGTTCGAGGTCGACGGAATCGTTGACGACGTGACCGACTTCGTCGGCCTCTGTGGTGGCCTCCGTCGCGCTATCTGGATAAGCGAAGAGTTCGGTGAGGTCGATCTCGACGGATCCGGTGATCGGCGTCAGGCAGCGGGCACATTCTCCCGTGGTCGGGGCCGATACCGTTCCGGTGACCAACACGCCTTCCGACACCGACTCGAGCCGCAGCTCCAGGTGGAGCGGCGCGCCTTCGTCGATCGCCATCAGTTCCACGCCCATGCGCGTCGGGCTTGGCACGGTTTCCTCGAAGGTCATCATCGACCCTGGCCGCCGGCCGAGCCGAGCGATGTTGATCACGAGCGGCGAGCCGGAATTTCGTCGCTTCGCCATACTCCGATGGTACGGCTCACATTTCGCGGGCATCAGCCCGCATACCGCGGTGGTTAGCGCGTCGCGTAGTCGTGCGTGCCCGCTGCGGTGCGCAACTGGTGGCGGCCGCGCCCGACCGACCGAAGCGTTCCGTTCAAGAACTCCTCGAACTCCGCGAGCTTGTTGTCGACGTAAATGTCGCATTCCCCGCGCAGCCGGTCGGCCTCGGCGTGGGCCGCATCGATCAACCGGGTGGCCTCGGCGGTAGCCGTCTGGACGATTTCGGTCTGGGCCACAAGTCGCTGCTGCTCCTTGATGCCCTCCTGGACCGCCTTCTCGTACGAGAGATTGCCGCTCTCGATCAGCCGATCGGCCTCGGCCTTGGCCCGCCCGGCAGTGGCTTCGTAGTCCCGCTTTGCGGTCGCGCTGACGCGGGCGGCTTCCTCCCTGGCCTCTCCGACCATCCGCTCGCTGTGCTGCCTGGCCTCGGCAACCATTCGGTCGGCCTGGGCTTTCGCGTCTGCGAGCAGCCGGTCGGCCTCGGTGCGGGAATGGTTGAGCATCGAGTCGGCCTCTGAGTGGGCGGTCGCCACCATCGAGCCGGAATGCTCCTTGGCCTCGTTGAGCAGCGAGTCGCGGGCGTCCAGCACGTCCTGGGCGTCGTCGAGATCGCCAGGGAGGGCGTCCTTGATGTCGTCGATCAGCTCGAGCACATCGCCGCGAGGGACAACACAACCTGCCGTCATCGGGACGCCGCGGGCTTCTTCGACGATCGCGCCCAATTCATCGAGCGCTTCAAAAACTCGGTACACGGCACACCCTCCAGGCGTAGTTGTTGTTACCAGTGTGCCTGGTGTTACTCCTGTGACTACGCTAGCTCACCGGTGTGTCGCCGGTCGGCTTCCCAGCCGCCCGCCCAGGCCCGCACAACTTTCGGCTGAGTTGTAAGCCAAACATTATGTCAACGCGCACGCAATTCGCATTACGACCAAATGAAAAGACCGCCCGAGCACATGTTTGCAGGGGCGGTCTTTTGTTCAAAGCCACTCGTCAGTCAATGGCCTTCTTTATCGCATCGCGGGCCCTGTCGAGCATCGATGCGAACGGCCCGACGGCGAAATTCAGCTTGGCCGACTCGACGCCCGCGTGCGGGCGCGTCGGCGCAATCGCCTCCGCGGCCTGCACCGCCTTCACCATCCGCTCGCGTTCGTGAGAGGTGAGCTTGCGCTCCAGCTTGGTGAACTCCTCGTTCTCCTCGTGTTCGGCGTGGTCGATCACGGCGTCCCGGAACGTGGTCAGCTCGTCGATGAACTCCTTTGAGCCGAAGTCCATGCCTTCGAGCTTCGACAGGCGCTCCTTGGCTACATGCTCTTCATGCAGCAGCGCGTCGACCACTGTTTCGCCGTCAGCGATCTCATGACGTGCGCGCGGGTGGACAACCATTTCCTCGGCGGTCTCGTGCACGGCCAAGAGCTGGCGTAGAGCGGTGAACGACTTCTCACGGGCTTCCGTGCTCGACGCAGACAACACATCGTCGAACATGTCCTTGATCAAGTTGTGCTGTTCTTTGAGGAATTTGACGACGTCATCGGTCGACTGGACGAATGTTTCAACCACGGCATTTATCTCCGATTTATTCGGTGGTTTTGGGGCGGCGCCATGGGCTGTGCGCCACCTGCTGTTTACCCGTCGGGAGCCGGACTAACCCTCGGCGCCCGTGAGCTTGGCGCGCAGTCGCACGTTGACCGCTTCCGGCAACAGCTCGGAGACGTCGCCACCCATCAACGCGACCTCTTTGGCCAGCGACGATGACACGAACGAGTACGTGGGCGTGGTGGCGACGAAGAATGTGTCGACCCCGGCGATGTGCTTGTTCATCTGCGCCATCTGGAGCTCGTATTCGAAATCTGTACCGGTGCGAAGCCCCTTGACGATCGCCGTCAGCCCTCTGGATTTCACGAAGTCGACGACGAGGCCCTCACCGGATTCCACCCGCAGATTGGGCAGGTGCACCGTCGACTCCTCGATCATCAGAATTCGTTCGTCGAGGTCGAACATGCCCTTTTTGCTGGGATTGACAAGCACCGCGATCACGACTTCGTCGAACTGGGCCGATGCCCGCTCGAAGATGTCGATATGGCCGAGGGTCACCGGGTCGAACGAGCCGGGACATACCGCGCCGCTCATGGACCACGACGCTATCAGGGCAGTTCAGGTCCGATCTCCTATCTCGAGGCGGGTGTCGCCGTACTTCCGCTGCGGCCATGCCTCCCAGCCGGCCGGCCAGCGCAGCGGCGGCCCGGATGCCGCCCGCTCCACGACGACGACGGTGCCGGCGCTCGCCCAGCCGCGCGTCGTCAGCTGGCGCAGCACCTCTTCGACCTCGACGGCGTCGACGTCGTAGGGCGGGTCGGCGAAAACCAGGTCGACGGGGTGGTCGGCTCCCGCCGCCAGCACGGATGCGACGGCTCCGCGCCGCAGCGTCGCCCCAGCGACCCCGAGCGTCGTGATGTTCTTGCAAATCACCGCCGCGGCGCGCGGATCGGACTCGACGAACACCGCGGCGGCCGCACCTCGCGACAGCGCCTCCAGCCCGAGCGCCCCGGAGCCCGCGTACAGGTCGAGGACGGACGCGCCGTGCAGATCCACGCGCGCGGAGAGCACGTTGAACAGCGACTCACGCACCCGGTCGGTGGTGGGACGGGTGCCCCGCCCCGATCGATGTTGCGGCACCGCGACGCGCCGCCCGCCCAGGCTGCCGGCGACGATGCGGGTCAGCTGACCACCGCCAGGAGGTCCCCACCCTCGACCTGCGCCGTCTGCGATACCGCGATCCGGCTGACGGTGCCCGCCTTCGGCGCCGTGATGGCGGCCTCCATCTTCATGGCCTCGATGGTGGCAATGGTTTGTCCGGCGCCGACCTTGTCCCCTGACGCGACGGCGACGGTGACGACGCCGGCGAACGGCGCGGCGACATGGTCGGGGTTTGACCGGTCGGCCTTCTCGGCGGCGGGCACCTCGCTGGCAATGCTGCGGTCACGTACCACTACCGGCCGCAGTTGACCGTTGAGGATGCACATCACGGTGCGCATCCCCCGCTCGTCGGGTTCGGAGACCGCCTCCAGCCCGATCAGCAGCTCGACGCCACGCTCGAGCGTGACCCGATGCTCGTCGCCGTGCCGCAGCCCGTAGAAGAACTGGTTGGCCGACAGGCTCGAGGTGTCGCCGTAGAGATCTCGGTGGGCGTCGAATTCCTTTGTCGGACCGGGAAACAGCAGCCGGTTCAGCTCCGCCTGGCGCTTGGGTCCTGCCAGCGCGAGAGCGGCCTCGTCATCGGGTGTGAGCTCCCGGGTCGGCTTGGGCGGTGGGCGCCCGGCTAATGCCTTGGTGCGCAACGGCTCCGGCCACCCGCCGGGCGGATCGCCCAACTCACCGCGGAAGAATTCGATGACGGAGTCGGGAATGTCGAATCGCGCGGGGTCGGCGGCGAATTCGTCGGCGGTCGCACCTGCCCCCACCAGGGCCAGTGCGAGGTCGCCGACCACCTTCGATGACGGCGTCACCTTCACCAACCGGCCGAGAATCCGGTCGGCCCCGGCGTAGCTCTCCTCGATCTCCTCGAACCGGTCCCCCAGTCCGAGAGCGATGGCCTGCTGCCGCAGGTTCGACAGCTGGCCGCCAGGGATCTCGTGGTGATACACCCGCCCGGTCGGGAAAGGAGGGCCGGATGCCGCAACATCGAAGGGGGCGTACACCTTTCGCAACGCCTCCCAGTACGGCTCGAGCTCGCAGACCGACGTAAGCGACAGGCCCGTGTCGTATTCGGTATGCGCCGCGGCGGCGACGATCGAGCTCAGCGCGGGCTGGCTCGTGGTGCCCGCCAGCGGCGCGGCCGCGCCGTCGACGGCGCTGGCGCCTGCCTGCCAGGCCGCCACGTACGTCGCCAACTGCCCGCCGGGGGTGTCGTGGGTGTGCACATGTACCGGAAGGTCGAACCGGCTGCGCAGCGCACCGACCAACGCGGTCGCCGCCTGGGGCCGCAACAGCCCGGCCATGTCCTTGATCGCGAGCACGTGTGCGCCTGCGTCGACGATCTGCTCCGCCAGCTTCAGGTAGTAGTCCAGCGTGTACAGCGATTCGCCCGGATCGGAGAGGTCGCCCGTGTAGCTCATCGCGACTTCGGCTACCGCCGTACCGGTTTCGCGCACCGCGTCGATCGCGGGCCGCATCGACTCGACGTTGTTCAGTGCGTCGAAGATGCGGTAGATGTCGATGCCGGTCGCCGTCGCCTCGTCGACGAACGCCTTGGTGACGGTCTCCGGGTACGGGGTGTAGCCGACGGTGTTGCGGCCCCGAAGGAGCATCTGCAGACAGATGTTGGGCACCGCTTCGCGAATCGCGGCGAGCCGCTCCCACGGGTCTTCCTTCAAAAACCGAAGTGCCACATCGTAAGTCGCGCCGCCCCAGCACTCGATCGACAACAGCTGTGGCGTCATCCGGGCAATGTAGGGCGCGATCATGATTAACCCGGTGGTGCGCAGCCGAGTGGCCAGAAGCGACTGGTGCGCGTCGCGGAACGTGGTGTCGGTGACGCCGACGGATTTGGACTCGCGCATCCACCGCGCAAAACCCTCCGGCCCGGCCTCAGCCAGCAGCTGCTTGCTTCCGGCAGGCGGCGGGGCCTCGAGGTCGATCTCCGGCAGCTTGTCCTGCGGGTAGACGGTGGACGGGCGCGGGCCGTGGGGTTGGTTCACCGTCACATCGGCGAGGTAGTTGAGGATCTTGGTGCCGCGGTCGGCCGGCGTGCGCGCGGTCAGCAGGTAGGGCCGCTCGTCGATGAACGACGTGGTGATCCGCCCGGCCCGGAAATCGTTGTCGGCCACGACTGCCTGCAGGAACGGGATGTTCGTCGACACCCCGCGAATACGGAACTCGGCCAATGCGCGGCGCGCGCGGGAGATCGCCGTATTGAAATCGCGCCCGCGGCAGGTGAGTTTGACCAGCATCGAGTCGAAGTGCGCGCTGATCTCCGCGCCGAGGTTGGTGCCGCCGTCCAACCGGATGCCCGCGCCGCCGGGTGTGCGGTACCCGGTGATGCGGCCGGTGTCAGGCCGAAAACCGTTGGCCGGATCCTCGGTGGTGATCCGGCATTGCATCGCTGCGCCGTGCACTACCAGGCTGTCCTGCCGCAGCCCGAGCGCCTCGAGTGTCTCGCCGTCGGCGATGCGCATCTGGCTGGCCACCAGGTCGACGTCGGTGATCTCCTCGGTGACGGTGTGCTCGACCTGGATGCGCGGATTCATCTCGATGAACACGTGCTGCCCGCGCTCGTCGAGCAGGAACTCGACGGTGCCCGCGTACGAGTAGTTGATCTGACGGGCGAACGCGATCGCGTCGTCGCAGATCTTCTGCCGCAGCTCCTCGGGCAGATTCGGCGCGGGCGCCAGCTCGATGACCTTCTGGTGGCGACGCTGCAGGCTGCAGTCGCGCTCGAAAAGGTGCATCACGTTGCCGTGGGTGTCGGCCAGAATCTGGACCTCGATGTGGCGCGGATTGAGTACCGCCTGCTCCAGGTAGACCATCGGATCGCCGAACGCCGACTCGGCTTCCCTGCTGGCCGCCTCGATGGCCTCGGGCAGCGCGGCCGCCTCGGACACCCTGCGCATTCCGCGTCCGCCACCGCCGGACACGGCCTTGACGAACAACGGGAACTGCATGTCGGCGGCGGCGCTGACCAGTTCCTCGACTGACGCCGAGGGCGCCGACGACGTCAGCACCGGCAGGCCCGCGGCGCGGGCGGCCGCGATCGCGCGCGCCTTGTTGCCCGTCAGCTCCAGCACATCGGCACCTGGCCCGACGAACGTGATACCCGCCGCGGCGCAGGCCGCCGCCAGATCCGGATTCTCCGAGAGGAACCCGTATCCCGGATAGACGGCGTCCGCACCCGCGTCCTGCGCGACGCGGATGATCTCGTCGACGGAGAGATACGCGCGGACCGGATGGCCCTTCTCCCCGATCTGATACGACTCGTCGGCCTTCAGCCGGTGCTGTGAATTGCGATCCTCGTATGGATAGACCGCGACGGTCGTGATGCCCATCTCGTAGGCGGCGCGAAACGCGCGGATCGCGATCTCGCCGCGGTTGGCCACCAGGATTTTGGATATCACCCGCGTAACCCTAACGCCGTCGCGATGCGCCGCGACTAGATCAGCGTCGACCAGTAGTTCCAGAACCGCACGAGGATCATCAAAACGACCGCGGTGAACCACAGCGTGACGAGCGACCAGCGCCATTGGTACAGGAACCGCAGCACGCCGTGCTCCAACTGGGGTTGCAAGGCGATGGACGACACCACGACCAGTAGCGGGATGGTGACGGCCCACACCACCATGCAGTACGGGCAGAGCGCACCGATGCGGTAGAGGCTCTGGAAGATCAGCCAGTGGATGAACGCGACACCGAGCAGCGTGCCGACGGCCAGCCCCGCCCAGTACCACCGCGGCAGTTGCACCTTGGCGACGGCCAGCACCCCGGTCACCAGGACCACGGTGAACGACACGATGCCGATCAGCGGATTTGGGAACCCGAAGGCTGAGGCCTGCGGGGTGATCATCACCGAGCCGCATGACAGCACCGGGTTGATGCTGCAGGACGGCACGTAGGCGGGATTGATGAGGATCTCGATCTTCTCGATCGTCAGGGTGAGCGCGGCGGCCAACCCGAGAACGCCTGCGATCAGCACCCACACCGCGCTGGCGGTCCGCACCTCGATACGCCGCCGTTCGTCCGCGGTCGCGGACTCGGCCGGAGTGTCGGCGGCGGCAACGGTCACGGCGCCACCGGCATCGGATTCGGCGCAGGCGGCGCCGTCGTCAGGCCCGGCATGTCGCCGACGATCTCCTTGACCTTGGCCACCAAGTCTTCGGGTTTCGTGGTTTCGGTGATGGCGAAATCCTGGCCGTTGATCTTGACCGTCGGGGTGGAGCTGATGCCGGTCGCCTGCGCCAGACCCTGGGCCATAGCGACGTAACGGCCCTTGTTGATGCAGTCCGGCACCGAGCCCCCCGCGCCTGCCTGCCGGGCGAGCTCGATCAGCCTCGCGTTGTCCGGGTAGGCGCCCATGCCCTCCTGGGGCTGCTGCGCGTACAGCGCGGCGTGGAAGCGGCGGAATGCCTCATTCGATTCGTCGGCCACGCAGTACGCGGCGTTGGACGCACGCGACGAATAGCCATTGCCCTGCTGGTCCAGGATCGCGACCATGTAGTAGTCGGCGGCGATCGCCCCACTGTCGATGAGCTTGTTGATCGTCGGGCCGAACTGCTGCTCGAACGCCCCGCAGTGCGGGCACAGGAAGTCCTCGTACAGCGACACCACGGCCTTGGGGTCGGTGGTGCCCTCCTTGGTGGCGACGGTGCTCGCTGCCACCCGGATGGCCTTGGTTTCCCCCGCTTGCGGCTTCTTGTCGGCGGACGTCACGATGTAGAGCACCAGCCCGACGCCTAACAGCACGACAATCGCAGTCAGGCCGATCTGGATGAACAGATTACGCCTGCGGTCGGCGGCGTTGAGGTCGTAGCGGGCGTTCTTCTTGGGTTTCGTAGCCACGGGATCAGCGTACCGGCGAAGGTCCGCAGGCTTGTCAGCTGCGGCTGAGATGAGCGCGTAAAGCGGAATTGATCTCCGCGACCGCGGTGGCGCTCGCGCCGCCGAGGGGGAAGAAGTTGGTGAACGCGTGGATCACCGAATCGAACTCCCGCAGATCCACCACGTTTCCCGCAGCACGCAAGGCCTCGGCGTACTGGCGGTCCTCATCTCGCAGCGGATCGAAGCCCGCGGTCACCAGAATTGCAGGCGGCAGCCCGGACAGATCGTCGGCGAGCAGAGGCGACACCCGGGGATCGGTTTGGTCGATGCCCGAATTCCCGACGTATTTGTCGTCGCAGAAGTCCCTGTCCCAGCGGCGCAGAAAGAACCCGTCGGCGAACAGGTCGTGCGACCGCGTGTGGCCGGCGAAGTTGAGCATCGGATAGAGCAACAGCTGCAGCACCGGCGGCGGCGCACCCTCGTCCCGCGCGCGTTGGGCGACCACTGCAGTGAGATTGCCGCCCGCGCTGTCCCCACCGACGGCGACCCTGCTTGCGTCGGCGCCCAACTCGGCGGCGTGCTCGCGAGCCCACAGGTACGCGGCGTACGCGTCCTCGGCGGCGGCAGGCGCCTTGTGCTCGGGCGCCAGGCGATAGTCGACGAACAGCACATGGACTCCGGCGTCGCGGCAGATCACCTCACACAATTGGCCGTGGGTTTCGAGGCCGCCGACGACGAACCCGCCGCCGTGGTAGTAGACCAGCAACGGCGCGTCGACCTCTTTGCACCGGTAGTGGCGCGCCGGGATGTCGCCTGCCGGTCCCGGCAGCGACAGATCAGTCGATTCGACATCGACGTTCACCCGAGGAAGCTGTCCGGCCACGGCGTTGATGCCTCTGCGCGCGAGCGCCACGTTCTCGCTGACGATCAGCCCCCCGCGGCCTGATGCGCGCCCCGCGGCCAGCATCAGCTGAAGCGTGGGGTCGAGGGTGTTGCCGTCGACGGTCACCGACCGTCCACCCAGCAGCAGCTTCTTGAGGAGATCCGGCATCCGGGGGATGGTGTGCAACGTCACTGTGCCCGCGACGTTGAGGACCCTCTCCCGAACGCCGGGCTTCGGAGCCGACGCGTTCGCATCGGCCAAGGTCAAAGATCGGGCTGGCAGGCCGCGGGTCATGGCTTCTCCCCGATACTGATTAGGTGGCATCTCCGGCTCGGCAATATAGTCATGCCGGAGTCGGTGACCCCCGCGAGCGGGTCCCGATCCACGGACTTACGACTTCACAGAATAGGTAACCATGATGTCGGCGGCGATTCCTTCCGTCACTCTGAATGACGACACCTCGATGCCGGTAATCGGCCTGGGAGTCGGCGAGTTGTCGGATTCCGAGACGGAGCAGGCGGTATCTGCGGCTCTGGAGGCGGGTTACCGGTTGATCGACACCGCCGCCGCCTACGGCAACGAGGCGGCGGTGGGACGCGCGATCGCATCATCGGGGGTGCCGCGCGACGAATTGTTCGTGACCACGAAGTTGGCCACCGTCGACCAAGGATTCCAGTCCTCGCAGGACGCCATCCAGGCGAGCCTCGAGCGGCTCGACCTCGACTACGTCGACCTCTACCTCATCCACTGGCCCGCCGGTGAGCACGGTGCTTACATCGACAGCTGGGGCGGGCTGCTGATGGCCAGGGAAGTCGGGCACACCCGTTCAATCGGCGTGGCCAATTTCCACGAGGAGCACCTGTCGAACATCATCGACCTGTCGTTCGTCCTTCCCGTCGTCAATCAGATCGAGCTGCACCCGCTGCTGAATCAGGCCGCGCTGCGCGCCGTCAATGAGAAGCGCGGGATCACGACCGAGGCGTACGGGCCGCTGGGGGTGGGCAGGCTTGTGGGCAACCCGACGGTCGTGCCGATCGCACAGGCACACGGCAAGACACCAGCACAGGTGCTGATCCGGTGGAGCCTTCAGCTGGGCAACGTGGTAATCCCGCGCTCGTCGTCGCCGGAGCGCGTCAAGTCGAACCTCGACGTGTTCGACTTCGAGTTGACCGATGACGAGATGGCGACGCTCAACGGGCTCGACGACGGCACGCGGTTCCGTCCGGACCCCGAAACCTATACGGGCACTTAGCCCGTCGGGCAGGTCGCGGCAGCGTCCCGAAGCACACCCGCCGACGGCGCGTCGACGGGCAACCCGTAGCCCCGCAGTACGGCGATGAACTGCATCGCGTACTGGCACCGGAACGCGACGTTGGGCGGCATCCACAGCACCGGCTCGGAATCACCTTTGTCCTGATTGGCCTGTCCGGCCACCGCAATCAAATTGGCGGGGTCGTTGGCGAACCGCAGCCGCATGTCGTCGGGCCAGTCCCTGGCGCCGAGATCCCACGCCAACGCCAACGGGACGATGTGGTCGATCTGCACGGACGCGCCTACCTGATTGCCGCGCACGAATGTCACGGTGGCGTTGGTGTACGGATCGTGCAGTGTGCCGGTGGCAACGGCGTCGGGGCACCGCTTGATCGACACGTACGTCTTGTCGACGAGGTCGCGATCGAGGATGTCATTGCGGGTGTCGCAGCCGTTGTGGCCGCCGGGGGCGGGGTTGTCGTCGGTCCACCCCTCACCGAATGCCGCCCGGCGATAGTCGAACCCGCGGACGCGAAGCGGTACCTCGGCCACGCCGGCCAGGACGTCGACACCCGGTGCGACGGTGGGAACATCGGCCTGCGCGACGAACCACGCCGTGCGCTGATCAGCCGATGCGACCGTCTGATAGGCAACCACCATGGCGAGCGCAACCGCCACCGCCAACCACAACAGCCGCTTACGGCTCATGCCTTGTCCAGGTACTCGACACGGTCGGTGTCGATGAATTGTGCTGCAAGCAAAGCCATTCCGGAATCCTCGGGGCTCTGCCGGTAGTGCGCCTCGCAGAACTCCCGCGCGGCTTCGATGACTTCCTGATGCTCGAATAGTGATAGGAACCGCAGCGTGATCGCCCGTCCGGACTGACTGAGCCCCAGCACATCTCCTTCGCGGCGCTCCTTGAGATCCAGATCGGCCAGCTCGAAGCCGTCCAGCGTGCCGGCCACCGCCTTGAGCCGTTGTCCCGCCTTCGAGTCTTCGGGCAGTCGCGTCGCGAGCAGACAAAGACTGGCATGCTGTCCGCGGCCGATGCGTCCGCGCAGCTGGTGGAGCTGGCTGATGCCGAAGCGATCGGCGTCCATCACGAACATCACCGTGGCGTTCGGCACATCGACGCCGACCTCGATGACGGTCGTGCACACCAGGACGTCGATCTGCCCGTCTCGGAACGCTGCCATCACCGCGTCCTTTTCGTCGGCCGGCAGGCGCCCATGCATCAGCCCGAGCCGCAGGCCGGACATCGGACCGTGGCGAAGGTGCTCCAACAACTCGACCACGGTGGTAGACGGTGGACCATCCTGGCTCTTACCGTCGTCGGACTCATCGATGCGGGGCGCGACGATGTAGGCCTGCCGTCCCGCGTCGACCTCCTCGGTGATCCGCTGCCAGGCACGGTTGAGCCACTGCGGTTTCTCTTTGATGAAAATCGTGTTGGTGGCGATCGGCTGGCGACCGCGTGGCAGTTCCCGCAGTGTCGACGTCTCCAGATCGCCATAGGTGGTGAGTGCGACCGTGCGCGGAATCGGCGTGGCTGTCATCACCAGCAGGTGCGGCGTCACCCCTTCTGGAGCCTTGGCACGTAGGCGATCTCGCTGTTCGACACCGAACCTGTGCTGCTCATCGACCACCACCATGCCGAGTCGCCCGAAATCCACCGCGTCCTGCAGCAGAGCGTGGGTTCCGATGACGATGCCGGCCTCGCCCGACGCAACCTCGTCGCGCACCTGTCGTTTCTGTTGCGGGGACATCGATCCGGTCAGCAACGCCACCCGTGTTGCGCTCTCGGAACCGCCGAGCTGTCCCGCCATCGCCAGTGGGCCGAGAACGTCGCGCACGGAGCGAGCATGTTGAGCGGCAAGGACTTCGGTTGGCGCCAGTAGCGCGCATTGATAGCCGGCGTCGACCATCTGCAGCATGGCCAGCACCGACACGATGGTCTTTCCCGAGCCGACCTCACCCTGCAGCATCCGATTCATCGGTCGGGTCGCAGCGATTTCAGTCGAAAGAGTGTCGAGCACTTCGTTCTGGCCGCTTGTCAACTCGAACGGCAGCCGGTCCAGCAGGCCCGCCATCAAGCCATCGGCTCGACGCGCTGCCGATGGGCCGGTCTCGGACAGATCGCCGTACCGCCGCGCAACAAGTGCCCATTCCAGCCCCGCGGCCTCGTCGAAGGTGAGACGCTCACGGGCGCGTTCGCGGTCGGCTTCCTTCTCAGCCAGATGAATCGCCCGCAGGGCCTCATCTTCGGATATCAGATTCCGCTGCCGCAGAATGGATTCCGGCAGCGGGTCGACTACCGGATCCAGCACGTCGAGCACCTGTCGGACGCAGGCGTAGATGTCCCAGCTCTGCACCTTGGCGCTGGCCGGGTAGATCGGGAAGAAGTCGCGCTCGAACGCCGACAGCTCGATCTCACCGCTGGCCGCCTGCGACGCTTCGGCGATCTTGGCAAGCGACCTGGTTCCGACGTTCCTGCGGCCCGTTGGGTCAAGGATCAGAAAGGCGGGATGCGTCAATTGCATCGTGCCCTTGTAATAGCCGACCTCACCAGACAGCATCACGCGCGTGCCCACCACCAGACTCTTCTTCAGGAACTTGGCGTTGAAGAACGTGGCGGTCACCTTGGGTCTGCGGTCCCCAAGTGTCACGACTAGGTACTCCCGCTTCGGCTTGCGATTCGTCCAGCGCACATCGGCTTTGGTGATCGTGTCCACAAAGGTGATGTGCTCCCCCTCCTCGGGAGGCTCTCGGTCTTCACCGAGTACCGTCGTGCCCTCGCTGTACTTCCGCGGGAAATGTCGGAGCAGGTCGTTGACTGTGCGGATTCCGAAATGCTCCTCCAGCGGAGCCGCCGACTTGGCTCCTATCACGCGGTCGAGCCGGTCAGTCAGCGCGACCACGGTCACTCCACCCCGATCAACAACGCGTCGCCGCGATGGCCGGTGTGATACGTCACCAACTCGGCGCCCAGATGTTCGATGTGTACATGCTCCTGAAGTGCTTGGCCGACAGCAGGATCCACGCCTGCACCACTGAGCACGGTCACCAGTTCCCCGCCCGAAACAAGCAGCAGGTCAATCAAACCCGCACCGGCGGCAGTGATGTCCTCGGCGACGATCAGAACTTCGTCGCCGGCGATGCCGAGGCCGTCGCCGGGCCGGCAGGCGCCAGCCCACGTCAATGCCTCGTCGGTGGCAAGCCGAACCGAGCCGTGCCGGGCGCCGGCGGCCGCGCGGGCCATCGTGTAGCCGTCGTCGACGGCCTGCCGGTCGGCGTCGTGCACGGCCAGCGCGGCCAGGCCCTGCACCATCGACCCGGCGGGCACCGGCACCACGTCGATCCCCCAGCCCATCGCCGCCGTGCACCCCGCGACCAACTCCTCAGCCGCCACGAAGCCGTTGGGCAGCACCATGACTCTGGGCGGCGCCTGCGTCGACAAGGCCGCGCAGCAACTGCTTGGCGCTCACCGCGGACATCGGGTCGGTCGCGTCGGGATCGGGCCGCAGGACATGGGCACCTTCGCCGGCGAAAAGCTCGGCCGCTCCATCACCGTCGACGACAGCGAGGACGGCTCGCTCGCGGCTCCAGGCGCCCGGCGCATGTGAGCCCGGCGCCCCGGTGAGCGCGGTGATCTGAATCCTGCTCGGGGTTCCGAACGCCAGGGCTGCCTCGATGGCCCCGCCTGCGTCGTCGGAGTGCACGTGCACCGAGTAGCCGCCGCCACCGTCGGACGTGGAGGCAGCAATCGCGACCGAATCGCCGAGCTCGTCGAGCCGCTGACGAAGAAGCTCCACCCCGTCGGGCTCGCAGCCGCGCAGCAGGTACATCACCTCGAATCGAGACGGAGCGGGTGGGGCGACGGTGACGTCGGCGTGTGGCGGTGAGGGCACGTACGCGGGACGGGTCGGCGCGTGACCGGACAGGACTTTCAACAGCGCGTCGAGCAACACCAGCAGGCCGCGACCACCGGCGTCGACCACGCCCGCGTCAGCGAGGATGTGAAGCTGCTCGATCGTCTTGTCGAGCGCGATCACCGCCGCGTCCGCAGCGGCCGCCACCACCGCAACCAGGTCGACACCCTCGGATCCGGCATCCTCGGCCGCTTCTGCCGCGGCCCGCAGCACCGACACGATCGTGCCCGGTATCGATTCGCCCATCGACGCGACGACAAGACCGACCGCGTGGCGCAGGGCGGCAGCGAGCACGACGCCGTCGATATCGGCCAGCTCGCCGCCCCGCTCGGCGGCGGCCTCTGCGGCGACGTCGGCCAGTCCGCGCAGGATCTGGGACAGGATCACCCCGGAGTTGCCCCTGGCACCGTGCAGCGCCCCGTCGGCCAGGGCCGCGGCCACCCGTGTCACATCGTCACCGCTTGCCGAGGCGTCCGCCTGGGCCCAGGCCGCACGCATGGTGAACAGCATGTTCGTTCCGGTGTCGGCGTCGGCGACCGGGAAGACGTTCAGCCGATTGATCTCGTCGGTGTGGGCGATCAGATCACCAACCGAAGTGTGGGCCCATTCCCGCAGGGCTGACGCGTCCAGCCGCCGACCCGCCTTTCCCAACTCCAACCCACCTCTCACTCCACCGAAGGACCTCGCGGTCGGCGTCAGCCTATCCATTGCTCCAGACATCACTGGTCACAACGACAGGCCTGGTCCGCAGCCGGTGGACACCGTTTTGGCGTTCGCTTTGCGGGCCGGTATCCTGGTCAGGTTGTCGGGTCGACCCGGTCGCCGGTATCCGGCGAAATGAGCCGAGACCCCATAAGTAATGATCCAAGGAGTTCACGATATGGCTGCCGTCTGCGATATCTGCGGGAAGGGCCCCGGCTTCGGCAAGTCGGTCTCGCACTCCCATCGCCGGACCAACCGTCGTTGGGACCCGAACATTCAGAGCGTGCGCACCGTCACCCGGCCGGGCGGAAACAAGAAGCGCATCAACGTCTGCACCTCCTGCATAAAGGCAGGCAAGGTCACCCGCGGCTAGCTGCGGCTAGGGCAGTCGCCAGTCGATCGGATCGGCACCCATCTGCTCGAGCAGTTCGTTGGCGCGGCTGAAGGGCCGTGAACCGAAGAATCCCCGCGACGCCGACAGCGGCGAGGGATGCGCCGACTCGATCGAGACGCAGTCGCTGCCCACGAGCATCGGCTTGAGCGTGGACGCGTCACGACCCCAGAGCACCGCCACCATCGGCTGCGCCCGCCCCACCAACGCCCGGATCGCGCACTCGGTCACCGCTTCCCAGCCCTTGCCCCGGTGCGACGCCGGAGTGCCGGGCCGCACAGTGAGCACCCTGTTGAGCAGCATCACCCCGCGCTCGGCCCACGGCGTCAGATCGCCGTTGGCGGGCGCGGGAAAACCGAGATCGGTCCCGTACTCCTTATAGATGTTCTCCAGGCTGCGCGGCAATGGCCGCACATCGGCAGCCACCGAGAAGCTCAGCCCGACCGCGTGGCCCGGCGTTGGGTACGGATCCTGTCCGACGATCAGCACTCGCACCTGATCGAACGGAAAGGTGAAGGCACGCAACACATTCGGCCCCGCGGGAAGGTACCGCTGACCGGCCGCTATCTCGGCCCGTAGAAACTCCCCCATCTGCGCAACCTGAGCTCCGACGGGGGCCAGCGCACGCGCCCAGCCCTCGTCGATGAGCTCATGCAGGGGCCGTGCCGTCACGACATGTAAACCTAGTGGCTCGCCTCACTGAAATGACTGCCAGCCCGGACTTCCGTGCCACGTGTCGCCGTCGACCAGCACCCGTGGCGGACCGTCGACCACGGTGCCGATGACGCGCCAGCCGACGGGCGGCTCTCCATGAAATGTCGCGACGAGGGCGTGGTCTTCCCCGCCGCCAAGCACCCATGCCCAAACATCGGCCTCAGCCGCGGCGGCCGCCGCGGCCAGGGCGTCGCGGTCGGACGTCAGCGCCGACGTGGACACGTTGATTCCAACGCCGGATGCATCGGCGAGGTGGCCCACATCGGCCACCAGCCCGTCGGACACGTCCGTCATCGCCGTCGCGCCCTGATCGGCCGCGACACGACCCTGTCCATAGGGCGGCTCCGGGACCAGATGGCGGCGACGCAGCTCATCGAATCCGCCAATGCCGTTGTGCCACAGATGATATCCGGCCGCAGATCGGCCCAACTCGCCGGCGATGGCCAGGGTGTCACCCACCCGCGCTCCGGATCGCAGCACCGGTGCGCGACCGCTGAGATCGCCGAGCACGGTCACCGAAATCACCCACTGCGGGGCGCTGACCAGATCACCGCCAACAATGCCTGCGCCCAGCCGACCGGCCTCCTGCCACATCCCGTCGGCGAGTCCGAGCGCGTGTTCCGCCGGGGTGTCACCGGGTGCGCCGAACGCGACCACGAACGCCGTCGCAGCAGCACCCATGGCCTCGATGTCGGCGGCATTCTGCGCGATGGCCTTCCGCCCGATGTCGCGTGGCGACGACCAGTCCAGCCGGAAGTGCCTGCCCTCGACGAGCATGTCGGTGGACACCACAGTTCTGCCGTCCGCCGTGACGACGACCGCCGCATCGTCGCCGGGGCCGAGTGCGACCGCCGCCGGCTGGTCGCGGCCTCGTACCAGCCGGTCGATGACGGCGAACTCCCCCATGCCGGCCAGGCTGTCAGCCGGCTCGTCGTTCGCCATGACACCTCCTGCCGCGCTGCTTCGTGGCGCTGAACACCGGCCGGACCTGCGGTACGTTTGGTCCCTGCGGCGTGGAGTCTATGCAGCGAAACGGAGGAGACTGCGGGTGGTCGAGGCTTTCATGCTGATCCAGACCGACGTGGGCCGCGCCGAAGTCGTCGCCAAACGGCTGGCCGAGCTGGCCGGTGTGCTGTCCGCCGAGTACGTCACCGGCCCATACGACGTCGTCGTCCGCATCGGAGCAGACACCATGAGCGACCTGCAGGGCAATATCGTGCCGAGCATTCAGCAGGTCGCGGGCATCACCCGCACGCTGACCTGCCCTATCGCCAACGGAGTACACCCCTAGAGTTGCTGTGTGGCACCCCCGACCGACAGCAGCCGGGACGGGCCGCCGCGATCCCTGCTGATCGCCGCGATCTCCGTCGCCGTCGCGGCGATCGTCGCGGTGCTGGTCATCGCCGCCGTCCACCAGCTGCCTGAACAGCTGGAGCCGGTCCCCATCCCGTCGATCCCCGCACCACGAGCGGAAAGCCGAGAGTGCGGGGCCCTGATGGCCGCATTGCCCGAGAGTTTGGGCGACTATCGGCGCGCCCCGGCGGCAGAGCCGGCGCCCGTGGGAGCGGCGGCGTGGCAGGCGGCACCCGACGCCGAACCGGTCATCTTGCGGTGTGGGCTCGACCGGCCGACCGAATTCGTGGTCGGTTCTCCCATTCAGATGGTTGATGCCGTGCAATGGTTCGAGGTCAGCGCGGACGGCCGGGCGACGTGGTTCGCCGTGGACCGCCCCGTATATATAGCCCTGACACTGCCAAGGGGGTCGGGTCCGACGCCGATCCAGGACATCTCCGATGTGACCGCGCGGACGCTGCCCGCAACACCGATCGACCCAGCGCCTGTGGGCTAACGCAGCCCCGTGCCCCGCGCCAGCGCAGTGTCCACCATCGCCGCCAGCAACGTCGGGTAGTCGACCCCGCTCGCGGCCCACATCCTCGGGTACATCGAAATCGTGGTGAACCCGGGCATGGTGTTGATCTCGTTGATCAGCGGGCCGTCGTCGGTAAGAAAGAAGTCGACGCGGGCCAATCCCTGGCAGTCGATCGCGCGAAATGCCCGGATGGCCAGCCTGCGCACCTCGTCGGCCACCTCATCGTCGACCTTGGCGGGCACGTCGAGTTCCGCGGCGTCCTCGAGATACTTGGTGGCGAAGTCATAGAAGGCGTCTTCACGGCCGCGCACCCCGGCCACCCTGATTTCGCCGACGGTGCTCGCTTCGACCTTGCCGTCGGGAAACTCGAGCACGCCGCATTCGAGTTCGCGCCCTGACACGGCAGCTTCGACGATGACTTTGGGGTCGTGGCTGCGCGCATCGGCGATCGCGGCGGGCAGTTCATCCCACGCGATGACCCGGTTGACCCCGATGGACGATCCGCCCCGCGCGGGCTTGACGAACACCGGCAGCCCCAGCCGCTCGCGGTCCTCGAGTTCGACCGTCTGCTGCTGTGGCCGCAGCACGACGTAGTCGCCGATCGGCAGGCCGTCGGCGACGAGCAGCTTCTTGGTGAACTCCTTGTCCATGCCTGCCGCGCTCGCCAGCACACCCGCGCCGACATACGGCACACCGGCGAGCTCGAGCAGTCCCTGAATGGTGCCGTCCTCGCCGTACGGGCCGTGCAACACGGGGAACACCACGTCGACGGAGGTCAGCAGCTCGCCCGCCACCCCTTGCCCGATGGACAGCAGTTCTCCGCCGCGGCCTGGGTCGGCGGGCAGGGCCAACGCGGTGCCTGACGCACCGCTCACTTCTGGAAGCCGCCCGTCGGTGATCGCCAAGGCATCCGGGCTGGCGTCGGTCAGCACCCAAGAACCTTCCGGCGTGATCCCGACCGCCACCACCTCGAACCGCTCCGGATCAAGGTGCCGGAGGATGCTACCTGCGGAAACGCATGAGATCGCGTGCTCGGAACTGCGTCCGCCGTAGACAACGGCAACACGGACGCGACCGGCGGAGCCGGGCTGCTGGCGGGCACTCACAACCTAGAGAGGCTACCGCCCTCGCCGTAGCCCGCACGTTCTAGCCTTGCGACCTGGGCTTTCAGAACCTTCGGGCGCCGTTCGTCATCGCGTCGCGCTTGATCGTCACGGGCGCGGCAGTGCCTGGTCGATGTCGGCGATCAGGTCGTCGGTGTCCTCGATGCCCGCCGAGATGCGCGCGAAGCCCTCGCCGACGGGATCACCCCACCGGGCCCTGCGGTCGACCGAGCTGTGGATGCCGCCGAAACTGGTCGACGAGATGAGCAGGTCGCTGTTCTGCACCAGTGCATGCACCGCCGCGGCGCTCTCCAGCTCCACCGCCACGATTCCGCCGAAGCGCTTCATCTGCCGGTTGGCCACCTCGTACGACGGGTCGTCGGGAAGACCCGGGTAGCGCACCGACCTCACGGCTGGATGGTGGCGCAACGTCAAGGCGACGGCGAGCGCGTTCTGGCATTGGCGCTCGAACCGCAGGCCGGCGGTGCCAAGGCTGCGCAGCACCATCCAGGCCTCGAAGGCGCCGAGGATCGGGCCCGCGAGCCGACGTTCGTGCTCGATGGCGGCCATCTGATCGGTGTGGCTGCCTGCCACATATCCCGCGAGTAAATCGTGGTGACCGGACAGCGTCTTGGTGGCGCTGGCCACCACGAGGTCGGCGCCCAGCGACAGGGGCTGCTGGCCGAGCGGGGTCGCGGTGGTGTTGTCGACGACGAGCGTCGCGCCGCGGTCGCGACACGTCATCGCCAAACGATGTAGATCGACCACGTCCAGGCCGGGATTCGACGGCGACTCGGCAAGCACCACGTCGGCCCCCGATGCGGCGTCGACGATATCCGCACATTTCGCCTCGACGACGGTGATACCTTGCGGCGCAAGATATTCGACTGCATAGCGACGCACCTGGTAGTAGCCGTCGGCGGGCACGACTAGCGTTGCGCCCGGCTTGGCAAGCACCCGCAGCACCGATGTGATCGCGGCCATCCCGGAGCCGAACGTCAACGCTGCGGCGGCACCTTCCAGTTCGGCCAACGCCGATTCCAGTTGGCGCCACGTCGGATTGTGATAGCGGCCGTAGCTGTCGAGCGAGTCGTCCTCGCTCGGCGGAATGTGATACGCCGCCGCCGTGGTCGGCGATGCTGTTACGGGCGATCCCGGAATCGCCTCGAGTCCAACGGCTTTGACGCTGCGGGTGGAATCGCCATAGGGGCCGGTCATGTCGGCTACTCCGGCTTGGTGCTGCGGCCCAGCAGCAGAGCGACCGCCTCGTACACCGAGAATCCCTTGTGGCACACCCGATGCACGGCGTCGGTCAGCGGCATCTCGACGTCGTAGCTCGCGGCCAGCGAGAGCACCGACTCGCAGGTTGTGACGCCCTCGGCGATATGCCCGCCGGCCGCGAGCTTCGCCGCTTCCAGTGACTCGCCCATGCCGAGCCGGTGACCGAACGTACGGTTGCGCGAATGCGGCGACGTGCAGGTCGCGACGAGGTCACCCACGCCGGCCAGGCCGGCCAGCGTGGCGGGCTTGGCGCCCAATGCAATTCCCAGCCGCATGATCTCGGCGAGCCCGCGGGTGATGATCGCCGCGATCGTGTTCTCGCCCAGCCCGACGCCGGCCGCCATGCCGCACGCCAGCGCGATCACGTTCTTGCACGCACCGCCGACCTCGGCGCCGATGACGTCCGCGTTGGTGTACGGCCGGAAGTACCGGGTGGCCAGCGCCCGCTGCAGGGTCACGGCACGGCCGGAATCGGCGCAGGCGACGACGGTGGCTGCGGGCTGCTCCTCGGCGATCTCGCTGGCCAGGTTGGGACCGGTGACGACGGCCACCCGCGACGGGTCGGCACCGGTCACCTGGACCACCACCTGGCTCATCCGCATCAGTGTTTCCAGCTCGATGCCTTTGGCCAGGCTGACCAGCGTGACGTCGTCGCCGAGCAGTCCGGCCCAGTCCGTCAGATTCGACCGGAGCGTCTGCGACGGCACCGCAAGCAGCACCGTGCACGCGCCGGCCAGCGCTGCGCCGGCGTCGCTGGTCGCGCGGATCGTCTTCGACAGTTCGACCTCGCCGAGGTAACCGGTATTGCGGTGGGTGTTGTTGATCTCGTCGGCCAGCTCAGGACGGCGGGCCCACAGCGTGACGTCGTTTCCGGCATCCGCCAGCACCTTGGCCAGCGCCGTTCCCCACGCACCGGCCCCCATCACCGCCGCCTCTACCACTGCTTCACCCTAGCGCGGCGGCTTAGGGCGATACCTGGACTGCGGCCACGGACCGGACTGGCAGGATGAGAGATCATGAGCGGCACGCAGACAGGCGCGCCAGCCGATGTCGGATTGGTCATCGCCGTCAAGCGGCTCGCCGCCGCCAAGACGAGGCTTGCCCCGGTGTTCTCCGCGAAGACCCGGGAAAACGTGGTGCTGGCCATGATGGTCGACACCATCAGGGCTGCGCTGGCGGTTCCCGCGCTGCAGACACTCACCGTCGTCACGCCCGACCAGGTTGCCGCCAATACCGCACTCGAGTTGGGCGCGCAGGTGCTCACCGATCCCACACCGGACGGCCACGGCAATCCACTGAACAACGCGATCACCGCGGCGGAAGCAGTGGTCCGCGTGTCGACACCGAATGTCGTTGCGCTGCAGGGCGATTTGCCTGCTCTGCAGCCGCAGGAACTCTCCGAGGCGATCGCCGCCGCCCGCGTCTATCCCCGTAGCTTCGTCGGTGACCGGCACGGCACCGGCACCTCGGCGCTGTTTGCTTTCGGGGTTGCACTTGAACCCGAGTTCGGACCCGATTCGGCCCGCAAGCATCAGCATTCGGGGGCCATCGAGCTGACCGGGGCGTGGCCGGGGCTGCGCTGCGACATCGACACACCCGACGATCTGCTGGTGGCGCGCCGACTCGGGGTGGGTGCGGCGACGACGCAGGCCATCGGCCGTTAAAGGTAAACAGCCGTTGAGGATATTGGCCGTCCGTAGCAGTTCGGCTGGCCGATGAGGAATGATCGGGGGAATGACCGAAGCCGAGGCACGAGTTCGACCGGACGACACCGATGGGGTGTCGGCTGATTCGGCGCCGGTAGCACCACCGGCGGCGACGGCGCCCGAGGTCGACAATGCGCTGCCGGACGACCGCTATCTCAACCGCGAGCTGAGCTGGCTGGATTTCAACTCGCGGGTGCTGGCGCTGGCCGCCGACACCTCACTTCCCCTACTGGAGCGGGCGAAGTTTCTCGCCATCTTCTCGTCCAACCTCGACGAGTTCTACATGGTGCGGGTGGCAGGCCTGAAACGGCGCGACGAGATGGGATTGTCGGTGCGCTCCGCGGACGGCCTGTCCCCCCGCGAGCAGCTGCGACGCATCAGTGAACGCACCCAGCAGATCGCCAGTAGGCATGCGGGCGTGTTCATGGATTCGGTCCGCCCCGCGCTGGCCGACGAGGGAATCGTCATCGTCACGTGGGCCGAGCTCGACGATGCCGAGCGCGGCCGGCTGTCTGCCTACTTCCACGAGCAGGTGTTCCCGGTACTGACGCCGCTGGCCGTCGACCCGGCGCATCCGTTCCCGTTCGTCAGCGGGCTGAGCCTGAACCTGGCCATCACGGTGAAGCATCCCGACGACGGCGGTCAGCACTTCGCCCGAATCAAGGTGCCCGACAACGTCGATCGCTTCGTCGGGCTGGACAGCCGGGACGGTGAGTTGCGGTTCCTGCCGATGGAGTCGCTGATCGCGGCTTTTCTGCCGGTGCTGTTCCCGGGTTTGGAGATCGTCGAGCACCACGCGTTCCGTATCACGCGCAACGCCGATTTCGAAGTCGAAGAGGACCGCGACGAGGACCTGCTGCAGGCGCTCGAGCGGGAATTGGCCCGTAGACGTTTCGGCTCCCCGGTGCGGCTCGAAGTGGCCGACGACATGACCGAGAATATGCTCGAGCTGCTGCTGCGCGAGCTCGATGTGAATCCCGGTGACGTGATTGAGGTGCCCGGGCTGTTGGACCTTTCGTCGCTGTGGCAGATCTACGGCGTCGACCGTCCAGAGCTCAAGGATCCGCCGTTCGTGCCCGCCACCCCGCCGGCGTTCGGTGAGCGGGAAACACCGAAGAGCATTTTCGCGACGCTGCGCGACGGCGATGTCCTCGTGCACCACCCGTATGACTCGTTCTCGACCACCGTGCAGCGCTTCATCGAACAGGCAGCCGCGGACCCGAACGTGCTGGCGATCAAGCAGACGCTGTACCGCACGTCGGGCGATTCTCCGATCGTCAACGCGTTGATCGACGCCGCGTCGGCGGGCAAACAGGTCGTTGCACTGGTCGAGATCAAGGCCCGGTTCGACGAGCAGGCCAACATCAAGTGGGCGCGAGCACTCGAACAGGCGGGTGTGCACGTTGTCTACGGGTTGATCGGACTCAAAACACACTGCAAGACGTGTCTGGTGGTGCGCAGGGAGGGTTCGGCGATCCGACGCTACTGCCATATCGGAACGGGCAACTACAACCCGAAAACCGCTCGACTGTATGAAGATGTGGGCCTGTTGACGGCCGCCCCCGACATCGGCGCGGATCTCACCGATCTCTTCAACTCGCTGACGGGCTATTCACGCAAGGACTCCTACCGCAACCTGCTGGTCGCTCCGCATGGCGTTCGCAGGGGCATCGTCGAGCGCATCGAACGCGAAGTCGCGGCCACCCGTGACGGCGCCGAGGGCCGAATCCGGGTGAAAGCGAACGCGTTGGTCGACGAGCAAGTGATCGACGCGCTCTACCGAGCCTCGCAGGCCGGTGTGCGGGTCGAGGTGGTGGTCCGCGGGATTTGCGCGCTGCGGCCCGGCGCGTCGGGCTTCTCGGAGAACATCGCGGTGCGCTCGATTCTGGGCCGTTTCCTCGAACACTCGCGGATTATTCACTTTCGCGCCATCGATGAGTTCTGGATCGGCAGTGCCGACATGATGCATCGTAATCTCGACCGTCGCGTCGAGGTGATGGCTGAAGTAAAGGATCCGAGGCTGAAGACACAACTGGACGAGGTGTTCGACTCGACGATGAACCCGGCCACCAGATGCTGGGAGCTGGGCGATGACGGGAGCTGGACCGCGTCCCCGCACGACGGTCAGAGCGTCCGTGATCACCAGGTGTGGCTGATGGACCGCCACCGTCATCCCTGATCTTCGACCCCGAGTGCAAGCCCGCGACCGCGTTCGAATGACTTGCAGGAGTTGAGGTGCCGAAGGACCCCCCCACCAGCGCCGCGACGGTAGCGGCGAATAAAGCCGTGCTGGCGGCAGGTGCGGTGTTGTGGCGGCTCGACGGTGACTCGGCGGCGGCCGAAGTGGCAGTGATTCACCGGCCGCGCTACGACGACTGGTCGCTGCCCAAGGGCAAGGTCGATGTCGGAGAGAACGAGCCGGTGACCGCCGTGCGAGAAGTGCACGAGGAGACCGGCTACCGATCGCAGCTCGGCAGACGGTTGGCGGCGGTGAGTTATCACGTCGAGGAGCAGGGCATCAAGAAGGTGCGGTACTGGGCGGCTCGCTGCCGTGACGGCGAGTTCACGCCGAATGCGGAAGTCGACGAGATGATCTGGCTGCCCGTCGCGGACGCGATGAAGCGGCTCGGATACCCGCACGACCGAAAGGTGCTGCGCCGATTCGCCAAGTTGCCCGCGGATACCCAGACCATGATGATCGTTCGGCACGGCTCGGCGGGCAGCAAGTCCAGGTACAAGGGCGACGACCGGAAGCGCCCGTTGGACAAGAAGGGCCGGGCCCAGGCCGAGTCTCTGGTCGGCCAGCTGCTCGCGTTCGGTGCGAACACGCTCTATGCCGCCGACCGGTTGCGCTGCCACCAGACCATCGAACCGTTGGCCGAAGAGCTCGGCGCGCCGATTCACAACGAGCCGCTGCTGACCGAGGAGGCCTACGCGGACGACCGAAAAGCGGCACGCCGGCGCATCCTCGAGATTGCAACGGCCGGAGGCACGCCGGTGATCTGCACCCAGGGAAGAGTGATTCCGGATCTGATCGCCTGGTGGTGTGAACGCGACGGTGTGCGCCCGGACAAGTCACGCAACCGCAAGGGCAGCACATGGGTCATGTCGTTATCTTCGGGCCGTTTGGTGGCGGCCGACCACCTCAGTAGTCCATTGGCCGTCAAGAAGTAGCTACTAGTTGAAGGAAAACGGGCTAGCTATTAGCTCTGCCAATCGCTCTGGTTGATCGAATTGGACGTAGCTGCGAGCGTTCTCGATCCTTTCCAGACGAGCACGTGGGAAAGTCCGGATGAGCCTTTCCGCATCCCGGATGGGAAAGAATCGATCGCGGGTACCGCACGCCACCAGAGCGGGTCGATCGAAGGTCTTCAGCCGCTCGGCTGCGGCGAGGGTGTGTTCGGGCGACATCGCTTGCAACACTGCGCGCAGGTCGGCGCGGATGCTCGGATCATGTAGTGGCGCGAATCAGGCCGCCAACAAGTCGTCGGGCAGCGGTCGGACCGTCAGGGGTGCGGCGGCCATCACGGCACGCCTCAACGATCGGGCGCGCAACACCAAATCGAGCCCCGTAATCGAACCAGGGATGTGTGCGCCGGCCGCTTCGATCACTCGGAAAATTCCCGGCGGAAAGTGCTCGAACGCATCACAGTTGGTGAGCACTAGGCGATCGACGACCTCTGGCCGGTTCGCGCAACGAATCTGACATAAAGCGCCACCTGTGTCATTGCCGAGACGGTGACATCGCGGAGCGCAACCGCTCGATGAATTCGGCGATCATCGCCGCAAGTCCGGGCGGCGAAAGATCGGCACCATTCATGGGCGTACGGTGCGCGCCCAACGGAAGATCCGGTACCACGCACCGTGCCCGATCGGCGAGCAATGGGACTAAGCGATCCCACACTCCGCCGTTGACGAAGAGGCCGTGAACCAGCACTATCGTGGTCCCACTGCCGTGCTCCTGGTATTGCAACAAGTCCTGGGAGAGCCCTGATTTCGGGACGATCCGAAGCCTCCAATTCAGCAATGTGTAAAGCGCTGAGACAAGCGTAAGTCACTTCGGAGGGGCGCAACGCGCAGATACGCCGTGGGTCTCGATGACCCACGGCGTATCTAACGAGAAATTACCGACCGCCCTTCTTGGCCGGCGACCTGCGCACGGCCTTCTTGGCTGCGACCTTGCGGGCAGCCTTCTTGCCTGCGGCCTTCCGCACAGCCTTCTTGGCAGCGACCGTCCGGGCAGCCTTCTTGCCTGCGGCCTTGCGCACTGCCTTCTTGGCTGCGGTCTTGCGCACTGCCTTCTTGGCTGCGGTCTTGCGCACTGCCTTCTTGACAGCGGTCTTGCGCACAGCCTTCTTAACCGCGGCGCGCTTCACTGCCTTCTTGACGGCACTGCGCTTCACAGCCTTCTTAACCGCGGCGCGCCTCACAGCCTTCTTGACCGCCGCTCTCTTGACGGCCTTCCTGGCCGCACCGGTTCCACTTCCACGCTTCACTGCAGGTCCTTCCGCCGGGAGGCGCTGTGCGCCAGAGACAACCGCTTTGAATTGAGCGCCGGGTCGGAATGCCGGCACGGACGTTGGCTTCACTTTCACTGTCTCGCCGGTGCGCGGATTACGCGCAACCCTTGCTGCACGACGGCGCTGTTCGAAAACGCCGAAACCGGTAATGGTGACACTGTCACCGTTATGCACCGCACGCACGATTGTGTCGACGACATTCTCTACCGCATCGGTAGCCGAGCGGCGGTCGACGTCAAGCTTCTTCGTGAGTACGTCGATCAGCTCTGCTTTGTTCATGCAAAACCTCCACACCAGTGATCCACCTTGGATCAACTAGTAGGACACGGTAATACGACATGGCACTGATTTCCAAGAGCCACGCGCAATTTCAGGCGTTGCTGATAACAATTTTCGCAATCCGGTTGCCGCGCTTGGCCGCTGGCGAGGGGTCCGGAGGAAGGGTTTGACGGCCCCTAATTTCCGTTGCTTCGAGCGCTATCCGGGGGCCGGAAGCGTATGCGGTTTCCACGCCGGACGATTGGATTCATAGGACTCGATTTTGTCGAGTTTCCGCAGCGTAAGGCCTATGTCGTCGAGGCCCTCAAGCAATCGCCACGCGGTGTAATCGTCAATCTTGAACGGCAGCACTACCGTTCCTGCGGCCACATTCCGATCTTGAAGATTCACAGTGATTTCCAGACCCGGTTGCTGCTCGATCAGCTTCCACAGGAGTTCCACATCGTCTTGAGCAACTTCGGCCGCGAGAAGCCCCGCCTTGCCCGCATTCCCGCGAAAAATATCGGCGAATCGTGACGAGATCACGACTCGGAATCCGAAGTCCATGAGCGCCCACACCGCGTGTTCGCGCGACGATCCGGTTCCGAAATCGGGGCCGGCGACCAATACCGATCCCTTGTCGAAGGGGCTGAGATTGAGAACAAACGACGGGTCGTTGCGCCACGAAGCGAACAGGCCGTCCTCGAAACCCGTTCTGGTGACCCGTTTCAAATAGACCGCGGGGATGATCTGGTCGGTGTCGACATTCGATCGGCGCAGCGGTACCCCGATGCCGGTGTGGGTGCGGAACGGCTCCATGCTCGTCTCCTTAACGGCTCAGGTCTGCGGGTGACGACAGTGTGCCGCGCACAGCGGTGGCCGCGGCGACAGCGGGCGACACCAGATGAGTGCGGCCACCCTTGCCCTGTCTGCCCTCAAAATTTCGGTTGGATGTCGACGCGCAGCGTTGTCCCGGATCCAACTGATCGGGGTTCATGCCGAGACACATCGAGCAGCCCGCCTGCCGCCACTCTGCGCCTGCCGCGGTGAAGATCTCGCCGAGGCCTTCCGATTCGGCCTGCGCACGCACCCGCATCGAGCCGGGCACCACAAGCATGCGCACACCGTCGGCGACCTTGCGGCCGTTCAGCACGTCGGCGACCACACGCAGGTCTTCGATGCGGCCGTTGGTGCACGAGCCGACGAACACGGTGTCCACCGCGATATCGCGCATAGCCGTGCCAGGCAGAAGATCCATGTATGCCAAAGCCTTCTCGGCGGCCTGTTTTTCGCCGTCGTCGAAGATTAATTCCGGGTCGGGCACCGAGGCCGACAGCGGCACACCCTGCCCTGGGTTGGTGCCCCAGGTGACAAACGGGCTGAGGGTCGCGGCGTCGATGTACACCTCGGTGTCGAATTCGGCGCCGGGATCGGTGCGCAACCGGTCCCATGCCGCAACGGCTGCATCCCAGTCCGCTCCCGTCGGAGTGTGCGGACGGCCACGCAGGAATTCGTATGTGGTCTCGTCGGGTGCGACCATGCCTGCGCGTGCGCCGGCCTCGATGCTCATGTTGCAAACCGTCATCCGGCCCTCCATCGACAGCGCTTCGATGGCACTCCCCCGGTATTCGATGACGTGTCCCTGCCCGCCACCGGTACCGATCTTCGCGATCACCGCCAGAATCATGTCCTTGGCGCTGACGCCGTCGGGCAGTTGTCCGTCGACGTTCACCGCCATCGTCTTGAACGGGCGTAGCGGCAGTGTCTGCGTGGCGAGCACATGCTCGACCTCCGATGTGCCGATGCCCATCGCCAGTGCGCCGAACGCTCCGTGCGTGGAGGTGTGACTGTCGCCGCAGACGACCGTCATGCCCGGCTGCGTCAGACCGAGTTGCGGTCCGATGATGTGCACGATGCCTTGCTCTGGATCGCCCATCGGATGCAGTCGGATGCCGAACTCCTCGCAGTTGCGTCGCAGCGTCTCGACCTGAGTCCTCGATACCGGGTCGGCGATCGGTTTGTCGATGTCGACCGTCGGCACGTTGTGGTCCTCGGTGGCGATCGTCAGGTCCGGTCGCCGGACGCCGCGATCAGCGAGTCGCAGCCCGTCGAACGCCTGCGGACTGGTCACTTCGTGCACGAGGTGCAGATCGATGTAGATCAGGTCGGGTTCGCGGGCCTCGCCGGCGCCGCTACCAAGGGCGACGACGTGGTCGTCCCATATTTTCTCCGCCATGGTGCGTGGCCGTGCGTCGGTGCTCATATTTGACTATCTCACAATCTGGAACGCTAGTATCTCCCTGTGAGACAGGATAGCGGTATCGGCGTGCTGGACAAAGCGGTGGGCGTGCTGCATACGGTCGCCGAGTCACCATGTGGGCTGGCCGACCTATGTGAGCGCACCGGCCTACCGCGGGCCACCGCACACCGGCTTGCCGCGGGGCTGGAGGTACACCGCCTACTCGCACGTGACGCCGAGGGCCGTTGGCGGCTCGGGCCCGCGTTGGTCGAGTTGGCGGGGCAGGTCAACGACCCGCTGTTGGCGGCGGGCGCCATTGTGCTGCCGAGGCTGCGTGAGATCACCGGCGAGAGCGTGCAGCTCTACCGCCGCGAGGGGACGGCGCGGATCTGCGTCGTCGCGCTGGAACCGCCCGCCGGCCTTCGGGATACGGTGCCGGTCGGCACCCACCTGCCGATGACCGCGGGGTCTGGGGCCAAGGTCTTGTTGGCATACAGCGATCCGGCTACCCAGCAGGCCGTGCTGGCAGGTGCGAAGTTCACCGATCGCACATTGGCGGAAGTGCGCAAGCGTGGCTGGGCACAAAGCGTTGCGGAGCGTGAGCCAGGGGTGGCAAGTGTGTCCGCGCCGGTGCGCGACGGGCGCGGCACGGTGATCGCCGCGGTATCGGTGTCAGGACCGATCGATCGAATGGGTCGCAGGCCTGGTGTCCGATGGGCGGCAGACCTGCTGGCCGCGTCGGAGGCGTTGACCCGCCGGCTGTGATTGAAAGCGGTACCCCCGATGGGATTCGAACCCACGCTACCGCCGTGAGAGGGCGGCGTCCTAGGCCGCTAGACGACGGGGGCTAGAACATTCGGAGAGCCAGCATAACGTAGGAGCCAATGCCGACCCTAATCACTTGTGCTGCTGGGGTACCAGGACTCGAACCTAGAATGGCGGTACCAGAAACCGCTGTGTTGCCAATTACACCATACCCCATTGGCCGCCTGTAACCGCTGGTCACAAGCGATTTTCGGGCCAGGCAAGTGGACGGCGAGCCTCTCGCCGGTCATGCCGGGCCGACGTGCAGATTACCAAAGATTTCGCGCCCGCTTCTCACACGTCCGCCGCTGCCGCGGTAGCGCGGTCGCGGCCCGCGCTGATTCGGTGCAGGCTACGGTCGCGGCCGAGCAGCTCCAACGATTCGAACAGCGGCGGGCTGACCGTCGCGCCCGTCGCCGCCACCCGGATCGGCCCGAACGCCTTGCGCGGCTTGAGCGCGAGGTGCTCCAGCAGTGCGACCTTGAGGGCCATTTCGATCTTGTCGGCCCGCCACTCCTGCACGCCATCGAGTGCGCTCAACGCGGCGTCGAGGACCGGGCCGGCGTCGGGTCCCAGCTCCTTCGCCGCGGCCTTTTCGTCGAGTGCGAATTCCTCGTCGTTGAGGAACTTCAGCAAGTCCCACGCATCGGCGAGCACGACGATGCGGGTCTGCACCAGCCCGGCGGCCTCGGCGAACTTCTCGTCGTCCAAGCCGGTGTCGTAGGCATGCGCGGCGAAGTAGTCCCGCAGCCGTCCGGTGAAGTCGTCATCGCTCAGTAGCCGAATGTGATCTGCGTTCAGCGCGTCGGCCTTCTTCTGGTCGAACCGGGCAGGATTGGAGTTGACGTCGACGACGTCGAAGGCGGCGACCATCTCGTCGAGGCTGAAGACGTCACGGTCGTCGGCGATCGACCAGCCCAGTAGCGCCAGGTAATTCAGCAGGCCCTCCGGGATGAACCCGCGGTCTCGATGCAGGAACAGATTGGACTGCGGGTCGCGTTTGGAGAGCTTCTTGGTGCCCTCGCCCAGTACGGCGGGTAGGTGGGCGAACTCCGGTACGCGATCTGTCACGCCGATGCGGATCAGCGCGTGATACAGGGCGATCTGACGCGGCGTCGACGACAACAAGTCGTCGCCGCGCAGCACGTGGGTGATCTTCATCAGGGCGTCGTCGACGGGATTGACCAATGTGTACAACGGGTCGCCGCTGGCACGGGTCAGCGCGTAGTCCGGCACGCTGCCCGGCGCGAACGTGGTCTGGCCGCGCACAAGGTCGTTCCAGCTGATGTCCTCGTCGGGCATCCGCAGCCGCAGCACCGGCCTGCGACCCTCCTTGCGGTAGGCGGCGCGCTGCTCGTCGGTGAGGTCGCGATCGAAGTTGTCGTAGCCGAGTTTCGGGTTCCGGCCCGCGGCGACATGACGTGCCTCCACCTCCTCCGGCATGGAGTACGCCTCGTACACCTCCCCGGCCGCCACCAGTCGCGCCACCACGTCGCGGTAGATATCGCGGCGCTCGGACTGGCGGTACGGGCCGTACGGGCCGCCGACCTCGGGGCCCTCGTCGTAATTCAGGCCCAGCCAGCTCAGCGCATCCAGCAGCGCGAGATAGCTTTCCTCGCTGTCGCGTTCGGCGTCGGTGTCTTCGAGCCGGAACACGAAGTCCCCGCCGTTGTGACGCGCGTACGCCCAGTTGAACAGCGCCGTGCGGATCAGGCCGACGTGCGGGGTGCCGGTTGGCGACGGGCAGAACCGAACTCGGACGGTCATCACTTTCCTTTGCGCACAACGGGATTGGTCAGAGTTCCGATGCCCTCGACGGTGATGCTGACGGTGTCGCCGTTCTCGATCGGCCCAACCCCGTCCGGGGTCCCCGTCAGGATCAGATCGCCGGGTAGCAGTGTCATCACCGCCGAGATCCATTCCACGATCGCGCCGACGTCGTGGATCATCAGCGACGTCCGGCTGTTCTGTTTGACCTCGCCGTTGACTTCGGTGCGGATCTCGAGGTCCGACGGGTCGACGTCGGTGGCGATCCACGGCCCGATCGGACAGAACGTGTCGTGACCCTTTGCCCGGGTCCACTGCCCGTCCTTCTTCTGCTGATCGCGCGCCGAGACGTCGTTGGCGACGGTGTAGCCCAGAATGTTCTCGGCTGCCTGCGCAGCCGAAACGTCCTTGCACGGCCTGCCGATCACGGCGGCCAACTCACCTTCGAAGTGCACCGGATCGGCGTCTGCGGGCAGTTGGATCGGCGTGTTCGGCCCGACGATTGCGGTATTGGGCTTCATGAAGATGATCGGATCGCCGAATTCACCACCGCCCATCTCCGCGATATGGGCGGCGTAGTTCTTGCCGATGCACACCACCTTGCTGGCGAGAATGGGGGCGAGCAGCCGGACATCGGCGAGCGGCCACTGCCGCCCCGTGAAGGTGGGGCTGCCGAACGGATGCTCGGCGATTTCACGGACGACCGCCTCCTTGTCGTGCGGCGATCCCTCGATGCTGACGAACGCGACCCCGTCTGGACTGGCGATTCGGCCTAGGCGCATCACCCCAGCCTAGTGGGCGGCGGTGTGGCCGTTGGGAGCCACTCCCCAAGCGATGCATCTCAGTATTTGAGATGACGATTCAATATGCTGAGACGGCTATGGAACGATGGTCGCATGTCCGTCGAGACGATAGGCACGCTGCGGCGCTGGTCGATGCTTGGGATCGCGCTGGCGGCGACGATGTTCGCGAACGTCTTCATCAACGGCGCGGCGTTTCTCATCCCCACGCTGCACGCTGAGCACGGGCTCGATCTGGCCAAGGCAGGTCTGCTGTCGTCGATGCCGAGCTTCGGCATGGTGGTGACCCTCATCGCATGGGGTTACATGGTCGACCGGATCGGCGAACGCATTGTGCTTGCCGTTGGCTCGGCGCTCACCGCGGCAGCGGCGTTCGCGGCGGCATCGGTGCACTCACTATTCGCCGTCGGAGCGTTTCTGTTCCTCGGCGGAATGGCGGCAGCAAGCAGCAACAGCGCGAGTGGCCGACTGGTGGTGGGCTGGTTCCCACCGCACCAGCGCGGCCTGGTGATGGGCATCCGCCAGACGGCCCAGCCGTTGGGAGTCGGGTTGGGCGCCTTGGTGATTCCGCGGCTGGCGGAGAGCCACGGTGTCTCGACGGCGCTGCTCTTCCCCGCCGTGGTGTGCGCCGCATCGGCCGTCGTGTGCGCGGTGGCGGTAAAGGATCCCCCGCGGCCGGCCCGCGGCGAGGCCAGTGAACAGGAGCTCGCCAACCCGTATCGGGGTTCGGCGGTGCTGTGGCGTATCCACGCGGTGTCAGTCCTCCTGGTGGCACCCCAGGTCATGGTGTGGACATTCACGCTGGTGTGGTTGATGGTCGAGCGCGGCTGGTCGGCGGCATCCGCGGGTGCGCTGGTGACGGCGGCGCAGCTGCTCGGCGCCGCGGGCCGGATCGCGGCCGGACGGTGGTCGGACATGGTGCGGTCGCGGCTGCGGCCGATCCGCACCATCGCACTGGCGGCGGCCGCTTCGATGGCGCTGCTGGCGCTGACCGATTGGCTCGACTCCCCGGTCAGCGTCGCCGTGATGATCGCCGCCTCGGTGATCACGGTGTCCGACAACGGATTAGCGTTCACCGCCATCGCAGAGATCGCCGGCCCGTTCTGGAGCGGCCGTGCGCTCGGTACCCAGAACACCAGTCAGCTGCTGACCGCGGGCGTCGTACCACCGGTCTTCGGTGCGCTGATCGGCGCCGCGGGCTATGCGGCGGCGTTCGCGGTGTGCGCGCTGTTTCCGTTGATCGCGCTTCCGCTGGTTCCCGTCGACGCCGATCCGGTGCCCAAGAACCCCAGCTGATACCGCACCGCCATGACAATCGGTGGTGAAATGTCGCGGCGGCACGCGGTATGCCAGAGTTGCTGCGCAAACGTACATCCACAGGAGGTTTCCCTGGATGCGGCGACTTTTCGGATCAGCGGTGTGGGCCATTGCGGCGGTCGCGACGGCGGCAGCTTGCTCTTTCTCGGCCGGGACCAGCGTCTCGGTGGACAAGGCCGACGTCGCAAAGGAGATCTCGGCCAATCTCGAAAAGCAGGTCGGGCGTGCGCCCGAGTCCGTCGACTGCCCGGAGAACCTCGAGGGCAAGGTTGGCGTGACGACGCGCTGCACGCTCAACGACAGCGGCGAGACCTACGGCGTGACCGTGACGGTGACGAAGGTCGAGGGTACCGACATCAAGTTCGACATCAAGGTGGACGACGAGCCGCAGTAGTTCGGGGTTCGGGGGCTGCGTCACTCCCCTTCCAGGTTCCGGGCGCATCGGTCGAGCGATGCGACCAGCTGTCGTTGCGCGCTCGCCGAAATCCCCTCGAGCATGGCTGTTTCCACGCCCGTCACCGCGGCGTGGGCGGCGGCGAGCCGCTTCGCACCCGCGGAGGTGAGCTCCAGAGATCGCGCCCGGCCCCGCGGTGGCAGGTTGGCTTCCCTGACGAATCCTGCGGCCCGAAGGCCCGCAACGAGATCTTGAAGCGACTGCCGCGTCACAAAGCACTGTCGCGCCAATTCGGATGCCGATGCCTCAGGGTGGTCGGCCAGGGCGCGCATCGCCGCGTACTGAGCCATCGACAAGCCGCTCGGCCGGAGGGCGGCATCGCATCGGCGGCGAAGCGACTGCTGCACCCGTTTCACCAGGTAGCCGGTGGCGCGTTCGGTCTTGGATTCGTGCATGACAGGAACCTTACATCAATGGTATGGTGATTGTGTAAGGAACCTGACATGAGGAGGCTACGATGACCACCATTCGTACGCACAGTGACTACGCCACCCTGATCAACGTTTTCACCGTCGAACCCGACAACGCCGCGAAGCTGGCCGCATTGTTGACATCGGCGACCGAGGATGTCATGCAGCATCAGCCCGGATTCCGTTCTGCGAACATTCATCTCAGCACCGACGGCACCCGCGTCGTAAACTACGCGCAGTGGGAGAACGCCGACGCCTATCAGGCCATGCTGGCCAACCCCACCGCACGCGAGCACATGGCGACGGCGGCGGGTCTGGCCGTCAGCTTCGACCCGCACCTTTACACCGTGGAGTCGGTGCATGAACGGTGAGACTACGGCGACCCGTGGAGTCGGCGGTCGTAGACCGCCGCGGCGCGAGCGCCGAACAGCTGCACGATCAACCGTTGCGGCAGAGGCACGCCCGACAGGAAGATTCGGCGCTCGTCGGGCGTCGCCCCCTCGAGCACGGACCAACCCAGCACGATCCCAAGGCGCAGATTGCGCGCTGACAGGAAGGATGCGCCCCGCTTGACCACCGCAGCCCACTCCTTCCGGGTCAAGTGTTCCTCGATGATCGGCAGCACATTCCGCTCCTCGTCCTCGAGATGCTGGTCCACTTGAGTGGAGAGTTCGGCGACGGCGGCCAGCAGCTGCCGGCTCAGCGCAGGGTCGGCCGATTTGGTCCATGTCGACAGCAGCGACTCTGTGTGCTCGACCGCGGCTGCGATTCCGTTGTGCTCCTCCACCATTCGATGCAGATCCGCCTGACGACCGCGCACCCGGGTTTTCAGTTTGGGCCACAGAAGTTCGTCCTCGGCGGCATGGTGGTGGTGCAGAGCCGCGAGTATGAAGGCCAGGTGATCACCGACGACCTGAGCCCGCGCCAGGTCGCCCGCCGCAACACCGTCGATCAAATCTGACATGTCACGAAACTCGCGCCGGAACACGCGATGCACCAGCAGCATGTCCAAGGTGTTGCTCGGCATCGCGCACCCCGGTGATCGTCGTTTACAGAGAGGCCGTGATCCTATCGCCGATCTGCGCGGTGGACAGTTGATCTTCACCACGCGTGGCCAGATGCTCCTCGACCGCCTTATCGACACGCGCGGCCGCATCGGTTTCACCGACGTGGGACAGCAGCAATCCGACCGACATGATCGCCGCGGTGGGATCGGCGACGCCCTTTCCGGCGATATCGGGCGCGCTGCCGTGCACGGGTTCGAACATCGACGGATTCGTCCGTGTCGCATCGATATTGCCGCTGGCGGCCAGCCCGATACCACCGCACACCGCGGCCGCCAGGTCGGTGATGATGTCGCCGAACAGGTTGTCGGTGACGATCACGTCGAACCGGGTCGGGTCGGTGACGAGGTGAATGGTGGCGGCGTCGACGTGCTGGTAGGCGACTTCCACATCCGGATACTCGGCGGCGATCTCCTGCACCGTGCGCCACCACAGCGCACCGGCGAAGGTCAGCACATTGTTCTTGTGCACAAGCGTCAGGTGCTTGCGCCGCTGTACGGCCCGCTTGAACGCATCGTGCACCACCCGCCTGACCCCGAACGCGGTGTTGAGGCTGACTTCGGTGGCCACCTCGTGCTCCGTACCGACGCGGATCGCGCCACCCGTGCCGGTGTACGGACCTTCGGTGCCCTCGCGCACCACAACGAAGTCGATCGCGGGATTTCCCACCAGGGGCCCTGTCACACCCGGGTACAGCCGGGCCGGGCGCAGGTTGACGTGGTGGTCGAGCTCGAAGCGGATCCGCAGCAGCAGGCCACGTTCAAGGACACCGCTTGGCACCGACGGGTCGCCGATCGCGCCAAGCAGGATCGCGTCGTGCGCGCGCAGCTCGTCGAGAACCGAGTCGGGTAGCACTTCCCCGGTGGCGTGGTACCGCCGCGCCCCGAGGTCGTAGCTCGTCTTCTCGACACCCGGCAGCACGGCGTCGAGCACCTTGACGGCCTCCCGCACCACCTCAGGGCCGATGCCGTCACCCGCGACGATCGCCAATCTCACGACAGGTCCACCACTTCCAGTAGGTTGGCGCCGACGGAATCGGCGATCGCGGCGCGCAGGTCCGGCGGAACGTCGCGGTCGATGCGCATCAGGATCGTCGCGCTCGCACCCTCCGCGTCCTCGCTGAGCTGTGCGGCGTGGATATTGATCCCGCCGGAGCCGAGGAGAGTGCCGATCTTGCCGAGCGTTCCGGGTTGGTCGGCGTAGTTGATGATCAGGTTGATGCCCTCGGCCCGCAGGTCGAAGTTGCGGCCGTTGATCTGGACGACCTTCTCCACCTGCTGCGGACCCGACAAAGTGCCCGCGACGTTGGCCACCTGACCGTCGGAGCACACCGCGCGTACGTCGACGACGCTGCGGTGGTTGGGGCTTTCGCTCGCGGTGCTGATGCTCGCCTCGACGCCGCGCTCGGCGGCCAGTGCCGGTGCGTTGACGAACGTAACCGGATCCTCGATCACCGAGGAGAAGAGTCCGCGCAGCGCCGAAAGCCGGAGCACCTCAACGTCTTCGGACGCCAGCTCGCCGCGGACCTGAACGGAGATGGACACCGGCAACTCTGCCGAAAGCACACCGATGAGCAGGCCGAGCTTGCGGACCAGATCGAGCCACGGCGCGACCTCTTCGCCGACGACGCCGCCGCCGACGTTGACCGCGTCCGGCACGAATTCACCGGCCAGCGCGAGCTTCACGCTCTCGGCGACATCGGTGCCCGCACGGTCCTGGGCCTCTGCGGTCGAGGCGCCAAGGTGCGGAGTCACTACGACCTGCGGCAGGTCGAAGAGTGGGCTGTCGGTGGTCGGTTCGGTGGCGAACACGTCGATGCCCGCCGCCCTGACATGTCCGCTGGAGACCGCTTCGGCGAGCGCCTCCTCGTCGACGAGTCCGCCACGGGCGGCGTTGACGATGATCACGCCGGGCTTCGTCTTGGCCAGCGCCTCCTTGCCGATCAGTCCGGCCGTCTCCGGCGTCTTCGGCAGGTGCACGGAGATGAAGTCGGACCGGGCCAGTAGCTCGTCGAGCGTCAGCAGCTCGATGCCGAGCTGGGCGGCGCGGGCAGTTGACACGTACGGGTCGTACGCGACCACATGCGTGCCGAACGCGGCCAGCCGCGCCGCGACCAGCTGCCCGATGCGGCCAAGGCCCACCACGCCGACGGTCTTGCCGAAGATCTCGGTGCCGTTGAACGACGACCGCTTCCAGGTGTGTTCACGAAGCGACGCGTCGGCGGGGGCGATTTGGCGCGCGGCGGCCAGCATCAGCGCAAGCGCGTGCTCGGCGGCGCTGTGGATGTTCGACGTGGGCGCGTTGACGACGAGTACGCCACGCGCGGTGGCGGCGTCGACGTCCACGTTGTCCAGGCCGACACCTGCGCGCGCGACGATCTTGAGCTTGGGCGCTGCGGCCAGCACCTCGGCATCCACAGTCGTCGCCGAGCGCACCAGAAGCGCGTCGGCTTCGGGCACTGCGGCCAGCAGTTTTTCTCGATCCGGGCCGTCGACCCAGCGGACCTCTACCTGGTCACCGAGCGCGGCAACGGTCGATTCGGCGAGTTTGTCGGCAATCAGCACTACGGGAAGACTCACGCGACCAGGGTAATGGGCTTCAATTGCGAGGTGGACGTCACCGTCGTCGGTAGCGGGCCCAACGGCCTGGCCGCCGCTGTCATCTGCGCGCGCGCCGGTCTGGCGGTGCGGGTGATCGAAGGTCAGCCGACGGCGGGCGGCGGTGCACGCAGTGCGGCAGACCCCGAATATCCCGGGGTGATTCACGACGTCTGTTCGGCGGTCCACCCCTTGGGCGTGGCGTCGCCGTTCTTCGCGGAGTTCGACCTCGCCGCGCGCGGCGTCAAGCTTGTCGCGCCGGACGTGTCGTACGCCAACCCGCTGCCGGACCGGCGCGCCGCGGTTGCGTACCGCTCGCTGGACCGCACATGCGCGGAACTCGACGACGGTGCATCGTGGCGACGCCTGTTCGGCCCGCTGACCGAACACGTCGACGGAGTGCTCGGGTTCTTCCTGGGCGACAAGCGGTCGCTGCCACCGGATCTGTTGACCACGGCGCGAACCGGCCTGCGGGTGCTGGCCCAGGGCAGTCCCGCGTGGGGTCTGCTTCGCGGCGAGGACGCTCAGGCACTCTTCACCGGCGTTGGTGTGCACGCGATTTCGACGATGCCGTCTCCGGTCAACAGCGGCGCCGGGTTGATGCTCGGCACCGTTGCCCACACGGCGGGCTGGCCGGTGCCGGTCGGGGGGACGCAGGTGATCTCCGACGCGCTGATCGCAGATCTGCAAGCGCGCGGCGGTGAGCTGGTGCTCGGCGAACCGGTCACCGCGCCGCCCGACGGGGTGGTGATCTACGACACCGCGCCGACGGCGTTGTTGGACATCTACGGTGACGCCGTTCCCGCACGATATGCAAAGGCGTTGCACCGCTATCGTTTCGGGCCGGGTGTGTGCAAGGTCGACTTCGTGTTGTCCGGCGAGATTCCCTGGCGCGACGAACGCGCCGGGCAGGCGCCGACGGTGCACATGGGCGGCAGCCGGGCGCAGATGGCGATGGCCGAGCGGGAGATCGCGGCGGGCCGCCATGCCGAGTGGCCGATGACACTGGCGGCGCTGCCGCATCTGGCCGACCCGTCGCGCATCGACGATCAAGGCCGCAGGCCGTTATGGACGTATGCTCACGTGCCGTCGGGCTCGACCGCCGACCTCACCGAGACGGTGACCGCGATGTTCGAACGCGCAGCGCCCGGCTTCCGGGATCTGGTGGTCGCGGCACGGTGCGTGCCTGCAGCCCAAATGTCGAGTCACAACGCGAACTACGTCGGCGGAGACATCATCGTCGGCGGAGCCACTCTGTTCGCCGCGATCGTCGGCCCGACATTGCGGCTGGATCCGTGGACCACGCCCATACCGAAGGCCTACCTGTGCTCGTCGGCCACACCGCCAGGCACCGGAGTCCACGGGATGGCCGGCTACTACGCCGCCCGCACGGTGTTGCGCCGAGAGTTCGGAATCAAACAATTGCCTAGGCTTTCGCCATGACGTCGCCGCCGGATCGAGAAGTGCTGTCGTGGGAGCTGTTCGGCACCGCAGGCCGTGAACTCGCCGCGGATGTCGCGGCCGACGGTTACTCGCCTGACCTCATCCTTGCGATTGCACGGGGCGGGCTGTTCGTCGCGGGCGCACTTGGCTACGCGTTGGACGTGAAGAACGTGCATCTGACGAATGTCGAGTTCTACACCGGCGTGGACGAGCGACTGGATATGCCGGTGATGCTGCCGCCGGTGCCCAGCTCCGTCGACCTCGGTGGCGCTCGGGTGCTCATTGCCGACGACGTCGCCGACACCGGCGAGACGCTGCGCCTGGTACGCGACTTCTGCGCCGAACACGTCGCCGAGGCCCGCTGCGCGGTGGTGTATCAGAAGCCGCATTCGACGGTGGACTGCGAATACGTCTGGCGCCGCACAGATCGGTGGATCGACTTCCCGTGGTCGATGCCGGATTAGGCTCACGGGATGAGCAAGCTGTCAGTCATCTACTACTCCGCCACCGGGCACGGCACGTCGATGGCCACGCGTGTCGCGGCCGCCGCCGAGGCCGCAGGCGCTGAGGTGCGTGTCCGACATGTCGCCGAAACCAATGACCCGGAGTCGTTCGCGCACAACCCGGCGTGGACGGCCAACTACCAGGCGCACGCGAATCGGGCGCCCGCGACCGGGGACGACGTCGTGTGGGCGGACGCGGTGATCTTCGGGTCACCGACGCGGTTCGGTTCGGTGGCGTCGCAATTGCGCGGCTTCCTGGATTCGCTCGGCGGCCTGTGGGCGCAGGGCAAGCTCGCCGACAAGGTGTATGCGGCCTTCACGTCGACGAACACCGCGCATGGCGGTCAGGAGACCACGCTGTTGTCGCTCTACATCACGCTGATGCACTTCGGCGGCATCATTGTGCCGCCGGGCTACACCGATGAACTGAAGTTCATCGACGGTAACCCTTACGGCGCCAGCCTGATCGCCGACCACGACAACATCAGCGAGTTCGACGACGCGACCAACAACGCGCTCGACCACCTGGCCAAGCGCGTCGTCACCATCGCCGACCGCCTCACACGTTGAGTGCGGTAGGCGGAACCACGACCTCGATACGGCCTGTCTCGACGTCGTACACCAGCCCGGACACCAGGAAGTCACTGGCGTGCAGCTGCTGCAGGATCACGTCGACATCGGTGCGCACGGAGCCGACCGGGTCGGAGACCGATTTGCTCTCCAACTCGTCGGCCGGGATCCCGAAATACTCGGCCAGCAGATCGGGAAAGTGTGCGAGATCGGTCATGCCGCAATCAGTGTGGTGCAGGATCACCAGGTTCCACGTCCCCGGTACACGGGTGTCGGCGTTGGCCTGCCCGACCTTGCTCAGCATCGCCATTGTGCGCAGTGTCGAGGGTGTGATGCGACCGCCCACGTTGCGGATGATGGCGGCCTCACCGTTGTCGAGCCCCAACACGTGACCGGGGTCGACACGAGGATCGACACAACCGACCACCATCATGTTGCCGCGCGGGCTGATGGTCAGGCCGGCGACGAAGCCATCGGTGGCGAAGGCGGCGTTGCGATCGGCCAGGTCGTCGACGTTGGTCATCGCTCTTCCGTGTTCCCCATCTTGCCGAATTCGCAACTAGGCCGTTTCGGTGATCGGGCGGTCCACCCAGCTCATCAGGTCGCGCAGCTTCTTGCCGGTCACCTCGATCGGGTGCTCGGCGTTCTGCTTGCGCAGATCCTCGAGTTGCTTGTTGCCGCCCTCGACGTTGGCGACCAGCTTCTTGACGAAGCTGCCGTCCTGGATGTCGGAGAGGATCTGCTTCATCCGCTTCTTCGTGTCGGCGTCGATGACCCGCGGGCCCGACAGGTAGCCGCCGAACTCCGCGGTGTCGGACACCGAGTAGTTCATCCGCGCGATGCCGCCCTCGTACATCAGGTCGACGATCAGCTTCAGCTCGTGCAGCACCTCGAAATAGGCCAGCTCCGGGGCGTATCCGGCTTCCACCATCACGTCGAAGCCCGTCTTCACCAGCTCCTCGGTGCCGCCGCACAGCACGGCCTGCTCACCGAACAGGTCGGTTTCGGTCTCGTCCTTGAACGTGGTCTTGATGACGCCGGCGCGGGTACCGCCGATGCCCTTGGCGTATGACAGCGCGAGCGCCTCGCCCTCACCCTTGGGATCCTGGTCGACCGCGATCAGGCACGGCACACCCTTGCCGTCGACGAACTGACGACGCACAAGGTGGCCGGGACCCTTCGGGGCGACCATGCCGATGGTGACGTTGGCAGGCGGCTTGATCAGATCGAAGTGGATGTTGAGGCCGTGTCCGAAGAACAGCGCGTTGCCGTCCTCGAGGTTGGGCTCGATGTCGCTGGAGAAGATGTCGGCCTGCGCGGTGTCGGGCGCCAGCAGCATGATGACGTCGGCCCACTTGGCGACCTCGGCGGGCGTGTCCACCTCGAGGCCCTGCTCGGCCACCTTCGCGCGGGACTTGGAGCCCTCCTTCAGGCCCACCTTCACCTGAACCCCCGAGTCGCGCAGGCTCAGCGAGTGCGCATGGCCCTGGCTGCCATACCCGATGACGCCGACCTTGCGCCCCTGGATGATCGACAGGTCCGCGTCGTCGTCATAGAACATCTCTACTGCCACTGTATTTCCTTCTCTTTCAACTCTTCTGGCGGAATTTTGGAGCTTACTTCACGATGCCGATGCCGCGCGGCCCGCGCGACAGCGACACCACTCCGGACTGCACGAGCTCGCGGATGCCGTATGGCTCCAGCACCCGCAGAAACGCTTCCAGCTTCGCGGGGGTGCCGGTGGCCTCGATCGTCAGCGACTCCGTAGACACGTCAACGACCTTGGCGCGGAACAGGTTCACCGCTTCGATGACCTGGCCGCGGGTGCCGGCGTCGGCACGCACCTTGATCAGCGCCAGTTCGCGTGACACCGAGTTGTCGTCGTCCTGCTCGACGATCTTGATCACGTTTATCAGCTTGTTGAGCTGTTTGGTGATCTGCTCGAGCGGTGACTCGTCGACGCAGACCACGATGGTCATCCGCGACATGTCCTTCTGCTCGGTGGCGCCGACGGCCAGCGACTGAATGTTGTAGCCGCGCCGCGAGAACAGCGACGCCACGCGGGCGAGCACGCCGGGCTTGTCCTCGACAAGCACCGATAGTGTGTGGGTCGGAGTCGCCATCACGCATGCCCCTCTTCGGGATCGTCGAACAGCGGGCGGATGCCACGCGCCGCTTGGATCTCGTCGTTACTGGTGCCCGCAGCCACCATCGGCCACACCTGCGCGTCCGCGCCGACGACGAAGTCGATCACGACCGGCCGGTCGTTGATGGCGCGTGCCTGGTTGATGACGTCGACGACGTCTTCGGCACGCTCACAACGCAATCCGACGCAGCCAAGCGCCTCGGCCAGCTTGACGAAATCGGGGATGCGATGGGAGTGCGTGGCCAGATTTGTTTGGCTGTACCGCTCCCCGTAGAAAAGCGTCTGCCACTGCCGCACCATGCCCAGGTTGCCGTTGTTGATGATGGCGACCTTGATCGGAGCGCCTTCGACGGCGCAGGTGGCCAACTCCTGGTTGGTCATCTGGAAGCAGCCGTCGCCGTCGATCGCCCACACCTCGGCGTCCGGGCGGGCGAACTTCGCGCCCATCGCCGCCGGCACCGCGAAGCCCATGGTGCCGAGTCCGCCCGAGTTGATCCACGTCCGGGGGTTCTCGTAGGAGATGAACTGTGCGGCCCACATCTGGTGCTGGCCAACGCCTGCCACGTAGACGGCGTCGGGCCCCGCGATCTTGCCCAGCTGTTCGATCACGTACTCGGGAGACAGGCTGCCGTCGCTCTGCGGCCCGTAGCTCAGCGGGTACGTCGACTGCACCCCGCGCAGGTACTCCCACCAGTTGTCGGTCTTGATGGCGCCCGCGACCGTGCCGTCTCGGCGCAGCGCCTCGATCAGGTCGGTGATGACGGCCTTGACGTCGCCCACGATCGGCACGTCGGCGTTGCGGTTCTTGCCGATCTCGGCCGGGTCGATGTCGGCGTGGATCACCTTCGCCTCGGGCGCGAAAGAATCCAGCTTGCCTGTCACCCGATCGTCGAACCGGGTACCCAGCGCGATCAGCAGGTCGCTGCGCTGCAGCGCCGCCACCGCGGCGACGGTGCCGTGCATGCCCGGCATACCCATGTTCTGCGGATGGCTGTCCGGGAAGGCACCGCGAGCCATCAACGTGGTGACGACCGGGATGCCGGTCAGCTCTGCCAGATCCAGCAGCTCCTCGGTGGCGTCGCCACGAATGACGCCACCGCCGACGTAGAGCACCGGCTTGCGGGCCGCCGCGATCAGCTTGGCGGCCTCGCGGACCTGACGGCTGTGGGGCTTGGTGTTCGGCTTGTACCCCGGCAGTTCGTAGCGCGGCGGCCAGCTGAATGTGCACTGCGCCTGCAGCACGTCCTTGGGGATGTCCACAAGCACCGGCCCTGGCCGACCTGATGAGGCGATGTGAAACGCCTCGGCCATCACCCGCGGGATGTCGTCGCCGTCGCGCACCAGGAAGTTGTGCTTGGTGATCGGCATCGTGATGCCGGAGATGTCGGCCTCCTGGAACGCATCAGTACCGATCAGCGCGCGTCCGACCTGTCCCGTGACCGCAACCATCGGGATCGAATCCATGTAGGCGTCGGCGATCGGAGTGACCAGGTTGGTGGCGCCGGGCCCCGATGTCGCCATGCACACACCGACCTTGCCCGTGGCGTGCGCGTATCCACTTGCCGCATGTCCCGCGCCCTGCTCGTGGCGGACGAGGACGTGACGGAGCTTCTGCGAGTCGAAAAGCGGGTCGTAGACCGGTAACACGGCTCCGCCTGGAATGCCGAAGATGACCTCGACTCCGAGCTCCTCCAACGACCGGATGACCGACTGCGCTCCGGTGAGTTGTTGCGGGGCAATCTTTTTGGGCTGGCTTGACGGGCCTTGGCCGGCTTCCTTCGGTGCGGGTTTCGCAACGTCGGGCGCGGCCTGCTCCCCGATCGGCGGGGTCGCCGACCGTTCGGGGGGTCGTGTGGTTGGTGCGCTCACGATGTCCTCATTTGTCGGGGTTTGGCTGGTTGTTTTTTTGGACTCTCAAATCACTGCTGGGGCAACAAAAAACCCCCGTCAGCGGGCCGCTGTACGAGGGTTGCGCGTTGATACTGGTGGCTATGCCCGAGTAAAGGCTAGCGCGGTATCAACGCGCAACCCAATTACTACGAGCTGTCCCAGCTTCTGCACAATTGTCGACGGTAGCCTCCGTACTGGTCAGCCGTCAAATTCCTTACCGGGTCGACTCAGTGGGACGATGGCGGTGTGAGTTCGCAACCGCCGTCGGCACCACCCAGACCGGTCGTCATCCGGATATCGCCGATGGCCCATCTCGCGGTCGGCTTCTTCGCACTCGGCATGCTGGCGTTGGTGTTCAGCTGGCCTGGGTGGGCATCGCTGATCCTGGTATTTCCGGTGATCCTGTCGGCCTGCGTCATTCGGCTGCGGACCGTGGCCGACCGCGACACCGTGACCGCGCGCAGCCTGCTGAGCGCCCAGACCGTGCCATGGGGCGACATCGACGGGCTCCGATTCGGCAGGTCCTCCTGGGCGCGGGCACAGCTCAAGGACGGTCGCGAACTACTACTTCCAGCGGTGACCTTCGGGACGCTGCCGCTGCTGACCAAGGCCAGCGCGGGCCGGGTGCCCAACCCGTACGGCTGAGCCGTTACGCCAGCGGGTTGCCGCCGTTGAGGAACACCCACAGAGCAATGCCGCCGCCGATGCCGACCAGCAGGGCGACGAAGGAGCCGATGAACGGCCTGCGGGCCCAACCCCGGCCGGCGTCCAACCCGTAGCGGCCTGGACCGGCCAGGATGATCGCGACGACCGCGGCAATCAGGATGAGTTTGTATTCGTGCCCGTCGGTCAGGAACTCCGAGAGCCTGGCCTCGTGATGTGCCGCGGTGGCATCCACCAGCAGGCCGTTTATCAGGTATGCCAGCGCACCCGCCGCGGCCAGCGGGGTGAAAAGACCCAGGATCAGCAGCACCCCGGCGAGAATCTGCGCGCCGGTGGCGACGTAAGTCAGCATGTCGGCGTGCTTGTAGCCCATCGCGGTCAGCGAGTCCTCGAACCCGTTAAGACCAGGGCCGCCCCACCATCCGAACGCCTTCTGCAGGCCGTGTCCGATGAGAAGCGCGCCGACAGCCCAGCGCAGCAGCATCAGACCGAGGTCCTGAGTGCCGCGGCGGTCGTCGGGAACTCGGTCGTAACCAGGGTGGATATCGGCCGGATGCGCGTAGGACGACTTGGGCTGGCTGTCTCCCGGCTGCACGTACGGCAACTGTTCGGGCTCCCCGATCAGGCCAAGGCCAGGCTGCGGGCCCGATTTGTAGTTCGGGATGGCGGTGGTTTCGAAATCATCCGATGAGGGCAGGTCGTCCTCGGGGTCCACCAGGCTTGCCGACGCGGGCGGGCCAGGGTCGTCGGGCCGCTGCCAATGGGGGTGACTGGTCACCAGCCCAGAGTAAGTGCTGATGATGGGTGAATCGTGGATTGGCGCGGCGCTTTTACGCCCATCTTCGCGGGTGACCGGCGGGCGCACCGGAACGGCGGCGTGGCGCGCACCGCCGAACGATCCGTAACCTGGCGGGCATGAATCTGCGCGGGCCGTTGCGAGGCGTTCTCGCCCTGTCGTGCGCCGCGTTGCTCGCGGTGTCCGGATGCGCGCGATTCGACAGTGCCCAGTCGCAGCCGTTCACCACGGAACCCGAGATGCGGCCGGGGCCCAGCTCGAGTCCCCCGCCGCCCCCACCGTTGCCGCCCAAGCCGTTCCCGAAGGAATGCCCGGCGCCCGGGGTCATGCAGGGCTGTCTGGAGAGCACCAGCGGGCTGATCATGCTGCCCGACAGCCAGTCGGCGCTCGTCGCCGAGCGCACGACCGGCGCTGTCAAAGAGGTCTCCGTGAAGGCAGAACCCAAGGTCAAGACGGTCATTCCGGTCGACGGAAGCGGCGACGGCGGGCTGATGGACATCGTCTTGTCGCCGACCTATTCGCAGGATCGGCTGATGTATGCGTACGTCAGCACGCCGACCGACAACCGGGTGATCCGCATCGCGGACGACGACGTCCCGAAGCCGATCTTCACGGGCATCCCCAAGGGCGCGACCGGGAACATGGGCGCCCTCACTTTCACGAGTCCCACCACGCTGGTCGTGCTCACCGGCGACGCGGGTGACCCCGCGCTGGCGGCCGACCCGGCTTCGCCCGCGGGCAAGGTGCTGCGCATCGAGCAGCCGACGACGGTGAACCAGGCACCGCAGACCACGGCGCTGAGCGGGATGGGTTCCGGTGGCGGTCTCTGCACCGACCCGTCGGACGACTCGCTCTACATCACCGACCGCACCCCGACGGCCGACAGGCTGCAGCGCATCACCAAGGACTCGAAGGTCTCCACCGTGTGGACCTGGCCCGACAAACCGGGGGTCGCGGGCTGTGCGGCACTGGACGGCACGGTGCTGGTCAACCTGATCAACACCAAACAGACGGTGGCCGTCCGGCTGGCCCCCGACACCGGCTCGGTGACCGGCGAGCCGGAAGTCGTCCGCCAGGACGTGCACGGGCATGCGTGGGCGCTTCAGACGGCGCCCGACGGCAATGTGTGGGGCGCGACGGTGAACAAGACCGCGGGCGACCCCGAGAAGCTCGACGACGTCGTGTTCCCCGTCTTCCCGTCCGGCGGCGGCTTCCCGCGCACTAACGCCGACAACACCTAGGAATCGTCGCGCCGAGCCTCACCACACGCTCGTCAGGCGTGAACGGCCATCTGCTCTCGCGCCTCGGCTGGAGTGATCGTCTGCTGCAGTGCCGGCGGCCCCGCGGTCAGGTGCAGGGCGAAAACCTCGCCCGGGCCGCGATGGGACTGATGGGCCGTCAACGCTGACCCGAACTGAAATATTGGACGCGCGTGATTCCACTTGCTGCGCTGGGTATTTCACAGAAGATGACACCACGGCCCGACGGTGTGGTTACCGACGCGGACACCGTATCTCCGGCGGCAATAGACTTGGTCCACCGGCCGCCGCGCATCCGATCGACGAGGTCGCCCACCGGGATCGGTGTGCCATCGCCGAGGCCGACGATGGCGCCCCGGCTCAGCGCACGACGCGTTGCCATCTCATCACCGGCGGCTGCCGCGTCCAGGAACGTCTCCACGCGGCGTCTCTGCCGCCTGCCCGGTCGTAGGAAGCCGGCGAGGAAACCCGCTGTGCCGCTGAGTCCCTGATTGCGTATCAGTCCCGCGCCGAGCCGGATGGAAACCGGCAGCGACTTGGCGCCCTGGCGCAGCATCTGAACCACCATCACCGGCAGTTCCCAGTGGGCGCGGAGCCGCTCGACCGCCCAGTCGCCGTCGGACTCGCGCAGGTCGTAGCGCAGATGCATGGGAACGTTCAAAGTCACACCCGCTCGCATGAAGATTTCGAGCATCAGGTCGCGCACGACAGTCGCGCCCGCCGCCACGTCGTGATCCCGGTGAAAGATGATCTCCCGCGGCGCGATGAACGTGTCGTAGAACCGGCCGATCTGCTCGTACCCGACGTGCGGGCGGGAACCGTACGGGTCCTCCACGCGGCCGTCCTCGGTGAAGAGGCCGACCCACGCCACGCGGTCGTGCGCGGCGGTAGCCGCAGGCGACCGCTCGACCACCGCCAGGAGTTCGGCGTTGACCGCGGTCATCTAGGTGCAGGCCGCCAACACCAGCTCGCGCACGCGCGCCGCGTCGGCTTGGCCCTTCGTCGCCTTCATCACCGCGCCGACGATGGCGCCGGCGGCCTGGACCTTGCCACCCCGGATCTTTTCCGCCACATCGGGATTGGCGGCCAACGCTTCATCCACCGCAGATTGGAGCGCCGAATCATCGCGCACTACCTCAAGCCCCCGGGCCTTTATCACCTGGTCGGGCTCGCCCTCCCCGGCCAGCACGCCCTCGACGACCTGGCGGGCCAGCTTGTTCGACAGCTTGCCGTCGTCGACGAGCTTCACCACGTCCGCGATCTGCGCCGGCGTGATGTTCAGCCCGTCGAGTTCGACGCCCGCCTCGTTGGCCTTCTGCACAAGGAAGTTGCCCCACCACGCCCTGGCGGCCTCACTGGACGCGCCCTGCTCGACGGTGGCGGCCACCAACTCGACGGCGCCGGCGTTGATGAGGTCGCGCATGACCTCGTCGGAGATCCCCCAGTCCTGCTGAATTCGCTTGCGCTGCAACCACGGATGCTCCGGAATCGTCGCCCGTAGCTTCTCGACGAACTCCGCTTCAGGCGCAACCGGCTCGAGATCCGGTTCCGGGAAGTAGCGGTAGTCCTCGGCCGTCTCCTTGCTGCGGCCCGGCGATGTGTAGCCGTCTTCGTGAAAGTGCCGCGTTTCCTGGTGAACTCGGCCACCGGAGTCCAGAACCGCTGCCTGGCGGCGCATCTCGTAGCGAACCGCCACTTCGACGCTCTTGAGCGAGTTCACGTTCTTGGTTTCGGTGCGGGTGCCGAACTCGGTCGTCCCGGTTGGCTTGAGCGAGACGTTGGAGTCGCAGCGCATCGAGCCCTGGTCCATCCTCACATCGGAAACACCCAAGCCCCGCAACAGGTCCCGCAGTGCCGTGACATAGGCGCGGGCGATCTCCGGTGCGCGTTCGCCGGTGCCTTCGACCGGCTTGGTGACGATCTCGATCAGCGGCACGCCTGCCCGGTTGTAGTCGATGAGCGACGTGGTCGCGCCCTCGATCCGGCCTGTATCGCTGCCCAGGTGGGTGAGCTTGCCGGTGTCTTCCTCCATGTGCGCACGTTCGATCTGCACGCGCCAGATGGTGGCGTCGTCGAGGGGAACGTCGAGGTACCCGTTGATCGCGATCGGCTCGTCGTACTGGGAGATCTGGTAGTTCTTCGGCATATCCGGGTAGAAGTAGTTCTTCCGGGCGAATCGGCACCACGGCACGATCTCGCAGTTCAGCGCGAGGCCGATCCGGATCGCCGATTCGACGGCGGCCTGGTTGAGCACCGGCAATGAACCCGGCAGACCGAGGCACACCGGACACACCTGTGTGTTGGGCTCTGCGCCGAATTGATTGGCGCAGCCGCAGAACATCTTGGTCGCCGTCGACAGCTCGACGTGAACCTCGAGGCCGAGTACCGGGTCGTAGCGGGCGACGACGTCGTCATAGTCGACCAGTTCGGCCGTGGATGCAGCGGTCATTGTTTCAATCCTAGTTAGCGCCGTCAGCCGAAGAATTCGGCAGCGTCGTCGTACCGGGTCTGCGGCACCAGCTTCAGCTCGCGAACGGCGTCGGCAAGCGGCACCCGGCCGATCTCCTGGCCGCGCAGCGAAACCATCATCCCGTACTCGCCTGCGTGTGCGGCGTCGGCGGCGTTGACCCCGAACCGGGTGGCCAGCACCCGGTCGTATGGCGTCGGCGTGCCGCCGCGCTGCACGTGCCCGAGCACGGTGACCCGCACTTCCTTCTTGATCCGCTTCTCCACCTCGATCGCCAGCTGGGCCGCCACCCCGGTGAACTTCTCGTGGCCGAACTCGTCGATCCCGCCATGGCGCAGCTGCATCGACCCCTCGGCGGGTTTGGCGCCTTCGGCGACCACGCAGATGAAGTGCGCATCGCCACGCTGGAACCGTTGCTTGACCAGACGGCAGACCTCTTCGACGTCGAACGGCTGCTCGGGGATCAGCGTCATGTGCGCACCGGATGCCATGCCGGCGTTCAGCGCGATCCATCCGGCGTGGCGGCCCATCACCTCGACGAGCATGACGCGCTGATGGGATTCCGCGGTGCTGTGCAACCGGTCGATCGCCTCGGTGGCCACGGTCAGCGCGGTGTCGTGGCCGAATGTCACATCGGTGCAATCGATGTCGTTGTCGATGGTCTTGGGAACCCCGACCACTGGCACATTCTCCTCGGACAGCCAGTGCGCCGCGGTCAGCGTGCCTTCACCGCCGATCGGGATGAGCACGTCGATGCCGTTGTCGTCGAGCGTCTGCTTGATCTGGTCCAGGCCGGCGCGCAGCTTGTCGGGATTGGTCCGTGCCGTGCCGAGCATGGTGCCGCCCTTGGCGAGCAGGCGGTCGTTGCGGTCGTCGTTGCGCAGCTGGATCCGCCGGTCCTCGAGCAGCCCGCGCCAGCCGTCCAGAAACCCGACAACCGACGTGCCGTATCGCACGTCACTGGTGCGGACGATCGCCCGGATGACCGCGTTCAGACCGGGACAGTCGCCGCCTCCGGTCAGGATTCCGATCCGCATTGGCCTATCTTCCCCTCTGTCGGCGTCGCGGGCAGCACTCCGGCGTTACACCGCCGTCGGCAGCGCCCCTCGCGCGGCCTCGTAGGCGGCGCCCACGCGGTAGAGCCGGTCATCGGCCAGCGCGGGTGCCATGATCTGCAGCCCGACCGGCAGGTTGTCGTCGGGCGAAAGACCCGACGGTACCGACATGCCGCAGTGCCCGGCCAGGTTCAGCGGAAGTGTGCAGAGGTCGAACAGGTACATCGCCAGCGGATCGTCGACCTTCTCCCCGAGCGGGAACGCCGTAGTCGGGGTGGCCGGCGAGATCAGCACATCGACCTTCTTATAGGCCTCGTCGAGGTCGTGCGCGATCAGCGTACGCACCTTCTGAGCCTGGTTGTAATAGGCGTCGTAGTAGCCCGCCGAAAGCGCATATGTACCAATCATGATGCGGCGCTTGACTTCTGGGCCGAATCCGGCAGCACGCGTCAACGCCATGACCTCTTCGGCGCTGTGCGTCCCGTCGTCGCCGACGCGGAGCCCGTAGCGCATCCCGTCGAACCTCGCGAGGTTCGACGACACCTCCGACGGAAGGATCAGGTAGTAGGCAGGCAGCGAGAAGTCGAAGTGCGGGCAGTCCACTTCGGACACCTCGGCCCCGAGCTCGGTGAGTTTCTCGGCCGCCGCATTGAACGACGCCAGCACGCCGTCCTGGTAGCCGTCGCCACGCAGCTGGCGCACCACGCCGATCTTGACGCCACGCAGGTCACCGTCGGCGCCCGCGCGTGCCGCTGCGACGACGTCGGGCACGTCGGCGTCCAGCGACGTCGAGTCCCTCGGGTCGTGCCCGGCGATCACCTGATGTAGCAGCGCGGTGTCCAGCACCGTGCGCGCGCACGGCCCGCCCTGGTCCAGTGACGACGCGCACGCGATGAGCCCGTAGCGCGACACCGTGCCGTAGGTCGGTTTCACGCCGACGGTCGCGGTCAGCGCCGCGGGCTGGCGGATCGAACCGCCGGTGTCCGACCCGATCGCGAGGGGCGCCTGGAACGCGGCCAGTGCCGCAGCGCTACCGCCGCCTGAGCCGCCCGGCACCCGCTCGACATCCCACGGATTGCGCGTCGGGCCGTAGGCCGAGTTCTCGGTGGACGACCCCATCGCGAACTCGTCCATGTTCGTCTTGCCCAGGATCGGGATGCCCGCAGCGCGCAGCCGCGCCACGACAGTCGAGTCGTAGGGCGACGTCCAACCCTCAAGGATCTTCGACCCGCAGGTGGTCGGCATGTCAGTGGTGGTGAACACGTCCTTGAGCGCCAGCGGGACACCCGCCAGCGGGGACGGCAGCTCCTCGCCCGCGGCCAGCGCCGCGTCCACCCGGGCGGCCGCCGCCAGCGCGTTCTCCTCCGCGACGTGCAGGAACGCCCGGTAGTCGTCGTCGGTCGCGGCGATCCGGTCCAGGCAGGCCCTGGTGACCTCCGTCGACGACAGCTCCTTGGCGGCGATCTTGGCGCCGACTGATGCCGCGTCCAGCCGCACCAGGTCGTCTTCGGTGCTCATTCGGGCTCCCCCAGAATGCGCGGGACGGCGAAGCGACCCTCAGCCGTCTTGGGCGCCTGCGACAGTGCCTCCTGCTGCGTCAGTCCCGGCTCTACGACGTCGGGCCGGGTGACGTTGACCGACGTGAGTGGGTTATCGGTGGCCGCCACGCCGGTGACGTCGACTGCCTGGATCTGGCCGACGTGCTCGAGGATGGCGTCGAGCTGGCCGGCGAAGCTGTCCAGTTCGGCGTCGGTCAGGGCAAGCCGGGCCAGTCGCGCGAGGTGGGCGACGTCGTCTCGGGAGATCTGCGACACGACACCAAAGCCTAGTCACGCCGCCCAGCGGCCCGACCAAGTGCTCATCGCCCGGAGTGCTGAGCCGCAAGCCCTGTGCGACAGTGTTGCGCGTGCCTTCGTATCTGCTGCGGGTCCAGCTGGAGGATCGGCCGGGCAGCCTCGGCTCATTGGCCGTGGCGCTCGGTTCGGTGGGTGCCGACATCTTGTCCCTGGACGTGGTGGAACGGGGACCGGACTACGCGATCGACGACCTGATCGTCGACCTTCCGCCGGGTGCGATGCCCGACATGTTGATCACCGCGGCCGAGAACCTCAAGGGGGTGCGGGTAGACACCATCCGGCCGCACACCGGACTTCTCGAGGCACATCGGGAGCTCGAGCTGATCGACCACATCGCGGCCGCCCCCGACAAGCGCGCGAAGCTGCAGGTACTGGCCGACGAGGCACCACGGGTGTTGCGGGTCGGCTGGTGCACCGTCGTGCGGCTGGTCGATCCAGGCATCGAGCGCATCGTCGGTAGCCACGGCGCACCGGAGACGCACACCAACGAGGTGCCGTGGCTGCCGATCGACAGGGCCCATGTGCTCGATGCCACCGCGGACTGGGTGCCGCAAGTGTGGCGGGACATGGACACCACGCTGGCGGCCGCGCCGCTGGGCGATGAGCTCACCGCCGTTGTGCTCGGCCGGCCGGGCGGTCCGGAGTTCCGGCCGTCGGAAGTGGCCCGGCTGGGCTATCTCGCCGGGATCGTCGCGACGATCCTGCGTTGAGCCCTCGGGACTCAGACGCTGTCCGGCCCACTGTCCAGCAGCCGCCGGAAGCCGTCCTCGTCGAGAATGGGCACCCCGAGATCGACGGCCTTGTCGTACTTCGAGCCGGGTGAATCGCCCGCCACCACGTAGGCCGTCTTCTTCGACACCGAACTGGCGGCCTTGCCGCCGCGTGCCACGATCGCCTCTTTCGCGTCGTCGCGGGAGAAGCCGGCCAGCGAGCCGGTGACAACGATGGACAGCCCCTCGAGGGTGCGCTCGATGCTGGCGTCGCGTTCGTCGGCCATCCGCACGCCGGCGGCTCGCCACTTGTCGACGATCGCACGGTGCCAGTCGACCGCGAACCATTCCACGACCGCGTCGGCGATCGTCGGCCCGACGCCCTCGACGACCGAGAGCTCCTCCTCCGAGGCCGCCATGATCGCGTCGAGGCTGCCGTATTCGGTGGCCAGCGCCCGCGCTGCGGTAGGGCCGACGTGCCGGATCGACAACGCGACGAGCACCCGCCACAGCGGTTGCGCCTTCGCCTTGTCCAGATTGGCCAGCAGCCGATTGCCGTTGGCGGAAACCTCTCCGCCCTTGACGGTGAACAGATCTGTGCGCAGCAGATCGTCGGCGGTGATGCCGAACAAGTCACCTTCGTCGGTGATCACGCCGGCCTGCAGCACCGCGACCGCCGCTTCGTAGCCCAGGCCCTCGATGTCGAAGGCGCCGCGCCCGGCGACGTGGAAAACCCTCTCCCGCAACTGCGCGGGGCACGACCGAGTGTTCGGACAGCGGATGTCAGCGTCGCCCTCCTTGGTCGGCGCAAGCAACGTCGCGCACTCGGGACACTTTGTCGGCATCACGAATTCGCGCTCCGAACCGTCCCTCAGGTCGACGACGGGTCCCAGCACTTCGGGGATCACGTCGCCGGCCTTGCGGATCACCACCGTGTCACCGATCAGCACGCCCTTGCGCTTGACCTCCGACGCGTTGTGCAGCGTGGCCTGGCTCACGGTCGATCCGGCGACCTTGACCGGTTCCATGAACGCGAACGGGGTGACCCTTCCGGTGCGCCCGACATTGACCTTGATGTCGAGCAGCTTTGTGGTGGCCTCCTCCGGCGGGTACTTGTAGGCGATCGCCCAGCGCGGCGCCCGCGACGTGGAACCCAGGCGGCGTTGCAGAGCCACCGCGTCGACTTTGACCACCACACCGTCGATTTCGTGTTCGACGTCATGGCGGTGCTCACCCCAGTAGGCGATCCGCTCGCTGACCGCGTCGATGCCCTTCACCCGGGTGGTGTGCTCGGAGACCGGCAACCCCCACGCCTTCAGCGCCGTGTAGGCCTCGTGCAGAGTCTTCGGCGAGAAGCCTTCGGCGCGGCCGAGACCGTGGCAGATCATCCGCAGCTTGCGGCGCGCGGTGACTGCGGGATTCTTCTGCCGTAGCGAGCCGGCCGCACTGTTGCGCGGATTGGCGAAGGGCGGCTTGCCCTCGGCGACAAGGCCCGCATTCAGATCCTCGAAGTCGGCGACCCGGAAGAAGACCTCTCCGCGCACTTCGAGCACCGCCGGGGTGGCAAACTTGTCGGAGCCGGTGAGCCGTTCCGGGATGTCTTCGATGGTGCGGGCGTTGAGCGTCACGTCTTCCCCGGTGCGTCCGTCGCCGCGCGTCGCCGCGCGCTCCAGGCGGCCGTTGCGGTAGACCAGCGCCAGCGCCACACCGTCGATCTTGAGCTCGGTCAGATAGTCGACGTCGTCGCCGATCTCACCGCGGATTCGCGTCGCCCATGCCGAGAGTTCTTCCGGCGCAAAGACGTTGTCCAGGGACAACATGCGCTCGAGGTGATCGGCGGAGGAGAACTCGGTCGCGAAACCGGCGCCGCCGACGAGCTGGGTGGGTGAGTCCGGGGTGCGCAGCTCTGGGTGCTCTTCCTCCAGCTGGGTGAGCTCACCGAGCAGTTTGTCGAACTCGCCGTCGGAGATGATCGGCGCATCCCTGACGTAGTAGCGGAACTGGTGTTCGCGTACCTCGTCGGCGAGCTCCTGCCATCGGCGGCGGATATTCGGCTCGGGGGCTTCTTCGGCCTGTGCCGCCAGCGTCGCTTCGGCTTTACGGGTTGCCTTGGAGGTCACCCTCGCAGGCTAGCCGAGGCGGCTGACACCCAAATCGACCGGACTGCGCGCCACAACCTGCACGTTTGACATTACGCAGGTAAATACCTGCATAATGTCGAGGTGGCGGATGACCAGATGGACCGAGTCTTCAAGGCGCTGGCCGACCCGGGCCGCCGTCTGCTGCTGGACCGGCTCCGGCAGGACAACGGCCAGACGCTCGGACAGCTGTGCGAGTACCTGGAAATGGCGCGGCAGTCCGTGAGCCAGCATCTCTCGGTGCTCGAGTCGGCCAATCTCGTCAGCACCGTCCGGCGCGGGCGGTTGAAGTTGCACTACCTGAATCCTGTTCCGCTACACGAGATTACGCACCGCTGGATCCAGGCATTCGAATATCCGCGGCTTCACGCCCTGCATGCGGTGAAGCTACGAGCAGAGGAGGCGGAAATGGCCGACAAGCCGACGTTTGTGTACGTGACCTATATCCAGTGCAGCCCCGAGAAGGTATGGGAGGCGTTGACCGACGCCGATCTCACCGGCCAGTACTGGGGGCACAGCAATGTCTCGGACTGGCAGCCGGGTTCCCGCTGGGAGCACCGCCGCACGGACGGATCCGGGATTGTCGACGTGGCCGGAGAAGTCATCGAAGCCGCACCCCCGGGCCGGCTGGTCATGACGTTCGGCGATCCGGACACGTCGGGCCAGCAGTCCGTCGTGCGCTTCGATATCGAACCGCATCACGACATCGTCCGGCTGACGGTGACGCACGAAGACATCCCCGACGCGACGGAGTACGAGGCCGCCTCAGCGGGTTGGGCAGCGGTGCTCTCGAACCTGAAGTCGCTCTTGGAAACCGGGCATGTGCTGCCGCAGGCGCCATGGGAGATGCACGCCGAGCTTCGCGCCGAGCGGATGCCGCGTTAGCGATTACCCTTTCCGCATGCCGCACCCGATCATGTTCCGCGACGACGACCTCGGGTTGGCGGAAGTGCGCAACATCGCCTTGCGCTTTCCCGAGGCCTTCGAGAAGGTCTCCTGGGGCAGGCCGGTGTTCTGCGTGCCGAAGATCTTCGTCATGTACGGCGGCAGCATGAAGGGCGACGCCAAAGGCGAGTACATCCAGTACCCCCATTCGATACTCGTCAAGGTCGACGACAGCGACCGCAAGGCCCTCGAACAGGACACCCGGTTCTTCTATCCCGCGTACATGGGACCGTCCGGCTGGCTCGGCCTCGACCTCACAGCGAGGAAGAAGATCGACTGGGGCGAGGTGGGCGAACTGATCGACGCGTCGTTCCGAATGGTGGCGCCGAAGAAGCTGATCCGACAGCTCGACGAAGTCTGACCCGGCGTCCGCTCGGAGATGGTTCTATCGGGCCATGAGCTTCGCGAGCCCCTACCCCGAGGTCGACATCCCGACGGCCAGCGTCTACGAGTACCTCTTCGCCGGCATCGACGACGCCGACCTCGACCGGGTCGCGCTGGTCGACACGAAGGCGGGCACCGAACACACGTATCGCAAGATGATCGAACGCATTGACCAGTTCGCCGGCGCAATAGCCGCCCGTGGCATCGGTGTCGACGATGTGGTCGGTCTACTGGCACCGAACAGCTCGGGCTTCGCGGTAGCTTTCCACGGCATCCTGCGCGCAGGCGCAACGGCCACCACCATCAACGTCCTGTTCACCGCCAAGGACATCGCCAAGCAGCTGACGGACTCGAAGGCCAAGATGCTGGTCACCGTCACCCCGCTGCTGGCCGCGGCCAAGGACGCGGCGGCCGCGGTCGGACTGGACGACGCCAACCTGGTGGTGCTCGACGGCCCCGGGCAGGCGCAGAGCGGCCACCCGAATGCGGCCGACCTGGTCGAAATCGCCCGTCCCGCACCGGAAGTGAGCTTCGACCCGTCCACGCATCTGGCAGTGCTCCCCTACAGCTCCGGCACCACCGGCAACCCGAAAGGCGTGATGCTGACGCATCGCAACTTGGTCGCCAACGTCGCGCAGACGCGCCCGGTGCAGGACGTGCAGGCCGACGACGTGGTCATCGCGATCATGCCGTTCTTCCACATTTACGGCATGACGGTGCTGCTCAACGCCGTCTTGCGGGCGCGGGCACGCCTGGTCATGATGCCGAGCTTCGATCTCGAGGAGTTCCTCGGCAACATCGCGAACCACAAGGTCACCGTCGCCTACATCGCGCCGCCGGTGGCGGTCGCCCTGGCCAAACACCCGTTGGTGAACAACTACGATATGTCGTCACTGCGGGCCATTCTGTCCGGCGCGGCACCGCTGGACGAGGGCCTGGGCCACGCCGTCGCAGACCGCATCGGCTGTCGCGTCGTGCAGGGATACGGCATGACCGAGCTCAGCCCGGTCAGCCATTGCACGCCGCTGGACGGCGGCAAGCACCTCGTCGGCTCTGTCGCGCCGATCGGCGCGGCCGGCTGGACGGCGGCCAACTCGGCCTCCAAACTCATCGACCCCACGACCGGCGACGAGATCGGCCTTCCCGCAGAAGGTCTCAGTGAGACCGGCGAGTTGTGGTTCAAGGGCCCGAACGTGATGGCTGGCTACCTCGGGAACGACGAGGCGACGAGGGAGACCATCGACGACGACGGCTGGCTGCGCACCGGAGACCTAGCGCGCGTCGATTCCTCCGGCTGCGTGTTCATCGTCGATCGGCTCAAGGAACTGATCAAGTACAAGGGCTACCAGGTGCCGCCGGCTGAACTCGAGGCGGTGCTGCTGACCCATCCAGGGATCGCCGACTCCGCCGTCATCGGCGTCATCGACCAAGACTCGGGCGAAGAGATACCAAAAGCGTTCGTGGTCAAGCAATCCGGTGCCGACCTGACCGAGGCGGAGGTAATGGAGTTCGTCGCCGGTGAGGTCGCACCGTACAAGAAGGTTCGTCAGGTGGAGTTCATCGACGCGATTCCCAAGTCGACTGCAGGCAAGATCCTTCGCAAGGACCTACGTTCGGGTTGAGCCCCGCAGCGCTTGGGCCGCCCGCGCCTGCCGGAAACCGAGTACGGCACCAACCGCGGGTAACAGGATCAACCCCGCGAGCCCGGCGAGCGGGTCGGTGACCGTATCGAGCCCCGCCGTGCCGATGTCGGTCTCCACCAGCCGGGGCGGTGAGAACTTCTCGGTCGGCGGCAGCGGTGGCGGGAGGGGCGGCATGTTGATTTCGATCGCCGTCGGCTGCGGAGGAAGGACCTCGGGAATGGCGGGAGCGAAGACGGGCTCAGCGGCGCCGGGTTGCGGCCTGGGTGTGCGGCCGTCTCCTATTACGACGCGGGGTGCCCGGATAGCCGCCGTAGGCGGCGCCGCGTAGGCGGACCCGGACCGCGGCACTGCGCCCGCTGCGTGGCCGCTGGGAACATCCTCGACCGCCGCCGACCGCAGGGCCACCGGTCCGTCGGCAACTGCAAAGGTCTCAACGCTGTCGGGGATGGCGAGTTCCCCAAGGTCGCTGCCAACTGTTCCGAGGTTCATCTGTGGGGGATCGGTCGAAGGCTTCGCACCTCCGACAGCGCTGAGTCCGTCACGGGGACCTCCCCGATCGCTTCCCGGCTTGTTCGAATGGTTTCCCTGGTCATTGTGCTTGGAATGCGAATCCGAACCATGTTTGTCGGCAACCGCCTGGGCCGGAAGCGGCCCCAGGATCAACAGAGACGCCGCGACAACGCCGCCCGCTGCAATACGAACAGTCGCCTGCGCCACGATCCCTTTCCTGACCAGTCGGATTGCCGAATCCAGGGTCCCCGCGCGTGCCATTGTTGCACATGCCTTTGCCCGGCAAACGTTAATTCAAGATCGCGGCGGGGTCGTCGGCGATCGCGTCGGACGCTTTCTGGGCGAGTTCGATCGCGATGCGCGCCCACTTCTGGGTCGCGGCAGCCATGCCACACGCGGGCGTGATGCCGATCCGCTCTGGCAGCACCGCGCGGGGAAAGCCGAGTCGGTCGGTGACCGCGACAACCGACTTGGCCACCTGTTCCGCTGATGGGCGGGCATCGGGCGCGGCGGCGGGAACGACGCCGAGCATCACGGTGCGGCCCGATTCGACGAACTCGCCGACACCGTCGAGGTCATCGACGGTCAGCATCGACAGGTCGACCGACACCGCGCTCATCGCGCTGCGTTGCAGCATCCGCCAGGGCAGCCCTGGCGCACAACTGTGCATTGCCACCTCGCCGCCGACGGTGGCCACGCAGTCATCCAGCAGCGCGGCTGCGACCGGCTCATCGACCGGGTGCACTTCGGACAGGCTCGTCACACCGGTGAGCCGGCCCGCCAGTGCCGCGGGTAACGACGGTTCGTCGAACTGGACCACGACCGGGCAGTCCAACCGCCTGGCAACCTCGGCGCGATGGAGGGCGACGCCCTCGGCGAGGGATCCGGCCAGGTCGCGCACGGCGCCAGGGTCGGTGATCGCCCGATGCCCGTTGGCCAGCTCCAACTGCGCCGCCAGCGTGATCGGGCCGGGTGCCTGCACCTTGACGGTGCGTTGTGTTCCGCGCAGACCGGCCTTCTCCCACGCCTCTTCGAGCGCGTCGATGTCCTCCGCGAGCAGGCTGGCCGCGCGACGGGTCACCGCACTGCGTCCGGCCGCGACGCGGTAGCCGCGGGGCACGGTGTCGATGGTGATGTCGACGAGCAGCGCCCCAGCACGCCCGATGAGGTCGGATCCGAGTCCGCGGGCAGGCAATTCCACCAGGTGCGGCAGTCGGTGCAGTTCGCCGACGATGATCTCGGCGGCCTCGCGTGCCGACGTCCCAGGCCACGAGCCGATACCGGTTGGGCCGGCAAAGTCATTCACTTCTCCAACACTATTCGCCACACGCGCCCCACGCGTTAGTCTGCGAAACAGGAAGGAGTCGACATCATGCCTGCAACGGCCGGCCGACTGGCGGTGATGTGTGCCACCGCGGTGCTGGCCGCCGGGTGCGCGCAGACCATCGGCGGCACGGCCACTCGGGCAGCGCCGGGCATCGATGACGAATCACGGTCACCGATCGACGTCGAGTCGGTGATGTTGGACCAGGCGCAGATGCGGGCGATCACCGGCGCGGGCCAAGACCTGACGATCGTGCCCAGCATGGACGGCAAGATCCCCGTCGACGTCAGCGACCTGATGAACGGCACGCCGAAGGAGTGCCAGTGGTACTTCGCCGAGACGCAGACGTTCGGCCCCGACGTGGAGGAGTTTCACAAGACCACTTATCAGAACCCTCCCGGCGGCGGGCTGATCTCCGAGGGCGCCGCCGGATACCGCGATCCCGACACCGCTCGCCGGGCGTTCGCCGATTTGGTCGGGCATGTCTACGACTGTGGGGCAACAGAACTCGGTTCGACCTTCATCGGTCAGTGGACGGCGGACGCAGACTCGCTGCGGATGCGATCGACGGACACGTGCGGACGCGACTACCGGGTCAAGAACGCCGTGTTGGCCGAGGTGTCCTTCTGTTCGTTCCCCGGGTCGGTGCCCGACATCGTGATGACAAACATCATGGAAAAGGTGCCCAACTAGGAGCTACGCGGCCCGCGCGATCGTCGCGCTGCCGATCACTTCGTCGCCGTCGGCGTCGCGGCGGTAGAGCACCATCGTCTGGCCCGGTGCCACGCCGCGCAGCGGTGCGCGCAGCTCGACGACGATCTCACCGCTGCGCACCTCGGCCACTGCGTCGGCGATGCCGCCGTGCGCGCGCACCTGCACCGCGCATTCCACGGATCCGCGCGGTGCCGTGCCCGACGTGAAGACCGGCTTGTCGCCCGCCAGCGTCCACACCTCGAGGTCCGACGCGGCACCCACACGGACGGTTGCGGTGTCGGGGTCGATGGCCGTCACGTAGCGGGGGGTGCCATCGGCGCCGGGGCCTGCGATGCCGAGCCCTTTGCGCTGCCCGATGGTGAAACCGTGCACGCCGTCGTGTTCGGCGAGCACGGTGCCGCCGGCGTCGACCACCGTGCCGCGGCGCACGCCGATGCGGCTGCCGAGGAACGCCCGGGTGTCACCGGAGGGGATGAAACAGATGTCGTGGCTGTCCGGCTTGTCGGCGACGGCCAGGCCGCGGCGGGCGGCCTCCTCGCGGATCTGCGGCTTGGGCGTGTCGCCGATCGGGAACATCGCGTGGCGCAGCTGCTCGGCGGTCAGCACACCGAGCACATAGGACTGGTCCTTATCGCCGTCGACGGCGCGTCTCAGCCGACCGTCCGACAGCCGCGCATAGTGGCCGGTGGCGACGGCGTCGAAGCCGAGCGCGAGAGCGCGGGCCGACAGCGCGGAGAATTTGATCCGCTCGTTGCAGCGCACGCAGGGGTTCGGAGTCTCCCCGCGGGCATAGGACGACACGAAGTCGTCGATCACGTCCTCTTTGAACCGCTCGGCGAAATCCCATACATAGAAGGGAATCTCGAGCACATCGGCCACCCGGCGGGCGTCTCCGGCGTCCTCCTTCGAGCAGCAGCCTCGCGACCCCGTGCGCAGCGTCCCCGGCGCCGCGGACAACGCCAGGTGCACGCCGACGACGTCGTGGCCGGCGTCGACCATCCGGGCCGCAGCAACCGACGAGTCGACGCCCCCGCTCATCGCGACCAGAACCTGCACTACTTAACAACTCCCGAGCTGGCCAGCGCCGCCTGCCGCGCACGGTCGACCGCACCGGGCAGCACGTCGAGCGCGGCGTCGACGTCGGCGTCGACACTGGTGTGACCGAACGAAAGCCGCAGCGAACCGCGGGCGCTGGCCGGGTCGGCGCCCATCGCCGTCAACACGTGCGACGGCTGCGCGACGCCGGCCGTGCACGCCGACCCCGTCGAGCACTCGATTCCCTTGGCGTCCAACAGCATCAGCAGCGAATCACCCTCGCAGCCGCGGAACGTGAAGTGTGCGTTGCCGGGCAGTCGGTGCGCACCCGTCGCGCCGTTGAGAGCGACGTCGTCGATGCTCGACAGCACACCGTCGACCAGCCGGTCGCGCAGCGCCTGCACACGACCGCTGGTGGTTTCCATGCTTCCGATCGCCACCTCGGCGGCCGTGGCCATCGCCACCGCACCGGCGACATCCGGTGTGCCCGAACGGACATCGCGTTCCTGGCCTCCGCCGTGCAGCAGCGGCACGCACGCGGTGTCGCGGCGCAGCAGCAGGGCGCCGGCACCGGTAGGACCGCCGAACTTGTGAGCGGCGATGCTCATCGCCGACAGACCGCTGGCGGCGAAGTCGACCGGTATCTGGCCGACCGCCTGCACCGCGTCGCTGTGCATCGGGACGTGGAATTCGGCCGCCACCGCAGCCAATTCTGTCAGCGGCATGATGGTGCCGACTTCATTGTTGGCCCACATGACCGACGCCAGCGCCACATCGTCGTGGTCCTCAAGGGCCTCGCGCAGGGCGGCGGGCGAGACCGAGCCGTCGGATGCCGTCGGCAGCCACGTGATCTCCGCGCCCTCGTGTTCGGCGAGCCATTCGACCGAGTCGAGCACCGCGTGGTGTTCGACGGCGGTGGTGACGATGCGCCGTCGGCGCGGGTCGGCGTCGCGGCGAGCCCAGTAGATGCCCTTGACGGCCAGGTTGTCGCTCTCCGTACCGCCCGCGGTGAAGATCACCTCCGACGGCCGGGCGCCGAGCAGCTTGGCCAGCGTCTCCCGCGATTCCTCCATCCGGCGGCGCGCCGCGCGGCCGGTGCCATGCAGCGACGATGCGTTGCCGACGGTCGCCAGCACAGCGGCCATCGCCTCGATGGCAGCGGGGTGCATCGGGGTGGTGGCGGCGTGATCCAGGTAGACCGACTTGTCAGTGGTCATAGCCAGCCCAGTTTAGCCGCCGGACAGCGGCAGCCCTGAACCCGTGGTCAGGCCACCAGCGCGTGCCCGTGCCCCCGTCGTCCTGCGTCGCCCCTGACCGCCGTCTCGCAGCGGGCGGCCAGGTCGCGCCGGTCGGTGCCCGGCAGCTGCAGCGACTCCACCTGCACGTGCACGATGGTGCGGCGGGCGGTGACGAGGCGGCGGATCGACGCGATCAGCGTGTCGTCGCCGACGTAGGCGGCCACGGTGGATGGACTCCCGTCGCGGTGGTGGTATTTCAGCCGTAACGGTTGCACCGGCCTGCCCGCGTCGACTGCGGCCTGGAACATCGCAGGCCGGAACTGCCCATACGCCAGTCCGCACCAGGTGGTGCCTTCGGGGAATGCGACGACGGTCTGGCCGGCCCGCAGTCGAGTGGCCACCATCCCGACGACGTAGGGCAGCCTGCGCAGGCTCGCCCGCTCGATCGGGATGACCTTCATCAGGCGCGCGGCGATACCGAGGCCGGGCCAGCTGACCATCTCGGCCTTGGCGACGAAGGAGCCGGGCATCACCGCGCCGATGGAGAAGATATCCACCCATGACACGTGACCGCTGACGACCAGGACGCCGCGCAGGTTGCGAATCGGCCCGCCGGACACAGTGATTCGCACGCCGAGCGCACGCAGCATCATCCGGCAGTAGCCCCGCTGGATGTGGGAGCGGCCGGGCAGCGGAATCGCCAGCAGCGGAACGGCCGACAGCAGGATGACCGCGAATGTCGCCCGTACGGCGACCCGCATGGCCACCACGACCGGCGTGCCGCTCGGCGCTCCCCCGGCTGCCAGGCAGCTCGCGTCGCACGTCGCCCTTGGCACCCAGGGACTGTCGACGGTCATGACGCCACCCCTCCGGCCATATCGCTTGCCGCCGCCACGGATCGCAGTCGTTTCAGATAACGCGTGTCGGCCTTGCGTTTGTCGAGCAGCGCCGGGAAGTCGCCGACGCCGAAGTCCGGATCATGGGCGGGCTCGCCGCAGATCTGCGCACCCAGGCGTAGGTAGCCGCGCATCAGCGCCGGGACCGCCACTCGTGCAGGCGGGTCGATGTCGTCGAGGCCCTTGCCGTCGATCGTCACCGGCCGGTACGGGTACACGGTGTACCCGGCAGGGGCGGCGTGTCTGCGCAGCACGAAATCGCGCACTCCACGGATCTGGCTACCGGGCGCTGTGTCCGAATCATCAACGGGTACAGACACACAACCGGCGACGTAGTCGTAGCCGCAGCGGTCGAGGTAGGCCAGGATGCCTGCCCACATCAGGAGTACGACGCCGCCGTTGCGGTGGTCTTCGCGGACCACGGCGCGGCCCATTTCGACCAGCGACGGCCGCAGCGGATCGAGTCCGGAAACGTCGAATTCGGTTGCGGTGTAGAGCCCTCCGGCGCCGATGGCACCGGGCGGCGGCAGCATGCGGTAGCAACCGACCAGCTCGCCGGAGATGTCCTCGCGGACAAGCAGGTGATCGCAGAACTCGTCGAACCGGTCGGCATCTTTACCGTCGGTCGCGCCTTCCAGCGCGAAACCCGGCTCGGAGGTGAATACGTCGTGACGAAGGCGCTGCGCAGCTTCGATGAGCGCAGGGTCGGTAGACAGCAACAGGGTGTAGCGCGGCGTTGACGCGCCCTCGGCTTGTTCGGCGGGTATGAGTACTGAAGCGGTGCTCATAGCCAGCACGGTCGCCCAGCCGGATCTCCGGATGGCCACGGGCGCGTGTCGTGTCTGTGAGCGCTAGGTGAACGTCGCGGAGCTGGGCCCACGGGCGGGCCAGGGAACGCAAAAGCCCCCGAACACGAGGCGTGTCGGGGGCTTTTGCGTACTCAGCGGCGAAAGCTACCCCTTGCGGGCCTTGACCGCCTCGGTCAGCTGCGGGGCGACCTTGAACAGGTCGCCGACAACACCGAGGTCGGCGATCTCGAAGATCGGCGCTTCCTCGTCCTTGTTCACCGCGATGATCGTCTTCGACGTCTGCATGCCCGCGCGGTGCTGGATCGCACCGGAGATGCCCAGCGCGATGTACAGCTGCGGTGACACGGTCTTGCCGGTCTGGCCGACCTGGAACTGGCCCGGGTAGTAGCCCGAGTCCACCGCGGCGCGCGACGCACCGACGGCGGCACCGAGCGAGTCCGCCAATTCCTCGACGACGTGGAAGTTCTCGGCGCTCCCGACACCACGGCCGCCGGAAACCACGACAGTGGCCTCGGTGAGCTCCGGACGGTCGCCTGCGACCGCGGGCTCCCGCTTGATGATCTTCGTCGCATTCTCGGCTTGCGCGGGCACCTCGACCTTGACGACCTCACCGGCGCCGTCGGCCGCCTCGGCCTCGATCGCGCCGGGGCGCACCGTGATCACCGGGGTGTCACCGGTGGCCTCGGCGTCCACGGTGAACGCGCCACCGAAGATCGAGTGGACGGCCTTGCCGCCCTCCTTGACCTCGACGACGTCGGTCAGCACGCCCGCGCCGGTGCGCGCGGCCAGTCGGCCGGCGATCTCCTTGCCATCGGCCGATGCGGCCAGCAGCACGCCTGCGGGAGTAGCGGACTCCACCAGCGACGCCAGCACATCCACGTACGGCGTGATCAGGTAGTTGTCCGCGTCGTCGGACTCGGCGACGTAGATCTTGGCGGCACCGGCGGCCTTCAGCCCATCGACGAGCGCATCGGCCGTGCCCGGCTTGCCGACGACGACGGCCGCGGGCTCGCCCAGCGCGCGGGCGGCGGTGATCAGTTCAGCGGTGACCTTCTTCGGTGCACCTTCGGCGTGCTCGACGAGCACAAGTACTTCTGCCATGAGTTTTGCCCCTGGGGTTCTCGTGAGTGTGCGGGAGAGATCTAGCTAGATGATCTTTTGCGCGACAAGGTATTCGGCGACCTTCGTGCCGCCGTCGCCTTCGTCGGTCACCTTCTCGCCGGCCGTCTTCGGCGGCTTGGGGGTCGACGCGGTCACTTTGGTGCCTGCGTTGGCGACGCCGACCTCTTCAGACTCGACACCGATCTCAGACAGCGTCAGCGTCGTCACTTCCTTCTTCTTGGCGGCCATGATGCCCTTGAAGGACGGGAAGCGCGGCTCGTTGATCTTCTCGGTGACGCTGACGACCGCGGGCAGCGACGCCTCGACGGTGAACAGACCGTCGTCGGTCTCGCGCTCGCCGGTCACCTTGCCGCCCTCGACCGACATCTTGCGCAGATGCGTGAGCTGGGGCAGGCCCAGGTACTCGGCGATGATGGCAGGCACCGCTCCACCGACCCCGTCGGTGGCCTCGTTGCCCGCGATGACCAGCTCAGTGCCCTCGATGGTGCCCAGCGCGCGGGCCAGCGTCCAGCCGGTCTGGACCATGTCGGATCCGTGCATGCCGTCGTCGAGCACGTGCACGGCCTTGTCGGCGCCCATCGACAGTGCCTTGCGGATCGCCTCGGTGGCGCGCTGCGGGCCTGCGGTCAGGACCGTGACGCTGCTCTCGGTGCCGTCGGCGGCCTCTTTCTCCTTGATCAGCAGTGCCTCTTCAACGGCGCGCTCGTTGATCTCGTCGAGCACGGCGTCGGCGGCCTCGCGGTCAAGGGTGTAGTCGCCGTCGGTCAGCTTGCGTTCCGACCACGTGTCAGGGACCTGTTTGATCAGGACCACGATGTTCGTCATGAGTCTGGTTCGTCCTCCTCGAGGAGGCCGCGGGTCGGCCCCCATTACCACGTCTCAAGCAGTCGCCACCATGTTACTCATTGGTAACTTGAGGTGGTTCGCACGAACACCATAGCTGGTCGAAGTTTGCGCTCTGACGTCCCCTTCCTCGGCCTTGACCGGCCCAACCGTTCGCGAACAGGCCACCGACGCTTCTCCTGGGTTAGCCTGCCTTTTGCAATGAGCTCATTTGTCACCGACGGTTCTGCCGGGCCGGAGGGCGCTCTGCCTCTGACCGGGGAGCGCACGATTCCCGGCCTGGCCGAGGAGAACTACTGGTTCCGCCGCCACGAGGTGGTGTACAGGCGGCTGGCCGACCGGTGCGCGGGTAGTGACGTGCTCGAGGCCGGGTGCGGCGAGGGATACGGCGCCGACCTGATCGCCGACGTCGCCCGCCGCGTGATCGGGCTGGACTACGACGAGGCGACGGTGGCCCACGTCCGGGCGAGATATCCGCGCGTGGACATGCGTCACGGCAATCTCGCCGAGCTGCCGCTGCCCGACGGCGCCGTTGATGTAGTGGTCAACTTCCAGGTGATCGAGCATCTGTGGGACCAGCCGCAATTCGTCGCGGAATGCCTGCGCGTGCTGCGACCGTCGGGTTTGCTGCTGATGTCGACGCCCAATCGCGTCACCTTCTCCCCCGGCCGGGACACCCCGATCAACCCGTTCCACACCCGCGAGCTCAACGCCTCCGAACTCACCGAGTTGCTCGAGTCGGCCGGTTTCGCGCTCGAATCGATGCTGGGTGTGTTCCACGGCCCCACACTGCAAGGACTCGATGTCAAGCACGGTGGCTCGATCATCGATGCGCAGGTGGCCCGCGCCCTGGCCGATGCGCCCTGGCCCGCAGACCTGTTGGCCGACGTCGCCTCGGTCGGCATCGGCGATTTCGACCTGACCGACGCGGCCGACCGCGACATCGACGAAAGCCTGGACCTGGTCGCACTCGCGGTGCGGCCGTGAGCACGACATCGGCGCCGATCCCCGGTCTCTTCACCCTCGTCCTGCACACCCACCTGCCGTGGCTGGCTCATCACGGCCGCTGGCCGGTCGGTGAGGAATGGCTCTACCAATCCTGGTCGGCGGCATACCTGCCGCTGATGCGGGTGCTGCGCACACTGGCCGCCGAAGACCGCCGTCATCTGGTGACGCTTGGGATGACGCCGGTGGTCACCGCACAGCTCGACGACCCGTACTGCCTGACGGGCATGCATCACTGGCTGGCCAACTGGCGGCTGCGCGCCCAGGAGGCGACCACCCTGCGGGAACCGTTGCGCGAGTTCGGCCTTCGCGAGATGGCCGAAACCGACTGCGCGCTCGACGAGTTCAACACGCTGTGGCGGCACGGCGCCAGCCCGTTGCTCCGCGAGCTCGTCGACGGTCAAACCATCGAGCTGCTCGGGGGACCGCTGTCGCATCCCTTCCAACCGCTGCTGAACTCGCGGTTGCGCGAGTTCGCGCTGCGCGAAGGGTTGGCCGATGCTCAGCAGCGGATGGCTCACACGCCGTCGGGCATCTGGGCGCCGGAATGCGCGTACGCGCCGGGTATGGAATTCGATTACGCCGCAGCAGGTGTCGGGCACTTCATGGTGGACGGCCCATCGCTGCATGGCGATACGGCGCTGGGTCGGCCGGTCGGCGACTCCAGTGTCGTCGCGTTCGGCCGCGACCTGCAGGTCAGCTACCGGGTGTGGTCCCCGAAGTCCGGCTATCCCGGTCATGCCGCCTACCGCGACTTCCACACCTACGACCATGTCACCGGCCTCAAGCCTGCCCGCGTCACCGGCCGCAATGTGCCCGGCGACGCCAAGGCTCCGTACGACCCCGCACGCGCCGACCGCGTAGTCGACGAACACGTCGCCGATTTCGTCGAGGTGGTACGAAGGCGGCTGCTCGCCGAAAGCGAACGGATCGGCCGACCCGCGCACGTGATCGCCGCCTTCGACACCGAACTGTTCGGCCATTGGTGGTACGAGGGACCGGTGTGGCTGGAACGGGTGTTGCGCGCACTGCCCGCAGCAGGCATCCGGGTTGGCACGCTGTCGGATGCCGTCGACGACGGCTTCACGGGCAGTCCGGTCGAATTGCCGCCCAGCTCTTGGGGTTCGGGCAAGGACTGGTCGGTGTGGTCCGGCGAGCAGGTCGCCGATCTGGTGCAGCTCAACAACGAGGTCGTCGACCTCGCGTTGAGCACGGTGGACAAGGCGCTGACACAGACGATGTCGGTGGGCGCTCCCCCGTCGCGCGACGTGGTTGCCGACCAGATCCTGCGCGAGACCCTGCTGACCGTGTCGAGCGACTGGCCGTTCATGGTCAGCAAGGACTCCGCGGCCGACTACGCGCGCTACCGCGCTCATCTGCACGCGCACGCCACCCGCGAGATCGCCGGCACGCTCGCATCGGGCCGTCGCAAGCAGGCGGAGCGTTTGGCGGCCGGCTGGAACCGCGCCGACGGCCTGTTCGGCGCGCTTGACGCCCGAAGGCTCCGCCGCTCGTGAAAGTCCTGATGGTGTCGTGGGAGTACCCGCCGGTGGTAATCGGCGGACTGGGGCGCCACGTCTACCAGTTGGCGACGGCACTGGCCGCGGCCGGGCACGAGGTCGTGGTGCTCAGCCGTCGCCCCACGAACACCGACCCGAGCACCCATCCGTCGACCGACGAAGTCAGCGAGGGCGTGCGGGTGGTGGCCGCGGCCCAGGACCCGCACGAGTTCGACTTCGGCTCGGACATGATGGCCTGGACATTGGCGATGGGTCACTCGATGACGCGGGCGGGGCTGGCATTGAAAAGCCCCGGCAGGCGGCCCAAGCCGTGGCGCCCCGATGTCGTGCACGCACACGACTGGCTGGTCGCCCATCCCGCCGTCGCCCTGGCCGAATACTTCGACGTTCCACTGGTTTCCACGATCCACGCCACCGAGGCGGGTAGGCACTCGGGCTGGGTGTCGGGCCCGATCAGCAGGCAGGTGCATGCCGTGGAGTCCTGGCTGGCTCGCGAATCCGATTCGCTCATCACGTGTTCGGCGTCGATGCGCGATGAGATCACCGAGCTGTTCGGCCCCGGCCTGGCCGAGATCCTGGTCATCCGCAACGGAATCGACGCCGGACTATGGCCCTTCGCCACGCGGCGACCGCGAAAGGGTCCCGCGCAGCTGCTGTACCTCGGCAGGTTGGAGTACGAGAAGGGCATCCACGACGCGATCGCGGCACTACCGCGCATCCGGCGTACCCACCCCGGCACGACGCTGACGATCGCAGGCGACGGCACGCAGTACGAATGGCTGGTTGAGCAGGCCCGAAAACACAAGGTGCTCAAGGCTGTAACGTTCGTCGGCCGAGTCGACCACAAAGGCCTGGTGCAATTGCTGCACGCCGCCGACGCCGCCGTGCTGCCCAGCCACTACGAGCCGTTCGGCATCGTCGCGCTGGAAGCGGCGGCGACGGGAACGCCCCTGGTCACTTCGAATGTCGGCGGCCTGGGAGAAGCGGTGATCAACGGGCAGACCGGAACGTCCTTCCCGCCGCGCGATATCGCGGCCCTTGCTGCAGCGGTACGGGTGGTCCTCGACGATCAGCAGGTCGCCCAGCGCCATGCGATTGCCGCTCGGGAGCGGCTCACCTCGGACTTCGACTGGCACACGGTGGCAGGCGAGACCGCACAGGTGTATCTGGCTGCCAAACGCGCGGAACGCCAACCGCATCCACGCCGGCTGATCATCGAGCACGCTCTTCCCGACCGCTGATAGTTCGATCGGCGTCGAATCATTCCGCACATAGCGTGCGGTTATGGACACGAGAAGGATCACGCTCCACACGACGCTGACATTGATGGCGGCCTACCTTGGCCTGTTCGTCGGATTGATCGACGCGAATGCCATCAATCTCGCGCTGCCCGCGATCCGGGACGACCTCGGCGGCGGCATCTCGGGTGCGCAGTGGACCGTCGACGCGTACAACGTCACCTTCGCGGCCATGCTGCTGACATCCGGGTCGCTCGGTGATCGGTTCGGCAGGCGCAGGCTGCTGCGCGCCGGGTTGACGGTCTTCATCGTCGCCTCAATCGCATGTGCCGCCGCCCCGTCACTGCCGCTGTTGTTGGCGGCTCGTGCTGTGCAGGGAGTGGGCGCAGCATTGATGCTGCCGCAGGGGCTGGCCATCGCCGCCGCCGCATTCCCCGACCCGATCGAACGCGGTCGGGCCACGGCGGCGTGGGCGATGGCGGCCGCGATGAGCACCGCCGTCGGGCCGATTCTGGGTGGAGTGCTGACCGACACGATCGGTTGGCGCTACATCTTCTGGCTCAACGTGCCCGTCGGACTTCTCGCGCTGGCGATGACGCGCCTCTATCTGCCCGAATCCCGTGACCACGAGGCCGCGCGGGTCGACATCGGAGGCCAGGCACTGGCGATACTGAGCCTCGGCACGCTGACGCTGGTCCTCGTCGAGGGGCGCACGATGGCGCCGGGTTGGGCCGCCGCGCTCGCCGTCGCCGCCTTCGCAGGAGTTGCGTCGTTCGTGGCCAGCCAGCATCGCGCCGCTTCGCCGATGCTGCCCCTCGACCTGTTCCGCAGCCGGCATCTGACGGCCGCATTGGTCGCGACGTTCGCGATGACGTTCGGCACCTACGGGCTGCTGTTGGTGAACAGCTTTGCGTTCCAACAACAACGCGGCGCGAGCGCGTTGGTCACCGCCCTGTGTTTCCTGCCGCTGCCGTTCGCTTATCTCGTGGTGATCCCACTGGCGAACGGGCTCACGCATCGATCGGGGCCGAGGCTGCCGATGACCACTGGCCTCTGCCTGATAGCGGCAGGCCTGTTCCTGTACGCCGCCGCCGGACCACACGCCGAAATCTGGTTGTTGGAGTTGTCTCTGCTGATGGCGGGCGCGGGCCTGGCGCTGAACACCGGTCCGGCCGTGGGTCTGGCAATGTCGGCTGTGCCGCTACAGCGCACCGGCCTGGCCTCCGGTGTGGTGAACCTGGCCCGGTTGGTGGGTATCACTGTCGGTGTGGCGGTGTTGGGTAGTGCCATGGCGGCGATCAGCGGAACCGCCGGCGTGCGGACTGCGCTGGTGATCGGTGGGGCGGTCGAGGCGCTCGGTGCCGCGGTAGCGCTGAGGTGGGCGCGCCCGGAAGCCCCCGCATCGACGAAAGAGGAGATCTGCCATGCGTGACGTTGCCGAACTACCGGTGCGCGGGGACACCGACATCGCTGCGCTGGCCTCATTGCTGGCCGACTCGGCCCGATGCAAGGTGCTGCTGGCGCTTGACGACGGCAGGGCGCTGCCCGCGAGCGTGCTCGCCGACGAGGCGGGCGTCAGCCGGCCCACGGCCAGCAGCCACTTGCGCAAGCTGACCGACGCGGGCCTTCTGTCGGTGGAGACGCACGGGCGAAACCGCTACTACCGGTTGGCCGGCCCGGAGGTCGGCCAGCTGATCGAACAGCTCGGCCGCTTGGCGCCGACGCGCCCGGTCCGGTCGCTGCGCGACGGCACCAGGGCGGCGACGCTGCGGTCGGCCCGCACGTGTTACGACCATCTCGCGGGCAGGCTCGGTGTGCAGATCATGGGCTGCCTGCTGGAGCGCGAAGTGCTGATCGGCGGTGACGGTCGACACGACCCGCGCCGCGACGGCCACGACGCGCTGAGCAGTCCCGGCCACGATATCCAATACGAACTGACCGACGACGGCCGCGCCTTCCTCTACGGTGTCGGAATCGAAATGCCAAACAGCAGAAGGCCACTCGTGCGCTATTGCGTGGATTGGACCGAGCAGCGGCACCACCTGTCGGGTGCGCTCGGCCGCGCCCTGCTCGACCGCTTTCTATCGGCCGACTGGGTGAAGCGGGTGCCACGGGGCCGCGCGATGAAGGTCACCGACAACGGCCGGACCGCGCTGGCCGACCTGTTCGACATCGACTGGGTTGGCTGACGGCAAAGATGTGATCGAGCGCTGCCTATCCAAGGATCCTCCAAGGCCGCATTCGCAGACTTCCAGACATGTTCGCCACTCAGATAACGTCTCTCAGAAAGTGCCACGACATGATCTCGAACACCCGTATGACCATCGCCGCGATGGTCGGAGCGGCAATGATTGCGGCCGTCGTCGGCTGCTCACATGCCGCCACTCCAACGAGTTCCGGCACAATCACCACCGTGCAAGCAGTCTCCGCGTCGAGTCGCCGGCCGTCGCCCCGGCGGCGCCGCAGGCACCCGCCTCACCGACCGCGACGCGCCGCAGACGGCATCAACGTCACCATCGCCCCGCAGAGGGAAGCACCACCGTGCGCATGGGCGGTGAGCCGATGCGCTTCAGCGTCACGCTGGACAACAACGGCGCCGACATCGACAAGGTTGGGTTGGTGGTGTCTCTGGGCCATTGTTCATGCGGCCCACCCGGGGCGAGCATGATGGCCATGGGATCCATGCGCATGCTCGACCCGGAAACCAACGCGTGGGTGACGGTGCCCTACGACCGCGAGGGAACCGGCATGGACTACATCATGGGCACTCTCGTCAAGCCGTTCCCGCTCAGCCATGGTCAGACCGTCACCTATCAACTCGAAATGCGACTCGACGCCGACCAGCCCTTCACCGTCACCGATGGCGAGTCGTCGATCAACGTGGCACTGACCGACCCCGACAATCCCCTGGATGGCCCCCGACTCGGCAAAGGCGGCTACCTTCCCATCTCCGTCGAAACGACTTAGCGGGCGGTGGCCGCGTTGATCACATAGCGGCGGCGATGGCCATCTGACCTTCGAATCCCAAGTCGTTGGCCATCTTTCGGTAGCGGTCGGAGAACTCTCGGTAGCCATTGTCGTCGCCGCGGACCCGGGCCAGCAGCGCCCGCAGACGAAGCAACGTGATGTCGTGCAGGACGAAGCCAGGATCGGTTGGTACTGAGGCCAATCGGTCCATCGCGGTCTGCGCATCAAGAAGATCACGATCACGGTTGCGCTGCACCAGCGCTTCGACCAACACCGTGGTGGCCAGGCCGCACCAGATGGATCGGCCTGATTCATACAAGGTGTCGAGCGCCACCCCTGCCAACTCGACGGCGCCGTCGACATCGCCGGTTCTGGCTCTCTCCTGAGCGAGATAGACATCGGCGATCGGCAGAGTCAGCGGTGACCACGGCGAAGTCGAGTCGTCGGCACGTATCGATGCCAGCAGTTGGAGTCCGTGCTCATGCTCGCGCCCGCCATGATGGACCAGTGTGATTCCCCGCGCCAGTCGGGCGACGAACAGCGTCGCGTTGTCGGCTGCTTGTTCGGCGATCGCGAGAATCTCGGCGGTTTGCCGCAGCGCCGTGTCATCGGGAAGAAGAACCCCGTACGGGATTGCGAGCGCGTAGGTGTAGAAAGTCACAGCCTGACGCGTCAGCGGGTTGAAGTTCTGCGCAAGGGCTGCACCTTCCCGGAAATCCTCCTTCCAACCCGCTATCCCAAGGCACACTCGTGCTCCCCCGCGCAACGCGTGGGCGAGGGCCAGTGGCGACCCGATGAACAACGGATTCTTGCGGGAGTCGTCGTCGGCCATGCCGATGATCCGCTCCGTCAAGCGGAGCACGGTGGCCATCTCGGCGGTCTCGGACTTGACCGTCGCTGCCGACAGCGACAGTGCGGCGGCCAATGTGGGGTCATCGAGCAATTCGAGCAATGCGATCAGTTCGTCGGCCAGACGTGATGCCTCCCGTCTACGGGCTTCGAACAGACGCACGGTCAGGTGACCGTTCAAGCCGATTGCCAGCGACCGTAAATCACCCGACGCCGTGCACAATTCGCGCAATTCATCAAAGCCCGATTCAATCCCGCCACCCAATCGATGCGCGGTACCGCACAACAACGCGCGTGGCGCAATACGCATCGACGCCCGGCCAGGATCGTCATCCGGCAATTCGTCGGCAATCTGCTGTGCGCGTCGCCAACTGCCTCGCGCGGCCGCGAAATCGCGATTGGCGAGCCACGTGCCCGCCCGCAGGTGCCAAGCGAAGGCACCGTGCCGATCTCCCGCTGCCTCGAAATGCTCGGCAATCAACGCCGCGTTCTCGTCGGCCGATGCCGGGTCGCGGGCTTCGATGGCGGCCGCCAGTTGTCGATGCAGTTCCGCGCGGCCCGACTTGAGCTGCGATTCGTAGGCAACCGCGCGAATCAGGGGATGGCGGAACGCGTACTCCTCACGTCGGCCAAACCTCACCTGCTCAACCAGTTCCGCCTCGATGAGCGCTGTCACGTCCACGATGTCGACCGCGTCGGCCAGCAGCCGTGCGTCGAACCGCGACCCGATAACGGCTGCGGCGCAGAGCGTGTGTTTGGCCGCAGCGCTCAGCCGGTCGATGCGCGCACCGATGGTCGCCTGCAGGGTCGCAGGCACGTCGACGTCCTCCGCGTCGCCACGCAACACAAACGCGCCCGGCTCCCCGTTGAGTACGCCCCGTTCTGCCAGGTCACGCACCATCTCTTCGGCGAAGAACGGGTTACCGGCCGCACGAGCCGACACCCGAGCGGTCACGTCCGCCAGCGATGGGTGATCGCCCAGCAATTGGGTGGCGAGCGTCGAGCTTTGGGTTGCGGTAAGTGGTCGTAGTCCGATGGTCTGAGCGCCCGACACCCGGCTCAGCGCGCCGTGGTACTCGGGACGAGTCGTGATGAGAACCAGCGACGGAGTCTGAGGAATCACCGAAATGAACTGAGCGAGCATCGACTCGCTCGTTTCATCGATCCAATGCACGTCCTCGATCAGGTAGACCGCCGGCTCGGTCTGCGCCAGCGCGGCCGCATTGAACAGCGCGGTCAGGCGGCGCCGCCGGGCGTCAGGTGCCACGTCGGAAAGCGAGGATCCTGGGTCGGCGATGCCCAGCAGGTCGTCAAGCAGAAGTAGGTCTTCGTCGTCTGCATCGGAGAACCGATCGTGGACCTGTGCTCGGGCGACAGCGTTATCGAGATGATCATCGATGCCCAAGCTCGCGCGAAACAATCGCGAGATCGCACGGAACGGGACATCGCTTGTATGGGATTCGCAGTGCGTGGTGACGACTGCCACTCCCCTGCTCGAAGCGCGTGCCACGATTTCACGGGCCAGTCGGCTTTTGCCGATGCCTGGTGGCCCGGCGACATTGACGACACATCCGGCGCCGCTGACAGCCTCTTCCAGAACGGCGGTGAGAAAGTTCAACTCCCGTGCGCGCCCGACCAATGACGACTCGCTGCGGTGGCGCGCCTGATGCTCCTCGATGCCCAGCAACTGCCTTGCCCTGACCGGGCTGCTTGCGCCTTTGATTCGATGCAGTTCGTCTTCGCCGAGCAGCACCGCGTTCTCGACCAGCCGGGCCGTCGACTCGCTGAGGATGACCCCACCGGGTGGCGCTACCGATTCCATCCGTTGTGCCATCCCGACTTCTTCACCGACGGCTGTGTAACTCGCATCGCGAGAACCGATTTCACCGGCGATCACCTGACCCGAATTCAGCCCGACCCGTAACTGCAACACGATGCCGTCGCGACTGTCTACCTCGGCCGCAAGCGAAGTGGTCTGGTTCTGGATCTCCAGTGCGGCGATGCACGCACGGATGGCATGGTCCTCCAGCGTGATTGGCGCACCAAACACCGCCATGATGCCATCGCCGGTGAACTTGTCGACCGTGCCGCCGTAACGCTTCACGATCGCTGACGAGCGGTCGAACAGCTCGGCCATGATCTCACGCAATCGCTCAGCGCCCACCGCAGCGGCGATGTCCATCGAATGCACGACGTCGGCAAAGAGCACCGTCACCTGCTTGTACTCGGCCACAGACGTCGAGGAGGCCACGGGCGCACCACATTCGCCGCAGAATTTCGGTGTTCCGGTCAGGGGCGTGCCGCACGACGCGCATTCCGGCGTCGCCGTCGTCATTCGACACCGCCGCTCACATCAATATCGTGGCGGTCCCATGTGTGCGAGCGTGCGCGTTTGCGCATAATTTTGCGGCGTGTCAGCGTGCAGACACGCACCCTCGCGAGAGAAGGGACCAGAGCTAGCGGGAGGCTTTCTTGCGCTCGATGTCGGCCAGCGCCGCGGCGAGCTTGGCACGCTCAGCCGCCGACGTGTCCCACGCCAGCTTTCGGTTCTTGACGACCTTGGCGGGCGCACCCACCGCGATCGAATAGTCGGGGATGTCGCCCTTGACCACGGCGTGCGAGCCCAGCACGCAACCTTTCCCGACGGTGGTGTTACGCAGGATGGTCACCTTGGTCGCGATCCAGGTGTCGGGGCCGATCCGCACCGGGCCCTTGAGGATGCCCTGATCCTTGATCGGCAGGTTGATGTCGTCCATCCGGTGGTCGAAGTCGCAGACGTAGACCCAGTCCGCCATCAGCACCGAGTCGCCCAGCTCGATGTCGATGTACGTGTTGATGACGTTGTCGCGGCCCAGCACCACCTTGTCGCCGAAGCGCAGCGACCCCTCGTGGCAGCGGATGGTGTTCTTGTCGCCGATGTGCACCCAGCGGCCGATCTCCATCGTCGACAACTCGGGAGTGGCCTGAATCTCGACGCCTTTACCGAGGAAGACCATGCCTCGCGTGATGATGTGCGGGTTGGCGAGCTTGAACTTCAGCAGTCGAAAGTAACGCACCAGGTACCACGGCGTGTACGCGCGATTGGCGATCACCCACTTCAGCGAGGCCTTCGTGAGGAACTTGGCCTGACGCGGATCCCGCAGCCGTGAACCCCGCCAGCGCTTGTGCAGCGGCGCGCCCCACATGGTCGTCATGGCCGGAAAGCCTACAAGCGAGGGTGCCGGTGTCCTCGGTTACCCTCACGTGGGTCCTAAGGGCAGGACCGGGAAAGGACACAGTGTTCCGGCGACTCTTTGTGCTGGCGTTGACGGCGCTGATCACGGGTGCGATGGCCGGTTGCGGGAACACCGACTCCTGGGTCGACGCCCACGCCGCCGACGGGTGGCCTGCCGAGTACGGCGACGCCGCCAACAGTAGCTATTCCGGCGTCGCAGGCGCCGAGGCGCTGGACCTGAAGTGGAGCCGCTCGGTCAAGGGCGACATCGGTGCCGCGGTCGCGCTGGGCTCGGGGCACTACCTGGCGGTCAATGGCCAGACCCCGGCCGGGTGCTCGCTGATGGTGTGGGAATCCGACAACAACGCCCGCCAGCGCTGGTGCACCCGGCTATGGCAGGGCGGCGGCTCGTCGAGCCCGTTGTGGGACGGCTTCGACAATCTCTACGTCGGCCAGCCAGGAACGATGATGTCGTTCCCGTCGACACAGTGGATTCGATGGCGCCAACCGGTCATCGGAAACCCCACCACCCCAAGGATTCTCGCGCCGAATCAGCTTCTCGTGGTGACGCACCTCGGCCAGGTTCTGGTGTTCGACGCCCACCGCGGCACCGTGACCGGCGCCCCGCTGGACCTGGTGGAAGGCATCGACCCTACTGACTCCGAGCGCGGGCTGGCCGACTGCAGGCTGGGCCGACCGCGCTGCCCCGTCGCCGCCGCGCCAGCATTCGCCGCGGCCAAGGGAATGGTGGTCGTGCCGGTATGGCAGCCGGGCGCCCCTGTCCCGGTGCTCGTCGGGTTGAAGTACAACCCCAACCACAACCCGATGCTGTCGGTGGCCTGGACCAGCGATGCGGTCAAGGCGGGCACACTCGCCAGCCCGGTAGCCTCCGCGGACGGGTCGACGGTCTATGTCAACGGCCGTGACAACCGGCTGTGGGCCATCAGCACCGAAGACGGCAAGGCGAAATGGTCGACGCCGCTGAAGTTCCTGTCGCAGACCCCGCCGTCGGTATCGCCGGACGACCAGATCATCGCCGGCGGCGGCCCCGAGACTCAACTGGTCGCGATCAGGGACCGCGGCGACCACGCCGACGTCCTCTGGACCCGTGACGACGTCGCGCCGTTGACCACGTCCAGCCGGGCGGGCGACCATGTTGCCTACACCGTGGTCGCAGTCGGCGACAACGGTCAGGCGCTGCTGGTGTTCAACCCCGCCGACGGCCGCACCCTGAACAGCTATCCGCTGCCCGATGCAACCGGATGGCCCATCGGAGTTTCGGTGGGCCACGACCGTCGGGTAGTCGCGGCGACGAGCACCGGACAGGTCTACGGCTTCGCGCCCGCCTGACGGCTAGGCGATCATCGAGTCGACCGGCCCCCGCGGAATCGTCACCGACAGCGCGCCCGCCGACTCCGGCAGGATCGCGCCCTGGCCGAAGAAGAAGACCAGCGAGTCGTTTTGGATCGCGAAGTTCTCGTACGTCGCCGGGTTCAGCCCCACTTCGGGCCCGATCTCGGGCGGGGTGCCCAGCTGCTTTTCCAACTCGGCCTTCACGAGCGGGAAGATCACCGGCCAGGGGTTGGTGCCCGGCTGGAACAACGGCTGAATCTTGTCCTGACCCATGGGGTCGAGCACGATCGGCCTGCGGAGGCCCTGATCCCAGTTGAACGCCTTGTAGAAAGTCTGAGGCTTCGTCCCGCCGACGTCCTGGAAGACCTTGAACACCACCGACTGCGTGCCCCTGGGCGGAACCGCCGAGTTGTACGCGGTGGGCGTGACCTCCAGCTGGTAGGGCATGGTGCGAGCGTCGGTCATCTTCGCGACGTTGAGGAAGCCGTCCCTGGTCTGCTTGACCCAGTCGAAGACCGCCTGCAAGTCCGGGTAGTCGGCTGGGTAAGTGATTTGCATGGAGTAGCCGGTGTCGGCTTGCTGGATTACGCAGTTCTGCCCGGCGAGGTTTCCGCTGAGGTCGGAGCACTTGGGCGGTGCGGCCGACGCGGGCACGGCAGCGACAACGCCGGTCATACCGAGGAACGCAGCCACCGAGGCGGCGAGAACCGACTTGGCAATACGCATGGATGACACCCCTCCGGAGCCAGAGCGGCACCGTAGCCGCCGACGACACCATACCTGCGGCAGCTATTTGGCCGTCACCACGATGGCCGGCAGATGAATGCCGTTGCCCGACTTGCCGTGCCGGAGCCGATGCGGGTGATGACCACCGATAAGCGGTGCGAGCCGCGCAACCGTAGCCTGCGCCGGAGTACATCGGGGTCGACGTCGACGCCGCGCACCAGAATCTCGACTGCACCGGCGTCGCGCGCCGACAGCGCCTGCCGCAGCCGCTTCTCGCTGTAGGCGAGTTCGTCGAGTACCTCGAAGCCGCGGACACCGTTGGGCGGCCGGTCGCCGGACAGGTAGGCGATGTCGGGGTCGAGCTGCCAGAGCCCGTGCCTGGCGGCGTAGTGGCGGACCAGCCCGGCGCGCACGACTGCGCCGTCGGGGTCGACGATCCAGCGGCCCGCAGCGGCCACCGGGCAATCGTCCGGTTCGGCGTCGGTGATCTGGTCGGGGCCGTCCAGCAGGGTCGCGCGGCGGGTGACGCCCTCCTCAGCGAGGTTCGACGACCATAGGCATGCCTCGCGCACGCTGCCGTCGAGCGATGTGACCTCGATTTCGCCGGTGAAGCCGAGCCGGTCGAGCTCTCTGAAATCGATTCCGGGCGCGCACTTTACGACGAGATCGTGATCGCGGTAGACGTCGAGTAGCCGGTCCAGTGGGGGCGTGTAGTCACGCGGGTCGAACCGTCGGCGCCCGGAGCGCCTGCGCGCGGGGTCGGCGAGTACGACGGCGCCTCTGGTGACGGGCCGCAACGCGTCGGCGCGGCAAAGCTGCACATCCCCGACGTTGTGTCGCGCCATGGCGAGCCGGACCGGGTCGACATCGCTGCCCACCACAAAGCCGGCCGAATTACGCAGTGCCGCAAGCTCTGTGCCGACCGAACAGGTCACGTCGTGCACAGTGGCACCCGCCAGCCGCCGGGCCCGGTGCTCGGCGACGGGTTGGGCGGTGGCCTGTTGCAGTGCGTCGTCGGTGAACAGCCAGTCCGACGCGTCGGCGAACTTGGCGGCGGCCCGGCGGCGCAGCAGCACGGTCTCCACCAGAACCGGCGCGCGAGCACCGAATTGCGTTCGTATCGAATCGATGTCGGCGACCCGGGTCGCGTCCGTCAACCCGTAGCCGTCGACGTCGTGCAGTGCCTGCGCTCCCGCCTCACTGCGCAGATAGGCGACGGCTTCTGTGTTGAATTGGAAGCCGACGGCTACGACGGCTTAACCCCGGTCACCATGACGTTGTAGAACCAGCCCTTCGGCACAACGCGGCGCCAGAGGTTTTCGTCCACCCACGACAATGTCGTCCAACCGCCAAACGCAAACTTGGCCCAGCCCCAGCCGAGTTTGCCGGGCGGCACAGTCGACTCGAAGGTGCGTACCGGCCATCCCAGCATCGCTGCAGTGAACTCGTCAGTGGCGGTGCTCACCTCGGCCGCACCCGCGCGGGACGCCATTTTCTCCAGCTCGCCCGGGTCGAAGGTGTGCAGGTCAACGATCCACTCCAGGGCTGCCGCCCGCGAGTTCTCGTCGAGCTCGGCCTGCGGGCGCCGCCAGCTGCCGAGCCCCGGCAGCTTCATGGCACGGATTGTGACGTTCCAGGTCAAGTTTGCAAGCGTTCGCGCATACCCGTTGCCAACGGTGGTCGGTTCACCGGCGAACACGAACCGTCCGCCCGGCTTGAGCACCCGCACCACCTCACGCAGGGACAACTCCACGTCGGGAATGTGATGGAGCACGGCGTGCCCGACGACCAAGTCGAAGGTGTCGTCGTCGTATGGGATGCCCTCGGCATCGGCGACCCGGCCGTCGACATCAAGGCCGAGGTTCTCGCCGTTGCGGGTGGCCACCTTGACCATGCCAGGCGACAGGTCGGTCACCGAGCCGCGCCGGGCCACGCCAGATTGAATCAGGTTGAGCAGGAAGAACCCGCTGCCGCAGCCCAGCTCCAACGCCCGGTCGTAGGGCAGCTTGCGCTGCTCCTCCTCGGGCACGATGGCGTCGAACCGGCCACGCGCGTAGTCGATACAGCGCTTGTCGTACGAGATCGACCATTTTTCGTCGTAGGACTCGGCCTCCCAGTCGTGGTAAAGCACCTGGGCGAGTTTGGAGTCGTGGCGGGCGGCCTCCACTTCCTCCGCCGTGGCGTGGGGTTTCGGAGCCGGCTCGCCGGCGACATCGGACAGAGCGCCGGATTCCTCATAATCCATGCCGGGCAGCCTAACGGGCTGAGCCAGTTGCTCTTCGCCCAAGAGGCTCGTCGGCCGCGAACGAGGCCTTGGCGGCGGCAAGCACCTGAGGCGGATGGTCGACGAACCGCTCCGCCCACGTCATGGCGGCGTCGTAGACGCCATCCGGCGCCACCATCTCGTCGATCAGGCCCAACCCCAGCGCTTCCTTGGCGTCGACGAACCTGCCGCTGAACACCATTTCCTTGGCCTTGCTTTCGCCGATCGCGCGGGCCAGCCGACTGGTTCCAGCGGGGGCGAAGCCGGCAAGGATCTCGGTCGCTCCGAACTTGACGTTGTCGCCTGCGACCCGCCAGTCCGCGGCCAGGGCCAGTGTCAGCCCGCTGCCCAGCGCGTATCCGGTGATCGCGGCGACCGTCGGTTTCGGGATCGCGCCAAGCGCGTCGACGGCCTCCCGACAGACCTGTGCGGCCACGGCCGCCTCGTCGGTGTTCAGCGTCTGCAGCACCGCGACGTCGTCGCCGGCGGAGAAGATCTCGTGCCCGCCGAACAAGATCACGGCCGCCAGGTCATCACGCGCACCGAGTTCGTCCGCTGCAGCGATGATCTCGCGGCACAGCTGGCGGGTCAGCCCGTTGGTCGGCGGCCGCGAGACCAGCAGGGTGGCGATGCCCGGATGGTCGTCCAGGGAGTGAATGCTGACGAACTCCCTCACGGGGTCCGCCCCCCGAGCGCCTGGTTGTAGCGCTCACCGTCGAAGAATTCGAACTCCAGGTTGCCGTCGGTCATGCTCATGTTCGGCGAGATGGGGACGATCCGGCGCTCGACGGCGAGCACTTCGGCGACCGTGCAGCCTGCCAGCGCGTCGAGCTGCGTCCACGTCGGCGGCAATAGCAAGCTTCGCTGAGCCACGAAGTCGTCGATGGCGGCTTCCGGCGTGATCCAGCTGGCCTGGTCTGTTTCGGTGTTCTCGCCATCAGCGCGCTGACCTTTCGGAAGCGCACCGACGAAGAAGTAGGTGTCGTAGCGGCGGGTGCGCTCCTCCTTCGGGGTCACCCAGTTCGCCCACGGGCGTAGCAGGTCGGCACGCAGCATCAGCTTCTCGGCGCGCAGGAAATCGCCGAAGGCCAGCTCCTTGCTCTCGAGCGCGGCCCGCTGGTCGCGGTATACCGATGCGTCGTCGACGAGCAGGTCCGGATCGTCGGCCGCGCCGGCGAACAACACGCCACACTCCTCGAACGTCTCTCGCGCGGCGGCGCAGACAAGCGCCTCGGCGAGTTCGGCGTCGGTGCCCAGCCGGTCGGCCCACCAGGCTTTGTCAGGGCCGTGCCAGGCGATGTCGGCGCTGCGGTCACGGTCGTCGACGCCACCGCCGGGAAACACCATCACGCCGCCGACGAACTCCATCTTGCGGTGCCGCCGCATCAGGAACACCTTGATGCCATCGGGCGTGTCGCGCACCAGCATCACGGTCGCCGCGGGCCGCGGAACGAGCGGATCGTCGGACTCGGGCATCAACGCCTCCTGTGCGCGGCCCGGCTTCTGGTGCGCCGGGCGAAATAACGTCCATCGATCACTTCCAGCGCGATCGACTGGCCGAATGCCTTCGACAGGTTCTCCGGGGTCAGCACGTCGGTCAGCAGCCCGGCGTCGACCACCCGTCCCTCCGAGAGGATCAGGGCATGGCTGAATCCACGCGGGATCTCCTCGACGTGATGGGTGACCAGCACGATCGCGGGAGAATCGGCGTCGGCGGCCAGATCCTCCAGCCGCGCAATCAGTTCCTCGCGACCGCCGAGGTCGAGTCCGGCCGCCGGCTCGTCGAGCAGCAGCAGTTCCGGGTCGGTCATCAGGGAGCGGGCGATCAGCACCCGTTTGCGTTCGCCCTCCGACAGGGTCTCGTAGATGCGCTCGGCCAGGTGTTCGGCGCCCAAGCTCTCAAGCATGTCGATCGCCTGGTTGTAGTCGACGTCCTCGTAGTTCTCCCGCCACCGGCCGAGCACCGCGTAACCGGCCGACACGACGAGGTCGCGGACCACTTCGCCCTCGGGCACGCGTTGCGACAGTGCCGAGCTGCTCAGCCCGACACGCGAGCGTAGTTCGGACATGTCGACCCGGCCCAGTCGCTCACCCAGCACAAAGGCCGTGCCCGAGGTGGGATGCTCCATCGCGGCCGCGATCCGCAACAGCGATGTCTTGCCCGCGCCGTTCGGCCCGATGACCACCCAGCGTTCGTCGAGTTCCACCGACCAGGTGATCGGCCCGACGAGAAGCTGCCTGCCGCGGCGCAGGGTTACCTTCGCGAAGTCGATCAGCAGGTCGGGGTCCGCGCTGTCGTCTCCGGGATCGGGCACTTACCTATCGTAGTGACGGGTATTCGGCGAAATCAGCCAGCCGTCTGCACTGTTGACGACCACCAGGTCCGCTGTGGCCGCGGTCGGCGATACCAGCTCGGCGTTGCGCTGGTCGGTGCCGGTGACCCAGGCCTGCGCGGCGCCAGGACTCTTGCCGAACTCGACGTGGCGGGCCACCAGCCGTTGGACGCGCAAAGCCTCCTCACCGGTGACGAACCACACGCGGTCCATCGCCTCGCGGGCCCGCTGCCACGCCGGGTGGTCGAGCAGCAGGTAGTTGCCCTCAGTGACCACGAGCCGGGCGGTCGGCAGCACTGCCAGCGCCGCGGCCAGAGGCTGTTCGAGTTCGCGGTCGAATCCCGGCGCATACACCGGCGTCTCGGTTTCGGTGGCCACCCGCTCGAGCAGGTGCGCGTAGCCCGCGGGATCGAAGGTGTCGGGAGCACCCTTGCGTTCGAGCGCGCCGATGCGGCGTAGCTGATCGTCGGCAAGGTGGAAGCCGTCCATCGGGATGTGGGCCACCCAGTCGGCCCCCATGCGCTCGCCGACACGAGCCAGCAGCTGCTCGACGAGCGTCGACTTGCCTGCACCCGGGCTTCCGGCGATGCCGAGGACGGCGCGGGGCCGGCCGGCAGCGAGCGCAATGGCGTCTTCTGCAAGCCGATCGAGGGTGTCGGTTTCGGCAGCCACGCCGATCACGCCGGCGTCAGCCGCCGGGAGTCCCGCAACCCGTCGCTGATGAACCGCCGGGCGTGAGCGGCCAGATCGAACCCGTCGTCCCACAGGTTGCGCCAGATGGCGAGGTCGTTCGACAGCCCGGGTGCGACAACGGCCGACGAGAACGATTCGAACGTCAGCGGCCCGCGATAGTCGATCTCGGCCAGCGCGCCGAAGAACGCGGCGAAGTCGATGTGCCCGGAACCAAGATAGCCGCGGTGGTTTTCGCCGATGTGGACGTAGCCCAGCCGGTCGCCACAGTCGCGCACCGGCGTGACGAGGTCGTCCTCCTCGATGTTCATGTGGTAGGTGTCGAGGTGGATGACGATGTTGTCGGCACCAATGTCGTCGGCCAGGCGCAGGCAGTCCCGCGCGGTGTTGACCACGTTCGTCTCGTAGCGGTTGCAGATCTCCAGCCCAAGTGTGACACCCATTGGCGCGGCTTCGGCCGCGAGGTCACGAAGCACCGCGATGACGTTGGCGCGTCCAGTCGGCGTCAGCGCATGCGGCGCCTTGCCGAACGCGCTGTAGAGCGCGCCGGTCAGCATCGTCGCCCCGATGTCATGCGTCACCGCCAGAGACTCCGCCAACAGCGCGGCGCCACGAGCGACCACTGTCCGGTCATCGCTCGATATGTCGGCGTCCCGGGCGAGTCCCCGTGAGCATGCCGCTGCAATGCCGTTGGCGGTCAACAGCTCCCGTGTCTTTGTCCGATCGATGCTGACCGCGTCGTGCAACGAGAACTCCAGGATGTCGTATCCCGCGGCAACGGTTTGCGAGACGGCCGATTCGACGCTGGCGGGGCTGGTGTCGCCCACCCACACCAGCGCGTGGACGCCGATCGGATTGGGCACCTCGGCGGTCGGGGTCATGCATTCGCTCCTTGCTTTTCGCCGGTGTTGTCGCCTGGCCGCGCGCCGGTGAGCAGCGCGACGATCTCGTCGCCGTCGGTGTCGACGGTGCGCCTGCCTGCCACGCAGTTGCCCGCCCGCATCACCCACACGGCGTCGGAGAGCTTGAGCACCTGCGAGAAGTTGTGGCTGATCAGGATGATCGCGTGCCCCTCCGAGCGCAGCCGGGTGATCAACTCCTCCACCCTGGCGGTCTCCTGGACGCCGAGAGCGGCTGTCGGCTCATCCATGATGATCAATTTGGACGTGAAACCGGCTGCGCGGCAAATGGATACGGCTTGCCGCTGGCCGCCCGACAGGCGCCGGACCCGCGATCCGACCGCGGGCACGTTGACCGCAAGACCGGACACCATCTCTTCGGCCTTGGCACGCATTGCCCGCCGGTTCAGAAACGCGATCGGGCCGAAACGCCGCACGATCTCACGGTTGAGGAACAGGTTCTGCCACACCGTGAGGTCTTCGACCAATGCGAGGTTCTGGTGCACGGTCTCGATACCCGCATCGCGAGCCTCATGCGGCGAGCGGAAGTGCACCACCTGCCCGTCGAAGGCGATCGAGCCCGAGTCGGGGACGTGCACACCGCTGACGCAGCGGATCAGCGTCGACTTCCCGGCGCCATTATCGCCCACGATCGCGGTGACCTCGCCGCGACGAGCGTGCATCGTCACACCCTTGAGCGCTCGAACCTGCCCGAAAGACAGTGTGGCGCCGTCGATCTTGAGTAGAGCGTCGTCGGGCACGTCCTCGGCAAGCGGCCGGTTCGCGATGGTCTGGGTCATTTCTGGAACCTCGTGAGGAAGGCCGCGGCGACCACGACGATGCCGACCGACAGCGGTTGATAGAACTGCGAGACCCCAAGTAGAGTCAGGCCGTTGACGAGCCCGGTCAGCAGGAGCGCGCCCACCACGGGGCCCGCGATGGTGGCCCGGCCGCCGAACAGGCTGACGCCGCCGAGCACGACCGCGGCCACCGAGTTGAGCAGGAACGACGTGTTCGACGCGGGCTCTGCGGCGCCCACGCGGGCGACCAGCAGGATCGCCGCGATGCCTGCGGTCAGACCCGAAATGACATATACCGCCGTCTTGATCCGTGCGGTCGCCACCCCGGTCGCGGCCGCCGCCTCACTGTTGCCGCCGGTCGCCAGCACGTAAGTGCCGAAACGCGTATGGAACAGCACAACGTGGGCAAGAGCGGCAAGTGCGATCGCGATCAGGAAGCTATATCCGAAGATCCACACGGTGCCCGTTGACAGCTTCAGCAGCGGCGCGCTGATGATGGTCTTCGGCTTGCCGTCGGCGAAGATGAGCGCCGCGCCCGACGCCGCAGACAACATGCCAAGAGTGACGATGAAGTCGGTGATCCGGCCGCGCGAAATGATCAGTCCGTTCACCAGACCGACCAAGAGCCCGGTGGCCACGGCGGCGACGGCCGCGGCCAGCAGCCCCGCGTCGAACACGATCCCGAACACCACCGCCGCCAGCGTCATGGCCGAGGCGATCGAAAGATCGATACCCGCGGTGGCCACCACGAAGGTCTGCCCGATCGCCAGCACGATCAGGATGGCCGACGAGGTCAGCATCGACGTCAGATTCCCCAGGCTCAAGAACGTTGGATTGAGGGCCTGGAAGATGATCGCCAGGATCACCAATGCGATCGGCGCTGCCCAGGTGGCCAGGTTCGCGGGATCCAGCACGGCCCGCCAGCGGGGAGTTCCCGGCGACTCGGCCCGGTCATCGTCGCGTGCCGTTGCGACAGGGGCGGCCGTCATTTGGCGAGCTCCGCAAACGGATTGTCGTATGGTGCCGCCGGCTTGGGCGCCGATGCCAGCGCCGCATCGACGTTGGCCTTCGTAACGACCTGCACTGGAGCCTTGACGTTGGCGGGCAACGTCTTTCCGGCGACGGCCGCCTTGCACGCGTCGACACCCATGGCGCCGATCACGTACGGAAACTGTGCCACCACGGCGTCGATGCCGCCGGTCTTGACTGCCTCGAACGCGTCCTTGTTGCCGTCGACGCTGATGACTTTGATCTGGCCGGTCTTGCCCGCATTTGCGATTGCCTGCGCCACTCCGAGGCCCATGTCGTCGTTCGCAACGAAAAACGCGCTCAGCGTCTGGTTGGCGGTCATTAGATCAGACGCCTTGGTCAGTGCCATCTGGCGTTCCCAGTCGGCGGCGACGGTCGCGATGATCTTGAGGTTGGCAGGCACTGCCTTGGTGAAGCCGTCGACGCGGGCGGCGCTCGTCACGTCACCCGATGTTCCACCGATCAGCGCTACCGTTCCACCGTTGGGCAACAGCTTTCCCATCTCAGCGGCGGCCTGGGCGCCGGCGTCGGCGTTATCGGTGCCGATGTAGGTGGTGATCTTGGCGTTAGCGGCCTTGGCGGCGGCCTCGTCGATTGGACTGTCGATGTTCACAATCGGAACGTTCTTGGCCGAGAGCTGCGCAATGCCCTGAACCAGGTTCGTTCCCGTGATCGGGTTGACGAGGAAGCAGGAGAAGTCCTGACCGGCCAGGCCGTTGAGCTTGTCGGCCTGCCCAGTCGTGTCGGTGATGGAGTTGGCGGCCTGCACGGTCACTTCTGTGCTCGCGGCCGACGCCTCGTCCTTGATTCCCGACTCCATGGTCTGGAAGAACGGATTGTCGAGTCCCTTGACGACAGCGGCGACGTGACCCGAGCCACTCCCGGTCGTGGAGCTTCCGCACGCGCTGAGGGCAAGCGCCAGACCGCCGACGGCGGCCACCGCGACGATGCGGCGAGTGGTGGGAACCAGATGTGACATGCGTCTCTCCTCTTCGAGTGGACCGTCTAGGTCTCAATTTCTGACTAAATAAAACCATATTTATGTCTAATGTCAAGCAAAAGTAGTCACACATCTGGTAAAAAGGTGTCAGCGAAGGGAGGCGGCGGCGTGCAACAGGCGTTTACTCCAGCCAACGAGGGCCAAGGGCTGGCTGACATCGACATCCCGATTGAGGTCGATTCACTGGCCGGCACCGGATCGGCCGGCCACGTGCTTGATCTCATTCGTCGGGCTGGAGGGATGAGTCGCGCCGACATCATCGCCAAGACCGGCCTGTCCCGCAGCACCGTGGCCGCTCGGCTCGACGCATTGCAGGCGGCGGGCTGGATCTCGAGCGGTCAGACCACCACAGCACGCGGCCGCCCGCCCAGCCACTTCCATTTCCGTGCCGAGGCGGGCGCGCTCTTGGTCGCCGATGCCGGGGCCACCGGCGTACGTACAGCGGTCACCGACCTGGGCGGCCACATCACACACGAGCTGCGGATCCCCCTCGACATCACGATCGGACCCGAACGATGGCTCGCAGAGGTAGCGATCCTGTTTCAGGAGCTTCTCGAAAATGCGAGACTGACAACAGATTTCGTGCGCGGGATCGGTGTTGCTGTGCCAGGTCCCGTTGACTTCGCCAGCGCGACAGTGGTGAGCCCGCCGATCATGACGGGTTGGGACGGGTATCCGATCCGGTCGTGGTTCGCCGACAAATTCGCATGCCCGGTATTGGTGGACAACGACGCCAATGCCATGACGTTGGGTGAGCACACCACGAACTTCGCCGACCGGGATTCGCTCGTGATGGTCAAGGTGGCCACCGGCGTCGGCGCCGGAATCATCGCCCACGGCTCGATCTACCGCGGCGCCGACGGCGCCGCTGGCGACATCGGCCACATCCAGATCACGCCACCCGACAACGTGTCCACCGACGAGTCGGCGCCCGTGTGCCGCTGCGGGAACACCGGCTGCATCGAGGCGTACGGAGGCGGATGGGCCCTGCTGCGTGATCTGCGCGCGGCGGGCCGGGACGTATCGGCGATCTCCGATATCGCCCGCCTGCTCGAGGCCGGTGACCCGTTGGCGGTCAGCCTGGTCCGGCGCGCCGGGCGGTTCATCGGCGTCGCACTCTCCGACGCGGTGAGCCTGCTCAACCCGTCGGTGGTCATCGTCGGTGGCGAACTCGCCGGTAGCGCCGCCACGCTGATGGCGGGAATCCGCGAGAGCGTTTACGCACGCTCGCTGCCGCTGGCAACTCGACGGCTGCAGATCGTGCCTGCGCGACTAGGCGATCGGGCAGGGACGGTCGGACTCACCAGCATGCTGGCCGACTACATCTTCGACGCCCGACGCATCGATGCGGCGCTGCGCTGAATCCACGACGGAGGACCAACCACTGTGCGCCAGCGCCCTGTTCGGCGTCATCCACACGAAGAACTGGACCAGTGGACCGATGCCGAACGCGTACAGAAGGGTGCCGACGCCGACGGTGCCGCCGAGTAGCCAGCCGACCGACAGCACCGTGGCTTCGATCGACGTCCGGACCAACCTGACCGACAAACCGGTGCGCACGACGAGTCCGGTCATCAACCCGTCACGCGGGCCGGGGCCGAGTCCGGCGCCGATGTAGAGCACCGTGCTGATCGCGTTGAGCACCACCGCGCCGACCATCATCGCGATACGTAACGCGAACGATGTTGGCGTGGCGAGTATCGCAAGCCCGGCGTCCACGGTCACCGCGATGACGATGACGTTGGCGACGGTGCCGATGCCGGGTCGGTTGCGCAGCGGAATCCAGGCGAGCAGCACCGCAACACCGACGACCGCGGATGCGATGCCGATCGTCATGCCGGTCCTCATGGCCAGGCCCTGATGGAACACGTCCCATGGGTCGAGCCCGAGGTTGGCTCGCACCATGATCGCCATCGAGGAGCCGTAGCCGATCAGTCCGAGTAGCAGCGCAGCACCCCGCAGGGTGGCCCTACCCATGGTGCGGGAAGCGGATCCGTATCAGTTCGAGCTCGCGTTCCACCCGCTCGGCGTCCCGGTCGAGATACTCGGCCGGGATGCGCTCCGCAGGCTTGAAAATCCTACCCAGTGGGCGGACCAGTTTGGATGTCCAATTCATGCTCATGACCAAATAATGCGACCAACTGGCTTGTTATTCCATAGCCAGTTGGGCCATACTGGCTTGCAAATGACCATAGAAATGCCCGCCCGTGCGCTCGATGTGGACCTTTTGGCCCGCGAGCTCGGCAACTGGCGCACATCCAGTCGCAGCGGGCCTGCCTACCACGGCCTGGCCGACGCGATTCGGCTGCTGATCGTCGACGGCCGCCTCCCCGTCGGTGCCCGGTTGCCCAGCGAGCGGTCGCTCGCCGACGCGCTGCGGGTGTCCCGCACCACTGTGACGGCCGCCTACACGCAACTGCGCGAAGACGGCTATCTCAATGCCCGCCGCGGTGCCCGCAGCACCACTGCGCTCCCCGTGACACCGACCGACACCGCTGAGTCCACCACGCCTTCGATGAGCCTTTCCGCGGCAGCGCTTTCGGCCCCGGCAGCCGCGGTGGCCGAGGCTTTCGCCGACGCCACCCGTGATATCACGCCGTACCTGCACCAGGTGGGCCACGAACTTGTCGGTGTCAACGAGCTGCGACGCGCAATCGCCGAAAGGTATTGCGAGCGCGGCCTTCCCACTGATCCCGAGGAGGTCCTGGTCACCACCGGGGCGCTGCACGCCTTCAATCTGATCCTGACCACCTACATACAGCCCGGCGATCGCGTGCTCGTCGAGCAGCCGACCTACCACGGTGCCCTTTCCTCGATCGTCACCGCGGGCGCGCGCCCCGTCCCGGTGGCGATGACGGAGGACGGCTGGGAACTCGACGCCCTGCAGGCGGCCGTGCACCAGATGTCGCCCAATCTGGCCTACCTGGTCCCCGACAACCACAACCCGACAGGGCTGACGATGCCCGCCGAAGACCGAAAGCGCTTGGCGCGCATCATCGCCGAAACCCGTACCCGCACCGTCATCGACGAGACCATCCTCGACATGTGGCTGGACGAATCGATGCCGGCGCCGATGGCCGCGGAGATGACGACGCGACGGGACCTGGTGATGACGGTCGGTTCGATGTCGAAGTCGTTCTGGGGCGGTCTGCGGGTCGGCTGGATCCGCGCGGAGCGCTCGACCATCGCCACGATCGCCGCCCTGCGCCCGGCGATCGACATGGGAACGCCGGTTCTCGAACAGTTCGCCGCGGCAAGGCTTCTCGCGCGGCGCGACGAGCTCCTGCCCGAGCGCCGCGAGATCCTTCGAGTGCGACGCGAGTTTCTGCTGACGCTGCTGCGTCGGCACCTGCCCGATTGGGAGCCGGGACGGGGAGTCGGCGGAATGTCGCTGTGGGTGCGGCTGCCCGCGCCGATGAGCACCGCACTGTCGGCGGCCGCATCCCGTCTGGGGCTGGAGCTCCCCGCGGGTCCGCGGTTCGGCGTCGACGGGACGTTGGAGCGCTTTGTGCGGGTGCCCTACGCGCTTCCGGAGAACGAACTTTCGGCGGCGATCGAATTGCTGGCCCGAGCGTGGCATAGCGTCACCGGCTCGTCGGCGCCGGAGCCGACGACGGTGGTCGTCTAGTCCTATTCGTCGTCGGGGATCTCGACCCTGCGCAGCGTCCCGTCGACGGCGTCGGCCGCCTCGATCTCGCCGCGCGTGATCCCGAGGATGAACAGCACGGTGTCCAGATACGGATTGCTCAGCGACGCGTCGGCGACCTCACGCAGAGCCGGCTTGGCGTTGAACGCCACCCCGAGGCCCGCGGCGGCCAGCATGTCGATGTCGTTGGCGCCGTCGCCGACCGCGACCGTCTGCTCCATCGGCACACCCGCCTGTTGGGCGAAGTCCCTCAGCGCCTTGGCTTTTCCTGGCCTGTCGATGATCGGCCCGATCACCCGCCCGGTCAGCTTGCCGTCGACGATCTCGAGCTCGTTGGCCGCGACGAAGTCCATCATCAACTCGTGGGCCAGCGGGTCGATGACCTGACGGAACCCGCCGGACACGATGCCGCAGTGAAAACCCAACCGCCGCAACGTCCGCAGCGTCGTGCGCGCACCCGGCGTCAGCTCGATCTGCTCCCCCACCTCCTCGAGCACCTCGGCGGGCAGGCCGGCCAGTGTCGCGACCCTGCGGTTCAACGACTCGGCGAAATCGAGTTCACCCCGCATGGCGGCTTCGGTGATCTCCGCGACGGCGGCATGCGCACCGACCTTGTCGGCCAGCATCTCGATGACCTCACCCTGGATCAGGGTCGAGTCGACGTCGAACACGATGAGCCGCTTGGCCCTTCGCGACAGGCTGTAGTCCTCCAGCGCGATGTCGACGCCTTCTGCCACCGCCACCTGGGCCAGCGCGGCCTGCAGCTCCGGATACACCCCACCGGGTGGCACTGAGACCCGCAACTCAAGTCCGGTCACCGGATAGTCGGAGACGCCGCGGATGAAGTCGATGTTGACGCCGAGTGCGGCCACCTCCCTGGCCACCACGCCGAATGCCTCGGCGGTGATCGGACGGCCGAGCACCACGATCGTGTGGGTGGACGGTACGCGCAGAACCGGGAGTTCGTTACTGCGCTCGATGGTCACGTCCAGCCCGACGCCGTGAATGGCGCTTTCGACCTCTTCCCGCAGCTGCTGACCGCCTGCCGTCTCGGCAGACCCGGACACCAATACACCGAGTGTCAGGCGGCCGCGGATGACGACCTGTTCAACGTTGAGCAGCTCGACCTTGTGTCGCGAAAGGACCTCGAACAACGCAGACGTCACGCCCGGTTGATCGACTCCGGTGACGGTGATCAGCACCGACACCTTTGACGCGCTCACCCCCGATTGCCCGTCCGATACGTCAGGTGCGGATGCTGACGTCGTCGGCTTCGGTGACGTCACCGTTGGGCGGATGTGAGGCCCGCCCAATGTGTGCCTCGGCGCGCATTCGGTCCACCATGTGCGGATAGTGCAGCTCGAACGCGGGCCGCTCCGACCGGATCCTGGGCAGCTCGGTGAAGTTGTGCCGCGGCGGCGGGCAACTGGTGGCCCATTCCAGCGAGTTGCCGTAGCCCCATGGGTCGTCGACCGTGACCGGCTCGCCGTAGCGCCAGCTCTTGAAGACGTTCCACACGAACGGAATCGTGGAGATACCGAGGATGAACGCACCGATCGTCGACACGACGTTCAGCGTGGTGAAGTTGTCGGTCGGCAGGTAATCCGCGTAACGCCGCGGCATGCCCTCGTCGCCGAGCCAGTGCTGCACGAGGAACGTGGTGTGGAAGCCGATGAACGTCAACCAGAAGTGCAGCTTGCCCAGCCGCTCGTCGAGCAGGCGTCCGGTCATCTTCGGGAACCAGAAGTAGATGCCCGCGTAGGTGGCGAACACGATGGTGCCGAACAGCACGTAGTGGAAGTGCGCCACAACGAAATACGAGTCGGTGACGTGGAAGTCGATCGGCGGGCTGGCCAGCAGCACACCGGACAGGCCGCCGAGCAGGAAGGTCACCAGGAAGCCAACCGAGAACAGCATCGGTGTTTCAAACGTCAACTGGCCCTTCCACATCGTGCCTATCCAGTTGAAGAACTTGATACCGGTAGGTACCGCGATGAGGAACGTCATGAATGAGAAGAAGGGAAGTAGAACGGCTCCTGTTGCGTACATGTGGTGCGCCCACACCGCGACCGACAGCGCCGCGATGGACAGCGTCGCGTAGATCAGCGTGGTGTACCCGAAGATCGGCTTGCGCGAGAACACCGGGAAGATCTCGGTGACGATGCCGAAGAACGGCAGCGCGATGATGTACACCTCGGGGTGGCCGAAGAACCAGAACAGGTGCTGCCACAGCAGCACACCGCCGTTGGCCGGGTCGTAGACGTGGGCGCCCAGCAGGCGGTCAGCGGCCAGGCCGAAAAGCGCGGCGGTCAGCAGCGGGAAGGCCATCAGCACCAGGATCGACGTCACCAGGATGTTCCAGGTGAAGATCGGCATCCGGAACATCGTCATGCCCGGCGCGCGCATGCACACCACGGTGGTGATCATGTTGACCCCACCGAGGATGGTGCCCAGACCGCCCACGCCTAGGCCCATGATCCACAGGGTGGCACCGACGCCTGGCGAGTGGATCGCGTCGGTCAGCGGCGTGTAGGCGGTCCAGCCGAAGTCGGCTGCGCCGCCCGGGGTGATGAAGCCGGCGAGGGCGATGGTCGCGCCGAAGATGAACAGCCAGAAGCTCAGCGCGTTCAGCCGCGGGAACGCCACGTCGGGGGCGCCGATCTGCAGCGGCAGCACCAGGTTGGCGAACCCGAACACGATCGGGGTGGCGTAGAACAGCAGCATCACCGTGCCGTGCATGGTGAACAGCTGGTTGAACTGCTCGTTGGACAGGAACTGCAGGCCGGGCAGCGCCAGCTCGGTGCGCATGAACAGCGCCATCAGCCCGCCGATGAAGAAGAAGATGAAGCAGGCGACGCAGTACATGATGCCGATCAGCTTGTGATCGGTGGTGGTCACCAGGTTGTAGACCAGGTTGCCCTTGGGACCGAGCCGCGCCGGGAACGGGCGGCGGGCCTCGAGTTCTCCGATCGGGGGCGCTTCGGCTACCAAGAGGTCCTCCAAACGTCTACACGGGCAATGCCCGCGATGTTCAGTTCGAATCCTATCGCCCGAAGCGCCCCGTGTCGGCATGGGTCCTACAAACGGTCGTAATTGATTTGGTGACATTTCAGACTCATGGGCTGACCAGCCGCGAAGTGCCCGGATGTTAACGTCGGGCCGTGCTGATCCGCCGACCGGCGCCCCGCCTGACAGCCGCCAGCGCGGCCGTCCTGACCGCCGTCATCGTGACCTCGCTCGGCGGCTGCGGCAACCTTGGTTCGGACAAGGCCGCGCCTGCCGACGAGCCGACGGTCATCACCAGTACCACCAAGATCGCGGGGGCGGGTGTCCTGGGCAATCAGCGCAGGCCAGACGAATCCTGTGCCCCCGATGCGCTGCCTGCCGATCCCGATGACCGCGCGACGTGGACGGTGCGCCACGCGGCGGGCGAATCTGAAGTGCCCGCGGAGCCGCAGCGAATCGTGGTGCTGGCCGGCGACCAGCTCGACGCGCTGTGCGCGCTTGGACTGCAGTCACGCATCGTCGGCGCCGCACTTCCGGACGGCTCGGACAGCCAGCCCTCCTACCTCGGCACCGTCGTACACGGCCTGCCCGCCGTCGGCACCCGCAGCGAGCCCGATCTGAACGCGATCCGTGCCGCGAAGCCGGATCTGATCCTGGGCTCGCAGGCACTCACCCCGGCCGCCTACCCGGAGCTGACGGCGATCGCCCCGACGGTCTTCACCGGCGCATCGGGGGCCGCGTGGGAGGACGACCTACGAACCGTTGGCGCAGCCACCGGCCGGGTCGACGCCGCCAACGGATTGATCGACGGTTTCAACGCCGCCGCGGACAAGACGGGCGCCGACAATGACGCACCGCACTTCCAGGCGTCGGTCGTGCAGCTCACCGACACCGCAATGCGGGTCTTCGGGGCCGCTAACTTCCCCGGCAGCGTGCTGGCCGACGTCGGCGCGGATCGCCCTGCCGCACAACGCTTTACCGACAAACCGTATGTCGAGATAGGCACCACCGAAGCAGATATGGAGAACTCGCCGGACTTCTCGGCCGCCGACGGCGACATCGTCTACGTCTCCTTCGCGTCGCCGGCCGCCAAGGGCCGCGCCGCCGAGGTCATGGAAAGCGACGCGTGGCGAAAGCTGTCCGCCAACAAGGACAACCGCGTGTTCGTCGTCAACAACGAGGTGTGGCAGAGCGGTCAGGGCATCGTCGCCGCCAGGGGAATGCTGGCGGACCTGCATTGGCTCAACGCCCCGATCAACTGATCGGCGTCAGCTGTTGGCGTACCGCGCCTGCTGGCCGAACTGACCGGTCTGCAGCGAACCGTCGGGCAGCACGAGTTCGCCGCTGTCGATCCGCTTGCGGAGATAGGCGAATGTCTGCGCGGTCTGGGCGAAGAGGTGTTCACCCGCGCGCAGTGGCGGACGCTGGTTTGCGTCACGAGAAGAGAACTGCGGCAACGGTTTCACCTCGGTGTCGTAGTCGACGTTGAAGAACAGCGGGAACGAGTACCGCTCCTCGACCACCTTTCGCACCCGGTGGCTGGTGGCGACGAACGCGCCGTTGGTCCACAGCTCCAGCATGTCGCCGATATTGACGACGAAGGTACCCGGAACGGGCGGCACATCGATCCAATCACCCGCGCCATTGAGCACCTCCAGACCCGGGCCCGTCGGCTTGAGCAGGGTGAAGCACTCGTAATCGGTATGCGCACCGATTCCCTGGCCGTCCTGGGCATCAGGGTTGTACGGGTAGTGGACCAGGCGCAACTGACTCGGCGTCTTGCGGGCGTGCCGGGAGAACACGCCGGGGTCCTCGCCGAGCGCGACCGCGAACGCCTTCAACAGTTGGTGTCCCACCTCGAGAACGGCGTCGTAGTAGGCGGTGACCGCCTCGGCGAAGCCCGGCAGGTCCGGCCACGTGTTGGGTCCCAGCATCGGGTTGCCCGCGAGATAGTCCGGATCGTCGGGAGGCAGATCCAGCGCGGTGTCGAACGCCTCCTTCAGGTCAGGGGTGCCGGTCTCCACTCCCTCCTCACCCACCGGCACATAACCGCGGTGGCAACGCGACAGTCCGATGTAGCTGCACATCTTCTCTTCGACGGGCAATGCGAAGAACCGCTTCGCGGCGTCGAGCAAGCGGTCGAACAGCGCCTCGTCAACACCGGAACCGCTGACGTAGAGAAAGCCGACGTCGCGCGCCGCGACTCCGATCTCGGCGGCCACCCGTTCGCGTTCGATGCGCTCGGTTGACCGCAGCCCGCTGATGTCGACGATCGGCACTGACGTGAACGACGTTGCGCCACTCATAGATTCACATTCCCTTCGGTTTCCTTGATCGTCCAGCACACGCCGTCGGCCCGGAGTTCGTCGTTGGACTGCCCGACGTCCAGTTCGCGCCATTTCGGGCCACCGACCGTGTCGACCACCACGCGGGCGCCGCACGCAAAGCCGAACTGCTCGCCGACGCGCAGCAGCAGACCCGTTTCGCCATCGGGTCCGGTGAGGAACAGCGCGCCCGTCGGCAGCGTCGTCCCCGTGTCGCGGACCCAGTGCTCGACGTAGTCCTCGTGCACACCCGTTTCGATCAGCACCCGCCCGTCCCAGCGCATCGAACCCGCATCCGGATACGGACCGGGTGGCTCGAGGTCGACGTCGCGGCGCCATTCGAAGACGTCACCGCGCTGGTGCAGAGTGCCGGCGAAGCCGCGCGAGTCGACATAGCCGGTGATGCCCTGCAGCCACACCACACCGGTGCCGGTATCGCGCGATCCGTCGGCCCCGACCAGCAGCGTTCGCCGCCACCGACCCGCGCAGTCCGACGCCGACACCGTGGTCATGACGACTCCGCCCACTGTCGGTGGAGCTGGGCCATCCCGTCGGAAGTCGGCGTGCCTATCGCGCGCAGGCGAGCGATGCCGCCATCGGGATATGCCTGCAGGCGAAGCGCGGTGACTCCCTTGACGTCGACTGCGAACACCTGGCGCATGTCGGCGGCCAGCCGCGTCCGCGCCAGTACAGGAACATCGAAGACCACCAAAGCCCAGCCGTGTTCGTCGTCCGGGCGCATGCGGCTGCCGACCACCGACACCTCCGGCGACGCGTTGAACACGAAGTAGCTGGTGTCGATCTCCACACGCCTGAGATCGGCGGGCACGGCGAACGAGATCATCACGGCGTCGTGGGTGTCGGGCCCGACGTCGCGGCGTCTGCGAGTTTCCCAGCCGTCGCCCATGTTGCGCGGGCGGTCGGGTGCGATCAGGGAGCAGGCGTGCGAATAGAAACTGTCACTGCACCATTCGACGCGGCCGCCCTGCTCCAAGCCGGAGATCTCGACGGTGACGTCGGCCCACAGGGCCGGGTCGGGAATCACCTGGCCGTAGGCGCGCAGCCGCGCAACTCCCCCGTCGGACTCGAGCAGAAGCCTCAAGTGTGTCCAGCGGCGTCGATCGCTCACCGACAGAAGGTTGTGCGAATCCGCTTTCAGCACAGTCGGTTGCGCAACAGATGTCCAGACGATGCCCGGCGCCGTCGGATCCGTCGTCGGGTCGAGGACGGTTGCTTCAAGGCGGCAGGCGGTCGGATGGTTGCCGGCGAAGAACCTGGTGTCGACGTCGACGGTGTGCAACCGGCCGGCGGCACCGAGCCGCACGATCACCCAGTCACCGTTCGCGCCTGCGTGGCGCCGGGTCTCCCATCCGTCGACCACCTCGCCGCGCAGGTCGTATGTGCCCGGCACGAATGCGGGTTCGGCGGGATCGACGAGCCGCTCCTTGAAGCCGAACGACTCATCACTGGCTGCGACGACGCTGCCGCCTAGCACCCGCGAGGCCAGATCTACCTCACTCATGAGCCAGCCCCAGCGCACTCGATAGCGGCCAGTGACTGCGCCGATTGTCCGGTCCCGGCGCGTAGACCCCGGCCTTGCTCGTCGACAGGCCCATGTCGACGACCGCCTGCGCCAGTGCGATCGCCGCGGCCACACCGTCGATCGCGGGCACACCGACTTCGGCTCTGATCGCCGCCGTCACCCCCGCCATCCCCGCGCAGCCGAGGCAGATCACGTCGGCACCGTCCTCGCTCACCGCGCGGGCCGCCTCGGCCACGATCGCCGCGACGGCACCGGCCGGGTCGGCGTCGACCTCAGCCGTTCCGAGTCCGCACGCGCGGACCGATGCGCAGTGTGCATTCAGCCCGGCGAGCAGCAGGCGGTCTTCGATCGGCGCGATCGAGCGGGCCAATGTCGTCACCACCGAGAATCGCCGTCCGACGAGATACGCGATGTGCGCAGCGCATTCGGCGATGTCGAACACCGGCACCGTCAGCATCTCTTGCAGCGCATCCTTGCCGTGTTCACCGAACCCGGCAAGGACGACCGCGCCATAGTCGAAGTCGTCGGCATCCAGCAGCGTCGCGACGACGTCCATCACCCCAACCGCCGAAAGATAGCTCTCGGCCGCCGAGTCAATGGCGACGGCACCGAAGTGCGGTGCCAGGCAGACGATCTCGGTGGCTTCTTGTGCCGCGGCCCTGGCCGCTTGTGCGATCTCGGCGGTCATCGTCGGCGACGTGTTGGGGTTGAGCACGAGTATCTTCATGCCGGCTCGCGCACCCCACCGAAGACCAGCTGTCCGGCTACCCAGGTCTGCAGCACCGAGCCACGCAGGGCGACACCGTCGTACGGGCTGAGACGGTGACGATGCCGAAGCGCGGCGGCCCGAACCACCTGTTCGGTGTCCGGTTCGAAGGCGCAGAGATCCGCCCTGCGGCCCACCGCGATTCGGCCCCGGTCGGAGAATCCAGCCAGATCAGCGGGCCGCTCCGACATCCACCGACTGAGCTCGGCCAGACCGAAACCCCGTTGCGCGGCCTGTGTCCACACCGCCCGCGGACCAAGCTGTAGTGAACTGATTCCACCGAAGGCGCGACCGAAGTCACCGTCGCCCTTGCACTTTGGGGCGCACGGCGAGTGGTCCGACACCACCATGTCCAGGGTGCCGTCCATCAGCCCGTCCCATAGCAGTTCGCGGTTCGCGGCGCCGCGGATGGGCGGGCACGCGGCGAACTCGGTGGCGCCGTCGGGAACCGTTTCCGATGCGAACGTCAGGTAGTGCGGGCAGGTCTCGGCGGAGACGGGCACGCCTGCGCGCGTGGCGTCGGCCAGCAGCGGCAGAACCTGCGCGCTGGAGACGTGGACGACGTGAGCACGGGCGCCGGTAGCGGCGGCGGTGTCGAGGACCAACGCGACCGCATCCTCTTCTGCGGCATCGGGCCGCGAATTCAGGAACGACGCGTAGCCACGTCCATCAGGTCGCGGGCTGCCGTCGATCACGCGATGGCTCTCGGCGTGAACGAGGAGCACCGATTCGAGGTCGGCGATTCGAGCCATCGCCTCTCGGAACTCATCGGGATCTAGATGCCCGAAGTTCGGGTTGCCGGAGTCGGCCAGAAAGCACTTGAAGCCCACCACACCCGCGTCGGCCAATGGGGCGAGCTCGTCTAGGTTCTCCGGAACGACACCGCCCCAGAAGCTGACGGCGATGCGGCAGTTCCCTTCTGCCGCCACCTGTTTGGTGCGCAGCGCTGTGACGGTTGTGGTCACCGGGTCCGAGTCGAGCGGCATGTCGACCAGGGTGGTGATGCCTCCGGCTGCGGCCGCGGAGGTGGCCGTCGCGAAGCCCTCCCAGTCGGTACCCGGCTCGTTGACGTGGACGTGGGTGTCGACGAATCCGGGGAGCAGGACCACGCTGGATGGCAGGACGGTATCCACCGTCGCCGAGTAGTGAGCGTCGAAGGCACCGACGTCCACGATGATTTCGTCTGCTACCGCCACGGCCGCTGGCCGCAGCTCACCGTCGAGCAGGACCCGCGCCGCGCGCAGCACCAGATCCACTACGACCCGCTCACACCGGTACCGGCCCGAAGCGATCATGGAAGTGCTGCGTCAACTCCGGCCACACGTCTGGGTCGTGGCCGGGGATCAGCGGGTAGCCATTGTCTTCCGCCAGCCGTTTGAGTTTGCGGATCGGTTCGATCGTCTCCTCCGGCTCGACGTCGATGAAGCCGCCGATCGCCAGTTCGTGCTCGATGTTCTCGGTCAGGTCGGCGGCGTCGAACGCGAACACGAAGCCGTCGCCGCCAACCGATTCGTCGAGTTCGACCACGAAGCTCTGATGGCCCGGCGTGTGTCCGTAGGTCGGCACCGCCGTGATACCAGGCGCGATCTCGGCCTCTCCGTCGGCGAGGCGCCACTCGATGTTCGGATCGTCGAAGTCGACGCGGACTATCGCATGCGATTCGGGCACAGGATGATTCGCCAATCCGTACTCCAGTTCACGCCGTTGCGCGTGTACCGGAACCTTGCCCGCGAAGAGCTTCAGACCTCCCGCGTGGTCGTGGTGCAGGTGGCTGACCGCGACGGTGTGGATGGCGTCGAAGTCGACCCCGACCTCGGCGAGCCGTTGCTCGATCGGCTCGCCGAGACCGGGTAGCACGGGCCGGTATTCGACTCCCGGGAAGAACCGCCGATACAGCGCGGGATCCCGCACCAGGGCGGTGTTGAACCCGGTGTCGAGAAGCACCCAGCCGCCGTCGGTCTCCAGCAACACACCCGGCACCGGCTCGCGCATGCGCTCCTCGGGCGGCGCCCCGTACACGGACACCGACTTCGGCAGCTCCTCCCAGCCCAACGTGAGCAGGATGATGCGGCGGACCCCGCTCTTCCTGACCAGCGTCGCCATCAGCCCACCGACAGCGCCGCGAGTCGCAGCGAGTTCGGATTCGTCACGACGTGCGCCTGCTCGACCCCCTTGAGCCAAGGTTGGGCAACCATGAAGTCGTTGACGTTGGCGATGTTCAGCCAGCAACCCGTCTTGACCGCCTCCAGACCCGCCGTCGAGAAGTCGGCGGACGAACCGGCTGGCAGACCGCGTGCGAGCGCATCGGTGACCGGCGGTGACGAGCACCCGAAGAAGTTCAGTCCACCGTCGGCATCCCACGAGATGTGGCCCCAGGTGTACGGCGACGGTGCGTCTGGCCACCCGAGATATGCCATGATCTCCGGCGCGGACTGTCCATCGCTGCCGACCCACCCATAGATCTCCGACGTGGGATAGGCCTGCACCTTGGCCGTCAGGCCCGCCGCGGCCAGCTGAGTCTGGATCAGGTTGCTGATCAACTGGTTGTCCGGGTTGCTGGAGTCGTAGCCGATGGTGACGGACTTCTGGTCGGCAGGCAATCCCCCGGCCAGCCCAGTCAACACCGAGGGGTCATGCGTCACCGATTGTTTCCCGAACTCGGGCGCCATCATGTTCGACGGATAGATCTGGCCCGCCACCTCGCCGCGACCGAAGTAGGTCTGCTTGACCAACTCGTCGACGTCGACGGCCTGCAACACGGCGTTGCGATTCTTGGCGTCGGCCATCATCCCCTTGCGCGGGTTGATGTACACATAGTTCGACATCATCGTCGGCAGTGAGTAGTTCGCAAACGACTTGTTGTCGAGGTAGGACTGCACCGCCGAGGACGGGAGGTCATGCAGGATCGCGGCGAGCTGTCCGTTGTTGAACTGCAGCTGCTGTGCGGAGACGTCGGTGATGACCGGGAGCTCGACCTTCTCGAAATAGGGCTTGGCACCCCAGTATTCGGGGAACGCGGCCAGCTCGTACTTCGAGCCGACCTCGGCCGCCGTCAGCGTGAAGGGGCCGGTGCCAAGGTCGTGGTTGGTGAGATAACTTTGCGCGTTGTCAGTGCCGGCGTTCTTCTTCAGTCCCTCGGGGCTCATCATGCGCGGCCCGTATGGGCAAGCCAAATAGTCGAGGAACGCCGAGTTGGGCGCCTTGAGCGTGATCGTGACGCCGTAATCGCCCTGCGTGGTGACCGATTCGACGTCGGTGACCATGTACGCCGGGCCCTGATTGACGGCCACCCGCCGGTCGAAGGACGCCTTGACCGCGGCCGAGGTAAAGGGCGTGCCGTCGTGGAACTTGACGCCTTCGCGCAGCTTGAGGGTGAACACCTTGTTGTCGGGGGAGGCCTTCCACTCCGTGGCCAGGAGTGGCTCCAGCTCCGCCTTCTCGGTGCCCGCCTTGTACTGCAGCAGGCCCTCGTAGATGTTCGTGGTCAGGAGAAGGCCCTGCCCGGCGTAGTAGATGTCAGGATCCGGCGGCTGGCCGGGATCCTGAAGGAACGACAGGTGCAGCACCTTGTCCGTCGGTGCGGCGTTCGGCGTACTGCCGCCGCCGGAATTCGAGCCACCGCAACCGCTCAGCGCGAGAACCGCGACAGCGCCGACGGCGGCCAGGGTCTTCAGTCGTTTGATCATCGTGCGGCTCCTTCGAGAACGGGTGCGGGACTTAGCTCGGCGAACGCGGACAGAATCTCGTCGCTGGTGCGCAGCGCGCCGGTCTGCAGGTACTCCATGGCGTCGAGCGCGGCATCGTGGCGGTACTGCGACGACCCGCCGACGCAGTCGGTGACCACGCGTACGTAGAAATCGCGCTGGTGTGCATCGGCGAACGTGTAGTGCACGCACACGTCGGTCAGACCGCCGATGAGGATCAGCGTCTCTGCCTGCAGACCGCTCAGCACGATCTCGAAATCCGTTCCGATGAAACCGGAATAGCGGCGCTTCACGATGTGGAATTCGCCCGGTTCGGGACGCAGGGTGGGCTCGAGCTCGGTGCCCTGGTGGCCTTCCACGCAGTGCACGCCCTCGGCGCCGTCGAGTTCACGGCCGAAGTCGACACCGCTGGGCCGGTGGACCTCCTGGAAGAACACGACGGGTATCCGCGCTGCGCGCGCGGCGGCCAGCAGGCGCTCTGCGATGCGGACCCGCTCGGCGTGACCCGGCATGTGGTCGATACCGACATCGGCAGCAGGCATGCCGCCACCCTGTTGAATGTCGACCACGACAAGAACCGGATTGCCCACGATAAGTGGCTGTTTCGGCACCTAACCTCCTGTGGCTGCGATACGTGGATCGGCCAGCGCCTGCAGCAGGTCGACGGCCGTGTTGATGAAGACGTAGAGCGCGCCGAGCATCAGCGTGACGCCCGCGATCGCCGGGAAGTCGGCAACCGGGATGCTCTGTGCGATGTACTGCCCGATGCCGGGCCAGCCGAAGACCTGCTCGACCACGAGCACTCCGGAGAACATCAGGCCCACTTGCAGACCCGTCATCGACAAGGCACCACCCACGGAGTTGCGCAGCACGTGTCGCGCGATGATCTGGCCCTCGGCAAGGCCCTTCGCGCGGGCAGTGCGGGCGTAGTCACTGTCCTTGTCACCGAGCAGGCTGCTGCGTAACACTCTTCCGATCGCGACCGCCGGACCGAGAGCGATCACGAAAGCGGGCAGGATCAAGTGGTGCAGGGCGTCGCCGACGACGTCGAACCGGCCATGCAGCAGCCCGTCAACGGTGAGCAGGCCTGTCGGTCCTGTTGGCGGGTTGGCGATCCCGATTCGCCCGTTGGCAGGCACCCAGCCAAGCTTCTGGTAGAAGACGATCAACCCCAGAATCCCCAGCAGGAACATCGGCGCCGACGCGCCGGTGAACAGAATCGCCCTCAAAACATTCGCGCCCCGCCAATTCAGCGTCGTGCTGAAGGCCAGCACGACCGCGAGTAGCAAGGCGATGACAATTCCATACAGCGCGAGTTCCAGTGTGGCGGGGAAGAAGTCGCCGAGGTCGGACGCGACCGGGTGGCGCGTGCGGTAAGAGGTCCCGAGGTCACCGGTGGCCGCACCGGTGAGGTAGTTCCAGAACTGCACCGACACCGGTTGGTTGAGCCCGAGCGCCTCGCGTCTTGCCGCCACCGCCTGAGCCGACGCCTGAGCGCCCAACTGAGCCTTGACGGGATCCAGCGGAGAGATGTGCTGCAGCAGAAACATCGCGGCCGTCAGGGCGATCAAGATCGCAACCATGGCGGCCAGTCGGGTGGCCACGAAGCGCTTCATCGCAGCCTCCTAGCTCGTCTTCATCAGGTTGCGCAGGCAGTCGCCCGCGATGTTGCCGACCAGCGCGAGCACCAGCACACCGAGACCGGGCATCACCGGAACCCACCACTGCTGCAGGAAAAAACTGAGATTGCGGGCCGAGTCGGCACCCAACTCAGGCGCTGGCTGCGGACTGCCCGAGACCGAGGAACGACAAGGCGGCCAGCGTGAGGATCAGCGTGCCGAGGTCGAGACTCGCGGCGACGAGCGCGTTCGGCACCGCTCCTGGCAGCAGGTGACGCCCTGCGAGCCGGAAGTGGCTCACCCCAGCGAGTTTCGCCGCCTCGACATGCGGGCGGGCGGCGAGCCGTGCCACCTCGCCCCGCACCAGCCGAGCGTAGAACGGCCACCACACGATCGACACGGCGACGAGCGTGTGCACAAAACTGGGGCCGAGCGCAGCGACCACCGCGATCGCCAGCACCGGCGCGGGCAGCGACAGGAATGCGTCCGTGATTCGCATCAGCAGCGAGTCCAGCCACCCACCCGCCGTGCCCGCGATGAGGCCGACCAGCCCGCCGATGAACAGCCCGACGGCCACCACCACAAGTGCGGCAAACCAACTGGACCGCACCCCGAAGAGCACACGGGAGAAGATGTCGCGACCGACGCTGTCAGTGCCGAGCAGGAAGCCGTTCTTGCCAGGTGCCTGCAACGGCATTCCGACAGGCAGCAACGGGTCGTACGGCGCAAGCAGCGGCACCGCGACCGCGATCACCGTGACAACAACGATGAGCGAGAAGCCGATCCAGTTCGCCGTCGCCGACCCGAACCCAGGCAGCGACAGCAGGCGTCGTTCGCGTCCGCCCACCAAGGGTGGCGCGGGTAATGCGACAGCCATCAGCCTGCCTTTCGTTCGATACAGGCCACCTGGTGAGGCTTGCCGGGCTCACCCTCCAAGCGGACGTCGAGTCGCCCATCGCCGCAGGTGTCGACGGCGGCCGGGCAGCGCGGATGGAAGGCGCATCCGGCCGGCGGCGACAGCGGACTGGCGGGTTCGCCTGGCAGCACCCGGCATTCGCGGCCGAGGTCGGGGATCGAGTCGACGAGCGCCTGCGTATAGGGGTGCGTAGGGTCGCCGATGACCTGCTCGGCGAGACCGACCTCGACGATGCGGCCGAGGTACATGACGGCGATCCGGTCGGCCACCACGCGCGCCACCGACAGGTCGTGGGTGACGAAGACGACCGACATGTCGAGGCTGCGCCTCAGATCGCCGATCAGGTTGAGCACCGACGCGGCGAGCGACACGTCGAGGGCGCTGGTGGGTTCGTCACACAGCAGCACCGTCGGCGGGACCACGGTCGCGCGTGCCAACGACACCCGCTGGCGCTGACCGCCGGACAGCTGGCCTGCCCGCGACTTCGCGATATCCGGCGGCAGGCCGACCCGCTCCAGCACCTCGGCGACCGCGTCGCGCCGGCCCGCTCGCGACATCTTGCTTGGGCGAAGCCGCTCAGAGATCAACTCGCCGACCGACAGCCACGGCGTCAGCGACGCGCCTGCGTCCTGAAAGACCATCTGCGGCCGCTGCCCACCCCCGAGCTGAACCGACCCCGATGTGGGCTTCTCCAGACCCGCGATCACCCGCAGCAGCGTTGACTTGCCCGACCCGCTCTCGCCGACAAGCGCGACCGATTCTCCGTGTCCGACGCGCAGCGAAACTCCGCGCAGTGCTTGAAGTTTGCCGTGTTTCTCGGTCGAGCGGCTCAGCCGGCCCCCAGCCACCGAGAAGGTCTTCGTGACGTCTCCCAGCACCACCGACGGCGGCTGCTCGCCACGGTCGGAGTCCCGTTCATCGAACGGCTCGCTGGTGTTCGTCGACTTGGTGCCCAACCGTGTTGCGACCTCGTCGAGCGGCAGAATGCATGCACTCACCCTGTCCGCAGCGACGGCGATCGGGTCCGGTGGTGTCTTCGCGCACTCGTCGGTGGCGAGCGCGCACCGTGGCACGAACGCGCAGCCCGGCAGCGGTGAGACCGCGCTGGGTACCGATCCGCCAAGCGCTGCCAATCTGCGGTCGCGCGACGTCTCGAGCGTGAGCCGCGAACGCAGCAGTCCATGTGTGTACGGATGAGCGGGGTTCGCCAGCACTGCGTCGGTGGGGCCGATTTCGGCAATCCGCCCGGCGTACAGCACTGCGATGCGGTCAGAGATCTGCGCCGCCACCCCGAGGTCGTGCGTGATCAGCACGATGCTGCAACCGATTTCGTCCCGCAGCCGTTGCAGCAGCCGAAGCACTTGGGCCTGCACCGTGACATCGAGCGCGGTGGTCGGCTCGTCGGCGATGATGAGTTCTGGGTCCCCCGCGATCGCGATGGCGATCATCACGCGCTGCCGCAGGCCGCCGGAGAGTTCGTGCGGATAGGCTCGCATCCTGCGCTTGGGCTCCGGGATGCCGACGGCGGTCAACAGCCGAAGCGCCTCCTCGTCGCTGCCCGCCGCTTCGGCGACCTGCTTGCCGATCCGCATCGTGGGGTTCAGTGACGTCATCGGATCCTGGAAGACCGCACCGAGATCCAGCCGTCGCACCTTGCGCAGCGCCTTGGCATCACCCTTGACCATGTCCGAACCCGTGACGCGGACGGTGCCGTCGACGTTGGCCCCCGCAGGGAGGAGACCCAACATGGTGAAACCCAAAACACTTTTACCGGAACCAGATTCGCCGACGAGGCCTAGGATCTCCCCGGGCACGATCGCCAATGACACACCGCGCAGCGCATGCACGTCACGGCCGTTGCGGCGGAACGTCACATGCAGGTCACCAACGGTCGCGACGACATCGGGCATCGACGGCACGCCGGCGAGCTCTTGGCGTCCGTCGACTTCGGATAACGCGATGCCCATCGGAAACTCCCCGGGTCGAGTCGGGCTTGGGCGCAGCAGCACAACTGCGGGCTTGTCTGTCACTTGACAGTTTTCCGGCGGTATCGCCTCGATTGGTGTCGCCTGAGTAACCAATTGACGGCGTAGGTAACCGATGGGTATCGCGCGTTTCTATCATGTGACAGAAACGCCCGCGACCTGTCGATTCGCGACGTCGGTGGTCACGATGGGGACATGCCGCTTGCCAAGGCTGGACGTCCACGCCTGCACACGCAGCGGCGTCCAGGAACGACGGCGCGTGACGAAATCCTTGACGCCGCAGCCGAATTGTTCACCACAATGGGCTACATCGGGACCTCAACCAGATCAATTGCCGAGTCGGTGGGAATCCGTCAGGCCTCGCTGTATCACTACTTCAAGACAAAAGACGACATCCTGTGCGCTCTGCTCAGCCAGACCGTCTCCCCTACCTTGTGTTTCGTTGAGAGCCTGCAGGACGTCGAGCCTGCGCTGACGAGAGCCGAACACCTTCACGCTCTCGCCACGTTCGACGGCGAACAGTTGCTCAGCGGCCGATGGAACCTCGGCGCGCTGTACCTGCTTCCCGAGTTGCGCGGCGCTCGCATCGAGCCGTTCTGGTCCGAGCGCGAACGATTGCGACTGCACTACCTGGCGTGTAGCCGCGCCATCGTCGAAGAGACCGCTGTCCACGAGGCCGCCGCCGGCTTGCCCTTTCACCTGGTCGAGTCGCTGGTCAACATGTGGTCGGCGCCCGCCGGTCTCGAACGGTCCGAACTGCCGGTACATGTCGCCGACGCCTGCGTGCGGGTCCTCGGCTTCACCGACACCACGGCCCCCGCTCTACGCGCCCGCAGCAGGCGGGAGATCGAACGTTACGGCCGATACGCTTAACAGGTGATCCACGTGCTCAAGTCGACGTACCTGCAGCCGCCCGCCGTCATCGAACAGACCCGCCCCGCCCACCTCGCGTTCTTGCAGGAGGAGATCGCGGCGGGCCGGCTGCTGCTGGCAGGCCGTCAGGAAGACAGCTCGGGCGGGGTGCTCATCACCAGCGACATGAGCGCCGACGAGGCGCAGGACATCGTCGACCGCGACCCGTACACGCGGGCCGGGGTGGGGCGCTACGAGCGGACCTCGTTCAACGGCGCCTACCGCGCTCCAGGTCTCTAGGACCCAATTCACAGCTGCGACGGGATTAGTACCCCCGATCAAACGGTTATTCCAACCGATGAGCCGCAACGTTGCGGCAGATCCAGCGAACTCTTTGAGCTCGTTTCCGCATGCAGTGAAGAGGTTTAGACGATGACCACCGTAACCGCGTACGCCGCAACTTCTGCGACCGAACCGCTCGCCAAGACAACGATCACGCGCCGCGACGTCGGGCCCCACGATGTCGCCTTCGACATCCATTTCGCGGGTATCTGCCACTCCGACATCCACACCGTGCGCGGCGAGTGGGGTGAGGTGGACTATCCCATGGTCCCCGGTCACGAGATCGCGGGCATCGTCACCGAGGTCGGCCAGGAGGTCACCAAGTACAAGGTGGGAGACCGCGTCGGCGTCGGTTGTTTCGTCGATTCATGCCGAGAGTGCGCGCATTGCAAGGCCGGCGAGGAACAGTACTGCGACAACCCCGGGATGGTCGGCACCTACAACGGTGTCGGTCGCGACGGGCAGCCGACTCAGGGCGGATACAGCGGCGCGATCGTCGTCGACGAGAACTATGTGCTGCGCATCCCTGACGCGATCCCGCTGGACGCGGCGGCACCGCTGCTGTGCGCGGGAATCACCACATACTCACCACTTCGGCACTGGAACGCCGGCCCAGGGAAGAAGGTCGCCGTCGTCGGCCTCGGTGGGCTCGGGCACCTGGCGGTGAAGCTCGCGGTCGCGCTGGGAGCCGAGGTCACCGTCCTCAGCCAGACGCTGAAGAAGATGGAGGATGGGCTGCGACTCGGCGCCACTGAGTACTACGCGACCAGCGACAGCAACACGTTCACGGAACTTGCGGGCAAGTTCGACCTGATCCTCAACACGGTCTCGGCCAACCTCAATCTGGCCGACTACCTCGGTCTGCTGAAGCTCGACGGCACCCTTGTCGAACTCGGCATGCCCGAGAATCCGATGGCCGTTCCGGCCGGAGCACTGATCTTCGGGCGCCGCAGCATCGCGGGCTCATTGATCGGCGGTATCGCGCAGACGCAAGAGATGCTGGACTTCTGCGCCGAGCACGACGTGCAGCCCGAAATCGAGGTCATCACACCGGATTACATCAATGAGGCCTACGAGCGGACGATCTCCAGTGACGTCAGGTACCGATTCGTCATCGATACCGCGTCACTGCGATAAGGCGCGCTACGACTCCGGACCGCCGAGGCCGGCCAGCGGCCAGCCGGCGGCAGCCAGCTTCGCGGCGATCCGCTGGACGTTCTCCGGACCGGCGTCGTGATGGGTGACGTCCTTGATGAACTCCGCGATCTCGTCGTGGGTGATTTCACCGTCGGTCAGCGCGCTGCCGTCCTCGGCGGTGAGATTACGCACGACCTCCTTGATCTGGTCTTCGGTCAGCGGAGTCGCGCGCAGCAGGGCCAGCAGCGGGACCCGGTCGGGGCCGGGTACGCCTTCGGGGTATCCGGCGCGTAGCCATTGGATGATCGAGTGAAATAGCGACGTGGTGGTCACGCCGCTAAGTGTCCTGCCTGCGACGCGTGCGCACCACGGTGAGTTTGCACAGTTGGTCGGGCATTCACCCCGCGTTCACTGCGGTCACGGTCCGGCGACGCGACGCTGAGAGGATGCCACTCATGGAGCATGAGTCGTGGTCGGCCCAGCTGTGGACCGAAATCGCGCCCACGTTCGAGGCGATCCTTTCCCATCCGTTCTTGACTGGGCTGACCGACGGCACTCTCGATTCAGAGGTATTCGCGCAGTACGTCGCCCAGGACGTGCACTACCTGCGTGACTACGCTCGCGTGTTGGCGATCGTCGCCGCCAAGGCCCCGACGTTGGCCGATACGGCGATGTTCGCCAGGCACGCCGCCGAAGTGTTCGACGTCGAACTCGTGCTGCACAGCGCACTGCTCCCCGAACTGGGCCTTGATGCAGCAGCCATCGACCAGACGCCGGCAACGCCCACCACGCGCGCATACACCAGCTACCTCCTCGCCACGGCCTACGGCGGCAGCTTCGCCGACGGGCTGGCGGCGGTCCTCCCGTGCTACTGGATCTATGCAGAGGTCGGCGCCAACCTGGTGCAACGAGGGTCCACGGACCGCCGCTACCAGCGATGGATCGACAGTTACGGCGGCGATGAATTCGCCAAGACGGTCGCAGAGGTTCTCGAGCTGACCGATCGGACGGGACCCACTCTCAACGCGGCCGAGGAGTCCGCCGCGAGAACACATTTCGCGACGACCGCACGTTACGAATGGATGTTCTTCGATGCCGCGTATCGGCGGGAAGACTGGCCGGTCTGAGTCAGGTTGGTCAGAATCCGCGCTCGTCGGCCGCGCTGAGGAGCATGCCGTGACCAGTGGCGTCATACGTGAAGCGCGTCCGTAGCTCTTCGCCCTGGATCGTCCAGCCGTTGACGCGGTAGGTCTGGCCGGCGTCCACAACGACGGGTTGGCCGGTGTCCCCACCGTCCGAAAGAGGGCCCTTATCCCACCGAAACTCGCCAGTACCACGCTCGATCGCGAGGGTCAGCCGCGAACTGTTCTTCTCCAGCGCATACTGTGCCGTTCCCCATGGCGATCCGTCCAGGTGTTCGCACACCACCATGGGGCCGCCCCCGCGGGCGAAATTGTCCGCGCTGACCAAACAACGTGACTTGGCCACTGGAGTCACGATCATTTGGCCATCGTCGGCCGCCGCTGGTGGAGCCAGTGGTAGCGCGACCAGGACCATCAGCGCACCCGAAGCCGCGATTACGTGCCGAACCATAGCGGGGATGTTCTCACGACCGGGTACGCGAATTGTCAGTTTCCGGTGAACGGGCCGACGGGGGCCGGCTTTGTCACCGCTCGAGTTGTCGAATGGTGCCCGCAGTGCCACGCTCACAACGGGAACTGCAACGTTGCGGGCTCCCATGCACTCGATCCGAACGGGAGAGTCGAGATGACAGCCGAATCCGCAGCGACGCAGAACACGGACGATATTGCACCGACGCCGGCCGGCCTGAAGAAAGGCGCGATCGGCATTGTCGCCGTCCTCTTCATGGCGGTCGCCAACGCCGCCCCCATCACGGCGATGACGGGCAATGTGCCAATCGCGGTCGGCTTCGGCAACGGTCTCGGCGCTCCTGCCGGGTTCCTGTTCGCCACCATCATCCTCACGCTGTTCGCACTGGGATACGTGGCGATGGCAAGGCACATCACGACAGCCGGCGCCTTCTACGGGTTCATCAGCCACGGCCTCGGGCAGGTTTGGGGCATGGCCAGCGGGGCGCTTGCCACATTCGCCTATGTGGTCTTCGAGGGCTCGCTCATCGGAGGCTGCGCCTACTTCGCCAACGATGCCGTGAATACGATTGTCGGCGTTAGCATTCCGTGGCTATGGTTCGCGATTGGCGCCACCCTGCTCATCGCGGTGTTGTGCCACTTCCACATCAGTCTGACCGCAGCCATCCTCGGTGTCACGCTGACGTGTGAGGTGCTCATCTTGAGCGCGTTGTCGTTCTCGGTGATCTTCTCGGGCGGCGGGCCCGACGGTTTCATGCTCAATCAGACGGTGCTGCTGAACAACGCATTCGAGGGCCTGCCGGCCGGCGCGTTCGGTACCGCCGCAGCCGCCGGTTCCATGGCGATCGGCTTGTTCTTCGCATTCTGGTCGTGGGTTGGCTTCGAGACCACCGCTGTCTACGGCGAGGAGTCCCGCAACCCGAAGAAGATCATTCCCAGGGCGACCCTGATCGCCGTGATCGGCCTCGGCCTGTTCTACACCTTCGTCTCGGCGATGGTGTTGGCCGGAAATGGTGCGAAGACGAGCGTTGAGGCATCGATCAGCGCATCGCCGCTCGACCTGTTCTTCCACCTAGTCGACGCGAAGCTCGGCGGGGTCCTGCTCGACGTCTACAAGATCCTGCTCGTCATCGGATCCTTCGCGTGCGCAATGGCGTTCCACAACGCCGCGTCGCGCTACCTGTTCGCACTCGGCCGGGAGATCCCGTCGGACGGGGTGCGCCGCACCGTCGGCGCCGCCCATCCGACGCACGGCTCGCCCTACATCGCTTCGGCGTTGCAGAGCGGCATCACGCTGGTGCTGGTGCTGCTATTCGCCTTCTTCACCGCCGTCCAGGTGCCCGACGCGAACGGCAGCCCTGTGGATACCCCGGCACTAGTGCCCTACGTCAACATCTACGGACTGCTCGCTTTGATCGGCACGGCGGCGATTCTTCTGGTGCAGGCGATTTGCTCGGCCGCGGTCATCTGGTACTTCTGGGTGCGAAAGACGCACCGCGGCAATGTGATCACCACACTGATCTGCCCGCTGATCGGCGGCATCGCGATGCTCTACGTGGTGTGGCTGCTGTGGGACAACCGGGCCTTCGCCGCCGGCTATGCGGCGAACTCACTGGTGTTCAAGGCAGGTCCCTACCTCATCCTGGCGGTGTTCGTCGTCGGGTTGGCGTATGCGCTGTGGCTGAGATCGGCCAAGCCTCAGATCTACGCCGAGGTCGGGCGCACCGTCATGGAAGACGCACACGAGAGGGCCGAGGAGGCACCCGGTCCCCCGGCCTAGCCCGGTCAACCGCGCCTACCTCCTAGCCCTCATCGCCACCTGAGTGAGCTGCGCCGTCAGCGTGAGGTCGAGGCGGCCGGGCGCGCCAGTGCATGATGTCCGCGCCAGGCGGGACTGCTGGCGCGGACATCGTGCGGATCGCTCAGGCCCGGGCTAGGTCGATGGCGACGGGGACGGGGTTGCTGACGATGTCGCGGACGGGCGAGTAGCGGGTGAGGCTGGCGAGCTCGGCGAGCTGATTGTCATCGAAGTCGCCGGTGGCCTTGATCATGACCCGGACCTGCTCGTAGCCAGGGCGGACATTGCTGTCGAGGCCAAGGAAGCCGTGCAGGTCCAGGTCGCCCTGGATCGTGGTCTCCAGGGCGTCGACTGCGATGCCCCGGGCGGCGGCGTGGTAAGCGATCGTGCCGGTCACGCAAGCCGCGAGGGCGTGCAGGACGTATTCCACGGTGGTGGGTGCCCGGTTTTCGCCGAGCAGGACCGGCGGCTCGTCGGTTTCCACGGTAAACGGCTCGGTGCGGGTGGCGTCTTCTTGGCCAGCGCCGTAGAAGTCCTTGATCGTCGTGCGGCTGTAGCCGCCCTCGATCCAGTGGTTGCGGGCACGGAACTGAAACCGCGCCAGCGCGGGGGTGGCGGTGACGGCGTCGATGGTTCCGGAGAGGCGGTCGACGTCGACACCATTGACGATGTTGGTTGTGTGCATTGGTAAAGCTCCTTGCGGTTGAAGAGGTTACAGGGCTGTGGCCTAAGCTTGGACCTGTATTAGCACGATCGGTCGTGCTAATACAGAAAGTACGACCGATCGTGCTATCTTGTCAACGTGATGACCGAGCACGGGGAACCAGCGCAATCGCGCGCAACGACGTCCGCGCGCCGACGGTGAGCGAACCCGCGCCGCGATCCTGCGCACTGCGGCGTCGCTGGCCACCGTGGACGGGCTGGAGGGCCTGTCGATCGGAAACCTGGCCGCCGCCACCGGTATCAGCAAGAGCGGTCTGTACGCGCACTTCGGCTCCAAGCAGGAACTCCAGCTGGCGACCGTGGACGAGGCGGAGCGGATCCTCGACGCAGAAGTCGTACAGCCTGCGCTCGCGGTCCGCCCCGGGCTGGCCCAGTTGGCAGCGGTGTGCGAGGCGTTCTTCAGCTACGTGCAGCGCCGCGTCTTCCCCGGCGGCTGCTTCTTCGCTGCCACGGCGCTGGAGATGGGCACCCACTCTGGGCCGGTCAAGGACCGGGTCGCCGCCATCCAGTCCGGTTTCGTGGCTTTGCTCCGGGCCTTCGTGGAGACCGCGATAGCGCAGCACGAACTCCCCGCCCGCGAGGACCCCGACCGGCTCGCCTTCGAGCTGCATGCGGTGCTGCTGGCCGCCGACACCAAATTCGTCCTGCACGACGACTCAGCAATCCTGGACTTGGCACGCCAGGTCGTGCGCCAGCGGCTAGGACTGGACGACGGTCGAAACGCCACCGAAGGCTGACGTCGCCCAGCCCGGCAGTCTGGGTTCGAGTCCGGCGGCCACGGACCATCCAGCCGATCAACCGATCGGTAGCTGACACCAGTGGGCATGGCAGGCGATTATGCCGCTAACCTGCGAATTTAGAAGTCCCAGTCCTCGTCTTCGGTGTTGACGGCCTTGCCGATGACGTAGGACGAACCCGACCCCGAGAAGAAGTCGTGGTTCTCGTCGGCGTTGGGGCTCAATGCCGACAGGATCGCCGGGTTGACGTCGGTCTCGTCGCGCGGGAACAACGCCTCGTAGCCGAGGTTCATCAGCGCCTTGTTCGCGTTGTAGCGCAGGAACTTCTTGACGTCCTCGGTGAGCCCGACCTCGTCGTAGAGGTCCTGGGTGTACTCCACCTCGTTGTCATAGAGCTCGAACAGCAGCTCGTAGGTGTAGTCCTTGAGTTCGGCCTTGCGCGCCTCGTCCTCCAGCGCCAGACCCTTCTGGTACTTGTAGCCGATGTAGTAGCCGTGCACGGCCTCGTCGCGGATGATCAGCCGGATCATGTCGGCGGTGTTGGTGAGCTTGGCCCGACTGGACCAGTACATCGGCAGGTAGAACCCGGAGTAGAACAGGAAGCTCTCCAGCAGCGTCGAGGCCACCTTGCGCTTAAGCGGCTCGTCGCCCTTGTAGTACTGCATGACGATCTCGGCCTTGCGCTGCAGGTTCGGGTTCTCCTCCGACCAGCGGAACGCGTCGTCGATCTCGGCCGTCGAGCACAGCGTGGAGAAGATGTTGCTGTAGCTGCGGGCGTGCACCGACTCCATGAAGGCGATGTTGGTGTAGACGGCTTCCTCGTGCGGGGTCAGCGCGTCGGGGATCAGGCTCACCGCGCCGACCGTGCCCTGGATGGTGTCCAGCAGCGTCAGGCCGGTGAACACCCGCATCGTCATTTGCTTTTCGTGGGCGGTCAGCGTCCCCCACGACGGGATGTCGTTGGACACCGGCACCTTCTCCGGCAACCAGAAATTGCCGGTCAGCCGGTCCCAGACCTCGGCGTCCTTCTCGTCCTGCAGCCGGTTCCAGTTAATGGCGGAAACGCGGTCGATCAGCTTCATGCCATCACTCACACCGAACCCCATTTCACCTGCAGTTTGGACGGTCTATAGCTGTTCTATAGCCCGCCACCGACACTACCCCTGGGGTCCGCAATCCGACCGCAACACAACATGATGTGTCTGGCGTGTCGCTCAAATCGTGCGGCGCTAGGCAGCAACGCGTCTGACCGACCCCGAGAAACTTGTACTCCGACATGTTGAATTTGCGGGTGGCCAGCCAGTACTCCCAGGTGAAACCGGACCACAGCGCCCGGTTCACGCCGTGCTCATCCATGTACCAGCTATGGCAACCGCCGGTGTTCCAGACCGTCGTAGCCAGGTCACGCTGCAGCTGCCTCGTTGAACCGATCCTGCGCATCGCGGGTGGGCGCCAGCGCCTGCGCCCCCAGTTCGTCGGCGATACGGATCGCATCTGCGACATAGCGAATCTGCGACTCGATCATGAACACAGCCGAGTTGTGGCCAATGCCGGTGTTCGGGACCGAGCAGAAGGAACAGGTTCGGGACGTCGGCGACGGTGATGCCGCGGTGCGCCATCAACCCTTCACGATTCCACCGATCGCCGATGTCCTCGCCGCCGGCACCCTTGATGTCGAGGTAGGTGTACCAGTCGGTGACGTGGAAGCCAGTCGCGCAGACTATGGCGTCGACTTCGCGTTCGGTGCCGTCGACGGTGACGATGCTGTCGGACGTCACCCGCGCGATTCCGTCGGTGATCACTTCGGTCTTGGGGTCGGCGACGGCCTGATAGAAGTTGTCCGATATGAGGATTCGCTTGCAGCCCGCCCGGTAGGTCGGCGTGAGCTTCTTCCTCAGCTTCGGGTCGGAGACATAGCGCCGCATATTCGCCATGTACGTCTGCTGGACGATCTTGAGTATCCACGGATGCTTGGCCAATGCGAGTGCCCTGGCATCCAGAGTCCAGTAGGTGGCGGTCTCGCAACGCGGCCCGAAGCCCCGGCACGAACCTGAATGCCCGCTTCAGTGGCGCCGGAAAGGCAAAGTTGATGCGTGGCTTGATCCACGCCGGAGTGCGCTGATAGAGCTGCACCTGACCGGCGATCTTGACCAGCTCGGGAACCACCTGAATCGCGCTGGCGCCGGTTCCGATCACCGCTACGCGCTTACCGGTGAGGTCGACGGTGTGGTCCCACTGGGCGGTGTGAAACACCGGGCCGTGGAAGTCGCCGAGTCCAGCGATGTCCGGCAAGGACGGAATGTGCAGCGCCCCTGCACCCGAGATGACGAACTGGGCGACGTACTCCTCGCCGCTCTTGGTGAAGACATGCCAGCGGTATTCGGAGTCATCCCAGTGCGCGCGGTCGACATGCTGGCCGAAGCGGATGGAGCGCTTCAACCCGTACTTGTCGGTGACGCCCTTGAGATACGTGAGAATGTCCGGCTGGTACGAGAAGACATGCGGCCAATCGGGTTTCGGCGCGAAGGAGAACGAATACAGATGCGATGGCACGTCGCAGGCCGCGCCGGGATAGGTGTTGTCCCGCCAAGTGCCGCCGACGTCGTCGGCCTTCTCCAGGATCACGAAGTCCACACCCTGCTTCTGCAACGCGATGGCCATTCCGAGTCCCGAGAAGCCGGTCCCGATGATGAGCGCGCGGGTGTGCACGGCTTTCTGGGTCGTGCCCTCGGCCGACTGCTCGGCAACCGTCATCGATGGGATCCTTCCTGGGAACGCCGGTACCGGATATTCGCGTCAAGGGTAGCGTGCCGGCGGACCAGACCGATCGCCAGGAACTCCGCCGTATGCCTCGGCCGGTGCGTGCTGAAGAACGGAAACGTCGGTTGTGCCGCACGACCGGGCCCGCGAGACTGTTCAGACGTCTCGCGGGTCCGACAGTGCGGGGTCGTCATCGCCGGGATGCGCCGGGCCGGGACCGCCGATCCAGTACCCACACCGTGGCCAGCGTGAGGGCAAGGGCAAACGAGGCGAGCGCGATGAGACTCGCGCTCGTGCCTCCGTGGAAGGTGTCGCGGTAGGCGGACATGGCGGGCAGCGTGGCGGTGTACCGGTCGAGATCCAGGTTGCGACCCAATGCTTCGAATGCGTGACGGTTGGACAGGCCGAAGCTCATCAAGCGTCCCGCGATTGCCATCTTGTCAACAGGGACGATGGCGCCACCGAACAGAACCTGAGGGAAGCAGAGCATCGGCAGGGCGAGGGCGGCCTGAGCAGCGTTGGAAACCGCGGCCGAGGCAAGCAGGCCGAGGGCCAGCGCCGAGGTCGCCTCGACCACGATCGTCACGAACAGCAACGCGTACACGTCCCATCCGGCGGCGGGGAGCCGACCGAGCACCCGCAACACTCCGAGGAGCACCGCGCTCACTGCAGCCAGCACCGGAAGCAGCGCTGTGATCTTGGATGCCACGTAGGCGGCGACGCTGAGCCCGGCCAGGCGCTCCCGGCGAAAGACGGCCATCTCCCCGACGATCTGGAGCAGGCCGTACGTGAGCCCGAAGAAGAACCCGTCGAACGCGATCCAGAACACGATCTGGGCCGGGCCGACGTCGGCTGCGCTTCCCGGATCGAACGCGCCGCGCTTGAACAGCGTCGCCATCATCACCGTGACGAGCACCGGTGAACCGAGCAGGACCGCCATGGTCAGCCGGTTACGAACGAGAACGTCGACGTTGCGCCGCGTGAGTAGCCACCATTGCCGGACCATGCCCGTGCGCTTGACGTCTGAACGGGTCGCCGGGATGGGCGGTAGAGCCAGGCAAGGCCGGGGTTCGGCCGTCCCACGGCCGTCGGCGAATCGCTCCGCCCAGATCGCAGGGGTGTCCTCACCCGCTAGCCGGCCGTACACCTCGGCGAGGTCCTTCACGCCGAAGTAGCGCCGCGCTTCAGTCGGACTGCCGGTGAAAACCAGGTGGCCGTCGCGAGCCAGGAATACCACCCGGTCGCACACGTCGATGCCGGCCGGCTCATGCGTCGTGAGGACAACTGTGACCCCGCGCTCGGTGAGCCGGCGCAGCAGCCGCATCACGTCGGCTGCGGTAGCCGGATCGAGGCCGGAGGTGGGTTCGTCGAGGAAGAAAAGGCGTGGCCGGGTCAGTAGCTCCACGGCGATACTGGCCCGCTTGCGCTGGCCGCCGGACAGTGCACGGACCGGCACTTCGGCCCGACCGGCCAGGTCGAGATCCTGCATGGTCTCCTCGACCGCCCGGTCCGCCTCGGCCGCTGACGTACCCGCGGGCATCCGTAGCCGCGCCGCGTAACGCAGCGTGCGGCGCAGCGGCATCTCAACGTGGATGATGTCGTCCTGAGGCACGTAGCCGATACGGGAGTGGGCGCCGAGTCGGGCCCCACGAACGACGCCGTCGTGCCGAACCTCACCGGCAGACGGTGGTTGCAGTCCCGCGAGGATCTCCAGCAATGTGGTCTTTCCCGCTCCGCTGCCGCCGGCAATGGCGACCAACTCGCCTGGTTCGACCGACAGCGACAGCTCCTGGAGGATCTGCCGCGCGCCAACATGCCGGCTGACGTTGACTGCATCGACCCGGCTGCCGCCAGGTGCAGCAGGTGCAGCAGGTGCATGATCAGACAGGGGCGGACGGACCCGCTCGATTGTCGTTGGTTCGAATGTCAATTCGGTCATGACCGATTCCCTCCGTGATTGCGGAACTCGCGTTGTAACGCCCTGATCATCGGTCCGGGGCCGCCGTGGGCGCATGAGGCGTTTGCCTCAAAAGCAAAGCGCGACAGAGATTTGTGGAATCTCGCGACGGAGTTCTGCACGAGCTGTATGGATGGCGATCGACGCGAACGTCTCCGACACTGTGAAGCTCGCCGCGAGCAAAACGGCTGGGCCTCAACGCTATCCGCAGCGCACGGCGCTGCACCACTCTGCTCGCGCTATTTAGACCCGGCCGGGATCGCTAGACCATTGGCTGTTCATGGTCCCGTGGTCACGTCGACCGGGAAGCCCAGAAGGCCCCGATCGATTGCCGCCAGACTCGCCTGCGTGCGGTTGTTGACGCCCAACTTGGCATAAACACGCTCGACGTGGTTGCGCGCTGTCTTCTCGGCGATGAACAGTGCGGCGGCGATGTCACGGTTTGACCGGCCCTGCGCGACAAGTCGCAGGACCTCGACCTCCCGGGCAGTAAGGCCCGACGACCAGGACGCCTTCCGGGATACCCGATGCCCGGCGGCTCCCAAGACCGCCTCCACCGCCTCTGCGTCGAAGCCTCCGGCGCGCACCTCTTGTCGCAGCTGACTGGCGACGTCGCGAGGATCGAGCGCGGGCCGATGTGGACGCGGCTCGAGCAGTTGGCAATAAGCCACCGCCGCGGCGAGCAGGCGGTCCTGCGCAGACAATTCCGCGCCGGCGAGCCCTCGGGGAAAGCCAGACCCGTCGATCCGTTCCTCGTGCCTGGTAGCGACGGACACCACCGACTCCAGGCCGCCCACCCGGCTCAGTATCCGTCCGGTCAGATACGGGTACATGCGTAGCCGCTCCCATTCGGCCGTACTGAGCGGCCCCTTCTTTTCCCAGATCTGGTTGGATACCCCTAATCTGCCGAGGCCGTGCACGAGGCCTGCACGGTAGAGATAGGTGATGTCCGCCGACGGCATTCGCAGATGCCGAGCCGCAGCGGCCACCAGATCCGCAACACCACGCGAGTAGCCCGGAGAACTTGGGCATTTGAGGTCAACGAAATCGGCTATGGCCCTTAATAACTCGTCGACCTCGTCGCCGTCGAGAGTACGGTCGCGATCCGGCGCCTGCGCCAAAGCCGCGGTCCAGACATCCATTTCGAGCAGCCCGTCGACGATCGCGTCGGCGTCACGCTGGAACACCTCGGCCACCACCGGGCTGAACTGAGTGCCATTCCTGGAACGGACCACCTCGACCGCCTGTTCCAAACCACGCGTCCGCAAATGCACTTCGACGACATCGGCCAGATGAACGATGTGGATTTCGAGCGGAATAGCCTCTCCGCGAGCGCCGTTCGGCATCCCGCGGCCATCCCAGCGCTCGAAGATGCAGGCCAGCGCCTCGCCAACCTGCCGGTCCAGACCCATCCGATCCGAGAGAACCCCGGCAGAAGTGCAGTGCGAATTGATCAGCTGGGCAACCTGGTTGCGTGCGGTGAGCAGAAAGGCAGCCGAGCGGACGCCGCGCTCCCAGCCCGGCAAGCCGCGCCCCACGTGACTGATCATCAGACGCAGAAACGGCAGCCCGGTCATGTCCACCCCGTAGGTGTCGGCCCGGAAGGCGATGTCGTCGCCGAAGAGCTCCGAAAGCTCGTGGGAATCGGCGTGACAGCCGATCCAGCCGACCAGATTGGCGTAGTACACGGTCGCCCGCTGTTGGGCGTCGAGGCCCATCCGCTCGGCGATGCGCGTCGCAATCAGGGACGACCGAAGCATGTGTTCCATCGGCTGCCCCAGACCGAGGTCGATCGCCAGCGATATCGCCGCCAGCAGCTCGGCTCTGCGCAGGCCTTTGTTCGAGCCGTGCAGCGGCCGATGGGGTTGCACGCCCCCATTCTGCACCTGAACTAGACGATGTCCGCGCTAACGAGCAGGTAGATCGTCGATCATTCAGCTGCGCGGCGGTCCCGCGGTCGGATGTCACCGCTCGTAGCCCGTGCCGATATCCATCGTGTAGCACACCGCTGTCCCATCCAGGACGACGGTTCCGTCGTCGCGGGTGACGGTCGTTCGCAGTTCAGTGATCGGCTTGTCGGTGCGGGCCGAGATGACTTCGACGTGACCCGTGATTGTGTCACCGCAGCGCACCGGTGCCTTGAACGCCCAGTTGACGTTCAGGAATACCGTACCCGGGCCCGGCAGCTCTTCGGCCACAACGGCGTTGAGGATGGCGCTGGTGACTCCACCCTGTACGACGATTTCCCCGAACCGGGACGCCTTGGCCGCGGCTTCGTCGTAGTGCAGAGGGTTGCGATCACCGCTGATCTCCGTGAAGAGGGCGATGTCGTTGTCACCCACTGTGCGTGAGAGTTGCGCTGTCTGACCGACGTACGGCGTCGCGCGCTTCGAGCTGGTAATCATGGCTTTCCTCCTTGAGTTGGTTGTGTTGACGAGCAGGTAGCGCCGACATCGCGACGGCACCGATCAGGGGGCCGGGTGCAAGAAGCAGGAACGCGTATTGCCAACCGATCAGGTCGGCGACGGTGGGGACCAGTTGGATGGTGACAACGGTCAACAGGAAACCAATGGCGGTCTGCGCGGTCAGCGCGGTGCCGACGAAACGCCTGTCCGTCGTCTCGCTCAGCGCGGTGGAGAACACGCCCGAGTCGGCGATGACGGCGGCACCCCACACCAAGAGGAAGATGACGAGAGCGATTGTCGGGGCGGCGAAGAATACGGGCGATAACAAGCAGCAGGTTCCGCTGATCACCAACGCCGCCACCGCCGCAGGAGGGCGACCGAAACGGTCCGATGCCCACCCGCCCAGAAGGCATCCGGCAGCCCCGGCGACTCCGATGGCCGCGAATGCGATTAATCCGGTGGACGCCGCGGCCGCATCGCCACGTTCTTGCCTGCCGGCAATGACGAACATCGACAGCCAGGTCCAGAGGGCGTAGAGCTCCCACATGTGCCCGAAGTAGCCGAGACTGGCCAGCCGCGGTCCGCGCTGGGCGAGTAGTACGAGCAGGTAACGCGGATTCGGCGTGGTCGCGCGGACAGCCAGATGTGGGCCCGGCCGAAGCAGAGCGAGGGCGACGACGGCCCCAGCCACAGTCAATGCCGCCGCGGCCATCATCACTGTTCTCCAGGGCAGTTGTCCGACGCCACTGATGAGATGCGGTAGGGCGGAGCCAAGGGTGAGTGCTGCGAGTAGCACCCCGAACGAGCGCCCTCGATCTGCGGATACGGACCATGAAGCCATCAGCTTCATCCCCACCGGATACACGCCGGCGAGGAGCATCCCGGTGAGGAATCTCAGCGGAACCGCCGCACCGGGACCGGCGACGAAGAAGGCCAGTGCCGCCGTGCACGCTGCGGCGCCCAAAGCGCTTGCGGCGAGCAGGTTCTGCGGCGTGGTGCGGTCGGCGAGATTGAAAACCGTCGAGATGAGGGCCCCGACGACGAATCCGATTTGCACTGAGGCGGTCAGCCAGACCGCCCCCGTCGCTCCGATACCCCACTCCGAACGCAGACTGGGCACTACCGCGGTGGCCGAGAACCAGGCGCTCAGTCCCAACACCTGGACAAGCGCGATGAGCGTTCGTTGCCGATTGATCCGCGTAAGCATGGTTGTCCAATGTCATTTAGGCGGCGGGTATTTGGATAAGGGCGAGCAGCGCGTCGACTTCTGGCCGCATTGCGTTGCTCAGCTCGCAAAGGAGCCCGCGCAGCTCTGCCAGATCCCAGCTGTAGCTCGCGATGCGCTCGGTGATGTCGAACAGCGGTTCAGAGAGTTGGTCGCGGGTGCGCTCGTAGTCGTGAAGAGCGTTGAGCTGTGCTCGGCCACGGGGGGGCGCGGCGAGGACCGCGCGGGCGAGCAGTTCGGCGTCGCGCAAGGCGTCAGTGATGCCGTGCGCGGTGATCGGATCCTTGAAATAGCCGGCATCGCCGACCAACGCCCATCCTGGGCCAGCCGAAGCGCGGATCCACCCGGGTTGGCCGGGGAAGCCGCGCAGCCTGCCGACGGGTGGTGCCGCGGCGATTGATCGGGCCAGCTCAGGGGCCGCCTCGGCAAGCAGCGAGCGATAGGTGGCGTTCAGGCTCGTGGACCGCCGTTGGGCGAATCTGGCGCTCGCAGTCCCCGCCCAAACGCAGGCCAGCCCGTCGCCTGTCGGTACGACGCCTGCGGCGACACCCGGTCCGTACGCCCAGTGGTACCGATCGCGTGGTAGGCCGGGGAAGTAGCCGTAGACGACCGCGCTCGAGGCCGTGCCGCGTCGGCGGTAAGGGGCTTCGACAGCCTGCGCGATCGTCGAGTTCCGCCCGTCGGCGCCGATGGTCAGCGGCGCGGTGGCGCGGAAGCGAGTACCTGTCCCGCGGTCGATCCCCTCGATGCCGCGCACCGTGGCGCCGTCGGTGAGTAGCCGCGTCACACGCGCCGGGATTCGAACCTCGGCGCCTGCCGCTCGGGCGGCCTCCAACAGGAGCGCATCGAGTAAGGTTCTGCGTGGGGCGCGCAGCGCAGAAATGCCGCCGCTCGGGCGGATGTCGACGGTCTCGATGTCGTCGCCGTAGGCGAACTCGGTCGAAACGATGGCCGGGGTGCCCGCGTCGACGACCGTGTCGAGCAGACCCCAGCGATGCAGCTGCAGCACACCGCCGCGCATAAGCGCATGTGTTGACAGTGTGTCGGTGCCTGACTGGGACGCCTCGACGACGAGTACGCGCATGCCGCCGCGGCACAGCAGCATCGCGGTGGCCGCACCGGCACACCGGCCGCCGACGATGATCGCGTCGTAGCGGTGGTCCATCGAATGCTCCTCAGTTCGAGTCGAGATAGTGGGCAAGGTGTGCGCTCAGGTCTGCCGCATCAGCGGCTGCGCCGTCGATCAAGGTCGATTTGCGGCGGCGCAGAAATGGCATTCCCGTCAGGTACAGGCCAGGGCTGGCGGTAACGCCGCCGTCGTGGCGGACACGGCCCTTTCGGTCGAACACCGGGACGTCGAGCCAGGACAGATCCGGGCGAAAACCGGTCGCCCAGAGGACCGTTCGGATGGCTCCGGAACGCAGGTCGAGAGTCAGTGGCGCGCGGGCGGGAACGAACGTCGCCGCGAACCGTTGCGACGGATCGCCACCGTCGAGACCCGCGCCGGTCGCCCACGCATCGATGCCGTCGAGCAGCCGTTCGAGCTTGAGGTCGGCCAGCGCGGCGACGTTCGGCAGCGAGCCGGAGAACTGCGCGATCCCGCCCTGAATGCCGGCCAACCGCCCGACCAGCTGCACCCCGAGTTGACTCAGCGAGTTGAGGTCGATGCTGGCCCGATCGGGTGAACCGACCAGCTGCATCGACGGCAGGTTGCGGGCCCGGATCAGGTCGGGGATCTGGTCGTAGCGCTCGTCCAGCAGTCCGGCGGCGTCCATCCACCACAGGATGTCCTTGCCTCGATAGGTGCGCGGCATTCGGACGTGCTCCCCGACGGCGAGCGTGACGGGCCGGCCCGAGCGGTGCAACTCCGAGGCAATCTGGATGCCGCTTGCCGACGCGCCGACGACGAGTACTCCGCCGTCGGGGAGCTGGCTCGGGTTCCGGTAATCCGCCGGGGTGAGCGCGGTGATACCGCGGGGCAGACTGCCCTGCAGCGCAGGCACATTGGGTACGGTGCTGGCGCCTGGGGCGAGCACGACCGACCTTGCGTGCCACACGTCCTGGTCGGTCTGCACCAGGTATTCCCCATCGTGCTGCCGCACCGATGTCACGGTGGTGTTGGCGCGCACGGGCGCCGCCGACTCCTTCGCGTAGTTCTCGATGAACTCCACGACGTCGGATGCGGCGAGGTAGCCGTCGGGATCGTCGCCCTGGTAGGCGTAGCCCGGTAGCCGGGTCATCCAGTTGGGGGTAAGCAATCGCAGCGAGTCCCACCGCTGCGTGCGCCACGAGTGCGCTACCTCGCCGCGTTCCAGAACGACGTGGTCGATCGAACGGTCGGCGAGACAGCGACTCATGGCCAGTCCGCAGTGTCCGGCACCCACCACGATGGTGGTTGACTTCAGCATGATGGGTCTCCCCTACCCGTCGCGTGTCAGGACACGTCGACGGTGACGTGGGTGGGGTTGGTGAGGATGTCGTATACGGCGGAGCGCTTCTGCGACTGCGCGACCAGGGCCTTGACCTCGTCCGCGGTGGCGTCGGCATCGATCTGGTAGTTCACCCGGACGCCGGTGAAGCCGTTGCGGACCGCAGGATCGGCACCCAGGATTCCGTGGAGGTCATGCTCGGCCTCGACAGTGGCCTGCACCGACCGCAGCTGAATTCCGCGCTGCTGTGCGATAGACGCGATGCCGGCGTTAAGGCAGCTGCCCAGCGCGACCAGCACATACTCGACCGGGGTGATGCCGTTGTCCTGCGCGGCGAACGCGAGGGGGTGGTCGGCGTCGTAAGTGAACGTCGCTTTGTGGTGTTGCTCTTCGCCGAACCCGTAGAAGGAGTCGACGCTCGACCGGCTATGGGTGCCGTCTACCCAGGAAACCTTTGCACGCCACTGGAACTGGGCGATCTCCGGGGTGTCGGGCAGGGCGTCGCGGACGCCGAGCAGAGCGTCGACATTGACACCGTTGTCGACCGGCGTATGCGTCGTTGTCATGAGTTTCTCCATTTCGTGGTGATCGGTTCCATCCGGGAAACCTGTGATTTGGTCACGCCGCAATGCTCGACCCTGGCGCTCGGGCTGCGCATGGGGCACTTGCCTCAATTTCGGGTCACCGATGTGCGCCGCTCTTATGAGGCGGATGCCCCATGTGCCGAATGGCTTTCAGGTCAACAATTTCCGTATGGTTATCGTCAACACACCACGCGACACCGCTCCGTCGATCCCGCGAAACCCCTGGGACAGGGTGTTAACGGAAGGTCATGCGTCCCTTGTGAGGGCGCGACGAGTATTTCGCTATCTGCCCTCGGCGCCGCGATGCAAGGTATGCAACAACCCGTTTGGCGGCCCGGCCGGACGTGTTCTCGCCGCTGCGGGATACAGCCCGTCGCGCAAGAACCCCAATTTGTGCAGTCGTTGCTGTGATGCGCTTCCCCCAGGCGGCGCTGAGGTCGACATCGCGGTCCTGTTCGCCGACGTACGTGGCTCCACGGCGCTGGGCCAGCGGGATGCTCCGGCAGATTTCGCGGCCTTGCTCAACCGGTTCTACACCACCGCGACGCAGACCCTTCTGCGGCATGACGCGGTGATTGACAAGCTCATCGGCGATGAGATTATGGCCTTCTTTGTTCGCGGCATCGGCGGTCCGCAGTACCGACGCCACGCGGTCCTGGCTGGGATGGATCTGCTCAAGGCAGTTGGTTACGGCAGCGACGGGGGACCGTGGCTCGAGTTGGGCGTGGCGGTCAACGCGGGTGTCGCATACGTGGGCAACGTTGGGGGCTCGGTCGTCGATTTCACTGCTCTCGGTGATCCCGTCAACGTCGCGGCACGAATGCAGGGACACGCCCGCGGTGGCGAGCTGCTCGTCGCATCTGGAGTGGCCGACGAACTCATGGCGAAAACGCCGCGGCGCGCGCTGAACCTCCGGGGGCACGAGCAGCCGATCGACGCCTTCGTCCTCGGCACGTCAGGCGTCCGTACAGAGCTGTAACTACTTCGACCTGCGACGCGTGTCCTTCTAGGGCCGCAATCTCCGCCGACTTCTGAAACGGACGGTCGTTGATCGCATCCGAATCAGGCGACGTGCTCGCGGCGGCTGACGCCCTCGTGCAACGGCAGATCGGCATCGATCTTGATGCCGAGCAGCTCACAGGTCCCGTTGATGGACCCGACCATGATCGTGGTCAGATGCGCGACGAACTCGTCGGGCGGCATCCGGCGCGGGCTGTCCTGCTCGGTTCCCAACCACCAGTCGGTGGCCGAGGCGATCGACCCGAACGCTGAGTACGCGGCGAGTTCGAGGGCCGCCGCATCGAGTTCCATATCCCGCAGCTCGTTGTCGAACATGCCGGCCATCGCGAGGGTGATCTCACGGCCTTCGTTGAGCGCACGCATGGTGGACTCGCTCTGCTCGGCGAAGCGGCCCTGGATCAGGAAGCGGAGGACGTTCGGGTGTTGGTCGACCAGCCGCACGTACTGCTCGACGCTGCGGCGGATGACCTCGCGAGCCGCGTCGGACGACAGGTTGATCGCCGGGAAGATCGCCGCCCACAACATGTCTCGCAGCCGCTCGCCGATCGCCTGGAACAGATCTGACTTGTCGGTGAAGTGCCGGTAGATCTTGGGCTTGGCCGTGCCGGCCTCTTCGGCGATCTCACGAAGGGACAACTCGGGCCCGAGGCGGTCGATCGCCCGGAAGGCGGCGTCGACGATTTCGGCGCGCACCTTCTTGCGATGCTCGCGCCAGCGCTCACTGCGGGCGTCGACCTTGACGCCTGGTTCATTACCAGAGCGTGACCTCGGCCTTCCGCGCATCCGATCACTGTACCGCTCTCGATGTCGCTGACCTGGTCAGACCGTGCCGAAACACGCCATCGAGGGGCCTCACCGGCAGCTTTGGCCGGCAAAATGACCAGCGTCGACTTGGGTACTATCTCTGCGACAGTTCAACGACGAGACGAGAGTTATGACGCAGCGATACGACCTGGTCATCGCCGGTGGGGGGCCGTCGGGGTCGGCGGCAGCATGGCAGGCGGCGCAGACCGGCGCGAAGGTGGTGGTCCTGGACAAGGCCGAATTCCCGCGCGACAAACCGTGCGGTGACGGCCTGACGGCGCGCGCAACCAGCTATCTGCAGAAGATGGGCCTGGCCGACGAGGTCTCCAAGTTCCACCGCGTCAACCGGGTCACAGTGTTCAGCCCGAGCCGGTGGGAGCTGTCATTCCCGAAGCGCCCCGGTATGCCCGACCACGGCCACACCGTAAGCCGCACCGAACTCGACATGCTGCTGCTCAAGCACGCCGAGTCGGCCGGCGCTGAAGTGCGCCAGTCCGCCGAGGTGACGGGACCCGAACTCGACCCCAACGGCCGCGTGATCGGCGTGACTCTCAAGAGCGGCGAGAAGGTGTACGGCGACGCGGTCATCGCCGCCGACGGCGCCTACTCCCCCATCAAACGCGCACTGAAGCTCGACTCGGAGTACAACGGCTACTCGGCGATCGCGATCCGCTCGGAGATGCACGCCAACCGGCCCGACTCCGACAGCCTCGACATCTACCTGAAGCTCGCGTTCGAGGGCGATCAGCTGCCTGGCTACGGCTGGGTGTTCCCGATGGGCAACGGCCGGTTCAACATCGGGCTGGGCTACGTCAACAGCTATAAGAACTGGCAGTCGATCAATGCCACCCAGTTCCTCGGCGAGTTCCTGCGGACGCTGCCGCGCGAGTGGGAGCTGCCCGCGATCGAGGAACTGAAGAAGAACAAGAGTGTGCGCGCGTGGCGGCTGCCGATGGGGTTCACCGCGTGGCCGCCGTGGCGGCCCGGCGTGCTGTTCACCGGTGACTCGCTCGGTGCCGGAAAGCCCGCGTCAGGTGCGGGCATTTCGAAGGCGCTGGAGTCGGGTCTCGCCGCGGGCGAGTGCGCGATAGCGGCGCTGCAGAACGGCGGCCCCGACGACTTCACCAACTACGCGCAGCGGATGGAAGCGGCCTGGGGCAGGGAGTACCGCCGCGGGCGCTACTTCCACAAGCTCGCGGGCATTCCCGCGGTCGCGAACACCGGCATCAAGGTCATCGACAACGCGTTCTTCCGCGACCGGTTACTCAAGGCGCTCTACAAGAAGGAACAGGGGCCCCAGCACAAGTACAAGTAGCTCCATCGCCACGAGTGTGCGGTTTCGTACGCCAGCTGCGGGTTGCGTCCAAAACCGCACAGTCGGTCGTCACCGCGGTCGCGCGGCACAATGGCCGATATGTGGCGCGTGCCGCCGTCCTGCACGGTTCGAGTCCTACAACATGCAGGAAACGCAGCCCTCGACCTCGGTTCCCTCCAGCGCCATCTGGCGTAGCCGGATGTAGTACAAGGTCTTGATTCCCTTGCGCCACGCGTAGATCTGCGCCTTATTGACATCGCGCGTCGAGGCGGTGTCCTTGAAGAACAGCGTCAGCGACAGCCCCTGGTCCACGTGCTGGGTGGCCGCGGCGTAGGTGTCGACGATCTTCTCGTAGCCGATCTCGTAGGCATCCTCGTAGTACTCGAGGTTGTCGTTGGTCAGGTACGGCGCCGGGTAATAGACCCGGCCGATCTTGCCTTCCTTGCGGATCTCGATCTTCGAAGCGACCGGGTGAATCGATGACGTGGAGTTGTTGATGTAGCTGATCGATCCGGTCGGCGGGACCGCCTGCAGGTTCTGGTTGTAGATGCCGTCCTTCTGCACCGACTCCTTGAGCCGGACCCAATCCTCTTGCGTCGGAATGCGAATGTCCGCGTCGGCGAACAGCTGCTTCACCCTGTCCGTCTTCGGCTCCCACACCTGTTCGGTGTACTTGTCGAAGAACTCCCCCGACGCGTACTTCGACTTCTCGAAGCCCTTGAAGTGCGTGCCACGCTCGATCGCAATACGGTTCGACGCCCGCAGCGCGTGATACAGCACGGCGTAGAAGTAGATGTTGGTGAAGTCCACACCCTCTTCAGAGCCGTAGAAGATCCGCTCCCGCGCCAGGTACCCGTGCAGGTTCATCTGCCCCAGCCCGATCGCATGAGAGTCGTTGTTGCCCTGCTCGATCGACGGCACCGACCAGATGTGCGTCTGGTCGCTCACCGCGGTCAACGCCCTGATCGCCACCTCGATGGACTCCGCGAAGTCCGGCGAATCCATCGTCTTGGCAATGTTCATCGAGCCCAGGTTGCACGAAATGTCCTTGCCCACTTGGGCATAGGTCAGATCCTCGTTGAACACCGACGGCGTCGACACCTGCAGGATCTCCGAGCACAGGTTGGAATGCGTGATCTTGCCCTCGATCGGGTTGGCCCGGTTCACCGTGTCCTCGTACATGATGTACGGGTAGCCCGACTCGAACTGCAGCTCCGCCAGCGTCTGGAAGAACTCGCGCGCCTTGATCTTCGTCTTGCGGATGCGCGCATCGTCGACCATCTCGTAGTACTTCTCGGTCACCGAGATGTCGGCGAACGGCACACCGTAGACCCGCTCGACGTCATAGGGCGAGAACAGGTACATGTCGTCGTTGTTCTTGGCCAGCTCGAAGGTGATGTCGGGAATCACCACGCCGAGCGACAGCGTCTTGATGCGGATCTTCTCGTCGGCGTTCTCGCGCTTGGTGTCGAGGAAGCGGTAGATGTCGGGATGGTGCGCGTGCAGATACACCGCGCCCGCACCCTGTCGCGCGCCCAGCTGGTTGGCGTAGGAGAACGAGTCCTCCAACAGCTTCATGATCGGGATGACGCCCGAGCTCTGGTTCTCGATGTTCTTGATCGGCGCGCCGTGCTCACGGATGTTGGTGAGCAGCAACGCAACTCCGCCGCCACGTTTGGACAGCTGTAATGCGGAGTTGATGGAGCGCCCGATCGACTCCATGTTGTCCTCGATGCGCAGGAGGAAGCAGTTGTGCACGACAGTCCCGCGAACCGTGTACGTGTGCGTGCCCTCGACGTGGAGGTTGTACACCTTCGCCGGAACGTCTTTGGTGCGCTCGAGTTCGCGGACCCCGTACACATGACGCCCGTGAACGACCTGGTACGTCTTGCGCGACGTCCCCTTCTGCCCCACATAGTTGTGCAGGTTCTTGCCGACGTCGAAGATCAACTCCTCATTGGCGCCGGGCAGCCCGGGCACGAACACCTGCCCCGTCACGTTGCCGGCTCGGTTGACGTACCGGCGCACTCGGGACATGATGCCGACGCGGCGCAGGAGGAGTTGCACCTGGTCGATGAGGTCCGGGTTCACCAAGTCGAGCACCATCCCGCCGGTGGTCGAGCACCCATCGCCGCGGAACAGCCCGGCCAAGAGGCCACGCTGGAAATCCTCGTCGGCCGTCAGGACCTCATGGGACAAGCGCTTCAGGTGGTACCCCGTGCCAACCATTGACAGGAAGAGCGAAGCCACGATCTTGCTGTTGCACACCATGCGCACCGACTGGTCCGACACACTTTGGTGGACGGAGAGATCGGCGGCGAAGACTCGCTTGAACGCTGCCGCCAATTCCTGCTGGTACTCGAGTTCGTGCGTGCCGATCGTGAAATGGATGCCGTTGGGCGCCTTCGCGCTGTCTGGTCCCGACCGCTTGGAGATGTGGCCTTCGGCGACGTACCAGCCGAGGATGAGCCCGAGATCGTAGGACTCTTCGACATAACGATTCACCGACACGAACTTGATGCGATGACGCTGCTTGCTGCGGTGCTTCAGGTCTGCGTTCACCTTGTGGATAAGCCCGTCGACTTCTTCATATTCGCCGGAGCCGACGTGGTCCATCAAGTCGTAGACGCGCCGCTCGCGTCCTTCTAGCGGCGCTGCGGTCACGATGAAGTCAGTGGATTGAATGTCCTGGGCAGCCAGCCATACGAATCCGTTGAACGGGTCGGCACCGTCACCGTCGATCAGGGTTTCTACCTCGCGGGTCGTCCAAACCAGGATCGGATGCTCGGGAGTGCAGAGGATCGGTTCCTTGTGTCCAAAGTGCGAGATGCGAATGAGCGCTTGATCATTAGGATTCTCGATCACGGACTCGACGAGTGAGAACGACCCGTCGTGCGACAGCACGCGGTCACCGTCCATCAATGTCTCGATCGCCTTCGGCCCCTCCGGAGTATCAATTGGCGTTCCGGCTGGGAAGCAGCTGACCGGCTCGCCGCGCTGCTTCTTGCCCGAGTTCAGGAACGTCGGGGTGGCCGGCTGGAAGCGGCCGTCGATGATCTCGTCGACGAGCTTCTCGGCGAGCGTGGTATCGCCGGCGGCCAGGGTGAGCGCCACCATGACGACGCGGTCCTCGAACCGCTCGAGATAGCGCTTCCCGTCGAACGTCTTCAGCGTGTAGGAGGTGTAGTACTTGAACGCGCCGAGGAACGTAGGGAACCTGAACTTCTTGGCATAGGCACGGTCCAGCAGCGTCTTGACGTAGTTGCGGGAGTACTGGTCGAGCACCTCGCGCTCGTAGTAGTTCTCCTTGATCAGATAGTCGAGCTTCTCATCGACGTCGTGAAAGAACACCGTGTTCTGGTTGACGTGCTCGCGGAAGTACTGATGCGCGGCCTGCACGTCCTTGTCGAACTGAATCTTGCCGTCGGCGTCGTACAGATTCAGCATCGCGTTCAGGGCGTGGTAGTCCGTCTCGCCCGGCAGTGCGCCGGGCGCAGCGGTTACAGGCTCTGCAGCTGTGACGGTTGGTGACACGTCTCGTCCTTCCAGAAGTCAGCCAGGCCCGCGCGGACGGCGTCCACATCGTCCGGGGTTCCCATGAGTTCGAAGCGGTACAGGTACGGAACGCCACATTTGCGGGAGACCACATCGCCCGCATAGGCGAACTCGGCACCGAAGTTGTTGTTGCCCGCGGCGATGACGCCGCGGATCAGCGACCGGTTGTTTTCGTTGTTGAGGAAAGCGATGACCTGCTTCGGAACATAGCCCCCGTCATTGATGTCCGGTGTGGCGCGCCCACCGCCGTAGGTGGGCAGCACCAGCACGTAGGGCTCATCGACCTCGATGCGTCCGTGCAGCGGGATCCTGATAGCGGCCAGACCCAGCTTCGCGACGAATCGGTGGGTGTTTTCCGACACGCTGGAGAAGTAGACGAGGTTGCTCATCGTTTCTCCTATTTGACCGTCGGAACCGCTTATGCGGTGAGTACCCCGGCACCGCCCAAAGACTTGATGCGATCGGGACGGAACCCCGACCAGTGATCGTTGCCCGCCACCACGACGGGAGCCTGCAGGTATCCCAGCGCCATGACGTAGTCACGCGCCTGGCTGTCGAGGGTGATGTCGACCTTCTCGTAGGCGATGCCCTGCTTTTCCAGCGCCTTGTAGGTGGCGTTGCACTGCACGCATGCCGGCTTGGTGTAGACGGTGATAGTCATCGGCGGTACTGCTCCTCTGCGGACCTCGGAACTAGACACGAACTGGCAACTGATCGGGTACTGCTCCTCGCTGAGATACAGCGACCCTCGGGCCCTCAAAATTCCGGCGGTCCGAGGTGCTGGCCCGACAGGTCGTTGATGACCGATTCCACCGGATTCAGCGCTCCGGCCGACCTCCGAACCGTGGGGGTCTGTCGGTGTTCGAAACACTACACCTAGTGTCCGACATTCAGAACGGATACCACATCTTCTAAACAACATTTATGAAATTCCCTGGTCGTAAGCGCTTGGCCGGTTTTCGCCCCGGCGTGTCGCGCGTCACATTTGTGGCGTGTCGCCCATCATCGTCAGGTTTACCACCGGGCACCGACATGCTCCGGCGCGCAAGCCGTCACGGTGACGTAACAGCAAAGCCGCCGGGGGGCCTCAATGGACCCGTCCGGCGGCCTGTACTGAAGGTGAGGTCAGCCGACCTCGGCGGCGAGCTTGCCGACGATGTCGCGCAGATTCGCGGCGACCTCGGCGTTCTCCCTCGGGTGCTTCCCGTCGAGCGATTTGAACGGCACAGACAGCTTTAGATCCTCGACCACCCGCGGGCCCGCAATGCCGAAGGACTTTCGGGTCTCGTCATGTGCCCACACGCCGCCGTACTGGCCGAATGACCCTCCAATGACAGCTGCGGGCTTGCCCTTCAGAGCGCTGTCGCCGAAGGGGCGCGACAGCCAGTCGATCGCGTTCTTCAGGACGCCGGGGATGCTGCCGTTGTACTCGGGAGTTACGACCAGCGCGGCGTCGGCGTCCGCGGCGGCGGTACGCAGCGCCACGACGGATGCCGGCACGTCGTCGTTGTCGATGTCCTCGTTGTAGAAGGGCAGGTCGCCCAGCCCGTCGAACACGGCCACGGCCACCCCGTCGGGTGCGGTCTCCGCGGCCAGCTCGGCCAGCTGGCGGTTGATCGACGCCGCCCGCAGGCTGCCCACCAGCGCCAGTACCTTTACGTCGCCCATTTCGAGATCCCTTCAATTTCTTGGTCTACATCCTCGCACGGTTTAAACGGACTGTAGTCCGATTTATTCCAACTTGAGCTAAAGTGCAGGAATGAGGGTCGACCAGCTGGGCGGATTGCCGGTGTCGGCCCCGCAGGAGCGGGGCGACGCCGCACGCAACCGAATCCTGCTGCTCGATGCCGCCCGCCTCCTGATCGCCGAGCGCGGCGCAGACGCGGTCTCGATGGACGACATCGCGGCGGCGGCAGGCGTCGGCAAGGGCACGGTGTTCCGGCGCTTCGGCAGCAGGGCCGGTCTGATGATGGTGTTGCTGGACGAGGACGAGCGGGCGAGTCAGGAGGCCTTCCTTTTCGGACCTCCTCCCCTGGGCCCCGATGCCCCGCCGCTGGACCGGCTGCTGGCATTCGGGCGCGAACGGCTCCGCTTCGCCCACACCCACCACGAACTGCTCTCGTCGGCGAACCGCGATCCGCAGAGCCGCTACAGCGCCCCCGCGATGGTGCTGCACACCCACGTCCGGCTCCTGCTCGACGGAGCGGGCACCACCGGCGATCTCGACGCACAGGCCGACGCACTGTTGGCGCTGCTCGACACCGACTACGTGCACCATCAGCTCGCCGACCGCGGCGAAACGCTCGACACCCTCGGCGACAAGTGGGAGAGCTTGGCGCGCAAGCTCTGCGGTCGATGACATGAGCCGATGACTCGATGGATACTGCACGTCGACCTTGACCAGTTCCAGGCTGCGGTGGAAGTACGCCGCAGCCCCGAACTCGCAGGCCTACCAGTCATTGTCGGCGGCAACGGCGATCCGTCCGAGGCACGCAAGGTCGTCACCTGTGCGTCCTATCCGGCACGCGAGTTCGGCGTGCGCGCCGGCATGCCGCTTCGCACTGCGTCACGCAAATGTCCCGACGCAATCTTCCTGCCTCTGGACACCGCCGCCTACGACGAAGCCTCCGAAGAGGTGATGGGCCTCCTGCGTGATTTCGGCCATCCGCTGGAGGTGTGGGGATGGGACGAGGCGTATGTCGGCGCCGATGTCGAGGACCCGATCCACTTGGCGGAGCAGATTCGCGAGGTCGTCGCGGCAGGGACCGGCTTGTCCTGCTCGGTCGGCATCAGCGACAACAAGCAGCGCGCGAAGGTGGCCACCGGATTCGGCAAGCCCGCGGGCATCTACCAACTCACCGAAACCAACTGGATGACGGTGATGGGTGACCGCGAGGTCGATGCACTGTGGGGTGTTGGGCCCAAGACCGCCAAAAGGCTTGCCGGACTGGGTATTACCACTGTCGCCGACCTGGCTGCGACTGACGCCACCCTGCTGACGTCGACATTCGGGCCGACGACAGGGCTGTGGATCCTGCTGCTGGCCAAGGGAGGTGGCGACACCAACGTCAGCGCCGAAACGTGGGTGCCGCGTTCGCGTAGCCACGTCATCACATTCCCGCACGATCTGACCGAGCGCGCCGACATCGACGCCGCCGTGGTCGATCTCGCTCGACAGACACTCGCGGAGATTCTGGATCAGGGTCGGGTAGCCACTCGGGTGGCTGTCACGGTGCGCACCAAGACGTTCTTCACGCGCACCAAGATCCGCAAGCTCCCCTCGGCGGGCACCGACGCCGACGTCATCACGACGACAGCGCTCGAGCTGCTCGAGCAGTTCGAACTCGACCGGCCGGTTCGGCTGCTCGGCGTGCGGTTGGAGTTGGCGCCGCCACCCGGCGGATACTGAGTCACACCCGGCCACGGGAAAACGGCCAACGCGCTAGACAATTCGCATTCCGGTCAACCCCTGTTCACCGGGATGCCGTTCAATTCGCTCGGCCGAACTGTGTCGAGCAAGGAGCGTTCATGCCGCTGAATTCGATGTACAAAGCGATCTGCGTAGCGGGGGCCGCCGCGCTCGTGCTCGCGGCGTGCAGCAGCGACGACGACAAGCGGTCCAATGGCGATCCCCTCAATCGCCCGGCGAAGGGCGACTTGTCCACAGGCGGCGGGGCGGCCCGGCTCAACGGCGACCAGACCGACACGATCAGGGGCACCATCAACGGCTCCGGCGCCCGAAACGTCATCCTGCTGATCGGCGACGGCATGGGCGATTCGGAAATCACCGTCGCCCGCAATTACGAGAAGGGTGCGGGCGGCTTCTTCGAGGGGATCGACGCCCTCCCGATGACGGGTTCGTACACGACCTACGCGCTCAAAAAGGACGGCAAGCCCGACTATGTCACCGACTCGGCGGCCAGCGGCACCGGGTGGTCGACGGGCACGAAGACCTACAACGGCTCGCTCGGCATCAACATCAAGGACGAACCCCAGAAGTCGATTCTTGAGCTCGCCAAGGACCAGGGCTTCGCCACCGGCGACATCACCACTTCGGAGATCCAGGACGCCACTCCCGCCGCGCTGTTCGCCCACATTACCCAGCGGGACTGCTACGGCCCCAAGGAGATGGCCGAGGACTGCGCGGACGAAACGCTGGAGAAGGGCGGCCTCGGCTCGGTCACCGAGCAGCTTCTGGCGGATCGCCCCGACGTCACGATGGGCGGCGGCGCCGAGACATTCGCGCAGACCGCCACCGGCGGCGAGTACAAGGGCAAGACGCTGGAGGTGCAGGCCAAGGAGCGTGGTTTCCAGATCGTCCGCACCGCAGGCGAATTGGCGAACGCGTCCAAGGCCGATCAGGATGCCCCGTTGCTCGGGCTGTTCGCCGACGGCAACATGCCGGTGAGCTGGGCGGGACCTCCTGCGATCCGGCAGGGCTATCTGCGGCCCGCGGCGAAGTGCACCGACAACCCCGAACACGGTTCGGACGTACCGAAATTGGCCGATATGACGCAAAAGTCGATTGATCTGCTCTCCGGCAGCCAGAAGGGGAAGGACAAGGGCTTCTTCCTGCAGGTCGAGAGCGCGTCGATCGACAAACGCGATCACGCCGCCGATGTGTGCGGTCAGATCGGTGAGACGGTCGTGTTCGACGAAGCGGTCAAGAAGGCCGTCGACTTCGCCAAAAAGGACGGCAACACGCTCGTCATCGCCACCGCCGACCACGGCCACACCAGCCAGATCGTCGAGCCCGTCTCCGAAGACGATCTGCGCGGTGTCGCCGATGACACGAAGCTGCCGATCGAGCGGGTCCGCGACATCATGTATCCGGGCCTGACGGTGACGCTGACCACCGCCGACGACGCCGACATGACGGTCAGCTACGGCACATCAGCGGACGTCAACGTCGAGGATCAGACGCACACCGGCACCCAGGTGCGCATCGCAGCCTACGGTCCGAGAGCCGCGAATATCGTTGGCCTGACCGACCAGACAGACCTGTTCTTCACGATGACCGACGCGCTCGGCATCAAGCGGTAGTCATCGCCGGCTTGGCCGGAGCGCTCGGGTGAACACGTGGTTCGCCTGCCGCATCGCCACGCTGTAGGGCCACCACATCGTGCGCTTGAACATGTAGAGCGCGCGGATGTCCGGTGACGTGTAGATGAGGTACCGGTTCTTGGCGACACCGCGCAGGATCCGGTCGGCGACGTGTTCCGGCGAGACCGCGTGTCCGGCGAACCGGTCGGTCCACCGTTGTACGTTGGGATCCTCGCGATCCACGCCCGCGATCTGAACCGTCTGCACCAGAGGAGTTTTCACCGCGCCTGGCACCACGACGGAAACCCCGATGCGGTGGCGCGCGAGGTCGAACCGCAGCACCTCGCTCAGCCCGCGCAAACCGTATTTGCTTGCGCTGTATGCCGCATGCCACGGCAGTGCGACCAATCCTGCTGCCGAGGACACGTTGACCAGATGGCCGCCGCGGCGCGCTTCGACCATCGGCGGCACGAACGTCTCGATGACGTGGATCGGGCCCATCAGGTTGATGTCGACCATCGACTTCCAATGGTCATGGGTGAGCTGGTCGACCGTGCCCCACGCCGAGACGCCCGCGATGTTCATCACCACATCCATGGCGGGATGGCGGGAATGGATGTCGGCAGCGAAATCGGCAACGGCATCGAAATCGGAGATGTCGAGAACCCTGTGCTCGGGCACCTCGGCGCCCAGCGCGCGAGCGTCGGCGACCGTCGTCGCCAATCCCGCTTCGTCGCGGTCGGTGAGATACAGCTCGGCGCCCTGGGCGGCCAGTTTGAGCGCTGTCGCACGGCCTATGCCGCTGGCGGCGCCGGTCAGAAAGCAGCGCTTGCCGTCGAATCCGCTCCCCTGCGCCATGGCGCTGACCTTACTGACCTACTTACTCCGCAGGCCGGAGCCACCCCAGATCGCAGCCACCCACAGCCGCTCGAGCGCATCGACGGCGCGCGTGACATCGGTGCCGCGGCCTACGAACGCGCTGTCTTGCGTAAGCGTCATCGTGGTCGTCGCCGCCAGCGTCCGCACCAGGGCGGGCAGGTCGTTGGAGACCGGATGCGCGCCGGCGTCCTGCTCGAGAAGGGTGACGAGCTTGTCGATGATGCCATCGTAGAAGTCGTCCATCATCTCGCGGATCTGCGCGTCGGTATTACGGGCCACCGAGCACGCCTTCAACACCGGGTCGTCGTTGGCGTACACCGCGGCGGCGCTGCCGACCATGCGCTTCGCGAAGGCCGCGGGCGTCTCGCCCGGCTCTCGCGGAGCGAAATGATGCGTCAGGCTGTCGAGCAGATCGCTGGCGTCGGCCAGGATGACCGCCAGCACCGCGTATTTCGAGTCGAAATAGAAGTAGAAGCCGGACCGTGCGACACCTGCGCGCTCACTGATCGTGCTGACGGACAGATCGGCGAACGACCGCTCGTGAAGCAGCTCGCGGACCGCCGCGACGATGGCGTCGCGTTGCCGGTCGCCCCGACTGCGACGACTTTGTGATTGCGCAGATTCAGCGGTCATGGCCATAGACCTTCGCATCGCATGCCGCCACAACAAAACTTGACATGCGTCAAGTCTGCCATTCAGTATGAGAATGAAAGTGACAACGGCCACAGTCTTTCTGCTTCAGGAGAATTTGAATGCCGACGATCACCACCAGGGAGTACCTGCTCGACAAGGCTAAGCGGCGAATCACCACGTCGCCCTTCCTCACCGTCCCCGGGATGGGAAAGGTCGAGAAGCGACTGCTGGCCCGCAACTGGCCCCAGCACGCATGGGCCGAAGCCCCTGCGGGCAGCGACCTCAAGCCGGTGATGGGAGACAACGGGCTGCCGATCCTCGGCCACATAATCGAGATGTTCCGCGGTGGACCTGACTTCTGGCTGCACCTCTACCGCACCCGCGGACCGGTGTCGTTGCTCGATTCGCCAATCCTCCCATCGGTGGTGGCGCTCGGCCCCGATGCGGCTCAGGTGCTGTACGCCAACCGCAACAAGGACTTCTCACAACAGGGGTGGGCCCCCGCAATCGAGGCGTTTTTCAACCGGGGACTGATGTTGCTCGACTTCGACGAGCACATGTATCACCGGCGGATCATGCAGGAGGCCTTCGTCCGAACTCGGCTGGCCGGCTACACCGAGCAGGTCGACAAGGTGGTCTCCCGGGTAATCGCCAACGACTGGGTGGCCAACGACGCCCGCTTCCTGCTCTATCCGGCGATGAAAGAGCTCACGCTCGACATCGCCTCGATGGTGTTCATGGGCCACGAGCCGGGCAGCGACCGCGAACTGGTGACCAAGGTCAACAGGGCGTTCACCGTCACCACCAGGGCGGGTAACGCAATCATCCGCACCAGCGTGCCGCCGTTCACCTGGTGGCGCGGCCTGAAGGCCCGCGAATACCTGGAGGACTATTTCGATGCGCGCGTGAAAGAGCGCCGCGGCAAGGACGGCTCGGACCTGTTGAGCGTGCTTTGCCAGTCCGAGGACGAGGACGGCAACAAGTTCTCCGACGAGGACATCGTCAACCACATGATCTTCTTGATGATGGCCGCCCACGACACGTCCACGTCCACCGCGACGACGATGTCTCACTACCTGGCCGCCAATCCCGAGTGGCAGGAGCGCTGCCGCGACGAGTCAGACCGGCTCGGCGACGGGCCGCTCGACATCGAGGCGCTGGAGAAGCTGGAATCGCTCGACCTGGTGATGAACGAGTCGATTCGGCTAGTGTCGCCGGTGCAGTGGGCGATGCGCCGCACAGTGCGCGACACCGAGCTTGCTCGGCTACTACCTGCCCGAGGGCACGAACGTCATCGCGTATCCGGGCATGAACCATCGACTGTCGGAGATTTATCCCGATCCCTACAAATTCGACCCGGACCGCTTCGCGGAGCCGCGCAACGAGCACAAGAAGCACCGCTACGGCTTCACGCCGTTCGGCGGCGGCGCGCACAAGTGCATTGGCATGGTGTTCGGCCAGCTCGAAATCAAGACGATCATGCACCGACTGCTTCGCCGGTATCGCCTCGAACTGGCGCGGCCCGGCTACGAGCCTCGCTACGACTACGGCGGCATGCCCGTGCCGATGGACGGCATGCCGATCGTGCTGCGGCCACTGCGGTAAGCGCTAAGAAGCGGTCAGCAGCCGGTTCGCGCAGGCGATGACGGCCCGCAGCGCGGACTGAGTCGCGTCCTCGTCCAGGCCCATCGCCCATTCATTGCGCGCACCGTTGCTTCCGCGGATGAAGGTGGCGGTTTCTCCATTGGCGGGGACTTGGTGGAACGCGGTCATCTCGACGGCAATGCCGTGGTCGTAGAGCATCTCGGTGAGGGCGGCGACGGGTCCCGATGCCGCCGCCGATGCGGTGCTGATCCGGTCGCCTATCGCCAGCGTGGCCTGATAGTTACGGGCTTGCGGCCCGAGCCTGGTAGCTGGTCGTTCGTCGTCAGTGCAGGCCCAGCGACCCAGCCGCAGCGGGCCTGACGCGGGCGCGTAGGTGGTGCGGAACATGTCCCAGGACATCTGATCGGCCTCCTTGCGCAGGCCGCGGGGCAACGGGCCGGTGAAGACCTCCGCGACGGTGACCAACACGCTGTCGGCCCCAGATGGCGCTGCGCTGGTTGCGGATTGTGGTGGTGATGTCATGTGCCGGTCTTCTCTTGCTGGAAGGGATGACCGACGACGTAGCAACGACCCACAGCGAGGGGTCGGTCAGGATCAGACCCCGCTGGGGATTGCTACTACGAGTCGCCTCGGCACGTCACGGATGCTAGCCCTGAGGAACGGTCACGCGCAACTTCGTTTTCTGGACATTGACCTGCGGATTCTTTCGCTATGTGCCCGTTCTCGTGATCGGCGAGCAGCTCTGCGACGACGACGGCGAGGTCGGTGGCAGCCAGGGGTTTTTACCTCGATCTCAGCGACCTGAGCCACGACCGTACGGTCGACGCGGCAATCGCCGACTTCGCCGCGCATCGGTCCGAGATCGAGCAGGCCAAGGGCATTCTGATGGCGATCTACAAGATCTCTCCCGAGCATGCGTTCGACATCCTGGTGTGGCGCTCCCAGGAGACGAACACCAAGCTGCTCAAGCTGGTCCGCCGGTTGATCGAAGATTTCACCACCGAGCTGAATGTGCCCGGCTCTGTTCGCGAGCGGGCCGACCATCTGCTGCTGACCGCGCATCAACGCGTGGTCGAGCCGCTAGTCGAGCGCGCGGACGAATAGCGGTAACAGGGGCTGAGGGTCGGCCCTGCCGCCGCGGCGCAACCGCATGCTGTCGCGTGATGCCGCATACCATTCCTCGCGCGAGAACCCGCTGAGATCAAGTCGGCGTCCGCGCAGCGTGGCCACGATGTACAGCATCAGCGTGCCTGTTCGCCCGTTGCCTTCGCGAAATGGATGAACGGAGTTGTAGTCGGCGTAGAGCCCGGCGAGTTCAGAGGCCAACGCGTCGCCGTTGTCTCGGCGCTCTTCGTCGGTCACCAGCGCGCGGGCGGTCGCCTCGACCTGCTCCATCATCGGTTGCACGGACGATCGCCGCGCGAACACCTCGTCGCCGAGTCGCAGTTCGGTGACGCGGTAGTCGCCCGCCCACGCGTACACGTCGCCGAACAGCTTCCGGTGGAGCGCACGGACGTCGAGATCGCCCACACCTACATCTCCGTCGGCGAGCCTGCGATGCCAGACCACCATTCGGCCTGCGGTGCAGACGAATTCGAGGTCAGCCAGCACCCCAAGGGTCTTCGCCCCGAGGTTGTTGCTCAACACCGCTGTTCCCGGAATCAAATACGGCCTGCTGCGACGAGGCATGCGCTGGCGCGTCTGTCGCGGCGGCCGCAGCGGATAACGGGTTCGACATGATGCGAGGTAGTCGTCGAACGTGACGTCGTCACCGACGAGCGCCACCAGCGCGTCGATATCGGCTGCGGACGGTAGCCAGCCCTCCAGTGCTTCGGCCGCGATCGTCTGCTCTACACAGCGACGCAGTCGCTCCGGCAGCCGGTCAGGGGCGGGCACGCCGTTGATTGTCGCCGATATCGGGTGGTTGGTTCACCATCATGCGAATTCAACGGCCACGCGCGAACGCAGTTCGTCGACCGTGATCCCGACGTCTCACGCGCACGACGCCTGCCGCCGGATCGATGTCGAAGATCGCGTGGTTCGTATAGACCCGGCTCACGCGTCTGCCTCGCGCCGCACTTCCAGACCCGCGGAGTACGCGTCCGGTCGGATGTGCCCGGCGATCAGCTCGGCCACCCGGTGCGGCGCCTCGGCGGGGGCGAGGTGGGCGACCCCGTCGAGCACCACCCGCCTGCCGTCCTTGACCCCGGAAGCGATCTGGGCCAGGCCTTCCGGCGGCGTCGCGATGTCTTCTGCGCCTGCGATCGCTAGCGTCGGTGTGGCGATCTCGGACAGCCGGTCGGTGACATCGAAGGCGGCAAGCGCCTCACAGGTCTGCGCGTAGGACTCGTCGTCGGTGTCGCGCAGCGCGTCCAGAAGTGCGGAGGCGTCGTCGTGGCGGCGGTCGGAGAATCCGGCGGCGAACCACCGTTGCGCGGCGAGGTCGACCACCGAGCCGGTCCCGGATGCCCGCACCGTGGCCGCACGGGCCGCCCAGTCCTCGGGCCTGCCGATCACCGCGCCGGTGCACAGCAGCGTCGCCGACGACACCCGCTCGGGCGCGTCGAGCAGCAGTTGCAGTCCGACCGCACCGCCGATGGAATCGCCCGCGTAGTGGAACGGGGTTCCGGGGGCGATGTCATCGGCCAGTGCCAGCACGGCGGCGGCCAGCTCGGGTATCCCGAAGGGCCCCGACGCGGGGCTGCGGCCGTGTCCGGGCAGGTCCCAACCCACCACGTGGCAGTGGTCTGCGAGGCGTTTCGCGGCGGCCGCCCACAGCGTCGTCGCCGACGTGCCGAGCGACGGCCCGAGCAGCAGCAGCTCCCCGTCCCCGCCGAAGTCGGTCCCAACGATCGGTGGATTGGTCACATCGTCTCCTTGAGGTGTCGACGCCCGCGTTGCAGAACGGCCTCCCACGAGCTGTTCGGTCGCGCCATGGTAGTCCGAACGCGGTAGGCGCCCGGTCAATTCGTCATCACCTGCTGCTCACGGCTGTTGGCGGTGATCGGCGCGTTCGATGAGCGGCATCGAAAGCTCGCGTTGTCTGAAATCGCGCGCCGGGCGGCCATACCGTTGCCGACCGCGCACCGGTTGGTCGGAGAACTCGTCGGCGGCGCGGCGCTGCACCGACAGGACGGCCGTTACGTCATCGGGCGGCTGGTGTGACGGGCTATCGCACCAATCGCCAACGGGGCACGCGTCATCTTGATCCGAATATTGGCGCTCACGCGCCAGGTGCGCGATGATGCCGCCCATGCGCAGCATCTCGAGTCTGGTCTCCGTGCTGGTCGCCACCGGTCTTCTGTCCGCGACTGCGTGTGCCCCGGCCGACGAGAAACCGTCCGCTTCTCCGGCCTCCGACACGTGCACGAAGGACTCGTTGGCCACGTTGACGAAGGGTGTGATTACTTTCGGCACCGATCAGCCGGCCTACCCGCCGTGGTTCGTCGACGACGACCCTGCCAACGGAAAGGGCTTCGAATCCGCCGTCGCCTACGCGGTCGCCGACAAGCTCGGATACGCCAAAGGTGATGTGAAGTGGGTGCGCGTTCCGTTCAACGCCGCCATCGCACCAGGCCCAAAGACGTTCGATGCCAACCTCAATGAGTTCTCGATCACCGACGAGCGCAAGCAGGCGGTCGACTTCTCGCCGCCTTACTTCGACGTGACCCAGGCGGTCGTCGCGGTTAAAACCTCACCGGCGGCGCAGGTGAAGACCCTCGCGGGGCTCAAGGGGCTCAAACTCGGCGCACAGGTCGGCACGACCAGCTACACCGCCGCCACCACGCTCAACCCCAACGTCGCGGTGTTCAACAACAACGACGACGCCAAAGCCGCGCTGTCGAATGGGCAGATCGACGCCTTGGTACTGGATCTGCCGACAGCCTTCGAGGTGCAGAGCGAGCTGACCGACGGCGTCATCGTCGGCCAGCTGCCCAACGGCACCGAGAAGGCCGAGCAGTTCGGCATCGTGCTGGACAAGGGCAGCCCCCTCACCAAGTGTGTGTCTAAGGCCGTCGACGAGCTCGGCCAGAACGGAGATCTGGTCAAGCTGCAGAAGACGTGGCTCGCCGGCGCCGGCGCCGCGCCCATGCTTTCGTGACAGCAGCGGCCATCGACCGGGTCGCCTATCGGCAGTCCCGGGCGCGTCGGTCGACCCTGATCGCGCTCCTGTCGACGCTGGTGTTCGCCGCGGTTCTGCTGTTCGCGGTGACGTCGTCACCGGGCTGGCCGCGGGTGCGCGACTCGTTCTTCAACCTGCACGTCGGCTGGGACAGCCTGCCCGCCCTTGTGCAAGGCCTGTGGCTCAACGTCCGAGTGCTGGTGGTGTGCCAGGTACTGATCTTGATTTTCGGACTGGGACTGGCCACGGTGCGCACACTGCGCGGCCCGGTGTGGTTTCCGGTGCGCGCGTTGGCGACGGGGTACGTCGACCTGTTCCGCGGACTGCCCTTGCTGATTTGCCTGTACCTCGTCGGGTTCGGCCTACCGGGACTTCGGTTGTCTGGAGTGCCGACGAATCCTGTGCTGCTCGGCGGTCTCGCACTGGTGTTGATCTACTCCGCCTATGTCGCCGAGGTCTTCAGGGCAGGGATCGAGTCGGTCCACCCCTCGCAGCTGGCCGCCGCCAAGTCCCTAGGGCTGAGCTATGGGCGCACGATGCGACTCGTAGTCCTGCCTCAGGCGACTCGCCGGGTGACACCCGCGTTGCTCAATGACTTCGTTGCCCTGCAGAAGGACTGCGGACTGATCTCTGTGCTCGGCGCCGTCGACGCGGTACGGGCTGCGCAGATCCAATCCGCCACTACCTACAACTTCACGCCATACGTCGTCGCCGGATTGTTGTTCGTCGCGCTAGCGGTGCCCTCGGCACGTCTGGCCGACTGGGCGTCCAAGCGTTCGGCCACCCGGCAGGGAGCGTTGTGACCGACACCGGCTCCCCCGTGTTGTCTGTGCGCGGACTGGTGAAGGCCTACCACGATCGGCCGGTGCTGAACGGGATCGACCTCGACGTCGCCCAACACCAAGTCGTTGTCCTGATAGGGGCGTCCGGTTCGGGTAAATCAACGTTGTTGCGGTGCATCGACCTGCTTGAGGAGATCGACGACGGACAGATCTTCTTGAATGGCCGAGACATCAGCGACCCGCGCATCGACGCCGACGAGGCCAGGCAGGCGATGGGCATGGTTTTCCAGTCGTTCAACCTGTTTCCACACATGACCGCCCTGGCCAACGTCGCGCTGGCACCGCGAGTGGTGCACCGGTCGACACGTCGCGATGCCGAGGAACGGGGACGCGAACTATTGGCGCGCGTCGGACTGGCCGACAAGGCCGACGCCTACCCCGACAAGCTGTCCGGCGGCCAACAGCAACGAGTTTCGATTGCCCGCGCGCTCGCTTACGACCCGCGGCTGCTGCTGCTGGACGAGATCACCAGCGCGTTGGACCCAGAGCTGGTCGGCGAGGTGCTGGACCTCGTGGGCGAATTGGCTTCCGCAGGCCGCACCATCGTGATGGCTACCCACGAAATGGCGTTCGCCCGCGATGTCGCCGATACGGTGTGTTTCCTTGATAGCGGCCGAATCGTCGAGTCGGGCCCGGCCAAGCAGGTTTTGACCGATCCGAAGCACGACCGGACCCGTCGTTTCCTGAGTCGGCTGATCGGCGGGCACTGATATCCGCCGCTCTCATGGCGGCCGGTTGCCGCCCGCGGCATCGCCAGGCTGCTGTGACTACCGCACCAGTCGACGCATCAGTGAGGACGCCATCGCGATTCCCCCGACGGCCGCGACCACGAGCACCGCGAGGTCGAGGGCCGGGTTCGTCGGCGTACCGATCAGCAACCCTCGCAACGCGTTGACTTCGTAGCTCAGCGGGTTGACGGCCGACAGCCAACGCAACCACACCGGCATGACGTCGACCGGATACAGCGCATTGGACGCGAAGAACAACGGCATCGTGATGGCCTGCCCGATGCCCATCATGCGATCTCGGTTGCGCACCAGGCCGGCAAGCGTCATCGACAGGCATGCGAAGAACGCCGAGCCCAACACGACAACGCCCATCGCGGCAAGGATTTTCAGCGGGTTGACCGTCAGGTGCACCCCAAGCAGATACGCCAGCGCCACCACCCCGATCACCTGCACCACCGAGCGGACCCCGGCCGCGAATGCCTTTCCGGTGACCACCGCCGACGCCGGGGCCGGTGTCACCAACAACTTCGCGAGGATTCCCGCGTCACGGTCCCAGATGATCTGGATGCCATAGAAGATCGAGATGAACAGGGCTGACTGCGCGATGATCCCGGGCGCGAGGAACGCCAGATACGGCACACCTCCGGTGTCGATGACGTGGAGCCGCGTGAATGTCTGCCCGAAGATCAGCAGCCACAGCGCGGGCTGCACCATGCGCGTGAAGAGCTCGGTACGGTCGTGGCGCAGCTTCTGCAGCTCGACGAGTGCGAAAGCGCTTACCCGCACCGCCATTCCGCGGATTCGGCGCCAGCCACGCGGCGCACGAACGAGGTGTAGATCGGTAGGAGATTCAACTGACACGTCGCGCCGTCCTTCTGGTGGAGCGGACCGCCCGGAAGCCGGTCCGACCGGCGTCCTCCTCCAACTCCGTACCCGCGTAATAGCGGAACACGTCCTCCAGCGTCGCCTCGGGAGAAACCGTCTGCTTCAACTCCGACGGCGAGCCGACCGCCTGCAGCCGGCCATGGTGCATGAGCGCCACACGATCACAGAGCGCATCAGCCTCCTGCATGTAGTGGGTGGTGAGCAACACCGTCATGCCGAAGTCCTGCTGCATTCGCTGGACCTGCTCCCAGACGCTGTCGCGGGCAATGGGATCAAGGCCCACTGTCGGTTCGTCGAGGATCAGCAGTGACGGCCGGTTCACCAGCGCCTGAGCCAGTTCCAGCCGGCGGACCATGCCGCCGGAGTAGGTACCGGCCGGCTCGTCGGCGACATCGGACAGGTGCATTGCGTCAAGGGCTTCGCCGACCCGACGCCCGCGCTCGGAACGCGGCACATCGTAGAGTCGCGCGAACAACTCGACATTCTGTCGTCCCGTCAGGGCTGACTCGATCGAAAGTTGTTGCGGCACATAGCCGATGTTGTACCGGATATCCATGGTGTTGCGGCGCGAATCCATCCCGAGGATGTTCACCTGCCCGCGCTGCACCGGCGTCAACGTGGTCAACACGCGCACGACGGTCGTCTTGCCTGCACCGTTGGGTCCGAGCAGCCCCATCGTCTCGCCGGTCCGGACCTGCAGACTGAAGTCGTCGACGGCCGCGAAGTGGCCGTAGCAGTGGACGAGGTGCCTGCAGTCGATAGCAAGCACATCAGTTTCGGTCACGGTCTTCTCCCTCTTTCAGCTTTCGGGTCATCTCGGCAAGTACCCGCAGCCCGCGCGCCAGGTCTTCGACCTGTTCGGCGTCGAGGTCGTCCACCACTGCGGCCAGCGTTGCCCGCCGCGCCGCCCTGGACTTGTCCGCGATGCGTTGCGCAGGCTCGGTCAACCGAAGCCTGCCAACCCTTCGGTCCTCGGCGTCGACGGACCGAATCAGCAGACCATCGGCGGCGAGCTTGGAGACCAAGGTGGACGCGGTGTTGGAGACCAGCCCGAGCTCGGTCGCCGCCTCCCGCACCGAAATTCCAGGCTGCCTTCCGACAAGGCGGAGCAGCTCTGCTTGGGATTGCGTGAGACCGGTCGCGTCGAAGCCGCGGCCGGCCGACCGCCGCAACTGTCGCCGAAAGCGGCCCACCACGTCGAACAACTCGCCTGCGAGGTCGGTGCCCGTCTCCACAACGCCACAATACCTCTGTTGCAGAGGTATTTCAGCGAGACCATGCCCCCACGCGCGTCGGGAAGCGACAGCCAGGCACCATTACCGCGATGACTTGGTGGGACGCGGCGTTCCTTGCCGCGGCAGGTGTCGCCGGTGGCCTGACCGGCAGCATCGCCGGACTTGCGTCGATCGCCACCTATCCGGCACTGCTTGTGGTGGGACTTCCACCGGTAACCGCCAATGTGACCAACACCGTGGCGCTGGTGTTCAACGGCATCGGCTCGGTGTTGGGTTCACGACCCGAGCTGACGGGCCAAGGCCCCTGGCTGAAGCGAATCACTCCGATGGCCGCGCTTGCAGGAGCGTTGGGTGCCGCGCTGTTGCTGTCCACGCCCGCGGAGGGCTTCGAGAAGATCGTGCCCGTTCTGCTCGGGGTCGCATCGATCGCCATCGTCATTCCGCGACGGCCCGGTCAAGAAGCGAGGGTCGCCGACCACCGGAGCCTCTCCGTCAACGCGCTTCTCGAATCGGTCGCGATCTTTGTGATCTGCATCTACGGCGGCTATTTCGGCGCCGCGGCCGGAGTGCTGTTGCTCGCACTCCTGTTGCGTACGGGTAATGCAACGCTGGCGCACGCCAACGCTTCCAAGAACGTGATTCTTGGCGTTGCAAACACCGTCGCCGCGTTGATCTTTGCCGTAGTCGCACCGGTGCACTGGGCCGCCGTCGTGGCGCTCGGGCTCGGCTGTCTGGTCGGCTCGAGACTGGGTCCGGTGGTGGTGCGGCACGCCCCTGCCGGTCCACTGCGGGTGTTGATCGGCGCAGCGGGCGTGGCGCTGGCCGTCAAACTCGGGCTTGACGCCTACGGCTAGCCGAGGTGAAACGGGCTGTCGCCCTTGGCGACTCGAGTACCCATGTCGATCAGGTTCTGGGCGTTCGCATGCAGAGCCTCGCCTGCGTCTCTGCTCGCCTGCCCGATCAGGTAACGCGACCAGGTGCCCTCGATGACAATGCCGAGCTTGAAGCATGCCATCGCGAGGTACCAATCCAGCCGTGACGTCGGGCGACCCCCTGCGCCCCAGTAGGCATCCAACAGTTCTCTGCGGCTTGCCAATCCGCCGAGAGCGGCGAGCGCTCCCCCCGCGGTGATCGCATTGGTATCCAGCGGCCAGCAGATCAACATCCAACCGAGGTCGAGCAGCGGGTCGCCGACGGTACACATCTCCCAGTCGACGAAAGCCGCCAGCTCGGGCTTGTTGCGGCGAAGCAGGACATTGCTCAGATGGGGATCGCCGTGAAGGATTCCCGGCTCGCCGTCCGGCGGCCGGTTCGCCTGCAGCCACTTCGCGAGGTCCGTGACGGCCAGCGATGCGGGGTCATAGCGGTCGTGCCGATAGCTTTCGAGCAGCCGGAGAAACTGCGGAACCTGGCGCTCCAGAAAGGAACCCGGCCGCTTGAGCTCGGCGAGTGGTTTACCCTCCCAAGCGACGTTGCCGAGTTGCGCGAGGCTCGCGGCATACGACAGCCCGACCTGGTGCCGCATGCCCGCATCGCGCACATACGCCTCTGACATCTCGCTGCCAGGGTTGAAGCCGTCGATCTCCTCCATCAGGTAGAACACCACCCCGATCACGTCGAGGTCGTCGCACGCGGCGATGAAGCCGGGATGGGGCACCGTCGTTCCGGCCAGCGTGCGCAGCGCCGCGATCTCCCGCAGCATCGTCTTGTCACTGGTCGCCCGCGGATGAAGGGGCGGGCGTCGAAGCACCATGGGGTGCCCGTCGATGTGCAGTCGCACGACGATGTTCTGGGTACCGCCGGTCAACGGTTCGACATCGGTGACGGCCGAGCCCAATCCTTGCTGCTGCACCCAGCGCTGCACCGCAGCCTGGTCGGCGTCGCTCAGTGTCGGCAACTGCTGCACGTCATCGGGCATGCTGACATCGTGTCAGGCGAGTTCTACCCCTGGTAGTTCAGGCATGCCTCCGCGCCGCCCATCACGCCTTCGCGGAAGGCGCGCACCTCCTCGAAGCCGCCCGGCGAGACGTGGTTGGTGCTGGTGTCCGGTCGGTTGTAGATGATGACGCTCGCGGCTTGTTCACCGGATCGGAGGCGTGACAGCAGCTGACCACACTCGGATGCGCACGGGCAAACATAAGCGGACATGCTCAGGATTCACCGTATTTCCCGCCCGATGATGTCCACGGCGGCAACAATGGTGTACTCCCGGCGGACAGGAAGAGAACACCTATGACCACGACAGAGGCGGACCTCGTCGACGGCGTTCCCCGTAGTCGCATCGTCGTGGCGTCGATGGTCGGCACCACGATCGAGTTTTATGACTTCTACATCTATGCGACCGCGGCAGTCGCGGTGTTCCCGCATCTTTTCTTTCCGAAGGGAAACCCGACAGCCGCGCTGCTGGCATCGCTGGCCACGTTCGGGCTGGCATTCGTCGCCCGCCCACTTGGGTCAATCCTGTTCGGCCACTTCGGCGATCGAATCGGTCGAAAGACCACACTGATCGGCTCACTACTGACGATGGGCATCGCGACGTTCCTCATCGGCCTGCTGCCCACCTACCATCAGGTCGGCGTCTTGGCGCCTGCGCTGCTGGCGGTGATGCGGTTCAGCCAGGGTCTCGCGCTTGGCGGCGAGTGGAGCGGCGCGGCGCTGTTGGCCACCGAGACCGCCAAGCCCGGCAAGCGCGGATGGGCCGCGATGTGGCCCCAACTGGGCGCGCCCTTCGGGTTCCTGCTCGCCAATGGGGTGTTCCTGATCATGGTTTTGTGGCTCGGCCACAACAATGCCCAACCCGACCTCGACGGCGCATTCCTCACCTGGGGTTGGCGCGTCCCGTTCCTGCTGAGCGTGATCATGGTGGCGATCGGACTGTATGTCCGGCTGCGGCTGACCGAGACACCGGTGTTCACTCGCGCGCTGGAGCGGGGCGAACGGGTGAAAACACCGTTGGCCGAGGTGTTCCGGACGAGTTGGCGCCAGCTGATCATCGGCACCTTCGTGATGCTCGCGACCTACACGATCTTCTACGTCGTCACGACCTGGGCGCTGAGCTACGGCACGGGTAAGCGCCCACCGGACGGTACGGGCCTCGGCTTCCGCTACGTAGACTTCCTTCAGTTGCAACTGATCACGATTCTGTTCTTCGCGGCAACGATTCCCGTGGCGGGTGTTCTCGCCGACCGGTTCGGCCGCAGGCGGACACTGTTGGTGATCACCGCCGTTTTGATGGCCTTCGGCGCCCTGTTCGGCCCGCTGCTGGATCCCGATCACGCAACCAAGACGACGGTGTTCGCGTTCCTGGCGATCGGGATGACGATCATGGGTTTGACCTTCGGGCCGATGAGCGCGGTGCTGCCGGAGCTGTTTCCGACGAATGTCCGCTATACGGGATCGGGAATCTCCTACAACTTCGCCAGCATCCTGGGCGCCGCTGTCGCCCCGTTCATCGCCACGTGGATTGCTACCACCTATGGCGTCGCGTGGGTGGGTCTCTACCTGTTCATTGCGGGGGCACTCAGCTTCACGGCACTGCTCGTGATGCGAGAGACGAAGGACGTTTCGCTGGACACCCGCGTCGACGACCAGTCGGCGACGCGCTGCACCCCGGCTGACCGCGTTCAGTCCAGGATGCGGCGTGCGACGTTGGTGGTGACGAGGTCGAGCAGCTCCTCGCCGCGGCCGGCGAGGATCGTCCGAATCGCGTACAGCGAGAACCCTTTAGCCTGCTCGACGGTGATCGCCGGCGGGATGGACAGCTCCTGACGGGCGGTCACGACGTCGATGACGGCGGGGCCGTCGTGGGCGAACGCGTCGGCCAAGGCCTGCTCCAGCTCGGCCGGGTGCTCGACGCGGCGGCCGAAGATGCCCATCGCCTGGGCGACGTCGGCGAAGTTCGGGTTGTGAAGGTCGGTACCGAAGTTGACGATTCCGGCCGCCTTCATCTCCAGTTCGACGAAGTTCAGCGACGAGTTGTTGAACACGATCACCTTGACCGGCAAGCGATTCTGGGTCAACGTGATCAACTCGCCGAAGAGCATGGTGAGCCCGCCGTCGCCGGAGAGGGCGACCACTTGCCGGTCCCTGAACGCGGTCTGCGCGCCGATCGCATGCGGCAGCGCGCACGCCATGGTGCCGTGGTTGAACGATCCGATCAACCGGCGCCTGCCGTTCATGCTCAGATATCGGGCGGCCCACACCACAGGCGATCCGACGTCGACGGTGAACACCGCATCGTCTTGAGCCAGCCTGTTCACAAGTCCGGCAACATATTCCGGGCGGATGGGTGATCGGTCGCGGTCGTTGACCGCCAACGCGTCGAGTTGCTTGCGGGTCTTGCGGTAGTGGTTCAGCGAGCGGTCCAAATGGTCGCGTTGCTGCTTCTGCGCAAGCATCGGCTGCAGTGCGGCCAGCGTGTCGCGCACGGTACCGACCAGCCCGAGTTCGATAGGTGTGCGGCGGCCGAGATTTCGCCCGCGGATGTCGACCTGGATGACCTTCGCGTTGTCGGGATAGAACTGCTGGTAAGGAAAGTCGGTGCCCAGCATCAGCAGGGCGTCGGCCTCTTTGATTGCCTTGTAGCCGGAGGCGAACCCGAGTAGCCCCGTCATGCCGACGTCGAACGGGTTGTCGTACTCGATGAACTCCTTGCCGCGTAGCGCGTGCACGATTGGCGCGTTCAGCGTCGCCGCGGCCGCGACCGTTGCGTCGTGCGCTCCTTCGACACCTGCGCCGCCGAGGATGGTAACGGCGTTGGCGCCGTTGAGGATTGCCGCGGCCCGCTGAAGCGACTCATCGTCGGGGCGCACCACCGAACGAGCCGCGGCGACAGGACGGGCGGTCCACGCGGACTCGTCGGCGCGGTGCAGGAACACCTCGCCGGGGATCACCACCACGGCCACGCCACGTTCTTCGACGGCCGCGCGCATCGCCATCTCCAGTATCCGCGGCGTCATCTCGGGGGTGCTGACCAGTTCGCAGTAGACACTGCACTCCCGAAACAGTTCCTGCGGGTGGGTCTCCTGGAAGTACTCCGAGCCGATCTCGACGCGCGGGATGTGCGCCGCGATCGCCAGCACCGGCACGCGGCTGCGCTGGGCGTCGAACAGGCCGTTGATCAGATGCAGGTTGCCCGGCCCGCAGCTACCCGCGCAGACCGCGAGCTGTCCGGTCAGTGCGGCATCGGCGGCCGCCGCGAAGGCGGCGGTCTCCTCGTGTCGCACATGCTCCCAGGACATTTCGGGGGCGCGCCGGATCGCATCGGTGAATCCGTTGAGGCTGTCTCCCGGCAGCCCGTAGACGCGGTGAACACCGCTGACCGCGAGCGCGGAGATGACATGGTCGGCGACGGTCGCCACCCGCTCACCCTATGCGATTTCGGCGCGTTTCCGTGCGCGTAGCGCCGGTAAACGCGCCGAAATCACTTCTACTTGGGGGCGAAGCGCTGGCCCGCGTCCAGCCGGATGCACTGGCCGTTGAGCATCGGATTCTCCACGATCGCCAGCGCCAGCTTGGCGTACTCCTCGGGCCGGCCCAGTCGCTTGGGGAACGCCGCGTCCTTGGTCAGAGCGTCGGCGAACTCGTCAGGAATCCCTTGTGTAAGGCCGGTCGCGAACAGGCTGGGCGCGATCGCGAGCACGCGGATGCCCCTGCCGCCGAGATCGCGCGCCATGGTCAGGCACATCCCGGCGATGGCCGCCTTGGACGCCGTGTAGGCAACTTGTCCGATCTGGCCCTCGAACGCGGCGATGGACGCGGTGTTGATGATGACGCCGCGCTCCTCGGCCTCGTCGTCCACGGGATCGTTCTGGCTCATCTGCCAGGCCGCCAGGCGGCTGATATTGAAGGTGCCGATGAGGTTGAGATCGACCGACTGACGGAAGGAGTCCAGACTGTGCGGACCCGTCTTGCTGATGGTGCGTTCACCGATGCCGCCACCCGCGGTGGTCACTGCGATGTGCAGTCCGCCAAGAGCCTCGATCGCCTGGTTCAGCACCTGCTCGGTGCCCGCGAAGTCGGTGACATCCACCTCGAGGAACGTGCCACCGATGGAGTCCGCCACCTCTTTGCCGTTCGACTGCGGCCGGTCCAGCACCGCCACGCTGGCGCCGCGTTTGGCCAGCGCCTCCGCGGTCGCCTTTCCGAATCCGGACGCGCCACCCACGATGACGGCCTTTTTCCCCGCGATCTCCATCTGGCTTCCTTTCCAAAAAGTGCTCGATTCGTAAAGCAACCTACCGACGTCACTATTCGTTAAGGCTTTCGGGTGGGCGGATAGGTAGCTTGGCCAGCATGGCGGCGAGTGATACCCGGGCGTTGGCCGGCGTCGCGGCGGCCGCGGTCTCGCTCGGCGTCACCCAACTGGTCGCCGCGTTCGTCGGCCCGAAGGCCGATGCCCGTACCGCGGTCGGCTCGTCGGTCATCGACCTGACGCCCGGCCCGGTGAAGGAATGGGCGATTCAGACGTTCGGCACGGCCGACAAACTCTTCCTCACGGTGGTGATCTTGGCGGTGATCGCCGTCATCGCCGCGATCACCGCACGGTGGGAGACGCGCCGTTTCCCGATCGGCAGCGCGGCCATCGTCCTGGCCGGGGTGGTCGGATGCGTGGCGGTTCTGTCCCGCGCGGGCGCATCGCTCGTCGACATCGTGCCCACCGTCGTCGGCACTGTGTGCGGAGTCGCGGTGCTGCGCCTGCTGACGTCGGGGCGGTTCACCGACGCAGACGAGCCCGACGAGTCGGACGAATCCGGTGACCCCGATCGCGGTCGGCGGTTGTCGCTGATCACACTCGGAGTGCTCACCGCAGGCGCGCTGACCGGCGTCGGGGGCGTCGTGCTGTCCCGCGTGAAGACGTCGGTAGCCGGGGATCGCAACGCGTTCACGCTCCCACCGGTGAACGTCGCCGCTCCGCCGATTCCGCCGACGGTGCAGCCGAAAGGTGTTGCGCTGCCGTCATTCATCACCAGCAATGACGACTTCTACCGGATCGACACCGCGTTGAGCATCCCGCAGCTGAGCCGCACCGACTGGCAGCTCAAGATTCACGGCATGGTGGACCGCGAGATCACCTATCGTTTCGAAGATCTCGAACGGTTCGAGGTCGTCGAAAAGGTCGTCACCCTGACCTGCGTGTCCAATACCGTTGGCGGGGACCTGATCTCGAATGCAACCTGGATCGGCTACCGGGTACGCGACCTGCTCGCCGCCGCCGGCGTTCACGACGACGCCGACATGGTGCTGTCCACGTCGAGCGACGGTTTCACCGCAGGAACTCCCGTCAAGGCGCTCACCGACGGGCGCGATGCGCTGCTGGCGATCGGAATGAACGGCCAGCCGCTGCCGACCGAGCATGGCTACCCGGCACGCCTTGTCGTGCCAGGGCTGTACGGGTACGTATCTGCCACCAAGTGGGTCGTCGACCTAGAACTGACGCGCTTCGACAAGGCCGAGGCCTACTGGACGCGGCTGGGCTGGTCACCGCGCGGGCCGATCAAGACCGAGTCGCGCATCGACGTGCCGCGCAGCGGCCAGGAGGTCACCCGCGGGCCGTTGACCTTCGGCGGGGTGGCGTGGGCGCAGAACCGCGGCGTCAAAGCCGTTGAGGTGCGCATCGACAGCCCCGATAAGCAAGGCTCGTGGCAACAGGCGCAGCTGGGTGCGAGCTACTCGAACGAGAGCTGGCGGCTGTGGAGCTTTCCGTGGCAGGCCGAGGCTTCCGGCTCGCACACGATCACGGTGCGAGCCACCGACAACACGGGGGCCGTGCAGACCGAGCAGTGGGCCGACCCCGTTCCCGACGGCGCGACGGGCTGGCACTCCGTGTCCTTCGCCGTCAAGTAGTCACTGTGCCCTCGGGGCCGATCCGAGCAGGTCGACAAGGCCACGACGGACGGCCTCATGATCGTCGACCAAGAAGACCCTAACCATCGCAAACCCCTCAGGACGACGCCGTGGTCGTACTTCCGGCCGAGCCCCGGTACTCAGGTAGTCCGGGATCACGGAAGCGGCGCCCGGTCATCTTCTCGGACCGGATCCGCACAAAATGGTCCCGCCGGCCGTCAACCCACGGCTGCACGAACGTTCCCGCGACTTCCACCAACTCGTCCACATCGGTAATCTGCTGCGCGTGCCCGACTACGGTCACATCCCACCCTGAGCGCAGGTCTGGGTCCAACTCATCTGCCTCGAACGCCACGACGACGTTGTGGGCGGCGGCGGCCAGCTTGGCCCCGCCGGCAACCCGGATCACCAAGTCGTCGCGCCACAGGCCGAAGTTCACCGGCTGCACCGCAGGCAGACCGTCCTCGGTGAAAACCAGACGACCCACCCGCACCGTTTGCAATAGATCCAGACACTGCCTGCGGTTGAGGACCTCGAGTGCTTGCCGCTTCGACATCGTGGTCAACCTCCTTGCACCAGGGCGAGAGTCCCCACGGGGGTGGAGCGCCAGTGGCCCGCGCTGATGGAAGTCAAGCGTACGACTGCCCGCTCGATGCCATTGGCGAGTTCGTCGACGTCGGGTGCGGCGTCGTAATCGCCGATGATGCCGAACACGAGGTGGTCGGCGTAGCTCATGATCGCGATGCCAGTCCGCAATTGCATAGCGAGAGGCGGAATCGGTAGCAGCCTGATGACTTCTCGCTCCATGATGCGCACGCGCTTGCGCGGACCCGGAACATTCGTAGCCACGGTGTCTGACCGGCATGCCAGGGTGAGGGTGTGCAGCTGATCGATGTCGCCGCCGCGTCGACCGAGGTCGGTGCCACCTCGGCGCGACTGGCCAAGATCGCCCGGATCGCCGAACTGCTCGCCAGGACCGGTGAGCATGGCGACGCGAGGCTGGTCGCCGTCATCGTGTCCTGGCTATCGGGCGAGTCTACCGCAGCGCCAGATCGGCGTCGGGTGGGCGGCCTTGCGTTCGCTGCCGGAGCCCGCGCAGCGGCCGACGCTGACGGTGGCAGCCGTCGACTCGGCATTCACCGAGATCGGCGGAGTCGCGGGCAAGGGCTCACAGGCCCGCAGGGCGGGACTCGTCGCGGACCTGTTCGCCGCGGCAACGGAGTCCGAACAGACCTTCCTGCGCCGTCTCCTCGGCGGCGAGTTGCGGCAGGGCGCTCTCGCGGGCGTGATGGCCGACGCGGTCGCCAAGGCCGCGACCGTGCCCGCCGCGACCGTGCGCCGCGCCGCGATGTTGGGCGGCCACCTGCCCGCCGTCGCGGCGGCCGCGCTGATCTGCGGAGAGGCCGCCCTATCGGAGTTCACGCTGCGGGTCGGCCGGCCCGTCGGGCCGATGCTGGCCCAAACCGCGACCGGCGTCGCCGAAGCCCTCGAACGACTCGGCGGCGAGGGCATCTTCGAGGCCAAGCTCGACGGCGCCCGGGTCCAGATCCACCGCGCGGGCGACGAGGTGTCGATCTACACCCGCAGCCTCGACGATGTCACCGCACGGCTGCCCGAGGTCGTCGAGGCGACGCTCGCGCTGCCGGTGAAAGACCTGATCGCCGACGGCGAAGCGATCGCGCTGCGTGCCGACGGGCGCCCGCACCGGTTCCAGGTCACCGCGTCGCGATTCGGACGTGCGGCCTCGCGGGCGGAGCAGCCGCTGTCGGTGTTCTTCTTCGACGTCTTGCACCTCGACGGCGTCGACGTTCTCGACGAGCCCACAAGCGACCGACTATCGGCCCTCGACGCGATCGTGCCCGCCACCCAGCGGGTCGACCGGTTGATCACCTCCGATGCGGCGGCCGCCCAGCAGTTCTTGGAGGTGACGCTCGCCGCCGGGCACGAGGGGGTGATGGCGAAATCGCTGACCGCGCCATATGAAGCGGGCCGTCGCGGCGCCGGCTGGCTGAAGGTGAAGCCGGTGCACACCCTCGACCTCGTCGTGCTGGCCGTCGAGTGGGGGTCAGGCAGGCGCACCGGCAAGCTGTCCAACATTCATCTCGGCGCCCGCGACCCCGCGACCGGCGATTTCGTCATGCTGGGCAAGACGTTCAAGGGCATGACCGACGCCATGCTGGACTGGCAGACCGCCCGGTTCACCGAGCTCGCCGTCGGAGCGGCGGAGGCGGCGACATCGGGCAGAAGCCCCACCGACAGTCATATCGTCCGGTTGCGTCCCGAACAGGTGGTCGAAATCGCGTTCGACGGCGTGCAGACGTCGTCGCGGTATCCCGGCGGCATGGCGCTGCGGTTCGCGCGGGTGCTGCGCTATCGAGACGACAAGAGCCCGGCGGAGGCCGACACCATCGACACCGTGCGGGCGCTCCACGAGCGCGAATAGGACTAATTCGCTGATATTCGGCAATCCTCTGTAGGCCCGGCGCGGCCTTTGAAAGGATCACCAGTGGCACGAGACTCCACCGGGATATCGAGGGAGGACACTGTGGCTTCACCCACCGCCGCATCGACGGATCGCTTCGAAGAGCACGACGGCGACGTCACCTACATCCGCACCGACAAGGATCTGCCGCCGGTAGCGATCATCGACCGATCTCCGATCACCACCAGACACAAGATCATCTTCGGGATCATCGCGCTGCTCGGTGCGATCGCGCTGGGCGGTCATCGCGTTCTTCCGTGGGGAGACGGTCAACGCGGTGTGGTTCGTCATCGCGGCGATCTGCACCTATGTGATCGGTTTCCGGTTCTATGCCCGGCTGATCGAGCTGAAGATCGTCCGCCCGCGCGACGATCACGCAACACCGGCAGAAGTGTTCGAAAACGACACCGACTACATGCCGACCGACCGGAGGGTGCTGTTCGGCCATCACTTCGCCGCGATCGCGGGCGCGGGTCCGCTGGTCGGCCCGGTGCTTGCCATGCAGATGGGTTATCTGCCGGGCACCATCTGGATCATCATCGGCGCGGTATTCGCCGGATGTGTGCAGGACTACCTCGTGCTGTGGATCTCCACCCGACGACGGGGCCGCTCGCTGGGTCAGATGGTCCGCGACGAACTCGGCGCCGTCGGCGGGGCGGCCGCCATCATCGGGATCATCACGATCATGACGATCCTGCTGGCGGTGCTGGCGCTGGTGGTGGTGCAGGCGCTCGCGCAGAGTCCGTGGGGTGTCTTCTCGATCGCGATGACCATCCCGATTGCGCTCTTCATGGGCGTCTATTTGCGCTTGCTGCGTCCCGGTCGGGTGTCCGAGGTGTCTGCGATCGGCGTTGCGCTGCTGCTGCTGGCCGTCATAGCGGGCGGCTGGGTAGCCGAAACATCGTGGGGTGCTTCATGGTTCGGTCTTTCCGCGGTGACGCTGGGGTGGTGCCTCATCATCTACGGCTTCGCCGCCTCGGTGCTGCCCGTGTGGTTGCTGCTCGCACCGCGCGACTACCTGTCGACGTTCATGAAGGTGGGCACCATCGGCCTGCTCGCGGTCGGCATCCTGATCGCCCGCCCGGTCATGCAGGCACCCGCTGTCTCCGAGTTCGCCAGCAGCGGCCAGGGTCCGGTGTTCGCCGGCTCGTTGTTCCCGTTCCTGTTCATCACGATCGCGTGCGGGGCGCTGTCCGGCTTCCACTCCCTGATCGCCTCCGGCACCACGCCGAAAATGCTGGAGAAAGAAAGCCAGATGCGGCTGATCGGCTACGGCGGCATGATGACCGAATCGTTCGTCGGCATCATCGCGCTGATCACCGCCGCGATCCTGAACCAGCACCTGTACTTCACGCTCAACGCACCCGCCGCCCAGACCGGCAGTACCGCGGCCACGGCCGCCGAGTACGTCAACAATCTGCCGCTCACCGGCGACCCGATCACCGCTGAGCAGATCGAGCAGGTCGCTCGGGATGTCGGCGAGGAGTCGATCGTCTCGCGCACGGGCGGGGCGCCCACGCTGGCGATCGGCATGTCGGAAGTGTTGCACCGCGTGTTCGGCGGTACCGGCCTGAAGGCGTTCTGGTATCACTTCGCGATCATGTTCGAGGCGTTGTTCATCCTGACGACGGTCGACGCCGGCACCCGGGTGGCCCGGTTCATGCTCTCCGACGGCCTGAGCAACCTCGGCGGACCGCTGCGCAAGCTCCGCGATCCCAGCTGGCGGGTTGGCGTATGGGCGTGCAGCCTGGCCGTAGTCGCGTTGTGGGGCAGCATCCTGCTGATGGGTATCACCGATCCGCTCGGCGGGATCAACTCCCTGTTCCCGCTGTTCGGAATCGCCAACCAGCTGCTCGCCGCGATCGCGCTGACGATTGTTTCGGTGATCGTAGTCAAGAAGGGCTACCTGAAATGGCTATGGATACCGGGCATTCCGTTGCTCTGGGACCTCACCGTGACGTTGACGGCATCGTGGCAGAAGATCCTCTCCGGCGACCCGAGGGTCGGATTCTGGACGCAGCACTTCCAGTACCGGGACGCGCTGGATGCCGGTAAGACCACGTTCGGCTCGGCAAAGAACGTCGACCAGATGGAGGCCGTGATCCGGAACACCTTCATTCAGGGCACGCTGTCGATCGTGTTCGCGCTGATGGTGGTCATCGTGTTCGGCGCCGGTCTGATCATGGTGTTGCGGGTACTGCGGGGCGGCGGCACCCCGCTGACAGAAGACGAGCCCGTCGCGTCGAAACTCTTCGCGCCATCGGACCTCATCCCCACGAAGACGGAACGGGAGGTGCAAAAGCAATGGGACGCGCTGCCGAAATCGCACGCCAGATCGGTTGGTACTGGGGCACATTGATGGGCGACAACCACTATCGACGCTACGTCGAACATCGCGAGCGAACCCACCCCGGCGAGCCGGTGCTGTCAGAACGTGATTACTGGCGGATGCGCCACGACGCAACGGAGGCCAATCCCAACCCCCGCTGCTGCTGACGCGTCAAACGATGTTCATCGCGTCGAGAAAGCAGGCACCGTAGTCCGCGTCACCGCCGAACTCCACATCGCGATCGCGCCAGTCGACGCGCTTGGTAGTCTACTCCGGGAATTCGATTGCCATACAGGTGATTTCGGCTGCCGCCTTTGGGTCGCGACCGGACCGCAGCGTGCCGTCCGGACTGAACGACCAGCTTCCACCACCGGACCCGCTCAGCGTGAAGGTGACGGCTCGGTCACGCCAGTCCTGCTGGTCGAAACGAAGTTGATTGCTGAGCACCGCCATCATGCAATCGGTGACGACTGCCATCCGGTTGTCGTCGGTGTCCGGTACCTGCCGCCCAAGCACAGGTGCGATGTCGTGACGCAGGTCAATATGGGTGTCGAACACCAGCGCTCCGACTATCTGCCCGGCGGGAAAGCGGCCCCAACTCGCATAACGGCATACGCATCCGGACCAGGGGTGTTCGAGAAACCAGGCCGAGCAGCCCGATCCCCCTTGCGGTCCAGCGCTCGTATTCGGCAAGTGTCTGGGTGGGCGTCCAGGTTCTGCGGTCGTCGACGAATTCGTCGTTGGTGCGTTCGATCTGAGTCGTGCGGAGAATCTTCATCGCGCCGGGGCCGAACAGTTCGTGGCACAACGAACCCATGTGGGCGACGACGTCCTTCACGCACCACCCCGCTGCAGCGCTGGCCCTGTGCCATTCGTCATCGTCGAGGTCGCGGCACATGGTCAGTACCTCGGCCCGCTCCCGCTGCGCGGCATCGATTCGGTCCACGGCTCCATCATCGGTCGGTGAATCGTCGCCCAAAGCGCTTTGCTAATGACGACACAGTCCATTCATAGAGTGGCTACATAACCTCGCCAGCGGGTTGGGGCGTCTCCTCGAACGCGGAAAGGCCTGGTTATGAATCTCAAACAAGCAATCGCCGGTGCGGCCATAGGGTGCGCTCTCGGCGTGGTCGGTATCGGTGCGTCATCGGGTGTCGCCAATGCGGCACCTCAGTGCCCGCCGACTCCTGGGGCCCAGTGTGGTCCCGGTGGTCCTGGACCGGGCGGTCCTCCCGGCGGTGGGCAGCACCACGGCGGCCTTCCGGCGGTGGCAAGACCTCCGGGTCAACCACAAGGTGACCCCCGCGGACAGGGTGGTCCTCCCGGCGGTCAAGGCGGACCTCCGGGTGGTCAACCGCACCAGACTTCCGCGGACAAGGTGATGGACCCGGCGGTCAACCACCCGACTTCCACGGACAAGGTGGCGGCCAAGACTTCCGCGGACAAGGTGGCGGACCCGGTGGCGACTTCAACCGTCCCGGCGGCCACGACTGGCGGCCACCGTGGAATCCCCAGGACAACGACTGGCGCGGACGTTTCCAGGGCGCGCCGTGGGGTAACGACCTTCCGCCTTGGGGCTGGGGCGCGCCGCCACCGCCGGTGTGGGATGGACCGTTGCCTGCCGCCTGGGGCCCGCCGCCTCCGCCGATCAACTACTTCGGTTACAACGAGCAACCGGTATGGGACCCCGGCTACAACCAGTGGGGCTTCAATTTCTTCGGAATCTGGATTCCGCTCCCCTTCTGACCTGCAACTGGAAGAACGGCCGTCTCGTGTAGCGCGGGACGGCCGTTCTCAATTCACTTGAGCGAGTAGCGGATCGGCAAGTGCTTGAGACCTCCGACGAATGTCGTGGCGATGTGTTCCGGCCTGCCGGTCAGCTCGACGGAATCCAGCCGCGGCAGTAGCTCGGTGAAGAAGCTGTTCACTTCCATCCGCGCCAGTGCCGCACCGAGGCAGAAGTGCACGCCGTAACCGAATGCGATGTGCTTGTTGGGATCTCGGGCGACGTCGAACCGGAACGGGTCGTCGAAAACCTCTTCATCTCGATTGCCGGAGACGTAAGACAGCAGCACCGACTCGCCTGCCGCGATCGGCACCCCGCGCACGGTGGTGTCCTCGGCGGCGGTGCGCATGAACGCCTTCACCGGCGTCACCCAGCGGATCATCTCCTCGGTCGCCAGCGGCATCAGGCCGAGATCGCCACGCAGGCGTGCCCGCTGATCCGGGTTCTCGACCAACGCCTCTAAGCCACCCGAGATCGTTGCACTCGTGGTGTCGTGACCGGCTGCGGCGATGATCGCGTAATAGGAGATGGTGTCGATGTCCGACAGCGGCTCACCGTCGATCGTGGCGTTGGCGATCGCCGACGCCAGGTCTGCGGTGGGGTTCTCGCGGCGTGATGCGGTGAGCGTGGTGAAGTATTCGAACATCTCGAGAAGAGCCGACATCTGGTCTTCCCCGTCGACGCCACGCTTGAACTCGTCGTCGTCGCTCCCGAAGAGCTCCTGAGTCAGCTTGAGCATCATCGGGAAATCGGACTCGGGCAGACCCAACAGCGACATGATCATGTACAGCGGGTAGTTCACGGCGACTTCTTGCACAAAGTCGCAGTCGGGGCCGATCGTCGCCATCTTGTCGACATAGACCTTGGCGAGTTCGTCCGCGCGTGCCTTCAGTGCCCGCATGGCTTTCGGGCGGAACCAGTCGGCACCGATCGCCCGCACCCCCCGATGCTGGGGGTCGTCCATATGAATCAACGTGCGAACCCCGACGGCGGCCTGTCGCTCATCGTTCTCGGCGGTCACCAGTACCGGTCGGGGGTAGTTGGTGAAGAGCTGGTTTGCGCGTTCGATGTCCATGATGTCGGCGTGCTTGGTGATGGCCCAAAAGGGTTCATAGGTGGGAACTTCGACCCACGAGACGGGCGCATGCGCGCGTAGATGGGCAAGGGCCGCATGGAATGTCGGTTCATCCGCATACGCCTTCGGTGTGGCGAACACCTTGGCGGCCTCGTCCATGATCGGCGTGCTCACTGCGACTCCTCACTGCCCGGGCCTGCGCGCAACTCCCTCACAAGGGCGGTCACGGTGGCTTCGTCGACGGACGGCGGAAACCCGATCAGGACGCGATCGATCACGCCGTCGCACCTATTGCGGATCTTCTCGGCGACGTCGTGCACAGGTGCGACCACCGCGAACGTCTCCAAGATCTCGTCGTCGATCAACAAGCCCATCTCGTCCCAATCGCCTAGATGTGACAGGCGATGCAGTTCTGTCTGCAGGTCTCCCCAGCCGTGCAATTCGAGGACCTTGCGATAGGCGGGTGTCGACGCATAGAAGGCGATCTGCTTGCGCGTGCCGGCCGCGTTGGCGGCGACTTCGGCCTCGTCGTTGCCCGTCACCACGAACAGCGGGCAGGACAGCTGGAAGTCACCGCGCTTGCGGCCGGACCGTTCCATGCCACGCAGCAGTGCCGGTGTCGTCACTTCCTCGAAGTAGCGCTTCGTCGTGAACGCATGGGCGAGCAGGCCATCGGCGACTTCACCGCACATCTCGGTCATCGCTTCACCCACCGCGGCGACGAACACCTTCGGGAAGCCGTGCTCCAGAGGTTCGGGCGTGAACATCGGCGTCATGAGCTTGTGGGTGTAGAAGTCGCCTTCGAAGGCAAGCTTCGTGCCGTCCTGCCAACACGACCAGATCTCCCGCATCGCCAGCACGAACTCGCGCATGCGTTGCACGGGTCGGCTCCATGGCATGCTGAATCGGTTCTCGATGTGCGGCTTGATCTGAGAGCCGAGACCCACGATTAAGCGGCCACCTGAGTAGGCCTGCAGGTCCCAGCCGACGTTGGCGACGGTCATCGGGTTGCGCGCGAACGCCACCGCGATGCTGGTGCCCAATTCGATGGTCGTGGTGTGCTCCGCGGCCAGTACCAACGGCAGGAATGGGTCGTGGTTGATCTCGGCCGTCCAGCAGCAGTCGTAGCCGCGTCGCTCCAGCCGGGTCGCCGTCTCGGCGACGTTCGTGAGTTGGCTGGAGACGGCCCCGTCGACCTTGAGACCGGCGCGGTCACCCATACACGTGGACGCTACAGTAAGCAATTCAGTATGGTCAACGTGGTCACCGCGGTGCGACGATCGCCTTTCGAAGACGGGATGTGCGCATGACGAACGAGCAGGGCTGGAAGGAAACGCTCGAAGACCTCGAGCTTCGGCGCCAGCACGCGCGATCGATGGGTGGCGCGGATCGGCTCGCCAAACATCACGGCAAGGGCAAGCTCGACGCCCGCGCACGCCTCGAGCACCTTCTCGACAAGGGCACGTTCCGCGAGTTCGGCACCCTCGTCGGCGGAGACATCGCGGCCGACGGAATCGTGGCCGGCTCCGGACTGGTCAACGGCTCACCGGTAATGGTCGGCGCCGAGGACTTCACGACGCTGGCCGGCAGCATCGGGCCAGGAGGCAACGCGAAGCGCTACCGACTGGCGGAGTTGGCGCTGCGCGACAAGATCCCGCTGGTGATGCTTCTCGAGGGTGCCGGCTTCCGGCCCAGCGGAGAGCATTACGGCCGCACCCCGACCGACCTCCTCGCGCAGGCGCAGTGCTCGGGCAAGGTTCCGACCATTGCCGGGCTGCTCGGCCCGTCGGCCGGGCACGGTGCGCTGGTCGCCCCGGTGTGTGACTTCACCATCATGAGCCGCCAGGGAGCCATCTTCACGGCGGGCCCACCGGTTGTGAAAGAGTCTACGGGCGAAGAGATTTCGAAAGAGGACCTCGGCGGGCCCGGTGTCGCGCTGGCCAGCGGAGTGATCCACAACCTTGCCGAAGACGACGAAGCCGTTCTCGACGACATCCGCCGCTACCTGTCGTACTTCCCGCCGAGCGCGTGGTCATACCCGTCGCCGCAGGCCGCGGACGAAAGCACCGAGCCCCGGGCAACGCCGGAGCTGCTCGACATCGTGCCCCGCGGCAACCGACGGGTGTACGACATGCGGGCCGTGCTCGACGTGGTGTTCGACACGCCGCACTGGTTCGAGGTGCAGCCCAAGTTCGGGCCCGCGATCATCTGCGCGCTGGCTCACCTCGGCGGCCATCCCGTCGCCGTCGTCGCCAACCAGCCGAACGTGCTCGCAGGCTCGATCGACGCCAATGCCGCCGACAAGGCCGCGCATTTCATCACGGTCGCCGATTCGTTCCATCTGCCGATCGTGTTCCTTGCGGACAATCCGGGGATGCTGCCCGGCAGCCGGTCGGAGAAGAGCGGCGTGCTGCGCAGCGGTGCGCGCATGTTCGCCGCGCAGACGGCCGCGACGACGCTGAAGCTGCATGTGACGCTGCGCAAGGCGTACGGGTTCGGCTCAATGGTGATGTCGCTGCTCGGTTTCGACAACCAGAGCGCGACGTTCGCCTACCCGGGCGCCACGATGGGAGCGATGAGCGCGGCCGCGCTCAGCCGCGCGTCGAACGCCGCGGAGGATGTCGAGGCGAAGCTGCGGAAGGCGGAGGTGGAGGCGTCTTTCCGGTCGGCAGGCCACCTCGGCTTCGACGATCTGATCCACCCGGAGGAAACCCGCGACGCGCTGTTGAACGCGTTGCAGCGCGGCATCCACAGCCGCCAGGCCGCCGCAGAACCGGTGAGCCGCACCGTGATCACGCCCTAACTTTTACCGCGAGCAGACGCTAGAGTCCGCAAATCCCCAGGCGGCACAAGACTATTGCGTCTGCTCGTCGGAGACGGCTAGTGGTCTGCGGCGCGGTAGGTGGTTACGATCGGTTCGAGTTCGTCGGGTGTCGCGCCGTGCATGATCACCGCGTCGGCGCCGTAGTCGAATTCCTTGCGGATCCGGTCGACGCACTGCTGCGCCGATCCCGTCGCCGAAGGCGCCAGCCATTCGTCGGGGATCAGGGTGGCGATGTGCTCGATCTGCTCCGGGGTGGCCTTGTGGTCGATTCCGCCGGGAATCGACGTGACGACGGAGTCTTCCCGGAACCGCTGCAGCACACCGGGATCCCAGTTGTTGGTGGTAACCAGCAAGTCGCCATAGCCTTGCAGGTAAGTAGCCAACCGGGCCACCGTCTTCTTCAGCCGCAGCTCTTCGGCGAGGTGGTCGCCGACCGTGGCGAAGCACGACCACACCCGGACGCTGTCAGGGTCACGCCCGGCCTTCTCGGCGGCATCCTTCACCGTCTTGACACTTCGTTGCAGCGTCTCGGGGGTGAAGTAGGTGTGCAGGATGACGTCGTCGAACGCGCGGCCACCCAACGCGAGAGTATTCGGGCCGAAGGCCACCAGCGCCAGTCGAATGTCCTCGTTGAAATCCGGATCGAGGAAGAGCACCTGATACTTGCCGATCGGCCCGTCGTGGTTGAAGACCACCTCGCCATGCCAAAGCTTCCGCATGACCTGCGCGAAGTCCTCCATCTGAGCAGTCGTCACCGGCGGCACGCCGAACGCCGCGTACATGGCCGCAACTCCGCGGCCGATGCCCAGGGTGAACCGGCCACCGGAAAGGCGGTGCATCGTGGTCGCCCACGAGCCGGTGATCAACGGATGGCGCGTGTTGTGATTGGTAGCGGCAGTGGCGATCTGCATCCGATTGGTGACCGCACACGCCGCGCCGACGAGTGACGACGCCTCCTTGACGTTCCACCGTTCGGAGATGAATGCGGTGCCGAAGCCCATCTGCTCGCCGCGGCGGGCCTCGTCCATCAGCGTGGCCGGCCCTTCCCCGCCGGCGCCGGCCAGTAGGTAGTAGCCCAGTTCGTCGAGCACACGTTCAGTCGCCACCGGCTGCGCCGGTAATTCAGTCATTGCCAGATCCCTTGCTTGTAGCCGCAATTCCAGACTTCGGTGATTCTGCCGTCCAGCACCCGGAAGATCTCCATGCTGCCGACGTCTGTCTTGGTGCCGTCCTTGAGCTCCATCGGCGACTGGTAGACGATTGCGACGTGCTCGCCGTCATCGCCCGCCACGACGAGCTTCAAGTCGAACCGTAACTTCTCGAACATCGCCCAGTTGTCGACGATCCGCGCAACAGCTTGCTCGTGGGTCAGCGTCGTCGCCTCCCCCACCTCATGGCGGATCACCGTCTCACCCATCAGCTCCTCGGCGAGGGCGAAGTCACGCTTGTTCCACACCACAAGGTTGTAGAGCTCCACCACTTCACGGGGCGTGCGGGTCACGCGAACACCTCCAGTGCGTCGATCTCGTCGATGGTGGCCACCGCGCGATCGGTGAGCGTCAAGCAGAGCGCTCGCGAGCGTTCAGGCATTGCGTCCCAACCGATCAGCGTGATGACCGGAAGCACCATGAGGTAGGCGACTGCGAATCGGTAGTGCCGCCACGCCTCGTCGAACGAGTAGTCGCCGACGCCGTGCGCCACCAAACGATCGAGGTACTCACGCAGAAGCACCTCGTCGTTACCGCGCCGCACCTCGGTCGGCAGCCCCTGGCTGACGAGGTAGGCGATGTCTGCCGCACCCGCACCTAGCGCCGCGAATTGGAAGTCGACCACCTTGAGCCGGTCACCGTCGAAGAACATGTTGTCTGCCCTGATGTCGCCGTGCAGGAGCATCGTGCGCTCGGTTAGCGCCCGCAAGGCCTCGGCCGCACTCTCGGTGAAGTGCTCGACGAAGGCGGCGACGGCAACCGGCACGGTCATCGATGTCTTCTCGAGATAGATCTGCCATCCGGGACCGAACGCCGGCACCAGCAGGTCGCGCGCGATGGGGGTATCGATGCTCGGGAAGCCTTCCAGCGCTGCGGCATTCGCGGGGTCCGTCGACCAGGCGTGTAGCCCCGCCAGCCCGTCGACACAGACCCGCGCCCTCCCCATCGACAGGCCGGCCAGGTGGTCCGCGTTGTCCCAGTGCTGCAGATCCTCGATTAGCAGCACGAAATCGGCCGTGCCGTCGACGATCCGGGCGGCGTAGACGTGCGGAGTATCCATCGGTGCGTGGCCGGCGACGTCACGGTAGAACGCCAAGCTCGCGTCGGTAGCCGCCCAGCATCTCCATCGCGCCACGTGCCTCGGACTTGCGCTGGCAGCTTGACGATCATGGTGGGCGGCAGGCGATCCGTCACCGGTGAGATGCAGTCGGTACAGCAGCGATGAGAACCCGCTGTCCTCCGCGATCCGCTCAGCGCGGACGTTTGTGACGCCACGCCGAGTACGGCGCTCAGCCACTGTGGGGTCACACCGTCGATGCTCGGACGGAACCTCCTCCGTGGCCGCCGTCATGTTCGGGCCGAAATGGAAGCGAGAAACCTCTCGGAGGCAGCCCGCACGCCGCCGGCGAACAGATGCCCCACATGGCTGCCCGGGTGCCAGAACAGCTGCCCACCCCAGCGCTCATGCAACGCAAGGGCCGGGTCGCGCATCGCCATTCGGTCGTGCCATGCGCCGACGATGAGGCGCCGCTCCGGTGGCGCCGTTGGCTCGACCGTCAGGTGGTTGACGGCGGAGTTCAGTTGCGCGACGACTTCGGACTGCAGGAGTTCCCGGGTCTCGTCGACCGACGGTCCCCATCGCCCGATGTGATGTCCGATCATCGAGTTGAGGCCCAGGATCGGCGTGTACACCGCGACGCCGTCGACGTCCTCCAGATGCGAAACAAGTGCCGCCACAGGACTTCCCATGGACACACCGGAAACGGCGATCGCGGTCGACTGTGGTCGCAGCCACCGCACGAGGGCGCGAACCTCGGAGACCACGCGAATCATCCCCGCCACGTTGGTCAGCGGGTCCATGTTCGGATATTGCGGCCAGGCCGCCCGGCGCACACCGTGACCCGGCTGCACCGGCAGGGCGATGTTGAAACCCAACTCGTCCCGAACCCGTCGGGCACGGGAGAACAGTAAGTCCAACGGCTGTCCCTGACCCGCCCCGTGCACCCACACCAGCCACGGCCTGCGGTCATCGCCGGTTCGGCACAGGTGTGCGACGGCGGTCGCTGGGCCGCCCAATCCTGCTGCGGCCAGTGAACGCGGAAGAGCAGGCTCATGTTCGAACTTCACCTGTTCGTACGTCAGCTGCCCGAGCCTGCGCCGGCGAATGGCTTTGACCGTCAATGGTTCTGGGTCGGTGTGCGCTCCCGCAATCCCGAGGTCGGAAAGTTCCTGCGCCGCGTCGGTACACGACTCCACCGAACGCTCGAGCCTGGGCGGCGGGGCCGTCAACGTCATTCCCGACAACGCCAGCTCGTCGAGCACCACCTCGCCCAGTTGCCGGGCACCGCTGGACGACAACGGTTTCCAGTCATCCGAATGCCTCAACGCGGTGTGTGCGCGCGGCAGCACGCCTGCGAAGTCACTGCCGATGCGCCATACGCGTTCAGTGGTCTTCATCGGTTACGAAAGCTTGAAGCCGGTGTATCCGGCGTCGGCGATCTCGTCACACCGTCGGCGATATTCCGGAATTCCCGCCGTGTAGCCCATGTACATCCTCTTCTTGCCGGGGACGTTGCCGCCGTTGTACCAGGAGTTGCAGGTCGGGTCGACGAGCACGGTCGGTGCGACCAGCGATGTGATGTGTTCGATCCAGTCTTCTTGCGCTTCTGGCTGAGCTTCGATCGTTCGGTACTCGTGTGCCCGCAGGTAGGAGATGCAGTCGCCGATCCACTCCACATGCTGTTCGAGTGCGGCGACGAAATTCGATGCCGGCGCCGGGCTTCCGGGTGCCTGAACGATGAATAGGTTCGGGAACCCGGCCACCGACAGTCCCAAGTAGCACAACGGACCCTCGTCGGCCCAGAACTTTTTCAGCGACATGCCGTTGCGACCGCGGATGTCGATCCGGCTGAGCGCCCCCGTCATGGCGTCGAAGCCGGTGGCATAGATGATCACGTCGAGCTCGTAGAAGCCCTGTTCGGTGTCGATGCCACTCGATGTCACCTCGCGGATCGCACCCTTGCGCAGGTCCACGAGCGTGACGTTGTCGCGGTTGAACGTCTCGTAGTAACCCTGGTCGATGATCGGGCGCTTACACCCGAAGGGGTGGCTGGGGGTCAACGCGGCCGCGGTCTCGGAGTCCCCGACGATCCGTCCCACCGCCTCGCCGTAGAGCTTGGCCGCCATCTGGTTGGACTCGATGTCGAAAAACACGTCTCCCCAACTGAGCGCGCCCACGACTCCGTTCTCCTCGATGGCGCGGAGTTGGTCCTCCCGCGACGCCGTCTTCAACGGAGGGTTGGCCATCATCTGGAACATCACCGAAAAGGCCGACAGCCGTGCGGCCCCGATCGGATGTTCTCGTTGCGCGGAACGGATCTCGCCGTAGTTGGCCTTCATCTCGTCCAGTTCGCTCGGCTCGAAAGCACGGACCTTCCACGGCAGGGTGTATGCGGGCGAACGCTGAAACACGGTGAGGTGCTCGGCCTCCTTGGCCACCACAGGGATCAGCTGCACACCCGTCGAACCGGTGCCGATGACACCGACGCGCTTGCCGGCGAGGTCGACGTCGTGCCTCGGCCACCGGCTGGTGAAAAGCGAAAGACCACCAAACTCGTCCATTCCCGCGATGTCGGGTTCCAGCGGCGCGGAGAGGATGCCCGCGGCGGCGACCACGAACGGCGCGGTGAAGGACTCCCCCGACTCTGTGCGGACGTCCCACTCGGAGGCTTCTTCGTCGAAGGTCATCGAGACGACGTTGGTGTTGAACCGGATGTCGCGGCGGAGATCCAGCCGATCGGCGACGAAGTTGAGGTAGGCCTCGACCTCGGGTTGGGCGGGCATCGTCTCGGTCCACACCCACTCCTGCTGGATCTCGTCGGAGAAACTGTAGGAGTACTCGATGCTCTCGATGTCGCAGCGCGCGCCCGGGTACCGGTTGAACAACCACGTCCCGCCTACCTTGTCGGCCCGCTCGATGACGACGGTCCGGATCCCGAGTTCTCGCAACCGGTGCAGCGCATAGAGACCGGAGAATCCGGCGCCGATCACGATCGCGTCGAACCGACCACCTGACATCGCGCCTCCTTGCGCTTCCGCACTCGACCCCGAGCTGCCGAAAACTATACTGTAATATCTTCCGTTGGCGAGGCACGGCGGCACAGGAGGCTCCACGTGAAAGTCCCCTTCACCTGGAAGGTCACCGGCTGGTTCATGGTCGGCTGGACGGCCGAATTCCCGGCCGGCGAGGTGCGGCCGCTCCGGTACTTCGGTGAAGACCTCGTCGCCTACCGCGACGAGTCCGGTGAACTGCACGTGCTCTCGGGGCACTGCCGCCACCTGGGTGCGCACATCGGGCACGGCGGCAAGGTGGTCGGGGACTGCGTCGAGTGCCCGTTCCACGGCTGGCGGTGGGGCCCCGACGGCACCAACCGCTACATCCCGTATCAACCGGACAAGCCCAATAAGGCGCTGCGGCTACGCGTGTACCCGGTCCGCGAACAGTATGGGTGCGTATTCGTTTGGCACCAGCCCGTCGGCGACGAACCACAATGGGAGCTGCCGGATCTCTTTCACAAGTTCCCGCAGTTCCCGACCGACGAGGACGCGTATTACCGTCCGTACCCGGAGTTTTCGCGCCGCGCCGAACACGAACCCGTGCATCCCCAGATCGTCGCCGAGAACGGCCCGGACAGCGCGCACTTCCACTACGTGCACGGGGCGACGGTGACGCCGGTATGCCTGAATTGGGAAGCCGTCGACGAGGAGTGGCGCTTCCTCACGGGATGGCCCGACGCGCGCAGCGACGACCCCGACAAGATGGCGCTGTACATCCACAGCCATTTCTCCGGACTCGGCTTCGCGATCAGCGCGTTCGAGGGATCGTCCAACCACCGGCTGATCTTCGCCTGCACACCGGTGGAGGACGGATTCTCCGACATGTTCTATTCGGTCTGGTGGCCGCGGCTTCCTGGCGACACCTCGGAGGTGCCACCCGACTCGGTGCGCGAGAAGGTCGAGCGCCAGTTCCTCGGCACGGTCTGGGATGACCTGAACATCTGGCGCTACCAGGAATACATCGAACACCCCGCGCTGTCCAAGGTGGATGCGAAACCCTATATGGCGATGCGTAAGTGGGCCACGCAGTTTTACGAAGTGCCCGCATCGGTATGAGCGTGAACCTCGCCGAGATCGCAGCGCCCGGGCACACCGCGATCGTCACCCAGGAGCTTCAGGGCGCCGTCGTCGGCCCCAACGCGGGCCTTGCCGTGCTTGCCCGTGAGGCGCGCCGCGAAGCGCTGCCCAACATCGAACGTCTCCTGCCCTCCGCACGCGACGCGGGCGTACGCATCGTGCACTGCCTCGTGCAGCGCAGGCCCGACGGCCTCGGCTCGAACCACAACGCCAGGATCTTCGCGATGAGTGGCACCGCTGTCGACATCACGCCCGGTAGTGAGGGCGCGACACTGCTTCCCGAATTCGGCCCTGCCCCATCCGATGTGGTGTTGTCACGGTGGCACGGCGTCGGGCCGATGGGCGGCACCGACCTGGACGCGATCCTGCGCAACCTCGGTGTGACGACGATCGTCGCCGTCGGCGTATCGGTCAACATCGCGATCACCAACCTCGTGATGGACGCGGTGAACGTCGGCTATCGCGTCGTCGTCCCGCGCGATGCGGTCGCAGGCATCCCCGCCGACTACGCCACCGCGATCATCGACAACACGATCTCGCTGCTGGCGACGGTCACCACCACCGAGGACCTGCTGGCGGCCTGGAAGTGACCGACACCAACCACGAGACCCGCGGCTTCCCGCCAATAGAACCCATCGACGCACCACCGGAAATGGCGCGGTTCATGACCGCGATGCGCCGATTGCAGGACATCGCGGTGTCCACCGCTCCCGACGGCGAACTGTGGACCGACGGCGCGAGGCGCATCGAGGAGCTGTGCGAACAACTCGAAATGCACCGGGCGCCGCAGGGCGTTGCTCCCGCTGGCCGCGCTCCTCATCTGCCCGGCCTCGGCCACCCTCTGGTGCCGCCGTGGACCCTTGATGAATACGGACCCGACGGGGTCACCATGCGCGGATACTTCAGCCGCTTTCACGTCGGCGGAAACAACGCCGTCCACGGCGGGGTGGTGCCGCTTTTCTACGACTGGCACTTCGGCATGATCGTGTCGGCCGCGGACCGCCCGATCAGCCGGACCGCCTATCTTCATGTCGACTACAAGAAGGTCACCCCGATCGACGTACCGCTGGTGTCGCGAGGGCGGATCGACAGAATCGACGGGCGGAAGGCCTTTCTCACCGCGACCATGACCGACTCCGACGGCACCGTACTATCCGAAGCAAGCGGCCTGATGATCAAGCTGCTGCCGCACCAGCCCTGAGAGGTTCGATGACCGTCCCCACAACACAATTCACCATCTCCGCCACCGCGGAGGCCGTCGCCGCCGCGATCGGCGACCGGGAGTTCATCATCCAGGGCAACCGCCGCTACACCTACGCGCAGATCGTCGACCGGTCCAACCGCCTGGCGGCATATCTGCACACCCGCGGGCTGGGCTGCAAGAAGGAGCGCGCCGAACTCGCAGGTCACGAGGTCGGACAGGACCTGCTGGGCATCTACGCCTATAACGGGCCCGAGTACGTGGAGGGGATGCTCGGCGCGTGGCGGGCGCGTGTCGCCCCGTTCAACGTCAACTACAGGTACGTCAAGAGCGAGCTGCAGTACCTGCTCGCGGACTCCGGCTGCACCGCGTTGCTGTACCACGCGACGTTCGCGCCCCGGGTCGCCGACGTGCTACGTGACCTGCCGAACCTGCGCGTGCTGATCCAGATCGCCGACGACTCGCGCAACGACCTGGTGCACGGCGCCGTCGACTACGAATCGATCGTCGCGTCAGGCTCGACCAAGCCGCCACCGGTCGAACCCTCCCCGGACGACCTGTACGTGCTCTACACCGGCGGTACCACCGGCATGCCGAAAGGCGTGCTGTGGCGCCAGCACGACATCTTCATGACGTCGTTCGGCGGCCGGAACATGTACACCGGCGAGGTCGTCGGCTCCTACGACGAGATCGCCAAGCGAGTTGCGGAGAATCCGGGCACCAAGTTGATGACCCTCCCGCCACTCATGCACGGTGCCGCCCAATGGAGCGTGATGACGTCGCTGACCACAGGGCAGACGGTGGTGTTCTCCCCGACCCCAAGCCGTTTCGACGCCGACGACGTAGTCCAGACCGTCGAGCGGGAGAAGGTGATGACGGTGCAGGTCGTCGGCGATGCGATGGCCCGACCGATTGCCGATGCCATCGAACGGGGTTCGGCGGATGTGTCGTCGCTGGCGGTGATAGCCAACGGCGGAGCGCTGCTGACACCCACTGGCAAGCAGCGCCTCATCGACGTCAAACCCGGGCTGATCGTCATGGACGGCGTCGGATCGTCGGAAACCGGCATCCAGATGAGCCACATGTCCACGCCTGGCGCGGTGTCGACCGGCACGTTCAACGCAGGCCCCGACACCAGAGTCGCGGCAGAAGACCTCGACTCGATCCTCGATCCCGGCCACGACGGAATGGGCTGGCTGGCGCAACGGGGTTACGTGCCGCTCGGGTACAAGGGCGATGCGGCCAAGACGGCCAAGACGTTCCCCGTCATCGAGGGAGTGCGGTATTCGATACCGGGTGACCGCGCCCGCCATCTCACCGACGGCGGTATCGAACTGCTCGGCCGCGATTCGGTGACGATCAACTCCGGCGGCGAGAAGATCTTCGTCGAGGAGGTCGAGTCCGCGCTGCTCTCGCACCCCGCGGTCGCCGACGTGGTGGTGTCGGGCCGGCCCAGCGAGCGGTGGGGGCAGGAAGTCGTCGCGATCGTCGCCCTCGTCGAAGGCGCCGGCGCCGACGCGCAGGAACTCATCGACCACGCAGCGGGTGTCATCGCGCGTTACAAACTGCCCAAGGCCGTCGTGTTCCGGCCGACCATCGAACGCAGCCCGGCAGGCAAGGCCGACTATCGGTGGGCCCGCGAACAGGCCATGAGCGAAGGCGCCTGAACAGACCCGCATCTTCACGTACGGCTATACTGTAATCTTTACAGTACCCGACGCAGTCCGTTCGAAGATGCCGGAGATCAGACGTGGATATCCCAGTGCTGGACGTCACGGCCGACGAATCGGCCGACCTCCTTCGAAACCCCTACCCGATCTTCGAGCGCAGGCGGCAGGAGACTTCCGGTGTCTTCCGCGGCAGCGTCATGGACTGGACGAAGGCGCCGGATGAATTGCGGCCCGACAATCTCTACGCCGCGGTGTCGTTCGATGCGGTGAACCGTGTCTTCCGCGACGGCAAGGTGTTCAACTCGCACATCTACGACTCCACCATCGGCCTGTTCATGGGCCCGACGATCCTGGCGATGGAGGGCAAAAAGCACCGGGAGCACCGCAATCTCGTGTCCGCGGCGTTCAAGTCGAAGTCGCTGCTGCGGTGGGAACCCGATGTGGTCCGGCCGGTGGTCAATGCGTTAATCGACGAGTTCATCGACGCCGGTGAGGCCGACCTGGTGCGCGAATTCACGCTCGAGTTCCCCACCAGGGTGATCGCCAAGTTGCTGGGCCTTCCGGAGGAAGACCTGCCCTGGTTCCGCAAACGCGCAGTGGAATTGATCAGCTACAACGTCAAGTACAAGCGCGCCTTCGAGGCGTCTGCCGCACTCAAGGACTACTTCGTCGACCAGATCGACAAACGTAGGTCGAAGCCGACCGAAGACGTCATCGGCGACCTCGTCGACGCCGAAATCGACGGTGAGAAGCTCAGCGACGAGGCCATCTACTCGTTCCTGCGACTGCTGCTGCCCGCGGGCCTCGAGACCACGTACCGGTCGTCGGGCAATCTGCTCTTCCTATTGCTCACTCACCCCGAACAGTTCCTGGCGCTGCAAGCCGATCGCGAGCTCATCAGTCCCGCCATCGAGGAGGGGCTGCGATTCGAGACGCCGCTGACCACCGTGCAGCGATATACGGCGGAAGACACTGAGCTGGAAGGTGTTTCGCTTGCAGAGGGCGCGGTTATCGATGTCTGCATCGGCTCGGCGAACCGGGACGAACGCCGATGGGATCGCTCCGAGGAATTCGACATCTTGCGCAAACGGATACCGCACATCGCTTTTGCCGCAGGCGAGCACACGTGCCTGGGACTTCACTTGGCTCGCATGGAGACCCGGGTGGCGCTCGAATGCCTGCTCGACCGGTTGACCGACATCAAACTCATCACCGACGACAACCCCCACATCTACGGCCAGCCATTCCGCTCTCCGACGGCGATTCCGGTGACGTTCACCGCCGCGGGGTGACCCGTCATGAACTGCCTATGCTCGACTCGGCGGCAGACAGACTCGGAGGGCTGACTTGATCAAGGTGATGGAGGGCGTGCGGGTCCTCGAGGTTGCGCAGTTCACGTTCGTTCCCGCAGCGGGTGCCATCCTCGCCGACTGGGGCGCCGACGTGATCAAGGTCGAGCACCCGGTGCGGGGCGACACCCAGCGCGGCTTCATCAACATGGGCGGCTTCGAAATGAACCCCGAGCGGCATCCGTTGATCGAGCATCCGAACCGCGGGAAGCGCAGCGTGGGCATCGACGTCTCCACCGAGGGCGGACAGGAGGTGCTGTACGAAATCGCCAAGCAGTCGGATGTTTTCCTGACCAACTACATGCCGCAGGCGCGCCAGAAGAACAAGTTCGACATCGAGCACATCCGCGCGGTCAACCCGAAGATCATCTATGCGCGCGGAAGCGCCTACGGCGACAAGGGGCCGGAGCGGCTCGTCGGCGGTTTCGACGGCACCGCCTTCTGGACACGCAGCGGAGTCGGCCATGCGCTGACGCCCGAGGAGCTCGGTGGCGCGTTGTCCCAGGGCATCCCGGCATTCGGCGACTCCATCGGCGGGATGAACATCGCGGGCGGCATCTCGGCGGCCCTGTTCCATAGAGAGCGCACCGGCGAGGCGCTTGAACTCGACGTCTCGCTGCTGAGCACGGCATGGTGGGCCGCAGGCGCAAGCGTCACCCAAGGCATGGAGACGGGCGAGACGATGCGTTCGCTCATGCCGGATTCCGTTGGGCCGACGGTGAACCCGTTCCTCGGCAACTATCTGACCTCTGACGGCGGCACGATCAACCTGTGCATCGTCAGCCCCACCGGCTACATCCGCGATGCATTCGAGCATCTTGGCTTGCCTCAGCTGGCAGACGATCCGCGCTTCTCGGACGTGATGCCGTTGATCGAGAATGCCGCGGAGGCGGCCGAACTGATCGCGGCGTCGATCCGCAGCAAGCCGTTCGACTACTGGCGCCAACATTTGAAGACGATGAAGGGCCAGTGGGCACCGTTCCAGAGCCTCATCGACCTCGCGTCAGACGAACAGGCGCTGGCCAACGACATGGTCGTCGAAGTGGAGGCCGCCGACGGCGGAGCTCCGTTCAAGGTCGTTCGCGGGCCGATCCAGTTCAACCACGAACCGCTTGAAACCACGCGCGCCCCACAAGCATCCGAACACACCGAGATCGTTTTGATGGAAGTCGGCCTGGACTGGGACCGCATCGCCGAGCTGAAGGACGCCGGCGCCATCGCCTAAGCCTTAGTGCCCGCGAAACGGAATTCCAGCAGATGAAGTACGAGTAACCCCCTGCTGGAATTCCGTTTCGCGGAAGGTTGGGGTTGCGGTTAGGCGCGGGCCACCTCGACGGGCACACCCGTCAACCAGGACATCCCGGCCAGCGCCTCGACATCGTCTGGATCGCTTGACATCAGCCGGTTCACATTCGCCCCGCCGACACTGTTGGCCAACTTCCAACCGCCAGTGCCCTTGTGACCCCAGCCGTGCGGGACGGCGATGGTCCCCGGCACGATGTCGGCCGTCAATGCCACCGGAAGCGCGATCTGACCGTAGGGCGAGCGGACCGAAACCTCGTCTCCGTCGACAATCTGGCGACAGGCCGCATCGTCGAGGTGCATCAGCGCGCGATGAACTCGCGTACCGCGCATCAGGAGCGGTGCATTGTGCATCCACGAGTTCTCCGAGCGCGGCTCGCGCATTCCGATCAACCGCATCGGGAAGTCATCGGGTCTGCTGCGCCGAGACAGTCCGCTGATCTCGTCGGCGATGTCGTCGTGTTCGAGCCGGGCCCGCCCCCCGCGATACACCACGACCTCACCCAGCACGCCGGTCCGGATGTGTGGCGCCACGATCACACCGTGCGGGTGCTGCTGGGCGAGCCGCTTGAACGTCAGACCGCCACGGCGAAGACCGAACCGGTCCCCTCCCTCGGACATCCGGATCATCCCGTCGACGACAGGGCGCGGCGTGAAGGGCCTACCGAACAGACCAGCGACCCTCCGCATAATTCCCATCGCCGCGAACACCGGTGTGCGGCCTGCCATTCGCTTCGTCAGCTCGTCGACGATCGCCCATTCCGTGCGCGCCTGACCAACCGGCGCCACGACCGCGTCCGTCGCCTGCCGGAACGGGGTGGCCTGGAAGGTCTGGAACGTCACAGCGAAGTCGTCGCGCTCGTACATCGTGGTGACCGGCAGCACGTAGTCGCAGTGAGCGGTCGTCTCGTTGACGTAGAGGTCCAGGCCGACCATCAGGTCAAGCCCCGCGACGGCGGCTTCCAACTCGTCACCGTTGGGCACCGACAGCACCGGATTGCCCGCACTGGTGAACAGCGCCTTGATCTGCCGGTCACCCGGGGTCGTGATCTCCTTGGCCATCAGCGCGGCCGGTTCGGCAGCGGCGACCGGGCGAAACCCGCCGACGCGTGACCGCTTCCGCCGATACGCCCGCCGGGCGCCCGCTCCCATCACCTTGAACACCGCCCGCTGGCCGGGCATGCCCAGCGTGCTGAACACGCTGCCGCCGGGGCGGTCGAGCGTGCCCGCGACGAGGTTCACCGCGTCGATGAGGTAGGCGGTCAGCGTGCCGTTCTGGCCGACACACGTGCCGAACCGCCCGTACACCGCCGCGCACGGCGTCTCGGCGAGGTCATGTGCGAGCGCGCGAACGGTCGCGGGCTCGATGCCGGTCAACGGCGCGGTGAATTCCGGTGTGAACGGCATGCTTTGCTGCTCAAGCCAATTCACTCCTTCGGCCTGCGATTCCACGTGTCCGCGATCGACGAGGCCGTCTGCGAACATGACCTGCAGCAGCGACAGCAGGAAGTAGGCGTCACCGTCGGGGACAATGCCGAGCCATTCGAACTGAGCCGCTGTCTCGGTTTTGCGAGGGTCGATCACCACCACGCGTCCGCCGCGCTTGACGATGTCATGCATGCGGTCCTTGATGCGTGGCGCGGTTAAGAAGCTGCCGTGTGAGACAACGGGATTCGCGCCCATCATCACCAGCAGGTCGGTACGCACCAGATCCGGTATCGGCACCGCCATCGGGCCGCCGTACAGGAACTGACTGGCCGCCAGCCTGTTGCTGGTGTCCTGCGACGATGCGGTGAAGTAGTGGGAGTGTCGCCCGACGCCCTTGATGAAGCCCATCGCCGCGAAGAGGTGCGAGTAGCTGAACGCGGCCGGGTTGCCCATGTACCAGCCGATCGCGCCCGAGCCGTCGCGGCGCAGGATGGTCGAAAGCCTCGCCGCGATGTCGGTCATCGCGTCGTCCCAGCTCACCGGCTCGAACCCGTTCGGTCCACGCCGCAGCGGGGTGGTGACGCGGTCGGGGTCATTGACGACCTCTGTGAACGCGATGCCCTTCTGACAGGCGAAACCCGAGGACAGCGGATGATCCTTGTCCGGGCGGAGCGAGATCAGGCGGCCTTCGTCGACCGTGGCGATCATGCCGCACAGCGGCTCGCAGATCCGGCAGAACGTCGCCTTGGTCTCGATCACGCCAACACAATACTGTAAGGGTTACAGTATGTCTTCATTTCGCCGGCCGTAGTTTGGGTGGACTCGGGACGGTCGATTGTGAAGGACCATTGACACCGCAGGTCTCGACTGGTTAATTGGCGTCCATAGCGACTAATCTGGTCATTTCTACCGACTTTGTGTGACGGGTGGACTCAACAGGTGTATCGGCGGTACGAACAGCGTTGCTGCACAATACAATCGCCACCTCGAGGCATCCGCAATGGGTGACAGCGGGCGCGATATCGAGAACCTGATCTACGCCTATGCCGAGCGACTGGATGCGGGTGACCTGGACGGGGTGGCGGAACTGTTCGCACACGGTCGGATCTGTGGCATAGAGAACGGGCCGCCCGAGACCGTCTTCACCGGCATCGCCGGCGTCCGGCAGATGTACGAGATGGCCACTCGCCTGTACGACGACGGCACCCCCAAGACCAAACACAACACCAGCAATGTGCAGGTCTACGTCGACGACTCCGCGGGCACCGCGCGCAGCCGCTCCTACTACGCCGTCACGCAGGCGACGCCGGACTTGCCGCTGCAGGTGATCGTCACCGGCCACTACCACGACACGTTTCACCGCGTGGACGGCGCGTGGTGGTTCGATACCCGCACCATGTTCGTCGATCAGGTGGGCGACATGAGCCACCACCTGAAATTCTGACCGGCATGCACACGGCCTTCGACATGGCGCGACTGATGTCCTCCGCCGAGGAGAAGGAAGGACTATCCGACTGGGGGCCGCTGCCGTTCCAGGAGCCGCTGGCGGCGCTCCTGGACAGCTACGCGGCAGCGGAGCTCAACGACATCGGTGTGTACATCCTGCGCTCAGGAATCCTGCACAGCCTGCGGATGCGACTACGCGCGCAGGAGTGGATCCGACGAAATCCCGCGATCACCGATGAGCGGATCGGCGCGCCGATCGTGGTGGTCGGAATGATGCGCAGCGGCACCACATTGCTGCAGCGCCTGCTGGCCGCAGACCCCCGATTCCACTGCGCGTACGGGTGGGAAGTCGTCGAGGTCGCGCCGAAACTGGACCATGTGTTCAGCGGCGAGGATCCGCGGATCGCGATCAGCGAAGCCCGCGAGGCGAAGTCGCGTGAACTAGCCCCGGATCTGTTCGCGATCCATCCGATGTACGCGCGCGAGCCCGAGGAGGAGATCGTCTTCCTCTCCGATGCGTTCCTCTCGCATGTGCCGGAGGCAGGCGCGCACCTGCCGGTGTACCGGGCGTGGATCGACGACCAAGACTTCACGCCCGCCTACGCGTACCTACACCGCATGCTGCAGTTCCTGCAGTGGCAGAAGCGCCAGCGCAACGACAGCCAAACTCGCTGGGTGCTCAAGTCGCCGGCACACCTCGGCTACCTAGACCGGCTGCGCGAGCAGTTTCCCGATCTGCACGTGGTCCACATGCACCGCGATCCGCGGGACACCATCGCGTCGGGCGCGAGCCTCAATGCCAGCCTGCACGCGATGCACGCCGACACCGTCGATCTGCACCGGGTCGGTGCCGAGTGGCTACAGCGAATGGGCTGGACCAACGACCGGGCGATGGCCACTCGCGACTCGTGGGCGGACGAGGCGCAGCGGGTCACCGACATCGAGTTCGGTGACGCGGTCGCCGACCCGATCGGCCAGGTTGGGCGGGTGTACGAGGCGATCGGTGTCGAACTCACCGCCGACGCCGAGGCCGCGATGCGCCGCTGGCTGGTCGACCGTCCCCGGGAGCCGGTGCGCCCCGCCTATGCGCTCGACACGTACGGGCTGAGTGGCAGCCAGATCGACGAGCGCTTCGCCGGCTACAACGCGAGATTCCGGTCCGCACGCAAACCCAAAGGAGCAGCGAGTGTCTGACGACCCCATAGCCACAGCCGTGCAGCACGAGCACGAGCTGGCCGCGCTCGAGCTGACCGAACACCCGACCGTCACGGCGGCCTACCGCACGGTCGCGGACAACTGGCTCGGCCGCGCCAAACCGTCCGACGCGATGCGCGAGCGCTTCGACGCCGCCTTCGCCGAGGTGATGTTCTCTGCCGCGGTGTGGTCGTCCAACCAGGACAAGCTGCGCCCGAAAGTCACGTGTATCACCCGGCTGGCCCACCCAGTGTCGGGTCGCCAGATCCCCGGGTCACGCTGGGGCATCGACAATCCGGACAGCGTGTACCGCGTGATTCCGATCTCCGGCGACGAACGCTACGAGATCCGCGGGCGGGTCGGCGAGAACCGGATGACCGAGAACTACTTCACGCTATGGGACGCGAATATGGGGACGGTCGACGTACTCAACGGGCGGACCATGAACGTGGATTCGGACGGTTCGTTCACCATCACCGTCGACTCCGAACCCGCGGGCGGCAGGCCGAATCACGTGCAGTCGACTCCGGCGGCGCACGAGTTCTACATCCGCGACGTGCTGCTGAATTGGGACCGCGACGACCCCAATCATCTCGAGGTCGAGCGGATCGGCGGCACCCCCGCAGTTCCGGCCCGCACGCTCGACGAGCAGGCCGAGGCCACCGCGGAGATGATGGCGTACTTCGCCAACTTCACCGGCAAGCTCAGCCACGGCATCTACAAGATGCCGTCCAACCACTTCAACCTCGCATGGTCTGCGGACAAGGTCGGTGCCATGCGCAACCAGGTATACGTCATGGGCCGGTTCGAGTTGCAACCCGACGAGGCGTTCGTCGTCGACGTCAGCGACGGGGGCGCCGAGTACTTCACGGTGCCGCTGAGCAACATCTGGGGCACCACGCTGGAACTCGTCGACCGCACCGGCAGCCTGAACAAGGCGCAGTCCGTTGCCAACGAGGACGGCACGTACACCTACGTCATCGCGGCCACCGATCCCGGTTGCCAGAACTGGATCGACACCGACGGACTGAACGAAGGAATCCTGACGCTGCGGATGGCCGAGTTCGGCGGCGACGGGCCGAAGGAAGACCTCGGCGCCCGCGGGCGGGTGGTGAAGCTCGACGCCCTCGATCACGAGGCGCCCACATTGAAGCCGGTGTCCCCAGCCGACCGGGCGGCCGAGCTCGCCGACCGCCGTTCGGCATACCTGCGCCGGCTTCCCGAGGGGACGGTCTGACATGGCCCGCTGGTTCATCACGGGATGTTCCACCGGTATTGGCCGCGAGATCGCCCGCGCCGCACTCGAAGCCGGTCACAGCGTGGTGGTAACAGCTCGTCGCGCGGAAGCGGTGCAGGACTTGGTCGACGAGTTCGGCGATCGTGCAGTCGCGGTTGCGCTCGATGTGACCGACACCGGCCAGATCGGGGCCGCGGTCACAGCCGCCGATCATGCGTTCGGCGGGATCGACGTGCTGGTGAACAACGCCGGCTACGGCTACATGTCGGCAGTCGAGGAGGGCGATGACGCCGAGGTCCGGAAGCTGTTCGACACCAACTACTTCGGCGTCGTCGACACGATCAAGGCTGTGCTGCCTGCGATGCGGGCACGCCAGTCGGGTCACATCGTCAACATCTCGTCGATGACGGGCCTGGTGGCCAACCCGCCCAATGCGTACTACTCGTCAACCAAATTTGCGCTCGAGGCACTCACCGAAGCGTTGGCGCAGGAAGTCAAACCGTTGGGCATCAAGGTGACCGCGATCGAACCCGGCGCCTTCCGCACCGACTGGGCGGCACGCTCGATGAAGGAGTCCTCCTCGCCGATCGGCGATTACGACGAGAACGTCGGCGCGCGCAAGACACTCATCAAGGAGTTCGCGAACCACCTGCCCGGAGACCCCCGCAAGGTGGCGGAGGCCGTGCTGATGGTCACGACGCTGGACGAGCCGCCCCTCCGCCTGCTGCTCGGTCGGGACGTGCTCAAGGCAGTCCGCGACAAGCTCGCCGCGATGTCGGCGTCGATCGAGGAGTGGAAAGCCGTCACCAAAGACGTGAACTTCCCGGAGGCCTGACGATGGGCAACCTGGAGGGCAAGGTCGCATTGGTCACCGGCGCGGCCCGAGGCATGGGTCGGGCCCACGCGGTCAGGCTCGCAGGCGAGGGCGCCGACATCATCGCGATCGACGTCTGCACGAACTTCGAATCCACCGACTATCCAGGGTCGACGCCCGACGATCTCGCCGCTACCGAGGGACTCGTTGAAAGCCAAGGCCGGCGGATCGTGGCGCGCCAAGCCGACGTGCGTGACCCCGAAGCGGTCGATGCCGCTGTTGCCGATGGGCTTCGCGAATTCGGGCGCCTCGACATCGTCATCGCCAACGCAGGCATCATCCGCGTCACCGATGCCGTAGACCGCCGCGGGGTCTTCCGCGAAATCGTCGACGTCAACCTCATCGGCGCATGGAACACGGTCGATGCGGCCATCCCCGCCCTGATCGCCGGTGGTCGCGGCGGATCCATCGTGCTGACGAGTTCCACGCAGGGAATCAAGGCTTCGGGCACCGAACGGCCGGGGCTGCAGGCATACGCCGCGTCGAAGCGCGGTCTGGTCGCACTCATGCAGGGCTGGGCCAGTCAACTTGCACCACACTCGATCCGGGTTAACACCATCCACCCCAGCGGCGTTGCCACCGACATGATCGTGAACGAAGCCACCGTGGCACTGGCTGCGGCAGGCGATCCCTGGCTCGCGACCCAACAGAACGCCCTGCCCATCGTGCTGCTGCAGCCAGAGGAGATCGCAAACGCGGTGGCGTGGCTCGTCTCCGACGCCGGTCGGTTCATCACCGGCACGGCCTGGCCGTTGGACGCGGGGTTCACCGTGCGTTGACCTCCACCACCGGGGATACTGTAAGAATTACAGTTGCGATACACTCGCGACATGAACGACGTCGCCATCATTGGTGTTGGCCTGCACCCGTTCGGCCGCTTCGAAGGTAAGACCGCGATGGAGATGGGCGTAGACGCCATCTTCGCCGCGGTCCACGACGCCGGCGTCGAGTGGAAGGACGTTCAGTTCGCCACGGGCGGCAGCTGGACCGTTGCCAACCCCGATGCGATCGTCGGCATGGTCGGGCTGTCGGGCATCCCGTTCACCAATGTGTTCAACGCGTGCGCCACCGCAGCGAGTGCCGCCAAGGCATGCGCGGACGGAATTCGGCTCGGCGACTACGACATCGGCATCGCCGTCGGCCTGGACAAGCACCCGCGGGGCGCCTTCACCGAGGACCCTGCCCTGGTGGGCATGCCGAGCTGGTATGCGGAGAACGGCCAGTACCTCACCACCCAGTTCTTCGGCATGAAGGCCAACCGCTACCTGCACGACCACGACATCTCGCAGGCGACCCTGGCGAAGGTCGCCGCCAAGAACTTCCGCAACGGCGCGCTGAACCCGAATGCGTTCCGGCGCAAGCCGATCCCCGAGGACGAGATCCTCAACTCGACGATGCTCAACTATCCGCTGACGCAGTACATGTTCTGCGCACCCGACGAGGGCGCCGCGGCCGTGGTCATGTGCCGCGCAGACATCGCGCACCGCTACACCTCAAAGCCGGTGTACCTGCGCGCCGTCGAGGTGCGCACCCGCACGTACGGCGCGTACGAGGTGAACACCACGTTCGCGCCGGTCGAAGAGGGCGTCGCGCCCACCGTCTACGCGGCCAAGGCAGCGTTCGAGAAGGCGGGCGTGGCGCCCGGCGACGTCGACGTCATCCAACTGCAGGACACCGACGCCGGCGCCGAGATCATCCACATGGCCGAATGCGGGTTCTGCGAGCACGGTGAGCAGGAGAAGCTGCTGGCCGACGGCGCGACCGAGATTCACGGCTCGATGCCCATCAACACCGACGGCGGTTTGATCGCCAACGGCGAGCCGATCGGCGCGTCCGGTCTGCGCCAAATCCACGAGCTGGTACGCCAACTGCGCGGTGAGGCGGGCGAGCGCCAGGTTGTGGGGAACCCGCAGGTCGGTTTCGCGCAGCTCTACGGCGCACCCGGCACCGCCGCCGCCACGATCGTCACGACCTAACTGCCTGTCACGACTTCGGCCACCTGTACGCACCGAACACCGCTGGGACGACGACACCCGGCGGCGCCTTGAGCACGTAAGGGATGGCGCGCACCGCCGTCATCGCCACCGCGAGCTGACCGCCCGCGACGCCTGGGAGATCGACCGGATCGTTACCGATCGTGAGATCAACCCGCAGCGGCGGCACCCCGTCGACCACGACCCGAACGAGAAAATCGCCGTCGAGTGAAACATCCCAGTCTGGAATGTCGTCGGTGGCCGTCCAGTACTCCTCGGCCACCAGCACGGGAACACCGGCCCGGTAGGCCGTCCAGGAAAGAATCTGCCCGACAACAGATCCGGCAGGCAGAGTGCCGCACGCCACCTCGATGTCGTACGGGCGAGTCGCTATTTGAATTTCTCGGCGGATCTCATCGATTTCGAGTCCGAGCACATCCGCGGTCGCGGCCAACGACTGCTCGTACTGCGATGAAATCGCACGGAACATCGCGGAGTCGATCGTGATCTCTTCCGGAGGCTTGCCCATGCCCATCAGGTCGACGAGCATTTCCCGTGCCGTGACCGCGCGACAGTCGACAAACTCCTGCACGGTGATCTTGTCCACGCGTTGTGACAGCGCGGTGAGTGAGGTCGCAAGGCGTTCGAACATGAAGCCGGGATGTTCGCCGGCGGCGTGGAACCGCGTCCCGCCCTGCACGCACGCGATGTTGATTCGCTCGGCAGTCTCGGCGCCGAAGGTCGGCAGGTGGCTGTATGACGTGGTCGTGATGACGTTCTTTCCAGACGCGAGCAGCGCGACGATGTCGTCCGTGTTCGTGTTGTTGGGGAACGCTTTACTTGCCGCGTGCAGGACGACGTCGGCGTCCAGTTCGATGATTGCCGATGCATCGTTTGTCGCGAGGACACCGGTCGGCGGGCGACCGACGAGCGCGCCGGCGTCGACGCCGACCTTCGAGGGGCTGTACACGTAGAGGCCAACGAGTTCGAGATCGGGACGATCGATGGTCTCGCGGAGCTGAGCCAGTCCGACCGCACCGGTCGCCCACTGGATGACGCGGATCGTCATGACAGCAAAGGCGGTTCGACCAGGCCCTCGATGGTGCCGTGCAGGACGATGCCGCTTGCGTCGGGCAGAACGCGACGGGCCACCAGGAACTCGCTTCCGACCCAGCCGTGGCGGATGTAACGGCCGAACCGAAGCCGGGTACCGGGTGCGCCGGTGGCGGCGGGAAGCATCTTGATCTTCTCGAGTGCGTGTTTGACCCCGACACCCGTCAAGGGACGGGCATTGGCCAGCGCGAGCATCATCAGGCGGCCGACGTCATAGCAATACACCGGAAAGAAGTACTCCGGCCTGCGCCCGTGGCGCGCTTCGAATCGGTCGAGGAATCCCTTGCCCGTCACGTTCCGCTCGTCATACTGGTCGAGGCCGACCCACCCGGCCAGCTGTTCGCGCCACCATTGACCGGTGGAGGCGAATTCGAAGGCAGTGGTGGTGTAGCGCGGCGGCATCCAACCGATCTCCCGCAGTGCATCATTGATGCCCGGGATGCCCAGGCCGAAGCCGACGTGGACGATGGCATCCGGCTTGTCTGCGGCGAGTGTCGCCATCGCCGTTTGCTTTTCCGCTTGCACCTGCGGGATGGGCACCTCAGCTGTGATGCGCAGGCCCGCGTCGCCGCAAGCCACCCTTGTGGTTCGCAGGTACTCGGTCCCGATCAGGGAGTCTTCGAACGCGATGCCGACGCTTCGGCAGCCGTCGAGGGCTGCGACGGTGGCCATGATGATCGGTTCTTCTTCCATCGAACCCGCGGGAAGTCCGAACACCCACTCGCCGAGCATGGTCTCGGTCGCCGCCATGGTGATGCACGCAACCTCGGCCAGGTCTTCGACATATCGACGTAGTGCAGCGCCGTTCTCAGAAACCCACGGCCCGAAGATGATGAGCGAATCCTGTTCCACCAGTTCGAAGAACGCATCCCGGACCGCCCGGAAGGTGCCGTTGGGCAATCCTTGTACGGCCCGGACGACGAACTCCACCGGACGCTCGAGGACACCTTTCTCGACAAAGTCGTCGGCCACGAGCTGCAGTGACGGCAGGATGTTCTCGTCGAAGCCACCATCCTCGTCGATGTAGTCGATCAGCAACCCGATGCGGGCAGGTGTCACGTCAGTCATAGCGCGGCCTCCGTGCAATCGGCGATCTCAGCGGTACTTGACGTAGAACTGCGCTGCCTGGCGTATCGACTCCGCGGTCGGACGAGGGTTCCATCCCAGTTCGCGCGTGGCCTTGCTGTGGTCGGCCGGCGACATGATGTGCAGGAGTCGCACGCCCGTGAGGTTCATCGGGACGTCGCGCCGCAGCAGTCGGCTCGCCACACCCAGCGTCCATCCGAGCGCGTACAGCAGCGCGAGGGGCACACCCAGCCGCGGTGGCTTTACGCCGACTGCTGAGGCCGCCGTTACCAACATGTCGCGCATCGGCATGAAACTCTCGGAGATGATGTAGCGCTCGCCGACGCGGCCACGCTCGCCGGCGAGCAGGAACGCCTCCGCGACGTCCTCGATGCCGACAACCTCCGTCGACACGCCCTTGACGTACACCGGCATCTTCCCCAGCGCGGTCATCTTCACCATCAGGCCCTGGTACGGCTGCCAGTCAAGAGGGCCATACGGGTTGGACACGCACATCGCGACGGCAGGCAGTCCCTTTTGTCTGGCGTAGCTCAGCACCATGTCTTCGGCCTGACGGCGGGAAGCGATGTAGGCGCCGCCTTTGCCCGGCCAGTTGAAAGGCATTTCCTCCGTGGCAGATTCGCCATTCTCGGCGATGGCGATCGTGCCGATGGTGCTGCAGAAGACGAACCGATACAGGTCGGCGTCGTGCGCAACGTCAAGCACCCGCCGCAGGCTCTCGACGTTCGTCTTGAACAAAGGGGCGGGATCACGGAGGAAGAAACGGGTGTCCACCACGCAGTAGAACACCACGTCGCAGCCGGACATCGCCGTGCGCAACACCTCTTCGTCGTTGAGGTCGCCATAGCACCGTTCGACGTCGAGGTCGTCGATGGCCACCGTCGAGCTGGACTTGCGCAGATACACCCGCACGTCGTCGCCACGCTCGACGAGCTTGCGGGTGACATGGGAACCGACGAAACCGCTCGCGCCCATCACCAGAACCTTGCGCGGGCGGGTCGGTTCAGTCACGAGGCCTTCTTAGCCACCGGAGGCGAATAGTTGGGCTTGCCCAGCCCGAGGACGTATTCGGCGATCATGTTGCGGAACACCTCGAGCGTCCCGCCGTAGATGCCGACCAGCGGGGCGAACCGATACACGTACTCGGCGGCACCGTCGTCAGCGGCACCGTCGGCGCCGACCGGCAGCGACGCTGCCGTACCGAGGATGTCCATCAGGTCCGGTGAGATGTCGCGCATCGTCTGCGCGAGCGCCACCCGGCCGAAGATGCTCGTCGCCGACAGGGAGGCCTCCATCCGAGCGATGCTGCGCCCCAGGCGATATGCCACCGATCCGTCGTCGATCAGCCTGCGGCCGTTGGGATCGGTCTCGGCGACCTTGGCTGCCACCTTGTCCGCCGCGGTGGCCATGAACCCGGCCTGGTGCATCATGATCGACACGTCCTGAAGGCCGTCCGCCGCGGCGTCCACCGCACCGTGTTCGACGTTGAGCGGTTCACGGACCACGGCCCAGCCGGCGTTCACGTCACCGAGCCGGTACTTGTCGGAGACACGGACATCGCTGTAGTACACGATGTTCGTCCGGTCGCCGTCGACCGTGCGGATGCCCTGGATCTCGATGCCGGGGGTGTCGAGTGGAACCAGGAACATGGTGATGCTCTTGTGTTTCGGCGCATCCGGGTCGGTGTTGGTGATGAGGAAGACGTACTGGCAGTTGTGCGCGCCGGTGGTGAACATCTTCGACCCGTTGATGACCCATTCGTCTCCGTCGCGCACCGCGCGGGTCTTGCACGTGGCGACGTCGGATCCACCCTCGGGTTCGGTGTAGCCCAGGCACAACCGAACCTGGCCGTTGAAAACCCGTGGCATTACCTCTGCCTTGAGTTCGGGCGAACCGAACTTCTCAACCGAGCGCGCGATCATGGCGGTGGTTCCGAAGGTCACCCACGGCACGTGCGCCCGGCGCTTCTCCAGCTCCCAGATACGCTTCCGAACGCGGTTGAACCCGCCCTCGGATTCGGGCTTCCACTCGCGGGCAAGGTATCCCGCCTCGCCGAGCGCCAAGTGCACACCCTCGTCGAAGTTGTCGCCCGTCTCGCGGTCACGCCGAAGCACGTCCTCGGTGACGAGTTCGCGCAGGAAAGCACGCGACTCGTGCAGAAACGCCTCGTCCTGCTCCGACAGCTCGACCCGTGAGAAATCCATTTACTTCCCGCCCCCGCTTTCGCGCGCCGCGACGATCTCTGCGATGTACTTCGCCGTGGCACCTGGGTCGCCGCCGGCCAGCGCCCAGCCGCGGGCGCGAACCAGATACGCGGTGGCCGCCGCCTCCGCCGACACCCCGAGACCGCCCTGGACCTGCACCGCCATCGTTGCGGCCTTCGAGGCCTCCTCGGCCATGAACACGAACGCCGACGGTGCCAGCTCCGGCCGTTCGTCGGGTTCGTTGTCAAGGAACCATGCCGCGCGCCGCACCAGGTTGCGCCCGCCCGCGACGGTGATCGCGATATTCGCGAGCGGGTGAGAGATGCCCTGCAGCGTCGAGATCGGTACCCCGAGCGTGTAACGGGATTTGGCGAACTCGGCGGCGATCGTCATTGTCTCCTCGACCAAACCGACCAAAGCCGCCGCCATCAGCACTCGCCATTCATCGAGCGCCCGTTGGTATTCCGCCAACGCGTCGGCACCGCTTGCGATCACCGACCTGCTGTCGGCGGCCGAGGGATCCACCCACGCCATCGGCAGCCTGCCGATGTTGTCCACCTTGACCGGGCGTGTGCCAAATGTCAGCCGCACGATGTCATCGCCGTCGCGGATCAGGATCTGGTCGGCGATCGAACCGGTCGGGATCAGCCGAACCCCCGACACACTCTCGTGTTGAGGATCCAGCGCCGCCAGCTGCTTACCGTTGACGAGATCGGGGTCAAGCCCTCCAAGACGAGCGAGCAACCGGGCCGCGCAGACGTGCTCGATCCACGGCACCGGCGCCAACGAGCGGCCGATCTCCTCGGCGACCAGCGTCAGGTCGACCAGAGTCGCCCCGTCCCCGCCAACCGAGTCGGGCACCGCCATCGTGGTCGCGCCCATCGCACACAGGCGCTCCCACAGGCTCTTGTCGAACCCCGACTCCTCGGCGGCGCGCACGGTTTCGATCGGACAGTGCGTCTTGAAGAACTGCTTGTAGGCCTCCTGGATCGCAACGTGATCCTCGGACAGGCTGTAGTCGAGCCTGCGCAGCTCATAACGGTCCATCGTCAGTGTTCCTGTTCTCCGAAAAAGAAATCGTGCGCGTTGTTGTAGAGATAGTTGTCCATCACGTCGGCGGGCAGATCAAGCGCCAGCGCCTCGGGAACAACGCGTCGCATCCTCAGCACAGGCCAGTCGGACGCGTAGATCACCTTGTTCTTGCCGCGCGTGCGCATGTAGTGCAACAGGCTGTCGGGCAGACGCTTCGGCGACCAGGCCGACGTCATCAGCCGCAGGTTCTGGTACTTGATCATCAAGCGGATCGCGATGTCCCACCACGGATCTGCACCGTGAATCATGCACAGCTTCAGCTCCGGGAAGCGGACGCACACCCGGTCGAGATGGATCGGGTTCTGCACCTCACCGGGGATCGGCGGCCCAGGGAGACCGGTGTTGATGCACAGCGGCAACTCCATCTCGGCGCACTTGGTGTAGAGCGGGTAGTAGACGGCGTCGCTCGGCGCGTATTGGCCGTCACCCCAAAAGCTCGGTCCCACTACGGCATAGGCCACCGGGAGATCGTTGACGACGGCACTCAGCTCGCGCAGCGAGGGCATCGGCTTGAGCAGGTTCACACCACCCATCGCGAGCGCGAACCGGTCGGGTCGCGACTCGACGAACTTGCGCGCGGTGACCGACGGCTTGGCGAGGTTGTCCATCAGGATCGCCTTGCGGACGCCCTGCTCGTCCATCTCGTCGAGCAGCTCGGCCAGGTCGACGGGTGCAAACATCGACTCCGGGCCCTTGAAGTAGTCGTCGCGCACCTTGAGCATCCAGGTCGGTTGCTGGTCGGTCTCACCGAAGTGCACGTTCACCAGGCAATCGATGGCCTGGCTCGTTTTATCAGTCATGTCATAGCCCGTTGCGTTGCTTGACCTTTCGCCCAGCGGTAATCTGCCTTGCCGTTGCCGAGGCGACGGACCTGCGCGACGAAGATGATCTCCTTGGGTGCCTTGAACCGCGCGAGATGCTCGGTGCAAGCAGCGTGAAGCGACTCCGGGTCGGCTTGGGCACCGTCGCGCAGCGCCACGAGCGCCACGATTTCCTGACCCCATCGTTCACTTGGGCGGCCGACCACCAACGCGTCGGCGATCGCCGGGTGTGCGCGCAGGACCTCTTCGACTTCCTCCACGAACACCTTTTCCCCACCCGTGTTGATGACCAGCGAGTCGCGTCCGAACAGCCGCATTGTGCCGTCAGCTGCCAGCGAGCCACGGTCGCCGGAAATCACAACCCGTTGCCCGTCGACAACTGGGAACGTTTTCTGGGTGGCGACCGAATCGTCGAAATAGCCGAGCGGGATCCGGCCCGCACGGGCGACGTAGCCGATCTCGTCCTCGCCCGGCTTCAAGAATCGGTCGTAGTCCTCGGAAAGGACCAACGCCCCCTCCCGCAGCTCGAACGTGTCTTTCTCGGACCCGTGCTGGCTGCGGCCGAAGCCCACGTTTCCCGTCTCCGACGACCCGTATCCGTTTATCAGGGTGATCTGAGGCAGCAATTCCAGCAGTGCCCGTTGGTATTTCGGATTGGTCGCGGCACCCCCGGTGCCGATCGCGAACATCGACGACAGATCGTATGAACCGTTGCGCAGCTCCTCCACCAGCGGTGCAGCGTATGCGTCGCCGACCATGGTCATCATGCCGACCTTCTCGCGCTGCGCGGTCTCGAGCACAGCGCGTGGGTCGAACTTCATCCGGTCGTACAGGACGACGGGCAGACCGTTGAGAAGTGCCGCAAAGGCGGTCCACATCCCCGCCGCATGCATCAGCGGTGACACCGCGAACCACGGCTGCCCACCGTTTTGAACCTTGGCGTGTATCTCCTCAACCGAGGCGTGGTCGGCGCCGTTCATCGACACCACGTACGTGTCGCTCTGCCGCCACATGACGCCCTTGGGCCGTCCTGTTGTTCCGCCGGTGCACACCATCATCACGTCGTCCGGAGATGGGGTGATGTCTTCGTCGGTATCTCCCTGGGCCAATGCATCTTCCAGCGTGATCGCCCCGGTCAGTTCCGGAACATCAGTCCCGTCATCAACCGATATCAGCAGGTCGGCCGACGCGGGCGGCAGCACGTCAGCGAACTTCGTCCCCAATGACCGGTGGTAGATAACAGCCCGCGGTCGCAAGTACTCCAGCAGCTCTGCAACTTCACGTGGCGTGTAGTTGTAGTTGACGTTCGCCGGGACGGTCCTGGCCTTCAGGCACCCGATGACCATGTCGGGATAGAGATCGTTGTGCATGATGAGCGCCACCCGATCCTGGCCGCATTCCCAGTTCTCGAGCTCGTCGCGCTCACGATGAGCACCGAACCCGTTGGCCGCCAGGAAGTTGGCCAGCCGGCGCGTTCGGTCCGCCGTCTCACCAAAGGTGCTTCGGCGCTCACCGCAGACCGTCATCATTCGGTCGGGAACGCTCGCCGCGATGGCGTCGAGAACGGCGCCGATGGTCCATTCGCCCATGGCTACGCGGACGCCGCTACCTTGACGCCGAGCAGGTCAAGAGCGTTGTCCCGCATGACCTTCCGGGTATCTTCTGCGCTGAACTCGGGGAATTGGGGGATGTCGGCGGTGAATGTCATCGGATCGGCGAGTCCCTCGCCGTGCGGCCAGTCCGAGCCGAACAGGATCTTGTCCACGCCGATGGTCTCGGCGAGCAGCTTCACGTCGTCCTCGTAGTACGGCGCGATCCACACATTGTTCCGCAGCTGCTCGACGGGGTCCGCCTTGAAGTGGTCCGGCGCGGTGTTGGCGGCCTTCTTCAGCCGCTTGATCAACCGGTACACGAAGTAGGACCCGTTCTCGATGCTCACCACCTTCAACTTCGGATGTCGGGTGAACACCTGGTGCACGATCATCGAGGCCATCGTGTCGTGGATCGCCCGGTCGTCGAGCAGGATCTGGTCGAGCGGGTCCTTCTTGCCGAATCCCTCGAACTTCGCCTTACCACCCCACAATGCCGCAATCGCCAGATAGCCACTGTCGGACAGGTGGAAGCCCACCGGCACACCGGCCTCGGCCAGCCGCGCCCAGACCGGATCGTGCAACGGATCGCCCAGCGACCGCGGCTTGACCAGCCCGGGCACCGGCGCAGGTCGCACCAGCACCAACTTCGCCCCACGCGCAAGCACGAATTCGACTTCCTCCACGGCCTTGTCCGGATCGGCCAGCGAGATGATGGGCGCCGAGATCATCCGGTGGTCGGGCCGGTCGAAACCCCAGTCCTCGTCTAGCCACAGATTGAACGCATGCACCGAGGCCATCGTCGCGTCGATGTCACCCTTGAGCGCCTCCTCGACACCGCAGGCGAACGTCGGCAGCATGAAGCAGGTTTCGATGTTCTGGGTGTCCAGGACCTTCACGCGCGCGTCGCGGTTCCGGTACTCGGGATGGTTCTCCATGCGGTCGACCTTCATCAGCGAGGCCGGATCGACGCCCTCGGGAATCTCGCCGCGGAACAGCAGGTCCAGGCAACCGGGCTCGATGATCGGGTCGAACGTCGGATTAGGGATGAACTGATTGATCTCACCCGCCATGACGGCAAAGGTGCGCTTGCCTTCCGTCAGCATCTGCACGCCGCGGCGCTTGAACTCCTTGGGCAGGTGCCGCGTGAAGGAGTCCACCGGCTCGTAGTAGTGGTTGTCGACGTCGATCGCCCGGTAGTCAAGAGTCACGTCACGTCCTCCTTCAGCGGCGGAAAACTGGGCTGTCTCTTCTCGAAGAATGCGGTGATCCCCTCGATGAAGTCGGGGCGCTGCATGGATTCGTGCATCAGTTTCTCGGCGCGGTCACTGGCCTCGAACACATCCCGCATGCTGTCTGCGTACACCTGTTGCTTGATCACCGCCAGAGAACTCGGCGCGCAGTTCGCGGCGATGTCCTCGGCGTAGCCGATCGCATGAGGCAGCAGGTCCTCGGGTGCCACCACTTCGTTGACGAGTCCGAGCGCCGCTGCCTCGTCCGCGAGGAAGACGCGGCCTGAGAGCAGGAGATCCATCGCGGCTCCCCAACCCACGACACGGGGAAGTATCCAGCTGATCCCGTACTCGGCGATCAGGCCGCGGCGTGCGAACGACGTGGTGAACTTCGCGCCTTCGGCCGCGAACCGAACGTCGCACATCAACGCCTGGGTCAGCCCGATGCCTGCGCAGGCCCCGTTGATCGCGGCGATAACCGGTTTGCGCAGAGTCGCGACGAAATGCGGGTGCCGTTCACCGACCAGCTTGCTGACGTCGGTGTCGCCGTTGGTGTTTGCGGTCTCGATCGACGACAGGCTGCCCATGTCGGCGCCCGCACAGAATGCGCGGCCGCTGCCGGTGATGACGATGGCGCGTACGTCGGGGTCGGCCTCGGCCCGGTCGAGGAGTGAGTAGAACTTGGCCGCGAGGCCACCACCCCACCCGTTCATCCGCTCGGGCCGGTTCAGGGTCAGCAGGGCCACCCCGCTGTCGCGCAACTCGTAGAGGACCGGCTCGTCGGCACTCACCGGGCGGACCTCCTCGGGTGGTCTCTAGCTGTGTGTATGGACATACTGTACACCTATCGGTAGTGCCTTCCGCGACCGGCGGGGACCCTACTGACCGACCAGCCCGAACCGGCGGTAGGCGGCGTCGACCTGCGCTTTACCCTCGTCCGGGAACACCGCCTGCGGCGGGCGTGAGTGCGGGTAGTCGCCGATCGGCAGACCGAGCACCGACGCCGCGTACTTGAACGCCCCGCCCCAATGCGTGAAGTAGTCCGGCCGACCCGGATAGCACGTGAACCACGACGCCATGTCGATGCCGAACTGGTCCAGCCCTGACTTCTCGGCGTAGTCCATCGCCTCGATCAGCTTGTCGTTCCAGACCAGTTCCCAGTATTCGGAAATTATTGGCTGCTGCGGGGTTTCGTACAGGTAGCCCGCCGTGCCGAGTTGGGCCGGCCCGACGATCCCCGCGCGCAGCCAGCCCGCGCGGTAGACGGTCAAGTCGCATTCCCAGATCGTCAGATTCGGCGCGAGATCGTGCAGCAGCCGGCTGCTCGCGGGCCGGAACGCGCCCTCCTTCGTCGCGCAGACGGCCGGGATCTCGGAGTAGATGCGCGCACCCTCGGCGGGCGTCAGCACGTATCCGGAGGACGGTGAGTTGAACATGCCCAATGCGATGTCGGTGCGATCGGCGATGTAGCGGAAGAAGTTCAGCACGCCCTCTCCGCCGTGGGCCTCCATCATCGGCGTCTGGATGTAGACGATGTCGGCGCCGGCCTGCTCGGCGTGCCGCGTCAGGTCCAGACAGTCCTTGGCGGATATGGCCCCTGTGCAGGCCTGCACGACGACATCGGGGTTCGCCTTGCGGCCTTCCTCAATTGCCACCTCCAGCAAGCGCTTCCGCTCGTCGAGCGTCAGCGACCAGAACTCGGCGATCCCGCTCGTACACCACAGCATCGGGTGTTTCAGTATGCCGACGCAGTAGCGCACCAACGTCCGGTATGCGTCCCAGTCGATATCGTCGCCGTCGTCGCCGCAGAACGGTGTGTAGAGGCTGTTGCCGATTCCGCGCAATGAAGTACGCGCCCACTCGCGCGCGTCACGTGCTGTTGCCATGCCGCCTCCTCAGGTGAAATCGCTTCCGCCGTCGACGTTGATGTTGGCGCCGGTCATGTAGGAGTTGCGCCGCGACGCCAGGAAGGCGACGACGGGCCCGATCTCGTCGGGAAGACCGGCCCGCGGCATGTGAGCCGGGTGCCCGAAGTGCTTGTCGATGGCGGACATCAGCGCATAGGGATCACTGCCGTCGACCCCGACCGAGTCGGCCCAGCCCCTCAGCGACTCCGATGCGATGCTTCCCGGCGACACGACGTTGACCATGATCTCGTCCTTGGCCAGCGCCAGGGACAGGTTCTTCGAAATGCTCGTCACCATCGCCTTGGACGCCGTGTAGGCGGGAAGGATTTCGCTCTGCCGCTGCGTCGAGTGCGCGGAGAAGTTGACGATGCGTGCCCACGCCGCCTTGCGAAGCAGCGGGAGTGCCGACCGGACGGTGTGCACCATGCCCATCACGCCTTCGTCGACCGCCTGCCGCCATTGGTCGTCGTTGAGGTCTTCGAATCGGCCGACCGCGCTTGGCCCGGCCGCGTTGACGAGCACGTTGAGCTCACCGTTCCATCGCTCACCCAGATCATCGAACATGGCCGCGACGGCGTCGGCGTCGGTGATGTCGGTGACAAGGCCGATGGCGTCGGGACTCCCCCGGCCTGCCAAGTCCTCGGCCGCGCGATCAAGGACGTCCTTGGTGCGGCCGACCACGGCAATCCGCGCCCCGTCGTCGGCCATGCATTGGGCGGCGGCCAGTCCCATTCCGCGGCCACCGCCGACGACTACCGCTGTCGCGTTCGCGAAACCGAGATCCATGTCGCCGCTGCCCTCAGGTTCCGGTCCAGTTGGGCGCGCGCTTCTCGGCGAATGCGATGGCGCCCTCCTTGGCGTCGTTGGACGTGAATATCGGAATGATGTAGTCCCGTTGCTTCTTCCACATCTCTTCTTCGGTCCAGTCCGCGGACTTCGCGATGACCTCCTTGGTGGTGGCCACCGCAAGCGGGCCATTGGCCGTGATGCGTTCCGCCAGTTCGATCGCTCCGGCCAGCGCCTCGCCGGGTTCGGTCACGGCATTGACGAAACCCCACTCCGCGCCTTGCTCCGCGGTGAAACTCTCGCCGGTCAGCGCCAACTCGAGCGCCTTCTGGTACGGGATCCGGCGCGGCAGCCGCAACAGCCCGCCGCCCCCGGCCACCAGCCCGCGCTTGACCTCGGGGATGCCGAATTTCGCGGCTCGCGAGGCGACCACGAGGTCGGTGGCGAGCACCACCTCGGTGCCGCCCGCCAAGGCATAGCCCTCGACGGCCGAGATGATCGGCTTTCTCGGCGGCCGCTCGGTGAACCCGATACCGCGTCCCGGAATGGCGACCATCTCACCGGCGGCGAACGCCTTCAAGTCCATGCCCGAACAGAAGTTCCCGCCCGCGCCCGTGATGACGGCGACCGAAAGGTCGTCACTGCCGTCGAGTTCGTCGACCGCGTCGGCCAGACCCTGACTGACCGCGAGGTTCACCGCGTTGCGCGCCTCCGGCCGGTTGATCGTGATGATGAGAATGCGCCCCCGGCGCTCCTGCAGAATCTCCTGCGACACCCTTAGCCCTTCGCCTGTGCGCCAAACCTGCTTGAAAAGCTTACTATAGGGCTTACAGTAGAGAAGCGGAACCGACTGCCGCCGGTACATTCAGTTCCAGCAGTGATTTTGATGGAGGTGCCCTACGTGGCGAAGCAGGCAACCGAGGAGAAGCGTCCGCGACGCGAACGTGGGTCCATCAACCCCGACGACATCATCAAGGGCGCCTTCGAACTCGCCGAGGAAGTCGGTATCGACAATCTCAGCATGCCGTTGTTGGGTAAGCACCTCGGCGTCGGGGTGACGAGCATCTACTGGTACTTCCGCAAGAAGGACGACCTCCTCAACGCGATGACGGACCGCGCGTTGCGTCAGTACGAGTTCGCCACGCCCTACGTGGAGGCCAAGGACTGGCGCGAGACACTCCGCAATCACGCGCGGGCGATGCGAAAGACGTTTCTGGGCAACCCCATACTCTGCGACCTCATTCTCATTCGGTCGGCACTGAGCCCGCGCGCCGCGAAGCTCGGCGTCGTCGCCGTCGAAAAGGCCATCGAGAGCCTGGCCGAGGCGGGACTGTCACCGCAGGATGCCTTCGACACCTACTCAGCAGTGTCGGTCCATGTGCGTGGATCGGTTGTGCTGCAACGGCTCTACGACAAGAACAGGTCCAACCACGGCGGACCGGGCGACTTCGAAGAGACGATGGTCATCGATCCAGCGACCGCACCACTGCTGGCCCAGGTCACGGCGGAGGGCCACCGCATCGGAGCCTCCGACGAGCAGAACTTCGAGTACGGCTTGGAGTGCATACTCGATCACGCCGACCGGCTGATCCAGCAGGCCAAGAAGCCCGCGAAGAAAGCCACCCGCAAATAGCGATTTCGGCGCGCAAAGGTCGCGCTCAGCGCCCTCTAGTGTCGTGAGTCGTTAATTCATGCGCAGTAGTTGGCGAGAGATGTAGGTGGACTTGGGGTCGAGCTGACCTGACCTACACCGGCTGCGCTACCTAGCGGCGAGATTGCACGCAGGGTCGTTAATCGAGCTGCACACCGCCAACAGCCCTGAGTGCAATTTCGGCGCTACTGTCGTGATTCGTGATTCGTCTGCCGTGGTTGCCGACGGATTTTCCCTATGTGATCGGGCGGTCGTGGCCCACGCGAAGGGGGCGGGAGTTGTTGCGGGTCTGGATCCCCGTACCCATGTTGTCGGCGTTGAGTGTTGTCGGCGTTGAGTTGACGCATCCAGGTGTGGGTTCTGGTCACGAATTAACGACTCACGACACTAGCGCGCCGAAATCACTTAGACCTCGACGACGACGGCGCCGCCCTGGCCGCCACCGGCGCACATGGCCGCGACCCCGATGCCACCGCCTCGCCGCTGCAACTCGTACACCAGCGTGGTGATCATGCGCGCACCCGATGCTGCGATGGGATGGCCGAGGCTGCAACCACTTCCGGAAAAGTTCACCTTCTCCTCGTCGAGCCCGTACTCACGGCAAGCCGCGATCGGCACGGAGGCGAAGGCTTCGTTGATCTCCCACAGCGCGACATCCGACGGCTTCAGCCCGGCGCGCTGCAGCACCTTGCCGATCACCTTCACGGCTCCCAGCCCGCAGTCGCGGGGCGCGACACCCGCTGCGGCCCAAGCCCTCACGGTGGCCATCTTCGTCAGCTTCTCGGCGTCGGCATAGGAACTGTCGACGAGGGCCACCGCGGCCGCGGCGTCGTTGGTGCCGCTGCTGTTGCCCGCGGTGATCGAGAACCCGTCGATCTCGGGATGCAGAACCTTGAGCCCGGCCAGCTTCTCGACGGTGGTGTCGCGACGCGGGTGTTCGTCGACGCTGAAGTCGACCACCGATCCGTCGAACTGCTGGATCTTCATCGGGATGATCTCGTCGAGGAACTTGCCATCGTCGATCGCGGCGATCGCACGCTGGTGTGACCGCGCGGCCCACGCGTCCATCTCCTCGCGCGTGATGCCGACCGACTGCGCGGTGTTCCACCCGACGGTGATCGACATGTCCTTGGCCGGCGCATCCGGCGTCTCGACGTGGGTCGGCGGCATCCACCGCTCCTCGAACTTCAGCTCGGGACCGGGGATGCGCCAGTTCGTCAGTGGCGTCATCGACAACGACTGCACGCCACCCGCGATCAGCGCGCGCTCCATGCCCGAGCCGATCTGGGCCGCCGCGTTGCCGATCGCGGTCAGGCTGCCCGCGCAGTGCCGATTCACCGACTGCCCCGGGACGTGGTCCATGCCGGTGGCCGTGGCCGCATAGCGGGCGAGATCGCCACCGCCGTAGTGCGATTCGGCGAAGATGATGTCGTCGAAGTCGGCCGGATTGACGCCGGACCGGCGCACGACCTCGGGAAGCACGGTCGTGATCAGCACCTCCGGAGGAGTGTTGACCAAAGTTCCCTTGAAGGAGCGGCCGATCGCTGTCCTGGCGGCACCGACGATGACGGGTGTTGACATGTTCTCCGACCTCAGCTTTTGATGTTAACTACGTTACAAAAGTAGCAGATACTGTATTGCCATCAGTACGTGACGGCAGTCACTCCGGCTCGGGCACGTGAAAATGCTCGTCACGCAGGCGGAATGCCTCCTTGGTCCCGTGCTCGGCCCGCGTCTTGACGAAATTGAACTCCCCCGGTGCGAACTGCAGGTTCGTCCCGTAGGCGTGGAACAGGTAGCTCGCCACCTCCTCGCCCTGATACGCCTGACTCTGCTCGACCAGACGGAACGCCTCCTTCGCGATGACGACCCCGTCGGCAGGCATCTTGGCCGCCTTCTCGGCCCAGTACCTCGCCCGCGCGGCCACCATCGACGGATCACACGTTTCGGTGAACACGCCGAGGTGCTCGACCGCACCGGCCTCGATGATGTCGCCGGTCAACAGCAGCCGACGGGCCAGCACCGGCCCGAGCCGATGGAAGAACATGTGCAGGCTGCCCAGCGCAGGCCCGAGGAATCGGGTGGCAGGCATGCCGATCCGGGTGTCTCGGGCGATGACGGAGATGTCGGTCATCAACGCCATCTCGAAGCCGCCGCCGAGCGCGTAGCCGCTGATCTCGCCGACGGTGACCTTCGGGAAACCCATCAGATTGTGGTAGAAGCCGAACGACTTGCGATCCACCGTCAGCCGCCGGCGCTGACTCGGACGGCTCTTCTTGCCGTCGCCACGCTCGTTGGTTTTCTGTCCCCCTGCCCTTCGGGCGGGAGGTGCCCCCACTTCGCGCGAGCGCTCATCGCCGTACCAGCCGTAGGCGTTGTTCATGTCCGCCCCGGTGCTGAACACCCCGTCGGCCCCCCGCAGCAGCACGACCGTGATGTCGTCGTCCTCGGCGACCTGATCCAGGTGACGCGCGAGGGCCTCGCGCATCGCGGCGTCATAGGAGTTGCGCTGCTTGGGGTTGTTCAGGGTGATCGTCGCGATCCTCTTGTCCTGATCGATCTCGAACAGGACGCGATCGTCGGCCGATGCAGTCATTATCCCGAGCTCCTCGAAATCAGTTTCGCCTCAATGGTTTTGTCCGCGCCCACCGCGAGTGTGTTGCGCCGCGCGGCGGCAAGGTGATCCTGGGCCAGCCGCACCGAGCGTTGGCCGTTGCCGTCGCGGATCGCATCGAGCAGTCGCTGGTGGTCGCGCAGCGCGGCCCGCATGGTCTTGTGGTTCACGTCGTCGTCGCTCCACACCGACGACTCGTGTGCTGACCAGATCAGCTCGAGCGAACCGATCAACAGGATCATCGGTTCGTTGCCGCACCGGGAAACCAGGACTTCATGGAACCGCCGGGCATTCGGCACATACCGGGACACGTCGTCGAACTGCTCGACCTGGAGATCGATCTCGGCCTGCAGGTACGGAACGACTTCGGTCATCCGGTCCTCGCGCGTCGCGCACATGCCCGCGCAGATCGGCTCGAGGTGCAGTAGCGCCTCGCTGACATCCGCCGGTGTGGAGGCCCTGGTCTGCAGCACCATGCTGATCATGTGCGCGGTCCGTGCCGCGGACGGCAGGTGGACCACCGCTCCCCCGACGTTGCCGCGGCGCACGGAGATCAGCCCGTCGGTTTCCAGGATGTGGATCGCTTCCCGCAGCGCAGGCGGACTCACACCGAACTCCTGGAACAGGCTCTCCTGCGAGGGCAGCACGTCGCCCTCTTTCAGTCGGCCCGAAAGGATCTCGTCGCGCAGCCGCGACGCCACGATCTCGGCGACGCGTGGCTGGCGGATGCCGCGAAGCTCCACGGGTCAGGCCCGCCGCTTGCCGAAGTTGAACCCGGTGAGTTTGTCGGGTGAGAGTGCGAGCGTATTCGCTTCACCGATGCAGAGCACTTCGTCGTCGAGTAGCAGTCGCGCCGTCGATCTGACACCGCGATCGGCCTGCGCGCGCGTGATATCGAACCGCAGCTCGGTCAGGATGGGCGTGGGCCTGCGGAACGTCACGTTCAGCGAGCGGGTCTTGCCCGACAGTGCGGTGGCGCAATTCTGGTGCTGGATAACGGAATCGAAGAACACCGCCAGGAAGCCGCCGTGCACCAGGCCCGGCGGCCCCTCGTACACGACCGGGAAGGCGACCCGTCCCTCGGCCGTCTCGGCGTCGAATCGGTCGAACTCGTATTCGGGGAAGCACGGGTTGAACGAGCCGATGTCGAACGCGTGCGCGAGGTAAACCCGTTGGGTGTCTGCGCCGTCAGCACCGATCCGCGGTGTGCTGTCCGGCGGGACCGCGCGGGCGAGTTCGCTCTCCCACTCGGAGAACTGCGCAAGCATGGCGTCGACCGTGGGGTGGGGCTGCTCCAACGACAGCAGAAGCCCGGCCAGGCGGCGTAGCGCGGCCGCGGCGGCGGCGGTCTGGGCGAGCGGCTGCTCACCGAACCGCGGTGTGTCAGCGTCCGCCATCCAGGGCTTTCCTTTCTATCTTGTACAGGATAGTAATGGCATACCCTACTGTATGGGTATCCGTAACAGTTGAGGAAGGAACCCGGCGGTGAGTCAAGAGCTCGGCTCCGCTGACGGCGCGGTGATTACGCACCGGGATGGCGCGACTCTGCGGCTCATCCTCGACCGTCCTGCCCGGCGTAACTCGCTGAGCCATTCGATGGTCGACGCCCTCGTCGACGCGCTGACCGATGCCGCAACCGACGACGAGCTGCGGGCCATTCACATTCGCGGCGAAGGCGATGACTTCTGCGCGGGCGCCGACTGGGTCGCCACCAACTCCGGCGACCGGCGACCGCGTACCGGTGATCTGGTCCGGCGCATCCCCCACACCGCCAACCGGCTGATCGAGCTGATCCACACCATCCATCTGCCCGTGGTGTGCACGGTGCGCGGTTGGGCCGTCGGCCTCGGCTGCAACCTCGCGCTGGCCGCCGACTTCACCGTCGCCGCCGACGACGCGCTGTTCTGGGAGCCGTTCGTCACCCGCGGCTTCAGCCCCGACTCCGGCTCGACCTGGCTGCTGCCGCGGCTGGTGGGCCTGGCGCGCGCCAAGCGGATGCTGCTGCTCGGCGAAAAGGTCACCGGGGCCGACGCCGAGGACTGGGGCCTGATCCATCGAGCGTCCGAGCCCGCCGGGCTGGACGATGCCTCCGAGGAACTGCTGGCCCAGCTCGGCGCGGCTCCCACGGTGGCCATCGGGCTGGCCAAGCAGGCGATCCACTACGGCCAGCACGCCACCTTGCCGCAGACGATGAACCAGGAGCTGTTCAATCTGGAGCTGTCCTGCCGGACAACGGATTTCAAAGAGGGCCTGGCCGCGTTCCGGGAACGCCGCGCGCCGGAGTTCCGTGGCCGATGACCCACATGCAACCCGACGAAGGGAACACCGATGGCCGCTAAGTCCTACGACACGATCAAATACGAGGTCGACGGTCACAAGGCCACGATCACGCTGAACCGGCCCGACGCCCTCAACGCGCTCAGCCCCTACATGATCACCGAGCTCCGCGCCGCCTACGACGAAGCCGAAAACGACGACGACGTCTGGCTTCTCATCGTCATCGGCACCGGCAGGGCGTTCTGCGCCGGTGCGGACGCCAAGCAGATCCCCGAGGACGGCAAGGTCATCAACGAACGGCCGTACCTGTCGACCTACGAACAGTGGGAGGCGCCGCAGGAGGGCACCCCACCGTTTCGCCGGATGGCCAAACCGGTGCTGGTCGCGGTCAACGGCATCTGCTGCGGCGCGGGCCTGGACTGGGTCACCACCGGCGACATCGTCATCGCATCCGAGAAGGCCACCTTCTTCGATCCGCATGTGAGCATCGGACTGGTGGCCGGACGTGAGATGGTGCGCCTGGCCCGCGTGCTCCCACGGACCGTCGCGTTGCGCATGGCGTTGACCGGCAAGTATGAGCGGATGGACGCGCAACGCGCATACGAACTGGGCATGATCACCGAAATCGTGGAGCACGAACGCCTGCTCGAGCGTGCACACGAAATCGCCGACATCGTGAACTCGAATGCGCCGCTGGCGGTTCGGGGCACTCGGCTGGCGATTCACAAGACGCTGGACCTGCCGCTGCACGACGGGGAGATGCTCGCCGAAGCATTCCGCGAGCGCAATCTCCACACCGAGGACTCGCTCGAAGGCCCCAAGGCCTTCGTCGAGAAGCGCGCCCCGAACTGGCAATGCCGATGAGCGAGACGTTCGAAACCATCCTGCTCGACGTCGATGCCGACGACCACGTCGCGACCATCACGTTGAATCGCCCGGACGCGCTCAACGCGTTCAACCGGACCATGTGCGAGGAGATGGAACGCGCCTGGCGCATCGTCAAGTTCGACGACTCGGTGAACGCGGTGGTGTTGCGCGCCGCAGGGAATCGCGCCTTCAGCGCCGGCCTCGACGTCAAAACCCCGTACGGCCAACCCGACAACGTGTGGAACCACGAGGATCCGGGCGAGGCGCTCAGCCCCAAATGGCAGAAGATGTGGAAGCCGGTGGTGTGCGCCGTTCACGGCATCTGCACCGCCGGCGCTTTCTATTTCGTCAACGAGTCCGACGTCGTGATCTGTTCGGACGATGCCACGTTCTTCGACTCACACGTCTCCGCGGGTCTGGTCTGCGCGCTCGAACCGATCGGGCTGATGCGGCGCATCGGCCTGGCCGAGACTCTGCGGATCGCCCTGATGGGCAACGACGAACGCGTCGGCGCCGAAACAGCGCTGCGGATCGGGCTGGTGTCGGAGGTGGTATCCCGCGACAAGCTGTGGGCACGCGCCCACGCCATCGCCGCGACGATCGCCGCCAAGCCACCATCGGCAACCCAGGGCACCGTGAAGGCCATCTGGGAGTCACTGGACAAGCCTTACCGTGCCGCGCTTGACCAAGGACTGATCTACACCCGGCTCGGCAACCCGATCGGCAAAGCCGAACTCGAGAAGCTGAGCACACCTGCGAAATCCGAGCCACGGATCCGGTGATGACCGTCCACCCGTTGCGCCAACGGATCGCCGCGGTGCTCGACCTTGCTCCCGACGAATCCGCGATCGAGTACGACAGGCAATGGTTCTCGTTCGGACAGGTCGCCACGCTGGCCCGTCAGATCGCGACACTGGTCGACGGCCGCGGTCAGGTCGGCATCCTGCTGCGCAACCGGCCCGCACACATCGCCGCCTTCCTCGGTGTCCTGCTGGCAGGCAAGACCGTTGTGGTGGTCAACCCGTCCCGCGGCGACGACCGCACCAAAACCGACATCGCCGCGCTGAACCTACCGGTGATCATCGGCGACGCCGATGATCTGACGAAGCTCGTCGGGAACGCACCCGGGTCGACGGTGATCTCGATATCGGCGCTGGACGTCGAGCCGGAGGTGCTGATCACCGGCGACCGTAACGATGCGGGCAAACCCGGTGTCGCCGTGCGGATGTTGACCAGCGGCACCACCGGCCCCCCGAAGCGGATCGACCTCACCTACGACATGCTGGCGCACAGCGTCATGGGCGCACAGCCGGACCGCTCCCCGACACCGACGGAGGTCCGCACCGGTGTTGCGATCGTCAACGCTCCGCTGGTGCACATCGGCGGCGTGTTCCGGGTTCTGCAATGCGTGGCGGAGGCCAGGCCGTTCGTCCTCCTGGAACGTTTCGAACTCGACCGTTGGGCCGACGCGGTCCGCATACACCGACCACGCGCGGTGTCCCTGGTACCCGCCGCTTTGCGGATGGTGTTGCATTCCGAGCTGGGCGCCGAGGACCTCGATGGCATTCGCGCGGTCACATCGGGCACCGCCCCGCTCTCCGCCGACGACGCCGACGCCTTCCAGCAGAAGTTCGGTATTCCCGTCCTGACATCTTATGCCGCAACAGAATTCGGTGGCGGGGTGGCCGGCTGGACGCTGGCCGACCACCAGAAGTACTGGCAGGCGAAGAGGGGCAGCGTGGGCCGCGCCAATCCCGGTGCGCAATTGCGGGTGGTCGACGACGACGGCAACCCCCTCGGCCGAGATCAGCCCGGCCTGCTCGAGGTCAAACCCGGTCAGCTGGGGCCGTCCGCCGAATGGATGCGGACCACCGACATGGCCCGCATCGACGAAGACGGCTTCCTCTGGATCCTGGGACGCGCCGACCAAGCGATCATCCGCGGCGGCTTCAAGGTGATGCCCGACGATGTGCGCACCGCACTGGAAAGCCATCCCGCCGTGCAGGGCGCCGCCGTCGTCGGCCGCCCCGATGAGCGGCTCGGGGAAATACCTGTTGCGGTGGTGGAGTTGCGGGACACCGCATCCACCGATGCCGAGGAACTGCTTGACTTCTTGCGAAACCGACTGGCGAGTTACGAGATTCCCGCCGAGATCGCCATCGTCGATGCCATCCCCCGGACACCGTCCGGCAAGCCGGATCTGAGCGCCATCCGTGGCGGCTGAGTCGCACACCGTCGCCCAGATCCTGCGACAGCACGTGGACTCCAGGGGCGGACACCCGCTGCTGGTCTCCGACGCGGACCGGCTCAGCTATTCCGACGCCGACCGCCGCTCGGCGAAACTGGCCCGCGGCTTGGTCGCCCTCGGTGCGGGTAAGGGCACCCACGTCGGCCTGCTCTACCCGAACGGCTCGGACTTCGTGGTCGCCATGCTGGCGGCCGCCCGGATCGGTGCTGTCGTCGTCCCGTTCACGACATTCGCCACCGCGCGGGAGCTTCGAGACCAACTCCTCCACAGCGATGTGGCGATCCTTCTGGCCACCACGTCGTACCGTCGCAACGATTTCCGCGCGCGGCTCGCCGAAATCGAGGGCGCCGTGCCGCTACTGCGCCATGTGCTGATCGATTCCGAACCGGCGGACACCGTCGACGAGGGGCTACTCGAATGGCTGGAGGCCGACGTCGACGGATCGGATCCGCTGGCGATCATCTACACGTCGGGTTCGACCGGCGCACCGAAGGGTGTGGTGCACACCCACGCCGCCCTCCTGGGACATCAGCGGAATCTCAACGCGGTCCGCGGACTGACCGCGGACGACAGGCTGTTCTGCAACTCGCCGTTCTTCTGGATCGGCGGGTTCGCATTCGGGCTGCTGGCCACCATGGTCGCCGGATCGACGCTGGTGTGCTCCAACGCCGCCGATGCCGGTGAGACACTCGATCTGCTCGAGGCCGAGCAGCCCAGCGTGACAAACGGTTTCGTTGCCGGCATCGCTCATCTCGCCCGGCACCCGAGCATCGGCGAGCGCGATCTATCGTCGATGCGACGCGGCAACCTGTATTCGATCATGGCGCCCGAGGCGCGGCCCGCCGATCCCGAACTGCGGCACAACATGCTCGGCATGACCGAGGGTGGCAGCGTCGTACTGCTCAGCGGCGACGAATCCGACCAGCCCGAACACCGACGCGGATCGTTCGGCAAGCCGGCACCGGGGTTCGAGGCGCAGATCGGCGAGGACGGCGAGCTGTGCCTTCGCGGGCCGTACCTCATGCAGCACTACTACAAGCGCAGCCGCGAAGAATGCTTCGACGCCGACGGCTGGTTTCACACAGGTGATCTCGTGCGCACCGACGCGGACGGGTTCTACTACTTCATCGGTAGACGCGACTCGATGATCAAGAGCGCGGGCGCCAACGTCTCGCCCGCCGAAGTGCAGCGGGCCATCGCCCGGGTGAGCGGAGGCTCGGCGTCATACGTGTTCGGCATCCCCGATCCCGAGCGCCAACAGGTGGTGGTCGCGGTGATCGCCACCGAGGGTGCCGTCGACGAGTCGGCGCTTCGTCACGAACTCATGCGGGAACTCTCGGCATACAAGATCCCCAGGCGCATCGTCGCCCTGCCGCCGGCGGAGATACCGCTGCTTTCCAGCGGAAAGGTCGACATGACTCGGCTCGCGGCGGTATTCGATGCCTGATCACCCGTCGACCATCGATCGACTGGTTCGGCTCCGCGCCGCCCAGCACCCGTCGAAACCGATGGTCATCGACCCGGAGACCCGGATCAGTTACGCCGAACTCGACGCGACGACCCGCGTCCTGGCCGCTGCCTTCGTCGACGCCGGAGTGACCAAGGGCAGCCGGGTCGGGCTGATCATGCCGAACGGCGTGCGCTGGGTGCAGTTCGCGATCGCCCTCACCCGGATCGGCGCCATTCTGGTCCCGCTGAGCACCCTGCTCGCGCCACGCGAACTCGCCGCGCAACTGCGGGTTGCCTCGGTGCAGTATCTGGTGAGCGTCGAAGAGTTTCGCGGGCACCGCTATCTCGACGATCTACAGGCCGAGCGGCGCTCGGGAACGGAACTTCCTGCGCTGCACGATGTCTGGACGCCGGAACGCCTGTCACAACCGACTGCTGTGGCCACCGAGGTCATCGACGCGATCACCGGAACCGTCGCCCCCGCCGACACTCTGGTCATCATGTTCACCTCCGGGAGCAGCGGACCGCCGAAGGGCGTCATCCATTCGCACGGGAACGCGCTGAGCGCCGTGCAGTCGGGACTCGCTGCCCGGTGCATCGACCCCGACACCCGGCTGTACCTGCCGATGCCGTTCTTCTGGGTCGGCGGCTTCGGCAGCGGCATACTGTCGGCGCTGTTGGCCGGCGCCACCCTGATCACCGAGGAGATCCCACGGCCCGAGACAACGCTGCGACTGCTGGAACGCGAGCGCGTAACGCTGTTTCGCGGCTGGCCCGATCAGGCCGAAGCCCTTGCCCGTCAGTCCAACTCGGTCGGTGCCGATCTGTCCGCGCTGCGGCCGGGCAGCTTGGAGGCGCTGCTGCCACCGGACCAACGCGCCGAGCCGGGTGCGCGCGCCAAGCTGTTCGGGATGACGGAGGCATTCGGACCGTACTGCGGCTATCCGGCCGACACCGACATGCCGCGATCGGCGTGGGGCAGCTGCGGAAAGCCGTTCCCGGGCACCGAGGTGCGCATCGTCGACCCCGACAGCGGCACGCCCCTGCCTGCCGGCGAGATCGGGATGATCCAGATCCGCGGTCCGAATACGCTGCGCGGCATCTGCCGTCGTAGTCGGGAAGAGTTGTTCACCGCCGACGGCTTCTACCCCACCGGCGATCTCGGCCACCTCGACGATGGCGGATTCATGTTCTTCCACGGCAGGTCCGACGACATGTTCAAGGTCAGCGGCGCCACCGTCTATCCCAGCGAAGTCGAGCAGGCACTCCGCGGCATCGACGACGTTCAGAACGCCCTCGTCACCGAGGTGTCCGGCGCGGTCGGTGCGGTCGTGGTAGGTAGCGCATCGGTCGACCACCTCACGGTGGCGGCGCGAAAGCTGCTGAGCTCCTTCAAGGTTCCGACGGTATGGCTGGTCGTCGACAACGACGATGCTATCCCCCGCGGTGCGACCGGCAAGGTCGACGTCCGCGTGCTGAGACAGATGCTGACCACTCAACTGGAGGCTCGAGAATGAAAACCAAAGGTGCACTCGTCTGGGACTTCCACCAGCCGTGGTCGGTCGAGGAGATCGAGATCGGCGACCCACGCAGGGGTGAGGTCAAGATTGCGCTCGAGGTCGCCGGGATGTGCCACTCGGACCATCACATCGTCACAGGCGATATTCCGGTGGCGGCCTTCCCGGTGCTCGGCGGGCATGAAGGCGCAGGTGTCGTCGTCGAGGTCGGCGACGGCGTCGACGACCTCGAGCCCGGCGATCACGTCGCCGCGTCGTTCATCCCGTCCTGTGGCGCATGCCTGCCGTGCCGGGCCGGTCAGCGCAACCTGTGCGACCTGGGAATGGGTCTGATGTCGGGGACCTCGGTGTCGGACGGCACTTTTCGGGTTCAAGCGCGGGGCAACGATGTATACCCGTACGCGTTGCTCGGCACCTATTCGCCGTACCTCGTCGTGCACCGCACATCGGTCGTCAAGATCGACAGGGCCGTCCCCTTCGCGGCCGCCGCGCTCGTCAGCTGCGGGGTGACGACGGGATGGGGCTCGGCGACCCGGGCGGCCGCAGTGCGTCCAGGGGAAGACGTGGCCGTCGTCGGCCTCGGCGGCGTCGGGATGTCGGCGCTACAGGGCGCCGTGAACTCGGGAGCACGAAACGTGTTCGCGGTCGACCCAGTGGAGTGGAAGCGCGACCAGGCGCTCAAATTCGGTGCCACGCACGCCTATCCCGATACCGCCGCTGCACTGGCCGGCATCGCGGAACTGACCGCCGGCCGCATGGCGCATAAAGTCATCGTCACCGTTGGCAGAATCAACGGCGCCGACATCGAGAGCTACCTGTCTATTACGGCCAAAGGCGGCACCTGCGTACTGACCGCGATGGGCGGCGTACTTGATGCCGACGTCACGCTCAGCATGGCCGGGCTGACGCTGTTGCAGAAGAACCTGCAGGGCAGCATCTTCGGCCACGGCAACCCTGCGCACGACATTCCGATGCTCCTGTCGCTATATCAGGCGGGCAAGCTCAACCTGGACGACATGGTGACCCGCGAGTACACGCTCGAGCAGATCAACGACGGTTACCGCGACATGCTCGAGGGCCGCAACATCCGCGGCATCATCCGTTTCACCGACTCCGACCGGTAAGACTTTCTCTGCCAAGCTGACGCAAAAGTGCACTAATTGCCGCCAAAGTATAGTGTCGTGAGTCGTTAATTCGTGACCAGAACCCACACCTAGATGCGTCAACTCAACGCCGACAACAACCACCGCAGACGAAGCACGAATCACGACAGTAGCGCCGAAATTGCACTCAGGGCTGTTGGCGGTGTGCAGCTCGATCAACGACCCTGCGTGCAATCTCGCCGCTAGGTAGCGCAGCCGGTGTAGGTCACCTCGACCCCAAGTCCACCGATATCTCTCGCCAACTACTGCCGATCAATTAACGACCCACGACACTAGGTGACGACGCCGCGCTGGCGGAGGTGGTCGATCAGCGGCGCAGCACCCGCTGAAAGATGCTCGGACATGGCGACGCGGGCCTGCTCGGCATCGCGTTTGGCCAACGCGGCGACCACCCGCCGGTGATCCTTCATCGACCGCTTGGGCCAGCCTTCGACGACTGGGAACACCGATTCGGGTGCGTAGCGAGTGATCTGGGACATCAGCTGCGCGAGCTTCGGGGAGTCGGCGGCGACGTTGATCGCGCGGTGGAAGTCGTGGTTGAGCCGGACCGCCCGCTCATGGTCGTCGCCGGCATACGCCGCCTCCAACTGGGCCTGAATCGACTCCAGCTCACGCACCTGGTCGTCGGTGATGTTCGCGGCCGCCCTTGCCGCGAGTTCACCACCGATTTGCGCCTGCACGTCAGAGACGTCGGTGATGTCCCGGTGCGTCACCGGCAGAACCACGAAGCCGCGGTGGAGTTGCTGCGCGAGCAGCCCTTCTGCACGCAACTCGAAGAGTGCCTCGCGCACCGGTGTGACACTGATTCCGAGCTCGGCCGCCAGCTGGTCGAGTCGCACGTACTCGCCCGCAGCGTAGGTTCCGTCGAAGATCCTGTTGCGGACATACCGGGCTACAGCCTCGGAAAGCTGTGGCCGAGTGGCGAATTCCGGTGCGGTCACGGTCAGATCCGGTAGTCGGCCAGCAGTCGCTTGCTGATGATGTTCTTCTGGATCTCGCTGGTGCCCTCGCCGATCAACAGGAACGGGGCGTCGCGCATCAGGCGTTCGATCTCGTATTCCTTCGAGTAGCCGTATCCGCCGTGGATGCGGAAGCTCTGCTGGGTGACCTCCGAGCAGAACTCGCTCGCCATGTACTTGGCCATGCCGGCCGCGACGTCGTTACGCTCGCCGGAGTCTTTGAGCCGGGCGGCGTTGACCATCATCAGATGTGCGGCTTCGACTTTCGTCGCCATCTCGGCAAGTTGGAAGGCAATGGCCTGATGTTCGGCGATCGGCTTGCCGAAGGTGTGGCGCTGTTGCGCGTACCGAACGGCAAGCTCGAAGGCGCGGACACCGACGCCGCATGCCCTCGCCGACACATTGACCCGGCCGACTTCGATGCCGTCCATCATCTGGAAGAATCCCTGCCCGGGGGTTTCGCCGAGAACGTCGTCGGCGTTGGCCACGTAGCCGTCGAAGATCAGCTCGGTGGTGTCGATGCCCTTGTAGCCGAGTTTGTCGATCTTGCCCGGAATCACCAGGCCCGGTTTGACTTCCCCGAATCCGGTTGGCTTTTCGACGAGGAAGGCAGTGAGGTTGCGGTGCGGCTTGTCGGCTCCTTCGTCGGTGCGCACCAGCACCGCGATCAGTGTCGAGCTTCCGCCGTTGGTGAGCCACATCTTCTGACCGTCGATCGTGTACGTACCGTCGTCATTGCGCTTGGCCCGTGTGCGGATCGCGGCGACGTCGGAGCCGAGTTCGGGCTCTGACATCGAAAACGCGCCACGCGTCTCGCCGGTGGCCATCCGCGGCAGGAAACGCTGCTTCTGGGCATCGGTTCCGTGCTGGCGCAGCATGTAGGCCACGATGAAGTGGGTGTTGAGGACGCCGGAGACGCTCATCCAGCCGCGGGCGAGTTCCTCGACGCACAGGGCGTACGTCAGGAGTGACTCGCCCAGACCCCCGTACTCTTCGGGAATCATCAGGCCGAACAGACCCATCTCGCGCATCTGGTCGACGATGTCCTGCGGGTAGGTGTCACCGTGCTCGAGTTCTTGCGCGTTCGGAATGACCTCTTTGTCGACGAACTGCCTTACGGTGGCGAGGATTTCGGTTTGGAACTCGGTCAGCCCGAGCGTTTGAGCGATTTTCGTCATGCGCCTACCCTTTCGAACACCGCGGCCAGGCCCTGGCCGCCGCCGATACACATGGTTTCCAGTCCGTACCGCGCTTCACGCCGATTCAGCTCGCGTGCCAGCGTGGCAAGCATCCGCCCGCCGGTGGCGCTGACCGGATGGCCGAGCGAGATGCCCGAACCGTGCACGTTTGTCCGGTCGCGGTCGGCGTCGGTGAATTTCCACTCACGCATGACGGCCAGTGCCTGCGCCGCGAACGCCTCGTTGAGTTCGATCACATCGATGTCCTTCAAGCCCAGGCCTGCCCTGCCGAGCGCGACCTCGGTCGCAGGCACAGGGCCGATGCCCATGATGTTCGGGGCCACGCCCGCCACGCCCCATGACACGAGCCGCACCAACGGATTCAACCCGAGCTCATCGGCCTTCTCGGGCGTCGTCACGACACACATCGACGCGGCGTCGTTCTGCCCGCTGGAGTTGCCCGCCGTCACCGTGGCGTCCGGATCATCAGCCAGCAGTACGGGTTTCAGCTTGCTCAGCGACTCCACCGAGGTGTCGGCCCGCGGATGCTCGTCGGTGTCGACGAGCTCGTCGCCCTGCCGCGTCCGCACCGTGACTGGGACGATCTCCTCGGCCAGGACACCGTCCTTCTGCGCCGCCACCGCACGCTGGTGCGACGACACCGCCAGTTCATCCTGCTCGACGCGCGAAATGCCGTACTCCCGCCGCAGGTTCTCCGCCGTCTCCAACATTCCGCCCGGCACCGGGTAGTGGCGTCCACCCGCCGTGGTGCGGCCGCGGGCCAGTCCGTCGTGCACCTTCACGCCGCCGCGAGCGCCTCCCCACCGCATGTCGGTCGAGTAGAAGGCGACGTTGCTCATGCTTTCCGTGCCACCGGCGACGACGAGATCGTTGGCGCCGCTGCTCACCTGCAGGCTTGCCTGAATGACGGCCTGCAGCCCCGATCCGCACCGACGGTCGAGCTGCATGCCAGGAACCGTCACCGGCAGACCGGCGTCCAGCGCGACCACGCGACCGATCGCAGGCGCCTCGCTATTCGGATAGCAGTGCCCGAGGATGACGTCCTGCACAGCATCGGGTGTGATTCCCGTTCGGTCGAGCAGCCCCTTCAGCGCCGTCACCGCGAGTTCGACGGCGGTCAGCGATTTGAACATGCCGCCGTAGCGCCCGATCGGTGTGCGCAGCGGCTCACAGATCACCACGTCAGGCGTGCTCATATGTGCCTTCCTCCTGTGACCTCAAGCACGGTGCCCGTCATGTACGACGACAGGTCGCTGGCAAGGAACAGTGCGACCTTGGCGACCTCGTCTGGCTCACCGGCTCTTCCCATGGGTACCTCGGCGAGCTTCTGGTCCCAAATCCGTTGCGGCATAGCCTCCGTCATCGCCGACCTGATCAGTCCGGGTTGGATCGCGTTGACCCGCACACCGAGATGGGCGAGTTCCTTCGCGGCGGCCTTCGTCAAACCGACGATGCCTGCCTTTGCCGCCGAGTAGTTCGTCTGGCCCACCAGGCCGACCTTGCCGGAGATCGACGACATGTTGACGATCGCACCGCGCTTGTTCTCCCGCATGACCGCGGCGGCCGTGCGGGTCCCGTTCCAGGTGCCCTTGAGGTGGACTGCGATGACCTGGTCGAACTGCTCCTCGGTCATCTTGCGCATCGTCGCGTCGCGGGTGATTCCGGCGTTGTTGACCATGATGTCGAGGCCACCGAAGTGTTCAACCGCGGCGCCGATCAGCGCGTCTACCTCTCCGGCCTGAGTCACATCGCATCTCACCGCAAGCGCGACATCGGGCCCGAGCTGTTTGGCGGCCGCCTCGGTCGCACCCAGATCCAGATCGCCCAGCACCACTCGGGCACCCTCGGCTATGTAGAGCTCGGCGATCGCATACCCCAAGCCCTGCGCACCGCCGGTGACGACCGCTGTCTGACCCGTCAGCAATGGCACCTGATCACCCCATTCTCCGCTGTTGTCGGCCCGCTGAGGGCCCCGGCAATCAAGAATCATATTTCATATATGATTTCGCAAGCCACGCGGCACCCACTCGCCGAAGAGGAGCACGTCTGACATGACCACCGCCGAAGTCAGCGACGAGGACTTCCAGGAGATCCTGGCCCAGACCCGTCAATTCGTTCGTACCGCGGTGGTGCCCCGCGAGCAGGAGATCCTCGCCGACGACCGGGTGCCCGACGACCTTCGCGAGCAGGCCGAGAAAATGGGACTGTTCGGCTACACGATCCCGCAGGAGTGGGGCGGCCTCGGCCTGGACCTGGCCCAGGATGTCGAGCTGGCCATGGAGTTGGGCTACACATCGCTGGCGCTGCGGTCGTTGTTCGGCACCAACAACGGCATCGCCGGGCAGGTGCTCGTCGGGTTCGGCACCGACGAGCAGAAGGCGCAGTGGCTCGAGCGCATGGCCACCGGCGAGGTCGTCGCCTCCTTCGCGCTTACCGAGCCGGGCGCGGGATCGAATCCATCGGGTCTGCGCACGAAAGCCGTCCGCGACGGTGACGAGTGGATAATCAACGGAGACAAGCGATTCATCACGAACGCGCCGATCGCCGGCCTGTTCATCGTGTTCGCCCGCACCCGGCCCGCCGATGACGACGGCCCGGGCATCGCAGTGTTCCTGGTGCCCGCAGACGCTGCTGGCGTTCAAGTCGGCGTCAAGGACGCCAAAATGGGCCAGGAAGGCGCATGGACGGCCGACGTCAGCCTCACCGACGTCCGGGTTCCCGCCGGCGCACTTATCGGCGGCAGCGAGGACATCGGTTACCGGGCGGCGATGACCTCGCTGGCGCGCGGCCGGGTCCACATCGCCGCACTGGCTGTGGGGATCGCGCAACGCGCCCTGGACGAATCCGTCGCCTACGCCGCAACCGCCACGCAGGGCGGAACGGCGATCGGGAATTTCCAACTGGTGCAGGCGATGCTGGCCGACCAGCAGACCGGCGTGCTGGCCGGCCGCGCATTGGTCCGCGACACCGCGCGACTCTGGGTCAGCGGTGAAGACCGCAGGGTCGCACCGTCGGCGGCCAAGTTGTTCTGCACCGAAATGGCAGGCAGGGTAGCCGATCTCGCGGTCCAGGTGCATGGCGGCAGCGGCTATATGCGCGAGGTTCCTGTCGAACGGATCTATCGCGACGTTCGGCTGCTGCGGCTGTACGAGGGCACCAGCGAGATTCAACGGCTGATCATCGGGTCCAACCTCGTGAAGGCGGCCAAGGTATGAGTGGACGGCTGACGGACAAAGTCGCTTTCATCACAGGGGCGGCCAGGGGGCAGGGTCGCGCGCACGCAGTTCGGCTGGCGTCAGAAGGCGCCGACATCATCGCCGTCGATCTCGCCGGCGAGCTGCCCGCCTGTGCCCCATATCCCTCGGCGACACCGGAGGACCTGAAGGAAACGGCCCGTCTCGTCGAGGCCACCGGACGCCGCATCCTCACGACCGCCGCCGACACACGCGACCTCCCCGGATTACGCAGTGCGGTCGACGACGGCATCGCCGCGCTGGGACGGCTCGACATCATCGTTGCCAATGCAGGGATCTCGGCTCCTGCCGCATGGAACGAGATCACGCCGGAGGCGTTTCGGGATGTTATCGACGTCAATGTGACGGGCACCTGGAACACAGTTATGGCCGGCGCTCAGCACATCATCGACGGAGGTCGCGGCGGCTCGATCGTCCTGATCGGCTCCGCTGCCGGAATCAAGTTGCAGCCGTTCATGATCCACTACACCGCGAGCAAGCACGCGGTCACCGGGATGGCGCGCGCGTTCGCCGCCGAGTTGGGCAAGCACTCGATCCGGGTCAACAGCGTGCATCCCGGTCCCGTCGTCACCCCGATGGGTTCTGCTGAAATGGTCGAGGCGATAGGCAAGGCAGCCGACGCCGACGGCAACCAGACACTGATGAAAATGCTGACGCCGTTTCTGCCGAACTGGGTGGCCCAACCGGAGGACATCGCAGACGCGGTGTGCTGGTTGGCCAGCGACGAATCGAAACTCGTTACCGCACAGGCGATATCGGTGGACCAGGGCTCGACGCAGTACTGAACCAGGCAGTCCGTCAGAGGATGACGGTTTGGTTGCCGAAGCGGATGACTCGGTCCTGACAGTGCCAAAGCACCGCACGGGATAACACCACCCGCTCGACGTCCGCGCCGAGCCGCATCAGGTCCTCGACCGAGTGGCGATGGTCCACTCGCACGACGTCCTGCTCGATGATCGGTCCATCGTCGAGCTCTTCGGTGACGTAGTGCGCGGTCGCACCGACCAGCTTCACACCCCGCTCCTTGGCCCGCCGGTACGGCGCCGCGCCGATGAACGCGGGCAGGAACGAGTGGTGGATGTTGATCAACGGACAGCCCACGCTCGACAGAAACTGCGGGGTGAGGATCTGCATGTAGCGCGCCAGCACCACCAGGTCGACATTGCCGCGAAGCAGATCGAGCTGACGCTGTTCGGCGTCGCCACGATTGTCCTTCGTTGCCGGGACATGAAGGAATGGGACTCCGAACGGCCGAACCTGATCCGCTAGGTCGGGGTGGTTCGAGATCACCATGGAAACCGACATGTCCAGCTCACCGCGACGGTTGCGCCACAGCAGATCCAGCAGGCAGTGGTCCTCTTTCGAGGCCAGGATGGCGACACGTTTGGGTTTGGCCGCTTCCGTGAGCCGGAAGTCCATGTCGAACTGGCTGGCAACCTGCTCGGCGAAATCACGCTCCAGCCCGTCACGTGCCGCCGTCAGGCCCGGCAGGTGGAAGATCGTCCGCTGCATGAACGTGCCGCCGGACTGCTCGGTGGAATGTTGATCCAACGAAATGATGTTCGCGCCGCCCATGGCCAGGAAGCTGCTCACCGCGGCGACCAGCCCCGGCCGGTCGGCGCACCGTAATAGCAGCCGACCGACGTCTCCGTCCGCACGGGTCGCCATCCCCTCAACCCTCCCTATTCAGGTCCATGGATCCCGACTTCCTCAGGGTCTCATTCCGGCGTCCGGTGGGCGCCCGACTGCGGTGCAAAGCTCGTGGGATCACCGCAAGATCGCCAATCCCGGCTCGCTGCCTCGCTACCGAGGCAACCAGTTCCATCCAGGATGAAGATTTACCGCAACGTGAATATACACCTCCAGTTTCGCCAAAGGGTTCGCGGAGAATCGCACTTTTTTGCCATTTAACTGGGGATATTGACACACACGACGATAGCCCAGCAATTTGAAACTCAATAACCCGCAAACAAAGTAGCTCATCAAGGAAATCCTCGCAGGACAAGATCGACCCGCTAGCTGGAATAACGGTCTCCCGAAGGGCGATACTCGAAGCTTAGGCATTCATATAGACCGCATGTGAATACCTAACTGTAGGCAACCGCGACAACTCCGCGACTTGGTCGCCGCTGCCCGAAAGATAGGAAACCAATGACTGTTCCTCAGCTGAGCGCAAAACGGCAGGCTTTTAAAGCTCCGCTCGACGAGGGAATCAGTTGGTTCGATTCCGATACAGGCTGCACTCTGGTTGTTTCGACGCCCTCCGCCGACCCAGCCTTGTGGGCCGACTTCGTGGACGGCGCGATGCGCAGTTACCACAACCAAGGAATCGAACGCGCGCTCGACGTGGAATCTCTTCTGGACGAGGCCAACACCCAGCTTTTCCATGCCGCGGTCAACGAGAGCGGCGAAGTCGTGGGCGGATTGCGGGCCAGGGGACCATTGGAATCGGCCGACGAATCGCATGCCACCGTGGAGTGGGCCGACCGTCCCGGCCTTCGGTCGGTGCGCAAGATGCTCACGGACCGACTGCCGTTCGGCGTCGTAGAGATGAAAACCGCCTGGATGTCCGACGACCCGAATCGGAGCCGGTTACTCAGCAAGACGCTCGCGCGCACACCATTCCCCACCATGGCTCTGTTGAATGCTCAGTTCGTCGTCGCGACGGCCGGAGCACATGTCCTCAATCGCTGGCGCACCTCCGGCGGCGTGGTGGCCGCGAAGATTCCGGCTACGCCTTATCCCGACGACCGATACCGTACGAAGATGATGTGGTGGGATCGCAGCACGTTCACCAGCCATGCCGCCCCAGAGCAGGTTTCGAAGATCTTCAACGAGATGGCCATAGTCACACGTCAGCTTGACCACGTCGGTGCTCGGGCTCTCGGGAGCGGCCTGTGACCCCAGTCGGCCGGGATCAATGCAGTGCAACGGTGCTGGTTGAGGCGCAACCGCAGGACCGACAAGTTCTATCCGAGTTGGGTGCCGACCCGACAATCGCGTTCATTGACGGCTGGGACGCGCAGCGCGACGAGCTGAGCCGCCTTCGCCCGCCTGCCGACCCAGACGTTCTCGCGGAACCAAAGCGTTGGGCCTATTACCCGTGGCGACGGGTCGTTGTGAGCGTTCTGGGTCCACGCGGCTATCGGGCTGTGCGGCTGAACCGCAACCGGAACCTGATCACCGAACAGGAGCAGGATCGACTCGGCCTTCTCCGGGTCGGCATCGTCGGACTCAGCGTCGGCCATGCGATCGCCCACACCCTGGCGCAGGAAGGGCTGTGCGGCCACCTGCGCCTCGCCGATTTCGACAGCCTCGAGTTGTCCAACCTCAACCGAGTGCCTGCGACGGTGTTCGACCTGGGCTCGAACAAGGCGATATTGGCGTCCAGACGGATAGCCGAGCTCGATCCCTACCTTCCCGTGGAGGTATTCGATCGCGGAATCACACCCGAGTCGGTCGACCGATTCCTCGACAGCGTCGACATCGTCGTCGAAGAGTGCGACTCGCTCGACACCAAGGTCCTCGTCCGCCAGGCAGCGCGTGAGCGACGCATCCCGGTCGTGATGGCCACCGGTGACCGCGGAATTCTTGATATCGAGCGGTTCGATCTGGAGCCTCAACGTCAGATCCTGCATGGCCTGCTGGGCGACGTCGACCTCGATGAGCTCGCAGGGTTGCCGAGCGAGGACAAAATTCCCTATGCCCTGCGCATGATGGACGGCGCACGATTGTCGCCACGAATGGCCGCATCCCTCGTCGAGGTGGGAACCACCCTCGGCACCTGGCCACAGCTCGTTTCCGACGTCGCCCACAGCGCGACGCTGGTGGCCGAGGCCGTACGACGAATCGGCCTCGGTGAGGAACTGTCGTCGGGCAGGGTCCGGGTCGACGTCACGCCGAGCCTCGACGCCATCACAGATCCAGCCGCAACGAATCCGACGGCATTTCACGCCGACGAGGATCAGATCGAGCCCACACCGGCCGATGCCGTCGAGCGGGTGGTCGCGGCGGCAGTTCGCGCTCCGTCTGGGGGAAATGTGCAGCCCTGGCATGTGTCGTCGCAAGACGGGGCGATCACCATCGCGCTCGCGCCCGAACACACCTCGACGATGGATGTCGGCTATCGCGCGAGCGCAGTCGCCGTCGGTGCCGCAGCGTTCAACGCCCTAGTGGCCGCGGCCGCCGGCGGAATCCTCGGGCCGCTGCACTTCGAGACCGGTGGCGATGCGTGCCCATTGCGCGCGGTCCTGCGGCTCTCCGACGAATCCGACCCCGAACTCGCCGGCCTGTACTCAGCCGTGCTCGCGAGGGAGACGAACCGCCACCGCGGCAAGCCCGCTTCGCTCTCCCCCGACATCGTCGAATCCCTGCACGCTGCAGCCCAGCGCGAAGGCACCCGCCTCCACCTACTTACCTCGTATGACGAGGTCAACACGGCTGCGGCCATTCTCGCCGCGAGCGACCGCATCCGGTACCTGACTCCCCACCTACATGCCGAGATGATCTCCGAAGTGCGTTGGCCCGGCGACCAGTTCCCGGACTCGGGCATCGATGTCCACAGCCTGGAGCTACGTCCAGCCGATCTGATCAAGCTCGATGTTCTGCGGCGACCCGAGGTGATGGCGTATCTCGCCGAATGGGACGCAGGCGCGGTCCTCGGTGCCGACACCCGCGAGCGCATCCTGGCGAGCTCCTGCCTCGCCGTGGTGTCGATGAGCGGCCAGGCGCTGACCGACTATGCCCGCGGCGGGTCGGCGGTGGAAGCGGTGTGGGTCATCGCTCAGGAGCTCGGCCTGGCGGTCCAGCCGATCTCACCGGTGTTCCTCTACGCCCACGACCGCGAGGACCTCGAGAAGCTCTCGCCCGTGCACGCGCCCACTCTGCAGCGGCTGCAAGACGAGTTCCGCGAACTCATAGCTACCGCGCCCGGCGAGTCGCAGGCACTTGTGCTCAGATTCGCCGACGCCCCCGCCACGTCGGTACGGAGTCGGCGCCGGGCCGCAATTGCCAGTACGCTCATTGCATAACAGCAGACCCCGGAGCAAACGTGGCTCGTACTCTTGACGAAGTCGTCACCGCCGTCGCAACCGAACTGATGGCGGTGAATGCGGCTACCTCGGGCGCGGTCAGTGAGCGCGTGCTGGCCGACCTCGTCAGTCACTTCGGCGTCGACGTCAGCTTTCTGCGCCACAACGATCACAACATCCGCGCGACCAGGCTGGTGGCCGAGTGGCCGGTCCGCCCGGACATCCCCGACCCCGATCCGCTCGGAGTCGTGTACTTCGCCGACGCCGACCCCGTCTTCGCCGCCGCCGAGAACGCCAAAGAGATCCTGGTGTTCCGTCCGGAACCCTCGACCGACGACTATCAGAAAACAATCGAGGAAAGCCGCAACATCCCCGCGACGTCGATGGCCGTCGTGCCGATGCTGTCGGGGGACGTCACAACGGGCTGTCTCGGGTTCATCAAGTTCGGTGACCGTGAATGGACGCCGGCAGAGCTCAACGCACTCAAGGCGATCGCGTCGCTGTTCGCGCAGCTGCAGGCGCGCATCGTGGCCGAGGACCAGCTGCGTTTTCTCGCCGAGCACGACGACCTGACGGGGCTCAACAACCGCCGCGCCCTGCTGGCACACCTCGACCGTCGGTTGGCGCAGGGCCAACCCGGGCCCGTCTCCGCACTGTTTCTTGACTTGGACCGACTCAAGGCGATCAACGACTATCTCGGTCACACGGCGGGCGACTGGTTCATCCGGGTGTTCGCGAAGCGGCTCCGCGAAGGAGCGGAAGGCCCCAACCTGATCGCCCGGCTCGGCGGCGACGAGTTCGTCGTCGTCCCAGTTGGGCCGATGAGCGCCGACGAGGCGCAAACCATGGCCGACGAGCTGCAGGCCATGCTGCGCGAACGGGTGTCCATCGACGGCGAAATGCTCACCCGCACCGTGAGCATCGGCGTGGCGCTGGGAGTACCCGGGCGTGACACGACGTCCGATCTGCTCCGCCGGGCCGACCAGGCGTTGCTCGCTGCCAAGAGTGCGGGCGGCAACACGATCGCGGTGTTCTCCGACGACATGTCGCTGAAGGGCGAGTTCCGCAACGACATCGAGCTGCATCTGCAGAGCGCCATCGAGAACGGCGCTCTCGTCCTGCACTACCTGCCCGAAGTCGACATGCGCACCGGGGAGATCCTTGCGTTCGAAGCCCTGGTGCGCTGGCAGCATCCGACGAGAGGCCTGCTCTCGCCCAACGCCTTCATCGGGGTGGCCGAGTCGATCAACTTCGCCGGTGAACTGGGCCGCTGGGTGATGCGCGCCGCCTGCGCCGAGTTCCGCAAATGGCGATCGAACGGGGTGGGGCTCGACGCCGTCCTTCGCATCAACGTGTCACCGGTGCAGCTGGTCACCGAGGGGTTCGTCGAGACGGTCGCCGACATCATCGACGAGTTCGGGCTCGACGGTGGCTCCGTGTGTCTTGAGATCACGGAGAGCGTGGTGGTTCAGGACATCGAGACCACCCGGATCACGCTCGCTGGATTGAAGGACGTCGGTGTCCAGATCGCAATCGACGACTTCGGCACCGGCTACAGCGTGCTGTCGCATTTGAAGTCGCTCCCCGTCGACACGCTCAAGATCGACAAGAGTTTCGTCCGCGAGCTCGGGACCAACCCCGGCGACCTCGCCATCGTGCGTGCGGTCATCGCGCTGGCCGAGTCGTTCGGCCTGGAGCTGGTCGCCGAGGGTGTGGAGACCGAAGAGGCTGCTCTGACACTGCTGCGGCACGGGTGCTACCGCGCACAGGGCTTCCTCCTGTCGCGTCCCGTTTCCGGCCAGGCGATGGAGTCGCTACTTGCCGAGCGGCGGATACCGGTGCAGTTCTCCGCAGCGCCAGTTCGGTGACCGGCGCTGCCGGGTCTCTCGAGCGAGTTCGGTCACGTGGCGATTAATCGGCCCCGTGTCGCGCGCACAGCCCGCGTCCCCGATGGCGTGTCGAGGATCGCCCCGAGCACACGCCCCTCCTCGAACACGATGCGCCGCAGCGGGCTGTCGGTGGTCACCTCGATACCCCTGTCGCAGGCCTGTGCGTATAGCCAGGCGCCGAGGTCGACTTGCGGCAGGTCAGGCCCGAGCTCGACCGAACCGATTGCGGTCACTTCGAAGGGCTCACCGCGGCTCGACCGCATGGTGACGGCCCTGCGCTCGGCGATGCGGCTGTAGAGGAACCCGCAGGGCGACGTGAGGCAGCTTTCCGCCCAGTCCCGCAACCGGCTGCCGACGAAGGGCTCGACCTGGCGGGGGGCCGATGCCGCAGGCGCCAGATCCGTGTTCACCGTCACCGGTATGTCCTGCGCGGACGCGCCGTGAACCGCCGCTTCCCGCGCAAAGAATATCTACCGCGTCATCCCATTCCATAGCAATTATCCTGTTATTATCTGCAGACGGGGAAAAACTAGAATTAGCGTCGTAATGGTCGATAAATGTGTCTTCAGCAAATTGCCATTCTTGGTTTTGGCAACTGGCTTGAATTCAGCTCAGCAATGACAGTCTCCGACGCTGAAAATTTCGCCGATATCGAACCAAGGGTCATCACATCGGTCATATTACATACCTTTTAAATGATTTGTAGGCAACAATATGACTTAGAGTTTTGACTGCGACCACGTCACTGGCGCACCCGGATGACAGAATCAGCGGTGAACTGCCTGGACATCCGGTCGTCCGGCGGCCGATCCACCGTACAGATTCCGAGGTCCCGCAGTGACGGAGCAGGTCGACAGACGAGCGGACGCGACGCGTCTGCAGATCCTGTTGGCGGCGTCGCATCAGTTCGCGCACAACTCGTACAGCCAGGTGAGCCTCGACGACATCCTTGCGCAGGCCGAAGTCACCAAGGGGGCGATGTACTTCCACTTCCGGTCGAAGCACGAGCTGGCGCTGGCCATCATCGACCGCCAGAGCCTGATGAGCCATGAAGTGATGAGCGGTGTGCTCTCCCGCAAGCTGTCCGGCCTGGAGACACTCGTCGACATGTCGTGCATGATCGTCGCCCGGGACCTCGGCGATGAGGTCGCCAGAGCGGGGCTGAACCTACTCGAATCGATCGGTCGTGCCGACGGAGTGCAGGCCCGGATGCTCACCGAGTGGATCCAGGCGCTCGCAGAAATCGTGCGCCGCGCCATCGCCGACGGAGACGTACTCGCCGACTGCAACCCCGAGGACGTCGGCCGCCTGCTGGTGTCCGTGTTCATGGGCCTGCGCCAGACCACCGACGTCGACGACGCCAAGCGCTACTTCACCGACCTGGAGAAGACGTGGGTGCTGACCCTCCCCGGCTTTGCGAACCCCGAGCGGATCGGCTACCTCAACCAGTTCATCAGGCGTAGAGCCTCGCTCGCGGCGACCAAGGCAGCCTCGCTGTCCCCGATGAAATAGGCTCAGCCGATGGTCCGCCAAGCAAGGTCGGAGGCCACCAGAAAGAAGATCATCAACGCCGCGGTGGATCTCTTCGCCGAGGCGGGCTACCAGGCGACCAGTCTCGGCGACATCATCGAGCGCGCGGAGATGACCAAGGGCGCCCTCTACTATCACTTCGGTTCCAAGGAGGCGTTGGCCACCGCGATCATCGAGGACGGCGCCAACACGGCGCTGACGGCGTTCCGCAACATCAGCGAGCCGTCCGCGCCGGCCCTGGAGAACCTGATCCACGGCGTCTTCGTCGTCGCGGACCTGATCGGCACCGACAAGATGGTTCGGACCGGGGCCCAACTCCTGCGGGCATTCGGCAAGTTCAACCATGCGACCGTCCTCACCCACGGCCATCTGCTGGCCGAGATGGTGGCCCAGGCCAGGCAGGCCATCATCGAGGACGACCTTCGCGACGAGCTGGACCCGGAGGCAGTCAGCGAGGCGATCGTTGCCGTGATGCTCGGCGCCGAAATGATCTCGAACGCGAGCTCAGGTGGCACCGATCTCATCGACCGCATGGCACGGACGTGGGCGCTGCTGCTCCCCGCCATCGTGACCGAGGGATCACTCCCCTACTTCCGCGAGTTCCTGACCCGCGAGTCCATGCGCCATTCCCGCAGCTAGAACTCTTCCGACCACAACTTCTCGGTCAAATCCTGGAAGATCGCAAGCGCCACCGGATCGTCACCGCGTACCAGCGCGGACTTGCCCATCCGGGCACGCCTGATCGAACCGTCCTGATGGACCAGCTCGACGATGAGGTCGGCATGCTGGCGCACGACCGACACCGCGGATTCGTCGGCGGGCATGGTGTGGAAGATCTGGTGGAACTCGAGCGCGAGCACCTCTTGTGCCGAGTAGCCCAGCATCTCGGCGAAGGCGCCGTTGGCGAAAAGGATGGCGCCGTCCTCGGCGATGGCCAGAACCGGTACCGGAAAGCGCTCGAGCACGACCAGTGCAGGCAGCTCCCTGAGCAGCGCCATGGGCTGCTGATTGGACTTGCGGATTCGACGCCGCTCCACCTTCCCGATTATGCCTGCGGCTCGAGATCGTGCTCACCGATCCGGCGGGGCCGCTCCTCTGCCGAACCCCCACGTCGCCTGCCCAAGCCGCGGCTTCGGGGCGTCGTCCGAGCGGCGATGGAAATGGGCCGCGAGCGTCGGCCCGGGGTCGGCACCTTCGTACATCATCAGGCACGGCGGCCTGAATTCGCATGCCAGGCAATGTGATCCGGGAGTGGGATAGGTGGCAGGCGCATTGATCATCTCAAGCGCCTCTGCCGCCATGAGGCTGCCCGCGGTGGCGATCTCGTCGCGGCTTCGCCGAATGCGGGTGCGGCGCAGTGGCCCTGCGGTGCGCTGCTCGATGCGGCCGCCGGTAGGCCGCGATTCGCGGGCGGCGACGCGGACGTGCTGCGGGATCGAGCGGCCGCCGCCGCTCGGCTCGTGCTGGGCCACCGCAACCCGCCTGCCCATCGCGTCGGGTTCGTCTGCCGGAGACTCCGACTGGGCGTCGACGCGAATCTCGTTGTGAATGGTGCCTGCGATCTCCATGCCGATGTAATCCTGCTCCCAGGCCCAGCAGGCGGCGGCCGCTTCCTCGTCGAGCACCAATTGCTCGACCGGCCGCCAGCCGTCGACGATCTGGTGGCGCACCACCCAGTACTCGTCGGCGGCGTCGACCGCCAGCAGGTCGACTCGGCAGGTGTAGGTCACCCCGAAACCGTCCGGGGTCGACAGCCCCAGCTCGGGATCGTCCGGGTCGCGAACCAGGGCCGCGATGTCGTGATCGATCTTCACCGGCGCGAAGTCGTCGACGGTCGATGCCCATTCGTCATAGCGGTCGACCATCGTCGTTCCGTCCGCGAGTTCCTCCAACGCGCCCGCCTCTTCCAACGACCGCCGCATCGCCTTGTGCACAAGGGACTGCTTGAGCTCGTGCTGCCAGTCCCAGGTCCCCGGGTAGTAGTAAACAGCGAGTGCGTCCTTGAATGCCACTGTGAGAGTGGGCAATTCATAGGTTTCGGCGGGTTCGAGGCCGCGTCGGCGCGGCGATGCGAAATCCCACTGTCGTCGGCAGCGCTTGAACCGCACTCGGTCCTCGGGGCTGATCTGAAAGTCCACGGCAGTCGCCCGTCAATGAGTGTGCGGCCACGGTTCGTCGATGGGCCAGCGGCATCGATCCAGTCCACCTGCCATCGACTCCAGCTCGGCCATCACGTCGTCGAAGAAAGCGCGTAATCGTCCCGGATCGTCCACAGGCCAACGGGCCGAGAAAGACATCCAGACGTCTGGACCCGTACTCGTCGAGATCGACGGACCGACTGCCGGATCCCCGACCCGCACCAACTGCCAGTCGTAATCGTCCCCGCGACGCTCCAGGTACACGATGTCATCGCGATCGGGGCAGGCCGCCACGATCGCAGTGAACAGTTGGTCCCGGTTCATCGCTACCTCGCCGGTCCAGGATAGTCCTCGACCTCGGCGGACGGGACCCGCGGCTGGGCCAGTTGAGTAACTAGGTTTACTATGTGCCTACCGAGCAGAGGGGAACACATGGACCTGCAGTGGTCGGAGGCTGACCGAGCCTTTCGCGACGAGGTGCGCACCTTCCTCGACGAAAAGCTGACCCAGGAACTGCGCACCGCCGGCCGCCTCATGACGAGCGTGTATGCAGACCACGACGCGAGCATGGAGTGGCAGCGAATCCTGCATGAGCGCGGCTGGGCGGCACCCGCGTGGCCCGTCGAGTACGGCGGCTGCGACTGGAGCCTGACCCAGCACTACATCTTCAGCCGTGAGTCGACGCTTGCGGGCGCTCCCTCCCTGTCCCCCATGGGAATTCGTATGGTGGCACACGCGATAATCGCGTTCGGCACTACCGCCCAGAGAGAGTTCTTCCTGCCTCGCATCCTCACCGGCGAGGTGTTCTTCTGCCAGGGCTACTCCGAGCCCGAGGCCGGGTCGGATTTGGCGTCGCTGTCGATGTCGGCGGTCGACGACGGCGACGATCTGGTGTGCACGGGCAGCAAGATCTGGACAACGCATGCCCGCGAGGCGAATTGGATGTTCGCGTTGGTCCGCACGTCGCGCGGTCAGAAGCGGCAGCAGGGCATCACATTCGTCCTGATCGAGATGACGTCTCCCGGCATCCAGATTCGCCCGCTGGTGATGACGTCGGGCGAGGAGGTGCAGAACCAGGTCTTCTTCGACGAGGTCCGGGTGCCGAAGGCCAACGTCCTCGGCGACATCGACGACGGCTGGACCGTCGCCAAATACCTGCTCGAATTCGAGCGCGGTGGTGGCGCGTCATCGCCGGCACTGCAGGTGATGGCCGAGGAGATCGCTACCGTGGCCGCCGAGATGCCCGGTCCCGACGGTGGCCTGCTGATCGACGATGCGGCGTTTGCGCGGAAGCTGGCCGACGCGCGGATACGCACGGAGGTGCTGGAAATTCTCGAGTACCGCGTGCTCGCGGCGGTGTCCGAGGGCAAGAACCCGGGCGCGGCGTCCTCGATGCTCAAGGTCGTCGCCACGGAGCTCAGCCAGACGCTGACCGAGATGGCGATGGAGGCGGCCGGGCCGCGCGGGCGCGCCTATCAGCCGCACGCGACTCGACCCGGCGGCCCGGTGACAGAATTCGAGCCACCAGCCGACGGGTATCTGAGCGGCGAGCCGTGGCAGGCGGTCGCCCCGTTGCGTTACTTCAACGACCGCGCCGGCTCAATCTATGCCGGCAGCAACGAGATTCAGCGCAATATCCTCGCCAAAGCAGCATTGGGGCTCTGATGGACTTCAACCTGAGCAAGGAGCAGGAACTTCTTGGTGACGGACTGACGAAGTTTCTGTCCACCCGTTACGACCTAGAGAAGAGCCGGTCCGCTGCCAAGACCGGCGCGGGCTGGCAGCCGGAGATCTGGCGGTCGTTCGCCGACGAACTCGGCATCCTCGGCGCCACCCTCCCGGAAGAGTTGGGCGGAATCGGCGGTGGCCCAGTCGAACTCATGGTCATCACCGAGGCGCTCGGCCACGCTTTGGTGATCGAGCCGTACGTCGACACGGTCGTTGTCGCGGGCGGGCTGTTGCGTCGCGCCGGCGGCGAGGAGGCGACATCGCTGCTCGAGAAGATCGTGGCAGGCACCGCGATCGTCGCGCTGGCGGCCGCGGAACCGGAGTCCGGTGATCGCTGGCAGGGCGTGACGACCACCGCGCAGCCCGACGGTGACGGCTGGATCCTGCACGGCCGCAAGATCGTTGCGATGAGCGCGCCACTGGCCACTCACCTGTTGATCACGGCGACTACGTCCGAGGGCATCTCGCTGTTCGTCGTCGATCTCGACTCCGTCGGTTCAGGCCTTTCGCTCAGCGGCTATCGAACCATCGATGACCGCCGCGCCGCCGATGTGAACCTGGACGGCCTGCACGTACCCGCGAGCGCCATGCTCGGCGAATCCGGAGACGCGTGGCCGTCGCTGGATCAGGCGCGCGACGAAGGTGCAACGGCGATCTGTTCGGAGGCGGTCGGGTGCATGCGGAAAGTGCTGGCGGACACCGTCGAATACTGCAAGCAGCGTCGGCAGTTCGGGCAGCCCATCGGCAGCTTCCAGGTCCTGCAGCACCGCATGGTCGATATGTACATGGAGCTGGAACAGGCCGTCGCTGCCGTCCTCCTTGCGGTGCTGCACCTCGAGGACGAGCCGGAGATCCGCGCGCGGTCGGTTTCGGCCGCGAAGGTGACGGTCGGCAGAGCGGCCCGCTTCATCGGCCAGCAGGCGGTACAGCTGCACGGCGGAATGGGCATGACCGAGGAACTCGCCATCGGCCACTACTTCAAGCGGCTGACCGCCATGCAGTACGAGTTCGGCACAACCGACCGCCACATCGAGCGGTATGCCGAGCTGACCCGGCGGAACTGACAGATCAGCGCACCCGCACGGGAACGCCTTCGGTGACCGCCAACAACTGCTCATAGGTCAACGGCATCACCGAATCGGCCGTACCTGCGGCGGTCCACACCACCGGATAGCCCGCCAACGTCTCGTCGACCACGGTCCACAATCGGCTCGGATGCCCTGTTGGCGCTACTCCTCCGATGACTTGGTCGGTAGCGCTGCGTACCAGCTGAGGGCTGGCCTTGGTGATCGCCGCCGCGCCCACCACACGCGCCAGCAGGGCGGTGTCGACCCGCTGTGCGCCGCTGGCCATCACCAGCAACGGCTTGCCGTCGCATTCGAAGACCAGGCTGTTGGCGATCGCGCCGACCTCACATCCAAGCTGTTCTGCGGCGGCCGCCGCCGTCTTCGCGTCGGCGTCGAGGATCTTGATGTCCGGATCGATGCCTGCCGCCGTCAACGCCGCCGCCACCCGGGCGTTCCGTGGATTCACGCCGATCATTGTCACCGCCTGGCGCGAGGCCTGTCGGGGCGAACTCGTAATGTGGGCGCCGTGAGCTCGCGCGGATGGTTGTTGTTCATCGCGATGAGCATCATCTGGGGTATCCCGTACCTGATGATCAAGGTCGCCGTCGAGGGTGTTTCCGTTCCCGTGCTGGTGTTCGCGAGGACGGCGGTGGGTGCGGCGGTCCTCCTGCCGCTTGCGCTGTCCAGCGGCATCCCGACGATGATCCGCAACCACTGGAAGGCGCTGCTGGGGTTCTCATTCTTCGAGATCATCGCGGCCTGGTTCCTACTGTCGGACGCCGAACGCTATCTGACGAGCTCGATGACCGGCCTGTTGATCGCGGCCTCTCCCATCATCGCCGCGGTGCTGGACCGGTTCACCGGAGGCGAGCAGCGGCTGGGGTACCAGCGCGTCCTTGGTCTCGGTGTCGGGCTGGCGGGTGTTGCGGTGCTCGCCGGCGAGCATCTGGCGGGCGGGGCGGCGTGGCCGATCGTCGAGGTTCTGCTGGTGGCCACCTGCTACGCCATCGCACCGCTGATCGCCGCCCGTCACCTCGCCGATGTGCCCGCGCTGCCGATGACAGCCGCGTGCCTTGGGTTCGCTGCGCTGGTTTACGCCGGACCCGCGGCCGCCACCTGGCCGAGCGAGATGCCTTCCACCCGAGTGCTTTTGGCGCTCGCGGGGCTGGCCGTGATCTGTACCGCCCTGGCCTTCATCGTGTTCTTCGCGCTGATTCGTGAAGTCGGCGCAGCCCGCGCGCTGGTGTTCACCTATATCAACCCGGCGGTGGCGCTGGCGGCCGGTGTGATCGTGCTCGACGAGCCGCTGACCGCATGGAACATCGCGGGCCTCGCGCTCATCCTCACGGGGTGTGTGCTGGCCACTCGCAGGTCAGACGATCCAGCACTCCCCGCACAGCAAGTACAGGTAGAACGACTCAAGAACGATTAGCTTGTTTATGTGAAGGTTTCCAGCCGCGCTCGCGGCACCAGGGGGGCAGTGTGCGGATGGTGGTATGCGTCCTCTTGACGTACCGACGCCCGTCGACGCGGTAACCAGGCGCGCAATGCTGCGTTACATGTTGATCGCCCGGGGCATCGACGACGAGGCGGCGCGATTGCAGAACCAGGGCGCGATCGACCTCTGGCTGTCATGCCGGGGCCAGGAAGCGGCGCAAGTCGGCTCGGCGATGGCGCTTGACGATGAGTCGGTGATCTTTCCCAGTTATCGAGAGCATGCGGTTGCGGTGGTGCGTGGCATCGACGCCGTCTCATTGGTCGCCCAGTGGGCCGGCCGCACATACTGCGGCTGGGATCCGCTTCGGCACCGGTTTTTTCCCTACACCTTGGTGCTGGCGGCACAGGCCTTGCATGGCGTCGGTTACGCCGTTGGACAGCGGCTGAAGAACCTAGCCGAAACCGTCGTCATCTATGTCGGCGACGGTGCCACCAGTGAAGGTGACATGTCAGAGGCGATGAATCTGGCCGCAGTCGAGTCGGCTCAGGTGTTGTTCGTCTGCCAGAACAACGGATGGGCGATCTCCAAACCGAGTCACGAACAGATGTTGACGTCAATCGCGGATCGGGCCAACGGATTCGGCATTCGATCGTGGTCCAACGCAGCTGACGATCCCGACAGCACTTACCTCAGTTGCGTGACGGCGAGGCGGTATGTCGAGACATCCCGGTCGCCGGGCCTCATCGAACTCCGAACCACGCGCATCGGAGGACACACCACCACGGATCCCCATTCCAGCTACCGTGACCAAGAAGAGCTCGACGCGGCGGTGGCGAACGATCCTGTTATGCGATACCGCGAAACGCTATACACTGCAGGCGTTGTCGATGCGGAATGGTTGGACTCTGTGGATGCCGACGTCGACCGGACTCGTCGCGAACTGTTGGAAGCGTTTGCCTCGTGACCACCAGAACGCGGAGTTGTCTGGCCGAGGCACTCAACGACGCTTTGAATCAAGTGATGGAAAGCGACGAGTCAGTTGTGCTCGTCGGGCAAGACATCGGCCGGCTTGGTGGCGTGTTCCGAGTGACCAAAGGCCTGCAGGAACGCTTCGGTGCAAGTCGCGTCCGCGACGCGGTGCTGGCTGAGTCCTCCATCGTCGGGCAGGCGATCGGAATGTCACTCAGCGGACTCAAACCGGTCTGCGAGATTCAGTTCGAGGGCTTCATATACCCCGCGATGAACCAGATCGTGACCCAGGCCGCCAGGATGAGGTCGCGCTGGAACGACGACATCACACTCAACCTGGTGATCCGGGTACCGGTAGGCGGAGGCATCCGGGCGGTGGAGCACCACAGCGAATCAAACGAAGCGTATTTCGCGCACACGCCAGGGTTGTACGTCGCATTTCCGTCCTGTCCGAGCGACGCCTCCGCAATGCTGAAATACGCGTGCTTCCTCGGCTCACCAGTCATCTTCTTTGAGCCCAAACGTCTGTACTGGAAGCGAAACCTGCAACCGCGTGAACCGTCCGAGCCGACATCAGATCTCAGTGCACGTGTCGTGCGACGAGGGTCAGACATCACGGTCGTGGGATATGGCGCGCTGATCGAGGAGGTGCTCGCCGCAGCGGATCTGGTCGCTTCTACAGTTGACGTCGAGGTTGTGGATCTGCGTTGGATCGCGCCGATGGACACGGACACGGTGTTGAGGTCGGTGGCCAAAACCGGTCGCCTGCTTGTGGTGCACGAAGCAGTGGGATTCGGTGGCGTTGGCGCCGAGGTGGTGGCAACGGTGGCTGAGCACGGCTACCACCACCTGAGATCACCAATGCGGCGGTTGGCTGCGCCGCGGCGGAATTATCCGCCGGCCAACTACGAGAACGACTACCGGATCGGGGTGCCCGACGTTGTCAGCGCGATCGAGGAGATGTGCAGTTGAGCGACGTCGTTGACATCCTCGTACCGGAGTTCGGCCACGGACTGACCGAGGCTCTGGTCGTCGAATGGCTCGTGGCAGTCGGAGACGTCGTGGAACGCGGCGATGTGGTCGCAGTGTTGGAAACCGACAAGAGCAGTGTCGATCTGCTGGCCGAAAAGCGTGGCACCGTGGTGGAGATAGTCGTCGATGCGCGTTCGATTACCACTTCCGGCGCTGTTTTGTACAAGCTCGACGAGCGACAATGAAAGGCTCAACGCAATGCCGCCCATAGACGAACGCATGAACTCGGTGATGCTGACGATCATCCGGCGTCGACTTCCCACCGCGGACGTCGCCGATTTCGACAAGCCCATCTATGACCTGGACATGGACTCTCTCGATGTCGTGGACGTGAGTCAAGCGCTCGAGAAGGAGTTCGGCGTCGAGGCGGACCTTGACCGAGTCGCCGACTGCCTGACGCCGTTGGATATCAGTACCTACTTCCGAGAACTGATCGGCCCGGCATGAACCCGGGCATCGTCGATATCGCCACGGCAACACCGGGGGAACACATTGACAACAGCTACTTCGACTCGATCGGCCTGACCGACCAATGGATTCGGCGACGCACGGGAGTCGCTGCGCGGTGGTGGATCGATCCCACCGAAGCGCTCGAGGACGTCGCTGCGCGGGTCTGTGCACCATTGGTCGAGCGCCACCGCGATCGCGTGAATATCACCGCCTTGATCGTGGTCAGCTGCTCCACGGGCGGGAAGGTGCCAGGCATCGCACAGCGGGTCGCGAAACAGGCCGGGCTGTCAACCGACGTCCTGGCATTCGATCTGAACGCAGCCTGCAGCGGCTTCGTGTACGGCTTGATCTCCGGACTGCCGCTCTGCAAGCCAGGGGACGCGGTGATCGTCTGCGCCGTCGAGGCGATGTCGCGCCTGATCGACAAGAAAGACCGCAACACCGGCTGCCTGTTCGGCGACGGTACGGGCGCAGTGCTGATCGAAGCGCGCCCGACATTCCGGGAGCACACGTGGCACGCGGGCTGTGACGGGGATCGGGTCGATCTCATGCGGGGCGAATTCGGCGGAGGCATCCAGCTGGATGGAATGCAGGTGTACGACCGAGCCGTCAAGACGATGTCGGACACGTTGAATCGTCTGCGCGACAACGGCATAAACCCCACGGTCGTCGTCGGTCACCAAGCGAATTCGCGGATCCTGCAGAAGATCCGCGAAGAGGTCGACACGGGTGAAGCGGTATTCGTCGACAGCGTCGAACAGTTCGGCAATACGTCGGCAGCCTCGATCCCACTGGCGCTGGGCACCTGCGTGGCCGAGCAGTCCGTTCCGGCGACAGGCAGGATGGCGCTGGTGGCTTATGGTGCCGGTGAAGCGTGGGGCGGAGTGTCGGTTGACTACGACCTGACCGACGCGATAGCACGTCACGGGTCGTGACCGCGGTATTCCTCGTTACCGGCGCATCCCGCGGCGTAGGCGCTGAGATCGCCACGCAGCTCGCCGGTCCGCAACGCCACGTTGTCGTGAATTACCGCGAGAAGGCCAATCGGGCAGACGGTGTCGTCGAGGACGTTCGTGCCGCGGGCGGCAACGCGACAGCGGCACAGGCTGATTTGACGGATGCGGGCGCGGTAGAGGCGATGCTCGGCGAGATCGAGCGCCGCTTCGGTCGTCTGGATGTGCTCGTGCTCAATGCATCCGGCGGCTTGGAGCGCGGCGTCGACTCCGGCTATGCGATGCGTCTCAATTGTGAAGCGCAGGTCCGTCTGGCGCGGCTCGCGCTTCCGCTGATGTCTCCGGGAGGGCGAATCATCTTCATCCAAAGTCATCTCGCGCACTTCCACGGCCGCAAACCGGTGCCCGCCGACTACGTGCCCATCGCCGAAAGCAAGCAGGCGGGCGAGAAGGCTCTCCGCGGAATGCTCCCAACGTTCGAGGCGGCCGACGTCACGTTTGTCGTGTTAACGAGCGACATGATCGACGAAAGCATCATGGTGCGATTGTTCGAGCGGCGCGATCCGGAGGCCGTGGCGGCGCGCAGGCGCGCAGGTGCCCTGCCGACCGCATCGGAGTTCGCGGATGCAATTGTTCGCGCCACCCAGGAGCCCCATCAGAGCGGTGAGACGATCTACGTCGGCGGTCCGGACTACCTGTCATAGACCGGACGTGGAACGGCGGCGGGACGCAGCACGGAAGCGAAGCAGACCTTTTATGCGCGCCTCGCCGACTTGCGCAACGAGGCGATCACGCTGCGCGCTGAAGATCTCGCCGTCGTGCTGGTCGCGAACGCTGACGTTCACGAGCAACCCTTGTTTGCGAGTCGGTGACGCGCAACGATAAGGCGATGCCGCCCGCCAAACGTGTTCTCGTTCTGGGGTCAGGGTTCGCGGGACTTTGGGCCGCGCTTGGCGCCGCCCGGCGGCTCGACGAGCTCTGTGCCGCCGATGACGCGGTCGACGTCACCGTCGTGAGTTCGCAACCTTTCCACGATATTCGGGTTCGCAACTACGAGGCCGATCTCAGCGCGTGCCGAATCCCGTTGCCGGACTTACTCGATCCGGTCGGTATCGGCCACATCACTGCTGACGTGACCGGAATCGACGCCAAGGCCGCAACGGTAAGCACGGCCGACGGCGCAACCCTGGGCTACGACCGCCTCGTGCTCGCACTGGGCAGCAGGGTCGCCAAGCCCGGCCTTCCCGGCCTTGCCGAGTTCGGATACGACGTCGACACCTATGACGGCGCGATGAAGCTTCAGGCCCACATCCGCGATCTGGCCGCACATGCGACAGATCCCACCGCCGCGACCGCGGTCGTCGTCGGCGCCGGCCTCACCGGCATCGAGACCGCCAGCGAGCTGCCGACCATGCTGTCGCATGCACTCGGGCCCGCAGTCACGCCGCGGGTGATCCTCGTCGACCACAACCCGCAGGTCGGTTCGGACATGGGTGATTCGGCGCGTCCGGTCATCGAGGATGCGTTGGCCGCCAACAAGGTTGACACCGTCACCAGTGTCGGCGTCACCGCCGTCGACGAGCGAAGCGTGACGCTGTCGTCCGGGGATGTCGTGCCCACGGCGACGGTGGTGTGGTGCGCCGGAATGCGCGCGAACCCGTTGACGACGCAGTTCGGCGTGCCCTGCGACCGGCTGGGACGGCTGCCCGTTGACGACTACCTGCGGGTTGACGGCGTCGCCGGTGTGTTCGCCGCTGGCGATGTGGCGGCGGCGAAAATGGATGACGAACACCTGTCCGTGATGTCGTGTCAGCACGGTCGGCCAATGGGCCGCTATGCCGGCTACAACGTGATCAGCGACTTACTCGGTGCCCCCATGCTGTCGCTACGAATCCCCTGGTATGTCACCGTTCTCGATCTCGGTCCAGCCGGTGCGGTGTACACGGAGGGCTGGGACCGCCACGTCGTCAGCCGCGGCGCCGAGGCCAAGGCGACCAAGCAGGTGATCAACGGTGAACGGATCTATCCCCCGCTGAACGGCGACCGGGCCGCGCTGCTCGCCGCCGCCGCGCCGGAGTTGCAGGCCGCCCCCACATACGGCGATTGATCTCTGCCATTGCAGCTAGCCGGAAGAGCACTATCAGGCCAGCCCGCACACACGATGGCCGCCAGCGTTGACGACAGCGGCCAACCTGGCGAGCAATGTAACTGCCATACCCGCACGTCATAGGAGGCGAACTCATGACCACATCCATCAACCGGAGCACCCACTCCATCATCTCCCTGCTGGACGGTGAGATCGTCGAGGAATCCGATCTGGGATCGATGCGGCGGGTCACCGCCGAGACCCTGCCGATCCTCAAGCGCTTGTCGATCAAGCGGGTGCTCCTGAACCCGGGCGCGATGCGCACGCCACACTGGCACGCGAACGCCAGCGAGCTCAACTACTGCGTGTCCGGCACCGCGCTGGTCTCCATCCTCGACGACGGCAGCAAGTTCTCGAACTTCATAGTCACCGCCGGACAGATGTTCCACGCCGCCTCCGGCTCTCTGCACCACATCGAGAACATCGGCGACGACGTGGCCGAGTTCATCATCGCTTTCCGCCATGAACGCCCCGAGGACTTCGGATTCGGCGCGACGCTCGGCGCGTTCAGCGACGCGGTGTTGGGCAACACCTATGACCTGCCCGCCTCCGACTTCGCCAAGATCCGTCGCAGCACCGTTGACCACAAACTCGCCGCCCGCATCGGCGCTCCCGAGATTCCCGCTTCTGCGTATTTCAACGATCCTCACAAGTTCGACATCGAAGCTCAGACCCCCGGTCTGAACTACGTGAGCGGAAACGCACGGTTCGCCCGCGACCAGTTCTGGCCGGCGCTCAAGGACATCTCGATGTACTCGCTGCGCGTCGCCGACGAAGGCATGCGCGAACCGCATTGGCACCCCGTGACCGCCGAGATGGGCTATGTCCAGCACGGTGACGCGCGCATGACGATCATGAATCCCAATGGCACGCTTGACACTTGGAACATGACGACCGGGGACATGTACTTCATCCCGCGGGCCTATCCGCACCACATCGAGAACATCGGGTCCGACGAGTGGCACTTCCTGATCTTCTTCGACCAGCCGTTCCCCGCCGATATCGGATACAAGGCGTCGGCGAGCGCCTACTCTCGCGAGGTGTTGGCCGCGGCATTCAACACCCACATCGACGACCTGCCGAACTTCCCGTTCACCCCCGCGGACCCGCTGATCGTCAGCCGCGTCAACCCCGTCGACACCCTCGGCGTCGGCCAGTCCTGATCCATTCGGCACTCAACGTGACGACAAAGGGAGAACGATCATGAGCACGATCATCACGTCAGATGGCACCGAGATCTTCTACAAGGACTGGGGCCAGGGGCAGCCGATCGTCTTCAGCCATGGCTGGCCGCTGTCGTCCGACTACGCCGATGACCTGGCTGCACTGGTCGAACGCCTCGACCTGCACGACTCGCCCGCTACGGCGAGACCCGCGCGTCGAAGGCCGCGATCATCAGCGCGTTCCGCCGCTGATGATGCAGACCGACGCCTTCTCCCACTACCACGGCATCGTCGCGTTCTCCCAGACCGACTTCACCGAGGATCTCAAGAAGATCACCGTCCCGGTGCTGGTCATGCACAGCGAAGACGACCAGATCGACCCGTACGTCGCCGCAGGCCCGAAGTCCGCCTCGCGGCTGAAAATGGAACCCTCAAGACCTATCGCGATAATTTCCCGCACGGCATGCCCACCACCCACGCGGACACGATCAACGCCGACCTTCTCGCGTTCCTGAAGTCGTCGGGCTCCGTGGGACAATGTCGTGGCAACTGACGTCGGCGCCGGGAGGCCATGGTGAGTGCCGTTCAGGTAGTCGTGGCCGACGACGACGTTCTACTTCGCGAAGGTGTGGCCAGCCTGCTCGATCGATCGGGGTTCGAGGTGGTCGGACAGGCCGGAGACCCGGAGTCGCTTCTGGCCGTCGTGCGGGACAAGCGGCCGCAGCTCGTGGTGACCGATATCCGGATGCCTCCAACGCACACCACGGAAGGCCTTGACGCGGCACAAACGATTCGAGCCGAGCTGCCGGACACCGCCATCCTCGTGTTATCTGCTCATGTTGACGTCGACCACGCGATGGAACTGCTCGCCGGCGGCCACTCCATCGGGTATTTGCTCAAGGCTCGCGTCACCGACGTCACCGAGTTCGTCGACACCGTGGAACGGATCGCGAACGGAGCGTCCGTGGTCGACCCCGCCCTCGTGCAGGAACTCGTCTCAGCGCGCCGCCGCGACGACCCGCTGGCTGCGCTGAGCAGCCGGGAACGCGAGGTCCTGACGCTGATGGCCGAAGGCCTGTCCAACGCAGGCATCGGCAGGCGTATCTGGGTGACGGAAGGCACCGTGGAAAAACACGTCCGCAGCATCCTGACCAAGCTGAACCTGCCGGAAACCGGCGACGATCACCGGCGCGTGCGCGCGGTCATCATGTACCTTGAGGCGCTCTGAGCTACGGCTGCACGACGAGCCGGCGGATCGAGTCCGGAGACAGCGCGAACTTCGGCAGGAAACCCAGAGCGGGGCTGTCGGTGATCAGATCGGCGAAGTCCTGTTCGGAGTGAGTCGAGATCAGAATGACCGACGGCTCCGGCGGACCGGATCGGTGTAGCGCCTCGACGACGTCGAACCCGCTCTCGGCGCCGAGGTCGATATCGACCAGAATCACGTCCGGATGTAGTTCACGGTTGCAATCGAGCGCTTCGGCCCTGTTGCACGCCGTGCCGACGACAGTGATCCCCGCGCGTTCGAGCATGATGCTCGCCGCGTCACGGAAGGTCGCGCTGTCGTCGACGATCAGACAGCGCACAGGATCACATCGCTGTCGCACATATACAGAGAGTGTCAGAAGGAGCCCACTTCGGCATTACTGCTACCGGGAAGATCTACGATCACCGAGTGCTTCGCGACCGCCTGTTGGCGCTGGTGTTGCGGCCCAACGCGCCGCCGGCGAAGTGGGGCGTGGTCACCGCCGCGGTGTTTATCGCCGCCGAAGTCCTTCTCGTACATCTGCTCATGTGGGTTGCCCCTGACACCGCCTTCGGTGCGGTGTTCCTGCTCGGAGTTCTGGTGGTGTCGGCGGGGTGGGGGTTCGGCCTGGCGTTGGCGACATCGCTGGCCAGCACGCTTGCCTACGTGTGGATCCATGTCGCCGAGGGAAGCGGCAGCCTGGCTCCCGCTGTCATCGTCTTCCTGACGCTCGCGCTGTTGACCAATGTCCTTGTCGGGCAGGCCCGGCTGCGCGCCGCAGAAGCGAATCAACGTCGTCGTGAGGCTGATCAGTTGGCCCGCAGCAGACGGCGCTGCGACGGGTGGCCACATTCGTGGCCCGACAGGCGGATCCCGCCGACATCTATCCGGTGGCGGCACAGGAACTTGCGCGTGCGCTCGGGGCCGAGCACGTCGCCCTGCTGCGCTACGAATCCGATGACGAGTTCGTCGTCATCGCATGCGCCGATCCCGATCCCGATCGCAGACTTGCCGTAGGCGAACGTCTTTCCCTCGCCGGCGACGGTGTCGCGGCGAAGGTGTTGAGATCCGGTGCACCGGCCCGCGTCTCCAACTACAGCGAGGCGCCCGGAATGACCGCGGCACGGTTGCGTTCTATGGGCCTGCATTCAGGGGCTGGCGGCCCGATTACGGTCGACGGCCGCATATGGGGGGCCCTGCTCGTCTGCTCAACGCAGCCAACACCGATGCCACCGGAAACCGAGTCCCATGTCATGGATTTCGCCGATCTCGTCTCGACCGCCATTTTCAACACCGAGGCACGAGCTGAACTCAAGGCGTCGCGGGTGCGCATCGTCGCCGCCGCCGATCAGGCACGGCGGCGTTTCGAACGCGACCTGCATGACGGTGCACAGCAGCGCATCGTCTCACTGGGACTTGAGCTTCGGGCAATCGAGGCGTTGGCGCCCGCAAAGGATGATCAACTGCACCGCCAGCTCGGTGACGTCATCCACGGATTGTCGGGTCTGTACGCCGACCTGCAGGAGTTGTCGCGGGGGATCCACCCGGCCATCCTGTCCCGAGGCGGGTTGGCACCGGCGATCAAGACCCTCGCGCGCCGCTCCCCCGTTCCTGTCGACCTCGAACTCGATGTGGTTGCACAACTTCCCGAATCGGTCGAGGTGGCGGCGTATTACGTGGTCGCCGAGGCGCTGACCAACACCGCCAAGTACGCCGAGGCGTCGGAGGTGTTCGTGCGGGCGGAGTCTCGCGACGGTGTCTTGCACCTAACGATTTCCGACGACGGGATCGGGGGCGCGCACACTGGCGGAGGATCCGGGTTGATCGGTCTCAAGGACCGCGTCGATGCACTGTCCGGCACGCTCGATGTTTCCAGCCCGAGCGGCGGTGGAACGACGCTCACCGCCACCATTCCGCTCGAACCAGTTGATCTTTGACCAACGCATGTTTGGAGCTCAGTCGTGCCGAAAGATGCCGTGCGCGTACTGCTCCCACCTGTTGGATGTGACACCAAGTAATGCCGTTGCGGCGGCATCCTGTGTCGGCCGGTCTCCTCCGTCGACGATCAGAAGTGCCACGCGAGTCGCGAGTGATTTGAAAGCGACATAGTCAGGGTGTTCTGAATACGTCCAGTCGATGTCCTTACCGGCGTGGATTGCTTCGCGCAACTGTTGGAAAAGCCTATCCGGCGACAGTTCGACTTAGAGGCCGCCGCACTCCGCCGGGCCGCTGAAGATAGTGGCCCACGGGGGGCAGTACGGTGGCGGCGTCCAGGGCGCCGGCGGAGAAGACTGCTGCATCGGGAACATGTTTGGCGGCTTTCCAGGGCCGGGATCGCCCCCGACGGCATTCCCGTCGGGGCCGAAGTACCAGTCCTGGCAGACACTCAACCCGCCTGGCAATTGAGCGAGTTGTTGCATCAATTCCGGGCGCATCGGAGGCCTGCCCGGACACCATTGATCGCCTCCCACGGGGATGGCCTGGGCAGCGCTGGCGCCAAGAGCCAAACCGGCAACACCCAAACCGCCGGACACCACGATGGTTGTCGCTAACCGCGCAATCCGGTTCATGTTCGGTTCCGTTCTTCTAGGCCGACCCGTTCCCTACACCTGTGCGGCTACTACAGACCCCGGGAATGGCTACCGATCCCAAAAACTGCGCGGCCGGCAAGATTCCTGTGCAGTAGCTGTCAGACACCTGGGCGCACAGTCGATCTGACTGTGTGCTCATACCTGTGGATCGAGCACGCGGACTGCCGCGTTACCGCGCATGGTGACGGAGAACACGTCTCTACGAGGAATACGAGACGTCCAGTTGAAGTTTGCGCCGAACGTGCCCTGTCCCGTCCCGACCTCCGATTGGCGAGGCTGATGCGCCAGGGTCCCCTCGCCGGACGTTATCCCGCAGTAGCCGCGATGGTGACGCTGGCACTGATCCCGTATCTGGCTCTGTCCGCGGCAATTGACCCTCTGGTGCCGATCATCACCGAGCAATTGCACATGAGCGCTCAGGCGATGACCCTGAGCTCGGGTCTGGGCAACGCGGCATACGCCGTCGGGACCGTGCTCGCGGTCCAGTTCGCGCAGCACCTGCCGCAGCGCCGCATGCTTGTCCTCTATGCGGTGGTGCTGGTCGTCGGATCAGTGATCGCCGCGGCGGCGCCGAACGCAACCGCTTTCATCAGCGGTCACGTTCTACAGGGGCTGGCGACCAGCATGCTTTTGATCGCTGCTGCACCGCCGCTCACGATCGGGTTCCCGCGGGACAAGCTCCGCAACACGGCCGTGATCATGAACATGTGCGTCTTCGGGGCGGTCGCACTCGGTCCATTCATCGGCGGCGTGCAGGCCGAGGCGCACGCATGGCGGCCGCTGTTCTGGATCGTGGCCGCCATCGCTCTGGCCGCGTTGATCTTGTCGGTGTTGACATTCGACGACGCGCCCCCGGCCGATCTCGACGCCCCGCGTGACCTGCCCGCGATCGCGCTGGCGACCGTCGGCTGCACGGCCGCGTTCGTCGGCGCCGCGGAGCTCACCAGCCACGAATTCTCCGATCTGGCCGTGACGGTGCCGATGTTCGGCGGCCTGGCCCTGATCGTGGTGTTGATCGTCTACCAGTTCAGGGCGCGCCGTCCGCTGCTGACCGTCCGCACGATGATGACGAGTGCCATCCCGGTCGCCGGCGTCGGTGTGGCGCTGTTCGCCGCTGCCGCGTCGGTCGCGGCGACCGGGCTCACGGCCGCGGTGTTCCTGCAGACCTACAGCCCGGTCCAGGTCGGACTGCTGTACCTGCCCGAGCTCGGCGGAGCCATCGTCATGGCTTTTGTATTCGGGTTCGTCATCTCCCGACGTGCGATGCACTACCTGCCGTTGGTCGGCATGGCGCTGCTGGCGGCCGGGATCGTGGCGTTCCGTTTCGCCCTGCCCGCGAATCACTCACTGGCACTGCTCGGTTCGGCGCTGACGGGTCTGGCGCTGGGCGCCACGGTCGCCCCCGCGCTGTTCGTCGCCGGCTTCTCGTTGCAGTCGAACAGCCTTCAACGCGTCTTCGCGATCATCGAATTATTAAGGGCGGTAGCGGCATTCATGGTTGCGCCGATATTCGCCCACCTGGCAGCACGGGTGACCGGCGATCTTGTCGAGGGCACCGGCATCGCTCTTTGGGTCGGATTCGGGCTGGCAATCGGCGGCGCGGTGTTCGGTGTGGCCGTCTATGCGCTTAGCGGAGCCCGGCCGCAAAAGCCGGACCTGGACGAGTTTCTCGACGGCGACTCCCCGGCCTGGTACTCGCCGCCACTGCTGGCCCGCCTCCGTCCAGGCCTGGCGTCGCCGCCTGCCCCGATCGAAGTCGCCACGATCGCGACGACTTCGACCGTCCACCGAGGACCGATCGCACCAGGACCAGTGCTGTTCGCGTACGACGGATCGGAACTGGCGGCGTACGCGATTTCCCAAGCTGCCGTGCAGCTTCCGGCACAGCGGCACGCGGTCGTCGTGTGCGTCTGGCGACCCGTCGACGTGGGTTTCACGCCAACCAACGGGAAGCACTTCGACGCCGACCGGGCCAGTGAAGTGCGGCACGCCGCTGAGCAGACCGCCGCTCACGGCGCGTCGCTTGCGCAGCAGGCGGGATTCCCCTCCTGCAGCGTGGCCATTGAGGCGGCGCCGGCGTGGAAGGGCATCGTCGCGGCCGCCGAAGAACACGACGCCAGCTTGATCGTGCTCGGGCCGCACCGCCGCAGCGGACTGCTCGGCTATTTACAGGGCAGTGTTGCCGCCACTGTCGTCGCGCACACCGCGACTCCCGTGCTGCTCATCCCCCAGCCCGACAATCAGCGACCCGAACTCCTTGGCGATTCGACCGAAATGCCTACAATGACAACAACTCTGGCAGGAAGCCCCCGCATCACGGCGGATAAACCTTCTTAACGGTGCCATCGGCATCGACTTCCATGAAACCGGTGCCTGCGGCAGTGGAATGTATCGACAGTTCCAGGCCGCCGCCTATGATGAGATAGGTCTGAGTGTTGTCGGGCGTACCAAGCGATTGAGGCGCACCCGCCATCGTGGCAGCCACCGCGGGCACATTGAATGCGCCGAGATCGGCGAGATAGTGGAGCGGAGTGGCCCGTCGGCCGTACGCAGCTGCGTCGGTCCCGTCGGTGCGGAAGGGGTTGGGATCGTCACGGGTGAGTTATTGCCCGGCGCGGAGGGGAAGACCGGCAAGAACGAAGGAGCGCTTGGCGCGGACGCACGGTTTTGTCCGTCGGCGCTCGCGCTCTGGTGACCTTTTGAACTTTCGTCTTGCCAGCCTGGCCATCTGGGCAGATCTGGGGATTGAACACAACCCCGGCGGGAACTACCCGTAGCCGGCCTGCGTCAACAAGGTCCCGCCATGGTGGCCCGCAGTGATTCCTCTTTGAACCAAGTCAGCTTGGGCCGGTGGACGGGACCGTCCCCGCGTCGTAAGGCTGCGCCGCGGATGTCGTCGAGACAAAGTCGTCGATGAGTTCCGCTACCTCGGTTGGCGCTTCGACCTGCGCGAAATGCCCCACACCGGGAAGCACTTCAAGTCGGCAGTCCGGACGGCTTTGAAGTGCTGAGTAGGCGTGATCGACCGGGATGATGGTGTCCTGCTCGCCCCAGATCGCCATTACGGGCAGACCGTCGCGCAGGTTCAGGCGGTTGAGCGCGCTGACGCTTTGCCCACGGTAGTCAACCACTGACCGAAGCGTGCGCAGGAACGCGTCGCGGGTCTGCCGGTCAGAGAACGATGAGTAGGCATTCCATATTTCGGCGCCACGGGGTGACCGCAGGCCGAGTGAACTGAGCCAGGACTTCACGGAGTTCCCGGCGCGCACCACGGGCGTTGGCGCGATGACGGGCATGATCAGTTCGGCGCCAGGCGCCGCCAACACACGCAGGATCATCCCGACGTCGGGCCCCAGTCCGCCGCTGCTGATCAGCACAAGGCGGCGGCAGTAGTCGGGGTGCTGATAGAGGAATTGCATTGCGATTCCGCCGCCCAGCGACTGGCCGACGACCGTTGCCGACTCGACTCCGAGCTCGTCGAGCAGGTCGCGCAGACCGACGGCGAACGCCCCCAACGAATAGTCGGTTCGCGGCTTGGACGATCGTCCGTGCCCCAACAGGTCAGGAGCAATCACCCGATACTTCTTCGCCAGTTGAGGCAGGATCGCCCGCCACGTCTCTGAGCTCCCCGCCATCCCATGGATGAGCAGGAGGGCTTCGCCGGCGCCCTCATCAAGGACGGCGATCCGTTCACCATGGATGTTGACGAATTTGGCTTCGGCCATAATCGGTGCTCCCCTCCCGTCGCCCTTCGAGCCTACCGGCGGGTAACTTTCGCTGCCCGGTACTGGAGACAGCGCCTCGCCACGCCACCGTTTGCGCAGGTCTCCTATACGGTAATCCCGGTGTGAGAACGTTTCCAGGGTCACCGTATAGGGTCGTGCCCTCGACGGAAGGTTTCGCACTGCAATGCCGCTAGCCCACGGCGCCGTCTTCGCCGGCTACACCGTCGTCCGCGCACTTGGGTCGGGCGGCATGGGTGAGGTGTACCTCGTCGAGCATCCGAGGCTGCCGCGCCGCGACGCTCTCAAAGTGCTGCCCGCTGTGCTCACGGCCGATCACGAGTATCGCGAACGATTCAACCGCGAAGCCGACGTCGTCGCGAAACTCTGGCATCCGCACATCGTCGCGGTGCACGACCGAGGTGAGGCCGACGGCCAACTCTGGTTGACGATGGACTTCGTGGAGGGCACTGACGCCGGGCACCTCTTGCAGAGCTACCACGGCAAAGGCCTTCCACCTGCGGACGTCGTGGGCATCGTGTCCGCGGTTGCCGACGCGCTCGATTACGCGCATCAACGCCAGCTCTTGCATCGCGACGTCAAGCCGTCCAACATCCTGCTCTCCGAATTCGACGCCGGACAGCAGCGGATCGTGCTCGCTGACTTCGGCATCGCGCGGGTGGTAGATGACTCCGCTGGCTTGACGGCAACAGATATGACAGTCGGCACCGTCGCGTACGCGGCGCCGGAACAACTTATGGGCGAGGTCATCGACGGCCGAGCCGATCAATACGCGCTCGCGGCGACGGCATTTCACCTACTCACCGGACAGCAGCCCTTCCAGCACACCAACCCCGCCGTTGTCATCAGCCAGCACCTCACCGCGCCTCCACCCGCCATCGCCGATCGTGTTCCCGAACTCTCAAGTCTCGGCCCGGTCTTCTCGAAGGCCCTGGCGAAGAAGGCGGAGGATCGCTACGGCTCGTGCGTCGAATTCGCCCACGCGCTGCAGCAAAACCTCAACGTAATATCGGACGAACTCGCGACCCGCGCTACGCAGGCTGCACCGATACCGCTACGTGCGCCCGCGAAAACCGGCCGGCGCCACGTACCGCGCTGGGCCATCGTGGCCGTGGTTGCCGTAGCGCTCGTCGGCGCCGCACTGGCGATCGGTCTGACCCTCGTCGGTCAGCACCGTTCGAAGACACAAGCACAACCGCCACCGCCGAGCACGCCAACCGTCCCCGTGGTGTTGATCGGGGCGGACTGCGCCACCCTCGGCGCGGCGGGGGTCAGCGAGGCCGGGCAGACGGCGTACTGTGCCCGCCTACCAACCACGGGCGACATGATGTGGTCGGTCTATGCGGGTTCTGTCCCGTCGCCGACTGACACACCAGGGCCGGGCGACGAGGTGTATCCACCCGGAATTGAAGAGCAGGTTCGCGTCTGCGTGCAGCAGACCGGGCAGAGCCGCCTGAAGTGTCGCGAAGACGTCCGGGACGGCAATCTTGTCGGCCCTGCGTAGATACGTTGTCCTCTAAGCCATTTCGTGGCCGCGCTGCGCCCATTGGGCCAGCGCTGCTTCGGTGGTGACATGGTCAAGCGCCCATGCCGTCGCCCCGTACAGTGGACCGTCATCGCCGTGGGCACCGTCACGCACCGGCGGGGCCGACGACTTGCGGAAGGCCATCAGCCCGTCGCGGTACCCGTCGTCGAATGCCCGCGACGCCGCGGCCCGCAGCGGCACCGCCAGCCCCCCGAGCGTCACGACATCAGGGTCGTGCAGGTTCACCAGACCGCCAATGCCTGTCCCTAGTGCTGCGGCCACGGATTCGAATGCCCGCGTCGTGCGGCGGTCGCCGGGACGGGCAAGGACGTCGTACGCGTAACCGACCGGGTCATCCGGCGGCGAATCGGAGAGGTGGCGCGCCAACGCCCGGCCGTCGACGAACAGGTCCCAGCATCCCCGCGCCCCGCACGGGCACACCAGCCGTCGGTCCCCGAACGGCACGTGGCCATACTCCCCCGCGGCACCGTGAGCACCGGTCATCGGCTCCCCGTTGACCACCAGCGTGCCGCCGAGGCCCACCGCGACGAGCAGATGCAGCGCGGTGCCCGCGCCCTGCCCGGCACCCGAGCGCGCCTCGGCCAGACCGGCGAGGGTGGCGTCGTTACCGAGCAACAGCGGTACGTCGGGGCCATCGGGCAGACCCGCCATCAAGGCCGACAGATCAACGTTCGTCCAACCGCGGGTGGTGAACTGCACCAGCCGCCTATCGCTGACCGTGCCCGCCACCGAAACCGCCACCGCCCGAACACGACCCGGCTCACGCATGTGGAGTGCCGCGATCGCTTCGCCCATTTCGGACAGCAGGCGTTTGGGTCCCTTGCCCACGTTGCGGACCTGTGCCACCACATCGGGATGGCCGTCGATTCCAGCGACCGCCAATCGCCAGTCACCCGCTCGCAATTCGGCCGCGAGCACCAGCGGTCCGTGCGGATGAGCGCCGAGCACCGTCGTCGGCCTTCCCCGGCCCGCTGCAGGGGCGGGGGTCTCATCGAGCAGCCGTACCCGGCGCAGCCGGGCAACCAGATCGGCTGCGCCACCGCTGCCGATGCCGAGCCGCTGGGCGGCGGCGGCCCGGGTGATCCCCGGTTCGGCCCGCACGAGCCCAATCAGCTGGGCAGCGCCGAACCAGCGCTGCTGCGCGGACGGATGTTGCGCCCCGGACATCGTCGACATGTTATTCACTTGAATAAACTCACTCACTGAGTATATTCACGTTTCATGACGACTTCCGCTGCCATCGACCTGCCCCAAGGCGGCCTGCGGCAGCATGTGGCCGCCCTGTTGTCCCTGGCCTTGGCCTCGTGCCTCGCCGTCACGACCGAAATGCTGCCCGTTGGACTGCTCCCCGCCATGGGCGAGTCGTTCGGCGTGGTCGATTCGGTCACGGGTCTGCTGGTCAGTCTGTATGCGGTCATGGTCGCCGTGCTGGCCGTGCCGTTGACTCTGGCCACTGCCAGGTTCGCGCGCAAGCCGCTCCTGTTGACCACGCTTCTGTGCTATTCGCTCAGCAACGCGCTGGTCGCGCTGGCACCGACATTCGGCGTGCTCGCCGCCGGCCGGGCGATCGGCGGGATGACGCATGCACTGTTCTTCTCCTTGTGCATCGGATACGTGCCCAGGCTGGTGACCGGCGCCCAGGTGGGCCGAGCGCTTGCGATCGCTACCGGCGGGGCTACCGCCGGTTTCATCCTCGGGGTTCCGTTGTCCACGTCGCTCGGCACGGCGTTTGGATGGCGGACGTCATTCGGCGTGCTTGCCGCGTTGTCGGTGTTGACCCTGGTACTCGTCGCAAAGTTGCTGCAAAGCGTGAGCAACGACGCCCCCGCCAGGCCCGCCCAAACTCGCGATGGACGAGGCGCGCTGGCCACGGTGGTCGCCTCGAACGCCCTTACGTACCTGGGCCAGTTCACGCTGTACACCTTCGTCAGCCTTCTTTTCCTCGCCGCGGGCGCACGACCGGCGTTCATCGGCCCCCTGCTGTTACTGTGCGGAGTCTGCGGACTAGCCGGACTCGCTTACACCGCAGGCACTTTAGATCATCGACCGCGCCGGACCACGATCGTCACCCTCACGGTGGTCATCGCCGCGGTCCTGGCCGTGGGCGCAGGCACGACGATGCTGATCCCGGTCATCGTCGCAGCAGCAATCTGGATTGGTGCATTCGGCGGTGTGCCGTCGATCTACCAGGCTTGTGCGGTGCGAACCCATGCGGTGACCCCGGAACTCGCAGGCGCCTGGGTCAACTCCAGCGCCAATTTCGGGATTGCAGGAGGGGCGGCGATCGGCGCAGGATTGCTCCCGATCACCGGCGTTGCCGGATTGCCCTGGGTCGCTGCGGCCCTCATCGGGCTTGGCCTGTCCGTGAGTGTGGTTGCGCGACAGGCATTTCCGACGCGGGTCTAACTACTTCGCCTCTCGTGGTCGGAGAAACTCCACTCGCCTGTCGGTAAGCAGGGGACGGATACGTCCGACTACCAGCTCCTGGTAGTGGGGAGAATTCAGGTGCGCGTCGAGTGCGGCGCCGTCGCGATAGTGCTCGATAAGCACGAGATTGGTGGGCTCGCCCGGACTCTGAAAAGCCTCGTAGCCAAGACATCCGGGTTCAGCGAGCGATTGCGGTCGAAGCGCGGCGATGTGTTCCAGCACGGTGTCCAGTGAGGTTTCAGTGGTCTGCCAGTGCGCGAGCACGACGACCGGCTCAGCCGTTGTCATCAGTTTTGCTTGAGGGCGTCGACCAGCGCCCCGCCGACCAATGCCCCCGATTGCGGGTTCTGGCCGGTGATCAGGCGCCCGTCGACGACAAGTTTTGGCTGCCACGGGTCGGTCGCCTCGAAGACCGCGCCATCCTCGCGCAGCGCGGTCTCGAGGTCGAACGGTACGTCTTTGTCCGCATAGCCGTTTTCTTCGGCGGTCGAAAAGGCGGTGAGCTTGCGGCCACGGACGAGCGGCGCACCATCGTCGACCGTGACACCAAGGAATGCAGATGGACCGTGGCAGACGGCCGAGACGATCATGCCGGCGTTCCAGGCACGGATGACTGTGGCCTGCACCTCCGGGTTACCGGTGATGTCAACCATCGGTCCCAGTCCACCGGGGAAGAAGACCGCGTCGTAGTCGAGCACGTCGACTTCGGACAGTTTGCGACTGCGGGACAGCCGCCGGTAGGCCTTGCTGTCGAGGAAGGTGGTCTGCGCCAGGTCGTCGGCGTCGAACCCGTCTTCTGGGGGCTTGCCACCCAACGGGGAGGCGAACTCGACGGCGACGCCTGCTCGGTCAAGTGCTTCGAAAGGATGGGCGATCTCTGGAAAGAAAAAGCCCGTGCGCCGCTTGTTCGGGCCGATTGCGGCGGCGTTCGTTGCGATGAACAGGACATACGGGACGCTCATAGCTCTCCTCGGCTTGAACATTAACAACTGCGCCGCAACGTTTCCGGGAAAGCAGGGCCTCCACGAGAGAGCGCGAATGCGCTACCGGACCATCACCCAGTACGGTACTGGACAGTACTACCTCAGCGGCTCTATGGTTCGGTGCTATGAACAAGACTGCCGATCGCGTGGTCGAGCCATCTCCGTGGTCGCCACGGGAGACGGAGCTGCTAGCGGTGACGTTGGAGCTGTTGCAGGAACACGGATATGAGCGGCTGACGCTGGACGCCGTCGCCGCCACCGCCCGCGCCAGCAAGGCCACCGTGCACCGGCGCTGGCCCACCAAGGCGGCGCTCGTGCTGGCCGCCTTTATCGAGGGCGTCCGTCAAGTCGCGGTCACGCCCGATACCGGCACTCTGCGGGGCGATTTACTGCAATTGGGCGACGTGATATGTCAGCAGGTTCGCCAGCACGCAGGCACCATCCGCGCGGTTCTCGTCGAGGTATCGCGCAACCCCGACCTCAAAGACGCTATGCAGCACCAGTTTCTCGATCAACGTAAGGCCTTGATCGACCATGTCCTGCACCAGGCGGTGGAACGCGGCGAGATCGACAACGACGCCATCACGGACGAACTCTGGGACCTGCTGCCCGGCTACCTGATCTTCCGAACCATTGTCCCCGACCGGCCGCCGACCCAACACACCGTGCAAACCCTCGTCGACAACGTCATCCTCCCCGGACTGACTCGGTCGTTGGGATGAAGCTCTTGTGCAGTTCGGTACCGTACCGTACTGTCAGAATCAATCGGTCCGCGTCCACCACAGGAAGGTCACAACCGAAGCGATCGTTTCCCCGGTTATCGAAAGGCTAACGGGTGAAAGGGATTTCGATTGGTCGCCTGGTCAGACGATGGTGGATGGTGCTGGTTGCAATAGCGGTCGTCGCGGTCGCCGGTTTCGCCGTGTACCGACTGCACGGCATCTTCGGGTCACACCACACCACCTCGACCGCTGGCGGTCTGTCCAACGAGATCGTTCCGTTCAACCCCAAACATGTGGTCCTCGAGGTGTTCGGGCCACCGGGCACCGTCGCGACGATCAGCTATCTCGATGTCCACGCTCAGCCGCAACGAGTCGACAACGCGACACTGCCATGGTCCTACGACAAGACCACCACCGATCCCGCGGTCTTCGTCAACGTTATGGCGCAAGGCAATAGCGGATCAATCGGCTGCCGGATCGTCATCGACGACGTCGTCAAAGACGAGAGAACGGTCACCACGACGAACGCCTACACCTACTGCCTGGACAAATCCGGATGAGCAGCCATCAGATTGACAGCGAATCCCTGACACACAGAGTCGCCACGACCATCCGCTGGCTTTCGGTGCCGATCGTGCTGTTCTGGCTCGTCGTCGCAGCGGTCACGAACGTTCTCGTACCTCAGTTGGAGAAGGTCGGCGAAGCCCACAACGTGGCACTGAGTTCTCCTGATTCGCCATCACTGCAGGCATTCAAGCGGATCGGACTGGTGTTCCACGAGTTCGATTCCGACAGCGCGGCGATGATCGTGCTCGAAGGCGATCAGCCGCTTGGCGCCGACGCGCACCGGTACTACGACAACTTGATCCAGCGCATCTCACAGGACCACGAGCACGTCCAGCACGTCCAGGACTTTTGGGGGGATCCGCTGACGGCGGCGGGTTCACAAAGCGCCGATGGGAAAGCGGCCTACGTTCAGGTGTTCCTCGCCGGTAATCAAGGCGAAGCACTGTCCCTGGAGTCCGTCGACGCGGTCCGCGACATCGTGAACCAGACGCCGGCTCCGCCTGGGTTAAAGGCGTATGTCGCCGGCTCGGCAACGCAGATCGCCGACCAATTCGAAGTGGGCAACCAAGGCACCACGAAGGTCACCGCGCTGACCATTCTGGTGATCGCCATAATGCTGCTGCTGGTCTACCGCTCTTTGGTCACCATGATTCTGGTGCTTGTCACGGTGCTCGTGGAAATGGCCGCGGCCCGTGGAATCGTCGCGTTTCTGGCCAATTCCGGGATCATCGGGCTCTCGACATACTCGACGAACATCCTCACGCTGCTGGTCATCGCGGCCGGCACGGACTACGCCATATTCGTCGTCGGTCGTTATCACGAAGCACGCGGCGCGGGCGAGGACCGCGAAGTCGCCTTCTACGACATGTATCGCGGGACCGCTCACGTGGTCTTGGGGTCGGGACTGACGGTCGCCGGTGCGGTCTACTGCCTGAGCTTTACGCGGCTGCCGTATTTCCAAAGCCTCGGCGTGCCCGCCGCGATCGGTGTTCTCGTGGCATTGGTGGCCGCGCTCACCCTGGCTCCCGCCGTACTGACCATCGCCAGCCGATTCGGTCTGTTGGAATCCAAGCGCGGGGCCAGGACCCGGGGATATCGGCGAATCGGCACGGCCATCGTCCGCTGGCCGGGACCCATCCTCGTCGCGACGTTAGCGGTGGCCTTGGTCGGTCTGCTCGCACTGCCTGGGTACAAGACCAGTTACGACGTCGGCGCCTACATGCCGGCCAGCGCCCCGTCCAACATCGGCTACGCGGCCGCCGAGCGCCACTTCTCGAAAGCGCGACTCAACCCTGAACTGTTGATGATCGAGACCGACCATGATCTGCGGAATCCCGCCGATATGATCCTGCTGGAGAGAGTCGCCAAGGCCGTCTTTCACACCCCCGGCATCGCCCAGGTGCAGTCCATCACCCGCCCGTTGGGCACCCCGCTGGACCACTCGTCGATACCGTTTCAAATCAGCGCGCAAAGCACCGGCCAGATCGAGAACCTGAAATTCCAGCAAGACCGTGCCGCAGACCTACTCAAACAGGTCGCCGAGATCGACAAGACGATCAACATTTTGCACCAGCAATACGCGCTGCAGCAGCAGAGCTCCGCCGCGACTCACGAACAGGTCGAGGCGTTTCACGCCACCGTCGCGGTTACACAGGACCTGCGCGACAAGATCGCCACGTTCGACGACTTCTTCCGGCCCCTGCGCAATTACTTCTACTGGGAGCCACACTGTTTCGATATCCCGATCTGTTGGGCGCTGCGGTCCATCTTCGACGCGCTCGACGGGATCGACGCGCTGACCGACCAGTTGGGAAATGTCACGGCAAGTCTGGACAAACTGGATGCGCTCCAGCCCAGATTGCTGGCGCTGATCCCGCCTCAAATCGACAGTCAGCAGACCAATCGGGGCCTGACGATGACGAACTACGCCACCCAGTCGGGCATCTACGACCAGACCGCCTCTGCACTGGAGAACGCGACCGCGCTGGGACAGGCCTTCGACGCGTCGAAAACCGACGATTCCTTTTACCTGCCGCCGGAGGCTTTCACCAATCCCGAGTTCCAGCGCGGCCTGAAACTGTTCCTCTCGCCGGACGGTAAGGCTGCCAGGATGATCATCACCCACGACACCGATCCCGCTACCCCCGAAGGCATTTCGCACATCAACGCGATCAGGCATGCGGCGCAGGAGGCCATCAAGGGCACGCCCCTTGCGGGCTCGAACATTTATATCGGCGGTACCGCGGCGACGTATAAAGACATCCAAGAAAGTGCCAAATACGACTTGCTGATCGCCGGCATCGCCGCGCTCAGTCTGATTCTGCTGATCATGATGTTCATCACCCGAAGCCTGGTCGCCGCCCTTGTCATCGTGGGCACGGTGGCGCTGTCGTTGGGTGCCTCGTTCGGCCTTTCGGTGCTCGTCTGGCAATACATCCTTGGCATCCCGTTGTACTGGGTGGTGCTGGCGCTGGCGGTCATTCTGCTGCTGGCGGTGGGATCCGACTACAACCTGCTGTTGATCTCCCGGTTCAAAGAGGAGATCGGCGCGGGACTGAAAACCGGCATCATCCGCGCCATGGCCAACACTGGCGGGGTCGTCACCGCCGCCGGCCTGGTGTTCGCCTTCACCATGGCCTCATTCGTGTTCAGCGATTTGCGGGTTCTCGGCCAGATCGGAACCACCATCGCGCTGGGGTTGCTGTTCGACACGCTCATCGTGCGTACGTTCATGACCCCGACCATCGCCACACTTCTCGGCCGCTGGTTCTGGTGGCCGCAGCGAGTGCGCCCCCGGCCCGCCAGCCAGATGCTTCAGCCCTACGGATCCCGCGCGGCAGTTCGCCAGTTGCTGCTGTGGGAAGACGACGACGAGCCGACTTCCACGCCGCCGAGCCGCCCACGCGCGGACGGAGACTGACTCGCTTCCCGGTTAGCCCACGTTGGGGTTTTCCAGAACGACAGCGACGCCCTGGCCGGAGCCGATGCAGACACCGACGGCCCCGTACCGAGCGTTGCGTTCGCGCAATTCGGTCGCCAATGTCAACACATAGCGGCTGCCGGTCGCGCCGAACGGGTGACCGATGGCGACCGCACCCCCGTTTGGAGTGAGCTTGTCGTCGGGAATCGTGAAGCCGCCAAGCTGATTTGGAAGCTCACGCAGCACACCGAGCGCTTGGGCGCTGAACGCCTCATGAACTTCCCACACGTCGATCTGGTCAGGGGTCAGGCCGGCGCGCTTGATCGCCAGAGGCAAAGCCCAAGCCGGAGCCAACCCCATGACCAGTGGATCGATCCCGTACACAGCCGACGACACCACCCGCGCCAGAGGTTCGACACCGAGTTCTGCGGCCCGCTCCCCCGAGGCCAGCACGATCGCGCTGGCGCCATCGGTCAGGGGCGTGGAATTCGCAGCGGTCATCTGCTTGGTGCCCGGTTGTACAGGCAGGGCAGCCAACTGCTCGGCAGTGGTGTCATCGCGGATGAACTCGTCATGTTCGAACGTGCGCGCGGGTGTCTTCTTCGTCGCCGGGATCTGCACGGGCATGATCTCTTTTGCCAGTCGGCCGGAGTCACGTGCCGCCTTGGCGTGCTGTTGAGACCGCAGCGCAAACGCATCGATCTCCTCGCGCGTGAGGCCGTAACGGTCGGCGACGTTTTGCGCAGTCTCGATCATGCCGATGTAGGCATTGCGGGCCAGCAGCGTCGGGTTGGGCGGACCACCCGCACCGGCCCACATCGTGTCGAGCAGCACGACCGGTCCGCGAGGTGCGAACGGTGCGTCGCCTTTCATGTAGGCCCAACCCGAGCGGGACATCGATTCCACTCCGCACGCGATCCCCACTTCCAGTTCGCCAGCCTTGATCGCTTGCGCCACAATGGCGGTCGCGCTCAGCGACGAGCCGCAGAACCGGTTGATCGTGGCGCCGGCGACGCTGTCGGGAAACCCTGCCGCCAGCGCAGCCCAGCGGGCGACGTCGCCCATGCCTTCATGTGCAGGGTTCACACATCCGGCGATGACGTCCTCAATCTGATCCAGGCCAATGCCGAGGCGTTCACACGCGCCTTTCATCGTCATACCAAGCAGATTGTCGGCACGGATATGCGACAGCGAGCTGCCGTACCGGGCGAAGGGTGTGCGAACACCACCAAGCACAAACGCTTCAGTCATGGTCAACCTCCACTGTGAACACAGTCCCAGTGTTTCCGATGCTGGAGTATCGGTCTCGCTAATCAGCGTTCGGACAGCTAAATGGCCGACAATAGTGGGAAGGGCACCGATGAGGCTGACGATGGCAGGTGAATGCGAATGGCCAGGGACTGGCTTGCCGCGGCGGGGACGGCATTGGTGCTGGTGCTCTCCGCCGTCGGTGCTGCTGGTCCCGCGGTCGCAACACCGGCGGACGGTTCTGACGACACCACGGCGGTCACCGGACCATCGGCGGATGAGACCTCCGAAGGTGGGCTGCCCGACGGTCAGCGGCTCAGCCCGTTCGACCTCTCCTCCCCCGCGGTGAACAGACTCGATCCCGCCCTGCTCGACGCCATCCAGCAGGCCGCCAACGGCGCCGCGGCCGACGGCATCACCATTGGCCTAACGTCCGGATGGCGCTCAACGGAGTTCCAGCAGCGCCTGTTTGACGATGCTGCCGCCCAGTACGGAAGCGCTGATATCGCCAGTCAGTATGTCGCGTCGCCGCAGGTCTCGAAGCACGTGATCGGCAAGGCCGTCGATGTCGGTCCCGCCGGCGCCGATGAATGGCTCATCCACAACGGCTCGGCGTTCGGGCTGTGTCAGATCTATGCGAATGAGATCTGGCATTTCGAGCTGGCGACCGATTACGGGGGCACGTGCCCACCGCTGCGGCCCAACGCCGCAGGGTGATCCGCCACCGGTACAGGCGCTTACAACGTTATTGCCAGGTAGTGATGCCACGCTGACGCAGTGCGTCGGCTTCTGATCCTGACGGTCTGCGCCGGCGTCGTCGCCGCAGGCTGCAGCAGCGCGCCCGGCCGGGAGCCCATGCTTCCCCCAATGGGCTGGAACTCCTGGAACTCCGGAATGCCGCTGACCGAGCAGACGGTAATGCAAACCGTCGACGCGATGGTGTCGTCGGGCCTGCGCGACGCCGGCTACCGCTATGTCAACCTCGACGCCGGCTGGGCCGCGCCCACCCGCGACCACGACGGCAACCTCCAGGCGGATCCCAGCCGCTTCCCGCACGGTATAACCGCCCTGGCCAATTACGTCCACGACCGCCACATGTACCTGGGCATCTACCACAGCCCGTTCAACGAAGGCTGCGGTCAGGATCCGCGAATCGGCGGAGCCGGCCATGAGCACGCCGATGCGCAGACGTTCGCCGACTGGGGTGTCGACTACCTCAAGTACGACTGGTGTCGGCCGGACGCTTCCCATGAGCTCCAGGTGCGCTACTTCGCTGCGATGCGAGATGCGTTGCGCGCCACCGGTCGCCGCATTTTCTACAGCGTCAACCCGAACAGTTCGGACGACGCGGGAGCTGGCGCCAGATACGACTGGTCCAAGATCGCCGACATGAACCGCAACTCGGTCGATCTGGTGCCCGCGTGGGGCGACGACGCGTTGTGGTCCCGGGGGCTCGCCGGTGTGGTGCAGGGCGCGGGCGTCTCAATCCCTCTGGCCCGCAGGAGCAATCCCGCGCATATCAACGATCCCGACATGATGGTGATCGGACTCGGATGGAATGACTTCGTCCGCACGCACCCGACGATGTCACTCGGGCCGATACAGCCCGACCTCAACGAAACCGAGCAGCGGTCCCATTTCTCACTCTGGGCGATGCTGGCGGCACCGCTGCTTGCGGGTAATGACATCCGCTCGATGAGCCCGCAGACCCTGGCCATCCTCACCAACCGTGACGTCATCGCGGTCGACCAGGATCCGATGGTCGCGCAGGGACATCCGTTGGAAGGCGATCCACGCGTCTGGGTCAAGCCACTCGCTGACGGCTCGGTCGCCGTTGCATTGACCAACGCCGGCGGCGCTGCAGGTGACGTCGGTACCACAGCCGCTGCGCTCGGCTTGCCGAGAAGCGACTGCTACCACATGCGCGACCTCTGGGCACATATCGACAGCGACAGCACCGGAAGCTTGGGGCCCGTTCAGATTCCGTCGCACGGCACGGCCATGTTTCGGGTGAAGCTGTGCGGATGACGTCGCTCCACGCGACCTGGCGACATTGCGGCGGGACGTCATCGTCCTCGAACGGTCGCGTTATCCCGCCACTAGGCCGCGGCGCTCCCAACGGGCAACTAGCGCAAAGGCCAGCGACGCGACGAACTCGTTTGCACAACCATTATGGCCCGCAGCAATTCTCGGTAGACGCGAATTGACAACTCGGCCATTGCGTTCGGCAACTGTCCCGAGAGCAGTACCAGCGATCCCGAGGCGCACTCGCCGGATGACACCACGCCTGCGGCGACGTCTAATCCGTAGCCCCAGCTGTCAGCGTGCCATTGTTATTGAGACGGACGCACCGTACTCCGTCAGTCGCTGAGGTTGACGCCGAGTTCATCGAGGAGGCGGCGTACTCGTTCTTCGATGTCGTCACGGATGGGTCGGACGGCATCGACGGATTGACCGGCGGGATCAGGTAGGTCCCAGTTCTCGTATCGCTTACCGGGGAAGATCGGGCAGGCGTCGCCACAGCCCATGGTGATCACAACGTCGGCGGCCTGCACGATTTCATCGGTCCAGGGTTTGGGGAACTCGCCTGTGATGTCGATGCCGACCTCAGCCATCGCCTCGACCGCCGACGGGTTGATCTCGTTCCCGGGTTCCGAACCGCCGGACCAGGCAAGGGCGTGCTCTCCGGCCATATGAGTGAAGTAGCCGAGCGCCATCTGGGAGCGGCCCGCGTTGTGGGTGCACAAGAACAGCACCGAGGGCTTGGCGTCAGTCATGTTGCCCTCGCCGCGGCCTCGGGGTAGAGCGCGACGACTAGCGCCAAACCAACTAGCGCACCGACGATCTGGGCGAGGATGAAGCCCGGGGCTGATGCCGGCGCGATCCCCGCGAAGGTGTCGGAGAACATCCTTCCAACCGTCACAGCGGGATTGGCGAACGAGGTTGAGCTGGTGAACCAGTACGCCGCACCGATGTATGCGCCGACGGCTGCGGCGGCGAGTGCGGCCCGCCCGCTGCGGGCCAGGGCGAAGATCAACGCGATCAGGCCGGCGGTGGCAACAACCTCGCCGACCAGATGGCCGGTTGTGATGCGGTCTTTGCTGGCGATCTCGAAAACCTGACGATCGAACATGATGTTGGCCAAGACCGCGCCGACGAAGCCACCCACGGTTTGGGCGACCGTATAGGAGACGACGTGGCTGGCGCTGATGCCGACCCCTGTTTTGCGTCCAAGCACCCAATCTGCCACTGACACAACCGGGTTGAAGTGCGCGCCGGAGACTGGAGCGAACAGCAGGATCAGGACGGCCAAACCGAACACCGTGGCGGTGGAGTTCTCCAGGAGCTGCAGTCCGACGTCGTCCGGCGAGAGCTGCTGCGCGGCAATACCGGAGCCGACAACCACCGTGACGAGCAGTGCCGTGCCGGTGAATTCGGCGAGCAGCCGTCGTGGCAGTGGGATCGGGTGATTCACGGGCTGCTCGTCAGGACGGCATCGGTGTCAAGCAGTAGCGAAAGCTGTTGAAGCGCATCCGTGACCACCCGGTAATAGACCCAAGAGCCACGCCGTTCGCAGTCCAGCAGACCGGCGGTGCGCAGGGTCTTGAGGTGGTGGGAGATGGTCGGCTGGGTCAGGTCGATCCCGGCGGACAGATCGCATACGCAGGCTTCCCCACCGACGTGGCTGGCGACCACGCTGAGCAATCGAAGCCTGACGGGATCGGACAGCGCCTTGAGCTTGATCGCCAACTCGGAGGCGGCATCAGGTGATAGCGGCTGCCGTGCCAACGGGGCGATCACGCAGCCCGACGCATCAAGCAGTCGCAGATCTGACTTCGACATCCTTCGATATTGATGTATGTCGAATCAGGACGCAATCGAACAGTTGGTGAACAGCGAATACGGCGCCAGAGGAACCGGATACATAGGCCTCAGCAGCAGGATGCGCCCGTCCCCGCCTTAGCGTCGTCAGAGCTCGTGCCGCCGCAGCAGATGCCGCCGTCGATATCTCCACCGATGTGATGCAGCGGGCTGGTGCCGAAAGTGTCGGAGTCGGCGAGCACGGTGTAGACCTCCCACCTCTCCCCGGCGGGTCCGGCGACCCAGACCTTGTCCTGCGTTGCGAAACAACAAGTGGCGCCGATCTCTTCGTCGGTGAACAGACCCTCGTCGGTCAGCCGGGCGATTTCTGTGTGCACAGTGTCGCTGGACCCGACCTCGACGCCGAGGTGGTTGATGGTGCCGCCCTTGCCGGGGTTCTCCAGCAGCACCAACTTCAGTGGTGGGTCGGCGACGGCGAAATTGGCGTAGCCGTCCTTGACCTTCGCGGGCTGGCTGTTGAACAGCTTGGAGTAGAACGTGATCGCCTCGTCGAGGTCATCGACATTCAGGGCGAGCTGGACGCGGGACATGAATGGTTCCTCCATACCTGTGAGACATATATCGAATTTGTGCGCTCACGCCACCATGCCACCTTTTTGATATATGTCAAGAGCCATGGCACGATCGGATCATGCCCAAGACGTTGCCCGTGATCGATATGTCTGCGCCGGTGTGTTGCGCCCCCGTGGCCGCCGGACCTATGAGCGACGACGACGCCCTCCAGGTAGCGCTGCGGCTCAAGGCACTCGCCGATCCGGCGCGGGTGAAGATCATGTCGTATCTATTCAGCTCCGTATCGGGCGAGGAGAACAGCGGCGATCTGGCGTCGGCGATCCGGTTGACAGAGTCGACCGTCAGTCATCACCTCAGCCAGCTACGGCGCGCCGGACTGGTTGAGTCCGACCGGCGGGGAATGAACGTCTACCACCGGCCACACCGAGATGCGGTCGGCGCGCTGTGCGCAGTCCTGGACCCGAACTGCTGCCAGTAGAGCGCGCTCTCGAAGTGGACCCCCATCAGCTGCGATGTCGGGCGCAATGCATGCCGCCGAAAGCGTCCGACGCCCGTCGAATCGAACGGCTCCGCCGTCGACCAGGATCCGCTTGTCGCGCAGGGACATCCGTTCTAACTCGATCCACGCGGCACGCGCCGTCGTCCATTAATCAGCGATCGCGAACGGGCGCTGAGATGAACGCCGTCCGGACCGACATTCCGAACTCGGCATGCCGCAGCGTAGTGATCCGGCGTCCACGCTGCACCGCGTCCTTGACCGGTGCCGTGCGCTCACCGAAGAACGAGGCGGTCGCGTCGATGTCCGTTACGACGTACGTCATCCCCCAGAGAGAGGACGGACCCTCGGCCGCCGTATCCGGAGAACCGACAGCTTCGACGATCACCTCCCCGAGCCGGAAGAAGATCTGGCGGATCGGTCGTCCGCCGAGTTCGCCGTCCCGTTCCCGGCGCGGATCCACACCGACGGCGGCCAGCGACTCGACCGTCCGACCCAGATCAGGTGACAGCAACACGACGTGGTCGATCGCGATGACGCCGTTTTGGTGCGTGGCCGGCGCTACAGGGACCTCACCCGGCCTCGTCGTCGGGACGCCGTCGAGGTCGTGGACCGAGCTCTCCGACGGCAGGCCGCGCAACGACCAACCGACGATGCCGGTGCCGCGGTCACGTCCAACCAGTCGGATGCCGACGCCGCCTATCCGGCAGACGGCATCGGAGCCGACGCTGAACCCGGCTCGCGTCCAGGCGTCCGCCGGATCAGCGACCTCGAACCCGTCAACGGTGACGGTCATGGTGCCCAGATCCTCGGGTCGAGATGCACGTCATCAGTATGGCCTCGCGAGTCGCGAGCCAATTGCTCGACGCAGTGCCTATTCTCGGCGTGTGTCCGACCCCGAGGATCGCGGCGCCGCCTTCGACGGAGTCCGGCTCGACGGCCTCCTCGTCCTTCACGGCGTCGGGCCGAAGGCCGTCCGGCTGCTCCGGCAGGCACGGGCGGACTGAGCTCATGGACGAGGACGTCGTGGTCATCCACACCGACGGCGGGTGCAGACCCAACCCCGGGCCCGGCGGCTGGGGAGCGGTGCTGCGCCACCGTCAGCACGTCCGCGAGATGTGCGGTGGCGAGTCCGGCCAGACCAGCAACAACCGAATGGAACTGACGGCGCCGATCATGGCGCTGGAGGCGCTCACCCGACCGGTGCTGGTGCACCTCTACACCGACAGCACCTACGTCCGGAACGGCATCACCAAGTGGGTTCTCGGCTGGGAGCGCAACGGCTGGAAGACCGCCGCGAAGCAACCGGTGAAAAACGTCGACCTCTGGCAGCGGCTCCAAGTGGCCTGCGCGCGGCACCGGGTCGAGTGGTTCTGGGTGAAGGGGCACGCGGGCGTCGCCGACAACGAACTGGCCGACGAACTGGCAACCCGGGGTATGGAAGCAGCGATCGCCCTCGTCTGCGGCTGAATCCCAGAGCGTAAATTCATTTCAGTGGCCGCGTGTCAGAGTCGCGTTCGCACCATGTCCGGGCAGATGAGGGGAAGGGGCGCGGCGTTGAACATCACCACCGCGTCGTGTGGCCTCGCGCACCGCGGTGACTGTGGGGCGAGTGCGCGGACCAGCACGCGGTGAGTTCGACGTCAACGGGCGCTGTCGGGTTTCGCTCGGAGCGCGGACCGGTCCTCATCTCGGTCATGCTGAGCACCGGATTGGTCGCCATCGATTCGACGGTACTGGCGACCGCGGTGCCTTCTATCGTCAGCGAGTTGGGCGGTTTCCACCAGTTCCCCTGGCTGTTCTCGGCATACCTTCTGGGACAAGCCGTCACCACGCCCATCTACGCAAAGCTCTCCGACGTTTTCGGTCGCAAACCGATCCTGTTACTGGGAGTCGCGCTGTTCCTGGTGGGCTCGATCCTGTGCGCTGCGGCGTGGAACATGCTTGCCCTGATCATCTTTCGGGCGGTGCAGGGCCTCGGCGCCGGTGCGGTCCAACCCACAGCCATGACGATCGTGGGGGATATTTACACCGTGGCCGAGCGCGCCAGAGTGCAGGGCTACCTGGCCAGTGTGTGGGCCATTTCCTCGGTCGTCGGGCCGATGCTGGGCGGCGTCTTCTCACAGCTGGGAATTTGGCGTGGCGTGTTCGTCATCAACATCCCGCTTTGTGTGCTGGCAGCGTGGATGTTCGATCGGCACTTCCACGAGACGAGCACACCACGGTCGCGGACAGTCGATTCGCTGGGCGCACTGCTTCTGGCGTTGGCGATGACGTCGCTGGTACTGGCCATTCTCGGTGGGGGCCAGTCCTGGGCATGGGCCTCAGCGCCGAGCATCACGGCGTTCACCGTGGGCGTCGTGCTGTTGGCGACCTTCGTCCTCGTGGAGCGCCGAGCCGCCGAGCCGATACTGCCCCTATGGGTGTTCTCGCGCCGGCTGCTCTGTGCGACCACCATCGTCGCCTTCGGCGTCGGCGCCATCCTGATGGGGCTGACGTCCTACGTGCCGACCTATCTCGAGGGTTCACTACGCGTCGCACCCGTCGTCGCGGGTCTTGCGTTGGCCGCGTTGACCTTAGGCTGGCCGGCCACTGCGAGCGTGGCCGGAAAGCTCTATCTGAGGTGGGGGTTCAAGAACACCTCGATGGTGGGCGCAGCGCTCGTGACCGCTGGGGCGTCGGTGTTAGTGGTGACGGCTCACCGGCCGAGCGTCCCCGTCGTCGCGGCGGCGTGCTTGGTGATCGGCGGCGGCATGGGGCTGCTGGCGGTGCCCACGATGATCGCGGCGCAGTCCAGCGTCGACTGGAACGAACGGGGCGTGGTGACTGGCAACAACATGTTCGCCCGCTCGCTGGGTAGTGCTGTCGGCGTCGCCGTATTCGGGGCGATCGCGAACTCGATCTTTGGCCCCGGCGACATCCGATCGATCGGCGCGGCGGCCATCCAATCGGGTTCGGCTGCGGTGTTCACAGGCGTCTTGGTCGTCGCCGCAGCGACCGCCATCGCAGTCGTCGCCATGCCGCGCACTCCACCGTCACACCAGGCCGGCCCAGTGGAGTGACTACGACGTTCGCGTTTGGTCGATGACCATTCGGCCTCGAATAGTGCTGTCGCACAGCGTGAGTCGAATCCGGATGTTCTTCGGCGAAGCGAGCGCCTTGTCATCGTTGACGAGCACCCGGCGTCGTCCTAACCGGCCGTCCTCGACTCAGCTGCGAAGAACCGGAGAGGGCGCGAGGCCGGTCAGCATTGAATTGACCGCGTCGGAGATCAACTCGTCGTCGAGCGGATCAATCATCTTGTTGTTGGCCAATGTCGCCAAGCCATGCAGCGTCGCGAACATCAACGTGCCGATTCGGCGCACCTCACCTGATGCCAGTTCGCCGGTCGACTGGCCCGTCTCGACAAGGTGTCGTACCGGCGCGAAACTCACGTCGCGCGCACTAACCAATGCGTCGGAGGCGTCGGCGAGATACCGACTGCCCGACATCAGATCGACCAGCGCTGGGTTGTCGGCGGCGAACCGGATATAGGCGAGCGCGACGTCTTTCAGCGCCGCCACGAATTCGCGATCGTCGGGCTCGGCTGCCGCTGCTAGCGTGCGGCCCAAGCGGTGAAATCCCTCAGCGACAAGGGCTTCCAATAACGCGGCCTTGTCCTCGAAATGGCGACGTGGGGCACCGTGACTGACCCCGACCGCGCGGGCGAGCTCTCGCAACGACAATCCGTCGACGCCCGACACCCGCAGGGTCGCTTCCGCCTCTTCGAGTAGCGCAGCCCGAAGGTCGCCGTGGTGATAGCGACGGTCGGCCATGTCCTGACAATATCAAGAATGTTGTCGTTGACAGCATTGTTGTCATTGACTACATTCGCCTGAGAGCTGACCCGGTCACCGTTGTCGCGAGGTCTTGAGGAGAGCGCCATGCCGAACGAAGGCGAGCGTACGGTCCGAAGCTTCTGCCGCATCTGCACCTCGGTGTGCGGAATCCTCGTAGACGTAGACGGCGACGTGGTGACACGTGTGCGCGGCGACCGCGAGCACCCGCTCTCCCAGGGCTACACATGCCCGAAGGGACGCGCGCTGCCGCAGATGCACCACCACCCCGACCGGATCGAGCGGCCGCAGATGCGCATCGACGGCCAGCTGCGGGACACGACGTGGGAAGCGTGCCTCGACGATCTCGGCGCGCGCCTCCGTTCGGTCATCGACCGTCACGGTCCCGAGTCGGTGGGCATCTTCTTCGGCACCGGCGTTGGCATGGACGCCACAGGGACCCGGGTGGCCGAGGCGTTGCACGCCGCGATCGGCACGCCGGCCAAGTTCAGTCCGATGACCATCGACGGCACGGCCAAGCCCTTGATCTCCGACTTGGTGGGCGGATTCGTTGGATTGTCTGGCCGGCCCGACTACGACAACGTCGACTTCATGGTCTTCATCGGCACCAATCCGGTGATCTCGCACGGCCACGCGATCGCCGTGCCCAATCCCACCGGCACCGTGCGCGCGATCGCCAAGCGCGGCGAGGTGTGGGTCATCGATCCACGACGCACTGAAACAGCCCGACTGGCGACCGGCCACCTCGCACCGCGACCCGGCACCGACCACGCGGTGCTGGCGTATCTGGTGCGCGAAATATTGTGCGACGGAGCCGATCCCGATGTGCTGGTACAAGATGCGGAGCTGCTGGCCATAGTTGTCGAGCCGTTCACACTCGAACACACTGCGAGGCTGGCCGACGTCGCGCCCGACGAACTGGTGCGACTCCGCGACGCGATGCGAACCGCCGATCGCGTTGCGATCGAAACCGGCACCGGCGTGACCATGACGGCTGATAAGGCCAACGTGACGCAGTGGCTCGCGTGGGTCCTGATGATTCTGACCGGATCGATGAACAGGCCAGGCGGCATCTGGTTTCATCCTGGATTCGCCTATCAGCTGGAGGGATTCGAGCTTCCCATCTCGCCACCAGAGGGCTCGTTCGGTCCGGGTCCGCGCAGCCGTCCAGGCACCCGGTCGTTTATGGCCGAATGGCCTTGCGCTGCACTGTCCGACGAAATTGAAGCCGGCAACATCCGCGCAGTGCTCAATCTCGGGGGGAGCCTGCTGACGTCGTTCCCGAACACCACGGCCCTGGAACCGGCGCTGCGCAAGCTCGACGTGCTGGCCACCACAGAGATCATCGCTAATGCGACCGCGGACCTGTCGACCCATGTGCTGCCGACTAAGGATCAGCTCGAACGCCCCGACGTCACGATCTGGGATGCGCTCAGCTCGCGAGTATCGGCTCAGCACACCCCGGCTGTCGTCCCCCCACTCGGCGATCGGCGATCGATGTGGTGGTTCCTGGCCGAACTCGGCCGACGGCTCGGATACGACGTCGCCGACCCGACCCAGTCCGACGACACGATCCTCGCGGGAGTGACAGCCGCTGCCCGATGCTCGTTCGGCGAGTTGGCGGAGACCGGCTGGGTCGATGCCGGCCACGAGCTGCCCGCGCCGTGGGTGGAGCGGCACATCTCGCGAATGGGCGGGTGGCGGCTGGCGCCACGCGTGCTCGTCGACCAGTTGGCCGCGCTGCGAGAGCCGGCGCCGTTGGTGCTGACCCCGCGCCGGCAGATGCGACGACTCAACGCCCAGTTCGACTTCCTCGGGGATCCCGCCGATGTCCTGCTCCATCCTGAAGACGGCGCCGCCGCGGGTGTTGTCAACGGCGCTGCCGTGACGGTCCGCAGCGCGCACGGGGAGTTGACGGGCGTGGCGAAGCTGGACCCTGGCATCCGCCGCGGCGCGGTATCGGTGCCGCACGGCCATGTCGAAGCGAATGTCAACGCGCTGACGAACAAGGACGACATCGACTTGGTGACCGGGATGGTGCGCTATTCGGGCGTGCCGGTGAGCGTGCACCCGGTCCGATGAGGACCAACCATCGAGTGGTTCAGTGGGCCACCGGCAACATCGGCCGCAAAGCCCTGCGTGGCATCATCGAACACCCCGCTTTGACCCTGGCAGGCCTGCACGTTTACGACCCCGACAAGATCGGGCAAGACGCCGGCGAACTCTGCGGGGTGGATGCCGTCGGCGTTTCAGCCACCGGGCGTATCGAGGACGTGCTGGCCGTCGGTGCCGACTGCGTGGTCTACATGCCGCGGGTGTTCAACCTCGACGACGTCTGTCGGCTGCTGGGATCCGGCGCGAACGTGGTGACGACTTGCGCGCAGTTCCACCATCCGCCAAGCATCGACCCAGCGATGAGGACCCGCGTCGAGGACGCCTGCGCGGCAGGCGGTACGTCAATCCACAGCACGGGAAGTAGTCCCGGCTTCATCTCCGAGGCCGTGCCGTTGGTCCTGACGTCGATCCAGCGACGGCTGGACAAGCTCACCATCGACGAGTACGCGGACTTGTCGAAGCGTGATTCACCCGAGTTGCTGTTCGACATAATGGGATTCGGCCGCGAACTCGCTCCATTCCAGGATTCTCGCGCGGATCACTTGCAGTCCAGCTTCGGACCTTCGCTGCGGTTGGTTGCCGATGCCGTCGGCCTGCCTTTGGACGACGTGACAGCAAGAGGAGAATTAGCCGCGACACCGCATGACACCGACATTGCAGCCGGTGCACTAAAAGCGGGATCAGTTGCCGCCCAGCGAGTTACGGTCTCAGGCATCCGCGGCGGCCATGAGCTGATCACTTTCCGCGCCACCTGGTACTGCACCACCGACCTCCAGCCGGCCTGGGAACTCCGGGCCACCGGCTGGCACATAGCGGTGCACGGTGACGCGCCGCTGGACGTCAACCTGCGGATGCCGGTACCGCTGGAGCGGATGGCCGAGACCTCACCGGGCTATACAGCGAATCGTGCGGTCAATCTGGTCGCGGCGGTCTGCGCGGCACCGCCAGGCATATGCACGTCGCTGGACCTGCCACAGGCACTCGCGACATTCGGCTGAGCACCACGCGGGTAACGCCTCGGGATCATCGCCACGCGCAGGTCGGATCAACGCGCCGGACAAGTTCCCACCGGCCGTGGGCGGGGCAGCGCTGAAGCCGCGCGAGCTGAATTTGTACGCCAGCTGGTGAGTGAGTACTCTCTCACCCGATGGCTACTTCCGGGCGCGATCGACTTCTCGCCGAAGCGCTCAAACTCTTCGCTGCAAGGGGCTTTACCGCGACATCTGTCGCCGATATCCAGCAGGCATCCGGACTGGCTCCGGGCTCGGGAGCGCTTTACAAACACTTCCCGTCGAAACGTGCACTGTTGGAAGCGGCGGTCGCACACCGGATCGAATCCATCGTTGCTGCGCGCGAAGAGTACGACTCACAGTCACCAACTGGCGTCGAGCAAGCGGTTCGCAGCGCCGGGAAACTGATCCGCGAAAACCTTGCGCAGAGCGAAGATCTGCTGCGCGTGATGTTGCGCGAACCCGATGAACTCGGCGATCTGAACGAACAGACCTGGAAAGTTATCACCGACAACGCATACCAACGTTTCACCGACGAGCTCATCGCATCGAATCGCACCGGCGGCACGAACGTCCCCGACCCCGAGGCAACCGCTGCTGTCGCGATCTCCTCACTGGCGTATGCCGCCACATTGCGGACATTGACAGGCCACAGCCCGGGCGACGTCGACGACGATCGGTTCTTCGAAGCGTGGGTCCATCAGATCGTCAGCACGCTCACCACCCCGGAAGATCCGCAGACCCATTAACCACCGCGCATCATTAAGGAGTTATTCGTGACTTTCTCGCTACAGGCCAGCGACGACGTGATCGAGGTGCGCGACTGGGTTCACCAGTTCGCTGCTGAGATCGTCCGCCCCGCCGCGGCCGAATGGGACGAGCGCGAGGAAACGCCCTGGCCCGTGATCCAAGAGGCCGCCAAAGTCGGCCTCTACTCCGCTGAGTTGTTCGCACAACAAGCCGCTGAACCGACCGGGCTCGGCATGCTCACGGTGTTCGAAGAGCTGTTCTGGGGAGACGCAGGTATCGCGCTCTCGATCTTGGGCACCGGCCTCGCCGCTGCAGCACTGGCCGGCAACGGAACTCCGGACCAAATCGGCCAATGGCTACCGGAAATGTTCGGCACCCCCGGCGATCCGAAGCTCGGCGCGTTCTGCTCGTCGGAGCCCGACGCCGGATCCGATGTTGGCGCGATCCGCACGCGGGCACGATACGACGAGGCCGCGCGCGAATGGGTTCTCAACGGGACGAAAACGTGGGCCACCAACGGCGGGATTGCCAACGTGCATGTCGTCGTGGCGTCGGTGCATTCGGACCTCGGCTCGCGGGGGCAGGCGACCTTTATCGTTCCGCCGGGCACAGCAGGGCTGTCTCAGGGGCAAAAATTCAAGAAGCACGGTATCCGCGCATCGCACACCGCCGAAGTTGTACTCGATAACGTCCGTCTGCCAGAAGACATGATCCTCGGGGGCCGGGAGAAGTTCGAGAACCGCATTGCCCGTGTCAAGTCCGGAGCCTCAACAGGCGGGCAGGCAGCGATGAAGACCTTCGAGCGGACTCGGCCCACGGTCGGAGCGATGGCGGTGGGCGTTGCCCGTGCCGCATACGAGTACGCGCTCGACTACGCCTGCCAGCGCGAACAATTCGGCCGCAGAATCGGAGAGTTCCAAGCGGTCGCCTTCAAACTCGCCGACATGAAAAGCCGAATCGACGCGGCTCGGCTGCTCGTATGGCGGGCAGGCTGGATGGCGCGAAACAACCGCAATTTCGATTCGGCCGAGGGCTCGATGGCCAAGCTCGTCGCCAGCGAAACCGCCGTCTATGTAACCGATGAGGCCATCCAGATTCTCGGCGGCAACGGGTACACCCGTGACTATCCGGTCGAGCGGATGCACCGCGACGCGAAAATCTTCACCATCTTCGAAGGCACCAGTGAGATACAGCGATTGGTAATCGCGCGCGCCATCACCGGCCTACCGATCCGATAGTCCCCGCGCTCCCGCGGGTGGCTTGGTCGGTGCAACCCGCTGCCGCGAATCCGCCCAGGGCTCAGGGCAAGTGGGGCCGGGAAGCACCCTCCGCACGGACTGAACCCGTCCGGCGGCGGGCACCGGCGGCTGCCAGTGGGGTCGCGATTTCCTCGAGCGACTTGCCTTCGGCATCGACCGCGAGGAACCAGGCGACCAATCCCCCGGCCATCATTATCGCCGCACCGAGCAAGTAGCCAAGGAACAGCAGGAAGGGCTGGGAGCCATCGCCGATGAGCGCGCCGTAGATGACCGGACCGAGGGCCCCAAAGCATTGGGCGATGGCGAAGAACACTGCGATCGCTTTCGCCCGAACCTCCAGCGGAAAGATCTCGCTCACGGTGAGGTAGGCAGCGCTGGCACCGGCCGACGCGAAATAGAAGATGACACACCAGGCAATAGTCTGGGTAATTGCGTTGAGCAGCCCAGCGTTGAACAAGACCGCGCTCACGGCCAGCAGCAGACCGGACAGCAGGTAGGTGCCGGCGATCATCTTCTTGCGGCCGATGGTATCGAAGAAGTGCCCGATGGTTAACGGTCCCAAGAGGTTTCCGACGGCGAACGCGATCAAGTACAGCGGCGCCGCCTCGGAGGCCACCCCGTAGAACTTGCCGAGCACAAGGGTGTAGGTGAAGAAGATCGCGTTGTACAGGAACGACTGGCTGATCATGAGCACAGCGCCCAGGATCGATCGGCTCGGGTAATCCCGGAAAAGCACTCGCGTCAGCGCCAGGTAGCCGATCTTTTCGGTGGGTTGCAGCTCGATAGCCTTGCTCTCGTCGACCGCAGACAGCGTGGCACCAGTGGACTCCACCTCGTGTTCGATGTGGGAAATCGAGCGCTCAGCGTCCTCCACCCGCCCGTTCATGACCTGCCAGCGCGGACTTTCCGGTAAGTTCCGCCGCACAACCAAGATCACCAGGCCCAGGACCGGGCCGATCAGGAAGGCCAATCGCCAGCCCAGGCTCAGGTCGATCCACTTCAGGAAGATGAACGTGCCAAGCGTGCCGAGAATCGCACCGGCCCAGTATGTTCCGTTGATCGCGATGTCGACTCTGCCCCGGAACCGGGCCGGGATCAGTTCGTCGATCGCCGAATTGATGGCCGCGTACTCCCCGCCGATGCCCATACCGGCGATAAACCGAGTGACGTAAAGGAAGACGATCCAGCCCGCGCTATTGCCCAATGTGAACGCGGTCAGACCGCTGCCCACGAGGTACACACCCAAGGTGATCATGAAAAGGTTGCGTCGGCCGAGCTTGTCCGACAGGCGCCCGAAGAACAGCGCGCCGACCACCTCGCCAGCCAGGTACACGGTGGCGATGAGGCCAACCGCCGCGGAAGACAGAGCGAGCGTCTCGGGCTGGGTAAGCGTGTCGGCCACCGCACTCGCCACGGTGATCTCTAGACCATCGAGGATCCAGGCCACACCCAGCGCGACCACCATCCGCGTATGAAACGGCGACCACGGCAACCGATCGATCCGGGCGGGAATGAGACTGCGGATCACACTCTGCGTCTCAGCGGGTGTCGCCATGATCGCCTCCTTGCGAATCAGCAAAACCGGCGTTCCCGTCACCGGGTGATCACAAACCTCTTTCCCCACGCGAATGGGATATTGCTGAAGCATCGCGAGCGCGGTGGCCGGTAGCGACCTGCCCGTGAGCCTCAGTCACCGACAGGAGGCGCGGCGGATGTTGGTGCCGGCTCAGCAACGTTCCTTTTCTGCGCAGCTGCCGTGTCGGCTTCGCGGGAGTAATTCGGATCCGTCGCGAGGCGGCTGCGCCGTGCGCCGTGCGCGAAGTAGATCACCAACCCAATGGCCATCCACACGAAGAACCGGACCCATGTCGCGCTTGGCAGGTTCAGCATCAGGTAAAGCGAAGTGAGCATGGCTAACACGGGCACGACCGGGACGCCGGGGCAACGGAACGCACGTTTCAGATCAGGACGGGTGCGGCGCAGCACCAGGACCCCGACGGCGACGAGCACAAAGGCGAACAGCGTCCCGATATTGACCAGTTCCGCGAGCTCGGTCAACGGTACAAACGTCGCTATCACGGCGACAACGACGCCAGTCAGGATTGTGGTGCGCAGCGGCGTGCCGAACCGGGGACTGACTTTCGCGAAGGCCGGGGGAAGCAACCGATCCCGGCTCATCGCGAAGAACACCCGGCTCTGACCGAGCATCAGAATCATCATGACCGTGGTCAGGCCCACCAGAGCCCCGATCGAGATCACTGTGGCGAAAACTGGGTGACCCACCGATCGGAATGCCTCCGCCAGAGGAGCTTCGACTTTGATGTCGGTGTACTTCACCATCCCTGTCACCACCAGGGACACTGCGACGTAGAGCACCGTGCAGATCCCCAGCGACGCAAAAATGCCGATGGGCATGTCCCGCTGAGGCTTCTTGGTCTCCTCGGCGGCTGTCGCGACGATGTCGAAACCTATATACGCAAAGAACACCAACGCCGCACCGGCAAAGATTCCGCTGACTCCGAATGCGCCTGGCGCGAACCCCAGGTCCTGCAATAGCGACGAAGTGGCCTCCGCGCCCGCGGCGCCTTTCGAGCCGGACGGCGGGATGAACGGCGAGTAATTGCTCCACTTGATGAAGAACGCACCGGCCACGATCACCAGCAGCACGATGCTGACCTTGATGACCACAAAGACGAAATTGACCTGCGAGGAGATCTTGATCCCCACACAAATGACGGCGGTGAGGATCAGCACGATTGCGGCCGCAATCAAGTTGTGGCCGTCCCCGTAGGCGAAGTCCGGGATGGTGATCCCGACCTCTTTCATCACGTCGGCGAAGTAGTTCGACCACCCCACCGCGACCGTGCTGGCCCCCAGGGCCAGCTCCAGAATCAGGTCCCAACCGATGATCCAGGCGACCAGCTCACCCAGGCTCGCGTAGGAAAACGTATATGCCGAACCCGCCACCGGCACAGTACTTGCGAACTCCGCGTAGCACAGCGCGGCCAGCGCGCAGGCGATACCGGAGAACAGAAAAGCGAGCGCGACCGCGGGCCCTGCCTTCTCGCCGGCGGCCTCCCCCGTCAGCACGAAGATGCCGGTGCCGATGATCACGCCGACACCGAACACCGTCAGCTGCAGAGGACCGAGCTCTTTGCGTAGCTGATGCTCGGACTCCTCGGTGTCCGCGATGGACTGCTCGATGGTCTTCGTGCGCGTCAGGTTCATTGGCGGTCCATTCTCGTCGCAGTCCCAATAGAGCCCCGATAGAACACAGGGCCAGCTTTACGCGAAATACCCGCTAATCGGGTCGACAAACGAAGCCGTCAGGACGACCTTTGCCTTGCTTGCCAGGCGAACTCGCCGACATCGACAACGCTCGCTTGGTCGTGTCGCAGGTTGACCCGGACTGGACGATGCGACACTCGGCTACGTGAGCACGCTGGGCCGCGACGGCCCCATTGCGGCGCGGGCCTTCGTGGCGGCAGCGTTTGGCGTTGCCGTGGCGATCAGCATCGGCGTATCGGTGGAGTGGACGTATGCGCCGGCATGCGGCTGGATCGCCACTGCTGTCGTGTTCCTGTCGTGGACGTGGGCGGTGATCGCGAAGATGAGCCCGTCACGGACGGGATCTCACGCCACCCGCGAAGACCCGACCCGGGTAGCCACCGACATCTTCATTCTGATCGCGAGCGTGGCGAGCCTGCTAGGCGTCGCGATTCTCTTCGCAGCGGGCTCGGCACAGGGCGTGCGAGCCGATGTCGCCGAGCTTGTCGGTGTCGGTAGCGTCGCGGCGGCGTGGTTGGTGGTGCATACGATTTTCACGCTGCGCTATGCGTTGCTTTACTACGCCGATTCAGAGGGCGGCATCGATTTCAATCAACCCGAGGCGCCGGCGTACGCCGATTTCGCATACCTGGCCTTCACGATCGGCATGACATATCAGGTGTCTGACACCGATCTCAAAACCCGCGCGATTCGAGCGACGGCTTTACGCCAAGGTCTGCTGTCGTATCTTCTCGGGGCTGTCATCCTCGCCGTGGTCGTGAACTTGGTCGCCGGCCTGGCCCACTGAGCGTGGTAGGGCGGAATAAGCTCGCTTGTGTGAGTGGGCCGAGTCGCACGACCGCCGAACTGATCGTCAAGTGCCTGGAGAACGAGGGCGTGACACACGTCTTCGGCATCCCGGGCGAGGAGAACATACGACTGGTCGACGCGCTGTCGAGGTCGTCGATCGAGTATGTGCTGACGCGGCACGAACAGGGCGCCTCCTTTATGGCCGAGGTTTACGGCCGGCTGACCGGCCGAGCTGGTGTGTGCTCGGCAACGCTTGGTCCCGGCGCGATCAACCTATTGTTGGGCGTTGCGGACGCGACCACGAATTCCACTCCGCTACTTGCTATCTCGGCGCAGGTTGGGATGGGCCGTAGCTACAAGGAGTCGCACCAAGGGGTCGACCTTGTCTCGATGTTCGCACCGGTGACAAAGTGGTCCGCGCTTGTTGCGACCCCGCCCTCGGTGCCGGAGATGATCCGTAAAGCCTTCAAGCTTGCGCAGACCGAGCGTCCCGGAGCGGTCTACCTCGCTGTTCCCGAGGACGTCGAATCCGCCGTCGCCCCGGCGGACGCTGGCCCCTTACGTGTCAACATCCCGCGGCCCGACGATCCCTCAGCCGCGCAGGTTGAACGTGCTGCAGAGATTTTGCGCTCAGCGCGCAATCCCATCGTGCTGGCTGGTCACGGGGCTGCCCGAAGCGGGGCCTCCGCAGCGGTACGCCGATTCGCCGAGTCGCTCGACATCCCTGTCGCGACAACGTTTCACGGCAAAGGTGTCATGCCCGACGATCATCCGCTCTCGCTCGGTGCGGTCGGCTTCATGCGCCGTGACTACGTGAATTTCGGCTTCGACCAGGCCGATGCGATCGTCGCCGCCGGTTATGAGCTGCAGGAGTTCGACCCGATCCGTATCAATCCGCGCGGCGACGCGAGGATCATCCATATCCACCGCTTTCCCGCCGAAGTGGATGCCCACTACGACGTCGCGGTCGGCTTGCACGCCGATATTGGCCGCAGCCTTGATGCGCTGGCGGCAGCGGTGACTCGCGATCACCCACCCTCGTCGGGTGGCGAGCGGATCCGTGAGCTGTTGTCGGGCGAGCTCGACCGAGGCCGCACCGACGACAGATTCCCGCTGGCGCCGGCCCGTATCGTCGCCGATACGCGAACAGCGCTGCAGCGCAACGATATTGTCCTCGTCGATACGGGTGCCCTGAAGATGTGGATGGCCAGGCTCTACCCGACGTACGAGCCGAACACGTGCCTGATCTCCAATGGACTCTCGACAATGGCATGGACGCTGCCCGGAGCGATCGCAGCCAAGATCGCCCGGCCCACCGCAAAGGTTCTCGTCGCCACCGGCGATGGTGCGTTTCTAATGAATTCGCAGGAGATCGAGACCGCACTGCGCGTCGGAACACCGATGGTGATCCTCATCTGGGTGGATGACGCCTACGGACTGATCAGTTGGAAGATGGACCTCGAGATCGGCCACAACGTGGACACTCGCTTCGGAAATCCTGACTTCGTCGCCTATGCCGAAAGTTTCGGCGCGACGGGCTACCGCATCTCGGCAGCCGATGAACTGCTCCCGACCCTGCGTCAAGCGCTACACCACGACACCGTCAGCGTCATCGCGTGCCCGGTCGACTACTCGGCCAACAGTGCCCTGATCGCCTCGTTGGGCGACTTGGACGAATCGTTTTCCTGACGATGTGAATCGTGTCAATCGCGGTCATCGCCGACGCTGCCGCTAAGGCAGCTTGGCGGCGAGGACGTCAGCCGGGAGGATTTCTGGTGGCTCGCTCAATAGCCGTTCTCCATTGGCGAGCAGGTACGAGGCGATCGCGCCGTCCAGGTGCTGCTGGCGGTCACCCTGGGACGGAAACGCATCGACGATCCAAAAGGTAATAGGGTCGCTGCGCAGCGCGAGCCAGGCGATGGTTCCATGCTCCTGGTTGGCGAGTCTGACGGCTTCGGTGAGAAAGGTGCTGACCTCGTCCGCCGCCTCTGGCTTGGCCACAATCCTGACGACAAGGGCGACGGTGGGTGAAAGGTTGCCGAGACTCATGTTGCTCCCCTTGGGCTTCGCGCTAGGACTCGTGCGGCGGGCCGAGGTACGGGAACTCGGTCAACGTGTCGGTGTGCGGTGAGAGGCCCGACGGCGGACATTCGCCCTTGGTCAGGAACGCCAGCCGGTAGTCGATGACATCGTCGGTGAACACCCGGCCGTTCGGGTACTGCTCCGGTTTGGCCGGGTCGAAGGTCAGCATGTCGGGCAGTGTGCCCTCTTTCTCGATGGCGGCGATGGCCTCCTCGCGGGTGTATCCGCCGGTGTGACCCATGAGATGGACGAACTGGTCAAGCCATCGGTTCCAGTCGTTCGGGGGCTCGCTGGCGTTGTACTCCAGTTTGGTGTCGTCGGTGTTGAAGAAGCTGCTCACCGAGGGGTGCCCGGCCCGGTCTACGTGATTGAGTGTGCCGTTCTCACGCAGGCTGCAACGGCCCCAGATCCGGATCGGCCCCGTCGCGCCGATGGCGCCGGTCGGCAGTTCGATCGCTATCGAGAAGACATTGGCCTCGGTATTCGAATCCTGGCCCGTCCAGGGCGATTTGCCGCCCAGTTCGGCGAGATGAGGGGCGGTGAAGTTGCGCTTGCCGCTGGTGTCGAACAGGTTCTTGATGCCATCGAAGTCGAAGAAGAAGGCATCGCTGCGGGCACCGGCGGCGAAGGCGATGTCACCGGCGGTGGCGATGTTGGGCTGCGATCCGAAGGACACCTCGACATCGGTGAAGATCTTCTCGCCGACCGGCTCGGGTGAACGGGATTGTTCACCGCGCGCCAGGAACACGTTGGCGGTCTGCCGGCCGTCTACCGGGGTGGAGAACACGAAACTGAACGCGATGTCGTTGACGAGGTCACCATCGGTGTCGATCGCCAACCGATAGATGGCATCGGGGTGCAGGGCGTCGGCGTTCGGATTGGCGTTGAGGATCAGCGCGGTCCGCGCGCTGTCGGTCGGCGATTGGAACGCGTACAAATCGCACAGGTCAAGGCGCTGATCGCCAAGCGGGGGTCCGAGGCTCAGCCCGGTGAAATGGTTAGACATGTCAAAGCACCTCTCCACGTGTTGTTCGCGCTCATCGTCAACTTAACCCGTCAGCGCGCCGCCGCGGTGAACAGAAATCGACGGGTCGGAGCGCCGCACGAATGGTTGAGAATTCTTGACGTGGTGGGGCCGAAGGCCTAGCCGCAGGATGCGGTCGAGTGACCGGTCGGACAGGACGCGGGCCAGCCGTACCACGATTGCCGCGTCGCGCCCGATGGTGTACCGCGTGCGGGGACGAGCCGCCGTCGCCGCCTTTGCGATCACCTTCGCGGCGCGTGCTGTCGGAACACCGGTCGTCATGTGCGATCGAGTTTGTGCTGAGATCGCCGCGGTGAGAGCGCCATAACGTTGGAGTTGGGCCGGGGTCATGCTGGCGTTCAGTCGATCGGCGGCGGCAAAGCCGCGCTCCGCTATCTCGGTCTTGACCGCCCCGGGTTCGATGACCACGACCTTGACCCCGAATTCGCTGACTTCACGGCGTAGGGAATCACTGACCGCCTCAAGGGCGAACTTCGCACCCGCGTATGGGCCATAGGTCGACATCGCCACCTTGCCGCCGACAGAACTGATGTTCACGACGGTGCCCTTGTTGCGCAGCAGAGCCGGTAACAGCGCTTGGGTCATCGCGATGTGACCGAACAGATTGACCTCGAACAGGCGCCGCCACTCGGCCATCGGCACGGTTTCGAAAGGCGCATTCATCTGGATGCCTGCGTTGTTGATCAACGCGCGGAGAGATCGGCGCAGCGGGTCGCGAGCGACCCGATCGGCGATGGCGACCACATCCGACGCCACGGTGATGTCGAGAATGTGCGGCTCGATCCCGTCGGTCCGCAAAGACTCGGCGTCGACGTCACGGCGGACGCCTGCCAAAACATGAAAGCCCCTTCGGGCGAGTTCACGTGCGGTGGCTGCACCCATGCCGGTCGAGGCGCCGGTCACGACGACCAGCTCCTGCCGGTAGGGATTCGAGGCGTCCATGACCATCTCCGATTTAAGTTGACAACGTCATCTGAATCTATCAGTTGAGTTGACAATGTCAACTTATCGGCGATGTGGCCTAGGCTCCTGCGAATGGCGACGCGATCGGAGACTGCCGCGGCGACCCGGCAGTCGCTGCTCGATGCCGCCGGAGCGTTGCTCGACATCGGCGGAGTCGACGCGGTGACGCTGCGCGAAGTGGGTGCCCGCGCCGGCGTGTCGCGCTCGGCGGCGTATCGCCACTTCGCGGACAAGGACGCCCTGCTCACCGTCCTGGCTACCAATGCGTTGGACGAATTGGGTGACGCGCTTGAGATTCTGGCCGCCGGCGACGAATCCCCCGAGCAGTCCCTGCGTTCCGCGCTGGTTTCGCTGATGACCATCGGCCGCACCCGGCCTCACCTTTATCGCCTGATGTTCACCACCCCAGCGGGTGACCCGGCTGCGGCGGTCCAGGCGGCCGGGCGCACGTGGGACCTATTCCTCGACATCGTGGCCCGCGTTGTTGGTCCGCAGCGGGCGCAACACTACGGCGCGCTACTGCTGACCAGCGTCCACGGCATCACGAGCTTGGAGTCGAGTGGCCACCTCGTGTGGGACAAGTGGCAAACCACCGCCGAGCAACTTATCGAGACCGTCATCAGCCTGCTGCCGGCCGCGCCCGTGTGAGAGGAGGTCACCGTCCGAGTCTCGGTCAGCGTGTTCCGTTCTTCGCGTATTGGGCGATGGCGTCGATGTTCGACGAGTCGATGAACGCCGGTCCGGTCAGAACGGGCTGGCCACCGCCGATGGTGTTGCGGTTGTTGAGGTACAGCCACAGCGAGTCGACGGCGAGGTAGCCCTGCAGGAACGGCTGCTGATCGACCGCCCACTGCACCTTGCCGCCCTTGATTGCGTCGACAAGTTCGGCGTTGGTATCGAAGGTGCCGACCTTCGCGTTGCTGCCCGCGGTGGCAACGGACTGCACCGCCGACAATGCGATCGGCGCCCCGAGGGTAACGATGTAGTCGATCGATGGATCCTGCTGCAACTTGGCGGTGACGGTGGACTGCACCGACGGCATGTCGGTGCCGTTGACGTTGAGGTTCTCCACCGCGCCGCCGAACCCGGCCTTCACTCCGGCGCAACGGGACTCAAGTGCGACATTGCCCTGGTCCTGAATCACGCAGACGACCTTCTTCGCCCCTTCGGAGGCAAGCCGCTTGCCCGCGGCCTCACCGGAGATCTTCTCGTCCTGCCCGAAGTAGGCCCTTGCGCCCATCGCCTGCCAGGCATCGATCCCGGCGTTGAAGGCCACGACCGGAATGCCCGCTGCGACTGCGGATTTCACACCTGCGGCGAGTGCTTCGGGCTTGGCCAACGTGACGGCGAGCGCGTCGACCTTGCTGTCGATGGCGTTCTGGACGAGGTTGGCCTGATCCGGCCCCTGCAGTTCCGCGGAGTACTTCAGGTCGATGTTGTCCTTGGCGGCGGCGGTTTCGGCGCCCTTGCGGATGAGGTCCCAGAAGGTGTCCCCTGGCGGACCGTGAGTGACCATGGCGACGGTGAAGCGCGGAGTATCTGCCTGGCCGGCATTCATTCCGCCATCGGTGGCGCGCGGCTTGCCGCCGGTGGCCGAGCATGCCGTCAGGGCGATGAGGGCGCTCGCGGCGATCGCCGCGATTCGGATGTAACCCTTGGCTCGCGTGCGTTGTGCGTTCATGTTCGTTCTCACCTTCTGGTTAGCCGACGTTGGCTGAATTGGCGGTCTTCAGCGTTTCGGCGGCGACCTGCAGGCCCTCCAACGGCCCGAACGCCACGTCTTCGTGTTCGATGTTCACCCACATGTTGGGGTCGACGGCTTCCAGGGCTTTCAGGAAGCGCGCCCAGAACTCGGTGTCGTGGCCGCGGCCGACGGCCACGAAGTCCCAGGCCGAGTCCTGCGGCCACTTGTTCACGACGTGTCGTCCACCCAGTCCGGTCGGATTCTGGTCCAAGGGAATTCGGGTGAACCTCTCGTCGAGCACTCCGTAGATCTTGCAGTTGTCGTTGATGCGGGTGTCCTTCGCTGCGGCGTGGAATACCAGCGGCCCGAGCCATTCGATCGCCGCGACCGGGTCGATGCCCTGCCAGAACAGATGCGACGGGTCCATCTCCGCACCGACGTGGGTGGCGCCCGTCTTGTCGACGAGGCGCTTCAGGGTCGGCGGATTGAAGACCAGGTTCTGCGGGTGCATCTCGATGGCGACCTTGACACCGTTCTTGCGGGCGAGTGCGTCGATCTCCGTCCAGAACGGCACGGCGATGTCGTCCCATTGATAGTCCAGCGAGTCGAGGTAGCCCGAGTCCCAGGTGTTGACGTGCCACGCGGGCCACTGTCCTCCCGGATGGGCTTGCGGAAGACCGGACATCGTGACGACTCGGTCCACACCCAGCAGGCCCGCAACACGGATCGCGTTGCGCAGATCGTCGGCGTCCTCGGGACCGACCTCTGGGTCCGGGTGCAGCGGATTGCCGTTGCAGTTCAGGCCGGCGATCGACACTCCCGTGCCGTCGAAGGCGGACAGGTACTGCTGTGGCGTGACTTCGCCGGACAGCAGTGCGTCGACCGGCAGGTGGGGCGTGGGCAGGAATCCGCCCGCGTTGATCTCGGCTCCCGTGAGACCGAGTGAGGCGATGACCTCCAGCGCTTCACGCAGGGGCTTGTCGTGCAGGATCGCGGTGTAGACACCGAGCTTCATGATTCTTCGACTCCTTCTGGTCAGACGACTTTGACGGTGGCGCCACCCGACTGGGCGGACTCGGCGATGGCAGCCACGACGCGCAGGCCGTGCAAGCCGGCGCCGAAGCTGGGCAGTGGGCCCAGGTCGCCGATCCCGGCGATCTGGTCGAGGAACGCGCGGGTCTGGTAGGCGAACAGGTCGGCGACCCCATGCCCGACGCCGCCTGCGTCCATCGGCAGGCCACCGCGGATGTAGGGGTGGTCGGGTCCGATGATCACGCGTCGCGGGCCGCCGATCTCGGCGCGGCCTTCCGCGGTCGAGATCTCGAATTCGGCGGGGCGATGCAGATTCCAGGCCGCAGATCCTGCGGAAGCGAACAGTTCGAATCCCAGGCCGTCGGGCAGGCCGTGTGCGACGCGCGAGGCAGAGAACGTGCCGACCGCACCGTTGGCGAACGTCGCCGTGAAGGTGGCGACGTCTTCGTTGTCGACGGCCGCCGTTTCATCGCTGACGGCACCCTTGGTGTGACCGTAGGTGACTCCGAGCGGTACGGGCCGCTCCTTGATCAATGTCGCAAACGCCGCCCCGCCCACTTCGGTGATCGGGCCGCAGACGAACTCGCCAAGGTCGATCAGGTGGCTGCCGACGTCGGCCAGAGCACCGGTGCCGGGTCCGCCACGGTAACGCCAGGTGATCGGCGACGCCGGATCCAGCGCGTAGTCGCACCAGTAGTGTCCGTTGAAGTGCACCAGCTCGCCGATCGTGCCTGCGGCGAGTTCGCGTCGGATCTGTTCGACGGCAGGCGAACGCCGGTAGGTGTACCCGACGGCGGTCACACGGTCGGATCCCTCGGCGGCGGCGACCATCGCTTCGGCATCGTCCAGCGACCCGGCCAACGGCTTCTCACACAACACGTGCTTGCCGGCGGCCAGCAGGCCTTCGACGATCTCGCGGTGCAGATGGTTGGCGACCACAACGCTCACTGCATCGATGTCGGACGCCTGGGCGATCGCCCGCCAGTCGTACTCGGCGCGTTCATATCCATACCGCCGTGCGGTGTCGTCAGCGACGGCCTCGTTGGTGTCCGCGATTGCCACCAGTCGCACGTCGGGCCCGTCGGTCCCGAATAGCGTGCTGGCCGAGCGGTATCCGGCGGCGTGTGCGCGTCCGGCCATGCCACCGCCAATGACGGCGACTCCGATCGATGGATTCATCACTACGGGCTACTCCTTGTCCGGGTTGGGACGGGCCGCTGTGCGCGACACCTTCCATCTGGCTAGTTTGTCCGGTCTACTAGACCGGTCTAGTTCCGCTACTATGAACGTAGTCACATCCGGCTGTCAACCCCTGCCGGCCTATTTCGAACGAGGTGCACGTGGCGAGGGATCGCGATCGACCGACCATGCAAGACATCGCCGACAAGGTCGGGGTGTCCAAGGCGCTGGTGTCATTGGTCTTCCGCAACGCCACCGGGCCCAGCGCCGAGACACGCCAGCGCGTATTCGCGGCCGCAGACGAGCTCGGCTACCGAGTCAACCGGAACGCCGCGCTGATGACCGCCCGCCGCACCCATCATCTCGGTGTCACGATCAACATCCGCAACAGCTTCCACACCGAGATCGTCGAGCACATCGTCGCTGCGGCCGATCGAGCCGGATACGAGGTGGTGCTCGGCGCCGTGACTCCCACACACGACGAGGCCAAGGTGATCGAGACCCTGCTTGACTTTCGTTGCGAGGGCATCCTTTTGATCGGACCCGAACTATCGGCCTCCGAACTGGCCAGCCTCGGCGGAAAGGTGCCCTCTGTCGTCGTCGGACGACGGATCCGAGCCGAGACGCTCGACGTCGTCCGCACCGCCGACGGCCGCGGAATCGGGACGGTCGTCGATTACCTCGTCGGACTGGGGCACCGTGAGGTGGTCCATGTCTCCGGCGGCTCGGGTGTCATCGCCACCGACCGCTGCAATGGCTACCTTCGCGCGATGCGCAGGCACGGCTTGGAACGCCATGCCAAAGTGATCGACGGCGACTTCACCGAATCAGCGGGAATCGTTACGGCACAACGACTGCTGGCGGGAAAGCTGCCGACAGCGGTGGTTTGCGCCAACGACCGCCTCGCCGTCGGCGTTCTGGACGCGTTGCGACGTGCCGGGGTCGACGTCCCGGGCGAGGTTTCGGTAACGGGGTACGACGACAGCATGCTGGCACGACTGGGTCACATCGATCTGACGACGGTCAGCCAGAAGCCTCAGGAGCAAGCCGACCACGCGGTCGCAGCCGTCATCGAACGCCTCGACAAAGAGCGCACAGAGTCACGGTCTTCGGTGCTGACACCGCAGCTGGTCGTGAGAGCCACCACCGCCCCACCCGCGTGAGGCGATACACCGAATTTGACGGAAGATCGTCATTCTCGCGTGAGCAACCGCAGCGCTATGAACGCAACGCCTCGTCGATGGCACCCGGACTCAGAATCCTGTCGAGGATCAAGGTGGCGCCACCTATCACCCCGGAGCGGTCGCCGTAGGTCGTCGGCACTACCTGCAGTACCCGCGTCGAGAGTGCAGTCGCGTTGCGGTACAGGGCTTCTCGAAGTCCGGCAACCAGTATGTCGTAGGCCCGGGCCATATCGCCGTCGATGACGACGATCGCTGGATTGAGCAGGTTCACCGCTCCGGCGATAACCTCCCCGATGTGGCGTCCGCTCTCGCGGATCAGCCGGCGTGCCTCGGGTTCGCCGCGGTTGGCAAGGTCGACGACATCGCGGATGTGGCCGACGGCGTGGCCCTGCTGTTGCAGCGCCCGCACCAGCGCCCAGCCGCCGGCGATGGCCTCCAGGCAGCCGGTGTCCCCGCACCGGCAAGGCAGCCCTGCTGCCGCGGGGGTCTTGTTGTGTCCGAATTCGCCTGCAGCGCCGACTGCGCCGCGCTGGAGCACGCCGCCGGAGATGATCCCGGCACCAAGGCCGGTGGAGATCTTGAGGAGTAGTAAGTCGTCGACACCGCGCCGCTCACCGTTGCGTTCTGCTAGCGCAGTCACATTTGCGTCGTTGTCGACCACGATCGGAGCGGTCGTCAGTTTACGAAAGTACGGTTCCAGCGGCACGCCGTCCCAGCCGCTCATGACCGGCGAGTCGAGGCTGCAACCGCGTTGCTGGTCGACAGTGCCCGGGAGGCTGAGTCCGACACCGTGCACGGTGTCGGCGTCGCGGCCGGATTCCTCGAGCATCGCCTCGAGCCTCTTGACCAAATCTGGCATCAGATCATCGGGGCCGATCCCGGTCTCCTGGTCGAGGTCGCTGATCGTTTGGACGTCACCCGCGAGATTGCAGACGGCAAGCCGGGTCCGGCTGCGTCCGATCGCGGCGGACAGCACAACGCCCGCGTCGGAGTTGAAGAACAACAGGGTCGGGGGGCGACCGCCGGTGGACAGGCCCTCTTCGCGCTCGACGACCAGTCCGCGGTCGGACAGCGCCGACACCCTGGCTGCCACCGCGGTGCGCGACAGGCCGGTGAGGCGCCGCAGCTCGGAGCGCGTCGTCGCCACGCCATCACGGATCAGCGCAAACACTTCTCCTGCAGTCGCTGGCGACCGCGGGGCGGCAAGCCTGATGACCGGCATCTTTACATTGAAACAAGCCTGTCCGGGAAACAGCAAGATATGTAACTCCTGTCACTTTGACCGTAAAAAGACTTAAGTATGTTGCAGTGAGTGCTCAAGTCTCGTTACTCTCGGGACCGGCGGGGCGTTCTGCAATGCGGCAGGTGCCGACCGAGTGTTACCGAACGGCCAGGTCACCGTCTTCATTCCGCAGACTGAAAGCTGACTTACTGTGACCACCTCCGCTGCCCGTCGCTCAGTGCCATCGGCGCTCGTAGCACCGCAGCCCGCCGTACTCAAGCTGGCGATACTCGCGCTCGCGCTGGGCGGTTTCGGAATCGGGACCAACGAGTTCGTCGCGATGGGCCTGCTGCCCGACATCGCCGCAAGCCTGCACATCTCCGAACCAACCGCAGGCCACACCATCTCCGCGTATGCACTCGGCGTCGTTATCGGAGCACCGGTGATCGCCGCTCTCACCGCGCGGGTACCGCGCAAGACCGTCTTGTTAGTTCTGATGGCCGTCTTCACCCTCGGCAACGTCGCCACGGTTTTGGCGCCCAGCTATGAATCACTGATGGTGGCGCGGTTTGTCGCCGGGGTGCCGCACGGTGCATTCTTCGGCATCGCCGCGCTGGTGGCCGCACGACTGCTGGGCCCCGGCAATCGAGCCAAGGCCGTCGCGCAGGTCATGACCGGCCTGACAGTGGCGACCGTCATCGGTGTCCCCATCGCGTCGTGGCTGGGCCAGGCACTCGGCTGGCGCAGCGCGTTTGCGCTCGTCGTGATCATCGGGCTCGTGACGCTGAGTGCGATCTGGCTCTGGCTGCCCAATATCGGTGCCACGCACAGCACCAGCCCCCTGACGGAACTCGGCGCACTCAAACGACCTCAAGTCTGGCTGGCGCTGGCCGTCGGCATGGTCGGGTTTGGCGGCATGTTCGCCGTCTATACCTACGTGGCGACAACGCTGACCGACGTAGCGGGTCTGGCGCGGACACTGGTGCCTTTGGCGTTGATGGTCTTCGGCCTGGGCATGGTCGTTGGCAACCTGGTCGGCGGCAAGATGGCCGACAAATCGGTGATCCGCAGCCTCTACGCCGTCATCGGCACGCTGGGTGTGATGCTCGCCGTGTTCGTCGTAGCGTCGCACAATCCTTACACCGCAATGGTTCTGCTGTTTGCGATCGGTGCCAGCGGCGGGGCGATCGCACCTGCCCTGCAGAGCCGGTTGATGGACGTGGCCGCCGACGCGCAGACCCTGGCCGCCGCGCTGAACCACTCCGCGCTCAACATCGCAAACGCTTCGGGCGCCTGGATTGGCGGACTGGTGATCGCCGCGGGATTCGGTTACACCGCACCCGCCGCGGCCGGCGCCGTCTTGGCCGCCGTAGGACTCGTGGTGCTGACACTGTCGGTTCTGTTACAACACCGAGCCTCGCGGCGAAATCTGCAGGCGCCCAACGAAGCCCTGGCGTGATCGCCACCGGAGCAGGCCGAATGATAAGGCGCCACCCAGCCGAGCCAATCAGCGAATCAACACGTCTCGAGCTATATCTGCCCGGCGGGCGGCACTACAAGCTGACCACGAGTGGCAGGTGGCTCAGTCTCATCTGGGCAGTTATGAGCGACAGCGATGCGAATCGCTGACGCTCACGAAAGGAGCCGGAACGCACACTCGTCGTCTCAACCCGTGACGGGTGCGCGGCGCCGTCGAGGAACGGTGTAGCGGTCAATACAAGGGCGACCAGGCAGAGGTCCGTAGCAGTCGGCTCCGCCACTGGTCGCGGTATTTCAGCGCGTCGTACATGTAGGTGCCCGGGCCGCGGTGCTCGGGTGCGATGTCGGTGGTCAGCAAGCGGACGAGGGTGGCGTAGTCGTTGACGGGCGAGATCTTCTGCCACAGCACTGCTTCTCGCCGCTTGTAACTGCCATGGGCCACCTGGAAGCACGCCTGAATGTCGAGAATCTGCGACGTCTTGGACAGCGGTCGGTAGTAGATCTCGTCCCACATGCGGATGTAGTCGTCCAGTGGAGCAGAAGGCCAGCCGGTGTCCTCCATGAACAGGCTCAAAGTGTGCGTCGCACCGTCGGTCGGCACCGTCGTCAGGTCTAGTTCCTGCAGGGGCGACCAGACCACCGGTAGCAGCAGCTTGCCCGTCACGTCATGGCGCAGGCCGTCCATTTGACGCATCCACGGCTGCAGATCCCCAGTTTGAGTGCGACGAGCCAAGCTCTCCCACGCGGCGCCGTCGGCGATGCCCGTGATGGTGACGACGTGATAGGACGCCCCCGAACCGTGAGCGAGGTTGGTGTACCAGAGCAGTCGGGCGTCATCCGACTCGGCGAGCGCGGGCATCCAGCCCTCGCGATAGGCCGCCTCGAACTCGTCCTCGCGCGCGCCAACCACCTTGTGGGTCTCGTGAAGAAACAGCACTTCCCCTCCTCGGGCCTCAGGTCTCGTCGGTGATCTGTGAGGCGAGCCGACGGCGGTTGATCTTGCCGGTGTCGTTGTACGGGATCTCATCGACGACGACCAAGCGCTCGGGAAGCTTGAAATGCGCGATCGACTCGCGGCAGTGGTCGCGCAGCTGCTCGAGTGTCACCGGGAAGCGAACCACCACAGCGACTCCCACGCGCTGACCCATTTCCTCATCGGCGATGCCGGCGACGGCGACGTCTCGCACCGCCGGATGCGTGCGCAGGGCCTCCTCGACCTCGACCGGCCCGAACTTCTCGCCGCCGCGATTGATCGTGTCCTTCAGCCGGCCGCTCGGATAGACATAGCCGTCGGAATCCTGGCGAGCGAGATCCCCGGTGCGCAGCCAGCCTTCGGCCACGGTCTGGCTGGTGTTCACCCACAACTCGCCGACGGTTCCCGGCGTGACGTCGATTCCGGTCTCGGGGTCCACCACCCGAACGACGACGCCTGGCAGCGGCCGGCCCACGGATCTCACTCGGTCGGGATCGCGATGATCGTCGGGCAGCAGCGTCGTATAGGCGCCCAGGGTCTCGGTCTGACCGAACACGTTGGCGAAGGCCACCTTCGGCATTGCGGTCATCGCCGCGCGAATCAACGCGGCGGGCGCGGCCGCGGCCCCGTAGGCGATGGCGCCGAGCGACGTGAGGTCGGCGTCGGCGAAGTCGCGGTGTTCGAGAATCCTCTGGAGCATCGTCGGCACCAGGAACGTGGACGTCACCTCGTGCTCTCGCACCAAGCGCAACCACTCTCCGGCGTCGAATCGGTCCTGCACCACATAGGTGTTGCCCGAGTAGAGGTTTCCGAGCATGCCGATCGCGCCACCGACATGAAAGAAGGGCACGCTCATCATGCTCACCTTGGGCGGCACATCGGCCTGAAACGCCGCCGCCACCCCGGTGATCCGGGCACTCAATTGTCTGTTGGTGATGCCGACGGGCTTGGGGAGTCCGGTTGTGCCGCTGGTGAAGAGGATCAGGGCCGTGCGGTCGGCGACGTCGTCGGCAGGCGGCGCGGCGGCGGGTGCGCCCTCGGTGAACATCTCGGCGGCCGTTAACACTTCGGACAAACCCGCGCCACGAAGGCGGTCGGAGTACGCAGCTCCCGCCACCCCGACGTCGGCGCATCCCGCCTGCTCGACGAGACCCCGCAACTCCGGACCGGTCAGGGCGGGGTTCATCAGTGCCGCAGCGCCGCCGATTCGCGCGGCACCGAACATCGTCGCAATCGACAGCAGGCTTCCGACGTCTGCGACGGCGACGCACCTGCCGGACATTCCGTTGGCTTCCAGTCGACCGGCGCACTGCTCGACGGCCCTCGCCAGGCCGCCGTACGTGATCGTCCGCCCGTCGATGATGAGCGCCGCGCGGTCAGGATCGCCTGCCGCCGCGGCCTCGAATATCTGACTGATGTTCACGTGCGGCCGCTCAGTGCAGCGGGGACCACGACGAGGTCCGCAACAGTCTGCTGGTCCACTGATCGCGCAGATCCAGGGCTTCGTACATCCACGTACCGGGGCCGCGGTACTCGGGCGGAATCTCGGTCTGAAGGAGTTTGAGCAACGCGTTCGGGTCGTGAATGCGCTGCATCAGGGCTACTTCATTGCGCGGGCAGCTGCCCAGAGCAGGTTGGAAAGCGGCCTCGATCGTCAACAGCGGGTTCGGGCGGTCCAGGCTCTTGGAGTAGACCTCACCGCATCGGGTGACATAGTCGTCGAACTTGCCCTCATACGGCCACATGGTGTCTTCCATGTAGAGCGTCAGCTCGTGCTCACGACCGTCGACCGGCACCTCGGCGAAGTCCACGTCTTGCAGAGGCGACCACGGCAGCGGCACTAACAGCTTGGCGTCCACATCGTGGCGGAGCTCATCCAGTTCGCGCATCCATAGCTGGAGATCGCCCTTCTGGACACGCAGGGCCAAGCGCTCGAACGCCGGTCCGTCACGAACTGCGGTCACCGTGACGACGGTGTAGGCGGGCCCGCTGCCGTGCGCGTGATTGCCGTACCACAGCAGCCGGGCGTCGGCGTCGGCGCCGACGGTCGGCATCCATCCGTTTCGAAAGGCCGCCTCGAACTCCTCCTCGGCACGCCCTCGCACCGTGTGCACCTCGTGCATGAACAGCACGCCAGACCTCCCAAGCGCGGGCGCATCAGTGTGCAAGCCCGGCTCAACGGACGCTAATCCCGACGGCACCTACCTGTCTACGGTCGTTCAGCGCATGGGAACGTCTCTGGCTTCCGCGACGCAGAGTCCTGGCCGAGAGGCGGGAGCGCCGATACAGTCAGCGCATGGCGAGGCTCGATATTCCGGATGGACCCGGTGGCGAAGCGTCGATGATCTGGTCGCTGCGGCCGCAGCTCGGCGGCATGGTCGAGCGCATGATCTACGGCGCGTACCAGCAGAGCGTGCTCCCCGCTGAGGAACGGGAGCTTGCCCGCATGCGCATTGCTCAAATCAACGACTGCGTGGCGTGTTCGGACTTTCGGGCACCGTCGGTACAGGACGCGGCAATCGCGCCGGAGTTGTACGACCACGTCGCTGATTTCGCGACGTATCCCGGTTACTCGCAACGGCAGCGGCTTGCGATCGAGTACGCGGATCGCTTCGCCAGCGACCACGGGTCGATGGACGACGAGTTCTTCCACCGAATACGTGCGGCGTTCGCCGACGACGAGATTCTGGACCTGACGTTGTGCGTGGCCGTGTTCCTCGGGCTCGGGCGCACGTTGTCGGTGCTGGGCATCGACCAATCCTGCGCGATAGAGATCTGAATCTCACCAACGAGCACCGTCAAAGATCAGGCCTGAATCGACTGCCCGACAGGCGAAGCGACGCTGGAGTACCTTCCTAAACTCCGCGCTCGACTGGCAGCAATCCGCGGTCGACGGCGCCGACCAGTGCGGCGTGGTCGGCTTCGGTCTGATCGGCGTAGCGCCGCGCGAACTTGCACAATGCCTTGTCAACCCGGTCGGAGCTCCCCATGTAACCGGCGATCATCGAGGCGCCGCTGGTCCTGGCGTGCCCCTTGGCGAGAAGCTGACCCACCACTCCGGCGTAGTCAGTCAGCGCGGCCGCATCGATTGCGTCTAAAGGTATGCGTCCCTTCATGTTTCGGAACTGACGCACGTAGTATTGCAGGCCGTCCATCGTGGTCCACCCCAGTAATGGGTCGCTCACCGTCTGCAATGACTGTTGGTATTCCACGACCCGCTGCCCCTGGTGCGCGTGCCACGCTGATTCACCGTGCACGTAGCGCCCAAGCACCGATCGGCGAGCTTGCTTGAGCTGTAGGAAAACAACGTCTTCTTCCGATGAACCCTCCAGCAGCGCCACGTAGGCGCGCAGGCCGACACTGCCCACCCCGACGACCTTGTGTGCAACGTCGACCAACGTGTAGCCACCGAGAACACGTCGCCAGTACGAGGGCAGAGTTTCGAGATATTCGTCGAGTGCCTCCGCCAGTAACTCCGCTTCACGCGGCGGCAGCCGCGTGATCAGCGGTGGTTCCTCGACAATCTTCCGCTCGCCATCCACTTCATGGGTGAAGCGCGGCAGCGCCCGGTCGCCTGTGCGGTGGCGCGCTCGCTTCGCTGACCGCACGACCTGTTCGCTGAGCGGGCCTGCCGTCTCAGCTGCCAGCCTGTCGACATCAAGCCGAACGAAAGACCTGGTGAACAACGGAAGGTCGGCGAGCCGCCGCAATTCGTGACGATACGAGGCCACACAGGACCGCACCGCGTTGCCGCAGTGGTCTTCCGACGTCCCGTTGTGGCGCCCGGCAACCCAGATACTCGCGGCCAACCGCCGCAGATCCCACTCCCAGCCGCCTGGGTGGGCCTCGTCAAAATCGTTGAGGTCGATGACCAGATCCCGCTCGGGAGATGCGTAGAACCCGAAGTTGCCGAAGTGCGAGTCACCGCACACCACGGGTGTGATTCCCGTTGCAGGCAGATGCGCGACGTCCTCGGCCATCACCACCGCCGTTCCGCGCAGAAATCCGTACGGCGAGTCGACCATGCGACCGACCCGGATCGGGATCAGCCGGTCGACCCTCCCCTGGTGACTGACATTGATGAGTTCCACAGGGTCGGGACGGTCAGAAGGCGCCGTCCAGTCGGCTAGCGACTTGCGCGGCACCCGCTTACGCAGACTTTTGCCAAGGGCATAGCGCTCGGCCCGTGTTACCGGTCGCTGTCGCAACGAGCGATACGCAGTGCCGTCGGCATCGGCGAGCACTGTGTGCACGTTGGCAGCTGCGATGCCATCCATATCGGCTGAATACCCCGTTCGTTGGGAATAGTCCAGAGCCCGCGCACCATAACTTCAGCTAATGCGCGGCAACCTTTTTGACGTAAAAAACGCGGTCGTATCCGTCCTGGCGGCCGCGTGCCGTCTCGATATATCCATGACGCGGGTAGAACGTTTGATTCTCGGTCATCGCCTGGTTGGTAACAAGCCTGACCTCCGACAGCCCGAGTTCGCGGGCATCGTCTTCGGCACGGGCGAGCAACAGTGCGCCATAACCGTGCCCCTGCGCGCCGGGGGCGACTGCGACGGTGTCGAGCAACAGATGGTCGTCGTGCACCGCATTGACGACCACCCCGGCGACCTCGCCGTCAGCTTCGATCACCCACACTCGCGACAACGCGACGGCGGCACGGTAGTCGGCACCCATCGGCGCCGGTGGTCTGCCAATGCGAGCAACGTACATGTCGAAAGCAGCGTGCACGATGCGCTCGATGACTGCCACGTCGGACGGAGCCGCCCGGCGAACCTGCACGTCGACCACCGCGCCGACGGTAGAGCATTGCGGTACCGGTCGAGCACTGAAGTAAGGCACACCGCGATCGTAAGGACTTACGGGCCCCACGTTGGGCTTACTGCAAACCGTTGCGAGCGCACGGCGGTATCGCCTAACCGAATCCCGAACCCAGCAGTAGACCCAGGAGATATGTGACTGCGGCGGCGCCGTATCCGATGAGCAGTTGGCGCAGCGCGCGCCGCAGAGGCGGCCCGCCAGAGAGCAGACCCACGATCACACCGGTCCCGATTAGCGCGATGCCCACGAGTACAGCCGCAACGACGAGCGCGGCGATACCTTGCAGCCCGAACAGGTAGGGCAGCACGGGTACCAGAGCACCCGAGGCGAAGAAGCAGAAGCTCGAAACAGCGGCGCGCAAGCCGGTGCCGATCGCCTCGTGCTCGGCGGAATCGGTGGCCGCGAAGCCGAATTGTCCTGTCATCGACGAAGCCTGCGTGCCGAGAATTTCGTCGGCATGCATGGTGGCTTCCGCTTCACTCATACCGCGTGCCCGGTAGACCAACGCCAGCTCGTTGACGTCGACGTCCAGCGCTGGGACGGCGGCGCCGGCATGGGGGTCCGGAGTCGACGCCTGCAGCAGCTCCCGTTGCGAGCGCACCGAGACATACTCACCCGCGCCCATCGACAACGCGCCGGCGAGCAGGCCGGCGGCACCGGTGACGAGCACAGTGTGGTTCGACACTCCGCTGGCGCTGATCCCCAACACCAACGCAAGATTGCTGACCAGCCCGTCGTTCGCCCCGAACACCGCGGCGCGAAAACTCCCGGACAGGCTTGTGCGGCCCCGCGCAGCCAACGCCCGAACCACTTCGCCATGAATCCGCTCGTCAGCAGCCATGGTGTCGGTGGCATCGACATCGGCGTCGTAGGTGGACCTCGCCTCAGCGCGCTGGGCGAGGGCGAGCACAAAGACCGATCCGAAATGCCGCGCCAGGAACCCCAAGATGCGCGACCGTATATCGCCGCGCCGGGGTTTTCCCACGTCGGCACCGAGCAAGGTCAGCCAGTGCTGCTCGTGGCGGGCCTCCGCGGCGGCCAGCGCCAACAGGATCTCGCGCTCCTCGCCGGTGCGTCGACCGGCCAGGTCCCGGTACACGGCGGCTTCGGCCCGCTCGTCAGCCAAGTGCTGACGCCAACGCCGAAGATCAGCGGCGGACGGTGCCGGCCGGCCGGACTCGCCTCGTCGTCGCGGGTGCACCACCTCATGATGCGACAGAACGCGCGATCGACATGTATGCCAGACCGTGCTGAGCCGAGATTATGCGGCGGAGCTAAGGGGACTCGAAATGCTGGCCCCTTCGGCCTCGAAACAGTCTCTAAGCTGTGCAAATACCTCGGATAGAAGGCGCGAAAGCACGCGAAACAACGTCGTTTTAGCTGGGAACACTGAATGTTGTTGACGGCGTCAACAGGACTCTCCTAGGTCTAGTCGCCGATGACGGCGTCGAGCTGTTGCAGGCGCAGGGCGGGCACGCCCTCCTCGACCTCCAGCTCGGTCGCCTCCACACGGATGTCAGGACTGCTCTGCGCGAGCGCCGCCACGACCGGCGAGACAATGCACAGGAACGCCGACTGGAAAGCGGACACCCGCACGATGCCCGCCGGGTGGCCCGCGGCGATGCCCGCCGGCTCCGCCTCGAGCGGCGTCGCGACGTGGCGGACGAGAGCTCGCCCGGCCTCGGTACAACGCACATTGCGCCCGATACGCTCGAGCAGCCTCGCCCCGGCTTCGCGCTCGAGCACGGCGAGCTGCTACGAGGGGAAGCCCAGCGGGCGCCGACCTTGGCTCATGTCGCGGTGCGTCACTTTGACAGCGCTATGCACAGTCCTATTCGCCATTGGCGTGTAGATCTTTCGCTGAGATGGATTCGGGTTCGGTGGACTCTGCGGCCGCTTGCAGCCGGGTGACGATTTGATCCGGATCAATCTCCTGGCCGCGCGGCTTGTTCGCGTCGGCTTCGATCGGCAAGCGGAATGCCACGTCGGTGCCATTGGGGTCGCGGTACCAAAGACACACTCCGCTGGCGTCGTTTGTGGCGCGGTGGTGGCGGGAACCGACCGCGATGAGTCGCTTGTAGGTGTCGAGGGCGGCGATCGCGGAGGGGGCCGACACCGTGAGCGAAATGACCCCAGCAACTTCGGGATTGCCGTTCATCGCGATGTCGGAATTCTCGATAACTACCCGTAGGCCTGGCGTCTCGATTACCGCGGTTCGCTGACCGACTGTGCGTGGATCCACGCCGAGAAGGGCGCCCCACCAGGCTCGCATCGACTCCCACTCGTGGGTCAGCAGGACAATTTCGTCAATGCGTGGGTCCATAGCTCTCCTTGACGGTGGCCGTCAGACCTAGTTGATCGAGTGCGGCACCGAGCGCATCGGCATACCCACTACCCGATGGGTCAAGAACTGCGGCGATGTGAGCATCCGGGCGCAGTAGTAGCGCATGTCCTGCCGCCAGCGAACGCAGCGGCCCGTTGCACGCCGCGAGGTCGACACCGATCACCGTCAGTGGGTGTCCAACCGCTGTCTGCGCATCGCGCCAACCCGACTTGTGCTGCGACGCGGCCAGAATCGTCAGCGTCTCGCGCGCTGGGAGGTCGAGCGTGGAGACTCTCTCTCCGTGGTACTGGACCCACGCGTGTGGCAGTCGTCCCCCCACGCGCACGATTGGCGTATAAAACTCGACGTTCACGACGTCATCGGATACGGCGCCGTCGTCGAGGAATCCGTGGCCGTAGTGCACACCGAGATCGAGGCCCCACGTTCGGAAGTGGCCGCCTTGGCGGGCGATCACCTCCTCCACCCTGGTCCGGGTGCGCGCTCCGATGCGACCCCGGGAAGTCACCCGGCCAATCCGCTGCATTGCCACCGCCATCAGGGCGGTCAGCATCCAGCGTGACGCTGGGCGTGCCGCAGCCATCGGTCGGGACCCGGCCAGAGCCTGCAACGCACTCGCCCCCGATCGGGGCAATCCGAGCGCGGCGTAAACGTCCTTCAGACCGTCGAAGTTTTTCACCGAATGCTCGGTGTTGGCGATGCCGACCGGTCGGCGTTCAGCCTCGTAGGTGTCGAGCAGATTAGCCGGTGCACGCTCAGAAATTTCCCACGCCAGTTTCCAGGCCAGGTTGTGGGCATCGTGCACGCCGGTGTTGAGACCGAGACCGCCGGTCGGCGGGAAGCGGTGCGCGGCGTCGCCGATCAGGAATGTGCGTCCTTTTCGGTATCGATCGGCGACCTGCGCCGTCATCGCCCAGCTCTGCACCGAGTGGATGTCGACGGCCAAACCGCTCTGTCCCAACGCATCTCGGATTCTGCGCCGACAATCGTCGGCGGTAAAGTCCTCAAGACGTTGGACCGGTGGAAAGTAGGGAAACTGGAAGACGAAATCATCGGGCGAGCTGTGCACGATAATGATTCCCAGCGCGCGAGGGGTGCAGGTCAAGATGACGGGAGCTCGGCGTGACCACAAATATGGGCGCAGGTCGGCGCTGAAGTGAACACTGATCACGTGTTGAAGTAAGGGGCCGCGCATCTGGATTCCGCATGTGCGCCGGACATGGCTGCCCGCACCGTCGGCGCCGATCAGATACCGACCCGTCGCGACCCACTCGCCATCGCCGTCTGGGCCGGGTCGCTTGAACTTCAACGCCGTCGGAGGTTTCGCGGTGAGTTTGGTAGACGCTACCCCGCTGGAACTCGACCCGCTTGCAAGCTTCGAGCTGATCCCACAGCAGCGACGCAAGTACGTGTTGCGACAGGTTCACGCCCCGAGTCGGGCTCACGGTCTGAAGCAATTGGGCTTCAGTCGATTCGGGGTCGTAAAGGGTAATCCGGCCCAGTTCGGGCCCGGTCAGGCTCGTGGCATAAACGATGTTACGCAGTTCGTAGATCCTCGAGCTGAGCCGGCGCACATCGTGTTCGAGGCCCAGTTCGCGGAAGATCTCGAGTGTGCGGGTGGAGAGCATATGCGCGGCCGGGTGGGTCGGCGGGGCCACGCGTCGTTCGACGACAAAGGTGTCGATTCCGTGTTCGGCGAGCAGCAGTGCCGCCGTCGCTCCGGCCGGACCGGCACCGACGATCAGAACCCGAGAAGTGCTCATGTCGCTACCCGGCTGCGCTGAGTTCCGAAGGGGCCCAGCGTCAATTCACCCAGATTGCCGGGTGACAGGAAGCGTTTGAGCTCCAGGCCCGATCCCCAGGTGCAGCAGCCGGTGTCCATCACCTCGCCAGGCACGAGCGTCACCAGCGTCTTAGAGAATCCATCGTCGTCGCCCTTCCGACCCGCGATTGCCGGAGTCTATATCTGAAGCTGAACCCTCCCCGGTTTATGCGCACTTCCTTATGTTGGGAAGCAACCGGTCTGCCGGGCACGGGCGGTGCGCGGTCTGCAGATCGCCCAGCAGTAGACCCGCCTGGATGTACGCGGTTCGATACCCCGGATCACGGTGTCCAGGCGTCGCTGACCGGGGTGGCCGGCGTCGTAGCGGGCCAGTGCATAGACCACCTTGACCTCGTCGTTCCACTGCGGACATGAATCGAAGTCGGCGACAATGGCCATGATGGAGCCACATGGGCGGCGACGAACGCCACGGCGGAAGACTGGGTTCATACGTAAGCCCCGGCCAGGTGCAACACATGCCGTCGCCCAGACCCCGTCACAGGCGGGAGCGGTTCGGAGCCATGTGATGAGACATGGGGAGAGCAAGTTACTCGGGCGACTAACCGACCTCGTTGGCCGGCACGCGTATCTCGTTCTGGGCCTGTGGATCATCGTGGCGGCCGGTCTCAACCTGGTTGCCCCTCGCTTGGAGCAGGTGGCCGTCGACAAATCCGGCCCCCTCATGCCTGACTCGGCGCCGTCGTTGGTCGCGGTCAAGAACATGGGGATCCAGTTCGGCGAATCTCAAGCGTCGGCAATCGGATACGTCGTGCTGGAGGACGATCGCGGATTCAACGATGCGGACCGCACCTATTACGGCAAGATCGTCACCGAACTTCGGTCCAATACGTCCCAGATCGATTCGGTCCAGGACCTCCTCAGCGACCCGGCTACTGCCCACATCGCGGCGAGCGAGGACGGCAAGGCCGTATATGCAACCGTGCGGTTCTATGGTGGCGTGGGTTCGGCCGCACAGCGAGAAGGACAGGGCTTCGTTCGTGCACTGATCGACCACACTCCAAAACCCGAAGGCCTCGCGGTTTATCAGACCGGCCCGGCGCCGACTATCGGTGATGAGATCGCGGCTCAGGAGCACTCGGTCACCCTGATCACCACCGTGATCATCGGAATGATTGTCCTGTTGCTGTTATGCATCTACCGTCGATTCAGCACAATTCTCGTACCGTTGATCAGCGTCGGTCTGGCGCTCGCCGTCTCACGCCCCATCGTCGCGTTATTGGGAATGCATGCCGGCCTCGATATATCCATATTCTCGGTGATGCTGCTCGCGGCGATTGTTCTCGGGGCGGGCACCGATTATGCGGTATTCCTCCTCAGTGGCTACCACCAAGGCCGTCGGCAAGGCAGGTCGAGTCACGAGTCCATCGTGATGACCGCTACCCAAATATCAGGCATCATCGTGGCCTCGGGCCTCACCGTAGCCGCGAGTTGCGCGGTTATGTCCGCGACTCAGATCGTTCTGTTTCGAACCACTGGCCTGCCGTGCTCGATAGGTGTGATTGTCGCCGTACTTGCCGCGCTCACTCTCGTGCCGGCCCTTCTCTCGATCCTCGGACGCCGAGGATTCGTTGAGCCAAGGGACGCCGCCACGACCCGGTACTGGCGGCGTGTTGGTGTTCTGATCGTCCGTCGGCCGGCCCGGGTACTCGCCGCAAGCCTTGCCATCCTTCTTGCGCTGGCGGCACCGATCTTATGGATGTCTAGCGGGTACGACGAGCGGTCAATGCAGCCGCCGACGACGCCGAGCAACCAAGGATATGATGCCATCGCCCGGCACTACGAGACCAGTGAACTCACGCCCGACGTCCTACTCATCGAGGCAGACCGCGATCTACGGAATTCCGCTCGACTTCGCCGCGCTGAATTCGGTTATCAAGAATGTTCAAAAAGTCCGCGGGGTGAGCGAGGTGCGGGGTCCGACCCAACCGGAGGGTAAAGCGATTCCAGAATTTACTCTGGGCGGGCAGGTCCGGGCGCTCACCGACAAACTGACCTCAGCAGTTCGAGGAATCTCGGACAATCAACCCAAATTGGGCCAACTCGAAGAAGGAATTCAACGGCTCACCGACGGCCTTGGCCAGCTGAGTGCGGGTAACGCGCTCGCGGCCGAAGGTGCCGGGCGAATCCAGAACGGTATGGAGCAGCTCCGTAGTGGACTATCTGCCGCATTGAACGGATCCAAGGAGCTTTCCGGGGGCGCCGATCGGCTTGCAGATGGTTCACAGCAGATGGCCGATTCCATCGATTCCGTGGTCACTCCGATCCTCACCCAATTGAATATTTTCGTTCCTCCGCCCCCCAGTGACGAGACCTGTCAACAGGACAGCAACTGCGCGGAGGGCGACCAGCTGGCAATCTTGGCCCAGGACACTTCGCCCATTGGCCGGGTGCGCTACCTCCTCACTCAACTGAAAGTCGGCTCAAGGCAATTGGCGGACGGTAATCACCGTCTCTCGGATGGAATGCACCAGCTCCAGAGCGGACTGGCTGCCGCCTCGGACGGAACTATCAAACTCACCGACGGGCAGAAGCTGCTGACCACGAAGCTCGGTGAGATCTCCGCCGGCGCGGCCGCTGCCCGATCCGGGGTCGGTCAGATCTCGAATGGCATTAAGCAGATTTCACCGCAAATGCAAGACCTCATCGGCGGCCTGAGTCAGGCACGCGATTTCCTCAACGAGGTCAGCTCCAATGTAAGCGGTACTGATGCGGGTTTCTATGTTCCTAAAGGTGCATTTCGGGATCCCCGTCTGATGCAGGCAATGAGCTATTTCATATCGAAAGACGGGCACTCCGCGCGGCTGTTGGTGTTCGGTGACACCATCGCATATGACAGAAGTGCCGTCGGTCGTCTCGATGCGGTAATCGATTCCACCAATGCGGCCCTGGCCGAAACCACACTCAAAGGCAGCCGCGTGGAAGCCGGCGGACTCGCAGCCGGGTTTAGGGACTTGCATCATCTGGTCCTCGAAGACTTTCGTGATCATCGCCTTGTTCGCGCTGCTCTTCATCTTCATTATCCTGGCATGGCTACTCGGTGGCCTGATCGCACCGCTCTATCTCGTTATCACCATTGTGATTTCGTATTTATCAGCGCTGGGCCTCAGCGTCCTGTTCTGGCAGGGTCTGCTCGGCATGGATGTCTACTGGGCGGTACCGCCGGTAGCCTTCGTCGCGCTTGTCGCCGTGGGTTCCGACTATAACTTGCTGTTCATGTCGAGAATCCGCGCGAATTCGCACGTTAGGAATTCGTTCAGGGCATCGTGAAGGCATTCAGAGCGACCGGTGGAGTCATTACCACCGCTGGCGTTATTTTTGCGGTCACCATGTTGGCCATGTTGGCCAGCCCCGTTTTTACACAATCGCCCAGATCGGTTTCACCATTGGCGCCGGACTGCTGATCGATACGTTCATAGTGCGCACCCTTACCGTCCCAGCGGTGGCAGCCCTACTCGGTGCCAGAGTCTGGTGGCCCACACGGACTCTTCAATCTTGAGCGGGCATTTACTTCGCCGTCGTCGGCGTGTTGTTGAGCTCGAGGCCCTTCGCCTTTCGAAGGCTGACAATCGCTCTGCGGCTGCGGCTGCGGCGCTGTCGCCCGCCGGCCGGCCGCACGCGGCGCCGCGGAGGCGTGGTCAGACACTGATTGAACCGGCTGGGGGTGCTGCTCGTATCCGGTGTGGATGGAATTGTCATCCTGGTCAATAGATCGTGCCGAGATGCCTACAGCCAGCTGCAGCAATGGATAGGATCAGAGCCCATGAACCCGGTGGTTCGTGACCCGGCCGACCAAGGGGTCGGGCGAAGCGAAATTGGACCTGTCGCGCAAGAAGACGACGTCGAGCGCGACATCGTCGAGTACCTGGGCGCGCACTACAGCATCGAACCCGACGAGATCACCGATGAATCCACGATGGAGGATCTGGGAGTCGATTCGCTCGGAGTTCTCGGCATCGCAGAAATCGTCGAAAACAAGTACGGCATCTCGCTCGACGACGAGCGAATCGCGGGGGTGCGCACCGAGTCTCCGATTTCAAAGATCTCATCGCCTTGAAGATCGCCGAGGTGGCCTGACGGCCCGCGCA
>CAWFQG010000029.1:0-36759 GCA_963817825.1 uncultured Actinomycetota bacterium | reverse complement strand
AAGATCAATTGCATCAGCAACAGGCCCACCAGGGTGCCCAGCGAAGCTGGCAATCACCTTCGCGAGACGCGATGTCTTCTGCGATGACATCAAGGGTCTCGGTGTTGACGCTGCGTACCGCGGTCGCTACCTCGTTGATAGCGCGGTCCACGTCTGACGTCGTCGTCGTGTTCATAAGCTCACCATCTCGCGTGTTGTTCCAGGTGGTGTGACGTGCATTACACGTGAGCATACGGATAACGCCCCCGCAGCTATGGCCTTGCGCAAGCCCCTTGCGGAAGGGGCGGGCGCGGCGACGATGGTGGGCGAGGCCCTCGCGTCGCGCCACGGTCTACCGATCGGCCCACCTCACCGACGGCAGCTTGATTGTTCAGCCACACCAAGGTCGTCGTCGTCGACCATGAAGTTGTACTGCTAACGAGTGCGAACTTCACTACAGCGCGGAGAACCGCAGGGTCAAGCGCACCGCTATCTTTCTGCGCGGCCGAGTAGGTGACGCAGGGCCTGGTCGAGGTCGGGATGGCGGAATCGGTGACCGGCTTGTTGCAGCTTGGCGGGAGTTACGCGTTGACTGGCGCACGCGAGTTCGCGGGCGCCCTGGTCGCCGGGCAGCAGCCGCGGACCCAACGGAGGGACCGGCAACACCGCTGGTCGGCGCAGGACATGCGCGAGCGTGCGGGTGTAGTCGATGTTGCGAACCGGTTCTGGGGCAACCGCATTCACCGGCCCGGACAGGGCGGTGTCCCACAGCCCGCGGTAGTAGGTGTCGACGAGGTCGTCGATCCCGATCCAGGACAGCCACTGCCCGCCATCGCCGATCCGGCCGCCGAGGCCGGCGCTGAACAGCGGTCGCAGTAGGCGAAGAGTCCCGCCGCGAGGAGATTGCACGATGCCGGTGCGCACCAGCACGACACGCACCCCGGCCCGCTCCGGCGGGCGCTGTCGCCTCCTCCCACTCGGCCACCACGTCGGCGAGAAACCCCTCACCGCGATCGCTGTCCTCGGTCAGGACCTCGTCCCCGCGGTCGTAGCCGTAGTAGCCGATCGCAGAGGCGGAGATCAGCAGGCTCGGCCCATCGGGCATCCGCGCGACGAGTTCGGCTAACCGGCGGGTGGGACCGATTCGACTGTCGCGGATCGCGCGTCGATGCGCGTTGGTGAACCGGCCCGCGATCGAGGCGCCCGCCAAGTGGACCACCGCGTCGTCGCCGGCGAACAGATCCGGATCGGGATCGGCCGGCTTCCACTGCCGCTCGTTCGCGTCAGTCGCGGCATGACGCACCAGCCGGATGACCCGATGTCCGCCCGCTGAGAAGAGCGCTCAAAGCCGACCCGACGAGGCCCGAAGATCCCGTGACCGCCACCGTTGCCGCCCGCAGCCCGTGCTCGGCTGCCTGCTTGTGCGCGGCGATGTCATCGGCCAACTGGCGGTGCCGATAGGCGAACATCGGGCGCAATGCCAGCGCGGGCACCGGTGTCTCAACCCGGTCGATCACCCGGGTGCGGTCGTCGCCGGCATCTTCGAATTCGTGGATATGCCGCCAGCGCATCGCAATCCGCGCTGGCAGCGAAGCCAGTCCGGCTGCGCCGATCGTGTCGACGAAACGCCGCGGCGGATCGTAGCCATCCGCCTGGTGCTCGGCCACCCAGCGAAGCCCCCCGGGCAGCGCGAGCTCCGCCCGCCCGTTCTGCAGCGAGTCAGCTTCGGTGATTACCCCCATCGGCTGCCACGGCGGCGAGAGCCGCAGGAACGCACCGGGCCGGGCATGCCAGGCGAACACCTCGTCGCGCAGCGCGTCGACCACGCTTGAATACACCAAACCCATCGCTCGACGCTACCGGCGAAACCGCGGGGCATGCGATCAGGCACAGTGGTTGGCATGGGTGTGCGCAACGGCGGCAGGTCTCTTCTGGACACGGTGCTGGATCGCGCGGTCGTCCCCGGCTATACCCGCGTGGGCTATCGGCTGCGGCGACCCGGCTGGGCGGACATCGACCCGGCACCACACGCACTGCGCGGCCGCACGGCGCTGGTCACGGGCGCGAACCGCGGCATCGGCCAGGCGATCGCCGCAGGCCTGACCCGGCTGGGGGCGACGGTTCTGCTGACCGTCCGCGACAAGGAGCGCGGCATACGGGCACGGGATGAAATCAGCGCCGCGCTGCCAGACGCCGATGTGCGGGTCGAGGTCTGCGACGTGTCCGATCTCGCCGGCGTTCGTGCCTTCGCGGCTGACTTAGCCGACCGGCTGTCCCGGTTGGACGTGCTCGTGCACAATGCCGGGGTTTTGCCGGCCACCCGCACAGAGACCGGCGAGGGGCACGAAATCACCCTTGCCACCCATGTTTTGGGTCCGGTGCTGTTGACCGAGCTCCTGCTGCCGGTGCTCGCCAACTCACCCGATCCGCGGTTGATTTTCATGTCCTCGGGTGGGATGTACACCCAGGCGCTGCCCGCCGCCGACCCCGAATACCGCAATGGCCGATACCGCGGCGCCATCGCCTATGCGCGCACGAAACGGATGCAGGTAGCCCTGACTCCGATCCTCGCCGAACGCTGGGCGGCGCAGCACATCTCGGTGTATTGCATGCATCCCGGGTGGGCCGACACACCGGGGGTGGCCGACGCGTTGCCGATCTTTCGCATCGTCACCGGCCCGCTGCTGCGCTCACCCGAAGAAGGCGCCGATACCGCGGTGTGGCTCGCCGCGACCACACCGGCACCGCCAACCGGCCGGTTTTTCCACGACCGGCGGCCCCGTCCCGAGCACTACCTGCCGTTCACGCGGCAAAGCGACCGTGACCGCCAATCCCTTTGGCGGTACTGCGCGGACGCCATCGGCCTCGATAACCCTTGACAGACGTTGCGTTCCCACCTCGAGGCCAACTACCGATTCGCTGCACCTGGACAAGCGACCGGGAACCGTGTTCATCGCCGAGTCGCGTCAGCCTGCCGTGGCGTTCAGTATCGTCTGCAGCGTCGCTCTCGCGCCGTGCGCGGCCAGGGCCTGGCGGTAGCCCTCGAAGCTGGCGACGAAGTCCTCATGCTGGGCGACGCCGCTCGCTAGCAGCGGCTCGATCTGCAGCGCCTCGGCCGGATCGCCCGATGCCAGTTGCCGACGCGCTTCATCGTCAAGGCGCGGCTCGGGCGCCTCAAACGTATTGCCGCCGTCGTCCTGGCCCTGCACCACGCGGCTCCAGGTGGCAAGCGTAAAGGCGGGAATGCGGTGGTCGACGCCGCGCGCCAGCATCTCCTGGAGCGTGGTCGTGAAATACACCGGCAACTTGGACGCGCTGTCGGAGGCGATGCGCGTCAACTGGTCGTGCATCGCCTCGTTGGAGAAGCGTTCGAGCACGGTGTTCTTGTAGTCGACGAGGTTCACGTCCTGCGGCGCGTCGAGCAGCGGCAGCACGACCTTGTCGAGGAAGCGGTCCAGCAGCACCGGCACCTGGGGATCGCGCATCGCCTCAGCGACCTCGCGGTAGCCCAGGAGCAGAGCCGGGTAAGCCAACGTGAGATGACCGGCGTTGAGCACACGCACCTTCACCTGCTCCCACAGCTTCACCTCGTCGCTGAGTTGCACGCCCACTTTTTCGAGTGCCGGGCGGCCGTCGGTGAAGCGGCCCTCGATTACCCACTGGGTGAAATCCTCGGCCACCAGCGGGATGCGGTCGTCCAGGCCGCTGGCCGCGTTGAGGCGCGCGGCGTCTTCCGCAGACACCGACGGCGTGATGCGGTCGACCAGCGAGTTGGGAAAGGCGACGTTGGCGTCGATCCAGGCGCCGAGTTCCGGGTCGCGCCCGCCGGCGAAGCCGACGAAGGCAGTGCGTGCGACTTCGCCGTTGTGTCGCAGGTTGTCGCACGACACCACGGTGAACGGCTTGATGCCGGAAGCGCGTCGCCGCGCCAAGGCCTCGGTGACGAAGCCGAACACCGTGCGCGGCACGCCGTTGCCGGCGAGGTCATGGGCCACGTCGGGGTGGTCGGTGACGAAGGCGTGCGATTGCGGATCGACGTGATAGCCGCCCTCGGTGATGGTCAGCGTGACGATGCGCAGGTCCGGGCTGGTCAACAGAGCGAGCACCTCGTCCGGCTGCTCCGGCGCCAGCAGGTAGTCGAGCTGGGCGCCGATTACACGCACGCCGGGTTCGCCCTCCGGCGGCGCGATGGTGAGCGAATACAGGCAATCCTGCGCGCGGAACTGCTCGGCCTTCTGCCGGCCCCGCTCGCCGCCGGACAGGCCGATGCCGACGATGCCCCAATCCTCCTGGCCGGGCAGGGCGAGACAGCGGTCGATATAGAAGGCCTGATGCGCGCGATGGAAATTGCCCACCCCGAAATGCGCGATGCCCCGCTTGAGCCGGTCGCGGTCGTAGGACGGCGCCGCCACCTTGGGCGGTAATTGCGACAGCGTGCTTTCGGTGAGTTCGGTCATCCTCGACTCTCCTGAATAAGGGTGCCAACCGTCGAAGATACTCGAATCGTACTGACGACTCCCTAAACACGGTGCGCGGTCGCGCTCTGAGGCGCGGGATCAGTGCCGGGCGCGGCACATCGTGAGCGCGTGGATCGCCGCTATCATCGCGGCGGCGATGGGATCCAAGTGGCAGCGGATCGACGTCGGCATGGGAGCGACGCCACACACGAACCATCAATCGAGGATCACGGCGTCGCCGATCTGGTGAGCTCTCGACTTCCCTGGCCCGGGCCCTCCGCCGCGCTTTCCAGGGCTCAGGCCTGGCGGAGCAGACGCCCCTGTGATTTGGCGATTTAGGTCCAGCCGGCTCCGATACTCCAGCAAACGATTGTTGGCTGGGTCTCTCGCTGCGCCACGGTCAAAGGACGGTCAAGAATGGCCGCCCAGGTCGGTTTGTGTAACCCAGATATAGCTGTGAACTGCGGTAATACGGAGCCGATGACGGGAATCGAACCCGCGTATTCAGCTTGGGAAGCTGATGTTCTGCCATTGAACTACATCGGCCTGACCAGCCGTGCTGGTGAGAACGAAGACTAACACCCGTCCGCAGGCCAACCTCGAGGCTCTGCCAAGCGTTCGTTGCGGAACTCACTGGCTCGCGAGTTGCTCGTCCAACTGGGCCTGTTGTTGGGCCGCCTCATTCTGCTGCTCGTCTTCCTCCTGCTGCAGCAAGGCCGCGGTGTCGTCATCGTCGTCATCGTCACCCGTTTTCGAATCGCAGGCCTGGACGCTCGACCGAGTCTGGTTGTTTCTGACTGGGTTGCGATGACGAAGGTGAACAGGGTCAGCGCGACTGCGACAGCGAGCAACGCCATCAGTCGTGTCGAAGTCGCTTTCATCCGAACGATCTTGGTTGCGCAGCCTCTGCAACGGCTAGCGGTGACTTAAGCGCCAGCTGTGACATCGAGCAGGTGATCGCGAAGACCCATGTTTGTAGCCGATACGCTCGTCGCGTGCTGCTCTCAGATCGCGACATCAAGGCCGAACTCACCTCCGGCCGGTTGGGGATCGACCCGTTTGAGGATGGTCTGGTCCAGCCGTCGAGCGTCGACGTCCGGCTCGACAATCTGTTCCGGGTGTTCAACAACACCCGCTACACCCACATCGACCCGGCCGTGCGGCAGGACGATCTGACCACGCTGGTCGAACCCAAGGAGGGGGAGCCGTTCGTCCTGCACCCCGGCGAGTTCGTGCTGGGTTCGACGTTGGAGCGATGCACGCTGCCCGACAACCTGGCGGGCCGACTCGAGGGCAAGTCCTCGCTGGGCCGGCTGGGTCTACTGACCCACTCGACGGCCGGCTTCATCGACCCGGGGTTCAGCGGCCACATCACGCTCGAGCTGTCCAACGTCGCGAACCTGCCGATCACGCTGTGGCCCGGCATGAAAATCGGCCAGCTCTGTTTGTTGCGTCTGACGAGCCCGGCCGAAAATCCCTACGGCAGTGCGAAAGCTGGGTCGAAGTATCAGGGCCAGCGCGGTCCGACGCCGTCGCGCTCCTATCAAAACTTCATCAAATCCACATAGGGGCCCAATGGATGAGGCGATCGACCAACTGCGCGCCGACTACGACGCAGCGCCGTACGAGTCTCATGCGTTTCCCCAGTCGGCGCCGGGGCATCTTGCGGCGATCGCTCATCTATTTGGGTTGGAAGTGCCTGACGTGTCGACGGCGCGGGTGCTGGAAATCGGATGTTCCGCTGGGGGCAACCTGATTCCGTTCGCTGCGTGGCATCCGCACGGCCGAGCGGTCGGCATCGACCTGTCGCCGATCCAGATCGACCAGGGGCGGCGACGGATCCAGGCCCTCGGTCTCACGAATGTGGAACTCGTTCAGGCCGACATTGCGCAGACGGATCTCGCGGCGCCGGGGCAATTCGATTTTATTGTCTGCCATGGCGTTTACAGCTGGGTTCCGGACACTGTGCAGCAGGCGATTCTCTCTGCGTTTCGAACGTTGTTGGCTGCCAAGGGAGTTGGATACCTCAGCTATAACGTGTATCCCGGCTGGAAGGCCAAGGAGATCATCCGCGACGCAATGTTGCTGCGTGGCGGCGCCATGACGAGTCCGGCCGAAAAGGTCTCCTACGCGCGCGGCATGATCGATTTCCTGGAAGAGGTCGCCCCGGCAGACAGCGTATTGGCCAAGGCGCTGGGCGATTACAAGGCCGCGGGCAACTCGAAGGACTACTACCTGCTGCACGAGGAGCTGGGGACCTTCAACTCGCCGTGCTATCTCCTGGAGATGGTGGCGCGGAGCCAACCACACGGTCTGGTCTATCTCGCCGACGCGTCGCCGCAGACCATGTTCGCGTCGAATTACGGCGAAAAGGTCGCCGAGCCGCTGCTCAAGGAGTGCGGGCACAGTCAGGTACTGCTGGAGCAGTACCTCGATTTCGTCGTCAACCGGACATTCCGGCAGTCCCTTCTGGTTCATGCCGAACGGGCACCCGAGATTCGCTATCAGGTGGACCGCAAGCAGTACCAGCGCCTGCACTTCGCGGCATGGGTACCGCCAGCGGGCGAGGACGTTCGGCTGGACGACTCGACCCAGGAGTTCGGAGTGCAGGGCCAGACCCTGACCACGCAGGTTCCCGACGTCAAAGTGGCCCTGGAGGCACTCACCAACCGCTGGCCGTGGACGCTGTCCCGCCAGGAGCTGGTCGATGCGGTGCGGGCGCGGCTGTCTGCCGCCGGTATCGAAGCCGCCGCCAACCAGGAGGTGGCGATCGATGACCTCCTGGAATACCTGATCGTGCAGGGACAGGTCCGTTTCCGGCTCGACCCTGTCGTGCCGGAGCCGACGACGACCCCGCCGCGGCTGGACGAGCCGGCGCGGCGGCTGGCTGAGCTCGTGCGCGGCGATGCCGAGCCGTACATCTACGACGCGTGGCACGAGTCCGTGTCGTTGTCCGCGACGGACCGCCACCTACTGCCGCTTCTGGACGGCACTCACGATCGGGATGCGCTGATCGAGGTGCTGCTCACGGCGGCCCGTGAGGGCCTGGTGGAGTTCGAGCGCGACGGCCAGCCGTTGACAGCGGAGGCCGATGTGCGCGAGGCGGCGGCGGGACACGTCGACACCCTGGCAGGGCGTCTCACCGAGATGAAGCTCTGGCGGGAAATTGAACCGCGGCATTTCCGTTTCCGATAACGCGGGTAGGGTTTATGTACCGGTGTCGGCGAGCAATTGTGCCGCCGCGATCCGGCCGGAACTTCACCGCCATCAGCAAACGCGGTTGCGTGTAACGCCCGACCTGGCAGTGGCGATGAAGTATCTAGTTGTCGGCTCGCGCGGAACGAGTGCACAACGAAAACCTAGATAACGTAGCAAACACTTTTGGAGGGACAGTGGACATCGTACTAGGTGTGTCGATGACACCTACGACGGTCCGCATGGTGCTGGTCGAGGGGGAAAAGGCCGACGGTGTCACCGTCGACCACGATGTCTTCGACATCGACGCCACCGACGGTTCAGCAACTTCGAATGCAGCCGAACAAGTCGCCGCAGCAGTGCTGGGCACGCAGGAGAGCGCCGCCGCGAGCGGCCACCACCTGAAGTCGATCGGCGTGACGTGGACGCACCTGTCCGACGCGGCCGCATTGCGCGACATTCTCGCGGCCCGCGGTATCGAGGACGTCATGCTGGTGTCCGCGACACACGCCGCCGCGGCGCTCGCGCAGGCCGTCGGCCTGGCGATCGGTTACGACACCACGGCGCTGCTCTTCATCGAGAAGGACACCGCCACGATGTCGGTCGTGCAGACCGACGACGGTTCGGTGGTCAAGGTGCTCAGCCGCGATCTGCACGACTCCGACGCGATGGCGGTATTCGCCGAGATGGCCGCGGCGGTGGAGTCCGCGGAATCGCAGCCGGAGGGACTCTTCATCGTCGGCTCCGGCGTCGACGCAAGCGCCGTGAAGGCCCACCTGGAGAATCTGGTCGCCCTTCCGGTCAGCGCGCCGGACGAGCCCGAGCTTGCCCTGGCCCGCGGCGCCGCGCTCGCGTCGGCGCACGCGCCGGAGATGGAGGCGTCCACCGCCGGCCTCGCCTATTCACAGGATCTTGATGGAACCACTGCCGGCAGTGCCTATCCGGAGCTGGCCAACGCGGCCACGCAACTTGCTCCCGTCGGTGCCCGTGCCGCGTACTCCGAGGCGCTCGCCTATTCCGACGAGCTCGAGGCGCCCGGACCCGAGCCGTTCTACGGCGAAGAGTCCCGCAAGCCGTTCCTGCTCGTGGGCAGCGCGCTCACATCGATCTTCGTTGTCGGCGTTGTCGCCCTGGTGATTTCGCTGGCGGTCAGCATCCGCCCGACGGTCGACCAACGGCCCAGCCCCGGCGAGACGCCTGTCGTTCCGAGCCAGGCCGCGCCTGCACCGGAACCAGCTCAGCAACTCGCGCCCGTCGCACCGCCCGCGCCCGCTCCTGCGCCACCGCCGGAAACTATCCAGGCGCCCGTGCCGGTGGTGCAGCAGGCCCCAGCGCAACCACGGACGGTGTTCGTCGAGAAGCCGGCGCCGGTACCCGCCGCGCCCGCTCCCGCGCCTGTTCCGGAGGCCCCGGCGCCGCCGCCCGTGGCCCCGCCGGTGCTCCCTCCTGTACTTGCTCCGCCGATCTACAACCCGCCGGCCTATTACCCGCCGCAGCCGGTGTGGCAGCCGCCGAGACTGCCGGTGTGGCAGCCGCCGTGGGAGGCGCCGCGGAATAATCCACCGTGGCAGCCATCGCAGCAGATCCCCGACGCACCAGACCAGCCGCAGTACCCCTACCCGGGTTCTGGCTCTGGGGGATATCCGGGCTCCGGTAATGGCCCGCGATCGGGTGACTTTGGCCGCGGAGGCTCCGGTTCGCATGGCGGCCCGAGCATCTGCATCCTGACGTTCTGCACCGGCGGCCACTAGCCAGACATCTTCCGTTGGCTTCCCGCTAAGTGTCGCTTAGCAGTTAGCTCATCGCAGCCCCGTATTGAGGGAGTATGCGATGCACCGTCTTTGGCACGGGCTATCTCGGCGCGACGCATGCCGCCGGTATGGCCGAATTGGGACACGAAGTTCTCGGCGTCGACATCGATCCCGGTAAGGTCGCGAAATTGGCGGCAGGCGACATACCGTTCTATGAACCGGGTCTACGAAAGATGTTGAGCGACAATCTTACTGCCGGTCGCTTGCACTTCACGACCGACTACGATGCTGCCGCCGACTTCGCCGATGTGCACTTCCTCGGCGTCGGAACACCGCAGAAGAAGGGCGAATACGGCGCCGATCTGCGTCACGTGCACGCCGTCATCGACACGTTGGTTCCCCGGCTGCACCGCTCGGCGGTGATCGTCGGCAAGTCGACCGTGCCGGTTGGCACCGCCGCCGAGCTCGCGGCGCGGGCGCGTGGCCTGGCCGCGGACGGTGTCGACGTCGAGATCGCTTGGAACCCCGAGTTTCTCCGGGAGGGCTTCGCCGTTCACGACACCCTGCACCCCGACCGTCTCGTGCTCGGTGTGCAGAAGGACTCGGTGCACGCCGAGGCCGCTGTCCGTGAGCTGTACGCCCCGCTGCTCGACGAGGGGGTGCCGTTCCTGCTGACCGATCTGCAGACCGCGGAGTTGGTGAAAGTCTCGGCGAATGCCTTTCTCGCGACGAAGATTTCATTCATCAACGCTATCTCTGAGGTGTGCGAGGCCGTCGACGCCGACGTCACGTTGCTCGCCGACGCACTCGGGTACGACCCGCGCATCGGCAGGCGATTCCTCAACGCGGGACTCGGATTCGGCGGTGGTTGTCTGCCCAAGGACATCCGCGCGTTCATGGCCCGCGCAGGCGAGCTCGGCGCGAACCACGCGCTGACGTTCCTGCGCGAGGTGGACAGCATCAACATGCGCCGTCGCACCCGCATGGTCGAACTGGCGACGAAGGCGTGCGGTTCGCTGCTCGGTGCCAACGTCGCGGTGCTGGGCGCGGCCTTCAAGCCAGAGTCCGACGACGTGCGCGACTCACCCGCACTGAATGTGGCGGGCATGCTGCAGCTCAACGGCGCGACAGTGAACGTCTACGACCCCAAGGCGATGGAGAACAGCCAGCGACTTTTCCCGACGCTGAACTACTCCACATCGGTGGTCGAGGCGTGCGAACGCGCTGACGCGGTGCTGGTGCTGACCGAGTGGCGCGAGTTCGTCGAGCTCGACCCGAACGAACTGGCCGACACGGTGCGCGCCAAAGTCGTTGTGGACGGCCGTAATTGCCTAAACTCGGCGAAGTGGTCCGGAGCGGGCTGGCGGGTCTACGCGCTCGGCAAGAGCGGCACTGTTTGACGCTTGTATAACAACGCCGGCGGTCGTAAGCTCGGCGTCATGAGGCAACAAATTCGCTGGTTCGCCCTGCACGGCGTGATCCGCGGCCTCGCGAAGCTCGGCGCTCGCCGCGGCGATCCTCAGGCGCGACTGATCGCCGATCCCGAGGTGCGGGAGAACCCGGCCGCCTTCGCCGACCAGCAGCGCGCCAGGGGCCCGGTGATCCGCTGCCGTGCGGTGTTGATGACGTTCGACCACGGCGTGGCCCATGAACTGCTGCGGTCCGACGACTTCCGGGTCAGCTCCCTCGGAGGCAACCTGCCCAAGCCGCTGCCGTGGATCGTCGAGAAGACCGAAACGGGCCTTCTGCACCCGCTGCGCGCGCCGTCGCTGCTATCCGTCGAGCCGCCCGAGCACACCCGCTACCGCAAGCTGGTGTCTTCGGTCTTCACGCCCAGAGCCGTTGCGACGCTAAGGGAACGGGTCGAGCTGACCGCGGCCGCGCTGCTCGACGAACTCGAAGGCGAGAGCGACGTCGTCGACGTCGTCGACCGCTACTGCTCGCAGCTTCCGGTCTCGGTGATCGGCGACGTGCTCGGTGTGCCCGACGAGGATCGCCCACGCATCCTGCACTTCGGTGAGCTGGGCGCGCCCAGCCTCGACATCGGACTGTCATGGCAGCAGTACAAGCAGGTGCATGAGGGCATCGTGGGCTTCAACAGCTGGCTGTCCGGTCACCTGCAAGAGTTGCGCCGCAATCCGGGCGAGGATCTGATGAGCCAGATCATCAAGGCCTCCGACGAGGGCCCGCAGCTGAACAACGATGAGCTGCAGGCGCTCGCGGGTCTGGTGCTCGCCGCCGGGTTCGAAACCACGGTGAATCTGCTGGGCAACGGGATTCGCATGCTTCTCGATGCGCCAGAGCATCTCGACACGCTCGCCGCCCGCCCGGAGCTGTGGCCCAACGCGGTCGAGGAGATTCTGCGCCTCGAGTCGCCGGTGCAGTTGAGTGCGCGAGTCGCGTGCAAGGACGTCGACGTGGCGGGCACCCGTGTGCGTCAGGACGAGCTGGTGATCATCCACTTGGCCGGGGTCAACCGCGACCCGAAGGTTTTCACCGACCCGCATCGGTTCGACATCGAACGCGACAATGCGGGCAGGCATCTGTCCTTCTCCGGAGGGAGGCACTTCTGCCTCGGGGCGGCGCTGGCACGCGCCGAGGGCGAAGTCGGGCTGCGGACGTTCTTCGAGCGCTTCCCCGATGCGCGGCTGGCCGGCGCAGGCAGCCGCCGCGACACCAGGGTGCTGCGCGGCTGGTCGTCGCTTCCGGTTTCGCTCGCGCGCGATCCCGCGATGAGTTCACACGCGTAGCCCGGTCGTTACGGCTCGGGACGCTCAACTTCGCCGTCGACGACCTGGATCGTCACCTCACCGAAGTCAACGGCCGCGGTATCGATTCCGAGGAGATCATCGATGCGAACAAGGGCGTGCGGACATGCACCGTCACCGATCCGGACGGCAACACCATCCATTTCATCGGAGGGTTCCGCGTCGACTATTGAGTTAGGTTGGTGACGTGGATGTCCGCGCCGCTCTCGTCGCCGAAGTCGGAGCATTCGGCGAGTTGATTCGCACCGCCGATCCGGACGCCCCTGTTCCGACGTGTCCCGGCTGGAGCATCAAGCAGCTGTTCCGCCACGTCGGGCGGGGAAACAGGTGGGCCGCGCAGATCGTCGCCGATCGGCGCGACGAGGCGCTCGACCCGCGTGAGGTGCGCGAGGGAAAGCCGCCTGACGACGCGAACGCCGCGATCGACTGGCTCAACGGCGGTGCCCGGTTGATCCTCGACTCGGTGGACGCCGTCGGGGCCGACACCCCGGTGTGGACATTCATCGGTCCTCGGCCCGCCCAGTGGTGGATCCGCCGCCGCCTGCACGAAGCGACCGTGCACCGCGCCGACGCCGCCCTGGCGCTGGGTACCGACTACCGGCTGACGCCCGACCTGGCCGCCGACGGCATCGACGAGTGGCTGGAGCGCGTCGCCATCGAGGGCCAGGGCGAATCCTCACCGCTGGACCCCGGCACGACGCTGCATCTGCACGCCACCGACGAGGGCCTTGGAGCCGCGGGGGAGTGGACGATCATCGGCGGCGCCGACGGGATCGCCTGGTCGCACGACCATGGCAAGGGCGACGCGGCGTTGCGTGGGAGCGCACAGGATCTGCTGTTGGCCGTCGTGCGCCGCCAGGCGGTGTCCGACGGCGGTATCGAGGTCTTCGGCGACACCGCCGTCTGGGACGGGTGGCTGACGCGCACCCCATTCTGAGTGGCGTACGTTTCGACCATGACGACTTCGGAGATCGCGACCGTCCTCGCCTGGCATGACGCGCTGAACGCGGGGGACTTCGACACGCTGCTGCAGGTGTCCAGCGACGACATCGAGTTCGGCGATGCGAACGGGGCGGGCCAGGGTCATGAGGCCTTACGCGAGTGGGCGAGTTCGTTGGGCGTCACCGCTGCCGACCCAGGGCGAATGTATGTCCGAGACGGTGTAGTGGTCGCCGAAGAACAGGACGGCGATGCGGTGGCGTTTCGGGTGGTGCGCGATCACGTCACCTCGGTGTTCCGGCACGCCGACCTCTCGTCCGCACTGGCAGCCACCGAGCTGACCGAAGAGGACCTTGCGGGCTGATGCGGGGAATCATCCTCGCCGGCGGATCGGGTACGCGTCTGTATCCGATCACGATGGGTGTGAGCAAGCAGCTGCTGCCCGTCTATGACAAGCCGCTGATCTACTACCCACTGTCTACCTTGATCTTGGCCGGGATCCGCGACATCCAGGTGATCACTACCGCCGGTGACGCACCGTACTTCCGCCGACTGCTAGGCGACGGCTCGGTATTCGGCATCAACCTGACGTACGCGGTTCAGGACCAACCCGATGGCCTGGCCCAGGGTTTCGTCATCGGCGCCGACCATATCGGCGCGGATTCCGTCGCATTGGTGTTGGGCGACAACGTCTTTTACGGCCCGGGCCTTGGCACCAGCTTGAGCCGATTCCAAAACATCAGCGGCGGAGCGATTTTCGCCTATCGGGTCGCCGACCCGTCGGCGTACGGCGTCGTCGAGTTCGCCGCCGATGGCACCGCGCTGTCGATCGAGGAGAAGCCGGCCGCCCCCAAGTCGCACTACGCGGTGCCCGGCCTGTACTTCTACGACAACGACGTCGTCGAGATTGCCAGGTCACTGAAGAAGTCCGCCCGCGGCGAATACGAGATCACCGAGGTCAACCAGGTTTACCTGAACCAGGGGCGGCTGTCGGTCGAGGTGCTCGATCGCGGCACCGCGTGGCTGGACACCGGGACCTTCGACTCGCTTCTGGACGCCAGCGACTACGTGCGAACGATCGAGCGCAGGCAGGGCCTCAAGATCAGCGCGCCCGAGGAAGTGGCGTGGCGCGTCGGCTTCATCGACGACGACCAGCTCGCCGACCGCGCGCATACGCTGCTCAAGTCCGGATACGGCGCCTACCTGTTGGAGCTGCTGGAACAGTAGGTTTGCCCGGCGTGGCCAGCACGGCCGCGATGGCCGTAGTCAGGGGTACCGACAGCGCGAGCGCTATGCCGCCGACGGCGGAGCGGGCGATTTCGATCGCGACACTTTCACTGGTCAGCACGTCGCCGAGCGACCGGTTCGCCACGCTGAACAACAGCAGCAGCGGCAGCGCGCTGCCGGCGTAGGCCAGCACCAGCGTGTACACGGTGCTGGCGATGTGGTCGCGGCCCACGCGCATCGCGCCGAGGAAGATCGCACGCCGCGAACTGCCGTCGCTCACCTCGGCCAACTCGAACACCGTCGACGCCTGAGTCACGGTGACGTCGTTGAGCACGCCCAGCGAGCCGATGATGAAGCCGGCCAGTAACAGCCCGGTGATCGATACCTGGCCCATGTATGCGGCGATCTCGTTGTTCTGATCCTCGGACAGACCGGTGAGGTGGGCGAGTTCGATTGCTCCCCAGGACAATACGGCTGCGAGCAGCAGCGCGGCCAGCGTTCCCAGCAGCGCCGCGCTGGTGCGCAGGCTCACTCCGTGCGCCAGGTAGATCACCGCGTACAGGATGGCCGCGGACGCCACCAGCGCCACCGGGATCGCCGGCGCACCGTCGCGCAGGGCGGGAAGCAGAAACACCACAAGGACCAGGAATGCGATCACGATTCCGACCAGCGCGCGCAGGCCGCGCCACCGGGCGACGGCGACGATGACGACGGCGAACGCCGCGGCGAGCGCGACCAGTGGCCACGTGCGCTCATAGTCGAAGAACGCATACGTCGTCGCACCCGTCTGGTCGACCTGGCGGCTGATCCGGATGTGGTCACCGGGGGCGAGATTGGGTTGCCCGGGTCCGTTGCTGAACTCCAGCACCGTCATCGCGTCGGCGTTCGGACCGGAGTCGATGGCCACCAGCGTGTGTACGCACGTCGCGTCCGGCGCCGGGGTCGGTGCCGCATACTTCGTCAGCACCGCGCCAACCTCGGGCCCGCCACACTCGGCCTTGCCGCTGGACACCACCTGCCCGGCCTCGGTGGTCACGGCACCGCCTGCGGCGTTCTGGAAGGGCAGCGGGATGTCGGCCTTTTCCTGGCTCGGCCACAGCAGGGCGGCGCCGACCGCCACCGCGACGCCGACGGCCACCAACACGCCAACGACGATCTTGGCGGCCAGCGGTCCCAGCGGGGATGGGCCGCGCAGGGTGTGCGAGTGGGCGTGGGAGTGCGTCACGCGCAACAGGGTAGAGGCAGTACCTTGCGCCGAGCTTACTGGCGGTAGCTCGCGAGGAAGTTGCCGAGCCTCTCGATGGCGTTGGCGAGGTCACGGGCCCAGGGCAACGTGACGATGCGCAGATGATCAGGTGTCGGCCAGTTGAATCCGGTGCCCTGGGTGACGAGGATCTTCTCCTGCAGCAGCAGGTCCAAGACGAGCTGTTCGTCGTCGGCGATGTCGTACACCTCGGGGTCGAGCCGCGGGAACACGTACAGCGCGCCGTCGGGTTTCACACACGACACCCCGGGGATCTCGTTGAGCTTGGACCAGGCGACATCGCGTTGCTCGAGCAGGCGACCACCCGGCAGCACCAGGTCCTCGATGCTCTGGTGCCCGCCGAGGGCGACCTGGATGGCGTGCTGTGCGGGCACATTCGGGCACAGCCGCATATTCGCCAGCAGGCTGATGCCCTCGATAAAACTCTCGGCGTGTTCCTTGGGACCGGTGATCACCAGCCAGCCGGAGCGGTAGCCCGCGACCCGGTAAGCCTTCGACAACCCGTTGAAGGTCAGCGTCAGCACGTCGGGTGCCACCGATGCGGTCGCGATGTGCTTCGCATCGTCGTAGAGGATCTTGTCGTAGATCTCGTCGGACAACAGCAGCAGCTGGTGCTTGCGCGCGAGATCGGCCATCTGAGTGAGCACTTCGCGGCTGTACACCGCACCGGTGGGGTTGTTCGGGTTGATCACCACAATCGCCTTGGTGCGGTCGGTGATCTTCGACTCCATGTCGGCGATGTCGGGCATCCAGCCCTGCGTCTCGTCGCACAGGTAGTGGACCGGGGTGCCGCCGGCCAGCGAGGTGCAGGCGGTCCAGAGCGGGTAGTCCGGTGCGGGGATCAACACCTGGTCGCCGTTGTCCAGCAGCGCCTGCAGTGTCATCTGGATGAGTTCGGAGGCGCCGTTGCCGAGGTACACGTCGTCGACGTCGAACCGGGGAAAGCCGTCGACCAGTTCATAGCGAGTGAAGACGGCCCGGCGGGCGGCTTGGATGCCCTTGGAATCCGAGTAGCCCTGCGCGTACGGCAGTGCCTGGATCATGTCGCGCATGATCACGTCGGGCGCCTCGAATCCGAAAGGCGCGGGATTGCCGATGTTCAGCTTCAGGATGCGGTGGCCCTCGGCCTCGAGCCTGGCCGCATGTTCGTGCACCGGGCCGCGGATCTCGTACAGGACGTCCTGCAGCTTCGACGACTGGGTGAACGTGCGCTGCCGCGGGTGGTGGCCCGTCGCATTCCACGGCACCGGATGGGTAGTCACGTCCACCATCGTCTCATTGATGGCAAATTGAATTGGCCGATCGATACCGGGCTGTGATGTTCAGCCAAGTCAGCGCTTGCCCGGTGGGCGTGCGCCCTTCGCGATGCCGAGGCCCTTCACCGGCGCCTCGGCCTTCTGGGGCTGCTCGCCGTTGCCTTCACCGGAAGGCTCAGGCGCAGCGGCGGATTCGCCGTCAGTTTCCGGGTCCGGCTGTGGCGCTTCGGGTTTGGCCACAGGTTGGGCCGGTGCCTTCTTGGCACCGGGCCTGCGAGCGCCCGCGGCGATGCCGAGTCCCTTGACCTCGGGCTCGGGCTTGGTGAGCGCCTCTGCAGGCGTTTCCGTCTTGGGTTCGGCGGGCGCTTCGGTCTTCGCCTCGGAGGAGGGTGCCGCGGGTGCGGCGGCCGCCTTCTTGGCGCCGGGCCGCTTGGCGCCTGCCGCCAGGCCGAGGCCCTTGACCTCGGGTTCGGGTTTGGCCGATGTCTCAGTGGCGGCCTCTGCGGGCGCTGCTGTCTTGGCTTCTGCAGTCTCGGCCGGGGCTGCGGCCGTCTTCTTGGCGCCGGGCCGCTTGGCGCCTGCGGCGAGACCGAGTCCCTTGGCAGCCGGCGCCGGGGCCGTTTCCTTTTCTTCCGTGACTTCGCTTTCGGCGGTCTCGGCCGACGCTGCCGCCGCTTTCTTGGCGCCGGGACGCTTCGCGCCGCCCGCCATGCCGAGTCCCCTGACGGGTGCCGCCGCCGCGGGCTTCTCGGCTGCCGGCGCACTGGCGGCCTTCGGCTCCTCCTTGGCCTCCGCGGGCGCAGCCTCCTCGACCGTCGCGGTGGACGCCTCGACCTTGGCCGTGCGCTCTTCGGCTTCCTTTGCGGCTGCACCCTTTTCAGGCAGTGTCACCGAGCTCGTGTCGAGCGAGCCGAGCAGCAGCTGCGCGACGTCGAGAACAGCGGCCTTCTCCTTGCCCATGGCCTCGGCGCGGTCGTCGACGCCGTCGGTCATCATCACGCGGCAGAACGGACAGCCGGTGGCGATCGTCGATGCACCGGTGTCGAGCGCCTCCTCGACGCGTTCGTGGTTGACGCGCTTGCCGATGTGCTCTTCCATCCACATGCGGGCACCGCCTGCACCGCAGCACAATCCGCGGTCGGCGTGGCGCGGCATCTCGGTCAGTTTCGCGCGCGAGGCTTCGATCAGCTCGCGCGGCGCCTCGTAGACCTTGTTGTGCCTGCCCAGGTAGCACGGGTCGTGGTAGGTGACTTCTTCGCCGCCGCCGACCGGCTTGACCGGCACCAGCTTCTTGTCCCGGATCAGCCGGTTCAGCAGCTGCGTGTGGTGCAGCACGGTGTAGTTGCCGCCCACTTGCGGGTACTCGCGGCCCAGTGTGTTGAAGCAGTGCGGGCAGGTGACGACGACCTTGCGGTCCACTCGCTCGACACCTTCGAACAGGCCGTTGAGGGTCTCGACGTTCTGCGCGGCAAGCTGTTGGAAGAGGAACTCGTTACCGGAGCGGCGGGCGGAGTCGCCATTGCAGGTTTCGCCCTCGCCGAGCACCAGGTACTTCACCCCGGCGATCGCGAGCAGTTCGGCGACGGCCTTCGTGGTCTTCTTGGCGCGGTCTTCATAGGCGCCGGCGCAGCCCACCCAGAACAGGTACTCGTAGCCCTCGAAGGTCTCGACGTCCGTGCCGAAGACCGGCACGTCGAAGTCGACCTCGTCGATCCAGTTGGTGCGGTCCTTGGCGTTCTGGCCCCATGGATTGCCCTTGTTCTCAAGGTTTTTGAACAGCACGCCGAGCTCGGAAGGGAACTCGGACTCCATCATCACCTGGTAGCGGCGCATGTCGACGATGTGGTCGATGTGCTCGATGTCCACCGGGCACTGTTCGACGCACGCACCGCAGGTGGTGCAGGACCACAGCACGTCCGGGTCGATCACGCCGAGTTGCTCGGCGGTCCCGACGAGCGGGCGGGTGGCCTGCGCCGGGCCGGAACCCATGACTCGTTCGAAGCCGGACTCCGGGACCGCGTGCTCCTCGTCGTGCTTGGTCTCGATGAACCCGCCCTCTGCCGACTCGAGCTCTTTGCCGGCGGACTCCCCGTCCGGAATCTCTTTGTCGCCGAGGATGTATGGCGCCTTGGCGAACATGTGGTCGCGCAGGTTCATGATGACGAGCTTGGGAGACAACGGTTTTCCGGTGTTCCAGGCCGGGCACTGCGACTGGCACCGCCCACACTCGGTGCAGGTGGTGAAGTCGAGATAGCCCTTCCAGGTGAAGTCCTCGATCTTGCCGCGGCCGAGCACCGCGTCCTCGGCAGGATCCTCGAAGTCGACCGGCTGCCCCTTGAACTCCACGGGAAGAAGTGGCCCGAGGGCGTTGGGCAGTCGCTTGAACGTGACGTTGAGCGGCGCCAGCCCGATGTGCAGGTGCTTGGAGTGCAGCACGATCAGCAGGAAGACCAGCATCACGCCGATGTGCAGCAGCAGCGCGACGGTTTCGATCCACTCGTTGGCGGTAAGGCCGAGTGGGTGCAGGACCCGACCCATGAACTGCGAGAAGAACGCGCCGTTGCCGTAGGGCAGGGTGCCGGTGTTCACCGCCGAGCCACGGACGAGTGCATACGTCCAGATGACGTTGAAGATCATGAACAGGATCAGCCAGGCGCCGCCGGTGTGTGAGCCGTAGAAGCGGGACTCGCGGCCATGCTCTTTCGGCCCGGTCCGCAGCCGGATGATCGCGAAGGTCGTGATGCCCGCCAGCACAGACAGCGCGATGAAGTCCTGCAGGAAGCCCAGCGCATCCCAGCGGCCGACGAGCGGGATGTGGAAATTGTGCACGAACAGCAGGCCGTACGCCTCGAGGTAAACAGTGGCGAGGATGAAGAAGCCCCACATCGTGAAGAAGTGGGCCAGGCCGGGGATCGACCATTTCAGTAGCCGGGTTTGCCCGAAGACTTCCTTGATCTGAGTGGCGATGCGGGTGCCGAGGTCGTCTTTGCGGCCGCGCTCGTCGCTGGTTTTCTGGCCGGACCGGATCAGGCTCGTCAGCCAGAGCACACGGCGAGCGGCGAAGAACAGCACAATCGCGGTCATGCCGAGTCCGACGACGAGTCTGATCAGCGTATGGGTGTCCACCCGCGTGCCTCCCGGTGTCTAAGTTACTCAACAGTAACTTAAGTTAAGTTACTGGACGGTAACTTATGCTCGATGCCAGCTCATAGTTGCATCTCGGCGGGAAAGCCCGCTACACAGGCTGCCCTTACCTAGGGCTGGGGAGCCAGGATGGGGTCGAGTATTGGCGCGACGAGACCAGGGTGTGCGGGAGTCTTTGCTCCACCGCCGTCGCCGGTGCCCGCTCCCGTACTCGAACCGGTGCCGGTACCTGTTCCTGTGCCGGTCCCGGTTCCCGTTCCTGTTCCTGTACCTGTACCTGTACCGCCGCTGCCACTACTCGTCCCGGTGCCACTGCCGCCGGTGCCTGGGTCGATCGGGGAAGTGCCCGTGCCGGAATTGGCAGGCGGCCTCCACGGAGGATTCCACGGTGGCGTCCAACTTGGCGGGGGCGCGGGGTTCTCGGGTGCCGGCGCAGGTGCTGGGGCCTCAGGGGCCGGGGCCGGGGCAGGTGCTGGGGCCTCGGGGGCCGGGGCGGCCTCCTGCGGCGCGGGCTGGACTGCCGCCGGTTGTTGCGGAGCGACCTGGGGCTGCGGTTGGGACGCCACGGTGGCGACCTCAGGAGCGGGAGCAGGAGCCTGAGCCGGAGCCTCCGCCCCGGGAGGTGGCAACTCCGCGGCAACGGGTGCCGGTGCCGGCGCGATGCTCGATGACGTGCCGGCGGGGACCGTTGAGGTGTCGTGTGTGAGCGCCGTCAGGCCGAACACCACCGCGGCGATCACAGCGGCAGCCGCCCCCGCCCCGAACAACAGCACCGGCACGCGTCGACGCGCAGGCGCCTCGTCCTCCCACTCGTGCTCGGTGAATTGCACGTCGGGTCGGCTCTCGGCCGGCCGTGGCGCGTAGTCGTCGTCGAAATACGAGTCGAGCTCGATGAGGTCCTCGGGTCCGTCCTCGACCTCCGACCATGCCAGCGCCCCGACCGCCGATGAAGCCGCCGCGGCCCCGAATGCCGCGGCCGCGACAGTAGAGGTGAGAGGAGCGGCTGGGGCGAGGGCGGTAGCCGTCTCCACGATCTGGCTGCGGTCGGCGATGAGTGCGACCCCCTCCGCGGCGGTGAGCTGCGGATGTGCCGTGGTGACCACCGTGGCGCGCAGCTGCTCGGAGAGCCGCTGCGTGATCAGCGGGACGCGGGCGCCGCCGCCGACCGTTGCGACGGCCGAAACGCTGGCCAGCGGAACGCGACTGCGCTCCAGCGTCTCGGCCAGAACAGCCACGAATTCGTCCAGCGGTGCGGCGATCAGGTCGTCGAGCTCCATCCGCGTCATCCGGACATTGGTCTCCAGTCCGGGCAGGTCGACCACGATGGCCGTGGCCGTCTCGTCGGACAACCGCTCCTTGGCGCGCCTGCACTCGTCACGCAGGCGTGAGAGCGAGCCGACCATCGCGGTCCCCGACGGATCCGCACCGGAGGCTTCGAAGATCCCGGCGACGACCTTGGTCAGGATCGCTTGGTCGATGTGATCGCCCGAGAAGTCGGGTACCCGAACCGTGTCGCCGATGGGCGCGTCGTTCGCCGCCGCATCGACAAGCGTGATGCTGGTGCCACTTCCGCCGAAGTCGCACAGGGCGATGACGCCCGCCGACGGCAGGCCCGGATTCGCACGCAGAGCCGCCACCGCGGCAGTCGCATCGGACATCAGCGGCGACCGGCTCAGTCCCGGCGTGCTCCGCAGCGCCTCGCGCAGCGCGTCGACGACGGGTGCGCGCCAGTGTGCGGGCACCGCAACCGCGACCTCCGACACCGGTGCGCTGTTGGCGGCACTCCGGGCCAGGCGGTCGAGCGCGTCGGCCAGCAGGTTCTCCGGTCGGTGCTGCGAACCGTCCTGGGCGACCATCGGAATGGGATCGCCGACGCGGTCGACGAACCCGGTGAGCGTCAGCCCGCGATCCAGCGTTACCGCCGCCGCGCGGATGACAGGTCGTTGACCATCACCGGTGCCGGCAAGGTTCGTGGCGCCAACGGCCAGGCCAAGCGAATTGGCCTTGCCGTTCTGCGGAATCGACATTTCATACCTCTGCGTCGGGTTGATAAGGAACGAGTTGGCACGACCCTAGGCCGCGCGGGCACCGTTGCGGATCGGTGCTCAACCCGGTGCCGGTCTGCCTACCTAGGGGGAACTCCGTTAGGGGATTTGGCCGCGTTAGGGGATTTGGGGTGGTCAGCTGGGCGTCGCCAACATGGCCCGCAGCATCGACAGCATCTCCGAGCGGGATTCGGCACCGAGCCTGCGGCGGATCCGTGCCACATGGTGCTCGACGGTCTTGGCCGAGATGAACAGCTGACTACCGATGTCGCGGTACGGCATGCCCAACAGAAGCAGTTCGGCGACCTCGCGTTCGCGGTCCGACAGCCGCGACGACTGCTGTCGCGCCGAGCCGGTGGGCGCTGAAGTGGCAGGCGCCGACTCGACGCCGGGTCCCTCGTCGACGGCGGTCGTCAGCTTGAGATCCCGCGCGAGCTGCAGCATCGCGCCCGACACCCGGCCGTCGGGAGTCTGCAGCGCGGCCTGGCCGGCCAACCGGGTGGCGTCCCAGGTGAGCCCGAACTGCGACAGCGAGCGTGCGGCGGCGGTGACCTCGTCGGTGTCGACGTGGTTGGCCAGTACCCGAAGCCACGTCCGGCCCGCTCCCGACAGCGCCTTCGCGAAGGCACTGTGGCTCGCTGCGGCCGTCAGGGCGTGGCCGTGCGGAGCGACCGCTTCCGGCGAGTTCGCCAGAATCCCCGCGTGCACGCCGGCCCAGTGCAGCGGCACCGACCACAGCACCGGATCGCCAAGCGATGTCAGCAGGGCGAAGGCCTCGTCAAGCGTGTGCTGCAGCCGGTCGACCTGACGCAATCGGGCCGCTGCGACCCACAACTCACCGAGGGGCAGCAGCGAGAACAGGTCCACGGAGTACTCGGCGAGCACCTCCATCGCGGCCAACCAGTGCTTCTGCACCGCTCCGCCGTCACCATTGCGGCGAGCGATCGCCGTGTTCAGTGCGGCCGCCCATAGTGCATCGCGGCGGTGCAGGGGCGCGTCTTTGACCGAAGCGGCGTCGGCGATCGCGGTATTGAACTGTCCGTCCTGCATCCGCACCCAGCCCAGCAGCAGCCGGTGCCGATGAGCCGAGAAGGCGTCGTCCTCGCCGCCGGCACGCACCGCCCGGCCGATGACGCTGCGGGCCCGCACCGGATCACCGCCGTGCAGGGCGACCAGTGTGACGAGCGCGGCCGGGGTGTCCGGGGCGACGCCGGGTTGGTGCTGTTCGGAGGTGATGGCCTGCCCGAGCCGGGCAACGGCGACCGGGAAAGGCTGGTCCAGCGAGAGCAACAGCCCCTCGGCCAGGCTGTGTGCCGCCCGCGCGGTTGTCGTTGGCGGACCGGCAGTTTCGGTACTGAGCGCCGAGCGGCCCGCCCGGGCGTCGCCCGCCGCGATCGACACGACGGCATTGGCAGCGCTGACGAACGCATCCGGGTAAGGGCCCAGCCAGCGGAACAGGTCCGCAGCCTGCGCGGCACTGCCGTCGTGGATGGCGATGCTTGCGGCGATCCGGACCGCGGCCGCGCGCTCTGCCGCGTCATCGGACGCCAGGAGCTCGTCGGTCAGCCGGCCGGCGGTCGTGCAGTCACCCGTCAACGCCAGCGCGTCGGCAAGCCGGGCGCTGACTGCGGTCGCCCCCGCTTCCGCGGCGGCACGATAGAGCCGTGCCGCGATGGCAGGTTGGCTTCGGTGCTGGGAAGCCAGGTCGGCGAGAGCATTGGCGAGTCGGTCGTCGCGCAGGCCATGGTCGGCCATCCTCAACGCGAGATCCGAAGACAGCGTAGTCAATTCGATCTGAGAGGAGAGCAGCGCGATCTCGATGTCGTGATGCCGTGCGGCGCCGATGATGGCAGCGATGCCAAGATGGACAGAGCTCAGAAACGCCTGGCTGTGTGACGGCTCGATGAGTCCGCTGGCGCGGGCCCGGTCCACCAACCGTTGCGCCTCCTCGGAACTGAGCTTCAGCGCGGCGGCGACGTCGTCGGGACCGAGTTCCGGGCTCAGCGACGACACAAGCAGGGTGTCGAGCACCGGCTCCTCGACCCGGCGCAGTCGTTCGATCAGTGCGAACTTCGCCGCCTGCAGAACGCCGTTCGCGGCCGACTCGCCGTTGGGCGAGGCCGCAGCCGCCAGTGCGGGACGCAACAAGAACGGCAGGCCCGCGGTCGAGACCATAAGGGCCCGAACGACTTCCGTCGACGGCGCAGCGCCCATCGCCAGCGCGGCCGCCTCCGAGACATCGGGTGGGGTCAGCGAGCCGAGCGATATCACCGGGTTCTCCCGCTCGAGCGCGGTGGCCAGCGCCCTCAGGGCGGGCTGCTGGGCGAGCGGTTCGGCCGCAACAACCACCGTCGATCCTCGATCCGAAACCCGCTCGGCGAGCTGGTCGAGCTCCGCGTCTGCCAGCAGATGCGCGTCGTCGATCACGATGGCCGCGTTGGGATCGTCGTCGGCCCGCGGCGCTCTGGTCATCACCGGCACGTCGGCCGACCGCAACGCGGTCCGTACCGTCGCGAGCACCGAGCTCTTACCGGTGCCGATTCCGCCCGAGACCATGAACTTGACCGGCTCGGTCGGTGCGGCGGTCAGCGCCGAGATGGCCTCGCGCGCAGGCGGCGGTATATCGGCGAGTGCTTCTGGCTCGAGTCCGGCCATCATTGCCGCTCCGCCGTCATCCCCCGCCAGCGGGCTGTTCAGCCTGCGGCTGTGGAGGGGGTTGCGGTTTCGGCGCCAGCGATGACGTCGTCGTTGTGGTGGTTGGGGTCGTGGTTGTCGTCGCGGTGGTTGTGGTCGTCGTCGTGGTTGTCGAGCTCGTGGTCGTCGGCGATGTGGTTGCCGTGGTGGTGGTCGACGAGGGTGGCGGTGGTGGCGGTGTGACGACGGTCGTCGTCGGCTCGCCGTTGGACCCGGTAATGGTGACCGTTTCTGGCGCAACGGATGTCGACTGCTCCTGCGACGGGCCGACGGAGAAGGTCGTGCTCGTCTCGGTGACCGGACCGAGGACGCCGTTGTTGCCCGTCAGCGTGATGGCCAGGCCGCCGACCGCGAGCAGCGCTGCCACCGCGGCAGCCCCGAACAGTAGGGATGGGCGTTTGTACCAGGGCAGGGGCGCAGGCTCGGCCGCGTAAACCTGTTCTTCGCCTGGCGTGAAGGCCACCGGTGGCCGCGCGTCCGTCGGCCGGGTGTAGACGTCGGAGCTGTAGTCCTCGCCGGTGTACGGCACCGGCTCAGCCGCAGGGCCATCGTCGTCGGACCACGCCAACGCGCGGTACGTCGCAGACGGGGCGCCGTCGGCAGCGGACTCGCCCGCTGCCAGCCCCGCGGCGCCGGCCGCCCACGCCGCGGGTGCGATACCCGTCGGAGCGTCTGCGGCCAACCCCATCCCGGTCGGAGCGTCGGCGGACAGGTCACGGTCGGCGAGCAAGGCCGCGCCCGCAGCGACGTTCAGCTGCGACTGCGGGGTGGTGATGACCGGAACCCGGAACTGCTCGGAGAGCCGCTGGGTGATCTGCGGGATGCCGGCGCCGCCACCGACGGTCGCTACTGCGGAAAGGCTGGAGCGTGGAATGTTGTTGCGGTCCAACGTTTCTTCGACGGCGCTGAGCAGACCCGCCAGTGGCGCCGCGATGAGATTCTCGAGTTCGGTGCGAGTCAGCCGGACGTCGGACCGGAAGCCGGGCAGATCCACCGGCACTCCGGTTGCAGTCTCTGCAGACAGGCGCTCCTTGGCCAGCCGGCATTCGTCGCGCAGGCGGGCAAGCGACCCGACGGCCGCGGTGCCCGCGGGATCCGCGTTGTTGGAATCAGCGATGCCGGCGATGACGTGATTGAGCACGGCCTGGTCGATCTGGTCGCCGGAAAAGTCCGCGTACCTGACGGTTTGGCCGATGGTCGCGAAGTTCGCGTTGGCATCCGCAAGCGTGATGCTGGTCCCGCTGCCGCCAAGGTCGACGAGGGCGACGACACCGGTGGCGGGCAATCCGGGTGCCACCTGCAGCGCGCTGAGCGCCGCTGATGCGTCAGGTACGAGCGTGGCGGGCGCACCGTTGGGTGCCAGTGTCGGGAAGTCGCGCAGGGCTCCGCGCAATGTGCCGATCACCCCGGGGCCCCAGTGTGCAGGAACCGCGATGGCGACCGGGTCGCCGCCGCCGACCGTGCGTGCCATGGCGTCGAGGGCCTCGGCGAGCACTCGTTCGCCGCGGTGGGAGCTGCCGTCTTCGGCGATCAGGGGGACCGGGTCGCCGACCCGTTCGACGAATCCGCTCAGCACGACGCCGGGTTGGTTCAGCGCGGGGTTCTCGGCGGGGACACCGACCTCCGGCGCGCGACCGGGCAACAGCGTCAGTACCGCGCGGCGCATCACGGGCGCACGGCCGACGCGCGCTGCGACCAGGTTGGTCATCCCGATGGACAACCCGAGAGAATCGCTCATGCATACTCCCCGCGTTCGGCCGTCCATCACGATAGCCGCCGAGCGCCCGGGGAACACGCGGATCCCCCTAGTGCCGCAAAACCCCTAACGCCGAGTCCCCTAACACCGGGGCGGCGGGGGCGGGTTTCGCACCGATCTCGTCAGACCTCCTCGCGGATAGCATCGTGACTAGTCGATGGGCTCTCGTCCCACGTAATCGCGATAGGAAAGAAGGTGTGTGATGGCAAACCCGCTACTCGACTTTGTGATGTCGTTGGTGCGGGACCCTGACGCCGCCGCACGCTATGCCGCCGACCCGGCCCAGACGATCCACGATGCCAACCTTGTCGACGTGACCAGTGCAGACGTGAACGCGCTCATCCCCGTCATCTCGGAGTCGCTGCATATGGGGGCGCCGGTGACCGGAGCTGAATCCCTGATCGATGATGCCGGTGGCAATGTCTGGACGAGTGGGGCCGCGACCGCTGCCTTCGACTCATTCGACGACGCCACACCTGTGCACGCAGTCGATGATCTGCACAGCGTCTCATCGACCGTGATCGAGCAGCCGGACGATTCGTTGCATGCGGGGCTGGACGCCGTTCACGACATGGATGTTCCGGCCTTGGCGACCGTCGATGACCCGTCAACGCAGCTCACCGATGGAATCATCGACGATGCGCCGCCCGTCGACCACGTCGTCGACGCAGACTGGCATACGTCGATCCCCGACGATCATCACCTGGACGTCGGCGATTCCAGCTTCGACATCTTCGACTCGTAACTTCCGCAGGACTCAGACGGCGCGGCCAGCGATGGCCGCGCCGTTCTGATGTCCGCGCCCGGTGCTTGCAAGTACTGCTGAGCTGGGTAAATGGTCGTTCCACTAGTAGCACCGCCAGCGTGCCCCTACTTCCCCTAGTCACCCCCTAATCCCCTAATTGGGGCGACCCCCGTATCCCGGCATGGGGCTGCATAGGGAGGGGTGCCGACCCCGTTTCGAGGGGGTTGCCGGATCCATAACGTTGTCCCCAGATCGCCGGACAGCCGGTGACGACCCCCCAACAGAACATCCTCCCGAAAGGTCCACTCCAATGACGAACCCGATCTCTGTCCTCTTCGACTGGCTCCTCGGCCTGACTCGGCCCGGCGCCGATCCCAATGAAGTCCGCTCGTTCATCGCCAACCCGACCCAGGCCGCTTCGCAGGCCATGGGGACCGCGGTCACCCAAGCGCAGCTGACCCAGGCCGCGTCGGCGGTTGTCGCCCCCGCCGCCTACTACGGCAGCAACCCGATCGAGGCGCTGCAGCACACGGTCGCCGACAACAGCGGCCTGACCTTCGCGCCGCAGCGGGTGTTCGCCCCCGAGACCGACTTCGCCAGCCACAACGACACCGACTTGGCGAGCCACAACGACATCGGTAGCCCACGTGCCGGCGAGGACGTCCAGCAGGGTGTCGGCAACTTCGACCTCGACTTCGACTTCAGCCGTGACATCAACGCCTCCAACGGCGCCGTGGTCAACACCGGCAATGCCGGCAACATCGACACCACCAGTGTCAATGGCAGCGGCAACGTCGTCGGCGATCACAACAGCGGCGCCAACACCGGTGACGTCTATGCCGGACAGGGCTCCAACGTCCAGGCCGGCGGCAAGAACAACGACCTGCACGACAACAGCCATGATGTGAACACCCACGCCGGCGGCGACGTCGCCACGAACACCGGCAGCGGGCAGAACACCCAGGTCGGTGACATCGACACCAGCGGCGGTGGCGCGGCAGGCGGTCATGGCGGCAGCAGCGGCGGTCTGATCAACGTCGGCGGCAGCGGCGGTCACGGCGGAGATGCGGCCGGTGGTTCCGGTGGCGGCGTGATCATCGCGCCGACTCAGAACACCAGCAGCAACAACCAGGCCAACAGCCACAACCAGTCGGCCGGTGACGACCTGAGCAACGTCAATGCGTCGCACTCTCACGCCCCGGTATCCGTCGGCAACGAGGACAGCAACACGGCTCTCGGCGGCGACGCGACCCAGGTCGGCCATGCAAGCGGTGGTGTCGATGCCAGCCACGACGACAACTCGATCCATCACACGACCGAGCAGCACATCGACACGCACGTCGACAACCACGTCGACGCGGGCCTGTTCTGACCGACACCGACAACCTCATAGCGCAACTGGCGGGGATCGTTTTCGATCCCCGCCAGTCGGCACGTCTACCGTTGACCGAGCGGCCTGAAACAAAGGGATCTGATGACGCAACCCAATGACCCTCGCAAGGTGACGGTCATCCTCGAACTGATCGACCACGCGAAGAAGATCGCCGAGGCGAACGATCGCGGCGATCTGGCCGAGCGGCTGGCCAGGGCCAGGGTGCGCATCGCCGATCCGCAGATCCGGGTGGTGATCGCAGGCCAGCTCAAGCAGGGCAAGAGTCAACTGCTCAACTCGCTGCTCAACGTGCCCGTGGCCCGCGTGGGTGACGACGAGACCACGGTGCTGGCCACGGTGGTGTCCTATTCGGAGCAGGTGACGGCCAACCTGATCGTGGCCCGGCCCGACGGCGCCGAGCCCGATGTGATCGCGATATCGCCCGCGGACCTCAAGAACGACCTGCGTCGAGCACCCCAGGCCGGTGGCCGCGAGGTGTTGCGGGTTGAGGTCACCGCATCCAGCCCGCTGCTCAAGCACGGCCTGGCGTTCATCGACACACCAGGGGTCGGCGGCCACGGCCAGCCTCACCTGTCGGCCACGCTGGGCCTGCTGCCGGATGCCGACGCGATGCTGATGATTAGCGACACCAGCCAGGAGTTCACCGAGCCCGAGATGACCTTCATGCGGCAGGCGTACGAAATCTGCCCGGTGGCAACGATTGTCGCGACGAAGACCGACCTTTACCCGCACTGGCGGGAGATCGTGGCGGCCGACCAAGCTCACCTGCAGCGGGCGGGTTTGTCGCTGCCGGTGATCCCCGCGTCTGCGCTGCTGCGCAGCCACGCCCTTGCGCACAACGACAAGGAACTCAACGAGGAGTCCAACTTCCCGGCGATCATCAAGTTCCTCAGCGACAAAGTGCTGTCCAGGGAGAACGATCGGATCCGCGACCAGGTGGTCGCCGAGATCCTTTCGGCTGCACAGCATCTGACACTGAAACTGGACTCCGAGCTGTCGGCCCTCAACGACCCGGACACCAGGGAACGGCTCAAAGACGAGCTGGAACGTCGCAAAGAGGAGGCGCAGGACGCGCTGCTACAAACCGCGCTGTGGCAGCAGGTGCTCAACGACGGAATCGCCGACCTGACCGCCGATATCGACCATGACCTGCGCGCCCGCTTCCGCGCGATCATGCAGCACAACGAGAAGCTCATCGACAGCTGTGACCCGACCAATCACTGGGCGGAGATCGGCACGGAACTGGAGAACACGGTTGCCACGGCGGTCGGAGACAACTTCGTGTGGGCCTACCAGCGCGCCGAAGCGCTCGCCGAGGAAGTCGGCAGGACGTTCATGGAGGCCGGCCTGGAAGCGGTCAAGATGCCCCAGATCGACGCGCGCGACATGGGTGCAGGCTTGGGCGAGCTCAAATCGCTGGCGCGGCTGGAAGCCAAGCCGATCAAGACCGGCCACAAGGTGATCACCGGCATGCGCGGCTCCTATGGCGGCGTCCTCATGTTCGGCATGCTGACCTCGTTCGCCGGGCTGGGCATGTTCAACCCGCTGTCGCTGGGCGCCGGTCTTCTGTTGGGTCGCAAGGCATACAAGGAAGACATGGAGAACCGGATGCTGCGGGTGCGCAACGAGGCGAAGATGAACATGCGCAAGTTCGTCGACGATGTGTCGTTCGTCGTCGGAAAAGAGTCCCGCGACCGGCTCAAGGGCATCCAGCGCCAGATCCGCGATCACTACCGGGGCATCGCCAACCAGACCACCCGCTCGCTCAACGAATCGCTGCAGGCGATGCTGACGGCCGCGAAGCTCGAAGAGAACGAGCTCAACAGCCGGGTCGCCGAGCTCGAACGTCAGCTCAACATCCTCGGCCAGGTGACTGATCACGCGACCAAGCTCGCACCGACCGCACCTGAGTCGACACCCCAACCGGTGGCCAGTACCTAAACCCCGTCGGCGCGCTCCAGAGCCAGTGAATAAGCTGGCTGACCGGATATGAGTACGAGCGATCAGGTGCGCGCGATCCTGGGCGGCACCATTCAGGCGTACCGGGCCGATCCGGCGTACCGCCAGCGCCCCGACGTTCACAACGAGCTGGAGCGGATCGGCTGGCGGCTCAACCAGCCCATCCGGATCGCCCTGGCCGGGACGCTGAAGGCCGGTAAGTCCACCCTGGTGAATGCGCTTGTGGGCGAGGACATTGCGCCGACCGACGCCACTGAAGCCACCCGCATCGTCACCTGGTTCCGGCACGGCCCGACCCCCAAGGTCACCGCCAACCACCGTGGCGGCAGGCGGTCCAACGTGCCGATTGCCCGTAACGGCGGCCTGACGTTCGACTTCGCCAACCTGGATCCGGAGGACGTCGCGGATCTCGACGTCGAGTGGCCTGCGGCCGAGCTGATCGACACCACCATCATCGACACCCCTGGTACCTCGTCGCTGTCGCGCGACGTCTCGCAGCGGACCCTGGATCTGCTGGTGCCCGATGACGGTGCGCCGCGCGTCGACGCCGTCGTTTTCCTTCTGCGCACGCTCAACGCCGCCGATATCGCGCTACTCAAACAGATCGGCGAGCTCGTCGGCGGGTCGTCGGGCGCGCTGGGGGTCATTGGTGTCGCCTCCCGTGCCGACGAAATCGGAGCGGGCCGAATCGACGCGATGCTGTCGGCAAGGGATGTGGCCAAACGGTTCACCTCGGAGATGGACAAGACCGGAATCTGTCAGGCCGTCGTACCGGTCTCGGGTCTGCTGGCGCTGACCGCGCGGACGCTGCGGCAGAGCGAGTTCGTCGCGCTGGAGAAGCTCGCAGGCGTCGATGCCGCCGAAATGGCCAAGGCCATGCTCTCGGCGGATCGCTTCGTGCGCGAAGACAGCGCGCTGCCGGTCGACGCCGTGACCCGTACCGCGCTGCTGGACCGGTTCGGGATGTTCGGCCTGCGGATCTCCATTGCGGTGCTGCGTGCAGGCGTGTCCGACTCGGTGGCGCTGGCCGACGAGCTGCTCGAGCGCAGCGGCCTGGTCGCCCTGCGCGACGTCATCGACCAGCAGTTCGCGCAGCGGTCCGATCTGCTCAAGGCACACACCGCTCTGCTGTCGCTGCGCCAGTTCGTCCAGAACAACCCGATCTACGCGACCCCGTACATCGTCGCCGACATCGACCCGCTGCTGGCCGACACCCATGCCTTCGAGGAGTTGCGGCTCCTGAGCCAACTACGCTCGCGCGCAACAACATTGAACGAAGACGAGATGGTGTCGCTGCGCCGGATCATCGGTGGTTCGGGTACCGACGCGGCCAGCAGGCTGGGCCTGCAGCCGGACATCCCCTACGACGGGCCGCGCGCGGCATTCGCCGCCGCTCAGCGGTGGCGGCGCCGTGCAGACCATCCGCTCAACGACCCGTTCACCACACGCGCATGCCGGGCCGCGGTGCGCAGCGCCGAGGCAATGGTCGCTGAATACGCCGCCCGCGGCCGCTGAGCGCTAGTGGGCGACGAGTCTGGCAGCGTGCGCCTCTTCTTCTGGCCGAACGCCGCCCGCGGTGCTGGACCGCAGCGTCCACCTGGTGACGCGTCCGTCCGGGCCTGCCTGTTGTCCTGAAGCCAGCGCCCGGTCGATCAACGCCCGGATCTCGCCTTCGCGTTCGGGTTCGACGGCGAACAACACCCGCAGTCGCACCGTGTCGTCGGCACCGATCCCGGCGTCGGTGTGATGCGGCGCCAGCGGGCAGGGCGGATCGTGGTCCCAGTGCCCGCACAGCGCGACGGTGATCGCACCGCCCGGCGCAGCCGGATCGCCGTCGGGGCCGAGAACCAGGACGGCGTCGTGGGCGAACGCGCTGCGAGCCGTGGCTAGCCCCCGGGCAGCGGGATCTGCGGAATCTGCGGCACTTGCGGGTTGTTCTGCGGCGGCTGGCTTCGGTACCAGGGCACCGCGGCTGGGAGGCTGGCCTGGCGGTTGTCCGTAGTCGCCGCCGTAGTCGCCGTAGTTGGCGGCATACGCGGTGGGCTCGTCGTCGGAGTAGTTGTTCGGGTCGGCGGGAGGTCCGTAGCGCGCCACGGGCACCGATAGTAAGCGCAGTGGCGATCAGCCGATCGGTCCGGGACCGAGTGTGCGTGTCACATTCAAGCGAGGCCTGCTTCGAGAGGTTTGTCCAGGGGACACGGGTTCGCGGGTCCGCGGGGTGGGGGAGGCCGACGATTCGCTGCTCGATGAGCCCGAGGTCTCGGAACCGGAGGTTCCTGAGCTGCTTGACGTCGGCGGACCGGGCGGTCCGTTGATCTCGGTGGTCGAGATCGGTGTGGTGCTGGTGATCGTCGCGGTCGTCGTCGACGTCGACGCGGCGGTTTCAGAGGCGGTCGTCGAGAACGACGGATCGACGAATTCCATCGGTGCACCCCCGGGCTCGTCGCTCCCGGTCACGTACACAACCGCGCCGACGAGCACAGCGATGACGGCCACGCCGATGGCGCTGGCCCCGAGCAAAGCGCGGGTGGAGTTGTGCCACGGCGGCTCTGCAGGCTCATCGGGCCCGAATTCGTCGTCAACGTCGAGGCGTGCCACGGGAACCGATATTAGACCCCCCGACCTGCGGGAATGCCGGGTCAGCCGAGTTGGGGGATGACTTCGGCGGCGAACAGTTCAAGGTGGTCCAGATCGGACATATCCAAAAACTGCAGGTAGGTCCGCTGCACCCCGATCTCGGCGAACGGCCCGAGCTTGTCGACGATCTCGTTCGGTGTGCCCGTCACGGGTGAACTGCCCCGCAGTTCGTCGACCTCGCGCCCGATCGCGGCGGCGCGGGCCGCGACCTGGGCATCGTCTCGTCCGGCGCACGCCACGAATGCCGCCGAATACGTGAGCGAGTCCTCCGACCGCCCCGCGTCGGTGAGCGCCGCGCGCACCCGGTCATAGCTGGTCTTGACCATGTCGAGCGGCATGAACGGCACGTTGAACTCGGCGGCGAACTTCGCGGCGAGCGCAGGCGTCCGCTTGGCCCCCGAACCGCCGATGACGATCGGTGGGTGCGGCTGCTGGACCGGTTTGGGCAGTGCGGGCGAGTCGGCGACGGTGTAGTGCGTTCCCGCGTAGTCGAACTTCTCACCTGTCGGTGTGTTCCAGAGCCCGGTGATGATGTCGAGCTGCTCGCGCAGCCGCTCGAACCGTTCGCCTAGCGGCGGAAACGGAATCGCGTACGCCTGGTGCTCGGCTTCGAACCAGCCGGCACCAATGCCCAATTCGATACGGCCGCTGCTCATTTCGTCCACCTGAGCCACCGAGATCGCCAGCGGGCCCGGGTAGCGGAAGGTGGCCGAAGTGACCATCGTGCCCAACCGGATCGAGGTCGTCTCGCGCGCGATGCCGGCCAGCGTCACCCATGAGTCGGTGGGTCCGGGCAGACCGTCGCCGCTCATGGCCACGTAGTGATCGGACCGGAAGAACGCCGAGTAGCCCGCCGCCTCCGCGGCCCTGGCGACCGCGAGCTGGTCGTCGTAGGTGGCGCCTTGCTGGGGTTCGACGAACGCGCGAAAGTCCACGAGGCCAAGCCTAGGTGGCTGTCGTTGTCATTCGTGAACGTCGTAGATGTGACCCTCAGTCCCCGTCGTCGACGTCTTCGGTGTCTTCGATGATGTGAACCGCGGCTTCTTCGGCGGATGCCGCCCCTCCGCTGATGCCCATGTCCTCCGCGACCAATTCCGCTTCGGTGTCTTCGCCGAATCCCATGTCCGGCGCGACAAGGCGACCTGCACGCGCGCGCCCGACCTCGCGATGCCGCGGGAATTCGGTTTCGCGCTCGGCGTCGTCGGCGCGCTGCTGCTCATCTGCGTCGAAGGACAGATTGAGCCGCGATGCCGGGTCTCGTTCTTCCTCCGCAATTAGTTCGTCCATGGTTTCGGACGAGCTGTACGCGCCGGGGCCGAATCGCCGCTCGGACGGCGAATAGCCTTCGTCGAGCATGTCGTCGACTCCGCGTTCGACCAACGTGTCCTCGGGCTGAAGCTGATCCATGAGGTCGATACTCGAGCCTCGCAGTGAGCCCGGTCAAGGGCCGTTCGGCCTCGACTCGGCGACGTTAGTACGTTTCGACCTTGTCGATGCTGACGAACCATCCTGGGCGTTGAGGCTGATCGTGGTCGCACCGAATGAGGAAGCGCCAGAAGAAGCGGACTGCCCGGTGGTGGTTCCTCTGCGTGATCTCAGTCTGGGTTGTCACCGTTTCCCCCTGTCGACCGTGAGGTCGAACGTCACAGTCTGGTCGCCCACCTCAACGACAATCTTGGCGTCGACGCCAAGGGCCGCGAGATAGGACGCCAACGTGCTGAGCAGCATGTCGCTTTGACGCTCAATCTTGCTGATCTGGGCTTGCCCGACACCGAGATTGGCGGCAAGCTCAACCTGGGTGAGGCCGGTTGCTCGGCGGATCGCGGCAAGGTCAATCACCTCTCGATATTACCTTGAAGGAATACTACTTGCAAGGAATGTCCGCGTGGTATCCCCAATTGCCCGCAACTCGTGGCCATCGGCCCAGTCGACGAACGCCCCGCTACAGACGGTGACTGGTTTAATCCCAGTATCGCGCACCAGTGTCTATGCAGTTCAGGCCCGGTTTTCACCGGGCCTTTGCTGTATCCGCGCAATAAACGCGCAATAGGACCGGTGGGTTGCGGCACCACCGAAAGGGAAAGCAAATGACGCAAACGACTACCGTCCCGTCCGTTCGACCCCCTCGGCGCGATCACTGCCGACGACGGCGGCCCGAGGGCTACCGGGTGTTCGAGGGTAAATCCGGCTATCTTGTCAGCCGGGGACCACGGCTGCGCATCGGCCTGGCGAGTGCTCGGTCAGCGGAACCGCCTTGCCGTCCACGGTAATGGCGCAGTCGTGGGTGCCGGTCTTGTCCGTCCAATTGAGCGCCACCAGCTGCCCGCTGCTGGCCTGCACCGTCTGCGACCACGGCAGCTTGACCCATGTCGTGTCGTTGGGCGGGTAAACCGAGGTGCCGGGATCGGGGATGATAGAAAAGGCGTCTCCGGCTCCGATGATCTGAAAGGTGACGGAATGCTGGTCGTCCGCTGCTGCGGTTTGTGGGACTGCCAGAGCGGCAGCGCTCAGCGCTCCAGTAGCGAGGAGAGCCAGCAATGCTGTGGCCGTACGAGTTTGGATCATTGGTTTCCCCTCGTGGTTGCCGCCAAGGTGATCGCAGCGCCAGCCAGGACTACGCCGGCAGCCGGTCCGTGAGTGATACCGATCATGATTATTTTGTCCGTCCCGTGAAGCCCCGACCCCGTCGCGTGCGTTGCTAAACGATGCCAGCATCCTGACAGACAGCGACCAGCAAGTTGACGACTTCGACAATTTTTCAGCAACCTCCCAGGTTTCCCCGGGGCGGTCGAGCGGCCCATTACTTCTCGTCGAAGACGATGTCCTCATCGGGTAGGTCATCTTCACGTTGCTGCCGTTGACTTCGACGATGGAGTCTAGTCCGGTCATGGAGTGCCCGGTGGACAGGATGAAGAACTTGTCGGCGGCCTGGTCGAGGAACGCGGGAAAGCCCGCCATCGAGCGGCGCAATAGCCCATGCTGGGCGAGCTCGTACAGACCACGGCCGGGAAGTGGATCACCCACCCGCCGACCCGATGCCCGAACGGACACAGCCTCGGCCCGAACAAAGTCCTCGTCGGTCACGTCGCCTGCCTCGGTCACGGCGGCGGCGGACACACAAGCTGGCACTGCCGAACCTGCGACGCGACGGTGTACGGGCCGCCACTCAACAAACTCTGCACAGCGCTCGAAGGGCCGGCCATAGTGCGAATTTCAAACGCCCGCTAGATCGTCCCAATCGGCCCGTCACTGCTCCCCGGTGGCGAGCCCGATTCCCGTTGCAATCATGCGAGCCGTGGACAACACGGGAGCCCGGCAACGGAGCCTGCGTATTACGCCGGGCCTAGGGCCAAGAGGGGTCGATCGTGAAGCAGTCCGACCCATCACAAACGAACGATTGAGTAGGCGCTGGAGGAGTTGGCCCCTGCGGTGGGTGATACGACGGCGACCCCCCAGGGTGAGTAGATTCATTCGGCGGATGCGGTGGAGGGCATTGCCCGTCTTGGCATTGGCTCGGCCTCGCCGAGGCAACACCAGCTGCCTCCATCGA
>CAWFQG010000028.1:0-74691 GCA_963817825.1 uncultured Actinomycetota bacterium | reverse complement strand
AGCTGCCGGGAATCGAACCCGGGTCCTACGGCATTCCCTCGAGGCTTCTCCGTGCGCAGTCCGCTATGCCTCTACTCGGATCTCCTGGTCACGCGAACAAGTCAGGATGACGATCCCAGTCGCTGTTTGGTGTCCCGATGAGTCCCGCGACCGAGCTCATCGGTTTATCCCTCTAGCTGATGCCAGGGTCCGGGTCGAGGGCTCTCCCGGTCTGACAGACTCACCGTCGCTTAGGCAGCGAGGGCGAAGTCGCGCTGATTGGAATCGGCGCTTAATTGGTTGCAACGACGCTTACGGTGGTCTCTTGCCTGCACCGGCACGCTTCCCTTGATTCGATGCGCGAAGTCGAAACCGTTCAGCCCCTCGCATCCCCACCGAATTTCGGCAGGACATTTAATAGTACGCCAGCGACAACCGTCGAAGCGAAGGATTTCATCCCGTCTCGGCGTCTTTTCGCAGTTCAGATCACGTAATTGAGGTGTTCGACGATTCGCTTGCCCACGGCCTCGTCGCCGCCGTAGGAAACTTCGTCATGGTCCACCAGCATCCGCCCGCCGGCCAGCCGGGTGAACAGCAGGCCGTCGAGCGTGATCGTCGCCGTCGGGTCGTCGCCACCGAAGTCATCGACCAACTTGGCGCGCCCGTCGACAGCCACGTTGATCGTGCGTTGCAGCGGCCCGGTCAGTTCGATCCGCACCCGCGACCCGTCCGGCGCGCCGCCGAGCTTGCCGACGACGAAGCCCATGCTCGCCGCCATCTCATCCAGCGCCAACCGGGAGTCCTGCCCGGCGAGGTTGGTTTCGTCGGCCGGCTCCCCCAGCGCGTGACGGATGTCGTGCTCGTGCATCCAGCAGTCGAATGCCCGCACCCGCATGAACCGTCCATAGCTGTCGGGACCGGCGGGCGTCGCGGTGAGCTCGTCCCATTGCGCCTCGCCCATCCCGGCCAGCGCGTCACGACGTGCCGCCGTGGTCGTGCGGAAGCTGTCCAGCAGCTCGGCGTGACTGAGACCGCGGAACTTGCGCACCCACCGCTCGTTCAGCACACCGATGTCGTTGCGCACATGCTTGAGCGTCGAAACATCGATGTCGGCCTCCGGCGTGCCGAGACCCTGAAGCATCGACTCGGTGCCGATCACATGCGCGACGACGTCATGCACGTCCCAGCCTGGCAACGACGTCGTCCTAGTCCACTGCGAATCGGGCAGTTCACCGATGACCCGATCGATGTTGTCCCAGCTCGCGAAGAGTCCGCTCAGCACGTCGGACTTGTCCAGCTGGGTAACGGGGCGTGAGGGGCTGTTCACCGGGCCGACGGTACCGCTCTTGGGACCGCGAGCGACCACGAACTGCCACTAATCGTTGGTGCGTCGCTGTGCAGACACGGTCGCTCGCGGGAGCAAGTCGGCGATCGGCGCGGCGCGGCCGAACAAGTGACCCTGGGCTTGACGGCATCCGGCGGCGAAGATCGTATCGGCCTGCGCAGCCGACTCGATGCCCTCGGCGATCACATCCAATTCCAGTGCGTCACACAGTCGGATGACCGAGCGATACAGCGTCCCCGAAGGACGCGATGACGAACAGCCGCCACGTGCGCGCGGTACCGCTCACCCGCCGCACGACGACCAGCGCGCACAGCATTGCGCCGACACCGGTGGCTGCCTGAAGCACCACATACACCTGGTGTGCCGCTATGTCGCCCCACGGGGCGAGCGCATTGACAACTAGCAGCAAAAGTACAGCGGCAAACAACCCGAGGCGCAATTGATAGCCCTTGACCGGCACATGCACAATGATGCCTTACCCGAGCAAACTCGAATCTCTGGGTCAGCCCGAGGCGATCATCGCGACCGACGCCAGCGCCAGCAGCATGCCGACCGCCTGCCAGCGGGTAACTCTCTCACGCAGCACCACGATCGCGAGCAGGACCGTCGCAGCCGGGTACAGCGACATCAGCACTCCCGCCAGCGACAGCAACGAAGCGTGCAGCGCCAACAGCATCGCGACGTTGGCCGCACACGTCTAGCACCGCGGCCAGCATCGCCAGCCGCAGCGGCATTCCGGTCGGCACCCGCAGATTGCCCGAAACCGCGGCGATGACGAACACCACCACGCTCGCTGCCAGCCGCGCGAATACCAGCGGCCACAGGCCTGCGGCGGCCGGCGCCTGCGCGATCATCACGAAGTTCAGTCCGAATGCCACGCCCGAGCCCACTGTCAGCCACGCGACCTTCGTGGTGAACCGGTGCGGGGTCACGTCCTCATCGGTCGTCTCGCGGCTGACCAGAGCGACGGCGGCCAGCGCGACCACGATGCCGATGCCCGCGATCACACCGGGCCTCTCCCCCAGCGTCAGACCGGCTCCGACGGGAATCGCCGCGACAAGAATCGCCGTCAGCGGCGACACCACCGAGATCGGACCCGCGCCCAGTGCGGCGTAGAACCACCAGATCCCGAACGCCTGCGAGACACCGCAGAGCCCGCCCCAGAGTAGGGCGTCGCGGGAAACCTCGCCGCCGACGATCACCGCCAGCACCAACAGCAGCACCAATGCGAGCGGATAGGACACCAGCACCACCCGGAGCGCCGCCACGCGTCGTGATGCGATGCCGCCGACGAAATCGCTGATGCCGTAACCCAGCGCGGACGCCAGCGCGAAGACGATCCCGATCAGGTCATGCCTTTGGCGCGTCGACCCAGCTCACGGGTCACCTCCCGCTCGGCGTCGCGGCGCGCCATGTCCTGACGCTTGTCGTGGGCCTGCTTACCGCGGGCCAGCGCCAGTTCGACCTTCACCTTGCCCTCAGAGAAGTACAGCGACAGCGGCACCAACGTCAGGTTGCCGTCGCGAATCTTGCCGACCAGGTTGTCAATCTGCGTGCGGTGCAACAACAGTTTGCGGTTGCGCCGGGGAGCGTGGTTGGTCCAGCTGCCGTGGTGATACTCCGGGATGTGCAGGTTGCGCAGCCAGATCTCGCCGTCGTCGACGGTGGCGAATGCGTCGGCCAAGGAGGCCTGACCGTCGCGCAGGCTCTTCACCTCTGTGCCCATCAGCGCGACGCCTGCCTCGAACGTCTCGAGGATCGAATAGTTGTGCCGCGCCTTGCGATTGGTCGCGACCACTCGGTTGTTGCTCGACCTCGTCGGGTCGGCGGCTTTCTTGGACATGGCTAGCGGCGGACGTAGAGGCGCAAGGTGGCGTATGCGGTGGCGCCTGCCATCGCCACACCGACGAATAACAGTATCGGCGCAATGTAGAGAATGTCGGCATAGTCCACTCTGGCAATGAGATTCGCCTCATAGAACTGGTTGAGCGCATTCTCGAGGAACAACGCCCGCACGATGACCAGGCCGACGATCGAGATCAGCACACCGATCAGCGCCGCCAGCATCGCTTCCAGCAGGAACGGCAGCTGGGTATACCAGCGACTCGCACCCACCAGCCGCATGATGCCCACTTCAGTTCGACGTGTGTAGGCCGCGACTTGAACCATGTTGGCTATCAACAGGATCGCCCCGACCGCCTGCACGAGGGCCACCGCGAACGCTGCGTTCGACAGTCCGTCGAGCACCGCGAACAGCCGGTCGATCAACTCCTTCTGGTTCAGCACGTTGAGCACGCCAGGTTGGCCCGCCATCGAGTCGTCGAAATCCTTGTGCTGCTCGGGATCATCGAGCTTGACGACGAACGACGCTGGAAACGCCTCCTTGCCCGCCACATCCTTGTACTGCGGGAACTTTTTGATGGCGTCGTTGTAGGCGTCGTCACGGTTGAGGAACCGGACCGAGCGAACGTCGTCGCGCGCTTCGATCTTCGACCGCAACGCCTTGCACGGATCGGCATCACACGTCGGGTCGTTCGCGGAGACGTCGTTGGTCAAGAACACCTGGCTCTCGACCCGGTCCAGGTAGATGGCCTTCGAGTTGTCGGCCAGCCGGACCACCAGCAGGCCGCCGCCGAACAGGCCGATGGAGATCGCGGTGGTCAGGATCATCGCGATCGTCATGGTGACGTTGCGACGAAGGCCCGTCCAGACCTCGTTGAGCAGGAAGCCGAAGCGCACTAGCGATCCATTCCGTAGATGCCGCGCTGCTCGTCACGGACCAGTCGGCCCAGGCTCAGCTCGACGACGCGCTGGCGCATCGAGTCGACGATGTGATGGTCGTGGGTGGCCATCAGCACCGTCGTCCCGGTGCGGTTGATGCGCTCGAGCAGATCCATGATGTCCTTACTGGTTTCGGGATCCAGGTTTCCGGTCGGCTCGTCGGCCAGCAGCACAAGCGGGCGGTTAACGAACGCCCGGGCGATCGCCACACGCTGCTGCTCACCGCCGGACAACTCGCCAGGCAGCCGGTTCGCCTTACCCGACAATCCGACCATCTCCAGCACGTCGGGCACCACGCGGTTGATGACGTCGGGCCGCTTGCCGATCACCTCGAGCGCGAAAGCCACGTTCTCGAAGACGGACTTCTGCTGCAGCAGCCGGAAATCCTGGAACACGCAACCGATCACCTGCCGCAGGCTGGGGATGTGCCGGCCAGGCAGCTTGTTGACGTGAAACTTCGACACCCGCACGTCGCCCTTGGTCGGCGAGTCCTCGGCCAGCAGTAGCCGCATGAACGTCGACTTGCCCGAACCGGAGGGACCGATGAGGAAGACGAACTCGCCCTTGTCGATCCTGACCGAGACATCGTCCAGCGCGGGCCGCGCCGATGACTTGTATTGCTTGCTGACGTGGTCGAGCGTGATCATCACGGCACGCCAGTGTAGCGGTGAGACACTGCGGGGCCGGTCGGGCTATCTCGGCGCCGCAGGCGACGCGGGCGCCGTACCCGGTATCGGCGGTGCGGTGGTCGGCGTTGCCGAGCCCGGGGTCTGCGTAAAGGTCTCCGGCGCCCAGCGGCCCACCGGGACCGTCCGGATCGACCACCGTCGTCGTCGGGGTCGGCGACGTCGGCGACGTCGGGCTCGTGGTGTTCGACGGCGTCGTCGTCTCGGCCGTCGTCGTGGGCGTCGGGGTCGTGGTCGTGGTGGTATCCGCTTCCTTCGGCCGCCGGACGTACGTTCGCGGCACCCAGGTGTAGTTCGGGTCGGGCACGAAACCGGGCGGGACGACCGCGGAAGCTGGCGCTTCGGGGGCAGGCTCAGGCTGGAAGGTCTGCTGCACCCAGAACAACACGATGAACGCGACGGCGAGCACCGCGGTCGAGACGCGGATGCGGCCGAGCCTGCCCTTGAACCACGAGGTCACTGCTTCTGCTCCGGTGCGCCCTGAGCCTCTTCCTCGGCGCCCGACATCTCGGACGAGTGGGGAATCGAGGCCACCATCGGCGTCTGCGCGTCGTAGGACGACACGATGCCGGCGCGGCGGAGCGCCCGAACGACCAGCACACGGATTCGTCGACCGACCTCGTACTGCTTGCCCGGCAGCGTGCGCGCCACCATCCGCAGGTTCACCGTGTCCAGCTCGATGCTCTCCACACCCATCAGCTGCGGCGCGTCGAGCAGCAGATCCTTCAGCGCGGGATCGTCGAAGGCGTTATCCGCTACCTCGTGGAGCACATCGTTGACGGCATTGAGGTCCGCCGACGTCGGCACGGGAATGTCCACGACCGCCCGCGCCCAGTCCTTGGACAGGTTGAGCGTCTTGACGATCTGCCCGTTGGGGATGGTGAACATCTCGCCCTCGGTGGAGCGCAGCTTGGTGACGCGCAGCGTGACGTCCTCGACGGTGCCCTCCGCCGGAAGGGTGATGCCCGCGACCGTCAGCGACACCAGATCACCGAAGCCGTATTGCTTCTCGGTGATGATGAAGAACCCGGCAAGCAGGTCCTGCACGATGCGCTGGGCGCCGAAGCCGAGTGCGGCGCCGAGCACCGCGGCGGGCGCGACCAGCGAGCCCACCGGTATCGCGAGTACGTCGGTGATCTCCACCGCGACGAGCACGAACAGGATCGCCACCGACACCCACGAGATCACCGATGCCACGGCCTGGCGGTGTTTGGTGCTCTCGGAGCGGACCAGCTGGTCGCTTTCGGTGTATTGGGCGTCGATGCGCCGGACGATCCGGTTGGCAAACCAGCTGATGAACCGGGCGGCCAGCAGGCCGCCGATCAGCAGCAGGGCGATCCGCACGCCGCGGTCGAGAATCCAGACGCCGAAGTTGCCGCGCCAGAAGCCAGTCCAGCGATCGGCCAGATCTAGTGCAAGTACGGTGTTATTCGTCATCGTGTGTGTTGCGCCAACGGATTCCGGCCTCGAGGAATCCGTCGATATCTCCGTCCAGTACCGCAGCGGGATTGCCGACTTCGTATTCGGTGCGCAGGTCCTTGACCATCTGGTACGGGTGCAGCACGTAGGAGCGCATCTGATTGCCCCACGAGCTGCCGCCGTCACCCTTCAACGCATCCAGCTCAGCACGTTCTTCTAACCGCTTGCGTTCCAACAGCTTTGCCTGAAGAACTCGCATTGCCGAGACCTTGTTCTGCAATTGCGACTTTTCGTTCTGGCAGGTGACCACGATACCGGTCGGGATGTGCGTGAGTCGAACCGCGGAGTCGGTCGTGTTCACCGACTGCCCACCCGGACCGCTGGACCGGTAGACGTCCACGCGCACGTCGGCCTCGGGGATGTCGATGTGGTCGGTGGTCTCGGTGACGGGCAACACCTCGACTTCGGCGAATGATGTTTGGCGCCGGCCCTGGTTGTCGAAGGGGCTGATGCGCACCAGCCGGTGCGTGCCCTGCTCCACCGACAAAGTGCCGTACGCGAACGGTGCATGCACTGCGAATGTCGCGCTCTTGATGCCGGCCTCTTCGGCGTAGGAGGTGTCGAACACCTCGACCGGATACTTGTGCTGCTCGGCCCAGCGGATGTACATCCGCATCAGCATCTCCGCCCAGTCCGCCGCGTCCACCCCTCCGGCCCCCGACCGGATGCTGACCAGCGCCTCGCGTTCGTCGTACTCACCGCCCAGAAGCGTGCGGACCTCCATCGCGGCAATGTCTTCGTGCAGCTTCTTGTACTCGGCGTCGGCCTCGGCGAGCGCGTCGTCGCCGCTTGCGCCACCCTCTTCGTCAGCCATTTCGTAGAGCACCGGCAGGTCGTCCAGGCGCTGCCGCAGTTCCTCGACGCGACGCAGCTCGCCCTGTGTGTGAGATAGGTCACTCGTGACGCGCTGCGCACGGGCCTGGTCGTCCCACAGGTTGGGGTCGGACGCCTCGTGTTCGAGCTTTTCGATGCGGCCGCGGAGCCCGTCGACGTCGAGCACCCTCTCCACCGTGGTGAGGGTGGAGTCGAGGGCAGCGATATCGGCTTGACGGTCGGGATCCACGGGAGTTCAGGGTACCGGCGTGGCAACATCGGGATGGCAACCCAGCTTGGCGACGGTGCGACAGCCCCTTGCACGCCGACGAGCAGCGACAGTAAGGCACACATATGCCCCAAAGGCGCCCGTACCACGTGGCGATCGTCGGCTCAGGCCCATCCGGGTACTTCGCAGCGGCCTCGCTGCTGAAATTCGCCGATGCCGACGACACGGCCGATGTGCGGGTCGACATGCTGGAGATGCTGCCGACGCCGTGGGGTCTGGTCCGCTCGGGCGTGGCTCCGGACCATCCGAAGATCAAGTCGATCAGCGGCCAATTCGAGAAGACGGCGCTGGACCCCCGGTTCCGGTTCTTCGGGAACATCGCGGTCGGCGACCACGTGCAGGCCGCCGAGCTGGCCGACCGCTATGACGCGGTGATCTACGCCGTCGGCGCGCAGTCCGACCGGTCGCTTGGCATCCCCGGCGAGGATCTGCCCGGCAGCGTGCCCGCGGTCGACTTCGTCGGCTGGTACAACGCGCACCCGCACTTCGAGGAGATGGCACCGGACCTGTCGACCGGGCGGGCCGTCGTGGTCGGCAACGGGAACGTCGCGCTGGACGTGGCGCGCATCCTGGTCACCGACCCTGACGTGCTTGGCCACCACCGACATCGCCGATCACGCATTGCAAGACACTTCACGACCGCGGTGTCGAGGAGGTGCTCATCGTCGGCAGACGCGGTCCACTGCAGGCACCGTTCACCACGCTGGAACTGCGCGAGCTCGGCCATCTCGAGGGCCTCGGCGACGTCGACGTGGTGATCGACCCGGCCGATTTCGCCGACATCTCCGACGACGACCTGGAAGCCGCGGGCAAGACCGTGCGCAACAACATCAAGGTGCTGAGCGGATACGCCGACCAAACGCCCAAGGGGGCCAAGCGCAGGATCGTGTTCCGGTTCCGCACGTCGCCGATCGAAATCAAGGGTGACGGCCGTGTCGAGTCGATCGTGTTGGGCCGCAACGAACTTGCCGCCGACGACAGCGGGCGCGTGGTGGCCAAGGACACCGGCGAGCGTGAGGAGGTACCCGCGCAGCTGGTGGTGCGCGCGGTCGGCTACCGCGGTGTTCCGACGCCGGGGCTGCCGTTCGACGAGAAGAACGGCACCATCCCGCACACCGCAGGCCGGGTGGACGGCAGCCGCAACGAATACGTGGTGGGCTGGATCAAGCGCGGGCCGACGGGCGTGATCGGGAGCAACAAGAGCGACTCGCAGGAGACCGTCGACAGACTGGTCGAGGACCTGAGCACCGCGGAGTTGGCCGATTTCGCCGACAACCATTCCGAGGCGATCGCCGAGTGGCTGGTGGAGCGGCAGCCGAAGGTTGTCACCGACGACCACTGGAAGCTGATCGACGAGTACGAGCGCACCACCGGCGGGTCGGGAGGCAGGCCGCGGGTGAAGGTGACCAGCGTGGCCGAGCTGCTGCGGATCGCCCACGGCTCTTAGTCGCGCGCGGGCGGTGTCACCGAGTCGGCGACGATGGTGATCAGCACGCGGCGCTCCGGCTCGCCGGTGAAGTTCGGATACGGCATGCCGAGGTATTTCTGCGAGATCTCGTCGATGCTCTCGCGGCCGCCCTCGGTCTTCATCGAGACGACGCGCCCGCGCACGGCGTAGTACCGGTCGCCGTTGTCGGGGTCGACGACGTTGACGGCGACGCGCGGATCGCGCCCCAGATTCCGCGCCTTCTGCATGCCGTCGACGATGTTGATCACGATGTTCTCGCCGTCGGTGGTCACCCACGTCTTCGTCAGCTGTGGCGACCCGTTGGGCATCAGCGTGGCGACGAAGCACGGGCTCGGCCGCCGCAGCAGCGCGATCAGTTCGGCAGGCAAGGGTGTAGGCACGCGGTTCCTCCGTATCTTTCTGGGTTGAGCATATTTGTCGGACCGGTGTCGCAGTGTCGAACACATGTTCGAATCATCCGATGTCGCACTCATCTCGCGCATCGCGCGTAGCGAGGAGCCACCTCAACTCGCATGAAGTTGGGCGCGGCGGCGACGCCCGAAATTCGGTGGTCACAGCGACCTTCGAAGAAGGTTTTAGGCATCTATCAGACTGTGCGGCGAACGTATCGGTGGGGGTGCTGCTATGACCCCAAACAGGGCTAGGCTCATGGATATTAAGTATTGGAGGCACAGTTATGAACTGGTCAGGACGCCTCGGAAAGACGGCGGCGGGATTGGGTGCGGTAGCGGCGCCAGTGGTGTTCGCAGTTGCGGGAGCGGGGCAGGCGTCAGCAGATCCTGGTATCTGCGTCAACGGCCCTTGGGGGTACGCATCCGCATGCGTCAACGGGCCGGGATGGGTCGACTGGGGCCCGAACTGGAACGGCGGGTGGAACAACGGGTGGGGACACGGTACGACCAAGGTGAAGCGACTAGCGTCCGCCTGTCAATGGTCGCAGGCTTGAGCCTACTGCGATGCGCCGATTCGGCACCATGACCACGCCCAACCGCACCACCGCGACGGGCCCACCAACGCCGAAACGGCCTGGGTGATTGCGAACGCTGCAACTACGTCAAGGAGTCACCGGGCTGGCGGGTGACAGCGGGTACCGAAAATCGGCGTCCACACAGCGGAATTCGTGACACCCAGCGGGGCGCGATCTAGATCAACCGCCCCGCCACTGCTGCGCACGCCAGCCATCGAAATGACCGAGCTCGAAGTAGAATCGGCATCGCCATCGCCGAACGGGACGCCGCCTAGCTAGGCGGTGGAACCGGCGGCTGCTCCGGTGGCGCGAAGCGCCAGTTGTCCGGATTGTTCGGCGAGTACACCACCGGGAACAACTCCCCCATGGTCGGCCAGTTGTTCACGTCGACCGCGAGCCGTTGATAGACGACGTGCTCGTTGACCGTCGGCCCGTTGATGACGCCGGTGATCGTCACCAGCTGCTCACCGGTGGCATCCGGCCGGGGGCTCACACCGGTGACCACCAGTTGACCGTGCGCCACCTCGCCTCGGATGCCGCGACGCCCCCTGATCCACGGTCCCGCGACCACGACGACGGCGCCGATGAGCAAAACCAGGATCGCTAATTCCCACACACGGCCATGGTAGGACTGCTGCCATGACCTCGGTCGCGAATGACATCTCGCTCGCTCTGGAAATGGCCGATGCGGCCGACGCGCTGACAGTGGATCGATTCGGCGCGCTCGACCTTCGCGTCGACACCAAGCCCGACCTCACGCCGGTGACCGATGCCGACCGGTCAACCGAGGAGCTGCTGCGCGCGTCGCTGACGGCCCATCGTCCGAATGACTCGGTTTTCGGTGAAGAGCTCGGGGGCACAGCGGCTTTCAGCGGACGCCAATGGGTGATCGACCCGATCGACGGCACGAAGAACTTCGTCCGCGGCGTACCGGTATGGGCCACCCTGATCGCGCTGCTTGTCGACGGTGTGCCCGTCGTCGGTGTCGCGAGCGCGCCTGCGTTGGGCCGCCGATGGTGGGCGGGCGACGGCGAGGGCGCATTCACGTCGTTCGGCGGCGCAACGCGGCGCATCTCGACTTCCGGCGTCACTGACCTCGGCTCGGCCAGCCTGTCGTTCTCGGATCTCACCACCGGCTGGGACGAGGTAAGGCCGCGATTCCTCGATCTCACCGATGCCGTGTGGCGGGTTCGCGCTTACGGCGATTTCTGGTCTTACTGCCTGGTGGCCGAGGGTGCCGTTGACATTGCCGCCGAGCCCGAGGTGAACCTGTGGGACGTCGCGCCGCTCGACATCCTGGTGCGTGAGGCAGGCGGCTCGTTCACGAATCTGGAGGGCCGACCTGGACCGCACGGCCGCGGCGCGTTGGCCACCAATGGATTGCTCCACGAGGCGGCTCTGAGCAGCCTCAGCGCGGTGTGAAGCAAATAACATTCGGTTTCTATCTTACTCCGGAGTAAGATACGGTAATTGGCACAAGCCCCTACCAACCAAGGCTGCTGACATGACCAACACAATCGACCGTAAGTCAGCTCGCGCGCCCAAACGCAACGGGCGTGAGAGCGCCGTCGGACGACAGAAGCACAAGCGAACCCCGACCGACATCGGCTTGGCGTTGATCACGCCAATCGTCGGGCAGGAGTTCCTGGACAAACACAACCTCCGCGACCCGTTGAACCGCGGGCTCAAATACGGCGTGAAGCAGGTCTTCTCCGTCGTTGGCGCCACCAACCGCCAGTTCAAGAAGGTATCGGGCGCAAAGAGCGGCCCGACGCGACTCAAAGCCAGCGGAGCCGACTACTTCGACCTGACGCCCGACGACGACCAGAAGATGATCGTCGAGACCGTCAGCGAGTTCGCCGAAGAGGTGCTCCGGCCCGCCGCCAGCGAAGCGGACGAAAGCGCAAGCTACCCAGCCGATCTCGTCGCGAAGGCCAGTGAGCTCGGCATCACGGCGATCAACATCCCCGAGGACTACGACGGCATCGCCGAGCACCGCGCCGCCGTGACGAACGCATTGGTCGCCGAAGCACTCGCCTACGGCGATATGGGATTGGCGCTGCCGATCCTCGCGCCCTCGGGCGTCGCATCGGCCCTCACTCACTGGGGCAGCGCCGACCAGCAGGCCACCTATCTCAAGGAGTTCGCCCGCGAGAACGTGCCCCAGGCGTGCCTGGCGATCGCCGAACCGCACCCGCTGTTCGACCCGACCGCGTTGAAGACGACGGCCGTCCGGACGCCCAGCGGCTATCGCCTCGACGGCGCGAAGTCGTTGGTGGTGGCGGCCAAAGACGCCGAATTGCTGATCGTGGCAGCGCAATTGAACGGCAAGCCTGCACTGTTCATCGTGGAGTCGTCGTCGAAAGGCCTGACCGTCACACCCGATCCGGGCATGGGCATCAGGGCAGCGTCGCTCGGCAAGGTCGAACTGGACAACGTCTCCGTGCCGCTGTCGGCGCGCCTAGGCGAGGACGACGCGACCGACGAGGACTACTCCGAGGCCGTCGCGCTGTCGCGGCTCGGGTGGGCCTCCCTGGCCGTCGGCACCGCCCACGCAGTGCTCGACCACGTCGTCCCCTACGTCAAGGAGCGCCAGGCGTTCGGCGAGCCGATCGCCCACCGCCAGTCGGTCGCTTTCATGTGCGCGAACATCGCGATCGAACTCGACGGCCTGCGGCTGATCACCTGGCGTGGCGCGGCGCGGGCCGACCAGGGTCTGTCGTTCATCCGCGAGGCGGCATTGGCCAAGCGGCTCGGCACCGACAAGGGCATGCAGATCGGCCTCGATGGCGTCCAGCTGCTCGGCGGCCACGGCTACACCAAAGAACATCCCGTCGAACGCTGGTACCGCGATCTGCGCGTGATAGGCGTCGCCGAGGGCGTCGTAGTCATCTAGGGGACGGAAAGACTCTCATGGCAATCAATCTGGAACTGCCGCGCAAGCTCAACGCGGTGATCGAGAAGGCGCATCAGGGTGCCGCCGAGATGCTGCGGCCGATCTCGCGCAAGTGGGATCTCCGCGAACACGAGTATCCGGTCGAGCTGGATACCTTGGCCACCCTTTTCGAAGGCATCTCGGAGGCAAATTTTGTCGCGTTCGCGGGTGCCGAGGCATTCCGCGACGCAGAAGACGCCAAGGAGACCAACCACAACGGCGGCAACATGTCGGCCGTGCTCAACGTGATGGAGATCAGTTGGGGCGACGTCGCATTGATGCTGTCGGTGCCGCGACAGGGCCTCGGCAACGCCGCGATCAGCGGTGTAGCCACCGACGAGCAGCTGGAGCGGCTGGGCAAGGATGTATGGGCCGCGATGGCCATCACCGAGCCGGGCTTCGGTTCCGACTCGGCCGCGGTGTCGACCACCGCGAAGGTCGACGGCGACGAGTACGTGATCAACGGCGAGAAGATCTTCGTCACCGCCGGTTCACGCGCCACCCACATCGTGGTGTGGGCGACACTGGACAAGTCGTTGGGCCGCGCGGCGATCAAGTCGTTCATCGTGCCGCGCGACTATCCCGGCGTGACCGTCGAGCGGCTCGAGGACAAGCTCGGCATCAAGGCCTCCGACACCGCCGTCATCCGTTTCGACAACGTGCGGATCCCGAAGGACAACCTGCTCGGCAGCCCCGAGATCCAGGTCGAAAAGGGCTTCGCCGGGGTCATGGAGACGTTCGACAACACCCGGCCCGTCGTCGCCGCGATGGCGGTCGGCATCGCCCGTGCCGCGCTGGAGGAACTGCGCAAGATCCTCGTCGACGCCGGCGTGGAGATCTCCTACGACAAGCCCGCGCACGCCCAGAGCGCGGCCGCCGCGGAGTTCATCCGGATGGAAGCGGACTGGGAGTCGGGATACCTGCTGACGGTGCGGTCGGCATGGCAGGCCGACAACGACATTCCGAACTCGAAGGAAGCGTCGATGGGTAAGGCCAAGGCGGCCCGGGTGGCCAGTGACATCACCCTCAAGGCTGTCGAAATGGCAGGCACCACAGGCTATTCCGAGAAGACCCTGCTGGAGAAGTGGTCGCGTGACTCGAAGATCCTTGACATCTTCGAGGGTACCCAGCAGATTCAGCAGCTGGTGGTGGCGCGCAGGCTGCTCGGCCTGTCATCGGCCGAACTGAAGTAGCCCAAACGCCAGCGACGTACCCTCTGGGCATGGACACCTTTCAGGCCCTCGTCGCCCGCAAGACCGACGACCGCATCGATTGCGCCGTCGAAGCCCTGGAGGAGTCCGACCTCCCGTCCGGTGAGGTGACGATTCGCGTCGCCTATTCCAGCGTCAACTACAAAGACGCCCTCGCCGTCACACCCAACGGCGGTGTGGTGCGGGACTATCCGATCGTGCCGGGCGTCGACCTCACCGGCGAGGTGGTCGAGTCGCAGTCACCGGAGTTCGCGGTCGGTGACGCGGTGCTGGCACACGGCTACGAGATCGGCACGGCTCGCCACGGCGGCTACGCCGAGTACGCGCGGCTGCCCGCGGAGTGGGTCGTCTCGCTCGGCTCGCTGAGCCCTCGTGACGGCGCCGCCATCGGCACAGCCGGTTTCACCGCGGCGATGAGCGTGCAGGCGCTGATGGACCGCGGCATCACGCCGGACGACGGGCCGATCGTGGTGACCGGCGCCACCGGCGGGGTCGGGTCGGTCAGCATCGACCTGCTGGCCGCCGCGGGCTATGAGGTCGTCGCGTCGACGGGGAAGCCGGACGCGGCCGAGCGTTTGAAGGCGCTGGGCGCCGCCGACGTCATCGGCAGGTTGCCGGAAGACCCGGACGCCAAGCCCCGGCCGCTGGGCAAGACCCGATGGGCCGGTGCCGTCGACTGCGTCGGCGGTAAGACTCTGGCCGATGTGCTGAGCACCATTCGCTACGGCGGTGCCGTGGCGGCGAGCGGACTGACCGGCGGGGCGGGGCTGAACACCACCGTGATGCCGTTCATTCTGCGCGGAGTGGCCTTGTTGGGCATCGACTCTGTGCTGATGCCGATCGGACCGCGACGCGAACTGTGGGAGAAGTTGGGCGGTTCGTTACGGCCACAACATCTTTCGGACATATCACAAGACGTCGACGTCAAGGACGTGGTCGGTGTGCTCGACGAGATCCGTGCTGGTCGGTATTCGGGCCGAGCCGTGGTTCGGGTGACCGGAGGCTTTTAGTGCGCCTGATTATGGTCGGCGTGCTCGCCGTCGCAATCGCCACCGCCCCGACGGCGGCGGCCCAACCCGCAGGCGACAATTCAGGTTACAAGCCCTACGGCGACGGCGTCCCGACCGTCATTTCCGGCGGTCCCGTACCGACGATGAACGGTGTGCCTTGCGTCGCAGGCCATCTCGGCACGTGCATCTCGATGGCGCAAAACCAATCCCCGCCGAGGAGACCCTCGACGGGGATTGGTCACAGCCCAACGATCAGGCGCTGACTACCCGAGGTACTTCTCCATATCGGGCTTCATCTGCTGCAACTGCGCGCCCCAGTACTCCCAGCTGTGCGTGCCGTATTCCGGGAAGTTGAACACGGCGTTCTTGCCGCCGGCCGCGAGGTAGTTGTCCTTGAAGGTTTGATTGGTCCGGAGGGTCAGGCCCTCCAGGAAGGTGGCAGGCAGGTTGGCGCCGCCCAACTCATTGGGGGTGCCGTTACCGCAGTACACCCAGAGGCGGGTGTTGTTGGCCACCAGCGCGGGAATCTGGACCATCGGGTCGTTTCGCTGCCATGCCGGATCGGACTGAGGGCCCCACATCGGATCGGTTGAGTAGCCACCCGCGTCGCCCATCGCCAGGTTGATCAACCCCGGCCACTGGCCCTCCGACGGGTTGAGGAACGCCGACAGCGAACCGGCGTAGATGAACATCTGCGGGTGAAACACCGCCAGGATCATCGACGAGTTGCCGGACATCGAGATACCAACCGCGGCATTGCCATTCGTGGACACACCTTTGTTGGCGGAGAGCCACTGAGGCAGCTCAGCGGTCAGGAACGTCTCCCACTTGTAGGTCTGGCAGCCGGCCTTGCCACAGGCTGGCTGATACCAGTCGGTGTAGAAGCTGGACTGGCCGCCCACCGGCATGATGACCGACAGCGGGCTTGGGTAGAACCACTCGAACGCCTGGGTCTCCAGGTCCCAGCCGTTGTAGTCGTCGCGTGCGCGCAGACCGTCGAGTAGCAGCACCGAGTGCGACCCCGTGCCCTTCTGGAACTGGATCTTGATGTCTCGCCCCATCGAAGGGGACGGAACCATCAGGTATTCGACGGGCAGCCCCGGACGGGAGAACGCACCCGCCGTCGCCGATCCCCCCGCGAAGCCGATGATGCCCGGCAACAGGACCGCCGCCAGCGCGGCGATAGTGAGCCTGCGCCCCCAGCGGCCTCGGATTTTCTCAACGAACGTCATCACTGCAGTCCATCCATCTTTCGGTTGTCGCGTCATACACGCCTACGTCCCGAGAGCGACCTTCGCCCCGGCACCGCAGCCAAGTCTTCACTGCGCTGTCGCGCCCGCTCTACCGACGTCTTCGTCGGCAGAGAGCGGACCGAGTAATTTCAGTTGTGCGAAGTCGAGTAAAACATGTGACCAGGACAGGGAAAACCCCGGCCGTCACTCTGTGCCGTATTCGTAAGCGAAATTTAGGGTGACGCCAGAGTCAATTCAGAAGGCATGCGATCCGTCGTAGGGTGGGCGCTGATGGCCATCGATCGCGGGGGCACCACCAGCCGGTTAACTGTCGACGACTGGGTTCAGGCTGGCTTCTCGATCCTCGCCGAGGAGGGCATCACAGCGCTCAAGATTGACCGCTTGTGCGATCGACTGGCGGTGACAAAAGGCAGCTTCTACTGGCATTTCACCGATATCGCCGGTTATCGCGCCACCTTGGTAGAAGCGTGGGGTGAATTGCGCGACGACGACCGAAGCGATTTCGGTCAGCTGGCCCGAATCCCGCCTCGGGAACGGCTCTCGCAAATGATGTCGTCGTTGTTGAGCGCCAGGCACTGGACGCTGGAACGGGCCATGCGTGAGTGGGCCAGAACCGATGACGCCGTCGCCGCCAGCGTCCGAGCCGCCGATCAACGGATTCTGGACGCCGTGCGCCGGGCGTTTGTCGACTACGGGTTCGATGCCGAGGACGCCGACCTGCGCGCCAACGCCACCTTCGCCGCCGGAATCGGGTTCCTCCATCTGTCCGGACAACAGCCGAACGCCCGTGGGGTGGCCCGCCGAGAGCGCTTTCTCGATCTGATGCTGGCGCGCTGACACCGACTTTCCATACCTAAAAGTATGGTACGTTCGCCACTATGACCGCTGCTCCGGCCACGTCGCCCGACATCAGCCAGGAGTTAGTCGCAAGGCTCGCCGAGCGCGCGCAGGAGGCTGAGGACCTGCGCAGGCTTCCGAGCGCCACCGTCGACGACTTCGTCGCATCCGGATTCGCCGAACTGCTCGTACCCGCGCGCTACGGCGGCGCACAGGCGCCATGGCCCGCGATCCTCGATCCGGTCCGTCGGATGGCGCACGGATGCGCGTCCACCGCATGGACGCTGGGCTTCTACACCCTGCACAACTGGATGATGGCGCTGTTCGGCGAGGAGGCCCAGCAGGAAGCCTTCGCGACCCGGCCGTTCCTGGCGCCCGCTCCCCTGGCCCCGACGGGCCGCGGCGTGCCCGCCGACGGCGGCATCCGGCTGTCTGGACGGTGGTCGTGGGCCACCGGGGTGATGGACGGCAACTGGATCATCGTGGGTGCCCTGTGCGGGCCGGACGACGGCATCTACCCCGCGCTGGCGCTGCTGCCCATCGGCGACGTCCACATCGAGGACGTGTGGCACACCGACGGCATGTGTGCCACCGGATCGAACGACGCCGTCATCACCGACGCCTTCGTCCCCGCCCATCGCCTGGTCAAGGTCTCGGATATCTACAAAGGCACCGCGCCGGGCGCCGCCCTGCACGATGCAGACACGTATCGCTGGCCGATGGTGCCCGCGCTGGCGCTGTTGGCGGCGATGCCCGCACTCGGCAGCGCCGAGCGCGTCGTCGACATCTACGCCGAGCGCCTGTCGCAACGCGTGCTGGCCTACGAGGGCGTCACACAGAGGGACAAACCCATCGCGCAGGCCCATCTCGGCGAGGCGCGGGTGCGGCTGCGCGCCCTGCGAGGGCTGCTCGACGACACCGTCGGCCAACTCGAAACCATCATTGCCGCGGGCGATCCCGTACCTCGGCCGGTGCGCGGCGAGGCACGGCTGGCGGCGGCGTATATCGTGCACGAGTCGAGGGCGCTGATCGGCCGCCTGCTCGGGGCGTCGGGAGCCAGTGCGCACTTCCTGGACAATCCACTGCAGCGGATCAAGCGCGACGTCGACGTACTGTCTGGTCACGTGGTGTTCGACTACGACACCAGCCGCGAGCTTGCGGGCGCGCTGATACTGGGAATGGATGTCCCACGGACCGCAATGGTGTGAAAGGAATCTCATGGCCGGTGAGCTACGCGACCGCATCACCAACGGGTTCCAGAAGCGGGTGGCCAACCCGCTGATGCGACGGCTACCCATCCAGACCCTGCTCGAGACGACCGGACGTGCGTCGGGCCAGCCGCGCCGCACCCCGCTCGGCGGCAGCCGGGTCGGCGACGAGTTCTGGTTCGTCTCCGAGTTCGGTGAGAAGTCGCAATACGTGAAAAACATCAAGGCCAACCCGGACGTGCGGGTCAGGCTGGGCGGACGATGGCACAACGGCACGGCCCACCTGGTCCCCGACGACGACCCGCACCAACGGCTGCGCTCGCTGCCCCAGTTCAACAGCGTTGGCGTGCGCACCTTCGGCACGAACCTGCTCACGATCCGGGTGGATCTGACCGACTAGCGGCGTTGACGCCATCATCTGATAAAACTAAAGTCAGTTTTACTTTTCCGCCCGCACCCTCGGTAGGAGCGACCATGGAATCGTTTGTTCACCTGCGAAAAGGCACAACACCGCGGCGACTACACGCCGACCTGGACGGCCTGAAGGACGACGAGCTCGGCCGCGGTGGATTCACTGGCCGAACGGCCAACATGTACCGCCGCAACGACCCCACCGCCTACCGGAGCTCCGGGCCGCTGCGGCCGGTCGACGTGCTGGCCAGCGAGCTCAAGCCCAGCGATGCCACCGATGCCGCCGGCGGGCCCATGTTGCTGTTCTCCAACGCCGACTGCCAGGTGCTGCTCTCGCGGCGCACCGAGCCGATGCCGTTCTTCGTCCGCTACGTGGACGGGGATCTGCTGTCCTTCGTGCACAAGGGTTCCGGCCTTCTCGAGACGGAGTTCGGCCCGCTGCGCTATCGCGAAGGCGATTGGGTGTACATCCCGAAGGCCTGCACGTTCCGCCAGGTGCCGGACAGTGGAGGAGACGGAGCGTCGACACTCCTTCTCATCCAGGCCACCGACGAACTCCGCGTGCCACCGCCCGGCACCCTCGGGCGCCACTTCCCGTTCGACCCGTCACAGGTTGTCATCCCCGACCCCGCGCCGATCGAGGACGACGACCGCGGCGAGTACGAGGTTCGGCTGATTCATGACGGCGGCCCGACAACCCTGTTCTACCAACACAATCCGCTCGACGTGGAGGGCTGGCGCGGTGACAACTTCGCCTTCACGTTCAATATCGCCGACTACAACGTGGTGACCTCCGACAGCGTGCACCTGCCGCCGACCGTTCACCTCTTCATGCAGGCCACCGGCGTCTACGTGATGAACTTCCTGCCCAAACCCGCCGAGAGCGTGCCCGGTACCGAACGCACACCCTGGTATCACCGCAATGTCGACTACGACGAGATCGCGTTCTTCCACGGCGGGACGCTGTACGGCATTCCGATGCCGCCCGGCCTGATTTCGCATGCGCCACAAGGCGTTCACCACGGTGCACCGGAGAAGGCGCGCGAACGGGCACGGCGAAAGTTCGACGACTACGACAGGGTCGACTGGTCGGTGATCGCTATCGACACCCGTCGACGGCTGGTCCCGTCGGACGAGGTGCTGGCCAACGATCTGGGGCAACACTGATGACCGCGACCGACACACCCGTGCGCCACGAGTACGACCGCATCCCTTACCTTGTTGCCTACCAGAACAATTCGGCCGTCCGCGACGTGTACGGAGGCGTGGCGGAGCTGGTGGTGCTGGAGAGCTATCTCCTGCGGCCGAAGAGCCCAGAGCCGTCTGCCGCCGGAGCCGCCACGGCGGCGACATCGAATACCGTGCTGGTGTTCATGCATCCCATCGGTGGCGGCGCCTACCTTCCGATGATCAACGCGCTGGCCCGCGCCGGGCATCACGTCATCTACTGCAACAGCCGGTTCCGCGGCACCGACTCCGCGCTGCTGATGGAGAAGGTCGTCGAAGACCTCGGCGAGTGCATCAAGGACGCCAAGAACCGGCTTGGCTACGACAAGGTGGTGCTGGCCGGCTGGAGCGGCGGCGGCTCGCTGTCGGTGTTCTACCAGCAGCAGGCGCAGAAGCCGACGATCACCGCGAGCCCGTCCGGCGACGGCCCGGACCTGACCACGCTCGGTCTCATCCCGGCCGACGGCATCATGCTGCTGGCCGCACACGTCAGCCGCCACGGCACGCTCACCGAGTGGATGGACGCGTCGATTCTCGACGAATCCGACCCGTCCAAGCGCGATCCCGAGCTGGACCTCTACAACCCCGACAACCCTAACCAGCCGCCGTACACGGCCGAGTTCCTGGAGCGCTACCGGGACGCGCAGCTCGCGCGCAACCGGCGAATCACCAAGTGGGTCAAGGAGAAACTCGCCGAGTTGAAGGCCGCAGGTCGACCCGACGACGAGTACTCGTTCGTTGTGCACGGCACCATGGCCGACCCGCGCTGGCTCGACCCGACCGTCGACCCGAACGAACGCGCACCGCAGATGACCTACCTCGGTGACCCGCAGTGGGTGAACAACAGCCCCGTCGGGCTGGCCAGGTTCTGCACCCTGCGCAGTTGGCTGTCCCAGTGGAGCTTCGACGACGCCCACGGTGACGCGGTGAAGTGCGGACCCGACATCGCTGTGCCCACCCTGGTCATCGGCAACCTCGCTGATGACGCGTGCACTCCCAGCCATACCCACCGGCTGTTCGACGCGATCGGGCATCCTGACAAGGAGATGCACGAAATACCCGGTGCCAACCACTACTACTCCGGACCGGAACAGCGCGTGACGCTGCGCCGGGCCGTCGGTGTCTGCACGGACTGGCTGAGTAGGCACGGGTTCACGGGGACCTCGGCATGACACCCACCGGCCCGCTGGACGGCATCCGCGTGATCGAGGTCGGCACGCTGATCTCCGGCCCGTTCGCAGGCCGGCTACTTGGCGACATGGGCGCCGAGGTCGTCAAGATCGAGCCGCCTGGCGCCCCAGACCCGCTGCGCACCTGGGGTCAGGCAGAGCTCGACGGTCACCACTTCTTCTGGACAGTGCACGCCCGCAACAAGAAAGCCGTCACACTGAATCTGCGCGGGGACGCGGGTCGCGAGCTCTTCCTCGACCTCGTCGAGCGCTCCGACATCATCGTCGAGAATTTCCGGCCGGGCACGCTGGAGAAATGGGGCCTCGGCTACGACACGCTCAAGGCCCGCAACAAGGGCATCATCCTGGTCAGGGTCTCCGGCTACGGCCAGACCGGGCCCGAGTCACACAAGGCGGGCTATGCCTCGGTCGCCGAGGCGGCCAGCGGGCTGCGCCACATGAACGGCTTCCCCGGCGGACCCCCGCCCCGGCTCGCGCTGTCGCTTGGCGACAGCCTGGCGGGAATGTTCGCCGCACAGGGCGCGATGGCGGCACTCTACCGACGCACCGTCACCGGCGAGGGGCAGGTAGTCGATGCCGCGTTGACGGAATCCTGTCTGGCCGTGCAGGAGTCGACCATTCCCGACTACGACGTCGGCGGTGTGGTGCGCGGGCCGTCGGGCACCCGCCTGGAGGGCATCGCGCCGTCGAACATCTACCCGACCGCGGACGGCAGCTGGGTGGTGATCGCCGCCAACCAGGACACCGTGTTCCGCAGGCTGTGTGCGGCGATGGGCCAGCCGGAACTGGCCACCGACGACCGCTTCGCCGATCACGTTGCGCGCGGGCGCAATCAAGACGAGCTGGACAAGATCATCGGCGACTGGGCATCCGAGCGCAGCCCCGACGACATCATCTCCACCCTGTCTGACGCGGGCGTGATCAGCGGGCCTATCAACACCGTGGCCGAGGTGGTCGAGGATCCGCAGCTGCAGTCGCGCGGGATGCTCGCCGACCACTTCGACGAACGAATCGGTCGCACCGTCCTCGGGCCCGGCGTGGTGCCGGTGCTCTCCGAGAGCCCGGGAACCATCCGCAATGCAGGCCCGGCGCGGCCTGGCCAGCACAACGACGAGGTGTACGGCGGCCTGCTCGGCAAGTCCGAGCGCGAGTTGGAGAATTTGAGAGAGGCGGGCGTGATATGAGCCAGCTACCAACACATGTCGTCATCCGCGAAGTCGCACTGCGTGACGGCCTACAGATCGAAGACCCGATTCCGTTGGCGGACAAGGTCAAACTGCTCGAGGCGATCGTCGCGACGGGCGTGAAGGAGGTCGAGGCCACCGCGTTCGTCTCGCCGACGAAGGTGCCCGCGCTCGCGGACGCCGCCGAATTCGCCGCAGAACTGTCCAACTACGACGGCGTCGAGTTCTCGGCGTTGGTGGCCAGCCCGAACGGCGCCAAGCGGGCCATCGCGGCCGGCCTGCGATCGATCGAGTACGTCGTGTCGGCGGCCGACGGGCACAGCCGCGCCAATGTCGGCCGGTCCACCGCGGAGGCCGCCGCGCAGATCCCCGACATCATCGCCATTGCGCACGACAGCGGGGCCACGGTGGAGGTCATCGTCGCCACCGCGTGGGACTGCCCGTTCGACGGCCCAACCCCACCCCAGCGGGTGCTCGACATCGTGTCGGCGGCCCGCGACAACGACGTCGACCGGCTGGCGATCGCGGACACCATCGGCACCACGACGCCCAAACGGGTCAGCGACCTGGTCGCCCTGGTGCGCCCGTTGATCGGCGACATCCCGCTCGGCGCACACTTCCACAACACCCGCGGAGCCGGGCTGGCCAGCGCGTACGCCGCCGTCTGCGCCGGCATCACCCGGCTGGACGCCTCGGTGGGCGGCCTCGGCGGCTGCCCGTTCGCCCCGGGCGCCAGCGGCAACATCGCCAGCGAAGACCTGGTGTACCTGTTGCGGGACAGCGGAATCCACGTCGACGTCGACCTACAGGCCGCGATCGCGGCGGCCGAGGTGGCGCAGGCCGCCGTCGGGCACGAGCTGCCCGGCGCCCTGCTGCGCGCGGGCGACCGGCTGCAGGCCGGATAGTCCGTGTCACTCACGCCCAAGGGCCGCCAGACCCGGCACGCCATCGAGCAGGCGGCCAGGAAGCTGTTCGCCGAGCGCGGTTTTCACGGCACCACGCTGGCCGACATCACGTCGGCGGCGGGCAAGTCACCGGCGGTGTTCTACCGCTACTTCGACGACAAGGAGGACCTGCTGGCCGCGTTGGCCGAGTCCTTCCTGCGCGACATCGTCACACCGTCGGGGTTGAGCGTGCCGCTGCCCGACTCGCCCGATGACAGCGAGTTCTTCACGTCGGTCGTCACCGGCTACTGGAACATGTTCAAGCAGAACATCGGGATCATGATCGCGGTCGCCCAGCTGGCCGCGACCCAACAGCGATTCGCCGATGTCCAGAACGAGTTTCGGCGCTTCGGCATGGACATCGTCGCGGCCTCCGTGCGCCGGGCCCAGGAACAGGGCCACGGCGCCGAGCTGAACCCGGAGCACACGGCCGCCGCGATCGCGCTGCTGTTCGAGAACTTCACCACGGTCTTCGTCGGCCGGTCCGGCCTCGGCGTCGAGATCGGCGACAAAGACGCCATCGCGACGCTCTCGACGATCTGGAAGAAGACGCTGTACGGGTTCTGACGACACAAGGAGATCAACGTGGATTTCGCTCTCCCCGAGCACCTTCCGGGCCTACTCGCCGAAATGGATGCCTTCATCGAAGAGGAGATCAAGCCGCTGGAACGGGAGAACATCCAGTACTTCGACCAGCGTCGCGAGAACGCCCGCACCGACTGGGACAACGACGGAATCCCGCGGCGGGAGTGGGAGGACCTGCTCGGCGAGATGCGCAGGCGTGCCGACAAGGCGGGCTGGCTACGATACGGGCTGCCGTCGCGCTTCGGCGGCCGTGACGGCACCAACATCGACATGGCGGTGATCCGGGAACACTTGGCGCACAAGGGCCTCGGGCTGCACAATGACCTGCAGGACGAGTCGTCGATCGTCGGCAACTTCCCGCAGGTCATCATGATGGACCGGTTTGGCACCGAGTCGCAGAAGCAGGAGTGGACCGACGCGCTGATCACCGGTGAGCGGTCGATGGCGTTCGGGCTGACCGAGCCGAACCACGGGTCCGACGCCACGTGGCTCGAGACACGCGCCGAGGCCGACGGCGACGGCTGGGTCATCAACGGCGCCAAGCGGTTCAACACCGGTGTGCACAGGGCCACACACGACCTGGTCTTCGCACGCACCTCGGGAGAGCCGGGCCAGGCCCGCGGCATCACCGCGTTCCTGGTGCCGACGAACACGCCCGGATTCACCGTGCCGTACTACTGGTGGACGTTCAACATGCCTACCGACCATGGTGAGGTCGAGCTCAAGGACGTCCGAGTGCCCGGCGACGCCGTGCTCGGCGAGGTGGACCGTGGCCTCGAGGTCGGGCAGACGTTCCTGCATGAGAACAGGATTCGGCAGGCAGCGAGCAGCCTGGGCGCCGCGCAGTACTGCATCGACCGCGCCGTCGGATACGCCAACGACCGCAACGTGTTCGGCAAGCCACTGGCCGTCAACCAGGCGGTGCAGTGGCCGCTTGTGGAGCTGCAGACCGAGGCGCAGATGGTGCGGCTGCTGGTGTACTACGCGGCCACCCAACTCGACGGCAACCACCATATGGAAGTGTCGGACAAGGTGTCGATGGCCAACTATCGCGCCAACCGGCTGGTGTGCGAGGCCGCCGACCGGGCGATGCAGGTATTCGGTGGCGTCGGCTACAGCAGGCATGAGCCGTTCGAGCACATCTACCGCCATCACCGGCGCTACCGGATCACCGAGGGCGCAGAAGAGATCCAGATCCGCCGAGTGGCGCAGCGGCTCTTCGGATTCGGCCGCAAGTGAATGACCAACTCGCAGAAGTTCTCCGGCCGGTCATCGGCGAGGTGAGCATCGAGAACCTGTGCACCCTGACGGGCGGGGCCAGCCGCACTACGTGGGCGTTCGACGCGGTTGCCAACGGCACCCGACAGGCTCTGATTCTTCGCACCGGCCCACCCGACGACGTGCACGCGGCCATGGAACTCGAAGCCGCCGTCCAGCAGCGGGCGGCGGCGGCAGGGGCGCCGGTCCCCGATATCCTGGCGGCCGACAATTCGGCTGCTGCACTGGGCAATCCGTACCTGATCTGCAACGCCATCGAAGGCGAGACGATCGTCAGGCGGATCCAGCGCGCCCTCGATGACGCCGGGCGCAACCGGCTGCTGCGGCAGTGCGCCCAGGCACTTGCGGCCATCCATCGTGCCGACCCCGACGGGATCGGCCTTGCACAGACCGAACAACTGGCCGAGTGGCGCGACCGGCTCGACGAGATGGGCGACACCACCGCAACCTTCGAGTGGGCGTTTCGGTGGCTGGCCGCACATCGGCCGCCGCCGACACCGCCGCGGCTGGTGCACGGCGATTTCCGGATGGGCAACCTGATCGTCGACGAGTCCGGCCTGGCCGCCGTCCTGGACTGGGAACTCGTCCACATCGGCGAGGTCTACGAGGACCTGGCCTGGTTCTGCATCAGGGCATGGCGGTTCGGCGCGCCCGAGGCGCTCGGCGCAGGCGGCCTCGGCAGCGTCGAGAGCTTCCTGTCCGCCTACGAGGAGGCTGCCGGTGTGACCGTCGACCGCGACGCGTTCCGGTGGTGGCTGACCGTGGCCACGCTGCGCTGGGGCGTCATCTGCCGGTTTCAGGCCGAGCGCCATCTGTCCGGGCAGACCCCGTCGGTCGAGCTGGCCGCGATCGGGCGACGCGTCAGCGAGACCGAATGGGACGTGCTCGACCTGCTGGAGGGAGGCGGCCCACGGTGAGCTCGATGTACGGGCGACCCACCGCCGCCGAACTGGTCGCGGCCGTCGCCGACTTCCTCGAAGGCGATGTGCGGGAGGCGCTCCGGCCTGATGGTCGGCTCGTCGACGCAGGGCAGGTGTCCTTCCACGCCCGCGTCGCCGCCAACGTGCTGCGCACCGTCGAGCGCGAACTGCTCGATCAGACCGCGGGCGAGGTCACCGCGGCGCTGGGCGACCTGGGGTTCGACGACGAGGCCCAGCTGGCGGCGGCCATCCGCGCCGGCGAACTCGACGGCAGGGCAGTCGAGGTGTTGCCGTGCCTACGCACGCTGGTGCGTCACCGGCTGGCCGTTGCACACCCCGGCTATGACGAGGGCAAGTGAGTTTTGTGTCGTTTGAATCAGACGCGACGAGCCCTGGCGAGCCACGCAGGCTCGTCGAGACGGGTGCCGACAGGCAGGTTGAGCGCGTCGGCGTGCAATTCGGTCACGATGCCGCCATAGGTCGAGGGCTCCAGCGACTCCAGCACCCACCCGTCGGCGAATGCTTCCCGAATGACCTCCCCGCTCACCGACGGCCCGAATCCGCGGCCCGCATCGGACAGCGCGAGCACGTGCACGATGCCGCCGGGTTGGCACGCGCCATGCAGGCTGGCGACGTACTTGGGCCGGTCGGTCTCGTCGAAGATGTGGAACAGCGCGCTGTCGACGATGGTGTTGTAGCGCGGCTCGTGACCCAGATTCATCGCGTCGGCGACCTCGAAGCGCGCGCCAACGCCCTCGGCCTCGGCGTTCCGTCGGGCCTGCTCCACGGCCCGCGGCGCGAAATCGATGCCGAGCACGTCGTAGCCCAGCCGGGTGAGCAGAATCGTGTTGTCGCCCGTTCCGCAGCCGATGTCGAGCACCTTGCCCTTGATCAGCCCCGCCCGTTCCAGCTCGACAATCGCGGGTTGTGGTTCGCCGATCACCCACGGCGGGGTACTCGACCGATAGAACTCTTCGAAAATGGAGATGGCAGAAGTCGTATCCATGAGGTCAGTGTTGTACCTCAACCGAACTTCAGGTCAACTGAGCACGAGGAGGTATTGAATGACCGCCGTTGATACCGTCGCCGGCGTCGCCGACCGACTGTTCGCCGCTATCGAGGCGGGCGACGCGGATGCGGTCGCGGCACTCTGGGACGACGACGTCGTGGTGTGGAAGTCCGCCGAACCCGAGGACCAGGCGAAGAAACGAGCGCTGCGCGTCATCTTCTGGTTCATGAACACCACCACCGAGCGGCGCTACGAGATACTCGACCGGCAGTTTTTCGACGGCGGTTTCGTTCAGCAGCACATCCTCCATGCCACCGGCCGCAACGGTGGATCGATCGAAATGCGGGTCTGCATCGTCATTAAGGTGGGCGACCGACGGCCTGATAGAGCGAATCGACGAATATTTCGACCCGAGAGAAGTGGAGCCATTGTTGTGACGAACTTGAAAGAACTGCTCACCAACGCCCAATCGGTGGGTGTGTGGACCCTCGTACCCGAACGATCGACCATCGGATTCAAGGCAAAGTCGATGTGGGGACTCGTCCCGGTGAAGGGAACATACAGCGACTTCAGCGGCGACGGTCAAATAACCGATCCTGCAACAATTTTCGGACGTATTGACATCAAGGCCGCGTCATTGAACACGAAGATCGGCAAGCGTGACAATCATCTACGCTCAGCCGATTTCTTCGAAGTCGAGAAGTACCCCGACATCAGCGTCGTCATCACCGGCACAGACGGAATCGGCAGCGACACGGTCGATCTGCGAGCCGATCTCACTGTCAAGGGCACCACCACGCCGGTACCCCTGAAAGCGAAGATAACGGTGCTCGACGACGGCGCCGTGCGCATCACCAGCCAGGCCGACATCAACCGCCAGGACTTCGGGGTCGACGGCAACATGATGGGGATGATCGGCGACAACGCGACGATCTCGGGCGACGTCGTGTTCCGCCGCACCGGGTCTTAGCCGGTTGGTTTAGCATCTGGCACATGCCCGATTCATCTCGGCCGCTGCGGATCCTCGTCTACAGCGACAATCCGAGGACTCGCGAACAGGTTCAGCTGGCGCTGGGCAAGCGTGTGTCTCCGGACCTACCCGAGTTGAGCTATCTCGAGGTGGCCACCGCGCCGATGGTGATCGAGCAGATGGACGCGGGCGGATTCGATCTGGTGATCCTCGACGGCGAGGCCACCCCCTTCGGCGGCATGGGAATAGCCAAGCAGCTCAAGGACGAGCTCGACGATTGCCCGCCGATCCTGGTGCTGACCGGGCGCCCGGACGACGCCTGGCTGGCACGTTGGTCGCGCGCCGAAGCCGCGGTTCCGCACCCGATCGACCCGATCCGTTTGGGCGAGGCCGTGGTGTCACTGCTGCGGGCACCCGTGCAATAGCCGCTTCGCCAATTCTGCTGCCGCCGTTGATTCTTCGCGGCACAACAAAGTAGGCGGCTCGCCGCGAAATGCGATATTAACCCCAAGTTGTGGCGGCCAATTGAAACATCGCTAGGCTGTGGGTCAGCTCACATCGGAAAGCCCACGAGGGAGCGGTCACTATCGCATGAGTCTGTATCTGCCCATCCTGGTGCTCGGCGCTATTGCCGCCGGGTTTGCCGTGTTCTCGGTAGTCGCTGCGCTACTTGGCGGCCCGAGGCGCTTCAACCGGGCCAAGCTGGAGGCCTACGAGTGCGGCATCGAGCCGGTGCCTGAAATGGCCAATCCCCAGGCGGCCGGCCAGCGGTTCCCGATGAAGTACTACGTGACGGCGATGCTGTTCATCGTCTTCGACATCGAGATCGTGTTCCTCTACCCCTGGGCGGTCGCCTTCGACGGCCTCGGGGTGTTCGCGCTGGTCGAGATGCTTTTGTTCATGGCCACGGTGTTCGTGGCCTATGCCTATGTCTGGCGGCGGGGAGGCCTGAGTTGGGACTAGAGGAAAAGCTGCCCAGCGGCATCCTGCTGTCGACCGTCGAGAAGCTGGCGGGCTACGTCCGCAAGGGCTCGCTGTGGCCCGCGACGTTCGGCCTGGCCTGCTGCGCCATCGAGATGATGGCGACCGCCGGGCCGCGTTTCGACATCTCGCGATTCGGCATGGAGCGGTTCTCGGCGACGCCCCGGCAGGCCGACCTGATGATCGTGGCCGGCCGCGTGAGCCAGAAGATGGCGCCGGTGCTGCGGCAGGTCTACGACCAGATGGCCGAGCCCAAGTGGGTGCTGGCGATGGGCGTGTGCGCCTCGTCGGGCGGGATGTTCAACAACTACGCCATCGTCCAGGGCGTTGACCACGTCGTTCCCGTCGACATCTACCTGCCCGGATGCCCGCCGCGGCCGGAGATGCTGCTGCACGCGATCCTGAAGCTGCACGACAAGATCCAGGAGATGCCGCTGGGCGTCAACCGTGAGGAGGCTGTCCGCGAAGCCGAAAAGGCGGCGCTCGCGGTCACGCCGACGATCGAGTTGAAGGGTCTGTTGCGGTGACGGACAGCGACACCAACAGCAAGAGCGAACAGGAAGTCGTCGGCGTGCGCCGCGGCATGTTCGGCCCGACGGGCAGCGGCGACACCTCTGGATACGGGCGACTGGTCCGCGAGGTGGCGATGCCCGCCAGCTCGCCGCGGCCCTACGGCGGTTACTTCGACGAGGTCGTCGACGCGCTGACCGCCTCACTCGGCGAAGAGGCATACCTGGCGGCGGTCGAGCGGGTGGTGGTGTTCCGCGACCAGCTGACGCTGGAGGTGCGGCGCGAGCATCTGCCCGCGGTCATGCAGACGCTGCGGGACGACCCCGGCCTGCGCTTCGAGCTGTGCCTTGGCGTCAGCGGCGTGCACTACCCGCAGGACACCGACCGCGAACTGCACGCCGTGTATCCGCTGATGTCCATCACTCACAACCGGCGCATCCAGGTCGAGGCCGCCGCACCGGACGCCGACCCGCACATCCCGTCGCTGTTCACCGTCTACCCGACCACCGACTGGCACGAGCGGGAGACCTACGACTTCTTCGGGATCATCTTCGACGGCCACCCCGCCCTGACCCGCATCGAAATGCCCGATGACTGGGTGGGGCACCCGCAGCGCAAGGACTACCCGTTGGGCGGGATCCCCGTGGAGTACCACGGCGCCGAGATCCCACCGCCCGACGAGCGGAGGTCATACAACTGATGAGCACGCCATCAACCCCGCCGGACAGCGGGGGAACCGACACCGTCGTCGTGGTCGGCGGTGAGGACTGGGACGAAGTGGTCACGGCTGCCGCCCAGGCGCAGGCCGGCGAACGGATCGTCGTCAACATGGGCCCGCAGCACCCGTCGACGCACGGGGTGTTGCGGCTGATCCTGGAGATCGAGGGCGAGACGATCACCGAGGCCCGCTGCGGCATCGGATACCTGCACACCGGCATCGAGAAGAACCTGGAGTACCGCACCTGGACCCAGGGCGTCACGTTCGTGACCCGAATGGATTACCTCTCACCGCTTTTCAACGAAACCGTGTACTGCCTCGGCGTCGAGAAACTGCTCGATGTCACCGACGACATCCCTGAACGCGCCAACGTCATCCGCGTGATGATGATGGAGATGAACCGCATCTCGTCGCATCTGGTGGCGCTTGCCACCGCTGGGATGGAGCTGGGCTCCATGGGCGCGATGTTCTACGGATTCCGGGAGCGCGAGCAGATTCTGTCGATCTTCGAGACGATCACCGGGCTGAGGATGAACAACGCCTACATCCGGCCGGGTGGCGTCGCGATGGACCTGCCGGACGAAGCCCTCCCGCAGATCCGCGACATGCTCAAGCTGATGCCGAAGCGGTTGAAGGACCTCGAGGACCTTCTCACCGAGAACTACATCTGGAAGGCCCGCACCCAGGGCATCGGCTACCTGGACCTGGCCGGATGCATGGCGCTCGGCATCACCGGCCCGTGTCTGCGCTCCACCGGGCTGCCCCACGATCTGCGCAAGTCGCAGCCGTACTGCGGCTACGAGACCTACGACTTCGACGTCATCACCGACGACGGATGCGACGCCTACGGCCGTTACCTGATCAGGGTCAAGGAGATGCACGAAGCGCTGAAGATCATCGAGCAGTGCGTCGAGCGGCTCGAGCGGCTGGCCGGCGAACCCGTGATCATCCAGGACAAGAAGCTTGCCTGGCCCGCCGACCTGAAACTGGGGCCCGACGGGCTCGGCAACTCACCGGAGCACATCGCGAAGATCATGGGCCGTTCGATGGAGGGCCTGATCCACCACTTCAAACTCGTCACCGAGGGCATCCGGGTGCCACCGGGACAGGTCTACGTGGCGGTGGAGTCGCCGCGCGGCGAGCTCGGCGTGCACATGGTCTCCGACGGCGGCACCCGGCCCTACCGCGCGCACTACCGCGACCCATCGTTCACGAACTTGCAGGCCGTGGCCGCCATGTGTGAAGGCGGCATGGTCGCCGACGCCATCTCCGCGGTCGCGTCTATCGACCCGGTAATGGGCGGTGTTGACAGATGACGACGCCCAACGGTTCGCCGGTGTTCATCGAGCTGGGCCAGCGCCCCGACGAGGCCGGTCCACCGATCGGCGGCACCTCGGCCTACCCGGCCGACGTGACCGCCCGGCTGGCGACCACCGCCAAGGACATCATGGCCAGGTATCCGCGCTCGCGGTCGGCTCTGCTGCCACTGCTGCACCTGGTGCAGTCGGAGGACGGCTACCTGACCAAGGCGGGCATCGCATTCTGCGCGGCCCAGCTCGACCTGACCGACGCCGAGGTGACGGCGGTCGCCACCTTCTACTCGATGTATCGGCGCAGCCCCACCGGCGAATACCTGGTCGGCGTCTGCACGAACACCCTTTGCGCGATCATGGGCGGCGACGCCATCCTCGATTCGCTGCAGGACCACCTGGGCATCCACGCGGGCCAGACCACCGACGACGGCCGCGTCACCCTTGAGCACGTCGAGTGCAACGCCGCCTGCGACTACGCGCCGGTCGTCATGGTCAACTGGGAGTTCTTCGACAACCAAACCCCTTCCACCGCAAGGGATCTTGTCGACTCGCTGCGTGCGGGTGAGTCCGTGGTTCCCAGCCGTGGTGCGCCGCTGTGCACCTTCCGCGAGACCGAACGCATACTCGCGGGTCTGCACGACGATCGCCCGGTCACGGCCGACGGCCAGGTGCCCACAGCGACACTGGCCGGGCTGCGCGTCGCGCGCGAACTCGGCATGGAAGCGCCACCGCCGCCGAACGGCGACGACAGGACGACGAGGCCGCCGAAGGACGACGGCACCAAACCCGAGGCCGTCGAAACCACCAAGGACGAACCGGCGCCCGCACCGTCCGCGACCGTTCCTGCTGAAGCAGCCACCCCCGAAACCGACCCGAACAAAACGGATTCACGCGACTGATATGGCACCTGCTACTCCTCTGACACCCGTGTTCAGCCGGTACTGGGATGATCCCGAACCCTGGTCGATGGACACCTACCGCCGCCACGACGGGTACCGCGCGCTGGACAAGGCGCTGGCGATGGGTCCCGACGACGTCATCGCAATGATCAAGGACTCCGGCCTGCGCGGCCGCGGCGGCGCGGGCTTCCCGACCGGCACCAAGTGGTCCTTCATCCCCCAGGAGGACACCGGCGCCGGCGCCAAGCCGCACTATCTTGTGATCAACGCCGACGAGTCGGAACCCGGTACGTGCAAAGACATTCCGTTGATGCTGACGACGCCGCACTTCCTGGTGGAGGGTGCGATCATCGCTGCGTACGCGATCCGGGCGCACCACGCCTTCATCTACGTGCGCGGTGAGGTGATCCCGGTGCTGCGGCGGCTGCAGGCCGCGGTCGCCGAGGCCTACGAGGCCGGCTATCTGGGCACTGACATCAAGGGTTCGGGCTTCGACCTCGAGTTGATCGTGCACGCGGGCGCGGGCGCCTACATCTGCGGCGAGGAGACTGCACTGCTTGACTCCCTCGAGGGCAGGCGCGGTCAGCCCCGACTGCGCCCACCGTTCCCAGCGGTGGCCGGCTTGTATGCCTGCCCCACGGTGGTCAACAACGTGGAATCCATCGCGAGCGTGCCACCGATCATGCTCAACGGGATCGATTGGTTCCGGTCGATGGGTACGGACAAGTCACGCGGCTTCACGCTGTACTCGCTGTCTGGGCATGTGACGAATCCCGGCCAGTACGAGGCGCCGCTGGGCATTACGCTGCGCGAGCTCCTCGAGTATGCCGGCGGGATCCGGGCCGATCATTCGCTGAAGTTCTGGACGCCGGGCGGCTCGTCCACCCCGCTGCTGACCGACGAACACCTCGACGTGCCACTGGATTACGAGGGCATGGCCGGAGTCGGCTCGATGCTCGGTACGAAGGCACTGCAGATCTTCGACGAGACCACCTGCGTCGTGCGCGCGGTGCGGCGCTGGACCGAGTTCTACGCGCACGAGTCGTGCGGCAAGTGCACGCCGTGCCGCGAGGGCACGTACTGGCTGAGCCAGATCTACGAGCGGCTCGAAACCGGGCGCGGCACCGAAGAGGACATCCAGAAGCTGCTGGACATCTCCGACATCATCTTCGGGAAGTCGTTCTGCGCCTTGGGCGATGGCGCGGCGAGCCCGATCCTGTCGTCCATCAAGTTCTTCCGCGACGAGTACGTCGAGCACCTGGACGGTGGCTGCCCGTTCGATCCGCACGCCTCGACATTGATGGCGACCGAGGGGGTGGGTGCCTGATGACGGTGACCGAACCGACGCAGGATGCGACTGCAGTGGAGATGGTGAATCTGACCATCGATGACGTGCCGATCAGTGTGCCCAAGGGCACCTTGGTGATTCGCGCGGCAGAACTGATGGGCGTCCAGATCCCGCGGTTCTGCGATCATCCGCTTCTGGATCCGGTGGGCGCCTGCAGGCAGTGCCTGGTCGAGGTGGAGGGCCAGCGCAAGCCGATGGCGTCATGCACCATCACATGTACCCCCGACATGGTGGTCCGCACGCAGTTCACGTCCGAGGACGCCGACAAGGCCCAGCAGGGTGTGATGGAGCTGCTGCTGATCAACCACCCACTCGACTGCCCGGTATGCGACAAGGGCGGCGAGTGCCCGCTGCAGAACCAGGCCATGTCGAACGGCCGCGCGGAGACCCGGTTCGAAGACGTCAAACGCACGTTCCCCAAACCGATTCCGATCTCCGCAGAAGTGCTACTGGACCGCGAGCGGTGTGTGCTGTGCGCGCGATGCACCCGCTTCTCCCAGCAGATCGCAGGTGACCCGTTCATCGAGCTGCTGGAGCGCGGTGCCCTGCAGCAGGTCGGCATCGCGCCCGGTGAGCCGTTCTCGTCGTATTTCTCGGGTAACACCGTGCAGATCTGCCCGGTCGGCGCGTTGACCAACACGGCCTATCGGTTCCGGGCGCGGCCCTTCGACCTGGTGTCGAGCCCAAGCGCATGCGAGCACTGCGCGTCCGGATGCGCCCAGCGCACCGACCACCGGCGTGGAAAAGTGTTGCGCCGGTTGGCGGGCGACGACCCCGAGGTCAACGAGGAGTGGAACTGCGACAAGGGCCGCTGGGCGTTCAACTACGCCACGGTCGGCGACCGCATCACCACGCCACAGATCCGGGAAGAGGATGGCAAACTGCGGCCCGCGTCTTGGGCGGAAGCGCTGCGCGTCGCGGCGACCGGGCTGGCGGCCGCGGCGGGACGTGCCGGGGTGCTGGTCGGCGGCAGGAGCACCGTCGAGGACGCCTACGCATACTCGAAGTTCGCCCGGATGGTGTTGGGCACCAACGACATCGACTTCCGGATCCGCCCGCACAGCGTGGAAGAGGCGGAGTTCCTTGCGTCGAACGTCGCGGGCCAGCCGATGGCGGTCACGTACGCCGACCTGGAGAAGGCACCCGCGGTACTGCTGGCCGGCTTCGAGCCGGAGGAGGAGTCCCCCATCGTCTTCCTGCGGCTGCGTAAGGCCGCCCGCAAGAACGGTGTGCAGGTGCTCTCCATCGCGCCGTTCGCCACCCGCGGCCTGACCAAGATGTCCGGCAAGCTCATCCGCAGCGCGCCGGGCGGTGAAGCGGCAGCGCTCGATGGCCTTGCCGAAGAGACGCTGCTCAACCAACCGGGCGCCGTCATCCTGGTCGGTGAGCGGCTTGCGACATCGCCGGGAGCGCTCTCCGCGGCAAACAGACTGGCGGCGGCGACAGGCGCGCGGCTGGGCTGGGTGCCCCGACGCGCGGGAGACCGCGGGGCACTCGAGGTGGGCGCGCTGCCCAACCTGCTGCCCGGCGGCAGGCCGGTCGCCGACGGCACCGCGCGGGAGCAGACCGCCGCAGCGTGGCACATGTCCGACCTGCCCGACGCCGAAGGCCGTGACACCGCAGGCATTCTCGCCGCGGCGGCCGGTGGCGAGCTGGGCGCGCTGCTGATCGGTGGTGTCGAAGCCGCCGACCTGCCCGAACCCGACGCCGCACTGGCGGCCATCGAGGCGGTGCCCTTCGTCGTCAGCCTGGAGCTGCGGGAAAGCGCGGTCACCGACCTCGCCGACGTGGTCTTCCCGGTCGCGCCCGTGGTCGAGAAGGCGGGCTCATTCGTCAACTGGGAAGGCCGGATTCGCCCATTCGAGCCTGCGCTGCCGACTAACGCGGCGCCCGACCTGCGGGTGCTGTACACGCTCGCCGACGAGATCGGCATCGACCTCGGTCTCCCCAACGCGGCGGCGGCGGGCGAGGAACTGGCCCGGCTCGGCTGGTGGGGTGGCACGCGGCCGAGCGCGCCGGACGTCGCTGCGGCCAACACCGTCCAGCCCGGCAAGGGCGAGGCGGTGCTGACCGGCTGGCGGATGCTGCTGGATGCCGGGCGGCTACAGGACGGCGAGCCCTCCCTCGCCGGAACCGCCCACGCGCCCGTTGCCCGGCTGTCTGCAGCCACAGCGGCCGAAATCGGCGCCGCCAAAGGAGATTCGATCACCGTCGCCACGGCGCGCGGTGAGATCACGTTGCCTCTCGAGGTCACCGACATGGACGACCGAGTGGTGTGGCTACCGCTGAACTCACCTGGGTCCGCGGTCAATGAACAACTGGGTGTGACCACGGGTGCCGTGGTCTCGATCGGGCGGGCTGAACAATGACTGACCTCTCGGCGTTCGGGCACGATCCGATCTGGCTGATCCTGGTCAAGGCGCTCGGCATCTTCGTGTTCCTCCTGCTGACCGTGCTGGCGGCCATCCTGATCGAGCGAAAGTTGCTTGGCCGCATGCAGATGCGCTTCGGCCCCAACCGGGTTGGCCCCAAAGGGCTGCTGCAGTCACTGGTCGACGGCATCAAGCTCGGCCTGAAGGAAGGCCTCATCCCGACAGGCGTGGACAAGCCCATCTACCTGCTCGCGCCGATCATCTCGACCGTCCCGGCATTCATGGCGTTCGCCGTCATCCCCATGGGTCCGGTGGTCTCGGTATTCGGTCACCACACCCCGTTGCAACTGACCGACCTGGCGGTCGCGGTGCTCTACATCCTCGCCGTCACCTCGATCGGGGTGTACGGCATCGTGCTGGCCGGTTGGGCGTCGGGCTCCACCTATCCCCTGCTCGGCGGGCTGCGGTCGTCCGCGCAGGTGATCTCCTACGAGATCGCCATGGCACTGTCATTCGCCGCGGTGTTCCTCTACGCGGGCACCATGTCCACCTCGGGCATCGTGGCCGCCCAGGACCGCATCTGGTTCGTGTTCCTGCTGCTGCCGTCGTTTCTGGTGTACGCGACGTCGATGGTCGGCGAAACCAACCGCGCCCCATTCGATTTGCCCGAGGCCGAGGGCGAACTGGTCGGCGGCTTCCACACCGAGTACTCGTCGCTGAAGTTCGCGATGTTCATGCTCGCCGAATACGTCAACATGACCACCGTTTCGGCGCTGGCCACCACGATGTTCCTCGGCGGCTGGCACGCCCCATGGCCGATCAGCATATGGGACGGCGCCAACACCGGCTGGTGGCCGCTGCTGTGGTTCACCGCCAAGGTGTGGGCGTTCCTGTTCGTCTACTTCTGGCTACGAGCCAGCCTGCCGCGGCTGCGCTACGACCAGTTCATGAGCCTCGGGTGGAAGATCCTCATCCCGGTTTCGCTGGTATGGATCGCGATCGTGGCCACCACACACAGCCTGCGCACGCACGGCTACACCGCATGGGCCACCGCCCTCATCACCGTCGGCACCGTGTTGGCGCTCCTTGTCGCCCTGGCGCTGTGGCGGGCTTTGCGAGCCAGAACCGTTCGAAAGATCCCGGAGCAGGCCATAGATGCCAACGCATTCCCGGTACCGCCGTTACCCACGGCAAAGGAGAGAGCTGATGCCTAAGTTCCTCGACGCCATCGCAGGCTTCGCGGTCACCTTCGGGACCATGTTCAAGAAGCCGATCACCGAGGAGTATCCGGAGAAGCCCGGGCCGGTGGCCAAGCGCTACCACGGCAGGCACCAGCTGAACCGCTACCCCGACGGGCTGGAGAAGTGCATCGGCTGTGAGCTGTGCGCATGGGCCTGCCCCGCCGACGCGATCTACGTCGAGGGTGACAACAACACGGAGGACGAACGGTTCTCACCCGGCGAGCGCTACGGCCGGGTGTACCAGATCAACTATCTGCGGTGCATCGGCTGCGGGCTGTGCATCGAGGCCTGCCCCACCCGCGCGCTGACCATGATCAACGACTACGAGATGGCCGACGACAATCGCGCCGACCTGATCTGGGGCAAGGACAAGCTGCTCGCGCCGATGCAGCCCGGCATGGAGGCGCCGCCGCACGCGATGCAACACGGCAGCACCGACGAGGACTACTACCTGGGCAACATCAAACCCATCACCGAGGACATCCAATGACGTCGACGGCGGAGGCGGTCGTCTTCTGGGTGGTCGGCGCCATCGCGCTGCTCGGGGCGATCGGGGTGGTGGCCGCGCGGAAGGCCGTGTATTCGGCGATATTCCTTGCCACCACGATGATCTCGCTCGCCGTGCTCTACATCGCGCAGGAGGCGCTGTTCCTCGGCGTCGTTCAGGTGGTCGTCTACACCGGCGCGGTGATGATGCTATTCCTGTTCGTGATGATGCTGATCGGCGTTGACCTGTCGGAGTCGCTCGTGGAAACCATTCGCGGCCAACGCTATGCGGCGATCATCTCCGGCGTCGGCTTCGGCGTGCTGCTGGTCGCGGGCATCGGCAACGTGTCGGTGGGCGGATTCAAGGGGCTGCCGGAGGCCAACGCCAACATGAACGTGGAAGGTTTGGCGGCGCTGATCTTCACCCGCTACCTGTGGGCGTTCGAGTTGACCGGCGCGCTGTTGATCACCGCCGCTCTCGGCGCCATGGTGCTGGCGCATCGGGAGCGGTTCGAGCACGCCAAGACTCAGCGTGAACTGGCCGAGGAACGGTTCCGGCCCGGCGGGCACCCGACGCCGCTGCCAGCACCCGGCGTGTTCGCCCGGCACAACGCCGTGGATATCGAGGCGCGTCTGCCGGACGGTTCGGGCTCCGAGCTGTCGGTCAGCGCGATCCTGCAACGACGGAGCGTGGATGAACCCCGATAACTATCTGTATCTGTCCGCACTGTTGTTCACGATCGGCGCGTCAGGAGTCCTGTTGCGCCGCAACGCCATCGTGATGTTCATGTGCGTCGAGCTGATGCTGAACGCGGCGAACCTGGCCTTCGTGGCGTTCTCCCGTATGCACGGGCACCTCGACGGCCAGGTGGTGGCGTTCTTCACCATGGTGGTCGCGGCCTGTGAGGTGGTGGTCGGCCTGGCCATCATCATGACCATCTTCCGCACCCGGCGGTCGACCTCGGTCGACGACGCCAGCCTGCTGAAAAACTAGGGCCGCGATGACGATTCCGGTTTGGCTCCTGATCGCCCTGCCCCTGGCCGGCGCGGCGATACTGCTGCTGTCCGGGCAGCGCTCCAACCCGTGGGGGCACCTGCTTGGCTGTGCCACCTCGCTCGCGTCGTTCGCCGTCGGGGCGATGTTGTTCGCCCACATGCTCGGCCAGACCGGAGAGCAGCGGTTGATCCACGAGAAGTTGTTCTCGTGGGTGCCGGTCGGTGCGCTGCACGTCGACTTCGGCCTTCAGCTCGACCAGCTGTCGATGTGCTTCGTCCTGCTGATCACCGGCGTCGGCTCGCTCATCCACATCTACTCGGTCGGCTACATGGCCGAAGATCCCGAGCGCCGCAGGTTTTTCGCGTTTCTGAACCTTTTCCTCGCCGCCATGCTGCTGCTCGTACTCGCCGACAACTACCTCGGCCTTTACGTCGGATGGGAAGGCGTCGGCCTGGCGTCCTACTTGCTGATCGGGTTCTGGCAGCACAAGCCGTCGGCGGCCACCGCGGCCAAGAAGGCGTTCGTGGTCAACCGTGTCGGTGACATCGGCCTCGCCATCGCGCAGATGGTGATGTTCGCCTACATCGGTTCGATCTCGTTCGAAGGTGTCTTCGCCGCCGCGCCGCAGCTGGGCCAGGGCACGCTCAACGCCATCGGGCTGCTTCTACTACTCGCCGCCTGCGGTAAGTCGGCACAGGTGCCGCTGCAGTCCTGGCTCGGCGACGCTATGGAGGGCCCCACCCCGGTGTCTGCGCTGATTCACGCGGCGACGATGGTCACCGCGGGTGTCTACCTGATCGTTCGGTCGGGCCCGCTGTTCAACCTCGCTCCCGGTGCCCAGCTGGGTGTCGTCATCGTCGGCGCGGTGACCCTGCTGTTCGGCGCGATCATCGGTTGCGCCAAGGACGACATCAAGAAGGCGCTCGCCGCGTCCACCATGAGCCAGATCGGCTACATGGTGCTCGCCGCGGGCCTCGGACCCGCCGGGTATGCGGTCGCGATCATGCACCTGCTGACCCACGGCTTCTTCAAAGCCGGCCTGTTCCTCGGCGCAGGCTCGGTGATGCACGCGATGGACGATGAAGTGAACATGCGCCACTACGGCGGCCTGCGCACGCTGCTGCCGATCACGTTCGCCACCTTCGGGCTCGGCTACCTCGCGATCATCGGCATACCGCCGCTGGCGGGCTTCTTCTCGAAGGACGGCATCATCGAGGCCGCGCTCGGGGCGGGCGGAGCCAAGGGCATCGTGCTGGGCCTCGCGACGATCCTCGGTGCAGGCATCACCGCGTACTACATGACCCGCGTCATGCTGATGACATTCTTCGGCGAGCGGCGGTGGAAACCCTCGGCGAGCGCAGCGACGGGAGAAACAGTAGAGCCCCACCCGCACGAGTCACCGGGCGTGATGACATGGCCGATGATCCTGCTGGCCGTCGGCTCCGTGGTATCCGGTGGCGCACTGGCCATCAACGGCACGCTGGACCACTGGCTGGAACCGGTCGTCGGCACGCACGAAGAACATCACGCGCTGCCCGCCTGGGTCGTCACCGTCATCGTGCTGTCTGTGGTCGCCGTCGGCATCGTCATCGCCTACCGCATGTACGCGCAGCGCACGGTGCCCGATACCGCGCCCGAAGACGTGTCGGCGCTGACCGTGGCCGCGCGCAGAGACCTTTACGGCGATGCGATCAACGAGGAGTTGCTCATGAAGCCAGGCCAAGTCCTGACCAAGGACCTGGTCTGGTTCGACGACAAGGGCATCGACGGCGCCGGAAGCGGATTGGCCGCAGTCGTCGGTCGGGTATCGGACGGCCTACGCGGTCTGCAGACCGGGTTCGCCCGCTCCTACGCGCTGTCCATGCTCGCGGGCGCGGTGCTGGTCGTCGCGGTGTTCCTGGCGGTGCAACTGTGGTGACCTCGATCCCCTGGCTGACGATTCTGTGGGCGGTGCCGATGCTGGGCGCCCCGCTGGTGATGCTCATTCCCGCCTCAGGGCGTGCGCTGGCCAAATGGTTCGCGCTGCTGATCTCGGTCGTCGTGCTGGCGCTGGGCATCGCGCTGGCGGTCGGCTTCAACCCGAGCGGCCCGCAATACCAATTCGTCGAATCCCATCCCTGGATACCGTCTTTCGGCACCGGCTACATCCTCGGCATCGACGGCATCGCGCTGGCGCTCATCGTGCTGACGGCAGTCCTGGTGCCGCTGCTGATCGTGGCCGGATGGAACGACGCCGACGACCAGGTCGGTCTGCGCGGCCGGTCCACCCACACGTACTTGGCGCTGACGCTGGCCGTCGAGGGCATGGTCGTCATGTCGCTGATCTCGCTGGACGTGCTGCTGTTCTACGTCTTCTTCGAGGCCATGCTCATCCCGATGTACTTCCTCATCGGCGGGTTCGGCGGCGAGCAGCGTTCGAAGGCTGCGGTGAAATTCCTGCTGTACAACCTGTTCGGCGGGTTGATCATGTTGGCCGCGGTCGTCGGCCTGTACGTGGTGACCGCCCAGAGCGACGCCTTCGGCGCAGGCACCTTCGACTTCCGGGCGATCGTCGCGGCGGTGTCCAGTGGCGCCCTCGCGGTGAACCCGGCGATCCTCAACGCGCTGTTCCTCGGCTTCATGTTCGCGTTCGCGGTGAAGGCACCGCTGTGGCCGTTCCACCGCTGGCTGCCCGATGCGGCGGTCGAGGCGACCCCGGCGAGCGCGGTGCTGATGATGGCCATCATGGACAAGGTCGGCACCTTCGGCATGCTGCGGTACTGCCTGCAGATGTTCCCCGACGCATCAGCGTATTTCCGGCCGTTGATCATCACGCTGGCGGTGGTCGGCATCGTCTACGGCGCGATCCTGGCGATCGGGCAGACCGATGTCATGCGGCTGATCGCGTACACGTCGATCTCCCACTTCGGCTTCATCATCCTCGGCATCTTCGTGATGACATCGCAGGGCCAGTCCGGTTCCACGCTCTACATGGTCAACCACGGGATATCCACGGCGGCACTGTTCTTGATCGCCGGATTCCTGGTGTCCCGCAAGGGAACCCGGTTGATCGCCGACTACGGCGGCGTGCAGAAGGTGGCACCGGTGCTGGCTGGCACGTTCCTGGTCTCCGGGTTGGCGACGCTGTCCCTTCCGGGGCTGGCGCCGTTCATCAGCGAATTCCTGGTGCTGATCGGCACATTCACGCGTTACCCGGTGTTCGCGGTGGTCGCGTCGAGCGCCCTGGTGCTGTCCGCGGTCTACATCCTGTGGATGTACCAACGGATGATGGGCGGACCCGTGCCGGACCATCTAGCCGACGGTAACGACCGGCTGCGCGATCTCGTGCCCCGCGAGCTAGCGGTGGTGGCGCCGCTGATCGCCTTGCTACTGGTGCTCGGCGTATATCCGAAAGTGGCTCTGGACGTGATCAATCCGGCCGTCAACCACACCTTGACCACGATCGACCAACCCGATCCCGCACCCAAACTGGCGGAAGGCCCGGCGCGATGAACATGCCAACGCCAAGCGTCGAGTACGGACTGCTGTCGCCGATGCTGATCGTGTTTGGAGCCGCCATCGTCGGCGTGCTGGTGGAGGCGTTCGTGTCGCGCGAAAGGCGCTACGTGGTCCAGGTGTTGGTGAGCCTGGTGGGGCTGGTGGCCGCGTTCGTCGCGGTGGTGCAACTGGCCCGTGGGCTGCACGGCGCAGTCGGCCGCACGGCGGTCACCGGCGCGGTCGCCGTCGACGCCCCCGCGCTGTTCCTACAGGCCACCATCCTGCTGGTCGGTGTGCTCGGGGTGCTGTTGATCGCCGAAAGACGAATCAGCACCGGCTCGGCGTCCGAAGGCGAAGGGGGCGGGCTGGATTCGTTCACCCCGCAAGCGTCTGCCGTCGTGGGCAGTGTCGCGGAGAAGCTGGCCACCAAGGCCGGGGTGATGCAGACCGAGGTGTTCCCGCTGACGATGTTCGCCGTCGGCGGGATGCTGTTGTTCCCGGCGGCAGACGATCTGCTGACGATGTTCATCGCGCTCGAGGTACTGTCGTTTCCGCTGTATCTGATGTGCGGACTGGCCCGTCGTCGTCGGCTGCTGTCGCAGGAAGCGGCGCTGAAATACTTTCTGCTCGGCGCATTTTCATCGGCGTTCTTCCTGTATGGCGCGGCGATGCTGTACGGCTACTCGGGCACACTGAGCCTGGTCGGGATCGCCGACACGATCTCAGCGGGCTCAGGGAACACGTCACTGGCCCTGATCGGCGTCGGCTTGCTGCTCGTCGGTGTGTTGTTCAAGGTCGGCGCGGTGCCGTTCCATTCGTGGATTCCCGACGTCTATCAGGGCGCCCCGACGCCGATCACGGCGTTCATGGCCGCGGCCACCAAGATCGCGGCGTTCGGCGCCCTGCTGCGAATCTTCTACGTCGGGGTACCCGAGCTGCACGCCGAATGGCGTCCGGTGTTGTGGGCGATCGCGATCCTGACGATGATCGTCGGCACGGTCACCGCGGTCACCCAAACGGATGTCAAGCGGATGCTCGCCTACTCCGCCATCGCGCATACAGGGTTCATCTTGACCGGCGTCATCGCCCTCAACGAATCGGGCCTGTCGTCGACGCTGTTCTACCTGTTCGCCTATGGGTTCAGCACGGTCGGCGCGTTCGCAGTCGTCGGGCTGGTTCGCGACAAGGCGGGTGAGGAAGAGACCGCGATGGCCCGCTGGGCCGGCCTCGGTCGACGCTATCCCATTGTCGGCATTGTGTTTTCGCTCTTCCTGCTCGCCTTCGCCGGCATCCCGCTGACGAGCGGGTTCGTCAGCAAGTTCGCGGTGTTCAAGGCGGCGGGCGAGGGCGGTGCGATACCGCTGGTGATCGTCGGTGTGATCGCCAGCGCGATCGCCGCGTACTTCTATGTGCGGGTCATCGTGCTGATGTTCTTCACCGACCGGCCCGACGATGCTCCCGACGTGGTGGTGCCCAGCGTCTTCACCACGGCCGTCGTCACGGTCACCGCCGCTGTCACGTTCGCGCTCGGCGCGCTTCCGCAACCGCTGTTGGACCTGGCCAACATCGCCAACCAGTTCCTGCGCTAGCCATCGGTCATGAGTACCCAATCGCTTGTCCTGACGGCCGATCACGGTCCGGTTCGGGTGCTGACGCTGAACCGGCCCGCTGCCAGGAACGCGTTGAGCCGCGACCTGATCAGGTCCGCGTACGCGGCGCTGACCGAGGCCGACGCCGACGAGTCGGTTCGGGTGGTGGTGCTCACCGGGACGGATCCCGCGTTCTGCGCAGGCGTTGATCTCAAGGAGGCGCAGCGCGACGGCCTCGGGTATTTCGAGGAGTTCCGGTCGCAGAGCTGCATCGCCGCGGTGGCGAAGATGCGCACGCCGATCATCGGGGCGATCAACGGGGCGGTGTTCACCGGCGGCCTGGAGATGGCGCTGGGTTGCGACTTTCTCATCGCGTCCGAGCGCGCGGTGTTCGCCGACACCCACGCCCGCGTCGGCATCCTGCCCGGCGGCGGAATGACCGCGCGACTCCCCCAGCTCGTCGGCCTCGCCATGGCACGGCGGCTGTCGATGACCGGAGAGGTCGTCGACGCCGCGCGGGCCGAACGCATCGGGCTGGTGACCGAGGTCGTCGCTCATGACCGGCTGCTCGACCGCGCACTGGAGCTGGCCGGCCAGATCGCCGAGGTACCCGGCCCAACCATGCTGGGGCTCAAGGAGATTTACACCACAGGTGCCGCCGCGGTGATCGATCCCGCGTTGGCCGCCGAGGGGAAGATCGCGTTCGCGCAGCACCGCGATTTCGAGGGCCTCGGCGACCAGTTCCGCGCAGTGTCCGAGCGCAACAAGCGACAGATCGACGGCGGCTAGTTGCCGACCTGCTTTTTCAGGATGAACTCGACCGAACGATCGCCGTCGAGCCCAGGCAGCGGCGGCTGCGTCGTCCTGTCGACCTGATTTCGGGCCTGCTCGACGACCGGTGTGTCGGGATCGAGCACCGAGAGGTAGACATCGTGGGCGCACAGCGATTCGACCGCGACGTCGATGAACCCGTCCACCACCTCGCCGTGCGTCCCGGACGGACCGCACTCGAAAAACCACTGCGGCGGGTCGGGCAGCGAATGATATGCGGCGGCAACGGCATTCGAGAACTCGATGTGGTCTCGCTGATTGGGTGCGCCCGGCGCCCACTCCGGACCGCTGTACAGCGTGAGCACGACGTCGGGCGCCAACTCGGTGATCGTTTCGGCGATCTTGGCGCGCAGTTCGGGCGTGTCGAATATCTGGCTGTCGGGAAAGTCCCAGAACTCCACGTGATCCACCCCGACGATGGCCGCCGAAAGCCGTTGTTCGCCCTCGCGCAGCGGGCCCGCCTCTTCGGGCGGCATACCTTTGATGCCGACCTCACCGCGGCACGCCAACGCGTAGTACACGGTCTTGCCCTGTGAGGTCCATTTGGCGACGGCAGCGGCCACGCCGTACTCGGGGTCATCGGGATGAGGCACCAGCACCAGCGCGGTGCGCCATTCGGTGGGGAACGGCTGAACCATGGTGTCAGGCAATCACACCGTGGGCGACGATCGCAGTCGTCTCGTCGACCCATTCCTCGTCGAGTTCCTTGTCGGGCCACAACAGCAGGCGCAGCATCGTGGTCCCGCCGATGACTTCGATGAGCCGGTCGGGATTGATATCGGCATGGACGTCGCCGCGCCGCAGCGCGTCCGTCAACCGGGACCGCACGGCGGCGAACGCGTCGTTGAACCGGTCCATCACCCGCGTGTTCAGTTCGGCGTCTGCCGTCATGTCGGCGATCAGACCGGGTAACGCCGCCCGCACCACCGGGCTGGTGAACACATCCCTTGCCGCGGCGATCATCGCGCGGACATCGGCGCGGAAATCCCCCGGCGGGGTCTCGATCGCCGTTGGCGCGGCGGGAAAGGCCGCTTCGTGGACGAGCTCGGCCTTGCTCGACCACCGGCGATACAGCGCCGTCTTGGTGGTACCCGCCCGCTGGGCGACCGCGGCCATGGTCAGGTTCGAATAGCCGATTTCCACAAGCAGATCCGTGGTCGCGCGCAATATGGCAGCGTCAATACGAGGATCCCGGGGCCGCCCGGCCGACGGGGCCTTGTCAATCGATGTCGGGTCTGCTTTCATAACGCTACCCACCGTATCGTAATTATGCCGGAGGAAGAACCTTGGCTACAGAACCGGCTGTCGAAGATGTCGGCCGACTCCAACGCTCCGCCCGAGATGTCAGCACGCTGCCCAATGTGATGTCGCAGTGGCTGTCGACGGTCATGCCCGGCGGCACCAAACCGCAAGTCACCGTGGAGAGCGGCGTCGACTCCAACGGGATGTCGTCGGAGACCATCATCCTGACCGGACGCTGGGAGGCCGGCGGCGAACAGCACGAAGAGAAGTGGGTGGCACGCGTCGCCCCCACCAACGAGGACGTGCCGGTGTTCTCGTCGTATCGGATGGACCACCAGTTCAACGTGATCCGGTTGGTCGGCGAGCAGACCGACATTCCGGTGCCGCGGGTGCGCTGGCTGGAGCCGACCGGCGCGGTGCTTGGCACGCAGTTCTTCTTGATGGACTACGTGTCCGGTATGGTCCCGCCCGATGTGATGCCATACACGTTCGGCGGCAACTGGTTCGCTGATGCGCCCGCCGAGTCGCAACGCGCACTGCAGGACAACACCGTCGACGTGTTGGCGAAACTGCACTCGATCCCCGACGCGCAGACCACCTTCGGATTCCTGGCCGACGGCACCGACGGCAATGCGCTGCGGCGCAACCTTGACTGGCTGAAGGCCTGGTACGCGTTCGCGGTGCCCGACATCGGAAGGTCGGCGCTCGTCGAACAGGCCCTCGAGTGGCTGGAGGCGAACTGGCCGGAGGACATCGCCGCAACCGAGCCGGTGCTCATCTGGGGCGACTCCCGCGTGGGCAACGTGCTGTACGAAGACTTCAAGCCGGTCGCCGTGCTCGACTGGGAGATGGCGACACTGGGCCCGCGGGAAATGGATGCGGCGTGGATGGTCTTCGCGCACATGGTTTTCCAAGAACTCGCCGGCCTCGCGGGGATGCCCGGCCTGCCCGACTTCATGCGTGAGGATGACGTCAAGGCCATCTACGCCGACAAAACCGGCGTCCAGCTGGGCGACCTGAACTGGTTCTACGTCTACTCCGGCGTGATCTGGTGTTGCGTGTTCATGCGGACCAGTGCCCGACGGGTGCGCTTCGGCGAGATCGAGAAGCCCGACGATGTCGAGACGCTCTTTTATCACGGCGCCCTGCTGCGGCGCCTCATCGGAGGTGAAGCCTGATGCTCGGCCCTATGGATGAGTTCCCGGTCCACCAGATCCCCCAGCCGATCGCGTGGCCGGGCAGCTCGGACCGCAACTTCTACGACCGGTCGTACTTCAACGCCCACGACCGCAGCGGCGACATCTTCCTGATCTCCGGTATCGGCCACTACCCCAACCTCGGGGTGAAGGACGCGTTCGTGCTCGTCCGGCGCGGCGACGAGCAGACCGCGGTGCATCTTTCGGACGCCCTCGATCAGGATCGGCTGAACCAGAAGGTGCTGGGCTATCGCGTCGAGGTCACCGACCCGCTGCACCAGTTGCGCATCGTCATGGACGAGACCGAGGGCATGGCCGTCGACATGACATGGAACGGGCTGTTCGACGTCGTCCAGGAGCAACGGCACATTTTGCGGGCCGGTACCCGAATCACGTTGGACGCGCAGCGATTCGCCCAGGTGGGTTCGTGGAGTGGGCACGTCGTCATCGACGGCGAGGAGATCACCGTCGACCCGTCGGTGTGGATCGGGTCAAGGGACCGGTCCTGGGGCATCCGGCCGATCGGTGAGGCGGAACCCGCTGGGCGGCCTGCGGATCCGCCGTTCGAGGGCATGTGGTGGCTGTACGTGCCGATGGCGTTCGACGACTTCTCGATCGTGCTCATCATCCAGGAGGAGCCCAGCGGATTCCGGTCACTGAACGACTGCACCCGCGTCTGGAAGGACGGCCGCGTCGAGCAGCTGGGCTGGCCGCGGGTGAAGATCCACTACACGTCCGGCACCCGGATACCGACCGGTGCGACGATCGACGCGACCGCGGCCGACGGCACGCCGGTGCGGTTCGATGTGGAATCCAAACTGCCCGTACCCATTCACGTCGGCGGTGGATACGGCGGCGACTCGGACTGGATCCACGGCATGTGGAAGGGCGACAAGTTCACCGAGCGGCTGACCTACGACATGACCGATCCGGCGATCATCGGTCGCGCGGGCTTCGGCGTGATCGACCACGTCGGGCGTGCGGTGTGCACCGAGGGTAACGGCACGCCTGCCGAGGGATGGGGCCTGTTCGAGCACGGCGCACTAGGACGCCACGATCCATCGGGCTTCGCCGATTGGCTCACCGTCGCGCCCTGAACACCTGACGGTGGTGGCTTGTTTCGTGCGGCGGTCGTTGAGTCGGCGTTCTGCAGTGATGCGGCGAGCTTGGTCTTTGGCGCGCGTGTGGCGGCGTTTGGGCATCATCACCCCGCGGTCACATGTCGACTCAACAATCGGTGGTTCACCCGTCCACAGCGTGGCGGTCGGTGCGCACAGTTTCGGGAACAGGTGCTTGCTGCCCGGATACGTCGTGTAGCTGTGCCCGGTGAGGGATTGACGGGTGACACCACGTATTTCCTGCAGGAGGAACACTCCGGGCCGCTCGTGGACGGCGGGCAGCGGCGGGTGGAGGATTGAGGAATCGAGCAAGTGCCTACAGGATAGGAAGGAGATGGGTAATGATGACCACCTTCAAGCCGTGGGAGTACCGGGCCGAGGCCGGGTTCGTGAAGGGGACTGAGCTAACCGGCTACAAGCTTGTCGCTGTCGACGGCGATCTCGGTCAAGTCGTCGAGGCAGAGTATGACGGCCCCCGCCCGGCGCACCTCTACGTAGACGTCGGGTCGTGGCTTTTCGGCCACCACGTGATGTTGCCTGTAGGTGTCGTGGAGCGGATCGACGCAACGGAGAGGAAGGTGTACGTCGACCGTACGAAGGACCAGATCGAGCACGCGCCCAGGGTCGACCCGGTCCCGGAGGTTACCGACCACGTCAACTATTTCGAGGACCTGGCCAGTTACTACTCGAGCACGTACATGCCGCCGGGTGGCCAGTTGTGATCTAAGCCTCGGACGTCGGTGAGGTCCACACGACGGGGAAGCTACCTGCGTGAGGACAGGGGCTATGAGGTCTTCGTCACATTAATTGACGTTATTTGACGGGCGTCAAGTGCAGCCCTCACAATCCTTGGCATGGCAAAGAAAAGTGAGCGAGAGCTGCTGGACGAGGTCGTAGGACGCCTTGTGGGCAAGTTCTCTCAATTGCCTGCGGGCCTGATCGCCACCGCCGTCGAAGATGCCTACATGCACCTGGCGCCGAGCGTGATCCGCGACTACATTCTGCTGCTCGTCGAACGTCGGGCGCGCAAGGAACTGGCCCTGCTTGCCGCGAATCGCGATCGATTGTTGGAACTGACTCCAACCGCCTGACCCGCCTGGCAACTGTCGGTCGAGCCACCCCCCAGGCCGTTCCAAAACGTTTTCGAAGGTGGTGTCACCGATTGGCTTAACTACGCTTCACCGGGACGGGCGTAGACCCCTGGCCCTTGGTTCTCTCATTTCACGTAGGGTTCGCAACTCAGTCGTCGATGTGCGTTGGTGGGTCGGCGAAGGCGAGATCCCCAGGGCCCTGGTCAGGGCCCATCGAATCGCAGTGCCGCTCGGGCACTAGGTAGGAACTGAGGCCGCTAGGTATCAAGCGGGCAACTGCCACGCAACGTTGCCAGGTGCCGTCAGGCTGGACGGGTCCATCGCACTTGCTGATAACGGGTCCTCCGTACTGGCAGCCGGCGCTGGCCGGCGGCGCCAAGGTGATCAACTCCGCGGCCATCAGCAGGGCAGCCAATCCTCCGACGATGCAGCGCTTCATGGTTGTCTCCCGTTACAACGCCGCTGGGGCGTTGCCGAGTGCTTCGGGTGGCAAATACCGTCGACAGCCCAGCCAGCAACCAATGACGCTACCGCTTATGTACCTGACTTTTGCGGCCTTTGAGGTCGTGATCCTGAAGCACGGGTGAAAGTCGCTGAGCAGATAATGGCAGCGATTGTCTGAAGAACGCTTTAAGCGAGCACCTTGCAAGACACCGCAACGCGATCTGCTCCCGGCTTTAGACTTCGGCCCGTGCTCTCGGAGACGCGGTATGCGCTGAACGGGGACTTGGGCGTCGCCTATCGGGCGTCGCGAGAGGGCGCGCGCGACATTGTGGTCGTCCCGAACTGGTTCACGAGCTGTGAGGTTCTTTGCGGAGTTACCGTCCATTCAGGGTTGGGTCGAGGCGATGACGTCACTCGGTCGGCTGATTTTCTTCGACCAGCCGGGCTCGGGAGCGTCCGATCCCGTCTCGCCGGGCGCGCTACCGACGTTGGAGCAGTGGGCCGACAGCATCACCGCGGTGCTCGATGATCTCGGGAGCCGGGAAGCGGTCCTCCTGGGTTTCCACGGGGCGTTCGCACCGGCGGCGCTGTTCGCCGCGACGCATCCGTCTCGCACCACCGCGCTGGTCGTGGCCGAGGGATACGCCAGCGATCCGGTCGCCGAATGGCCCGAGGAACTCCGCGCCGCCGTGTTCGAAGACGACGTTGACACCGTTACTCCCCGCATGTGGGGCACCGGAGGTTTGCAACCTATTTGGAATCCGGACATGCCGTGGAACGAGGAGATCCGGGCGACATGGGCTCGATTCGAACGCCTGGCGTCGAGCCCACGGACCCTGGCCCTGATGCTGCCGCTCCTGTTCGAAACCGACGTGCGCGCCGTGCTCCCGAGTATCCGCGTCCCGACATTGGTGCTCCACCACACCGACGACCAGATCATCCAGCCTGTGATGGGCAAATACATTGCCGATCACATATCGGGTGCGAAGTACGTCGAGCTGCCGGGTCGCAACCTGTGGCACTTCGTTGAACCGTGGCGAGATTCCTTCCAGGAGATCGCCGAGTTCCTCACCGGCCACCAGGCTGACGTGGCCGACGACCGTGTTCTCGCCACGGTGTTGTTCACCGACATCGTGGATTCGACGCGGCGGGCCGCCGAGATGGGCGACCGGGACTGGCGCGCGCTGCTCGATGCTCACGACGCCGTCGTCCGGTCACAGCTTGCGCGGTTTCGGGGACGCGAGGTGAACACGTCGGGTGACGGTTTCCTGGCGATGTTCGACGGTCCGCAGCGAGCGATTCGCTGCGCCATGGCAATTCGCGATGCGGTGCAGGCGTTGGGCATCGAGGTGCGTGCCGGGTTGCACACCGGCGAGTGCGAGGTACGCGGCGACGACATCGGCGGAATCGCGGTGCACATTGGCGCGCGAGTGTCCGCACTGGCAGGGCCGAACGACGTACTGGTGTCCAGCACGCTGCGCGACCTCGTGATCGGCTCAGGGCTCGAATTCGACGACCGCGGCGCTCACGCACTCAAGGGCGTACCCGGCGAATGGCGCCTGTTCGCCGTCGCGTCTCCGTAGCGGCTGCGGCGAATCTGATTCCGCACGCCGTAATCGCTTGTGCACCCGATGCATTTCGATGGAGTCGATCACATCCCTCAGAAGGGTGGTGGCCGATTGCGTTCGGCGACGAGGGGGTCGTTGAGTCGGCGTTCTGCGGCTCATGCTTTGGCGGCTTGTCTTGGGCGCGGCTGTGGCGGCGTTTGGGCATCATCACGCCGCGGTCAGTGGATGTGTCCGGGGTGGGTGGTTCGCCGGTCCACAGGGTGGCGGTGGGCTCACACAGTGTCGGGAACAGCTGCAAGCTGCCGGGGTGGGTGGTGTAGGTGTGGCCGGTAGGTGAGGTCCAGATGATCGTGCCGTCGGGCAGTTGACGGTCCCGCCACCCGCGCACGCCGTTGTAGAAGGTTTTCAGGAGGTGGTGAAAGCGGCACAAACACTTCAGATTTGACGGGTGGGTGGGTCCGACCGGGTAGGCCACGGTGTGGTCCAGATCGCAATACTGGGCGGGCTTGTCGCAGCCGGGGAAGCGGCAGGTGAGGTCTCGGCACCGGACGAAGTTGGCCAGTGTTGGGGAGGGTACGTAGCGCGGTTCGGGCGGTGTGTCGCCCGGATGCCGTATTTCGCGGACCGTCGAACGGTCCAGGGTCGCGGCCAGCAGCGCAGCGGGCATGATCCCGCCACCCATCACGAAAGCCGTTGACGGCGTGCATTTCCGGGTTTCGGCGGCGCTCGCCGCTGCTACCGTCGAATCGTTGACCACCACGTTGACGACGATGTTGCTCGTCGCATCGCCCGGTTCGCCTGCCGGGCACGCCGCGTCGCCGCAGCCGCAGGCCAGCTTCTTCCCAGTGCCCAGAACTGCCAGCGCATCGTTACGCCTTTCGGCCATCGTGCGCGGGTCATCGGCACACACCGAGTGGGCCATTTCGTCGAGCCGCTGCTGAAGGACTGCGCCGTCGTGGGCATACAGCCGGGCCCACATGCTGGTAAAGCCGGCCTCGTCGGTGGGTGAGCCGAACTGGACGTCGCGCGTGTGGCCGGCGGCCGTGCTGCGCCGCAGTGCGCCCGCGTCGTGGTCGAGCACAATCGCGTCGATGGCCTGCTCGGTCTTGGTCACCGTCAGCGCGCCCCATCGGCGCACCCGCTCGGCCAGGTCCTCGTCGACGGCGGCCAGCGCCTCAGGGTCCTCGATGAGGTGGGTGCGCCGACACAATGGCGCGCACCAACAGATCGGTGATCTCGCCGGCGGCGAACAACGCGGCCACCTGCGGCAGCCGGTCTCGCAATGCCACCCCGCGGTGCGCCTGGGCCAGGGCCAGCCCCCGGCTGGTCCCCATGGCCGCTCCGATTTCGACACTCACCGCGCCCTCGGGGTCGACCCACCAGTCCTGACGTTCTTGGGCACTGTTGAGATTGGTGCGCCGGAAGAAGAGCTCGGCGACGGCAGCCAGCTTGCGTGCGCACGCCGCGTTTTCTGTGCGCGACCAGGCGCCGATCGCGTCGACCAAGGTGGCGTCGTCTACAGCCGCCAACGCGTCGATGTCGGGCAGCAATCCATCGAACATACATTCGAATCTACTACCTCCCGCCGACCCAAACCACCACGTCAACCACTACCTGTGGATGAAACGACGACTGTGGATAACTGTGCAATAGTCGCTGCTGGATCGCGAAAAATGTCGTACCGCAACATATTCAAGCGGCCTGCGCACGGCCTCATCACTGCCAGCGCGCTCATTCGAGTGCCAGTTCGATCGTGACGATGAGCCAACCGAGGACAGCGTTCATAAACCCGAACAGGACCGTCCCGCGTGGCGAGGTCCCAATTCGGCGCGCGGCAAGAACCGCGAAGACGAAGAGCAGCACGACGTTGACGTTCAATACGATGGTCTCGTAGCCGGCAACCACTGTGCCATCCGGATTCCGGTGGTCGTGGTTCCAATGAAACGTCCACGCACAGCACAGAAGCAACACCGTCGGGAAGGTCGCGAACGTGCGCGGCGAATCCTCGACGATGCCTATCCAAAGGCTGCGAACATAGGCCCGCAGGTTGTCGTACTTGCGGTTCGAGAGATGTGTTGCGTATGCGTCGACCACCGTGGTCAGCGACGCACCGACGAGGATCCACGCCGCTTCATGCAGCGGCCTACCGCCCTCTTGGGCCGCCAGCAGGAGGGTCGCCAGGAACGTGCCCTTGATGAGTTTCTTGAGAGCATTTTCCGACAACCGCATAGAGCACCATAAAGCTATGGCGTTGGTACAAAAGGCAAACCAAATGCATACGCGAGGTGAACGTCCGTTGAATGGGCGTGCTCGAAACCTAGGCTGACTGCGTGGCCTTGGCGTCCACCCGGCCGAACACCATCGACTCCTCGATCCGGTCGAAGCGGTGATCGATCGCGTCCAGCACATAGTTGTGCCGCACATTCCACGGCCTGCGGGTGCCCGACTTCGGCAGCGCGTGCAAGGCCCGCTGAACGTAGCCCGCGTTGATGTTCCACGCCGGCTTCTCCTGCATCGGAACGTCGCCGAGGTGCGGGTACGCGTGGGTGTAGCCGTGAGAACCCATGTACGCCAACAGCCTTGCCACGGCACGGGCAGTCAGGTCGGCCCGAAGCGTCCATGACGCGTTGATGTAGCCGACGCACCACGCCGCGTTCGGCACATCCTCGAGCAAGTGCTCCTTGTAGACGAACCTGTCCTGCGGTTTGACCTCCGCGCCGTCGATGCTCAGCGCGACACCGCCGAGTGCCTGCAACTGGATACCCGTTGCGGTGATGATGACATCGGCGTCAATCCGCTTGCCGGAGCGCAGTACCACACCGTCGGCGTCGATGTGGTCGATGTGGTCGGTCACCACGTCTACGCGGCCATCACCGACCACTTCGTAGAAGTCGTTGTCGACCATGACGCACAACCGCTGATCCCACGGGTCGTACCGAGGCTTGAAGTGGACGTCGACGGGATAGTCCTTCGGCAGATTGCGTTTCGCGTTACTGCGGATGTACCGCTTGCTGAAGCGGGGTGCGCCGCGGGCGACCGCATAGATCAGCACCGTAAATGTCTTGGCGAACAACCGAATCGCCGCATCGGCGGCCCGCGATGGCAGCACCTTCCGAAATGCCTGCACGACGGGATTTATCCGCGGTGTCGACAGCAGGTAGGACGGCGAGCGCTGGAGCATGGTCACATGAGATGCCTTCTCGGTCAGCGACGGGATCATGCTGACCGCCGTCGCGCCGCTGCCGATCACCACCAACTTCTTGCCGCTGTAGTCCAAATCCTCGGGCCAAAATTGAGGGTGCACGACCTCGCCGCTGAACTGATCGATGCCGGGAAAGTCCGGCCTGTACGGCTCGTCGTAGTTGTAGTAGCCGGAGCCGAAGAACACGAACCGACCGCGGTAGGACTTGGACTCGCCGTCGACCTCCGTCTGCACCGTCCAGGTGTCGGTGCCCGAATCCCAGTCGGCCGAAAGCACGCGGGTGTTGAAGCGGATGTGCTTATCGATGCCGTATTTACGGGCGGTCGCCGTCAGGTACTCGCGGATGTCAGCGCCGTCGGCGACGTACTCCGGGCGCGTCCACGGCTCGAACGGATAGCTCAACGTGAAGATGTCGCTGTCGGACCGGATGCCCGGATACCGATTGAGGTCCCATGTACCGCCGATCCGCTCCCGCCGTTCCAGCACGGTGTAGGACAGGTTGGGGTTCTTCTCATGAATGCGGTAGGCCGCGCCGATCCCTGAGATACCCGCGCCGATGATCAGAACGTCGGAGTATTCGCCCTCGGAGTCAGTCTGCTCTTCGCGCAAGCGCTCATGGCCCATACGGCTCCCCTTCTGGTCTGCCTGGGTACCACGATATGTGGTCAGCGGCCGAGCGCGTCAACGATCTCGGCCAACGTCTCCGGCGCGATCGGACCCGGCTGATACAGGCAGATCTCGTCGGAGACGCCTGCCACCCGGTCACGGATGTGCGCCGCAATCTCGGCGGGCGTGCCGCAGGCGGCGATGGCGTGCAGCACGTCGTCGTCGATCAGCCGACCCATGTCCTCCCAGCGGCCCTGTTTCGACAGCGCATTCAGCTCGGGCTGCAGCTCGCCCCAGCCGTGCACATCGAGCACCGGGCGGTAGGCGGGCGTGGAGCCGTAGAACCCCAGCAGGCGGCGGGTGGCGGTGTGGTCGTCTCCGACGGACACGATGATCTCCGGAATCACCGCGAAGCTCTTTTCCGCCTTTCCTGCAGCCGCAAGGCCATCCCGCACGTTGGGCATCGTCACCTCGTGCAGGAAGCGCTTGCTTCCGAACGGCATGACGAGCAGGCCGTCGGCGTGCTCGGCGGTGGCGCGGGTGAGCCGGGGACCCAGCGCACCGACGTAGATCGGCGGCGGTCCATAAGGATGCTCGGCCGGCCTGAAGTTCGGTGTCATCAACGTATGGCGGTAGTACTCGCCGCGGAAGTTGAGCCGCTCGCCCGTCGTCCAGGAGTCGAAGATCGCCCGCAGCGCCGCGATCAGCTCGGTCATCCTGGCCACCGGTCTGTCGAACTCCGCGCCGAACCGCTTCTCGATTTGCGTGCGGATCTGGGTGCCCAGTCCCAGCGCGAACCGGCCTTCGCTGAGCACCTGGTGGTCGATTGCCTGGTGGGCGAGGTGAATCGGGTTGCGCGGAAACGCGATTGCCACGTTGGTCATCAGGTCGAGACCACCGACCGTCGACGCCAGGGTGAGCGGCGCGAATACGTCGTTCGTCCCCTCGAAGGTGAACACCCCGCTCGCACCGGCGTCGCGGAAGGCTCGCGCCTGCTCGATCGCGTTGTTGGGCCCGTAGAGCGCCGTCATCACCTTCACGGCGTGAGAGCCTAGTCCCGTGACACACGCAACCGGCGATGAGCGCTCGCGCGAAGTGGGGGCACTCCCCACGCAAGCGGGGGGCCCACCCGCCCGAAGGGCAGGGCGACAGACGGCCAACGCCGACGTCCTCGTCGTCGGAGCGGGGTTCGCGGGGCTGTCCGCGGCACGCGAACTGGTCCGGCTCGGATACGACGTCGTCGTAATGGAGGGCCGCGACCGGGTCGGCGGCAGGTCGTCGACCGCGACGATCGCGGGAACCCCGGTCGACCTGGGCGGAACGTTCGTGGGTCCGACGCAGGACGCCGTCATCGAGCTGGCGCGCGAACTGGGATGCGAGACGGTGCGGACCCACGTCCGAGGCAAGAACTTGATCCGGTGGCGCGGCCGGGTCCGCGCGTATCGCAGCACCATTCCGCGGCTGTCGATGCTCGAACTGTTCGACGTCTCCCGCATCCAGTGGCGATTCGATCGGGTTTCGCGACGTGTCAGCGTCGCGGAGCCGTGGACCGCCCCCCATGCGCTCGCCCTCGACGAGCAGTCGCTCGATGGCTGGTTGCGCTCACTGCATGCCAGCGCGTCGACGCGTGACCTTATGGCGATCATGGCAAGGGCGACCTGGGGGTGCGAGCCCGACCAGGTGTCCATGCTGCACGCCGTGCGCTACGTCAAGGCCGCGGGCGGACTCGGGCGGATGCTCGACGTGGAGGGCGGCGCACAGCAGGACCGCTTCCCCGGCGGCACCCAGCAGATCGCGTTGCGGATGGCCGACGAGCTGGGGCCGCGCATTCGGAGGAACGCCGTCGTTCGCCGCATCGAGCGGCACGCCGACGGCACCATCACCGTCGGCTCCGACAGCGGCGACATCACCGCCAGGGCGGTCATCGTGGCCATCCCGCCGGCCCACCGCGCGGCCATCGACTTCTCCCCCGCCCTGCCCGCCGAGTACGAGAAGCTCGCGCAGCACTGGCCACAGGGAAATCTGAGCAAGGCCTACGCCGCATACGCGACGCCGTTCTGGCGGGCCAACGGATGCTCCGGTGAGGCGCTGTCCGACGAGGGGCCGGTGTTCATCACGTTCGACGTCAGCCCCGACGAGAAGGGTCCCGGCATCCTGCTGGGCTTCACGGATGCGCGCACGTTCGATTCGCTGACGCAGGCCGAACGCCGCGAGCGCGCCCTGGCCGGGTTCGCGACCCTGTTCGGCGACGAGGCGCTGCAACCGGTCGACTATCTCGATCACTGTTGGGGGGCAGAGGATTTCGCACCCGGCGGACCGACGGCCGCAGTGCCGCCCGGGTCGTGGACCAGCTACGGGCCGTGGCTACGCAAGCCGGTAGAGCGAATCTTCTGGGCAGGCACCGAAACCGCCGACGAGTGGACAGGGTTCCTCGACGGGGCGGTGCGGTCCGGGCGGCGGGCGGCCGCCGAGGTGCACCGGGAGCTGTCGGGCTAGGACGTGGCGCGCCGCTCCTGGCCGATCGACTCGACGAGCCAGCGCAGCTGCCTGTTCACCTCGTCGGGTCGCTCGAGGATTGCGCAGTGCCCGCCGGAGAGCTCGACGAACTCCGCCACGTTGGGCGCCGTTCTCGCGATGTGGCGCGACGAGACCATCGGCAGCAGCCGGTCCTCCTCGCTGCCGATGACCAGCGTCGGCACCGTGAGGTTCTGCAGCCCGATGTGCTTGTGCGTCCCGAGCGCGTCGACCAGCGCGCGGGTCCAGCCGCCACGGGAGGCCGCAGGCGTGGCCATGAACAGCTCGTAGACGAGATCGGCGATCGCCGGGTCCGCATCGCGCCCAACCGCGATCACCGAGACGAACCGCCTGCTCGGCCGGTCCACTGCGCGCACCAGCGGCGCCGCGCCGAACGTCTTCAGCAGTGTTCCCGCGGTCCGCACCCTGGCGTCGGTCAGCCGCGCGGGCACGGGCGCCAACTTGACGTGGTGCAGCACCTCGCCGGTGGTGGTGTTGATCAGGGCGACGCCGTCGGCGCGCTCGCTCACCCGCCGCGGATAACGCTCGGCCCACGAGGTGATCGCGATCCCGCCCATGGAATGGCCCGCGATGACGGCACGCTCGCCGGGCCGCAGTGTCGCCTCCAGAACGGCGTCGAGATCGGCGGCAAGGAAGTTCAGGCCGTAGTTCGCACGCCGAGTCGGCGCGCCGCTGCGGCCGTGACCGCGGTGGTCGTATGCGATCACCCGAAAGTCCCTGGCCAGATCGTTGATCTGGTAGGCCCACACGCGGATGGCACAGGTGATGCCGTGAGAGAGCACGATCGGATAGCCGTCCTCGGGACCGAATACCTCGGCGTGCAGGAGTGTGCCGTCGCTCGCGCGCACGGCCATCGGGCGGCCCGGCGGCAACGCATCGACAGCGGCTAGTCGCCGCGTACTGCCGTTCACCCGCGGACCGCGTGGCATGGCTACTCCGATCGATCGCGGCAACGCTGCCGCCGGCAAATCGTACGACAGGCGTCGTTGGGCCCTCTCTCGCGAGGCTGTTAAATGGTGCGATGCGCGCAATTCAGATAGCCAGCCTCGACGGGCCGCAGGCTGCGAAGCTCGTCGAGATCGACGAGCCGACCGGCGACGGCGCGGTACTCATCGACGTGCACGCGGCCGGGGTGGCATTCCCGGACGCGCTGCAATCGCGTGGGCTCTACCAGCACAAGGCCGAGCTGCCGTTCGTGCCGGGCGCCGAGATCGCAGGCGTTGTGCGCAGTGCGCCCGCCGGCAGCGGTTTCACGAAGGGCGATCGCGTCGCAGGGCTCACGATGCTGAACGGCGGCATGGCCGAAGTCGTTGCGCTGCCACCGGACAGGGTGTTCAAGCTGCCGGATGCGGTGTCCTTCGAGGCCGGCGCGGGTGTGCTGTTCAACGACCTCACCACGCATCACGCGTTGCGCACCCGCGGTCGGCTGGCCGACGGCGAGACCGTGCTCGTGCACGGCGCCGCGGGCGGCATCGGCACGTCGACGCTGCGCCTGGCGCCGGCGTGGGGAGCGTCGCGGACAATCGCGGTCGTCGGCGATGCGGCCAAGACTTCAATTGCCAAGGCTGCAGGCGCATCCGATGTGGTGCTGGCCGACGGTTTCAAGGACGCGGTCAAGGATTTGACGGGCGGGCGCGGGGTGGACATCGTGGTCGACCCCGTCGGCGGTGACCGGTTCACCGACTCGCTGCGCTGCCTGGCGCCGGGCGGCAGGCTCCTCGTCATCGGGTTCACCGGAGGCGAGATCCCTACGGTCAAGGTCAACCGTCTGCTGCTCAACAATGTCGATGCCGTGGGCGTCGGCTGGGGCGCGTGGGCCGGGACCCATCCCGGCTACCTCAGTGAGCAATGGGCGGAGCTGGAACCCCTGCTCGCCTCGGGGGCCGTGTCCGCACCCCAACCCGAGATCTATCCGCTGGAGCGGGCGGGCGAGGCCATCGCGTCGCTGGAGGACCGAACCGCCAAGGGCAAGGTCGTCGTCAAGATTCGGTGAGACTCCTTCGGCGACGCCGCAGCGTTCCGGTCGGAACGTTCGATTCGGCGACCGGTCGATGGACGGACGTGGACGTCACGGGTGCCGTCGACCACGACGACCTGACCATCACGACGTACAACATCTGGAACGCCCCCCTCGACGCCGAACGGCGCAATCTCGCTGTGGCGGAACTGCTTTCCCGGCGCGCGCCCGACATCATGGTATTCCAGGAAGTCACTCCGGCCGCGCTCGAAGTCTTCCTCGCCCAGCCGTGGATCCGCCACGACTACACGCGCGCGGCGGTTGTCGGCGGCGACGTGGGCGACTACGGAATGCTGATGCTGTCCCGGCTGCCCGTCACCGGGGTCACCTATACGCGGCTACCCACCCGCCAGTCGCGCGGGTTCCTTCAGGCCGAGCTCGCCCTCAACGGCACTCGCGACGTCGTCTGCTGCATACATCTCGACAGCGGGAAGTCCTCGTCACGGCTGCGTTCCTGGCAGCTGGGCAGAGTATTCCGCACGCTGAAGCCGGTGGAGAACGCTGTGGTGCTTGGTGATTTCAATATGCGCGACGCAGAGAACGCGCGCATCGCCGCGCCCTACTGCGACGTGTGGCCGGACTTGAGACCACACGAAGACGGCTTCACCGAAGACACCACGATCAACCTGATGCGCTATGACATGAAGACCAAGCACAGGCACGTTCGATTCGACCGCGTGCTGCTCAAAGGGAATGATTGGGGCGCTGCGTCTGTCGAGTTACTCGGCACCGAACCGATTTCGGCTGAAGAACCTCGGCTGTTCCCCTCCGATCACTTCGGCGTGGAATGCCGTCTCATACGCCGGAGTCCATAGGCCGACCCTGCGGTCCCACCATGGACGTATCGGTGACGGCAGTGGCGACGACCGCTCCGCCCCGGTGTGTGCCGACGATGGACACCTGGTCGTTGACGGCGAAAGATGCTGCTGTGCTTGTGCTTTGACCACTACTGTCGGTGATCCCGGCGGTGTTGGGAGTGATGGCGTACGTTCGGGTTTCGCCGTTGGCGCTCTGCGCCGTGAGCGAATCGTCGGTGACCGCGATCAGTCTGCCTTGCTGGGTCACAGAGATCTCCTGAGAGGACTGCGCGTCCGTCGGCGGCTCCGACGACACCAACTCGACGATCGCAGCGGACAGCACGCTCGAGATGCCGACGGACGCGGCAATCGAACCGATTATCAGGTTCGACTTGGACTGGAGTCGATGTCTTCCACTCATGACCTTCCCCACGTGTCGACATATCTGTCGGGCTGTCAGTGGAATTACCCCGGCATGCCGCAGCGAAACAACCTGAGTGTCGACGTCACAAATACGGGTCTGACCAGGCGCTGATGATGCGGGCCGCCCGCGCGGCCTGGTTCTTGCCGGTGAGCAGATGATCAGCGCCCTCGAGTGAGACGAAACTGCGGGGGTGCCGGGCGGCGCGAAAGATCTCGCTCGCGTTGGCGATCCCGACGGTGTTGTCGGTGGGCGAATGCATGACCAGCAGCGCCCTGCGCAGAGTGCGGATCTGCTCGCGGAGATCGGCGTTGCGGACGTCTTCGATGAAATGCCGCTTGAGCGTGAGCGCCTTGCCGCCGACGAGGAACGGCGCCTCGCCGTCGGCCTCGATTCGCTGCACCAGGGCGTCATAGTTGCGCTCGACGTGGCCAGGCTCGTAGGGCGCGCCGACGCTCGCCACCGCCTTGACGGTCGGGCACTCATGGGCGGCGGCGATCACCGCCGCGCCCCCGAACGAGTGGCCGACGATCAAGTGGACTTCACGACCGGACTCGTTCATGAACTCCACCGCGCGGACCGTGTCCGCGACCTTGTTCGAGAACGACCCGTCACCCCAGTCCCCTTCGGAGTCGCCGAGGCCGAGATTGTCGAATCGGAGCATTCCGATGCCCTCGCTGGCGAGCTGCTTGCAGATCCTGCTCGCCGCCGGACTGTCCTTGCCGAGCGTGAAGCCGTGCGCGAAGACGCCCCACCCGCGCGGGTCGCCTTCGGGTAGATCAACCAGGCCTGCCAGAGCGGGTCCGGTGGTGCTGGCGAACCTGACGCGCTCGGCCACCGGCAGCTAGCCGACCAGCTCGGGGTGGAATTTGGCCGCCATCCGGCGCATGCCGTCCCGCCAGTCGACCGTGGTGCCGCCGATCAGCTCGCGCATGCGGGTCGCGTCGGTCGGATTTCCGCGCAGCGCCTGCGCGCTTTCCTCAAAGACCGGCTCCTTGCCGACCAGCGAGCCGAGGTAGGTACACCACTCCTGGAGGCTGACGGTCTGCTCTCCGCACCAGTTGACGGTTGTCGCAGGGACCGACGCCACCTCGAGCAGCTTCGGGATGCCTGCGATGATGTCGTCCTCGTGGATCGGGTTGTACAGCGCCGGCGCGCCGTGCGGGACGGGAATCGGGATGCCGCCCAGCATCATCTCCATGTGGAAGAACGGCCACCCGCCGTTGTCGCCGTAGGGCACGTTGAGGCGGGCGATGGTGGCGGGCACGCCAAGCGCACGCGCCATCGTCCGCACGACGACCTCCCCCGCGATCTTGGAGATGGAATACGTTGGGAACAAAGGCTTGTGGTTGTCACCCAGGGCGGAGCGCTCAGTCCGGGGCTCGTCGTCCGGCGGGTCGTAGACAGCCGCGGACGAGCAGTGCAGAAAGGCCTTTGCGCCGCGACAGTGCGCCATCAGCAGGCCAGCCGCCTCGGCGTTGGCGCCGAGGTCCTTGTCCCACCGGCCACTCTTGGCCACCGCCAAGTTGAGGACGTAATCGAAGTCGGACGGGATCGCGGTGAAGTCCCCTGCGGACAGGTTGACGGTCTCGCATCGAACGCCGGCCTTCTCGAGGCTCTCCCGCGCCGCCGCATCGGAGAAGCGGGCGATGCCCCAGACCTCGTTGTCGGCCGCGAGGGCTCGTGCGATGGGTGCGGCGACCTGGCCGCTGGGTCCGGTGATCAAGATCTTGGATCCGCGCATGCGCTGATCGTATGGAACTGTCATCGCGCGTTTGCGTGCCGGTTCAGAAAGTCCACGACGGCCTCGGCGAAGAGGTCGTTGCGGTCGCCGGCCACCATGTGGCCCGCACCCTGGACGTCGACGAATTCGACTTGAGGAAAGCGCGCGAGGAACTCCTCGGCGCGATCTTCGCTCACCAGGTCGCTCACCTGTCCGCGCACCAACAGCACGGGCACGTCGTCCGCGAGGATCGCATCGACAGCATTGTGCATGCGCTCCGGATCTGTCACCTCGATCGGCGGGTTCGCGGCGGTGCCGTCGATGAACTGCGGGTCCCAGTGCCAGTACCACCGGTCACCGCGGCGACGAAGGTTGGCCCGCAAACCGTTCAGATCTGTCGGGCGCGGCCGATGCGGGTTGTACTCGGCGATCATGTCCGCGACCTCGTCGAGTGACTCGAAGCCCTCAACCATCCGGCCCGCCATGAAGTCGTGGATCCGCGCCGCCCCGGACGGGTTCATGTCCGGCACGATGTCCACCAGCACAACGGCGCTGGCGATGCCCCGCGACAGCTCGCCTGCGAGGAGCATCGAGGTGAAGCCGCCAAGGGATGCGCCGACCAGGACCGGGTTCGGCGGAAGTTGGCGCACAACCGTGCGGACGTCTTCGGCGAACGTGACGACGCGGTAGTCGCCTTCGGTCGACCAGTCGGACTCGCCGTGGCCGCGGAAGTCGATGGTGACGGCCTGCCAACCGCGTTGCGCAACAGCGGCAGCGGCGCGGGCCCAGGAGCGGCGGGTCTGCCCGCCACCGTGCAGGAACACCACGGCTCGTGCCGAGGGGTCACCGAGTCGGTCCGAGACGATGCGGATGCCGCCGGGCCCGTCGGTCACGAATGGCTCGGGTGCTGTCGTCACCCTCGGATCGTAAGGGACGCCAAACCGACGGCATGCAGCAAAACAACTACGTTGCGTAGTAGTTACATCGCGCGAACGTACACCGCGCGATTGCGCTGGGAAAAGGAAACGGATTCCGTCGGGATCATGCCTGGTTCGGCAACTACAGCGGGGTCACATTGATGCCGAAATATCTGAAAAGGGAAGTACCGCAATGGATTCGTAAGAGATTAGTGAGCTTCGTCTCACTACGCGGAATCCGTAGTATTCTCAGCAGAGGTTGAGCTTACAGCCGGTCGCGGTGCGCAATCGCAGCATCGCTCATCCGGCCTTCAGACTGCAGGGCCGTTCGAGTCCGCTCGGGCGCCGTTTCGCGCTGGGGAAAGGGGAGTTCACCGTGTCACTTGTCAGCAGCGCTGAGTTGCGTCGTGTCCATCTGCCGTCCGCCGATGAGACTCAACGGTGTGGCCGAGCCGTACTCCACGTGCACGATCTGGCCGCGGCGCGCGTGCTCATCGCCGTCAGAGGCGAGGTCGACGCCACGAACCGCCACGCAATCGGACGCTTCGTCGAGCGCCACTCGCGCATCTCCCAGCAACTCATCCTTGATCTCACTTCGGTGGGCTTCTTCGGAAGCCAGGGCTTCACGGCACTGCACTTCGTCAGCGTGCACTGCGCCCGGCGCGATGTGGACTGGATGATCGTGGCCGGACCGACGGCACTGCGGATTCTGCGGATCTGCGATCCCGATGACGAGTTGCCTGTCGTCGGTGACATCGGCGATGCGCTGGCCAGACTCGACCACCTCGCGAGGAGTCGCCACCCCATCGACTGGACCGGATAGGTCGGGCCTGCCCTTCGGGTCCGCTATCTTCGGATCACTCGGAAGGGCTGGCATCGTGGACATCTTCGCCGAGTGGCGCAGTGACGCAGTGACCTTTGGCTGGCGGTCGTCAACCGAGGCCAACGGCGGACAGGAAGTCACGGTGTTCAGCCGGCGCTGTGGCGCCCAGGGCGCACCGGCGTTGGTATGCGTTCACGGCTTCCCCACGTCGAGCATCGACTTTTATGCGCTGGCACAGGAACTGAGCGACGAGTTCGACATCTTCGTGCTGGACTTTCCCGGCTACGGCCTCTCCGACAAGCCGCCTGCGCCGTACGTCTACTCGCTCTACGACGATGCGCGTCTGCTCGTGCACGCGATCACCGAGGTCTGGAATCTCACCGACTATCGGATGGTCACTCACGACCGCGGCAGCAGCGTCGGGATGATCGCACTGGACATGCTTTCGGCTGCTCATCCACCGGCCGACGTCTTCATGACCAATGCCAACATCTATCTGCCGCTGGCCAACCTGACCGCCTTCCAGACCGCACTGCTGGACGACGCGACCGGCCGCGCCACCGCGGCGGCGACCACGCCGGAGTTGTTGGCGGCGGGTCTTGGAGCGAGCACATTCATGCCGCGGCGGGACCTGGAAGACCCGGAGATCGCCGCGCTGGTGAAATGCTTCGCCCACAACGACGGAATCCGCGTGCTGCCGGACACGATTCAGTACCTGCATGAGCGCGCCGCCGATGAAACCAGTTGGCTGGAAAGGCTTTCCAGGAGCGACATCGACACGACGCTTGTGTGGGGTGTGCACGACACCGTCTCGCCCCTACGCGTGCCGAACCACGTGTGGCAGAAGTATTTGAAGAACAAACCGGGCCGGAACCGCTATTGGGTGCTGCCGACCGCCGACCATTATCTGCAGTGCGACGCCCCGGGGCAGCTAGCCCAGATCATCCGCGTGACAACCGAAGGCACCGATATCGGGCTCCAGACGCTGGGAGACGATCCCGACGGGGCGGTACTCATCGACCAGAGCGACGCGGAATGAGGATCCGGGCCTCCTCACGGCTCCAGGCATAGAGGACTGCGGTCGCGAGCACGACTTCGACCCCGGCAAGCGCGGTCGCCAGCACCATGAGTGTCGCGGGATGGCCGGACGTGGTCGTGAGAATGGCGCTGCCGTGATGATGCCCGCTGGGCGCCGGAAGGTGCAGCGCGATCATCGCCAGATTGGTCGCCGCCACTAGACCCCACACCCGCTTCGTCGGCGCAGCCCACAGCTCGCGGGCACACAGCAGGCACATCAAAGCCATCGCGATGATCAACACGGAGACCGCGATCTCCGCGGCATGGACAGCCATGATCACGTGCAGCGCAGCCGAAGTCACCGCGAGCGCAGCAGCCACCCGACCGGCGACGAGCGGTGCACGACCGGTCACGAGGAGTGGTCGTATTCGTCGTGCCAATTCCACCACTGGTATGGCGGTGTCTGCGGGTAGCCCTCCGGGGAGTCCTCCCACTGCTCCTGCCGACCGAGCGCCGTCAGATCGAGGTAGGCCCAGGTGCCGCCCAACTTCTCGTCGCCGCGGTTGTTGATGAAGTAGGTGCGGAACACCGAGTCGCCGTCGCGGATGAACATGTTGGTGCCGTGCCATTCGTCCACACCGAAGTCGGCGTCGAAGTCGTCGGTGATGGTGTACCAGGGGATGTCCTCCCACCCCATCCTCGTCTTCAACCGGTCGATGTCGGCCCGCTGTCCGCGCGAGGCGAACACCAGACTGGTGTCGCGGGCGTGCAGATGCGAGACGTGCGCCACCTGGTCGGCCATGAGCGAGCACCCGGGGCAGGCGTGGTCGGGCCAGCCGTGCACACCCGGTTCGAAGAACGCGCGGTAGAGCACCAGCTGGCGTCGACCGCCGAAGAGGTCGACGAGGCTTGCCGGGCCGTCTGGTCCCAGGAACTCGTAGTTCTTCTCCACCGCCAGCCAGGGCATCCGTCTACGCTCTGCCGCCAGCGCGTCCTGTGCGCGGGTCACCTCTTTCTCCCTGTCGAGCAGCTTTTCGCGCGCAGCCTCCCACTCCTGGGCCGTGGCTATCGGGGGATTTTTCACTGCCGTTCCGCCTTCCGGTGTCGATGAGCCGAATCATGAGCTCCATCGATATAGACACCGGACGGCACGAGAATTAAGCGCGATCACCTACAGCCACGATGATCGGCTGCAGGAGAAGTCCGAGATTGGCTCAGGCCATCGGCACGCTACGGCAGACCTTGCTCTTCTTTGGGCAGTGCCGCGGGACCCTTGATTGCGGGGACGGCCATCGAGGTCGCCGGCACGGTCGTTGGTGTTGTCTCCGTTTCGGTCATCCCGGTGCTGAGCGGACCGAGACTCGATCCAGCGCTCTGGAGAATCGCCAACGATCCAATTGGTGCGGCAGCGATCAGCGCGCAAGCGCCGGCGGCAAGGCACATCTGAGAAGCGAGTTTACGCACTGCAGTTGCTCCTTCCTTTTTTGCGCACGCACAGACGATGCGCAGGCCGTTAACGGTATCCCTGATATCTGGAGATAGTGGTACGGATGTCTGTGAAAATGCTTGCAGCACAAAGAACATAGGGATTCTCAAGTACATCCACAGTGCGACAGCAGCTTTCAAACAGGCGAACATGAGCCAACTAACGGCATGCCCACACCGTTGGCGGCGCAAACCACAGTGTGGGTTTGCTTTTGCTTTGGGGATTCTGGGATATGCCTGCGTACTTGCCTTGCGAAATGCCGTGTATCACCCGCAAGAGCGGAGGGAGCGCCGACTGCGAGGAACCAGATGTACATCACAAGGTCTATCGCTGCCCCGTTATTACGCTCCGCTGGGACCGGCGGGTAGCCAGTCGAGCGTCCCTAACGAGCACGGATGGCTTAGCCGTACACGCCAGGCCCAAAAAACTTCCGAAAAAAGTGAGGGATTCCTACGAGTGGACGGCTCCTACCTGTGAACGCGGCATACGCGCCGCGACCAACCAGAAGGAGAAACATCATGAACGCAACCATCACCACCTTCCACCGCCTGGTCGCCAGCGCGATCGGCGCTAGCGCCATCGCCGTCGGCGCGCTCGCGATGAGCGCACCGGCCAGCGCGGCGAACAGCATCCAGGCGTCGTGCGAGCAGAATCCCGGGTCTTACGCCGCCGGAGCAGTGCTCGGCGTGTACCACACGCAGCGACGGGGCGCCGACCGCGACCAGATCTGCTCGCTGTACGACCCCAACCACAAGCTCCTTGCCGAATACACGGTCACCGACTACAACTTTTACCGGCTGAGGGTCCAGCCCGTTCCGCCGTCCCAGCTCAGCCTGCAGTAGTCACGCTGACGACGATCATTGCCTGGCCAAGCATGAAAACGGCCCCCGGAAAGTCTCCGGGGGCCGTTTTACCTGGTAGCGGGGATTCATCGATGTGCGCGACATCGCCGACGTACTAGGACGCGACGCCACGTCATTTCAAGAGTGGGCCGAAGCCGAAGCCAACGATTTGCTCACGCCGGGGCGGAAGTGAGAGACCTTGCGACGGAGTCGAATACAAGCATCACCAGATCGACCACTTCGTGGCGAGTCAGGCCCTCTGGATCGTCGAGCCACGCACCCGCTTCGAGGCAGCGTTCTGCAACAAGATCGCCGCATCGGGTAGCGCAAGTGTCGACGACTGAGAAGCAATCACCAGACGTCGATTTCGGGCCATCGATACGGACCGGATTTGTGTTCGCTTAGGCCGATACCGACCGGTGCCGTGATCGTTTGCATCGGCGGAGCGCGATGGAGTTCTTCCAGTGAGACACAGGAAGCCCCGTCGAAACCTCGTCTCCCACCGTGAGCCGGTAGAGTCAAGAACCCCGGCCCCCACACACACTGCCAGGGTGAAACCGATTGTGCTGGCGCGTATCACGTTGTCCAGTCCGCGCCGGGACGTTTTGTCAATGGGGTGGGGTGAAGCGGCAGCCGCGACCGTCGCCGTGGCCGCCGCTTAACAACACCGACGCGTTTCGTGGCGCAGTTCGGTGCCGCGGCCCTGTTCGACCCGACCACCCGTTCGTCATGGTCAAGGGTGAATACAAATACCTGCCGGTGCCGTGAACAGCCGTGATGGTGCCCGGCCTTCAGGTCGACGTCCGACCACCGCAGGCCGCTGCGATCAGCTGTTCAGCTGACCGAGTTACTCAGTGCGACAACCAGATTGATGGTGACCGCGAGGATCACCGCTCCAAAGAAATAGGAGAGCAACACCTGGCATAGTGCGATCACTCGAAGCTGCCGTGTCTCCAGCTCGGTGTCGGACACCTGGTAGGCGATGCCGATGGTAAAACCCAGATAGAAGAAATCTCGGAACCACGGTTCCTCAGTTCCTTTGAATCTGATTCCACGGCCTGCGTTCGAGTAGTAGACGTCGGCATAGCGGAGGCTGAAGACCGTGTGGACAACGAACCACGCCGCGACGATACTGACCACCCCGACCGCTGCGGCGACATCCCTTTCGACTCCGTACTTCGATCCTGCGGCAAGCAGATGGCCGACACCAACCAGACTCGCTACGCAGGCCAAAAGGACGACGACATCGCTGGCCCACCCCCTCGGCGGGTCCTCGGGGCCAACATGATTGCGCGTCCGCTCGGCGTTCATCGGGAAAACAACGATCCACGTCCACCCGAGATAAACGCACGCCGCCGCGATCCACCCGACGGCCGGCGCATAGGTCGAGCCGGCCGTGACACCGACCGCCGTAGACACTGCAAGACCGACCGTTGCCGCCAACACCAGCCGGAGAACGACTCGTTTCTGTCGGCTCAACCGAGCCTGCTCCTCCATCCCATTAGCTAAGCACCCTTGATCAGCCGGGATGGTTGCTTGGTCGACGGGGTATGCAGCCGAGACGAGTGCAGATGGAACGAGCTGGCCGTGCGAGGCAGACGCTTGACGGCGACGGGGGCACCCCCCACCCCTTCGCAGACGGTGTGCGCGAAGTGTCGTGGCGGCGGTGCCGACCCGACATTATTGAACCCGACATTATTGATCAGACGGTTTTGGTTACGCCGACGTAGGACAACACAACGTCGGATTGATCCGTCTGTCGCGTCAGCGTCGCATACGAGCGGATGAATGACTGGCCCACGCATCCGTCGATCTTGACGTGAAAGTTGCTAATCATGACCCAGGGGCGGGGACTCTTGAACTCCTTCTTGTCGACCGGCACGACGATGACCAGGCCGGGCTTGAGGCCCACGGTGATCACTCCGTTGACCGGCGTAGAAATCACTGGCAATACAGCCGTGGGCAAAGCGCCTAGCGGTCCCGATACGCCGAGTGATGGCGTCATGCCTGCGCTACCGGCCATCGTCACGCCGTTGGATGTGCTCATGTCGATTCCGCAACCGATCTCATAACCGACCTCGAGGACTCCCCGAGGCTCTTCGGGTCCGCTCAGCGAACCGAGGAACGTTCCGCTGGCAAGGTATTCGCGAGAAGAGAGCGCGGTGGTCAACGGCTGCACCGGGACTTGCATCTCGTCCTTGGCCCCGAGTGTCAGGGACCAGCCGTCAGGAGTGTTGACCGTTGCCAGATCACCCGACGGCACTCGTCCGTCGGGAGGGACAGGGCCAGGGTCGGTATCAGCAACTGCCGAAGGTGCGGTGGTCGCCGAGACGACAACGCAAACGGCGAAGACCACCGCAGCGCGCCGGAGTACCGCTGCCATCGGCATCACGGCCGATACCGTAAGCACCGTCGGATTCAAGTAACGGCTGTGGCAGGCCGGGCGAACTGAAGTTGTTGCGCGTTTGTAATGGGTACGCGATAAGGGTGTGAAGTGATGACGCTCGACGAGGGGCCGGCAACCCCAATTGCCTTATGCCATATCCACAAATCTCCGACGGTGGCATATAACCTGGAGATACCACTCTTGCGCGCAGATGCCAACAGGGGGCAACGATGAAACGTCACAGGTGCGCTCTGAGACTGCTCGCCGGTGGGATCGGCGTCTTAGCCCTCGCGTCCGGCACCGGCGTAGCCAGCGCACAGCCAGACCCTTCGCCGCCGGTGCCGTCGATCATTGATCAATTAGTGACGTCGACTCCGGCACTGTCGGTAGATCCGAGTGATGAAGGCGGTCCATCAACCCAGTGGGGCGGCGTCGGAATGTTTTGTCAAAATCTATGGGTGCGATGCCGGTAAAGTCGGTCGACCGTCTCCTAGTTCTAATCGGTGTCGACCCTCGCCGTGCCGTGCGCCTGCTCGACCGTTGCGAACATCGCGACGGCCACGGCACCCGCGATCGCACCCACGAACGCCACGCCGGCCAGCCACAGCAGCCCTGGTTGAGCGGTGTCACCAAGCAGCACCACGCCGATCACACCGGGCACCACGGTCTCTCCGACCACGAGAGCGGCGGCGGCGCCGTTGACCGAACCCAGTTGCAGCGCCACAGTAAATAGGTAGAAGCCGCCCAGTCCGGCGATGACGATCGTCCATGACGCCGGGTCGGTGAGCAGGACGCCTACCCGAAGGGGGGCGACACCGTCGGTCACCCGCACCGCCACCGCCATCGCACCGAATAACACCCCCGCGATCAGCCCGGCCGACACCGCAGCGCGAGCGCCAAGCACGCGGATCAGAGCGATGCCGGCGCCAAGGATCACCAGCGACGCCGCCAGCACACCCCAGTGCAAGGCCCGTTCCGCCGGCCGAACACCGGGATGACCGGCGGTGAGTCCCAAGACCAGTAACGACCCTACGACTGTGGCGATGGCCATCCAGTCGCGCCGACGCAGGCGAACGCCGAGTATGAGGACACCTAACACCGCGGTCACGACAAGGTTCGCGCTGATGATCGTCTGCGAGAGGAACAACGGAATCAGACGGGCCGAGACGATGCTTCCCAGGAAACCCACGATATCGAGCACCATCCCTGCGATGAACGTCGGTGTCAGGGCGGTGTGGATTGTGGAGCGAAGCGTCGGGGCGCCGGTCGCGGTGACTTCCGTCCGCTGTCCGTGGCCGGCAGCCACAACTTCCGAACTGCGCGCGCCGTAAGCCTGCAGAACCGACGCGGTTCCGTAGCCGACGCACGCTAGGGCGGCCGCCATCAGACCGATCAGCATCTTTGCGTCCTGTCCGCCATACGGCGATGCTGGCGGCCACCATGGTCGCGCCTCACCGTATTGTCCTTCGAAATCCTCAGCCCGGACACCAAGATAGCTACGGCGGCCACTCCGATCCCAACACCCGTCCCAGCGGGTCGACCACCCAGAACACCACCTCGCTGCCGTCATCGGACTGCACGTTCACCGCCACACGCCACGGCTGGCCCCCGGCGTCGACCGTCCTGATCTGAAGGTGAGGGGTCACGGCACCGTCCTCACGCTTGGCGAGGTCGGGCCGGGCTCGCAGAACTCCATACTCCAGCGCCATGATCGTGTCCCGCCATTCATGCGCCAGGTTGCGATCCGGGGCGCACGTACAGAGTGGTGTTCTTGCTCGGATCGGCCTGGGACTACCGTTTACATGGTGGTCAGGATCCCTGACGTTCACAAATCCGTTCACAACGGCATGAAAACGGCCCCCGGAGTGATCTCCGAGGGCCGTTTTACCTGGTAGCGGGGACAGGATTCGAACCTGCGACCTCTGGGTTATGAGTTATGCGTAGGTTGTGGAACCGCCCGCGGATTGTTGCATAAGCGCCGCTCAGATGGGTTCGGACGTCTGACCGATCGCGCCTCGTCCTACCGATTCGGGGCCGTTTCGCAGTGTTTTGTTCCCAAATACGTTCCCAAGTGATCGCCACTGTTGCTCCGGGGTGCAACGGGGGCATCACCGTGCCAGCCCGGGTATGCATGAGATCGGTCATCGGCGCACGCATGGGGTGAAGTGGGATGACGCCGAAGGCCTAGACCTCGTGCACATCGATGATCTGGACGTAATCGCACACTGGACATCCCCCAAAACCGTGGAGGCATGGACTATGAGGAGTAGTCATGCCAGATTCGCGAAGGAAGTTCGACCCGCAGTTCCGGGAGGGTGCGGTCCGCATCGTCCGTGAGACGGGTAAGCCGGTCGCACAGATAGCGCGCGACCTGGGTGTCCACCCGGGCACCCCGGGTAACTGGGTTGCTAAGGACCGCGCTGAACACGAAGGCACGCAAGGGCTTTCGACGGGCGACGTCGCGGAGTTGAAGCGGTTACGCGCCGCGAACGCCCAGCTGCGGATGGAGCGCGATGTTTTAAAACGATCAGTGGTCCTGTGGGTCAACGAGGCGACGAAGTGAGCGCGGCCCGCTTCGTCGCCGACCAGAGGACCATGCACCGGGTGCCGCACACCGTGACCTGCGCGATCCTGGGCATCAGCATCTCCTGGTTCTACAAGTGGATCGGTCGCGGGCCCACCGAGCGGCAGCGTCGCCGCGCCGCCCTGGACGCGAGGGTGCGCGAGCTGTTCGGGGCGTCCCAGCGCAGCTACGGTTCGCCCCGTATTCACGCCGACCTGGTCGAGGCCGGTGAGGTGGTGAGTGTGAACACCGTCGCGGACTCGATGCGCCGGCAGGGCTTGCAGGGCCGCAAGCCCAAGCGGCGCCGGGGATTGACCCGCCAGGACCGGTCGGCGCCGAAGTTCCCCGACCTGCTGCACCGGGACTTCACCGCCGCGGCACCGAACGTGAGGTGGTGCGGTGACATCACCGAGATCCCCACTGACGAAGGCAAGCTGTATTTCGCCTCGGTGCTGGACCTGCATTCGCGTCGGCTGCTGGCCAGCGCGACCTCGGATCACCCCGATGCCGACCTGGCCTGCGATGCGATCAAGATGGCCGCGGCGGTGCGCGGTGGACGCGCCGCCATTGATGGGGTGATCTTCCATACCGATCGCGGATCTACCTACACGGCAGGGGTTTTCACCACGCTGTGCCGAAAGCTCGGGGTGTCGCAGTCGATGGGCAGGGTCGGTTCATGTTTCGATAACGCCGCTGCGGAGGCGTTCTTCTCGACCCTCGAACACGAGGTCTTGTCCCGGCACCACTTCAGCACGAAAGCCCACGCGCGCCAGGTTGTGGTGGCCTGGTGCCATGACTTCTACAACAGCCGACGCCGACACAGCTCGGCCGCATTGATGTCGCCCATCCAATACGAGAGACTCGCTGCAGACCAACCGGCCGCAGCATAAAAGGAAGCCTTCACGACCCGAGGGAAGCCCATTTCGCTTTTTTACGAATGCATCGTGGGCGCGTAAGAGATGCCGATGATCGCGCCCTCGATGGACTGCAGTCGAGCGACGGTTTGTCCCCACGGCTCGGTATGTGCGTCGTGCAGCAGCGTGAAGCCCTTCTCCTTCAACTCGTCCGCTGCGACCTGGACGGTGTCGGCGTCCGCGACCTCGAACTCGACGCTGGCCTGCGGCACCGGCCGCTCAACTGGCCAGTCAGGCGTGCCAAAGCACGCTTGCGCAGCCTGAGTCAGGGGCCAGACGCCGAAGGACCTGCAACCGTCGATGTTTTCACTGTGCAGGTAGCCGTCGGCTTCCGCGGTCAGTGGCAGGCCAACCGCGTCCACGTACAACCTTCGGCTGACGGCCGGCTCAGGGGTGATCACTGCAACGCTCGTGATGAATTGCACATCCATGGCGTCACCTTCCAACGCTAAATCGACTGATCCACCGATCGTCGCATCCTGCCCCGACACCGCAGCTACGAACTGCGAAGCGGTCCCGCAAGCCGAACCGCCACCGCACGCGCTCACGGGCCATTGAGCGCTGACATGGGGTTTGCGCAGTTCGCCCCTGACACGCGGATTCCCGTAAAACCCGCCCGCGAAATGCCCGATGAGGGGAAGGGCCTATCGCTACACGGATCTTCCGACCCGGAGCAGGGTGCCGGTGTTGGCCGCCTCGTGAGTCGCCACGGCACGTCAGGTCACACGGACGGCGACGTCAATTTCGGCGCGAACCTACGTTGCGGGCCCCAGCCCGTCACACCAGGATGACATCAGGCCAGCCGGCCAACTTAGAGGAAACCCTCCACGGTTCCGGGGGATGCTCAGAGACCACTCCGAGGTCATCGAGCTCCGCAAGTACGCCGAATCCTACGGCGCCAAACTCGCGGTCAACATCACCAAAACCGTGCAGTGGATGGCAACCACCACCCCAAACGCCTCCGACTCCCGTCACAACACCGCCCGCAAGCTTGGCATCCCGATCATCAGCCCAAATCAAGCACGCAACCGACTTGAGGAGG
>CAWFQG010000027.1:0-492556 GCA_963817825.1 uncultured Actinomycetota bacterium | reverse complement strand
GGATGCGGTCATCCTCCCCTTCGGGCAACACGATCCGCTTGCGATCCGCCCTGGCGCGGTCGATCAGCTGATAGGTGAACATCTGCGGCGTGACGACCGTCGGGATTGGAATCGCCAGCTTGGTAAGCAGATCCGCGGTGTCGACATAGGTGTCCATCAGTTCGATCGCGGTATCAATCTTGCGGTGTGACGTCGCGGTCACGCGTCCGCGTGTCGCGGCGACCGCGCTCGCCGTTTCGAACGTGCCCAGCGTGGTGGCGATGATGGGCAGCCGCAGGCCGAACCCGGACACTAGCGCGGCGATCGACGGATGCAGCTCAAGGCCGCCGTTGAGGATAATGCACGACAGCGACGGAAAGCCTTCTGCGGCATGGGGGCTGGCGACCACTGCGAGTACGACGTTGGAGCGGTCACCCGGAGTGATGACCGCGACTCCTTCGGTTAGCCGTTCCAGCACATGCTCGGCGGTCATGCCCGCCACCAGAACGCCCATCACTTCGCGCTTGAACAGTTCCTCGTCGCCGCTCATCGACGTGCCCTCGACGGCACGCGCAAGATCGCCCACCGCGGGCGCGTCCAGCAAGGGCTCTTCGGGGAGCACGTAGGACTTCGGCGTGATGTTCTTCAGCGCTTCGGCGACCGCGGCCATCTGTGCCGGCTCACACCGGTTGGCCACCACCGCCGCGGTGTGCGCGTGCTGGGCCGCGATCTCGACGAGGCACAGTTCGACAACCTGAGCCACCTCGGTCGGCGTGCGGTTCTTGGCCTTGACCGACAGCACTATGGGTGCGCCGAGGTTAGCCGCGATGCGGGCGTTGGTGTCCAACTCGCTCGGGGTGGTGACGTCCGGTGTCGCTGCCGACGATCACCACAGCGTCACACCGGTCCGCCACGTCGTGGAAGCGGTCGACGATATCGGCGATGGCAACGTCGGGATCGTCGTGCAGCTGTTGGTAGCTCACGCCGACGCACTGCTCGTAGGGCAGTCCCGCGCTGGTGTGGGCCAACAAGAGATCGAGGATGTAGTCGCGGTCTTCGCCCAGCCGGGTGATCGGCCGGAACACGCCGACTTTCGCGACGGTGGCCATCAACCTGTGCAGGATGCCCAGTGCGATTGTCGACTTGCCGGTATCGCCCTCGGGCGAAGCCACGTAGATCGCGGATGAGCGCTGGCGCGAAGACCATGACCCGGTGGGCACGCGGCAAACATATCAGCCGAGACGGCGCAGCCGCGGCTCCAGATCCTTCTGGAACAGCTCGAGGAACCGACGCTGATCCTGCCGCGGATCGTGGAATACCAGGTGGTTGAGGCCCCACTTCCGACGTACTGCCCGACCTTCTCGACGGCCTCGTCGGGGTCGGACGCGACGATCCAGCGCTTGGCGACCTGCTCGATCGGCAGCGCGTCGGCGGCCTTCTCCATCTCGATCGGGTCGTCGATGCTGTGTTTCTGCTCGGCGGTCAGCGACAGCGGCGCCCAGAAGCGGGTGTTCTCCAGCGCCGTCTTGGGGTCGGGGTCGTAGGAGATCTTGATCTCGATCATCCTGTCGATTTCGTCGGGGTTCCGGTTGGCCGCCTCCGCGCCCTCTTTCACCGCGGGAATGAGCTTGTCCTTGTACAGCTCGTCACCCTTGCCCGAGGTGCAGATGAATCCGTCGCCCGCGCGGCCGGCGTACTTGGCGACGACGGGGCCGCCCGCCGCGACATACACCGGGATACCGCCCTCGGGCACGTCGTAAATCGAGGCGCCCCTTGTGTGGTAGTACTCCCCGTCGAAGTCGACGCGGTCGCCCACCCACAGCTCGCGCATGAGCCTGATCGCTTCACGCAACCGCGCGAACCGCTCCTTGAAGTCGCGGCCACTCGCCCTCATAGCCGGTGGCGATCTCGTTGAGTGCCTCGCCGGTACCGACGCCGAGGAAGATCCGATCCGGATAGAGGCAACCCATGGTCGCGAACGCCTGGGCGATGACGGCGGGGTTGTACCGGAACGTCGGCGTCAGCACCGACGTCCCGAGCACCAGCCGTTTGGTGCGCTCCCCGACCGCGGTCATCCAGGACAGGGAGAACGGAGCGTGTCCGCCCTTGTGCCGCCAGGGCTGGAAGTGGTCGCTGACCGTCGCGCTGTCCATGCCGTGTTCTTCGGCGGCAACGCCAAGCTCGACGAGTTCGCGGGGCGCGAACTGCTCCGCCGATGCCTTGTATCCGAGTTTCAGTTCAGCCACACCTCGTTTCTACTCCACTGCCTACACTCGCGAGATGGCAGCAGCTCTGAGCGCCATCACCGACAGCCTGCACTTCGCGCAGACCGACCTGGTGAACTGGACCCTGGTCGCCGACGACGAGGCTCTTGATCATCGACGCGGGCTTTCCCGGCAGCCGCGACGACGTGCTGACCTCGCTGCGCGACCTCGGGTTCGGCGTCGACGACCTGCGGGCGATCCTATTGACCCACGCGCACATCGACCATTTCGGATCGGCGATCTGGTTTGCGAAAACCCATGGCACGCCGGTGTATTGCCACGCTGCGGAGGTCGGCCACGCCCAACGCGAATACCTGGAACAGGCATCGCCGGTCGACGTCGCTACGCATGTCTGGCAGCCCCGCTGGCTGAAATGGTCGGTCGCGATCAGCCGCAAGGGTGCGTTCACCCGGGACGGCATCCCGACAGCGCAGGCATTGACCGAGGACGTCGCCGCGGGACTTCCCGGTACGCCGATGGCCATTCCCAGCCCCGGGCACACCGGCGGCCACTGCTCGTTCATTGTCGACGGCGTGCTGGTCAGCGGCGACGCGCTGGTGACGGGGCACCCTGTGGCGGCAGGCAAGGCCCTCAGCTGTTGCCGCGGCTGTTCAACCATGACCAGGCCGGCTGCGTGCGCAGCCTGTCGGCGCTGGCCATGCTCGACACCGACGTGCTCGTCCCAGGGCACGGCCCCGTGTGGCGCGGTCCGATCCGGGAGGCCGCCGAAAAGGCTGCGGCGCAGGCGACACCGCACTAGACCAGTGCGTCGTAACCCAGCAGGAAAATCGCCGTCAGACACAGCCCACACGCCAGCACGAAGGTCGGCATCAGGATCTTGTCGTCGAGATCGGCGTCGTCAGTCGTCTCCCGCCGTCGGCCGATGATCGACCGCATCACCAGGCCCGCGGCAAACGTCAGCACAGCGGACCCTAGGAGCAACCACCCAATGGTTGTCTGCGAAACCTGCATCCCCCACCGCACCCCCACGCTGTGTGACAGCTTGACGACAAACTATAGGCCGAGGTGGTCGCGCAGGGTGTACCCAGCGTATTCGGTGCGGAATGCGCCCCGCTCCTGCAGCAGCGGGACCACGCGGTCGACGAATTCATCCAGACCGTGCGGGGTCAGGTGTGGCACCAGGATGAAGCCGTCGCAAGCGTCGGCCTGAACGTGCAGATCGATCTCGTCGGCGACCTCGGCGGGTGTTCCGACGAACTGCTGGCGGCTGGTGACGGCGATGATCAGTTCGCGGATGCTGACGATTTTCCGCCTGCGCGCGCTGCCGCCAGCTCGCGGCGACGGCTTTCGGGTCGCCGTGCCGGACGCGGCCCTGCGTGATGGTCGGGTCGTCGGCCGGTTCCACATCGGGCAGAGGACCGTCCGGGTCAAGGTCGGAGAGGTCGCGTTGCCATACCTGTTCGAGCATCGCGATCGCGGTCGGCCCGCTCACCTGCTGATAGCGGATGTATCTGGCCCGGTCGGCCGCTTGTGCCGAGGTGTCGCCGAGCACGAATGTCGCGGCAGGAAAGACCTTGAGCTGATCGGGGTTTCGGCCGACGGCGATGGCGCGCTCCTTGACGTCGGCGTAGTAGCGCTGCCCTGCCTCCAGCGCGGAGTGCAGCGTGAACAGCGCGTCTGCGTGCTTGGCCCCGAAGTCCCTGCCGTCCGACGAGTCGCCCGCCTGCAGCAACACCGGATGGCGCTGCGGACTGACGGGAAGCGTTGCCACACCGCGAACGTCGAACTGGGACCCGTGGAAGTCCACTGCGAGGATACGGCTCGGGTCCAGATAGATTCCCGTGTCGGCGTCGGCCTGCACGGCATCGTCGGCCCAGCTGTCCCAGAACGCACGGGCAACAGTGATGAACTCCTCGGCGCGCCGGTACCGATCGGCGTAGTCGAGGATCCGCCCCGACGGAAGTTCTCGCCGGTGAAGGCGTCTGACGACGTCACCATGTTCCAGCCAGCGCGGCCGTCGGACAGGTGGTCGAGCGTGGCGAATTGTCTTGCGACCTCGAACGGTTCGTTGAACGTGGTATCTGATGGTGCCGGTCAAGCCGATGCGTTCGGTGACGCCGGCCAGTGCTGCCAGCACAGTGAAGGTGTCGGGCCGGCCGACGACGTCGAGATCGTGGATGCGCCCGCGATGTTCGCGCAGCCGTAGCCCCTCGGCGAGGAAGAAGAAGTCGAACATGCCACGCTCGGCGGTGCGGGCTAGATGCACGAAGGAGTCGAACTCGATCTGGCTGCCCGACTCAGGATCCGACCACACGGTGGTGTTGTTGACGCCAGGGAAGTGCGCGGCCAGGTGAATCGGTTTGCGGTGCTTGCCTTCTCGAATGGCAGTCATCCGGTCAGCCCCAAGCGCTTGGCGATCAGCTCGTGTGAGTGCAGGCGATCGGTGTGCCGGTGGGTGACCGACGTGATGACCAGCTCATCGGCGCCGGTGACCCGCTGCAGCGTTTCGAGTCGTTCGGCGACGACCTCTGGGTCGCCAACGAATTGCGTTGCGACACGGTCCTTCACCAGCGCCAGCTGCGCATCGGTGAGCGGTTCACTCTCGTCGGGATCGGGGTAAGGGGCGGCACCGCCACCGGCCCGAATGGAGTGGACCCAGTGGCCGTAGGTGGACGCGAGGTGTTGCGCGGTGGCGGTGTCGTCAGCCACCACCACATCGGCCGAGACCACCAGGTACGGCTCGGCGAGCGCAGCAGACGGTGTGAAGGAGCTGCGGTAGGCGTCGATCGCCTCCAGCGCGGTGGCAGGTGTGATGTGGTAGCTGGCCACGAACGGCAGGCCGTTGGCACCTGCCACCCGCGCGCTCTGCCCGTTGCTGCTGCCGAAGACCCACGGCGTCAACCCGGCTCGTTCGCCTGGCACGGCGTGCACATCGTAGTCTCGGACCCGGTAGCAGCCGTGCAGCATCGCGAGGATGTCGCCGACCTGCTCGGCGAAGTCCGGTGACACGGCTTCGGGTTGCTGCAGGATCGACATCTGCGCCCGCAACCGGTCCGTGATGATCGACCGCATATCGAACGGCGGTGGCACGACCAACCCGTCGATGTCACGCCACTCGGTGGTCGGCTCCGGTCTGGGTTTCTGATTCGACGTCGGCTTCTTCGCCGCCTCGCGGCGCCGCTGCCCGGACCGGCCCACGCCCAGGTCGATTCGACCGGGATAGAAGGCGTTGAGCATCGCGAAGCTCTCGAACCACTGCGGGCGCGGTGGTGTGACCCAATTGCACAGCGCCCGCACCGACGTGGATGTGCTTGGTGGCGGCGGCGATCTGGCCGATCAGCACCGCGGGCGAGGAGCTGGCCACCGCGACGAAGTGGTGTTCGGCGATCCAGTAGCGCTTGTAGCCCCATTGCTCCGCATGCTGAGCGAGGTCGATCGTGTTGCGCAGCGCGGTCGCCGCGTCGCTGCCTGCGCTGATCGGCGCCAGGTCGAGGATCGACAGCGGGACGGTCATGACGGCTCCACCCTGGCATAGCGATTGTCCGAAATGGGCAGGCCGAGGCGCTCACGCAGGCTTTCGGAGTCGCGGTAGTTAGTGCGGAATCTGCCTGCCCCCTGCAGCAGCGGCACCACCTCGTCGACGATGACCGGAAGGTCGGTCGCGTTCACCGCGGGCCGGAGCCGGACACCGTCGACGCCCAACCGCTGCCATCGCAGGAGGAGGTCCACCAATTCGGCCGGGGTGCCGTCGAAGACCAGTGCGTCCGAACGCGGGTCGACGGTCGCGGAGAATGTGACGTACAGGTCGGCGTAGACCTTGAGATCGGTGCCGCCCGCCCGGGTGATCTCTCCGATGATGGACTGAACGGAGTCGTCGTCCTGGGGGGTGATTAAGACCAGATCGACACTGCGCGAAGCGAATTCGTAGACAGGTAGTTGGTGCGCGAGTGCGGCGACAACGGGTTGGCCCTGCGGTGGCCGCGGGGTGATCGACGGCCCCTTGACGGAGAAGTACTTGCCGGCGAAGTCGATGTAGTGCAGCTTGTCGCGGTCGAGGAACCGACCGCTGGCGATGTCGCGGATCACCGCGTCGTCCTCCCAGCTGTCCCATAGGCGCCGAACGACCTCGACGGCGTCGTCGGCCTCGTCGAACAGATCCACTCCGGCGACGTCTCGCCGGCCGAACAACGCCGCTTCGTGTTGACTGCTGCTGATCCTCACCTGCCATCCGGCCCGCCCGTGGGAGATGAAGTCAAGCGTGGCAATGGCTTTGGAGACATGGAATGGCTCGGTGTGGGTCACGGTGGAAACCGGAATGAGGCCGATGTGACGGGTCAGCGGCGCGACCCTGGCCGCGACAAGCACGGCGTCGGGTCTGCCGGCAAGCCACCGCGGCTCGATCTCGGGGCGCCGTCGGCGCTGAGGGCTGAGCGCGTCGTCGATCGTCACGAAGTCGAGCAGCCCGCGTTCGGCGGTGACGGCCAGGTCGGACCAGTAGCGACCGCTGGTGACCGGTCCGGCGCCGGGCGACTTCCGCCACGCCTCGGGATGCCAGCCGTACCCGTCGAGTGCGACGCCCAGGTGCAGGTGCTCGCTCATGGCACCAATGCCTTCAGGAACGCGATCGGATAGACCTCGCCCTCGGCGGGCAGCGGCTCGTCGAGCCGGTGATATCCCAGGGACAGGTACAGCTCTTCGGCCTCGGGCTGGCGGTCGCCCGTCGTCAGATAGATGCCGCGGTATCCGCGTGCGCCGATCTCGGCTTCCAGTTCGGCCAGCAACGCCTTCGCGAACCCCTGCCGCCGATATCGGCTGTCGGTCCAGATGCGCTTGAGCTCCGCGGTTTCGGCATCGAAACGGCGGAACGCGCCGCCGGTGACCGGCTGGCCGTCGCGCAATCCGATCAGCATGGAGCCGCCGGGCGCCACGAACTCCTCGGCCGGATACGTGCGCAGCCACTTCGACACCGCTGCCACTGGTGCGCTGTACCGGTTGGCATACTCGAGCGCCAGTTCCACCAGCAGCGGCTCGGCCAGCGGGTCATCCTGGTCAACCGCCACGAAGCGGAGCTGATCTGTGGCATGCGCGGACATCACTTAACTGTCTAACGCACTTCGCACAGGCGCATTCCTTAAGCCTGATTCAGGTCACGGTGATCGGAAATACCCGCAGGTCGCTAGAAGGCTAGAAGCGCTGTGGTTTGTTGCGTTCGGCGACGTGGGCGTCGTTGAGTCGGCGCTCGGTCGCGATGTTTTTAGCGGTGGTGTAGGCGCGGGTTCGTCGACGTTTGGGCATCATGACGCCGCGATCACCGGTCGGTTCGATGGCCGGTGGGTCGCCGGTCCACAGCGTGGCGGTGGGCTCACACAACTTCGGGAACAGATGCCGGCTGCCGGGATAGGTCGTATAGGTGTGGCCGGTCAGCGAAGTCGAATTGATACCACCAATGTCTGCGACCGGAGTCGGAGCCTTCTGGTTCAATCCCAGAGATTTCGACGATTGGGAGATCGTAGATTTTAAGCCGCCTTAGGCTGACGCCATGATCAAGCTGTCGATCATCTATTACTCGGCCACCGGGCACGGCACGGCGATGGCAGGCCGCGTCGCCGAGGCCGCCGAAGGCGCGGGCGCGGAGGTGCGCGTCCGCCACGTCGCGGAGACCCGCGACCCGGAGTCGTTCGCTCAGAATCCGGCGTGGACGGCGAATTACGAAGCGACCAAAGATCTGCCGGTGGCCACTGGCGACGACATCGTCTGGGCCGACGCCGTGATCTTCGGGTCGCCGACCCGATTCGGCTCGCCGACGTCGCAATTGCGGACCTTCATCGATTCGCTCGGCGGTTTGTGGACGCAGGGCAAGCTCGCCGACAAGGTTTACGCAGGGTTCACGTCCTCGCAGACCGCGCATGGAGGTCAGGAGACGACGCTGATCAGCCTCTACATCTCGCTGATGCACTTCGGCGGCATCATCGTGCCGCCGGGCTATACCGATCCTCTGAAATTCGCCGACGGCAATCCCTACGGCGTCAGCCACGTCACCGGCCCGGAGAACCAAAATGCGATCGACGACGCCACCGCCGCCGCGCTGGACCACCTGGCCCGCCGCGTGGTCACCGTCGCCGACCGCCTCACGTCCCGGTGATTTCGGCGTGGCCACAGACGCTGCGGCCAGCCGACTACTACAACCGTGAGGGACGTATCCACGTCCCGATCTGACGATCGCGATCGCCGGTTACGTCGCGAGACTGCGCTTGATATACCGTGCGCAGTTTCACGCGATCGCGCGTGGCATGCTGAAATTTCAAAATCAGCAGGGCCCAGCGCAATCCAGGTACCAGACACCGCGAAACAACCGCCTCAGCTCGCCTCTAACGAACAAACAGCATTCAAGCTGGTATGACCGGATAGGCCGAATCCGATAGCCGTCCTGGGCTTTTCAGGATTGGTGGCTGCACTCACCCGCACGGCGGGGACAGGAGAAGTGCCCAGTTTCAGGGTTGCTCAGCCTGGACCGATTACCGTCGGCCGCGGCGCTACCGGAGGGACCGGTGGGGCGGGGGCGGGGGGTTGCGACGCCGCGGTCGGAGCCGGGGCTACCGGTCCTTGTGGATTGGGGTACAGAGGAGGAGCGACACACGTTTTTCCATCCTTGCCCAAAACTCCACCGGAGGTAATGCAGCACCTTTTGTTCTCCTGCAATAGTTGATTCGCATCGATATAGCCATTCTCATATAGCGACCAGGCCGCGTCGGTGCATTTGTCGTACTCCTCGATGTCCCATTCGGGCTCGGCGTTCGCGACTGCGCCGGCTCCGATCGCGAGGCCCACCATGAGCGCGGTCACCGCCACGCCTTGACCGACGCGGGTGGGGATGGCGACGAGGCCGGGCCAATGTGGGCGAAATGTAGTCATCACAGTTCCTTTTGTTGATGGGGTGATGTGCATCACCTTCGTGGGATGCGACCCACCGTAGGGAGCAGCGGCCTGCCTCCGTAATCGCCGGGAAGCCAGATTTTCACTCCACTAAAGGAAATGGTTTCCTATCCGTCTGGTAAGCAACCCCTAGCGGCGGAGGTGTCTGCCGATCGTGTCTTTAGCGTCGTCTCGTCATGGCCGCGACGCCGGGCGCGACGCGCGCGAAGGATGCGCTAGTTACACAAACGTCGCCCGTCCGGTCCGGATCCGCGGCTTCGGTGCGACCTCGCTCGAGCGCAACGCCCACAAGCTCAACGACGCGGCGACCAGACTCGAAATGTCATCACCGCTTTTTTGACGTGATTCAGCCGTCATTGACACCGAACACGCGACGAACGCTTTGTTTCAACTGTTTGCCTGACACCGAAACTTGACCCGCTCGTCGGCTTACACTTCCGCAATGTTCTCGGAGACGCGCTACGCGCTGAACGGTGACTTGCGCGTCGCCTATCGCACGTCTCGCGAAGGTGAGCGCGACCTCGTGTTCGTCTCTCATCCGTTCACAAACTGTGAGGTCTTTCCCGAACTGCCGTCCCTTCAGGGTTGGGTCGAGGCGATGACATCGCTCGGTCGGTTCATCTTCTTCGACCAGCCGGGGACGGGAGCATCCGATCCGGTCACACCCGGGGCGCTGCCGACTTTGGAGCTATGGGCCGACAGCATCACCGCGGTGCTTGACGATCTCGGAAGCGGCGAAGCGGTCCTCGTCGCGATCGACGGCGCGTTCCCGCAAGCGGCGCTGTTCGCGGCAACACATCCATCCCGCACGACCGCGCTGGTCGTGCTCGAGGGCTACGCGGATCCGCTTGCTGAACGCACCGAAGGAGTGGACCGCGAGGAAACCCTCGCTGCCTTCCTCGCCATGTGGGGCACGGGGGAGTTCGCGCACCTTACGAATCCGGACATGCCGTGGAACGAGGAAATCCGGGCAGCCTCGGCACGGCACGAACGTCTGGCGGCTAGCCCAGGAACCATCGCCCGCAATATGGCCCTGCAGCTCAGTGAATTGAACGTGCGACCTTTGCTTCCGGCAATCCGCGTGCCCACCCTCGTCGTCCAGCACGCCGACGACCCGGTGGTCCCGCCCGAGTGGGGCAAGTACGTCGCTGATCACATAGCGGGTGCGAAATACGTTGAGCTGCCGGGGCGCAACCTGCATCACTTCGTGGAACCTTGGCGGGATTCCTTTGACGAAGTCGCTGAGTTCCTCACCGGCCACCGTGCCGAGGTGGCCGATGATCGGGTTTTGGCCACGGTGTTGTTCACCGACATCGTGGACTCGACGCGCCGGGCCGCAGAGATGGGTGACCGTGATTGGCGCGCGTTGCTCGATGCGCACGACGCCGTCGTCCGGTCGCAACTCACGCGCTTTCGCGGTCGCGAGGTGAGCACGGCGGGTGATGGCTTCCTGGCGATGTTTGACGGCCCGCAGCGAGCGATCCGCTGCGCGATGGCGATCCGCGACGCGGTGCAGGCGTTGGGCATCGAGGTGCGCGCGGGGTTGCACACCGGCGAGTGCGAGGTGCGTGGCGATGACATCGGCGGGATCGGCGTGCACATCGGCGCGAGGGTGAGCGCACTGGCAGGACCGAACGACGTGCTGGTGTCCAGCACGCTGCGCGACCTCGTGATCGGATCAGGACTCGAATTCGACGATCGCGGCGGTCACCAACTCAAGGGCGTACCCGGCGAGTGGCATATCTTCGCCGTCGCGTCTAGATAGCTGTCGGGCCTTAGAACGGCGGTGGTTGCACCTCAGCGGCGAGGCCGAGGTGATCGCCTGGGACAGCGTGTCGCAGGCGCGCGTGGCGTTGCGAACCCTGCTGGCCTACAAGCCCTGTGGCCCGCGCTGCGTGATCGCCCACAGCGTCGTTTTGCGCGAGGGCGTGTACGTCCAGTCCCAGTCCTACGGCCCGGTGCCCATCAGCTTCACAGCGCAACAGCCCGACCGTCACGACAAGACCGGGCTCAGCGTGATCCGTGGCGACCCGCCGCGCCCGCGCTTCGCCCGGTCCCGCGAAGCCGAGCTGCGGGCGCTCTACCCGCACGATCTGGGGCGGGCTCCTACAGCCTCAATATTGGCCCGCTCCACCGGAATTCAACCGGCCGCTGCCGGAGCCGTGGCCTACAGACCCACCCGCCGTGCCGCCAGATTCACCGCCTGTGGCAGAAACCGCCTGCGGCCACACACCAGCGCCACCGCAGGCCCCCAACCCCGCACAGGCCGTTACAGCCGACCGAGAGGAAGTCACCGTATGAACATTCACGAAGCCGTAGCCTCCGCCCGCGAAATCGCCGACCGCTCAACCGATCCGGCGGACCATCGGGTCAAGCTGGCGTTGGAAGCCGTCGAGGCCGCCGAGCAGCGCGCTCCGGTTGAGCGCATAGACACCACCGGTATACCAGCACCGCCCATCGCCGCGGTGATCATCGAGAAGCCGCCGGTACCCGGTCCCGAGATTCCCACTGGCTGGTAACGGGAAAGCCCGACCCCGCAACGGGATTCACTTCCGGTTGTCGGCGGGGGCGACTACGATTCTGCTCAGGTAGGACTTCTCCGGCGCAACGCCTTGGGAACAGTATCGAACCGCCGCCCGGCACGGGCTTACGTCGTTCGCGGACCGCAACCGTTCCAACACCCATGCCCGCAAACCAGCCGATCATTCGCTGGCGTTCGAGGCGTCCGCGGAAGAAGACGCACATGTCACGAGCCGTCGTCGGCCTGCTCGACCAGCTCCGGGTCCGCAGGCAGGAACTCGCCACGCGGGCCATGCGCCAGCTCGAGCATGCGCAGCGCTGCGGACGCGAGGAGCTGCTGCCTGCGGAGCGCGAAATGCTCAGTGGCATCGCCGCCCTCGACGAGCGCATCCGCGATCAGCAGGACGAATTCGAGCGGATGGGTGACCTCAGCGCGCTGTCGGCCCGCTTCGGCAGCACCACCAGAAAGCAGCCCCCGATGAACGACTTCCTGACCTACCGGCAGCACGACCACCAGACCAGCTGGCTGCGCGACCTCGTGAAGCTACAGATTGGTCGCGACGACACCGGCGAGTGCCGCGACCGCTTGATGCGCCACGCCCAGGATGTCGCTAGCCAGCCGGAATACACCGAGTACCGCGACCTTTCGAGGACCGAGGGCTCCGGTGGCTACGCGGTGCCGCCCGCGTGGTTGATGGATCTGTACGTCGAGCTGGCGCGGCCGGGGCGGGCGTTCGCGAACCTCGTCCAGAACATGCCGCTGCCGGGTGGGACCGACAGCATCAACATTCCGAAGTTGCTCAGCGGGACGCGACAGCGATACAGACCGCCGACAACCAGGCGGTGGTCCAGCAGGATCTGACCGACACCTTCGTCAACGCTCCGGTGCGGACGATCTCTGGCCAGCAAGCGCTGAGCGTCCAGCTGATCGACCAATCTCCAATCGCGTTCGACGAGGTGGTGTTCCGCGACCTGGTGGCGGACTACGCCGCGCAGGTCGATTTGCAGACCCTGCAGGGCAGCGGGACCAACGGCCAGATGCTCGGCACCCTGCTCACGCCGGGCATCCAGAGCATTGCGGTCTCCGCCGTTACCATCGCCGGCGTCTACTCCGCGATCGCCAACGCGATCCAGCAGATCCACACCACGCGGTTCCTGCCGCCTGAGGTCATCGTGATGCACCCGCGACGGTGGGGCTGGTTCCTCAGCCTGCTGGACGGCCAGCAGCGCCCACTGTTCCTTCCCGGCGCGAACAGCCCGATGAACGTGGCCGGCGTGCTCACGGACGTGGCAAGCCAGCAGGTCGTGGGCCAGATGCACGGGCTGCCGGTGGTCACCGATCCGAACATCACCACCACGGACGGACCGGGAACCACCGTTGGCACAAACGACACCATCCTGGTGCTGCGTGCGAGCGATGTCGTGTTGTGGGAGTCCGGCATCCGGGCTCGCGTACTGCCGGAAACCAAGGCGACGACCCTCACGGTGTTGCTTCAGATTTACGGCTACGTGGCGTGCTCGGCTGCCCGCTACCCGGCCAGCATTGTGGAGATCACGGGGCTGACCGCGCCAACATTCTGACGAGCTTGCTCCGGCCCGTCGCGCTCAGACAACCCCCGAGCGTGACGCACGGCACGCCGACCCAGCCGCCGTCATGGCATCGCCTCGGCCCAGTGCATATGCCCCTCGAAGCCAAGCGATTCCGCCATGTCGCGGTAGCGATCCACCAAGTCCCGGTAGGCGGCGTCGTCGCCGTGAGCCCGCGACAACAGCGCGCGCACCCGCAGCAGCCAGATGTCGCGCATCGCCGAACCGTCGTCTGCCGACAGGTTCACCAACCAGTCGATCGCCTCTTGGGCTTCGGCCAGGTCGCCCTCGGCGCCACGCTCCACCAGCGTCTCCACCAGAACGCCGGTGCCCCAAACGCCAAAGTAGGGCCGTCCTGCCCGGTGCAGATCGTTCACGGCTTGGCGCATCACCGCAATGGCAGCATCGCGGTCACCGCGCCCGGCCCTCTCCCGGGCGACCCACAACTCGGCGACCGGGACCAGGAAGGGAGCACGCTCGCGCACCAAGTCGCGGAACTGCACCACCAGGTCCAGCCCGCGGTCACGGTCGGCCGCGGCGTCCCGACTCAGCAGCGCAACACCCAGCGCGTACTCGGCCAAACCCAGTGCGACCCAGTTGCTAGACGCCGCGGTCCGCACCACCTCCTCGATCGCGCGCACCGCGGCGTCATCGGCCCGTAGCACCCCGTACACGATCGCGTGACCGTAGGTCCAGGCGACGATAACGGCGAAGGTTGCCGGGTCGCTGTGTCGGGCCATCGCGACGGCGTCGTGGAGGTCCTGGCGCCACCCGGGACGGCCCAGCCACCACCGAGCGACGCCGCGAAATGTCACCGCGACCGCCAACGGAGATCCGATACCGAAGCCGGCGCCCTTGGCGGGGTCGCCCCCGGCCAGGTCGATGACGGTCTGCGACCACCGCAAGACCTCGCCGAACTCACCGGCATCCAACCAGTTGGTGAACGCGACGAACGCCAACCCCATGGTCAAGGTGGGATCGCCGATCGACTCGAGCAGCGCCATCTGTTCGGATGCCAGCCGCGACCCCTCACGCGAACGCCCGGCGTACACGAGCTCGGTGGCCAGCCCGCTCATGCCGATGGCCAGCGAGACCTTGTCCCCGGCCGCGCTGCACAACTCCCGCAGCTCCGCGAAGCGGCCCCGGCTTTCCTGGATTGCTCGGGCTTGAAAGTCGGTGGCACACAGCATGGTGCGGGGGGCGATGCGCATCGACAGCTGGTCGGGGTCGTCGGCGGGTAGTGGTCGGCGATCTTTCGGGCGCGCTCCCAACTCAGTCGCGCCGCGGCGATGTCGCGGTTGGTGGACCACGTCGCGGCGCGCATGTGCCAGCCGTAGGCGGCGTGCAGCTCGCCGGCGGCCTGCAGATGTTCGGCGATCAGGGCCGCATTCTCGTCCACCGACCCCGGGTCACGTTCCTGGATCGCGGCGGCCAGGCGCCGGTGCCACTGGGCGCGATCGGATCTCAGCTGCGATTCGTAGGCCACCGCGCGGATCAGCGGGTGATGGAAGGCGTACTCGGCCGATGGGGTGAAGCGGACCTGGTCGATCAGTTCGGCCTTGACCAACTCGTCGAAGGCCGGTTCGATCCCCAGCACGGTCAGCAGGTCGGCCCCGAAGCGGGCGCCGATCACCGACGCCGCGTTCAGCGTCCGCTTGGCCGGGGTGCTCAGCCGGTCGATGCGCGCCTCGATGGCCGCCTGCACCGTGGCCGGCACGCGCGACGTCGGCGACATCCGCGCGACACACGTAACCGCCGCGCTCGCCGGCCAGCACCCCGCGCTGGGCCAACTCGCGCACCATCTCCTCGGCGAAGAACGGGTTCCCGGCGGCCCGCTCGGCGATGACCGCCGCCAGCTCGCCGACCGAGGGATCGCGACCCCAGCAGCTCACCCAGCAGCGCCGCGGTGTCCGAATCACCCAGTGGGCCAAGCGCTATCGTCTGGGCGCCGGGCACCCGCGTCAGCGCCCCCTCATACTCGGGGCGAGACGTGATCAGCACCATCGACGGGGTGCGCGGAATGACGGTGAGGAAATCGGCCAGCATCGACTCGCTGACCGCATCGATCCAGTGCGCATCCTCGATGATGAACAGCGCCGGTTCGGTGCGCGCCAGCGACGCGGTGTTGATCAGTGCGGTCAACCGGCGCCGCCGCGCATCCGGGTCGATCGCGGGCAGCGCCACATCGGGGTCGGCGATGCCGAGCAGATCATCGAGCAGCAGCAGATCCTGCGGGTCGGCATCCGGAACCTGTTCCCGGACCCGGGCGCGGGCGGCTGGGTCGTCGAGGTCGGCCACGCCGCTGGCCCGCCCGCAGCAGCCGCGTCACGGCATGGAACGGGACCTCACGGGCATGCGACTCGCAGAAGGCCCAAAACACCTCCACCCCGCGCCCGGCCGCCAGCGCCGCGGCCTCCCGCGCCACCCGGGACTTGCCGATGCCCGGCGATCCCACCACAGTCACCACACCGCCGCGGCCGCCGATCGCGCGGTCCACCATGGCGTCGAGGGCGGCCATCTCCCAGCGCCGACCGACCAGGTTCGCCTCGGCGCGCCCGACCAGGCCCATCCCGCGGGCCGATCGCCACCAGCCGGCGCGCGCGCACCGGTTCGTCGGCCCCCTTGATGCGCACCTGCTCCGGTTCGGCCAGCATCACGGTGTGCTCGACCAGTCGCGCGGTGGACTCCGAGAGCATCACCCCGCCCGGCGGGGCCACCGATTCCATCCGCTGCGCCATCCCGACCTGCTCACCGATCGCGGCGTAACCGAACGACCCCGAACCGATCTCACCGGCGATCACCTGACCGGAGTTAAGTCCCACCCGCACCTGGAGGTCCACACCGTCGCGGTCTCGGACTTCGACGGCAAGCCGCTTCGCCTCCTCCTGAACGCCCACCGCCGCCAAGCAGGCACGAACGGCGTGATCCTCCAACGCGACCGGCGCGCCGAAGACCGCCATGATCCCGTCGCCGGTGAACTTTCCACCGTCCCGCCGTAGCGGCTGCACCACCGCCGCCGAGCGCTCGACCAACTCGGTCATGATCTCGCGCAACCGCTCCACATCCACCGCGGCCGCGATGTCCATCGAACGCACCACGTCGGCGAACAGCACCGTGACCTGCTTGTACTCCGCATGTGTGTCGGGCTCGGCAACGGGTGAGCCACAGCCGTGGCAGAACTTGTCGCCGGCTCGCAGTTCAGCTCCGCACGACCCGCACACCGTGCCGGTTGCGGTCATGTCATCGCCGTGAATATTGGCTTGCTGCCGTCATGAGCATCGCTCACGCCAACATCGTGTCACCGCTTGCCAGCCAACATGTGCGTTATCACCGGTGCGGTCCGGCCCGCGGGTAGCGCGCTGCGCCGTGCCTCGGGGCGCGGGTGTCTGGGGCCGGATTCCGGCGAAGTGCCAGGTAGAGCGTGTCTGTTGTGAGAGTCTGCGGGGGTGTCCGCTGATCGGGCGGCTGCTCCTTCGGGGGTGGTGACGTTTCTGTTCACCGATGTCGAGGGTTCGACCCGTCGGTGGGAGGCCGACGCCGATGGCGATGCGGGCGGCGCTGGCCGCCCATGACGAGGTGCTGCGCGGGGCGATCGAGGCGCACGGCGGCTTCCTGTTCAAGCACACCGGCGACGGGGTGTGCGCCGCGTTCGCCTCGCCGCAGATCTGCGGTCGATGCGGCGGTGGCTGCGCAGCGGGCGCTGGAGTTGCCGGTGCGGATGGGGCTGGCGACCGGCGAGGCCGAGCTGCGCGAGGGGGATTACTTCGGTGCGGTGCTCAACCGGGCGGCGCGGGTGATGGCCGCCGGGCACGGCGGGCAGGTTCTGCTCGACGGCACCACTGCCGGGCTGTGCAGCAGCATCGACCTGATTGCCTTGGGGCCGCGGCGATTACGCGACATCGCCAAACCCGTCGAGATGTTCCAGGTCCTGGCCGTCGGCCTGCGTAGCGAGTTTCCGCCCCTTGCAGACGCTCGACGCGACACCGGGAAACCTGCGCCCTCAAACGACGAGCTTCATCGGACGCGAAGCAGAACTGGCCGAGGTGCAAGAGGCGCTGAAGGCTCATCGGTTGGTGACGTTGACCGGGGTGGGCGGGGTCGGTAAGACCCGCCTGGCGACCGAAGTTGCGGCGCGGCTGGCCGACGAGTTCCCGGACGGCGTCTGGTTTTTCGAACTGGCCGCGGTCGCCGATCCGGCGGCGGTGCCCGACGCGGTGGCCGCGGTGCTGGGCATCACCCAGCAGCCGGGCAAGAGCGTGAGCGAGAGTGTGGCCGCCGCGTTGGAGGGCAGGGTCCGGTTGTTGGTGTTCGACAACTGCGAGCACGTGCGCGACGCTGCGGCGGATCTGGTCGAGGCGATCCTGGCGCACTCGGCGACGGTGAGGGTGTTGGCGACCAGCCGCGAAGGATTGGGGGTCGCCGACGAGCAATTGTGGCTGGTGCCCTCGCTGGAGGTGCGGTGCGGGCATCGACTCCGCGGCGGTGACCCTGTTTGTCGAACGCGCCCGCAGCGTTGCGCTCGCGCTTCTCGGTGGCCACGGCTGACGAGGCGGCCGCGGTGGTGGAGATCTGCCGGCGCCTCGACGGGATTCCGTTGGCCATCGAGTTGGCGGCCTCGCGGATGGCGTCGATGACGGCGAGCGAGGTGCGTGATCGTCTCGATCAGCGGTTCCGGCTGCTGGTCGGCTCCCGGCGCGGGCCTGGAACGCCACCACACGCTGCGCCACGCGGTGGCGTGGTCTTACGACCTGCTCGACGACGCCGAGAAGTCGCTGCTGGAGCGGTGTTCGGTGTTCGCAGGCGGGTTCGACCTTCAAAGTGCTTGCGCCGTTGCGGGATCCGAAGGCGTCGATGACTACGCCGTCCTGGATCTGCTGGACGCGCTGGTGCGTAAGTCGCTGCTGGTCGCCGACAGGTCTTCGGGGCGGACCCGGTTTTCGATGCTGGAGACGATCCGCCAGTTCGCCGAGGAACAACTCGTCGCCAGCGGCGAGGCCACCGAGGTCCGCACCGCCCATGCCCGCTACTTCGCCGGGCGTGAAACCGACATCCTGGCGCTGTGGGACAGCCCCCGGCAGCGGGAGGCGTACGACTGGTTCACTGCCGAACTGGCCAACCTGCGCACCGCGTTTCGGTGGGCTGCCGACCACGGCGACCTCGATGTCGCCGCCACCATCGCCACCTACGCGGCGTTCCTCGGCATTCGTGGTCGAGAACTACGAGCCGATCGCCTGGGCCGAAGAGCTCATCGAACCCGCCCGCGCCGTCGACCATCCCCGGCTCGCCGTGCTGTACGTGATGGCGTCACAGTGCTGCATGGCCGGACGGATCGAGGCGGCTGTCGGCTACAGCGACGCCGCCCAGACGGTTCTCGGCAATGGCCGCGACGAGGTGCCCTACGGCCTCGAGGGCTGGGTTGGCGGTGCATACGTGTACATCGGCCAGCCCGAACGGTGCGTTCGAGTGGTGCCGCGCCCAACTCGCACGCGGTCGCGACACTCACACACTCACCAGGGCAACCCTGGTCATCGCGCTGAAGATCGCGGGTTCCGAGGACGAGGCGATGGCCGCCACGAAGGGTCTGATCGACGCCGCCGAGGCCACCGCGCAACCCGTATGCGCTCTCGTTTGCGCTGCTCGCCTACGGCTTCGCCTTCCGCGACGCCGATCCCGACCGTGCGCGGGAGGCCATGCGTCGGGGCGTGGTGATCGCCCAAGACAGCGGCAACCGCACCATCGAGACCCACCTGGCGTCCAATCTGGCCCGACTTGAAGCCGAACACGGCGACCCGCTGGCCGCGCTCGATTACTTCCTTGTGACAATCCGCCACCTACCATGACTCCGGCAACAGCACCACGATCCGTGCCGTCCTGGCTAACCTCGCCGCCCTTTTCAACCGGCTCGGGCACGACGAAGTCGCCGCGACCATGAGCCGGATTCGCCGACATGCCCTTCACTGCGGTCAGTCGTGCCGGAGATCAGCACCGCGATCACCCACCTGCGCGAAGTTCTCGGCGACGAAACCTACGAATCGCTCGCCCGCAGAGGGCGAACGATGACCACCGCCGCGATGGTCGACCTACGCATACGACCAAATCGACCAGGCCCGAGCAGAACTCGAACACCCGAGCTGAAACGCAGCCAGGGGAGCCGCCTCGCTCACGCGGCGAAGGACGACTGACATCGGGCGCGCCCTCTAGCGCGGTTAGCCGACGGGGGGCGAGCCATTAGCTGTGCCACGTTCGGCGCCCCCGAAGGGTCAGGGCGCCGGCCGATCCCCGTCGGCGAGCCTTGGACAACTCCTCGGCGATCACCTGATCGCGGCCCGCGGCGACGTGCTGGTAGCGCAGCGCCGCCGCCGGCGAGGAGTGGCCCAGCCGGCCCATCAGCTCGGCGAGGCTGGCTCCCGTCGCCGCCGCCAGCACCGCCCCGGTGTGCCGCAGGTCGTGGAACCTCGCGTCGGGGCGCCCGGCCACCTCGCGGGCCTTGTCGAAGTGCCGGCTCAGCGTCGACTTGGCGAGGTGTCCCCCGTGGTGTGCCGGGAACAGCAGGGCGTCCGGTTCGTGTCCCACGTGGACAGCGAGATGGCTCTGGACGGCCCCGAGGAGGTGCGGCGGTACGGCCACGTCGCGGATGCCGGCCTCGCTCTTGGGGGCGCCCACCACGAAGCCCTGCGCGGTGCGCACGACGCCCCTCTGGATGTGGATCACTCCCCGCCCGGCGTCCATGTCGATGTCGATGTCGCCCCGCCGTAGCGCCGTCAGCTCGCCGAACCGCAGCGCGCACCACGAGGCCAACAGGATCATCGCCCGGTACCGCTCGGGCATCGCCTGGGTCAGCTTGACCAGCTCCACCGCGCTCAGCGGGTGGATGACGACTTTGCGCTTGGTAGTGCCCGCTCCCGGGATGTGGGCCGGGTTGGCGCCGATCAGACCGTCGGTCACGGCGTTGCCCAGGATGGTCCGCAGCAGGCTGTAGCAGTGCGCCCGCATCGTCGGTGTCCGGCTCCCGAAACCGGCGTGCCAGGAACGCACCGACTCCGGCGTGATGGCGCCCAGGGCGTCGGGACCGAAGGCCGGCAGCAGGTGGTCGTCGAGCAGCGTGCGGTAGTGCTCGCGGGTGCGGTCCTTGAGCGGCCGACCGGCGACCTGGCGGGTGGCCAGCCACACCTCGCTGTAGCCGGCGAAGCTGATCACAGCCTTGGGGATGGACTCGGGCGGCGCCCACTTCGTGCGGGTGATCTCGGCGTGCTGCAGCGACAGCCAGCCTCGCGCCTCGGACTTGGTGACGAACGTCGTCGGCGCCGCGTAGCGCTTCCCGTCCGGCCCCCGGTAGCGGGCTCGGTAGCGGCCCGAGGACAGCTTCTCGACCGTCCCGAAGCCCGGCCTGCGCCCCATCTCGTCCCCTTCGCCAGCCCGTGTGGGCTATTCGTGGGCTAACGATACCAACCCAACCCGCCGTTGTACTCCGCTCTACGTCAGAGGTAGGGTGGATGTAACCGCAGGTGGAGAGCCATGTCGGCTGATCACGACCCGAGAGCCGCCACCTGGCGTTACTGGTTCAATCCCAGTATCGCGCACCAGCTCCATTGCAGTTCAGGCCCGGTTTTTACCGGGCCTGAACTGTCTCCGCGCAATAAACGCGCAATAGCGGTCGGCAGAGGACAACTCCACCGAGAGGAAACGAAATGACGCGCACCGCGCACACCATCCCTGATGCGCCGATCCCCGCCGGCGCTATCGACGTCGCCGACTGGTACGACCTACACGCGGAACCGGCACGCTACTTCACCGGCAAGCTCAGGGTCATCCCGCGCGACAACAGGGACCACGACACCCTGGTCCTGGTCGACGGCACGCAGTGGGCCAACGGCAGGATCGAGCGGCTCATCTCGGTGGACGACGACAACCTGACCGTCGGGCAGGCACGGCAGTTGGCCGCCGCGCTGCTCGAAGCGGCCGACGAGGTGGACCGGCCGACGGGAACCGCGCCGCCGTTCTGAGCGTCCTACCTAAGTGTCTCGGCCCGTCACCAACTCCGGCAGGTGGCGGGCCGTACGTACTTGCCAGGAATTGGACAGCCTGTGAATTAGCTGCATTTTTGAAGTTCCGCGGTATTTGCTCTCCATGGTGGGGTTAGTTTCACGACATGAGGACAGTCGTGCGGACAAGACAGCGTTACCTGGTGCCCCTCTTGGCGGCGGCTGCTACCGCCGCCGGAATCGCCGCCGCACCACCGGCCGGCGCCGACTGCATTGAAGGCGGCGGGGTCACCATATGCACGCAGGGTGACGCCCGGATGAGCAACAGGACAGCCCTCCCGGTGTCCGAACCCTATGTCCCTTATCCCTGTGAACTGGACTGGCTTTGCGACCAGGGCCGTTCCATGGCTCTCATTGACTGAGTTTCACACGACACCCTTTGAGACTGGCGCCGCTAGCTCACGCAAGGACGATCCCTCTCCGCGTCCCGCTGCTACGCCGGGGCCGTGCCGGCCCTTCACAATTTCCACACCCCACAACGCCAACGACTCCGCCACCAACTCCCACAGATGGCGGGCCGAACCATTGGTTTGATCATCGATTGGCGCGACAAATCACAAATCTGCCCCAGCGTCAATTAAATCCCGCTAGCTTGTCAGTCGTGGGGGACGATCTTGAACGCGGGCTGGTGCTGTCTAGTCGTTCCGTAGACGGGACCAGGGTGCTCGCAGTACGCGGTGAGCTCGATGCGCTTACCGCGCCGCAGCTGGCCGAGGCCGTCGATGCGGGCCTCGCCGAGGCACCGACTGCCCTGATCGTCGATCTACTGGAAGTGGAATTCCTGGCCTCAGCGGGAATGGCCGTCCTCCTGGACGGACAACGTGTCGCCACTCAGTTAGCGAAGCGGTTCGGCGTCGTCGCCGACGGACCGATAACGAACCGGCCAATGGTGTTGATGGGCCTCGACCAGGTAATCAGCTTGTACCCGAACCTAAACGCCGCGCTCAGCAGAACGTAAGCACGGCAGTGTGTTTCGGAGATCCGATTGGTGGCGGCGATGGAGTCAACGGGAACCGGATAGCCGTGAGCCGCGTCCCTACCTTTTGTTCGGCCCGCCACCAACTCCCCCTTCGGCGTCTCCGCGCAATAAACGCGCAATAGCGTCGGCCGAGCTGGAACACACCTCGGAGGACAAGCAAATGACGCCAACCACCACCGACAACCTCGACGAAAGTTCCGCATCTGGCCGACGCAACCCATGTGACTGTGCCGCACCTGCCATCGGATGTTGTTGTTAGATGTCGTCGGCTGTCAACGTCATCAGGTAGTGGTCGACCGGTGTGCGATCCGTGAGACTGCTCTGCAATAAGGACGGCAGGTCGGCCACTAACTTGGCGGCGAGGTCGTGAAGTTTGACGTTGAAGTGTTGGGACAGCCTCGTCATAACGCCGAACGCGGACTGGGCGTCGAGCTCGTAGATCGCCATCAGCATGCCTTTGGCCTGTTCAATTACTGCCCGGTGAGCGACGATCACCTGCAATTCGTCACCGACCTCTTGTTGCAGATCGGCGTCGAATGCTTCGGTGACATCAACGTAGAAGCCGTGGGTGGCGACTATCCGTCCCTCTGGACCGGTAACGGGGGCACCGACAACAACAACTTTGCGGGTTTCACCGGTGGTGGTTCGTAGACGATGCCGACTGCTGAAGGGCGCGGATGACTGTTTGAGCAGCGCTTTCACCCGCGCGAGATCTTCGGGATGCTTGTGGCTCAAGACAAGTTCAGTGGTTGGTTGTACCTCGCCTGGTTCGTAGCCATGCATCTTTGCGACCGTGTCCGACCACGTCCAGGTGTCGGTGTCGTAGCGGTATTCGAAGGTGCCGACGCGCTGAGGCGGGCCGCCTAGGAGCGCACTATCCAAAGCCCGTGGTGCTGGGCCATCGGTGCCGGTTTCGCCGCCAGCCCGGCGACCTGGTGTGTGCCCAAAAGGGGCGGTCACTAGGGTCTCCCGCCTGCCGTCGTTCGGAGTGTGTGTGACCGCCGCTGGCCTCGTTGCCAGCGGCGGTGTGCCTGCAACATTAGGAAATAAATGGCAATTATGTCAATAATACGGAAGCAACATCCGCAAGTGCGACGCTTCACAGTGGTGACTGGCGGCAACATGGGCTGTGACCTTCCGCAAGTTGCCTGCCTGCCGCGACGTCTCACGGTCCCCTCTCGGCGCCAACCATGTCTTAGTCGGTCACGTCGCCTGCCTCGGCCACGGAGGCGGAGGACACACCACCAGGCACTGCCGAACCTGCAACACCGTGACGTACGGCCCGCCGCTCAACGTTCACTGCGCATGCCTCGAAGGGCCGGCGTCAGTGCGGATCTCGACCCATCGCTGCGAATGATTCGGAGATCTGGGGCGGCGAAGGAATCGGCGGGAACCGGATAGCCACCCGCCGCGTCCTACCTACTGTTCGGGCCGCCACCAAAATCCCCACGGTGGTGGGCCGAACCCGCGTTTGATCCTGCATAGGTGCGGCTAATCCTCGTCTTAGTGGGAGGCGGCCGTGAGGGATGACGCTGGTGTCTCCTGCAAGGCGGTCATCGGGGTTCATCCCCTTGGTTAAGACGCTAGCGTTGCCCCGCTGGCCGTCGTCCATGTCGGTGATTGCCGCCGCTCCCCGGCGGTCAGAGATGAAGAGCCTGTGACTCCCCTCAAAACGGGTCTTGACCTGCAGATGAGGTAATAGTAAAACTTTAATTGCTCCGTATGCCCATCTGATGTTGAAGAGGGTTGCCGAGCACACAAAATCGCAGAGGGTATTCCACGCAAGGGGTATTGCGATGCAACAACAACATCGGGAAATCGACAATCAATTCAGCGTCGCGCCATCCAGCAATGGCGACGGCAGGGACGGCGGCCCACAGGCCCTGCATGTGGTCGACGGGAGCGTAACCGGCACCGACGGCTTCGACGCCGCGAGCACGCTGCGGGGACACCACGACGAAGTAACTGCCGCCGTCACACTTATCACCGAGCACCGGGCAGTCATCGAACAAGCCAAAGGCATGCTGATGCTCATCCACGGCATAGACGATCCAGAGGCCGCCTTCGAGGTGCTCAGGTGGCGCTCCCAAGAGACCAACACGAAACTGAGACTTCTCGCCCGACAGGTAGTTGCCGACTTCGTCGCCCTCAGCCGTCGTGGAACGCGTCCACCCCCATCCGCCTACGACAGGCTCCTTTTGACCGCGCACCTCCGCGTCGATGCGGATACCGCGTTGGAGGACGAGGAAACCGGATAGGCGCGGTCCGGCCGTCATCCCGTTAGCACGGAACCGATTCGCAGTCTTTAGGCGTCTGACCTACTGTCTCCCCTTGGCCCGCCACCTAGATCCCCACGGTGGCGGGCCGAACCCTGTCGGGTGATTCGCCTACGCTCAAACCATGGTCAGGAGCATCAAAGACTTACAAGCACTCAGCGACGACCAACTGATCGAGGAGCACGACCGGATCGCCGTCACCACCGATTCGGGCACTGGGGTTGTGGCCGCGATGTGGTGGCTGGTGGCGTTTACGGCTGACGCGTGTGGGTTATCAACCACGCAGCGGGGGAGCCAAGGCTCGGTTGCGCCCCTGTGGTCCCACGCCAGGCGATGCGGGGATGCAACCCCTTGCGTTCAGAAGCTAGCGCCCGGCCCGCTATCGCCGCCCACATCGGATACATCTGTTTTAGCGGTATAGGTGCCCCGCCCGCATGTGTCCCGAGTAACAGTTTCGAGTGAGCTGCCAGGTGGCACACAGTACTTGCGCGTGGTGGCTTGTGGGGGCAGTTGCTGCCGCGTAGGTGGTCGGCGGTCCCTCCGGCGTGGGGAGCGTCTGGCGGCGTATGACCGTCGGCCACCGCCCAAGGACTCGCCTGTAGGCGGTGGCCGACAGCTCGGGGGTGGCTGTCGGCCACCGACGCGCGAGTGACGTTGGGGGGCGTCGTCCCGCGCTTCGAATCCAATACCCGCATTAGTAACGTTCGTAAACCCAGATTTGGGACACCTCTCCCAACCCTGCCCCCTGCCCTGGGCTTTTCTCGTCCCGGACCCATGCTCAGATCTTCCCCTGATGGCTGTGACGCTCGCGGCGGCGCAGATGCCCGAGCACACCCACTCGGTGAAGGCCAGCAGCCATGCAGCGACCGCAGACAAGCCCGACGGTCGCGCGCTGGCCCGGTCTGGCGGCAACACCTACGCCGCCCACCCTGACACCAGCACCGTCATGAACGCGACCATGATCGGTGACGCCGGGGGTGGCGAGCCGCACAACAACATCCAGCCCTATCTCACCGTGAACTTCTGCATCGCCACGGTCGGCATCTTCCCGGCACGGCCCTAGCGGCTGGCAGCAGCAACGACCTCACCATTAATGGAGACAACAACAACAACAATGTCCTCGTCACTGGCGGCGACAACACCGTTAACGTCAATGGAGACAACAGCGCAGTGGGGACCATCGGCAACGCGAAAAAGCGTTACCCAGACTGGCGACAACAATCCAGCACTAACAATCACCGGCACCGATCAGACCTACCCCTAAGGCGACGAGATGCCCGTTGGCCCGCGAGGTGGTCCAGTTCTAGCTCGGGTCACGTTTCCTGAAGACGATTACGGTGCCAGTCTCTGCAGGGCTCGGCGGAAGTCGCTGTTGGGATAGGCGTCCGGAAGAACCGAGGTCACTTCCCGCAGCGCCGCTTCGCCGCTGATGCCCTGCCTGTGTGCGCCGTAGAGTGCTGCCACGGTAGGTGTCCGGCCGACGGCGGCCACGCAGTGCACGAGCACCGTGCGTCCCTCGTTGCGGAGTTGCTCGATGAGCCGCACGGTGTCGGTCAGCACGAAATCCAGGTTGGGGTTGGCGTCCGGTCCGAGGTCGTCGATGAGCCGCACGTCGATCTGCTCGACGCCCACCGGTAAATCCTCATCGTCCACCCGGCACAGTGAAACCACAGCGTCCACACCGGGCGGGAGTGCGCGCAGCGTCGCGACGTCGCCCAGCCACACCCCGTCATCATGGGGATGCTGGACCGGGGTGATCGGATCGTAGTCATAGTTGAACAGCTTGTCCGCCTTCACGATCCGGGTGGCCAACGCCACCAGCTCGCGGGTTCCAAGCCCGGGCCGGCCGTGCAGCACACGACGCCACTCCGCGGGGACGGCTGAGGCCCCGTAGACAGCGCCGAGCAGTCCGCCCGCGATGGCCGCGACCGTGTCGGTGTCGTAGCCGCCGCGCACCGCCGCGTCGAGCGCCAGCCGCAGATGGTCGGCGCGGAACACACCCTTAGCCGGATCGTCTTGCGGGACGGGAGTGGTCGTGATCGCCGACCACGCGCCCTGCAGTGCCTCGACCACCCAGCCGTTGTTCTTGAAGTCCGAAGGCTGTGACGCTTCGGCGGCGTCGAGCCGCGATGCCCACTTCTCGCGTCGGTCTGGGTCGATGTGCTGCAGGCCGATTCGGGCATCCAACTCGCCGGTGAGGATGGCGTGGCGGATGGCGAGGCACCACAGCACGCAGGCGTCACCGGCCTCGGGGTCCCAGTGCGTCAGCTCACTGACTGCGCGGGCTGCCTCGACTAGCGCGGCTTCGTCGTCGAGTTAAGCCAGTGCCAGTGGTGCGGTGCGCATCAGCGAGCCGTTGCCCGCGGTGCGGCCACTGCGCTCGTGCAACGCTGCTGATGCCTCCCGTGCGGTTTGTGCGCTGAGACCCAGCCAACCTGCGGCTCTTAGGACGGAACTGGTTTGGATGCCAACGTCTTTAGCTGTTTTCATCCACTCGTGCCAGCGGTGAACGATGGCATCGAGAACCTTCCCGTCGCGCAGGTCCGCGCCCGTGGCGGCGACCTCAGCGATAGCGATGGCCATCGAGGTGTCGTCGGTCCATTCACCGGGTGCCCACCCGAAGCTGCCGCCCCCCACCATCGCCACTTCGAGTTCCGGGCCGCGGGGTGGACCGAATTCGTATGCGGCCCCGAGTGCATCTCCGGCTGCGGTGCCCAGCAGAGTGCCGACAGCCCGGTCAAGTTGTGCGGGAGTCAATGTCATGAGATCGCGTCTCCTTTCACCCACTGACACGTGGGCACCAGTGGAAGCTGTTGCCCCCGAAGCGGTTAGGCCGAGCCCTGAATTCCCCCGTCGGGGGTGAAGCGGCGTGGCCTGCCCCCACCGGGGGTCTAAGCAGCTTCGTCGGCGAGATACCGATAGAGGGTTGCTCGGCTGACGCCCAAGTATTTGGCGACATTCCGTGCGGTGTGCCCATCGGCTTTCATCCGTCGTGCGGTCGCGACGTGGACCGGGTCCGCCACCTTCGTGCGTCGCCCGAATTTGGTGCCGTTGGCACGGGAGACGGCCCGCTTGAGGGCGGTGCGTTCCTTGATCAGTTCGCGCTCGAACTCGGCCATACTCGCCAAGACGCCGATCACCATGCGCCCCGCCGCGGTTGCCGAGTCGATGCCGTCGGTGGTGGAGATCAGCGTGACGCCAGCATCGGTCAGGGCCTTGACCGTCTCCAGGATGTGGAGTGTGTTTCTGCCCAGCCGGTCGAGCTTCCACACGACCACGGTGTCGCCGTCGCGGACGTAGTCCATCAGCGCCGCCAAGCCCGAGCGGTCGTCCTTCGCACCGGACATGTTGTCGGAGAACGTCTTCGACACACCTGCGTCGGCAAGAGCGGTATTCTGCTGATCCAGGGTCTGGGCAACGGTGCTGACTCGCGTGTATCCCACCCGTGTCCCGCTATTCGAAGCTGATTCCATGTCCAAACCCCCCGTCTTAGAACACCTTTCAGCACTCCGGGCAAGACCTTTATTCCTTGGGTTAAACTTGAGGGCCGTTTCGCAGCGCAGGCCTTATTCGAGGTCTGCGTTGGCCCAGGATTCAGATGTGTCCGTTCATGTGGGACCTGCCCGTGGGCGGGCTCCTGGCCGCAGAGCGGACCGCCGCCATGGCGGGCAGCTCTGGCCGCCAAGACCTGCGACCCGGTGAGCGACTGGCTCGGGTGTGGCACATCTGCGCGGATATGCCTTTTCTTGCTCGCCCAGGAACCACCACACCGCAACAAAACAAGCAGGGCGACGAATCGACTTCCCAAGCTGAATACGCGGGTTCGATTCCCGTCATCGGCTCCACATGCTGGACCGGTAGTCAACAGTTGGCAACGCCGCCGCTGAGACGCCGCAATCTCTGGATCGTGTTGCTGGCCAGCCACGAGATCCGACGTGCACCCGTGCGCTTCGGTCTGCTTGCCGGGGCCGTCGGCCTGCTGATCTTCCTGGTGTTCTTCCAGCAGACGCTGCTGTCCTCGCTGCTCAACAGTTTCACGGGCGCCTTGCAGAACCAGTCCGGCGCCGTCCTGGTTTACACAGCCGAGGCCATACATATTTTAAGGTGGGGCGGGCGGGACTTGAACCCGCGATCTACGGATTATGCGAATTGTTGCTCATATAAGGGTGCTCCGAGCCGGGGAGATGATGTCGCGCCTTGAGCCAGCAGACCGCGCAGGCCACGACTGATACCAAGGATTTCGCAGGGTCGGCTGGATCGCTTGCTGCACAGTTTTGAGATGCCGATCGTTCACCTAGATCGCTGAGGAAAAACCACAAGCACCTTCCGCCCAAACTGCGAGTGGAGTACGTTCTAACTGCTCGCGTCGGGCGGCCGTGTATCTGGAGTCGCTATGAACCGGTCGCATCGTCTCGTATCCCGAAATGCTCTGTTCTTCGTTGGGGGGCGAAACCATGGCACAGATCATTTACCCCAGACCGATCGGCGGAGGTCCAAGGCCCGGCGGGGGTACAGGTGGCGCAGGAGCGATCACCTATCCGGCTGAACGCCCGCGATTGGTGGAACTGCAGATCAACGCCGGCGCGTTCGGCCTCTTGATCATGAACCGGATTCGCGCCGAAACCATTTGCGCCGGACAGGAATTCCAACTCAGTAAGGATGGGCCGGTTTACGTCGTCGACCACGTGGAATTCGACCAGCCAGCAACTTTAGGTGACCCGCCTCCCCATCATGGGTCCGGCCTACAACTAATCATCACGGCGGGAATTTTCCTCAAGTACCAGACCGACTTGCTCGACCCCGCGAAGACGGATACCTTCGCCAACCTGAATCCTGGTATCAACATTTTCTTCAACGTGACCAGCCACGACGCCGAGATTTGTCTCAGCTACAACACGGTGACCGCGTTGGTCGAGATACCCAAGGATGCTTTGGCGGCACTCGACGGCATTCTCCAATCCTTGGATCTATGTACTGAAATCGATTTGGGGGCGCTGCCGGACGTGCTTGGCGATCTGACCGTCACTAGAGCCAAGATCGCCACGGACTCCGAGTTCAGCATACTGTCAGTGCGGTTGGCGCTAGGCGACTCCCCCGCCAATGAAGGTCCGTGGGGCAGTTTCGCCGAATCTCCCGTGGAATCGTTTCTCGCCGGCCTCGATTGGGGAATTCTCCTCCACTCGGGACTGGTGGTGGGCGCGTTCGAGCAGTTGGTTGCCGGGATGACGCTTACCCGCACTGATATTTCCGTCTCGTCGGGTCCCGTCGGCAAGTGGCATTCGGGCTCGTTCGAGATCGAAGCCGATAACAACAAGCATTTCGACGGCGGAGTGTCGCTGGCCTTGAGCGGCGACTCCTGGGCGGCAGCCGGCTGCGACATCGGTTTTAGCGCGAACATGCAGGCGGGCCTGTCCCTCCCTGCCACGAACACGATCAAAGCAGTCATCGGCTTTGGTATTTCGCCGAACTACTGGGACGCCTTTGTGTGCTTTGGGCCCATCGGAGATATCGCCGCTGCCGCCAAGACCTTCGAACCTGATTCGAACGACATTCCCTCCGCCTGCACTTTGGAGAACTCATCCCTGATCGTCTGCAACTATCCCGTTGATCTTGACCCGCTCACCCTCGGGACCACTTTCGACTTCGGCACGCTCGTCCTCGACAAGTACTTTGCCACGTCAACCGGGCCCGTACTGGGCGGAAAGCTGGACATTCTGCATGTCGGCAAACCCCAGTTACACACTCATGTCATCAACCGCTTCTCCTGGGGCATTCTTGGAACCTGCGGCCAATTCCGCATCGGTACCCAGGCCGAGCTCAAGCTGACCGGATCGACGATGCCCAGCGGCCCGAACGTGACCTTGTGCAACAAGATCCAGGTGTTGAACGATCCGTTGAATATCTTCGCTCCCCGCATGGTGGTTCAACCCGGAGCCGACAATTGGCTGCCGCTGGATATCAGCTTCAACTTCGAGCCGGGCGACCTGCCATTACACAGCCCGTACTGGCAGAATCCCTATCCGCTGGTGTTACTGGTGGAAACCAGCGGCGGCTGTCGAACCGTGTCGCTGGGCAAAGTTCCCGCTTACACCGAACAGCAGATCAGCGGCTTAGCACTGCGGATACCCGAGCTCGAAGCCAACTGCGATGCGCCGCAGACGGGGCTGTTCGGCATCGCCGGCCAATTCGATCCTCATTGGCTGGTGGATCCGGCACCCGAGGGGTACGCCAAACTTTGGGAGTCGCTGATTACCGGCGCAACACCGGGCGACGCGTTCACACTCAGCGATGCGTCGGGAATCATTGCACGCTCGGTTGTCGGCGCAGATGGAAGAGCCGCGCTCACGGGCATATTCCCGGCCGGTGGCGCATTGCGCGTCAATCGGATCGCCGCTTCCGGAACAGCGTCGGCAAGAACTGAAGCCCGCTCCGCAGCGGGCGGCCAAACCGCCGCGCCAGCTGATGCCTCTGCTCCACGGCTGCGCGAGCGTCAGGTTGAACTTCGCGGCCGGGGTGAGATCGACCTGAAGCACGAGATTACGTTTCTTGCCGCCGATCGGCTTGACGGCACGCCCGTCCTGATTGCCGGCGCCGGTGGCGATTTGACCGTCTTCGACATCAGCTCTCCGGCACTGCCGCGCATCATTGGTCAAGCCACCGCTGCCCACGGCGCCGTTGCCGCAGGAAACGATCTCATCTATTGGGGCAAACACGGCCTGTCTTTTTGGTCACGTGAAACGCACCACGACAAGCCTGTCTCGGCGTGTATCCGAATCAGCGACCATCTGGCGGCGCTCACCGATCACGGCCTGGAACTTTTAAACGCCGCGCTCCAGCCGGCCGGTCACCTCGATCTTCCCAACCGAGGCATGCTGGTCTCCGTGAAGCGCCGCCTGCTAGTGCCGGTGGCTGACGGGCTGGCAGTGGTGGATGTCGCGAACCCCGCCAAGCCAACCGTGGTGGGCACCGCGCCCGTAGAACACATCGAAGCGCTCTCCGCCTGGGGCGCTCTTAAGGCCGGAGGCACAGTCACCCTGCGCGTCGCTGGCGGCGAGTTCGTGACTTTGGACGCGACCGCGTTACCGGCCGTCAAACCGCTGGCGACCTATCGACATAGGCCGTGGGCATTCGGCGCCGCGCGGCTCGGCAACTGGTGGGCACGACGGGAAGACGAGCGCGGTCGCATCGGCATCTATACCCCCGGCCGCAGCCAAACCACTTACGGTTCATGAGATGTCGAGCTTTACCATCTCGCGGGTCGACGAGAAGCTCGCCGGCAAGATCGAAGAGCTGGCGATGGCCTCGTTCAGCCAGAGCCCGATCGTCACGGCCGTGGTCACGACGTCGCACCGTCTCAAGCTGATCGCATGGACGGTCGCGCCGAGCGGCCTGCTGACTCGCAACGGACACATCGACGGTGCAACGGCTCACGGGATCGACTGCGCGTTTCTCACCGAACAGACCGTGATCGCCGCTTACCACGGCCACAACGGCCATCTCGAAGTGCATGCGTACCACCTTGATCCGGCCGCCACGCCGACCTTCACGAAGCTCGCGCACAAGCAGGGTGCGACGGCATCCTTCGTCAAGCTGGTTCGCATCGACAACCAGCGCTTCGCGTCGCTGATCTTGCGCCCGTCGTCGGCCGCGCGTCTCACGATCTGGCGATACCACTCGCACGCGATCGAGTCGCTCGGCCACGCGGAATGGTCCATCACGTTTGTCGGCACGCCCGAACCGATCGAGCTCGCGATCGTGTGTACTGGCGATCACCTGGTGACCTGCCTCGGCGGAGACGGCGGTCTCGAGTTTCGCTACTGGGACATCACGGATCCGGCCGCGCTGACGTTCTGGTCTCCCGATAACGCGGGAGGCGGGGCGTTCGTCAGCGCGCTGTTTCTCGACTACATGCGTGTCGTGATCGCTACGGATCGCGGCAACATGAATCTCGACCTCTGGAGGCGCGATGATTTCGGGCACTGGAGCGTCGTGTCGTCGCATGCAGGAGCGCAGCTCGGGAGCACGCCGGCACTGTCGCTGATCGGATCGCAGGACCTCGGTCCGTGGTTCGCGTCCGTGAGCCGCGACCTCGGCGAGACGTTCCAGGTGCAGCTGTGGGAGGTCGATGGCTCGGACAAGCTGCGTCTGCGTGCAACACAGGTGGACTCGGAGAACGGAGCGACGATCGTAGCGGCGGCCAATTCGCTTTGCGGCATGGTCACCGGGATGCAGATCTACGACGAGGTTCCCGATCCGGGCGATCCCGAGGACCAGCTGCGTGTGAAGTCGTGGGCGTTTTCCGGCCCCGGTCTCATAATCTGATTTGACGCAAACGTTCGACCAATACAGAGCGCAACCATTTATAGCGCGCTCTCGATGACGCGATGCTTGCGCATAGGCCGATTGCCGACAACCAGGGCGGCCCCGCCGATGGCAGCTTGGTTGCGGCCACGCAGGCAGGTGGTCGCCGCGTCGGGGTAGATGGCTGGCCAGGCACCCTTTCCGCCGTGGCGCTTGGATCAGCTGGCTGGGCTTTCGTAAGGCACGTCGCCGTAGGTGGTGTGTGCCCTAGTGTTGCAAGGCTTTCGTCGCCGGCATCGTCCTGGATGCCTCTGGCCCTACGAGACTCAGCACGGCTCATAGTTGAGGCTCCAAACGAAGTTGTGTGATCACAGGGCCATTTTTAAGAACGAGCGTTGTGTGCCCCAGTCGCCGCCATCCCGGTACCCCTTCTGTACCCCGAACGCGACCGAACCGGCGGCATACCGGTGCCGTACCGTAGCCGTCCGCTAGCCGTACTAAAACCGCAGGTGCGCTTGGTTTTTGCCTTAGCCCGAAGCCTTCCTACCAGCCGTTTTCGCTCACTCGTTCGAGCGTGGAAATAGATTCCCAAGCTGAATACGCGGGGGGTCGATTCCCGTCATCGGCTCCGCATCACCGCATTTCAACGGCATATTCCGCGGCCGCCAACGCCCGTCAGAAGTGATCTTTGACCGTCGTTCGACCGTGACGCGGGACACAACCACTGCGAAACCGTTTGCCGGGCGCTGCGCCGGGTAGCCAGTGTCGTAGGTCTCCCGGACTTCGCCGCTTAGATGTCGGCCAGGCATCTGCGCCAATTGCTGATCGGCTATGGCGCGGCCCGCCATCACGTACGTGCTCGGGCTGATGTTCGGCGGTGGTTTCGGATAACCGAGGGTTGACAGCTCGGTACCGCGGGTAATGGATACCTCGGGCGGCGTGGGTGCGCGCCGTCAGCGATACGCCGAGGGGGTCGCCACACCGATGGATAGCTATTCCGCCAGGCCAGTGAGAGTCGCAAGCGTCCCGCACGACGAGCTGCGTCGCGGCGAACGTCCGATCTCACCCGACGACGACCCGTTCTACCGGGCGCCACAGGGCTACGAGCACGCGGAACCGGGCATGGTGTTGCGCTCGCGCGACGTGGAGATCGGATTTCTCGGTCTCATCAGCCAACGCGTGAAAGCCACTCAGTTGCTGTACCGCACCACGAATCTGCACGAAGAACCGGAAGTCGCCGTGACGACAGTGCTTGTCCCGGCGCACCGCGAGTCAGACGTCGCTTATCCGGTGCTCTCTTATCAATGCGCGATCGACGCCGTGGCCTCGCGCTGTTTCCCCTCGTTCGCCATGCGGCGCGGCGCGGGACCGATCGGTGCGTTCGTCCAAGCCGAGTACTTGTTGGTGACCGCCGCGCTGGCCGAAGGCTGGGCGGTTTGCGTACCGGATCACGAAGGCTGCCACGGCATGTGGGGCGCTCCCGTCGAGCCCGGCTACCGGATTCTGGACGGGCTGCGGGCCGCGATGCGGTGCGAGCGCTTGAATTTGTCGCCGTCTGCACCGGTGGGTCTGTGGGGATATTCAGGGGGAGGCTTGGCGTCGGCGTGGGCGGCCGAACTGTGTGAACGATATGCACCGGAGCTCAATATCGTTGGCGCCGCTCTGGGTTCGCCCGTCGGCGACCCGGGGAGTGTGGCGCGCCGCCTCAACGGCAGCTTCTTCGCCGGTCTCGCCGCGCTGATGATCTCCGCACTGACGCAAGTCTTCTCCGGCGCGCAGAACGTCGTCGACGAGCACGCGACTGACGAGGGCAAGGCGCTGCTCGACGAGTTGCAGACAATGACGACGGCCCAGGCTGTATGGCAGTTGCGCAACGTCGACATCGGGTCCTACGTCGACATGACGGCCGACGAGCTGTGGGACCTACCCGAAGTGCGCCACATCTTCAACGAGACCAAGCTCGGCAAATCCAGGCCCAAGCCTCCCGTGCTGGTCGTACAGGCGGTGCACGACGGAATCATCAGCGTCGACGATGTCGATGCACTGGTGGCCGAGTATGAACGCATTGGTGCAGCGGTCACCTATCACCGCGACCGGTTCTGTGGTCATCTGCTGTTGCATCCACTATCGGCGCCCATGACGCTGAGGTGGCTGCGCGATCGATTCACGGACCGGCCGGTCAACGAGCACAAAACACGCACGGTGTGGCCGACAATGTTCAACCCGTCGACGTACTTGGGCATGGTCAAGTTGGGCGTCATCACGGCGAAGGTCGTCCTCGGGCGCTCCGTCGAACGCCAACCGCTGTCGACGACGGATGCCTGGTAACTCCTCAGCCTCGGTTCCTCTCACAGAGGCGGGTCCGCACAGGCTTCCCAAGCGGAATACGCGGGTTCGATTCCCGTCATCGGCTTCCACGTCTGAACTGCGCAAACCTCGTTGAGCGCCAGGCCGCGACTTGCTCGGTCCCGTAACGGTCCCGTACCCGGTTAGCTGCATAGCTGTGAGTCGAACACTAAATGCTTCCGCAGGTGCCCCCCGACATTTCTTCATCCGGCTGTGGATAGCTGTTTCTACTTCTAACATTCCGACCGTGAAGGTGCTCGTGACGGGAGGGACGGGCTTCACCGGCTCGCATATAGCGGCAGCGCTCGCGGCCCAGGGACATGACGTCAGGTTGATGGTGCGAGACGTCGCGCAGGTTCGAAGTTGTCTTCGAACCATTCGGCTTCGTTCCCACCGACGTCGTCATGGGCGACATGACAGACAGCAGCGCTGTGGAGTCCGCGTTGGCCGGATGCGACGGCGTGATCCACACCGCCGCGCTGGTCGATCTGCGACGTGCTGCGGCCAAACTTGTTGCGACCACCAACGCGCGCGGAGTCGAATCGGTCATTGGAGGAGCAGCACGGCGAGGGTTGCCCAGCATCGTGTATGTCTCGTCGCTCATGGTGTTTTTCGAACCTGGGGGACCGCCGATGTCACCGGCGAGCCCGATCACGCCGGGAACCACGGCTTACGCGCGATCGAAGGCCGACGCAGAACACCACGTCCGTCGACTGCAGGAAAACGGCGCTGCGATCCGGATCAGTTATCCGGCCGGAATCATCGGACCTAACGATCCAGGACCTAGCGCTCTCAATGCCGCTTGGCTTCTCTCATGAAGCAGGGGTGGCTGATGACCTCGAGCGGACTCCAGATCGTTGACGTCCGCGACCTTGCAGCGCTGCACGTCAGACTTATTGAATTGCCAGAAGGCCAGCACCGCTACACAGCCGCATCCGCAATGTTGTCCTGGCCTCAGTGGTACGACGTGTGTAGCCGCCTCACCGGAACGCGCCCACGGCGTATCTCGGCTCCGGGTGCACTCCTCAGGGCGGCAGGAACGGTCGGAGACATGGTCAAGCGCATCTACGACTTCGAATTCCCGATGACTCGCGACGGTATGGAAGTCACAACACGGTGGCCCGGCGCTGAGGCCGAACGCACCACCCGCGAATTAGGGGCTCGGTTTCGCGACCCGGCAGAGTCCCTGCACGACACGCTGGCGTGGATGTACTCCGCGGGACATCTCAGCGCTGCCCAGGTCGGCAGGCTCGCGGAGAAAGCTGGTTAGGACGCCGCCTTCACGGTGATCTCCGCGATGTCAGAGCGACTCGCACCGTTCACCTGACCGAGTGTCGACACCCAGACCAGAAGGTAAGGCGTCGGCGTCGGGTCCTCGACTTTGATGGTGTTCGGCCCGGGTTTGAGTTGGGTCGTGGGTGTCAGCACAGTGGTGTCTGCCAGCGACGCCGGTGCGGCCGTCTGTGACGATCGGATCTCGACTGCGGTACCGGTGCTGTTCAGGTTGACGGTGACCTCGCCAACCTTGGTGGACTTCGGCAGCTGGAGCATCAGCCCGACGCCGTTCTTGAAGTTGGGGAACGGCACGGGTCGCTATAGGTGTCGATCGGCCACACCATGGTGGTGTTGCCGTCGATCGCCAGCGGGGCCAGCGCGGGCGCGTCAGCCTCGCCTTCGGGCGAACACACTGTAGCTGCAACGGGTTTCACGGCGACGTCGTTGCCTCCACCGCTTGACTCCGACGTCGTCGGCGCATTCAGGCCCAGCTGGTCATCGCCGAGGCCGTCGCCGACGATCCAGGCACAACCGGGTCCGAACGTCGGGCCGTTCCACTGGGAGAATCGTCGGCTCCGCGTGGCCGAGATCAAGCGACTGTTCAGCTTCCCCGATGAGTTCGAGTTAGTCGGTACGCGCGCCAGTAAGCAAGCGCAGCTTGTTAATTCCGTTCCGCCCCTGCTTGCCAAGCAGGTATTCGAACACGTGAAGCAGTTCCTACCCGACTCAGCTGTGTAGCGGAATCACGTTGTTGCAGCTGGGATTCTGCGCCGGGGCTGCGAGTGCGCCAAGCGCCGCCATGTTGCCCGTGTGGTCGTCTGTGTTGATCAGGTGGGCGTACACGGTCAGCGTCGTCTTCACGTCTCGGTGGCCCATGAGCTCCGCGATGTCTATCGGCTTAATGCCCGCCGCGACAAACAGACTCGCGTACGTGTGCCGGGGGCTATGGAAGGACTGCGCGGGCGCAGCTTCGCGGTCGGCATCAGCCGATTTACTCGTAGTACGGCAGGCCGGTAGATGGCATTGTAGAACGTCGCGTGCCGCAGCGGCGCGGTCCAGTCGAGCACCAACCGTTCCTCCGCGTCAGTGAGGCTCAGTGCAGCCAAGGGCGGTTGCTTGCCGCTCTGCCGCTGGCACGGTTGTTGGGGCGGGTAGGGCCTTCATACCCGTTGGGCGGCCCAATGGCCATCCTCGTTTGTGATCTGGGCATGCATCTCATTAGTGCTCAGGGGGTGGAGGATGAGACACACAGCTGTGAGACGAACTTATGAGACATCGCGACGTGCGGAATTACCCGCCGCGCAAGGGGATGGATGAGTGTCGCATATGTGGTCTCATATGAGACCATTTTCGGTTCGGGTCGTCCGGTGATCAGGCCGGGTCGAGCAGGTGGGCAAGCACGCCAAGGGTGTGTGAGGCTGTCGTGCCGTTGGGCACCTCTGCGAAGGTCTGGGACACCTGGCGAAGGGCTGCGGCCAGTTGGCGGCGTTCTTGCAGATCAAGTCTGGCTATCTCATTGATCAGCGCCGGAGAAGACATCTCCTCAGCCATGATCCCTCGCCGCTGTCCCAGTCGCGTGTAACGGTTCCTCTGTCAGCATGACGCATGCGGGTCGAAAAACCCGGATGCGTGCGGGGTGCGGTTCGTCGCTAACTCGCGTTCGCTACACGCAGTAACACGTCGGCCACCGAGGGCGGTCGTGATAGGAGCGGTGAATGACTCCCTGGCAGTTCTATGATCTCAGCGCCAATGCTGCGGGCTGTGCGCCTCGACCACTCAGGAGTGATTACTTGATCTTCGGTGCAGACAACGTAAGTACAAGGGACGCAGGGCAGTTCGGTCAACGAGAACGGTACCGTAAATGGGCATGCGGCCTGGGGCCGCAGGTGATCGATCGCCGCTGCCGTGGTGGGTTCATCGCAGTCGGCATAAAAAATTCTTCGCACAAAGTCAAAGTCCACCCATACGGTACGTCCTTGCTCGTCAGGCTCACTCACCGCCTCAACCCATCCGCTCATGTATTCCGGAGTGATCATGTCCGGCTGAGCCTGAGCTTGATCGAATTGACTAAGTCCGCATTCGGGAACAATGGCACACAAATAAATCAGATGCCGCGCCGGGCGCTTAGCCGCGACCAATGCGGCAGTCGGGCCACCCATGGAATGCCCCACGACCACCACATTGTCATCACAGCCCCGCAGGGCGCTGCACATCGCGTCCGCGTAGGTGTCGAAGTCTGCAGACCCATCGTCGGTCGGCAGATTCGGCGCAACCACGCTATGGCCCGCCTGCTGCAAAAATGGACTCAGCCGTTCCCAACACCATGCGCCATGCCACGCGCCATGCACCAACGCAAAAGTCACCATCCGCTAAAGCGTAAGAGGTATCGCCGTCACTGAATGGCGGTAACAACAGGTTTCCCTTTTCGGGCCTAGATGTTATGCGCGGGCGCGGTCATCGGACTGATGGCCTTCGCTGCTTCCTTCCGCCGGGGCGTAACCTGCACAGATATGGGGTGATGAGGAGTGTTGATGATGGCTGATCGCGCCATGAGGGGCAGTCGCCTCGGAGCCGTGAGCTATGAGACCGACCGCAACCATGATCTAGCGCCGCGTCAAATCGCGCGGTACCGCACCAAGAACGGCGAGGAGTTCGACATGCCCTTCGCCCACGACGCCGAGATCCCCGACACCTGGGTGTGCCGCAACGGCATGGAGGGCACCCTGATCGAGGGTGGTGACTTGGCCGAACCCAAGAAGGTCAAGGTGCCGCGCACGCACTGGGACATGCTGCGGGAACGCCGCTCGATCGAGGAACTCGAGGAACTGCTCAAGGAACGCCTCGACATCATCAAGACCCGGCGTCGCGGCAGCTAGCTTAGCTACCGACCGGGGTTCACGAACCTCGACCGCTACCGGGACTCTGACGGGAAGATCCGATCTGATGACTCAGAAGATTTGCTTTGATTGCTTCCATAAGTTGTTCCCCGACAAGCCAATTCAGAAGATTACGTTGGGTCGGCAATGCGTCGTGTGCAAAGCGCAAACGGATCGACCGGAACAGCTGGTTCCTGTTGACGCAGAGGATATTCCGGTGACTAAGCAAATAGCTCAAGTGCCACGGCGAGTACTAATACCGAACTGAAACGGCATGCCGACCCGCCGGACAACCGCGCTACCGCGCCGCCCGCCCCAGGGTTCCGACCGAGACCTCCTCGAGTGAGGGTCGGGCTGAGCCGGGGAAGTTCTCGGGTGCGAGGGTGCAGCCGCTCCCTCGTGTGGGAAGGCTCACGTGCCTGACGCTGTAGCGGGTGCTTGCCGATAATGCGGACTGACGCTCTGCAACATCTACCGCTCTAGTCACTCAGCTGCCGCTGCCTGTGTGAGTTCTGTTTGAGCCTGGTCGATTTGGTCGTATGCGTAGGTCGCCATCGCGGAGGTGGTCATCGCCTCGCCTCGCCGGGCGAGTAATTCGTAGGTCTGGTCGCCGAGGACCTCGCGGAGGTGGGTGATCGCGGTGGTGATTTCGGGGACCATCGTTGCGGCGATGGGACTGAGGGCGAAGCCGGAGATAGTGGCCGCCGGTTCGTAGCGTCCGAGCCGGTCGAAAAGAGCGGCGAGGACGGCCAGCGGGATGCGGATCGTGGTGTTGTTGCCGCAATTGTGGTAGTTGCGGGATTGCCAGCGTGAGGTGATCGAGCGCGGCCACCGGGTCGCCGTGTTCGGCCTCAAGGTGTGCCATACCCTGCGCCAGGGCTGACGCGTGGGAGCGGTTGCCGCTGTCTTGAGCAATCACCAGACCCCGGCGCATGGCTTCCAGCGCGCGGACGGGATCTGCGTCACGGAAAGCGACACCGTAGGCACCGAGCGCCCACGCGAGCACGGACGGGTTGCCTGTTGCCTGCGCAGCCTCGATCAGGCCATCCGCGCAATCCATCGCCTCCCCACCGGAACCGGCCAATGCAAGGGCGGCAATCAGCCATGCCTGGATGTAGACGTGGGTGTCGCGGCGGCGTGCGAGCTGGGCGCGGCACAACTCGGTCAACCGCTCGGGCTGCCCGATGGCTACGTATACAGCTCCAAGCATGCCTTCCATGCCGTACGGCAGCGCATCGCGGCTCCTGCCGAGAACGATCTGTCCGGCGTCGGCATAGCCGACCGCCGCCTCGATCCGTCCGATCGCGTAGCACAGCGACGCAATCACATACAGGAACGCCAGCCGGGGGTGGTCGACCGCGCGGGCGGGTTCGATCAGCTCTTCAGCCCAGGCTATCGGCTCATAGGTTTGGACCCTAGCGCCGAGCCACCCCACGTAGGCGGCGACGGTGGCGGCGACATCCAGATCGCCCTGGTCGGCAGCCCAGCGAAATGCGGAGCGCAGATTCGCCAGTTCGGCGGCGAACCAGTCGTAAGCCTCCCGCTGCCGGGGGCTGTCCCACAGCGCCATGATGTCGCTTTCACGCCCGGCGAAGTAGTGAGCATGTGCGGTCCGGACCTCGGTGATCTCGCCACTAGCGATGAGCTGTTCCTCGGCGAACTGGCGGATCGTCTCCAGCATCGAAAACCGGGTTCGCCCCGAAGATCGGTCGGCGACCAGCAGCGACTTGCGCACCAGCGCGTCCAGCAGATCAAGGATGGCGTAGTCGTCATCGAATCCGGCTACAGCGCAGGCGCTTTGGAGGTCGAATCCACCGGCGAACACAGAACATCTTGTCAACAAGGACTTCTCGGTGTCATCGAGCAGATCGTAGGACCACGCCACCGTATGGCGCAGGGTGTGGTGGCGTGCCAGGCCGCGCCGTGACCCCACCAGTAACCGGAACCGATCATCGAGACGATCCCGTACCTCACGCGCGGTCATCGACGCCATCCGCGAGGCCGCCAGCTCGATGGCCAATGGAATCCCGTCCAGACGCTGGCAGACCTCCACCACCGCATCGGCCTCATCGGTCATCGAGAAGCGCGGAGCGATGGCCTGGGAGCGTTCGACGAATAGCTCCACCGCAGCAGAACCGGTCCCGGCGACGACATCCAACGACGACACCGGCCACACCTGCTCGTTGGCCACCCCTAGTCCTTCGCGGCTAGTCGCGAGGATCGTCACGGTGGCCGACTGTGCGAGGATCGCGTCAACGAGATCGGCGGCGGCGTCGAGCACGTGCTCGCAGTTGTCGAACACCAAAAGCCGCGACCGGCCCTCCAACGCGGCAGCCACACTCTCAGCCACGCTCTTGCCCGGCTGCTGGGTGATGCCCAACACTGCCGCCACCGCGTCGGGTACCGCTGCCGGATCAGTGACCGCCGCGAGTTCGAAAACCCAGACACCGTCGGGGAAGTTTGGAGCGGACCGCCCCGCGACCTCCAATGCCAGGCGCGTCTTGCCGACCCCGCCCACCCCGGTCAACGTCACCAGCCGATGAGCCTTCAGCGCGACTTGCACTTCGGCCAGCTCCGACTCGCGCCCAACCAGGCTCGTCGTTTGAGGTCGGAGGTTTCCCGGCGTCGCATCGAGCGTCTGCAGAGGCGGGAACTCGATGCGCAGGCCGGGCGCCCGCAGCTGAAACACCGTGATTGGGTTCGGCACATCCCGCAGCCGTCGCGGCCCCAGATCGAGAAGATCAACACCGGTGAGCAGCACTGCCGTCGACTCGGCCAAAAGGATCTGACCGCCATGTCCGGCGCCCATCACCCGCGCAGCCCGGTTCAGCACCGTGCCGAAGTAATCCCCGTCGCGCAGTTCCGCTTCGCCGGTCGCGATGCCCATTCGCACCGGCAACTCCAGCGCCCGCTGCGCAGCCACCGCAGCGTCGACGGCACATCTGGGCGAGGCGAACGCGGCGCACACGCCGTCACCCGTGTGCTTGAACAGAAAGCCGCCGTGCGCCTCGATTGCGTTGCGTAGCACCTCGTCATGTGCGGTCAATGCTGCCCGCATCGCATCGGCGTCGGTCTCCCACCGACGGGTCGAACCCACGACATCGGTGAACAGAAACGTCACCACCCCCGAAGGAGCAGCCGCCGGATCAGCGGACACACCCGCAGAATCTCACACAAACACGCCCCTACCTCGCACATCGGCGGATCTGGCCGAGTCACCGGATACACATGGTTTTTCGCGAGTCGCAGTTGTGCTCTGTTTTGAGAGTGGTGGCGAATACGCGAAGAACACTTTGTTCAGCTGGTTGCATGACACCGAAACTCGACCCGCTCCTCGGCCTACACTTCCGCAATGTTCTCGGAGACGCGCTATGCGCTGAACGGGGACTTGCGCGTCGCCTATCGCACGTCGCGTGAAGGTCCTCGCGACATCGTGTTCCTCGCTCCGCATTTCACGAGTTGTGAGATCTTTCCCGAGCTGCCGTCTATCCAGGGGTGGTTGGAGGCGATGACGTCGCTTGGTCGACTCATCTATTTCGACCCGCCGGGCACGGGGGTATCCGATCCCGCAACGCCGACCTTGGAACTAGGGGCCGACAGCATCGGCGCGGTACTTGACGATCTCGGAAGCAACGAAGCGGTCCTCGTCGCGAGCAACGGCACATTCCCCGCATCGGCGCTGTTCGCAGCCACTTATCCATCCCGCACGAGCGCGTTGGTCGTACTCGATGGCTACGCGGATCCGCTTGTTGAACGCGCTGAAGGAGTGGACCTTGAGGAAATCCTCACTGCCTATGTCGCCATGTGGGGTACGGGGGAGTTTGCGCATCTCGCGAATCCGGACATGCCGTGGAACGAGGAAATTCGGGCAAGCTGGGCACGGCACGAACGTTCGGCCGCAAGCCCGGGGACCGTCGCCTTCATGTTGTCGGACCTGGCCGAGTTGAACGTGCGACCTCTGCTTTCTACAGTCCGCGTGCCAACTCTCGTTGTCCACCACGCCGACGATCCAATCGTACCGCCCGAGTTGGGCAGGTACGTCGCCGACCACATACCGGGCGCGAAGTATGTTGAGCTGCCGGGGCGCAACGTCTACCACTTCGTCGAACCGTGGCGTCAATCGTTTCAGGAGATCGCCCAATTCCTCACCGGGCACCAGGCCGAGGTGGCCGACGACCGGGTCCTCGCGACGGTGCTTTTCACCGACATCGTCGACTCGACGCGCCGGGCGGCGGAGATCGGCGACCGCGACTGGCATGCGTTACTCGATGCGCACGACGCCGTCGTCCGGGCGCAGCTGACCCGCTTTCGGGGCCGCGAGGTGAACACCTCGGGTGACGGCTTCCTGGCGATGTTCGACGGCCCTCAGCGAGCGATCCGCTGCGCGATAGCGATCCGCGACGCGGTGCAAGCGCTCGGCATCGAGGTGCGGGCCGGGTTGCACACCGGCGAGTGCGAGGTTCGCGGCGATGACATCGGCGGCATCGCCGTGCACATCGGCGCGCGGGTCAGCGCACTGGCAGGGCCGAACGATGTGCTCGTATCCAGCACGCTGCGCGACCTCGTCGATCGGGTCAGGAATCGAGTTCGAGGATCGTGGCGCTCACCAACTCAAAGGCGTGCCCGGGGAATGGCACATATCCGCTGTCGTGTAGCTCTTGCGTACCCCTGGTGGGTGCGACTCGCCGAACTACTCTTTAGATGACGCGCTGAGTGCGAAGATTGTTGCAGCTCTGGGATAACCGATCATGGTGAGGCTTACTCGTTGAGAGGAGGAAGCGATGTACGCGACGGTACGCCGCTATGAGGGGATCACCGACCCTACAGAGGTCGGGCGGCGCGTCAGGGAGGGTTTCGTTCCCCTGCTCAGGGAGATCGAGGGCTTCGTTGCCTACTACTGGGTCGATGCGGGCAACGGCCTGATGGTCTCCACCAGCGTATTCGAGGAACAGGCCGGAGCGGACGCCTCCGACCAGAGGGCTGCCGACTGGGTTCGCGATGAAGACCTGGGCGACCTGATGCCCAATCCGCCGCAGATCATTGCCGGCGAGGTCGTGGCCAGCACAGCCGCGTGACTCAAACCTCGACCGACAAACATAAGTTCGCGCGGGGTTGCACACCGGGCGAGTGCGAGGTTCGCGGTGACGACAATCGGTGGGATCGCCGTGCACATCGGCGCGCGCGTGAGCGCACTGGCCGGGCCGAACGACGTGCTGGTGTCCAGCACGCTGCGCGACCTCGTGATCGGGTCAGGGCTGGAGTTTGAGGACCGTGGCGCGCACGAACTCAAGGGTGTGCCCGGCGATTGGCATCTCTTCGCCGTCGCATCTCCGTAGCGGTGGGTTGCGGCGAAACTGATTTCGCGTGCCTTAAACGCTTGTGCACGCGGTGGCACCTAAGAAGGGCAAGCCGACTATCGAGACGCTCGTAACTCGTCTATTCCAAGACAGCATTCAGCGCCGCTCGGGCCTGGTCGATCTGGTCGAATGCGTAGGTAGCTATGGCGGCATTGGTCATGTTTTCTCCAGCGCAGGCGAATGATTCGTAGGCTTCGTCACCGAGAACCTCGCGCAGGTGAGTGATTGCGGTGGTGATCTCGGGATAGGACTTTCGCGCAAGGGGTGTCGCGGCGAACCTGCTGATCGTAGCGGCGGATTCATAGCGACCAAGTCGATCGAACAGGGCGGCGAGAACCGCCAGCGGCTGAGGCATGAACGAGAAGTCGCCGGAGTCACGGTAGTTGCGGATCGCCAGGGTCAGGTAGTCGAAGGCGTCGATGGGGTCGCCGTGGGCCGCCGCGGCCCTCGACAAGGTGTCGGCAATGTGGGACTCGACGAATCGGTTACCGCTGTCTTGCGCGATGTTCAAAGATCTGCGGAGCACGTCATACGCGGCGGTGGGATCGGCCTCGTTATGGGCAAATCCGTAGGCGAGTAACGCCGAGCAGGCCACCTGGGGATTGTCGGTGGCGTTGGCGGTGGCGAGTAGACCATCGGAGGCCATGAGTGCCTCGTCTTTAGCACCCGCGATCACCAATGCGAAGACCAGGTGTGACCGGGTGAAGGTATGAGTGCCAGGCTCTCGTGCGATCTTGCCGCGACACAACTCGACCCACCGCTCGGGCTGACCCTTCGTGATGTAGCCGCCGCCCAGCGCCGCGACTTCGAACTCATGCGGCACGTCGTCGTAGCGCCCTGTCGCCAAAGCCAGCAGTCCGGCCTCGCTATAGCCGAGGGCTTCGTCGATCCGGCGGGTGACATGGCAATTCGCGGCCATTACGTATAGCTGTGCCAGCCGCCGATGGTCGACAGCCTTGGCGGGTTCGATGAGTTCTTCCGCCCACGCGATTGGTTCGTTCTGTTCGACGCAATAACCAAGGAACCCCGCGCACGTCGCGATGGTGGCAGCCACATCGAGGTCGGCGTGGTCGGCGGCCCACCGGAACGCCGTGCGCAGATTGGCCAACTCGGTGGCGAACCAGTCGTATGCCTCCCGCTGCCGGGGGCCGTCCCACAGCGCCATGATGTCGGTTTCCCGCCCGGCAAAATAGCGAGCATGGGCGGCTCGGGCCTCATCGGCGGAACCACTGGCGACGAGTTGCTCCTCGGCGAACTGGCGGATCGTCTCCAGCATCGAAAACCGGGTCCGCCCCGAAGACCTGTCGGCAACCAGCAGCGACTTGCGCACCAGCGCGTCCAGCAGATCCAGGACGGCGTACTCGTCGATGTCGTCGGATCCGCCTACCGCGCAGGCGCTTTGAAGGTCGAATCCCCCCGCGAACACCGAACACCGTTCTAGAAGCGCCTTTTCAGCGTCATCGAGCAGGTCATAAGACCACGCCACCGCGTGACGCAGGGTCTGGTGGCGCTCCAATCCACGTCGTGACCCCACCAGCAGCCGGAACCGGTCATCGAGACGATCACGCACCTCGCCCGCCGTCATCGACGCCATCCGCGAGGCCGCCAACTCAATCGCCAACGGCATCCCGTCGAGTCGACGACAAACATCCTCCACGGCGGTCGCCTCATCGGCCAACGTGTCCGAAACCATGCTCTGAGCGCGTTCGACAAACAACTCCACCGCCGCGCCAACGTCCAGTGAAGGCACCCGCCACAACTGCTCGTCTGCGACACCGATTCCCTCACGACTGGTGGCCAGAACCTTCACCGTCGCCGAGGTCGCGAGGATCGCTGCGACCAGATCCGCGACGCTGTCAACAACGTGCTCACAGTTGTCGAACACCAACAGCCGCGACCGGCCCTCCAAAGCCGAAGCCACCGACTCGCTGACGCTCTTGCCAGGTTGTTGAGTGATGCCCAACACCGCCGCCACCGCATCGGGCACCGCCGCCGGATCGGTGACCGCAGCCAACTCGAAAAACCAGACACCGTCGACAAATTCGTCGGCTAACTGCGTCGCGACTTCCAACGCCAGCCGGGTCTTGCCCACTCCGCCGACGCCCGCCAATGTCACCAACCGATGCGAGCGCAGGGCCGCTTGAAGATTGGAGACCTCGGTGTCGCGGCCGATCAAGCTCGTGATCGCCGGACGCAAATTTCCCGGATTCGAGTCGACTCCACGCAATGACGGAAATTCTGTCCGCAGGCCCTGCGCCCGGACCTGGAACACCCCCACCGGCGTCGGTAGATCACGCAACCGTCGCGGCCCCAAATCAACAAGGTCGACTCCGCTGAGCAGTCCGGCCGTCGAGTCGGCCACCAAGACCTGCCCGCCGTGCCCGGCGGCCATCACCCGCGCCGCACGATTGAGCACCGCGCCGAAGTAATCCGCCCCACGTACCTCGGCCTCCCCGGTCGCCAGCCCCATCCGCACCGGCAACTCAAGTGCCCGCTGCGCAGCGACAGCAGCATCCACTGCGGATCTCGGCGAGGCGAACGCGGCGCACACCCCGTCACCGGTGTGCTTGAACATGTATCCGCCGTGCGCCTCAATCGCCGAATGCAATACTTCGTCGTGCGCGGCGAGTGTTGCCCGCATCCCATCGGCGTCCGCTTCCCACCGACGGGTCGAACCCTCGACATCGGTGAACAGAAACGTCACCACCCCCGAAGGAGCAGCCGCCGTCATAGCATTGCCTCGGCCCACTTCATGTGTCCCTCGAAGCCAAGGGATTTCGCCATCGCGCGGTAGCGATCCCGATAGTCGCGGTAGGAAGTGTCGTCGCCATGGGCTTGGGCCAGCAGTGCGCGCAGCCGGAGCAGCCAGACGTCGCGTATCACCAGGCCCTCGTCGGCTGGCGCAGCGGCTAACCGCTCGATCGTGGCCTCGGCTTCGGCCACGTCAGCCTCGGCCCCACTAGCGAGCAGTGTCTCCACCAGAACACCCGTCGCAGGGATGGCGTAGCCCCACGACAGCAGTTGTCCCTCGCGAGCCGGGTGGTCGACGGCGGCGAACATGAGCGGTATCGCCTCATCGCGATCTCCACGCCGAGCACTCTCACGTGCCAAGTACACGTGGGCGAGCGGTAACTCGGACAGGGAGTGTCTCCGGCGCAGTAACGCTTCGCTGCCCTCCGCCAGCAGCTTCTGTCCGCTGGAACGCTCCGCATCCGTGTGGCGGTGCACCAGCGCAGTGCCCAGCATCAGCCGGGTGAAGACCACCGCCATATCATCACCGGATCGTTCGGCAATCCGCAGCGCATCCTCGATCTCGCGCACCGCCCGATCATGGGCAGCCAGCACGCCAAACGTTATTCCCGGGAAGTAGACATAGGTGATAACCGTGCCGTAGGACAACGGGTCAGCGCTGCGGGCCATGTCCAGGCCGTGGCGCAGGTCGTCGCGCCATCCGGGACGGCCCAGGCAATACCGGGCGATAGCCCGCGTCGAAAGGGCGAGCGCTAACGGAGACCCGAAAAATAGGTTGCTTTTCGACGGGTCCCCGTCGGCCAGGTCGATAACTCTTTGTGACCACCGCAGCACGTCACCCCACTCGCCGCTTTGCGCCTTGGCGTAGATCGCCGCGAAGGACAGCCCCACCGTCAACGTCGCATCGCCGATCGACTCGATGAGGGCCATGGCTTCCGATGCCAGCCGCGACGCCTCGTGGATGATCCCGCCCTGATACGCGTGATCGAACACCAGCCCCGCCATGGCGATGGCCAGCGACGCCTTATCCCCGGCGGCGGCGCACAACTGCCGCAGCTCCTCGAAGCGATCCCCGGCAACCGTCAGATGGCCTCGCCAGGCGATCCCGCACAACATGGTGCGAGGGGCAATACGCATGGCTGCCCGATTGGGGTCCTCGGCAGGCAACGCGTCGGCGATCGTGCGGGCGCGCTCCCAACCTTGTCGCGCAGAGGCGATGTCGCGGTAGGTCGCCCACGTGGCGGCGCGCATGTGCCAGCCGTAGGCGGCATGCAGATCACCGGCGGCCTCTAGGTGTTCGGCGATCAGCGCCGCGTTCTCCTCCACCGCCCCGGGCGCACGCTCTTGGATCGCGGCGGCCAGGCGCCGATGCCACTGGGCGCGATCGGATTTCAGCTGCGATTCGTAGGCCACCGCGCGGATCAACGGGTGGCGGAAGGCGTACTCGGCGCTCGGGGTGAACCGCACCTGATCGATCAGCTCAGCGCCCAGCAGCTCGTCGAACACCGCATCGATGCCCAGCGCGGTCAGCAGCTCCGCGTCGAAGCGGGCGCCGATCACCGACGCCGCGTTGAGCGTCCGCTTGGCCGGGGCGTTCAGCCGGTCGATGCGCGCCTCGATGGCCGCCTGCAGCGTGGCAGGCACATCTACCTGAGCGGCCTCTGCGGTCGAGATGTATGCACCGGGATTCCCTTCCAGCACACCACGTTCGGCTAGCTCGCGCACCATCTCCAAGGCGAAGAAAGGATTACCGGCAGCCCTCTCGGCGATCGTGCGGCCCAGCCCCCTAACGGAGGGGTCCGGCCCGAGCAGTGTGTCGATCAGCAACGCAGTTTCCGGATCACTCAGCGGCCCAAGGGCTATCGTTTGTGCCCCATGCACCCGCGTAAGCGCTCCCTGGTATTCGGGCCGGTAGGTGACCAGCACCATCGAATGTGTCTGTGGAATTACCGTAAGGAAGTCGGCCAGCATCGACTCGCTGACCTCATCGATCCAATGAGCGTCCTCAATGACATACACGGCGGGGTCTTCACGAGCGAGCGACGCGGCATTAACTAGTGCGGTCAACCGCCGCCGACGGGCATCGGGATCGATCTTGGGCAGCTCCACCTCGGGATCGGCGATGCCGAGCAGATCATCAAGCAGCAGCAGCTCCTGCGGGTCGGCCTCGGGGACTTGTTCCCGGATCCGTTCGCGAGCGGCTCGATCGTCGAGGTCGGTGACGCCTGTGCCCGCCCGCAGCAGCCGCGCCACCACCTGGAACGGAATGTCGTTGGTATGAGATTCGCAAAAAGTCCAGAACACCTCGATCCCGCGAGAGGCCGCCAACGCACCGACCTCCCGCGCCACCCGGCTCTTGCCGATTCCCGGCGGGCCGACCACGTTTACAACGCCGCCGCGTCCACCAATCGTCCGGTCGAGCATGGCGTCGAGAACGGCCATCTCCCAGTTGCGACCGACCAAGCTCGCCTCGACGCGCTCGACCACCCCATGTCGCGGACCAATCGCGACGAGCTGGCGCACCGGCACCGGTTGGTCGGCCCCTTTGATGCGGACCAACTCGGTGTCCTTCAGAACCGCGGCATGCTCGACCAACTGCGCGGTGGCCACACTGAGCATCACCCCACCATGCGGAGCGACAGACTCCATCCGCTGCGCATACCCGACCGCCTCACCGATCGCGGCGTAACTCGTTACCCCAGAACCGATCTCACCGGCAACGACCCGACCCGAATTCAAACCCACCCGCAGCCGCAGCGAAATGTTGTCAAGACGCTGCACGCTGGCGGCGAGATGCCCAGCCTCCTTTTGAATGTCCAGCGCCGCCAAACACGCTCGAAGGGCGTGATCCTCCAACGCCACCGGCGCACCGAACAACGCCATCAGGCCATCACCGCTGAACTTCTCCATCGTGCCGCCATACCGCTGCACCACCGCACTTGCACGATCGACCAGCTCGGCCATGATCTCGCGCAGCCGCTCCGCACCGACGGCTGCCGCAATGTCCATCGAATGCACCACGTCGGCGAACAGCACCGTCACCTGCTTGTACTCCGCCGATGCGGCGGCGTGCGTGATCGGCGTGCCGCACTTGTTGCAGAACCTTGAGTCCGGCGGCAACCCTGTGCCACACGACCCACAGAGCAGCGCCGTCGCGGTCAATCCACCGACGCCATCCCCGCTGGGGTCCACGTCAGTATCGTTTCACCGCTGGTCAACGATGTCCGACATATCGCCGTGTTACTTCTGCTGGGCGCGTTCAGACCACTGGGCAGTAGCCACAGTCACTGCGCGTTGTCGATCGCCGCGCCGTCATGCGACCATCTGCGCCGTCGAGCATTACTGGGAATCCTGAAAACTCTCGCGCATCGGTTCACTGTCGACGAGCATGTGAGGCGATGATCGCGGTCGAAGCTATTGAGCCGGTGCCGTTTATCGACGGCATTGTCTACGGCGAAGGGCCTCGATGGCACAACGACCGGCTCTGGTTCAGCGACGGACCGGCAGGTCGGGTGTGCTCGGTGGGCGAAACCGGTGACGTCGTCGTGGAGGCGGAAGTCGAGCACGCCTCCGGGCTGGGCTGGCTGCCCGACGGGACGCTGGTGGTGTCCGCCCTGTTCGAGTCAAAGATCTACCACGTCGACCGACAGGGTGAGGTGGCAGCGACGTATGACCTCAGGGACCTCGGCTGGTCGACTAACGACTTGTTCGTCGCCCCTGACGGTCGTGGCTACGTCGACCTCTACCAGGGGCGTGCGACGGCGATGGAAGGCGCGATCGGCCTCGTCGACCCCGCCGGAGCGGTGCGGATCGTGGCAACCGGCCTCGCCGTCCCGAACGGCATCGCCCTCTTGCCCGACGGGTCGACCCTCGTGGTCAGCGAGACGAACGGGTCGCGGATTCTCGCGTTTCCGACCGAAGCCGACGGAAGCCTAGGCGCGCCAAGCGTGTTCGCCGACCTCGGCGAAGAACGGCATCCCGACGGCCTCTGCGTCGACATCGCAGGCGGGGTGTGGGTCGGCTGCTATGACACCTGCGAGTTCCTCAGGGTCGTCGCGGGCGGCACCGTCACCCACCGCATCGCGATCGACCGTGGATGGGCTATCGCGCCCGCTCTCGGCGGACCCGATGGGCGCACGCTGTTCATGGTGGTCGACGAGACCACCAGCGAGGGCCTCGTGAAGGGCGAGTCCACGGGATGGATCATGCAGGCGCAGGTGCAGGTGCCGAGTGCGGGATCACCCTGAGTTCTTCGACTCGTCCCTTAAGTATCGGAAAAGGTGCCGAGACGAAACGGGTTACAGTCCCGGTGGCAGCGAGGCTAGAGGCGGTCAACTCTCCTTAACGTTCCTACTTAGCTTAGACGCTATGGTCTGCGGTAGCACCGTCCTAGTCCGGTGCTGAAGCTCGCCGCAGGGAGGTGGGGCGTGACCGACGACGCAATCAGCATCGGTGGTGTCAGCCTTACCGATCCACGCACCTTTTCGGAGGGGATGCCGTATGAGGCGTTCCGCAAGCTCCGCGAGTGTGCGCCGGTCGCATGGCACCCGTATAAGGACGGACCCGGATTCCTGGCCCTCACGGGCTACGACGAGGTCCTGATGGTGTCGCGCGATAGCGCCACGTGGTCGTCGGAGACGGACGGCGTGCAATATGACGTGCCCGGTCCCAACGACCTCGCCGACGTACGGGGCGTCATGATGATCACAATGGACCCACCGCGCCACACCGCACTACGCCGGTTGGTCAATAAGGGGTTCACCCCTCGGCGGGTCGCGAAGCTCAATGAGCGCATCGCAGACATGGCGCGCGACTTGGTCGACCGGGTCATCGAGAAGGGTCAGTGCGACTTCGTCAATGACGTCGCCGGGGCGCTGCCGTCCTACGTGATCGCCGAACTGCTCGGCATTCCGCTGGAAGACGGCTACCGACTCCACGAGCTGATCGAAATCATGAACAGTGGTGTCCCCGGCGACGCCAACCCGCGCGCCACGGACGCGGCCATCGCAGATGTTCGCCTACGCCGGGGAACTCGCGGCCCGCAAACGCGCGCAGCCCGGCGACGACATCGCAACATCCCTGCTGCATGCCGAAGTCGATGGCCAGCGCCTCACCGACATGGAGTTCATCATGTTCTTCGTGCTGCTGATCATTGGGGGCAGTGACACCACCCGTAATCTCGTCGCTGGCGGCACCTGCGTATTGATCGAGCATCCAGAGGATCGGGCGAAGCTGGAAGCGGACCCGTCGCTACTGCCGACAGCCATCGAAGAGATGCTGCGCTATGTCAGCCCAGTCATCATGTTCCTCCGCACGGCCACGAAGGACACCGAACTGCGCGGGGTGCGCGTAAAGAAGGGTGACCGGGCGGCGATGTTTTACCCGTCGGCCAACCGAGACGAGACCCAGTTCGTCGATCCCGACCGTTTCGACATCACCCGAACGCCGAACCCGCACGTGGCGTTCGGCGGTGGCGGAACGCATTTCTGCCTAGGCGCGAACCTCGCCCGTGTAGAGGCGTCCGCCATCCTGCCGGAGGTGCTGTCGCGGATGAAGAATCTCGAGCTGGCGGGGCCGGTCGAGCGCATGCAGTCGACGTTGATCAACGGCATTCACTCCATGCCTCTCCAGTTCACGCCCGGTCGACCCGTGGGTGCCCGGTAAGAACAGGAACGGTTTGATGCCGCCGGGCAGCGATTGTCGGCGAAGGGCCGTGAGCGTGTCAGGCTAGGTCTTCGGCGGCGGGTCACTTATGGCCCCCAGGTGAGCAGTCATCAGACGGTTCGTTTCGTGGTGGCCCTGCCGCGAAGTATGAGACCCAGAGGACACCGTCAGCTGGTTAAACGTGACGACAACACTGGGCCTTTTCGCTGCCTCATATGTGATCGTTTTCGAGACTGGCGAATAGAAGGATTTTGTGGTCTATCCCGAGACGGCCTTCATCCGGACCGTGAGAAAACCGGACCCACTTTGCGGGAGGCACTGGAAGAGATCGACGCTAATGAGTGAGACTGGCAGCTATGAGTTTCGTTGAGGAAAGGGTGCTCCCGCAGGTGCTGCGGGTGCACGACGCGGTATATCGGAAGACGAACGGCTGGATCGGTCACCGCACGCTGTGGATACCGAGCTTGCTACTGCATACCGTCGGCGCGAAGACCGGTAAACAACGGACGACGTCGCTGACCTACGCCCGCGACGGTGACAACTATCTGGTCGTGGCCTCCAAGGGCGGCGCGCCCGAGGCCCCTGGCTGGTACCACAACCTGAAGGCCAAGCCCGACGTCGAGATCAATGTCGGCCCAAGGCGTTTCGCTGTCACCGCACGACCGGTGCTGCCCGACGATGCCGACTACACGCGGCTATGGCAGATCGTCAACAAGAACAACCAAAACCGCTACATCGAATACCAGAAGCGGACGTCGCGATCCATCCCCGTGGTCGTCCTGACCCCGAAAAGCTAGAACAGCTCTTTCGCGAGCATTCCAGTGTCACCTCGTGCGCCGGTGCGCCCGCAGGGTCGGTTCCGCGATCGAGCAGTCGAAGCGCTGACCGAAGGATGACTAGAGTGTGGGCACGCCGAAACATGGCATCGCCTCCGAGACAGGCGGACCCCAGTGGAGCGGCGGTGGCGTGGAGCGTGGGGTTGGCGTGCCGTCCAGTCGGAGCTTGTCGACGGCATCTCGTGAAGCGTTATGAAGTTTATCCGAGGAGACCGAAGGCGCGTGCATCACTGTCCACGCGACGGCGAACGCGACAAATTCGGAGAGGTTGGTGGAGGGCGACCATAAACGACTCCGTGTCGTTTTCTGGTCGAGTTAAAGTCACTGCAGTTTTATTCCGGAGTTTCGCTGAGCAGGGGAAAGCGATGAGTCCTGAGGAGATCGTTCGGGCCGAGATGGCCGCGTGGGGTCGTAACGATGTCGACGAGGTCATGAGCTACTTCGCTGAGAACCTCACGCTACATTCCGGTCCCTACCCGCCGGTCTCAGGTCACGACGCGATCCGCAAAACCGTGGAGGGATACTTCAGCGGCGGAACCTGCATTGACCACGAGATCCTTTATCTCGCAACCGTGGGCGATGTTGTGCTGATGAAGCGCATCGACCACTGGATAATCAATGGCAGGCCCATGGACATACCGCACATGGGGGCTTGCGAGGTGAAGAACCAAAAAATCACCGCCTGGCGCGAGTACTTCACCCCATCCAGTGACTCCTAAGCGCGAACCCCCAGGACTGCACGCCGCTACTGTCCACGCGACTGCAAGGATGACGAAATAGCAGATCTGCATTTCGTCGGGCGAGGTAATGAGTGTGAACCGGCTCAGATCGGACGAATAGCGCCTTAGACTCGGGCGTTCGTTGCTCCTGGAGGACTGTCATGACTGAGCCAGCAGAGTCTGTTGATAGGAAGTTCTTTGCCACCTGGCCTAGGTCCGACGTCGATGAGATGGTCGGCTTTTTCACTGACGACGCGGTCTACATCGACGGGCCGAGAGGAACCTATCGCGGTATCGATGCGATCAAGGCTGAACTCCAATCGATCGTGCAGATGGTCCCGAGCACCACGGCTCACGTCAAGGCGCTCAGCGTCAGCGGTAACACCGTCATGGTGGAGCGCGTAGACGTTTTCGAAACGCAGGGCAGATCGTTCGATATGGAAATCGCAGGCGTGTTTGAAATCGATGACGGTGGGCGGATCAAGCGTTGGCGCGATTACTACGACATGAGGTCGATAGAGGAACAGGTTGCCGCAGCACTGGCTCCAACCAGTTGACCTTTCCGCGACGAACTTCCCGCCGCCGCACCGCCCACAGTGGGCGAGCCGCAGCAGCTCCATGCAGCGTCCACGTCACCGCGAACGCCCCGTCCACACCGGCAGCGGTCCCCATGCCCTCGGTGACGGCGGGCGCTGCGGAGGTCAAAACTCGTCGTCGTCCTCGTCGATAAACTCGGTCGGGTCGAAGGGCTCGTCGTCAGCGTCATCGAAGGAGTCTGTGCCGACCTTGAGCGACTCCTGATGCTGCTCCGCCTCATCCAGCTTCTCGATGATCTCGCCCCACATCTCCTGCGGCACTGTGGACTTGACAGCGGCGCAGACCGCGTCCAACTGAACCCTCATCAGCAGCATGTCGCGGCTGTAGTCCCTGGAGTCGACTAACGACTGCAGCCGACCCGCCGCGACCATGCCGGTGTTGACATCGACCTTGGTGTCCGAGTCGACCAGAGTCTCATAGCTTTTCACCATGACGGTCTCGAAGAGCGCCATGGGGGTGATCGCGGTGGCCACTCCTTTCACGAAGTCGACGCCGTTCTCCTGCGCCCGGCGTTCGAGGATTTCCCGGTAGGTTGCCTTTGCGATGTTCTGGACTGGGAAGTGGCGCCCGCAGTGGTTTCTGATCGAGTCGATCGTCACCCGATCACACTTGGCCAGCTTGGTGTTGTGTTCCCCTAGTGCGCGTAAGACCATGGCGTGGCTGGCCCCGGTAGCCAATAGGTCATTGACCTTCTTGCGCACCAGGTCGTTTCGGCACACTCGACATCGGGGCTCCAGACGAAACCCGTTGCGTGTGGCCAACTCCATCGACCCCATGATCTCGTCGGCAGGGCTGCCGAGCGCCTCGGAAACAGACATGCCTTATTCTCCTTGATCCCGCGAAGATGCACGGTAGTCGTCGATCCCATTCTGTCAGGGAAACAAAGTCGAGGTACATCTGTAGTTTTCGGTATCTCTGCGGTACTTCCATGGACTTGCTGACCGATAACTTTGCGGCTTCTATAGCGGCACTACAGGTTTCGAAGCGCCGCAAAAGGCGTTGAGACCACCGACTTATGTCTTGTTGTCCAGCTCGTCCGAGATGCGCACCACGCGAGGATGGTTTCTCCACCCCGCTCACCTCTTCGGCGAAGACGTGTACCACCTCCCCCGCTTGGGAACCCCGAAGGCCCGAGCAGCAGCCCGGTGGTACGGAGAGCTGCACGAGGTTGATCCCGGCCGGGCGATGGACACGACGTGGACACAATTTGGGTATAGCTGCAGCGAGCCCCAGCGATCTGTATTGACGCCTTTTCACAGGTAGAAGAACTTTTGAGGCCCTTACCAGCACCGCGACCGATGGGATTGGATGTTCTTCAGGTAGTCGTCGGTCACCGACATTCCGGCCTCCTTGCTCGATGGCAAACCACCCGACGATAACAACACGGTGGCGGCGCGCCACGAGTCAGAATCAGTGCGATTGGATCGGCGTGCTGAGGTCGTAGACGGTGGCGTCGCCGACCTTGGTCGGGGTGAAGTTCTGTTTCACCCACGCCGTGATGTCGCTGGCACTGTCGTCGCGCTGGCCCGGCGGACCGAAGCGTTTGCCCGCGATGAAGTACCGCACGTCGTGGTTGGCGACGTAGGCCTTGAACTGGTCGAGAGTCGGGTAGTCGTCACCCCCGGTGAAGCCACCGATCGCCATGATCGAGGCACCGGTCTTCAGTTCGAGACTGCTGGCGGTGAATGAGCCGACGCTGGCTGCGGCCCACCGGTTGGGCAGACCCTGGACGAGTTCAGCCAGTGCCGCATTGTCGGCCTGCTCGCCGAACGGGCCGCCCGGTCCGTGGCCGCCACGGCCGCCGAAGCCGAGGTCCTTGGCGGGACCCGACGTCGTCATCGGTCCGTTGTGCGCGGTCGCGACTGTTTCGATGGCGTAGGCCGCAGGCGCGCCCGCTGCGAAAAGGATTGCGCCCGCTGCCAATACCGCCACGGCTCGGCCTCGCCGATGCGCGCCGACCGCAAGCAGAGCTGCGGCAACTACCGATCCGGCCAGCACGACCCACCGCAGTGCGGGCATCCAGTCCGGCGTGCGGTCCAAGAGGACGAAGGCCCACACGCCGGTGCCGGCCGACATCACCGCAAGCACGAGACGTGCCGCCAGCCGATCCTTCACCCGCCACAACTCACGCACCGAGATACCCACCAGCGCGGCAATCGCAGGTGCAAGGGCGACGGTGTAATACGGATGGACCGTGCCATCCATGAAGCTGAACACCGCTGCGCTCAGCAGGAGCCAGCCGCCCCACAAAAGCAGACTCGCGCGGACGCTGTCGGTGCGGGCACCCCGCCGGGTGAGCCACAGTCCCGCGACCAAGCCGAGCAATGCCGCGGGCAGCAGCCACGACGCCTCGGTGCCCATAGACATCCCGAAGAGTCGGCCGATGCCGGGGTCGCCACCGAAGAACAGATGGCCCGCCCCACCTGGTCCACCGGGACCGTCGGGGCCGCCTCCTGGGCCACCGTTGCCCCGGCCGGCGATGCGTTCAATTCCGTTGTAGCCCAACGCCAGCTGCAGCAGGCTGTTCTCCGGCGAGCCACCGATGTACGGTCGCGACTGCGCGGGCCACAGGCTGACCAGAGCGACATACCAACCCGACGAGACGATCAGCGCGACGGCGCCGACCATCAACGTCCGGATGCGCGGCCACAGCCCGACCGGTGCGGCGACCAGGAAGGCCAGCGCGAGGCCGGGAGCCACAAGAAAGGCCTGCAGCATCTTGGTCAGGAACGCGAATCCAAGGGCGCAGCCCGCCAACGCCATCCACCGGGTACTCGCCGTCTCGGTCGCCCGCACCACGCAGTAGGCGGCCGCGACCAGCAGCAGCACCAGCAATGCGTCGGGGTTGTTGTACCGGAACATCAGTGCCGCCACCGGTGTGAGCGCCAGCGCCGCACCGGCGATCAGGCCTGCCGCAGGTCCGCTGCAACGCCGGACGGCGGCGTACAACAGGGCGACCGCACCGACACCCATCAAGGCCTCAGGCACCAGCATGGTGAAGGGAGTGAAACCGAACAGCCTGCCGGACAACCCCATTACCCACATCGCTGCGGGTGGTTTGTCGACCGTGATCGCGTTGCCGGGATCGAGCGAGCCGAACAGCCAGGCCTTCAAATCCTGGGTACCCGCCTGTGCGGCGGCGGCGTAGAAACTGTTGCCCCAGCCCGACGAGCCGAGCCCCCACAGATACAGCACCGCCGTGGCGGCCAGCAGTCCCAGCAGCGCGGGGGTGACCCAGCGCGGACGTCCGGTTGGCGCCTCTTCCGGTACGGCCGCCGCGGGTGTCGGTTTGTCAGCGGTGATCGTCATCGCTTGGATTCCTTCGTCTTTCGGGTCGGTCATCGATTTCGCCGCGGGTGGAACACCCAGCCGCGCAGGAGCACGAATCGAACGGCGGTGGCGAGCAGGTTGGCGGCGACCAGGACGGTCGCATCGACGTATCGTCCCGGCTCCGGGACGATGACGTGCAGCGTGGCCAGTGCACCGCTGGTGATGGCCAGCGCGATGCCGAAGACGATGAGGCCTTCGACGTGATGGCGCGCCACCTTGCTGCGACCGGCCATGCCGAACGTGAAGCGGCGGTTGGCCGCGGTGTTGCCGATCGCCGTGACGAGCAGTGCGATCAGGTTCGCAGCCTGCGCGCCGAGCCACCCGTGCAGCGCCATGAACAGCAGCAGGTAGGCGGCCGTCGAGGCGATGCCGATGCTCGCGAACCGCACCGACTGACGCAGCAGCGAGCCAGGCGCTGCGGATTCCTGTGAGGAACCGAGCTGTGCCGCGAGTGTGTGCACCGGGATGGAGCCCTTCGCGAAGCCCCTCAGCAGCCGCGCAATCCCTTTGAGGTCGGCAGTCGCGGTGGTCACGATGTCGACCCGGCTGTCGGGATCGTCGACCCAGTCCACCGGTACTTCGTGTATGCGCAGTCCGGTACGTTCGGCCAGCACCAGCAGCTCGGTGTCGAAGAACCACCCGGTGTCGGTGATGTGCGGGAGCAGGCGCTGCGCGACGTCCGCGCGGACCGCCTTGAAGCCGCATTGCGCGTCGGAGAACCCAGTCGCGAGAGTCGATTTCAGGATCAGGTTGTAGCAGCGCGAAATGATTTCACGCTTGGGGCCGCGCACCACCCGGGAGCCGCGGCCGAGCCGGGTGCCGATGGCAACGTCCGAGTGCCCGGAGATCAGCGGCGCGACGAGCGGGGCGAGCGCCGCCAGATCGGTCGACAGGTCGACGTCCATGTACGCCAGCACCGGCGCGTCGGACGTCGACCACACGGCGTGCAGCGCCCGGCCGCGGCCCTTCTGCTCGAGCCGCACCACCCGAACATCGGGGAGCTCGGCGGCCAGTGCCTCGGCGATCCGGGGGGTGTCGTCGATGCTGGCGTTGTCCGCGATGGTGATGCGAGCCGGAAAGGGGAACTGGTCGCGCAGGTGGCGGTGCAGTCGATACACCGAGTCCGCCAGTGCGGCTTGCTCGTTGTACACCGGGATCACCACATCGAGTACGGGCACACCGGCGGCGCGTGCCGCGATGGCCGCGTTCGGCCGTGATTCGAAGCGGGCGGGTCGAGCCGGGCTTGCGTCCCGTTCGAGGGCGATGTCGGTCATGGTTCCAATCGTCGGCCAGCAGTCTGTCCGCCCCGTTGGGCGAAGCTATGTCTGAGCTATGAGTTCTTCGGTGTCTGGGTGAGGTCGTAGATGATCGAGCGGTCGATGGTCGTCGGTGCGAAGTGCTTCTCGACCCACTCCGAGATCTTTGACGCTTCGTCGCTGCCGGAGGTGTCGCCACCCCACCGGCCGATCATCGGTCGCCCGCGGATGAAGTAGTGGATCTGCTTGTCGCCGACGTAACGCTGAAACTCGTCCAGCGTCGGCGAGGGATCCGTTCCGTTGAACCCGCCGACGGCCAGTCACCGGTACTCCGCCGGCCAACTGGTAGCCCGCGGCATTGTTCGATCCGAGCGCGGCGGCCGCCCAGAGTGAACTTGTCGGCGTCGGCGGTCAGCGCGGCGGTCAGGCCGGCACCGGGAGTGGGCGCGTTCAACAGCCCACCGGGCCCCATTTGTCCGAGGCCATGTGTTGACGGGCCGACCGACGGGATCGCGCCGTTGTGTGGAGTTGCAGCCGTCGCAACGGAGTACGCGGCCGGTGCCGCCAGCCCCGCCATTACGGCCAGGCAGGCCACGGCCCGAGCCGTTCGCGTGTTCACCCGGTCGATCACGAGCAGCAGTCGCCGCGGCCGCCACTCCCCCGACGGCCACCGCGGCCCTCAGCCAGGGCAGCCATCCGTCGGCCCGGGCCAACAGCACACACGTCAGGATCGAGCTGACCAGAACGCTGCCCGAGAGCGCTGTCGCCGCGGGTAGCGCGGAACGGTTCTGCCACAACAGGGTTGCGCCGATGCCTATCACCGCGGCGATCGCCGGGGCGAGCGCCACCGTGTAGTAGGGATGCACGATGCCATTCATGAAGCTGAACACCACGGCGGTGACCAGCAGCCAGCCACCCCAGATGAACGCGGCCGCTCGGTTCTGATCAGTCCGGGGCGCCCGCCAGGTGAGTACGACGATGGCGCCGAGGCAGATGACGGCGGCGGGCAGCAGCCATGCGATGTCGGCCCCCATTCCATGACCGAACAACCGCATCCAGCCGACGTCGAAGTTCATGTTGCCGAGCCCGCCAGGTTCGTCGCCGGTCAGCCGGCCGATCCCGTTGTAGCCCAACGCCAATTCGACGATGCTGTCGTGTTGAGACCCACCGATGTACGGTCGCGCGTCCGACGGCCACAATTCGACGAGAAGCAGATACCACCCTGCGGCGACGACCATCGCCACGACGAGGTAGACGAGATCGAGTAGACGGTGCGGAGCGGGCGACTGCCCGCCACGGCGTACGCCGCAATGAATCCCGGCAACACCAGGAACGCCTGCAGCATCTTCGCCAGGAAGCCGATGCCCACCGATGCACCCGCCGCAACCAACCACCAACGGCTGCTGTCTTTTTCACATGCGCGCTGCGTGCAATAGGCACCCGCGACCAGGGCGAGCACCAATAGCGAGTCGGGATTGTTGAAGCGGAACATCAGTGCGGCGACGGGGGTCACGGCCAGGATCGCGCCGGCGAGCAGCGCGGCGCCGGGGCCGCTGACCCGTCGCACCGCGGCGTACAGCACGGCGACCGCGGCGACGCCTTCCAGCGCCTGCGGCACGAGCACGCTCCACGGGTTCAGCCCGAAGATGTGCACCGAAATGTCCATCACCCACAGCGACGCAGGTGTCTTGTCGACGGTGATGGCGTTGGCGGCGTCGCTCGAACCGAACAGAAAGGCCGTCCAGTTGCTTGCCCCGGCCTGTGCCGCGGCCGAATAGAAGCTGTTGGCCCATCCGCTGGCCGACAGGTTCCACAGGTACAACACGGCGGTCCCGACGAGGAGGACGCCGAGTCCCATGCGCGAGCAGACGGAAAAGTCCCACGTTTCGCGGCGTGTCGCGGACTTCTGCGTCTGCTCGGCGGGAGGGGCCAGGGTCGTCGTCACTGAGGCAATACTCATCTACGCGACTAGGTGTCGGATTTGGCACCGCTGTGGCTTGGCTGTGAGTTGACCGGAAGTTTCACCACGAATTCGGTCTTGCCCGGCACGCTGTGCACGTCGATCGTGCCGCGGTGCGCACGCACGACTGCGGCGACGATCGCGAGTCCGAGCCCGGTGCTTCCACCGCGACGGGACCGCGATGAGTCCCCACGCGCGAACCGCTCGAAGATTTCGGGCTGCAGCCACACCGGGATTCCCGGCCCGTCGTCGGCCACGGTGAGGACCGCGTCGCGGTCATCGACAGCCAGCGACGCGGTCACCGACGTGCCCGGCGGGGTATGCGTTCTCGCGTTGGCGAGCAGGTTCGCAAGCACCTGATGCAGGCGGGCCTCATCGCCGCGGACCACGACGGGTTCGTCGGGTAGATCCAGCGTCCACTCGTGGTCCTTCCCCGCGATGTGCGCATCGCTGGCGGCGTCGACGACGAGCCGGGTCAGATCGACCTGTTCGCGCTCCAACGGTCGCCCCGTGTCGAGACGGGCGAGCAGCAGCATGTCCTCGACGAGTTGGGTCATCCGCTCGGTCTCCGACTCCACCCGGTTCATCGCATGCGCGACGTCATCGGGCAGGTCGTCCTGTTTGCGTTGCGCCAGTTCGGTGTAGCCCCGAATCGCCGCCAGCGGCGTGCGCAGTTCGTGGCTGGCATCGGCGACGAACTGCCGGACCCGCATCTCGCTGGCGTGCCGCGCCGACAGCGCACCGGAGATGCGGTCGAGCATCCGGTTCAGCGCGGAGCCCAGTTGGCCGATCTCGGTGTGCGCGCTCGCCGGATCCACCTTGACGATCGGGGTTAGCCGAACCTCGCCACGGTCGAGCTCGAGATCAGCCACCTCCCGCGCGGCGGCGGAAACCCTTGACAGCGGAGCGAGTTGGCGCCGGATAACGAGGATGCCCGCAGTCGTCGCAGCGATCAGTGCGATGGCACCGACGACACAGAACATCACCAACACCCACAACAATGTGTCGTCGACATCGGAGGTCGGCAGGCCGACGACGATCGTCTCCTCCGGTCCGCGCGAGTGATTGGCCACCAGCCGGTAGCGACCGAGACCGTCGAGGTCGACCGTCGTCGGATGCCGATTCGCTGCGACCTGCGCGAGTTGTTTGGCTGCGGCAGAACTGATCTCGGCGCGCGCGCCGTCGGAGGTGATGACGCCGGCGTCGACCGATTCACCCTGGGCGACGACCGCGCCGACCGTGCGGGTGGCCTGCCCCGGGGCGTTGAGAAAGACCGGGCCGGGTCCGTCGTCCTCACGAATGATGATGCGGCGCGGGTACCCGGGGGGAGGCGGTCCGAACTCCGGCCCCATCGGTGGTGCTCCGGGCCCGAAGCCGGGCGCGGACGGCGGTCCGAAGCCCGGCGGCGGTCCGAAGAAGATTCCGGCGGAGCGACGACTGGCCTCCATCACCTGCTGGTCCAGCTGATGCATCAAAAAGCGTTGCAGCGCAAACTCTGTCGCCACTCCGATGCCCGCGCACACCACTGCGAGCAGCACCACCTGGGTGACCAGCAGCCGCGCCCGCAGTGACCATGTCCGAGGCGAAGAGATCCGGGTCAGCAGCCCCGGCGGGTCACTGTGCGGGCTTGAGGACATACCCTGCCCCCCGCAAGGTGTGGATCATCGGTTCGCGACCACTGTCGATCTTCTTGCGAAGGTAGGACACGTACAGCTCGACGATGTTGGACCGCCCACCGAAGTCGTAGCTCCACACCCGGTCCAGGATCTGCGCCTTGGACAACACGCGTTTCGAGTTCCGCATCATGAACCGCAGCAGCTCGAACTCCGTCGCGGTCAGCGAAATCGGCTCCCCGCCCCGGGTGACCTCGTGGCTGTCCTCGTCGAGTGCCAGGTCCCCGACGACGATCTTGGCGCCGCCCGTTTCGCTCGTCACGCCGGTCCGTCGCAGCAGTGCGCGCAGCCGCAGGACCACCTCTTCCAGGCTGAACGGCTTCGTCACGTAGTCGTCTCCGCCCGCGGTCAGACCCGCGATCCGGTCCTCAACCGAGTCTTTCGCCGTCAGCAGCAGCAACGGCAGGTGCGGAATCCGTTCGCGGAGCTTGCGCAGTACCTCAAGGCCGCTCATGTCCGGCAGCATCACGTCGAGGACGACGACATCAGGCGGGTTGTCCCTGGCCAACGCGATCGCGGTCGCGCCATCGCCGGCTGTCGCGATCTCCCAGCCCTCATATCGCAGCGCCATCGACACCAGTTCGGCAAGCACAGGTTCGTCGTCGACGACAAGCACATTGATCGGCTTACCGTCGGCCCGGCGCATCGCGGCGCGTTGCGGGTCGTTCACGTTCGAGTTCACAAAGATCCGATCGGCATACCCACGTCGACCATTATTCGCGGCCGCTGTTAGCACGCGCTGTGCCGCTTCTGTGCGCGGGCTGTGAAGGTACGCACCCATGAGAAACCCATACCGCCCACAGCCGACTCACATATTCAAATTGCACATTGGTCCTATGACGACCGAACCTGCAGCCGAACCTGCAGCACAGCGGCCATCACATCGCTGGAGTGCACGCCAGACGCTGCTCGCGGCCGGCGTGGCCGCGGTCATCGGCGGATTGGGCGGCGCCGCCATCTATGCCGCGACGGCAGAGTCGCCGCACACCTTCGCGGGTGGAACGCACGGCATCGCAGGGCCGATGCACCAAGGCCCACCCGCGCCCGGCGGTCCACCGGCCGCAGCTGCTCAGCCTGGCCCGGGTGGCGCGCTACACGCCGAGTACGTCGTTTCCGACGGGCGCGGCGGCTTCACCACCAAACTGACCCAGACGGGGACAGTGGACGAAGTCACGCTGTCGTCGGTTGTCGTCAGAAGCGACGATGGATACACGCAGATCTACGCGCTTCCACCGGGTGCAGCGCCCGGTTCAGTACAGGTCAACGACACCGTGACCGTCGACGCCACCCGCACCGGCCCGACGGTGACCCTGAACAGGATCGGCGACGAGCCGGCGAGCGGCAACTGAGCCGCGCTAGCGACTACCTAAAGCCGTCGGGCACCTCTGCCGTGACTTCCGGGACCGCCACCGACGTCTCGGGCGCCGTCGCCGCCTTCTCAATTGTGCTCGTCTCACCGAGCGTCATCTCGGGGCCGGACACCACGGTGGCCGAGCCGCTATCGCTGCTTAGTACTGCGGTCAACGTTCCCATCGCGACCACCGCGCTCGCACCGAGCGCAGCCGCCGCCAGTTTCAACTTGTGCAAATTCATTTGGGCGACTTCCTTTCAATCATTTTCAGCCGCGCGAGCGCGACTAATGCTGTTCGGCGGGCGGCGGGATCTTGGTCAGCCGTCCCACCCAGCCGGGACGGCCGGTCGAACAGTGCGTTGAGAGGTCGCCAACAACCCCTCCGGCTCATGGGTAGCCGGAAGGGTCAGGGGTGAAACGTCAGGCGGTGGGGTCGGCCGCTACTCGGCGGCCTGCTGTTCTGTCGGCAACGGCGCCGGGCCCTTGATGACAGGTACAGCCATCGATGTGGCTTCCACGGTGTCATCCTTGCCTGACACCGTCGAGGTCGCGGCCATGGTCATCTTGCCCACTGCGATATTGGCCGGCGCGGAGGGTTGCTGATGGATGCTCATGGCCAGCGCACCCATCGTCACCACAGCGCTGCCACCGATGATCGCACCCAGCAGTTTCGCCTTGTTTCGGTTGCTTGCATCCATTATCGATACTTCCCTCCATGTCTTTGCGGTTCGTCCCGGCGACGCGACGAACCGTGTAAATGCAGGTAGTAACCAGTGAACTCGCGAAATCTGTACCTCAGCTGAAGGTCACGTAGGAATTGGCTAGCCGCGCCGAACGGCTAGTTGGGAGCCGCCGGGGCGGACATCTCTTACCCTGTGCGCATGCCTGCGGGACCTCGACAATGACGCGGTTCCTGGCGCGACGGCTGCTCAACTACATCGTGCTGCTGATTCTGGCGTCGTTCCTGACGTTCACGCTGACCTCCTTCTCGTTCAAACCCTTGGACAGCCTGGAGTCGCGAAATCCCCGGCCGCCGAACGAGGTCATCGCCGCCAAGGCGGCCGAGCTGAACCTGGACCGGCCGATTCCGATCCGATACGTGCGCTGGGCGTCGGGCGCCGTGCGCGGTGACTTCGGCACGACGATCACGGGCCAACCGATCTCCAACGAGCTGGGCCGCCGCGTGGGGGTCAGCCTTCGGTTGCTGATCATCGGTTCGGTGTTGGGCACTCTCATCGGTGTGGTCGTCGGCGCGTGGGGGGCGATCCGGCAGTACCACCTGAGTGACCGCGTCATCACGGTCTTGTCGCTGCTGCTACTGAGCACACCGGTGTTCGTCATCGCGACATTGCTGACCCTCGCTGCGACGCGGGTGAATTCGATACTCGGTGTGCAGCTGTTCGAGTACATCGGGGAAACCTCGCCCAATCCGACCACCGGATGGTGGGACGGCTTCGTCGACCGGCTGCAGCACCTGGTGTTGCCGTCGTTCACGCTCGCGCTCTTGGCCACCGCCGGATACAGCCGGTATCAACGCAACGCGATGTTGGACGTGCTCGGCCAGGACTTCATCCGCACCGCTCGCGCCAAGGGCCTGACCCGGCGTCAGGCGCTGTTCAAACACGGGCTGCGCACCGCGCTGATCCCGATGGCGACGCTCTTTGCCTACGGCATAGGCGGATTGGTGACCGGGGCGGTGTTCACCGAGAAGATCTTCGGCTGGCACGGCATGGGCGAGTGGGTGGTGCAGGGCATCGCGACCCAGGACACCAACGTCATCGCCGCGGTTACCGTGTTCACCGGCGCCGCCGTCCTGTTCGCAGGACTGCTCTCCGACGTCATCTACGCCGCGCTCGACCCGAGAGTGCGGGTGTCATGACCGAACCGATCACCACCGAAAGCGCCACGGCGGCGAAGTCTGGCCTGGACGCACACAAGTTCGCATCTCGTCGAACCCTGGTGTGGCGCAGGTTCTTACGCAATAAACCCGCCGTCGCAGCACTGGCGCTGCTTGTGTTGTTCTTCATCGGCTGCTATGCGCTGCCGCAGCTGTTGCCCTACAGCTACACCGACCTCGACTACTATGCGCTGCAGGAACCGCCAAGTACCGAGCACTGGTTCGGCACCAACGCGCTCGGCCAGGACCTGCTGGCCCTGACCTTGCGCGGTATGCAGAAGTCGATGCTGATCGGCGTGTGCGTGGCGATCATCTCGACTGTCCTTGCGGCGACGGTCGGTTCGATCGCCGGTTACTTCGGCGGCTGGCGCGATCGCCGGCTGATGTGGTTCGTCGACCTACTGCTCGTCGTGCCCAGCTTCATCGTCGTCGCCATCGTCACTCCACGCCTCGGCTCAGCAGACCGTGTCTTCTGGTTGATCGTTTTGTTCTCCGTGTTCGGCTGGATGATCAGCTCGCGCATCGTCCGCGGCATGACGATGAGCCTGCGGGAACGCGAATTCGTCGTGGCGGCACGCTACATGGGCGTGCGCGACTGGCGGATCATAGTTCGGCACATCCTGCCGAACGTCGCGTCGCTTCTCATCATCGACACCACGCTGAACGTCGGCACCGCGATCATCGGTGAAACGGGGTTGAGTTTCTTGGGTTTCGGCATCCAGCCGCCCGACGTATCGCTCGGCACATTGATCGCCGACGGCACCAACGCGGCCACGACGTTCCCATGGGTGTTCCTGTTTCCCGCCGGCGTTCTGGTGCTGATCATCCTGTGCGCCAACCTGGTTGGCGACGGGTTGCGGGACGCACTCGACCCGAGCGCCCGCCCGCTGCGACGGAGACGTAAGTGAGTCTGCTTGAGGTACGCGATCTCACGGTCACCTTCCCGACCGAAACCGAACGCGTCGCGGCCGTGCGCGGGATGAACTATCACGTCGACGAGGGCGAAGTCGTCGCGCTGGTCGGCGAATCCGGTGCGGGTAAGTCGGCGAGCGCGATGGCCGTCGTCGGACTCCTGCCGGAGTATGCCGAGGTGTCCGGTTCGGTGCGGCTGCACGGCGACGAGCTGCTCGGGCTCTCTGACCAACGGATGTCCGATGTCCGCGGTAGGGCCATCGGCACGGTGTTCCAGGATCCGATGTCGGCGCTCACGCCCGTTTATACCGTCGGCGACCAGATCGCCGAGGCAATCCAGGTGCACAACCACGACACCACCCGCTCAGCGGCCAGGGCCCGCGCGGTCGAACTGCTCGACCTCGTCGGCATCTCGAAACCCGACCAGCGTGCGCGTGCGTTCCCGCACGAGCTGTCCGGCGGCGAGCGCCAGCGCGTGGTCATCGCCATCGCCATCGCCAATGACCCCGACCTGCTCATCTGCGACGAACCGACGACCGCGCTGGACGTCACTGTGCAGGCGCAGATCCTCGAGGTGCTCAAGACGGCGCGCGACGTCACCGGTGCGGGCGTGCTGATCATCACCCACGACCTCGGTGTGGTCGCGGAGTTCGCCGATCGGGCCCTGGTCATGTACGCCGGTCGCGCCGTCGAGGACGCCGCCGTCGCGGAGCTCTACCGCGACCGCCGAATGCCCTACACCGCCGGGCTGCTCGGTTCGGTGCCCCGGCTCGACGCACCACAGGGCGCGCGACTGGTGCCGATCCCCGGCGCGCCACCGTCGCTGGCCGCGTTGCCACCCGGATGTCCGTTCGCGCCGCGTTGTCCGTTGGCGGTCAACGACTGCCGGGCCGCCGAGCCGGAGCTGATCGCGGTCGGCCCGAACCATCACGCCGCCTGCATCCGCACCGACGACGTCGCCGGGCGAAGCGCCGCGGAAATCTACGGCGTCTCCACCGCGCCGAGCGCCGTGGACCAGACGACAACCGATGCGCCGGTGGTGTTGCGGGTGAGCGATCTGGTCAAGACGTACAAGTTGACGAAAGGCGTGGTGCTGCGACGCACGATCGGTGAGGTGCGGGCCGTCGACGGCGTCAGTTTCGAACTGCAGCAGGGGCGCACGCTGGGCATCGTCGGCGAATCGGGATCGGGCAAATCGACGACGCTGCACCAGATCCTGGACCTGGCCGCGCCGCAGTCGGGTTCCATCGAGGTGCTTGGTACCGACGTCGCGACGCTGAACTCACGGGCGCGCCGGGCTCTGCGTGGCGACCTGCAGGTGGTGTTCCAGGACCCGGTCGCGTCGCTGGACCCGCGCTTGCCCGTATTCGAGGTGCTCGCTGAACCGTTGGCCGCCAACGGCTTCGACAAGCAACGAATCGACGGCCGGGTTTCCGAGCTGTTGGACATCGTCGGATTGCGTCGCGCCGACGCGAGCCGGTATCCGGCCGAGTTCTCCGGCGGCCAGAAGCAGCGCATCGGCATCGCGCGTGCGTTGGCACTGCAGCCCAAGATTCTGGCGCTCGACGAGCCGGTGTCGGCGCTCGACGTGTCGATTCAGGCCGGCATCATCAATCTGCTGTTGGACCTGCAGGACCGGTTCGGGTTGTCCTATCTGTTCGTCTCGCACGATCTGTCGGTGGTCAAGCACCTGGCCCACCAGGTGGCGGTGATGTTCAAAGGGAAGATCGTCGAGCGGGGTGACAGCGACCAGGTGTTTGCCGACCCGCGCGACGAATACACCCGCACGTTGCTGGCCGCTGTGCCTCAGCCGGACCCGGAGCAACGCTAGAGTCGGTCGGATGATGATCCGACGCTTCGCTGCGGCCGCACTGGTCGTCGGCCTGACCATCACCGGCTGCTCGAAGGGCAACCAAGAAATTCCGTCGGCCGGAGGCAACGCGGAGATCGGGAAGACCAACGACATCAACCCCCAGGACCCCGCGACGCTGCGGCAGGGCGGCAACCTGCGACTGGCGCTGACGGAGTACCCGTCGAACTTCAACTCGCTGAACATCGACGGGAACGAGGCCGATTCCGGGGCGATGCTGCGGGCAACGCTGCCGCGCGCGTTTCGGGTCGGATCGGACGGATCGACGACGGTCAACACCGACTTCTTCACCAACGTCGAACTGGCCAGTGAAAGCCCGCAGGTCGTCACCTACACCATCAGCCCCAAGGCGGTCTGGAGTGATGGCACGCCGATCACCTGGGAGGACATCGCTTCTCAGATCAACGCCACCAGCGGTAAGAACAAGGACTTCCACATCGCCAGCACCAACGGCGCCGACCGCGTCGAAAAGGTGACCAGGGGCGTCGACGACCGCCAGGCGGTGGTGACGTTCGCCAAGCCGTTCTCGGAGTGGCGGGGGATGTTCGCAGGCAACAACATGCTGCTGCCCAAGAGCATGACAACGGATCCCGAGGTCTTCAACAAGGGGCAACTCGACCATCCCGGACCGTCTGCCGGACCGTTCATCATCACGTCGCTGGATCGCACCGCGCAGCGAATCACGTTGACGCGCAATCCAAAATGGTGGGGCACGCCGGCACTGCTTGACAGCATCACCTATTTGGTGCTCGACGATAAGGCGCGCCTCCCGGCACTGCAGAACAACACCATCGACGCCACCGGCGTTGCCTCGCTATCCGAGTTGACGACTGCGCGCAACACCGCGGGCATTTCGATACGACGCGCCCCCAGCCCCAGCTGGTATCACTTCACATTCAACGGCGCACCCGGATCGATCCTGGCGGACAAGGACCTGCGGCTTGCGGTGGCCAAGGGCATCGACAGGCAGGCCATCGCCAACGTCACCCAGCGCGGACTCGTCGACAAACCGGTTCCGCTGAACAACCACATCTACGTGGCAGGCCAAGACGGCTACCAGGACAACAGCGGAGTGGTCGCCTACGACCCCGAGAAGGCCAAACAGGAGCTCGACGCCCTCGGATGGCGGATGAGCGGCCAGTTCCGGGAGAAGGACGGCCGCCAGCTGGTGATCCGCGACGTGCTCTATGACGCCGACACGACAAAGCAGGTCGCTCAGATCGCGCAGAACAGCCTTGCGCAGATAGGTGTGAAGCTCGAACTCGACACGAAGGGTGGCGGCGGCTTCTTCACGAACTACATCATTCCCGGCGACTTCGACATTGCCCAGTTCTCCTGGGTCGGCGATGCCTTCTCACTGTGCTGCCTGAATCAGATCTACACCAAAGACGCGGAGAGCAACTTCGGCAAGGTCAGCAGCCCGGACATCGACGCCAAGGTCGAGGAGACCTTCGACGAACTCGACCCCGCGAAGGCACGCGACCTTGCCAACGAGCTCGACAAGCTGATCTTCGCGGTCGGCTTCAGCCTGCCGCTCTTCCAGTCGCCGGGAAACCTCGCGGTGCGCAGCAACCTGGCGAACTACGGCCCGGCCGGTATCGGTGACCTTGACGTCACCAAGATCGGATTCATGAAGTAAATCCGTGCTGGGTTACTTCAGGTGGCCTGGGACTCCGGATGACGGGCGCGTTGCACCCACGGGTCGGCGAGCATCGCAGTGACGATGTTCACGATTGCGCCATCGAGACCGAGATTACGATCTCCCAGCCGCCGGACGACGTTCTCGATGCGCTGCAAGAGAGCCCGGAACGCCTCCGCGGCGACCTCCGCATAGGCTGCAGCCGCATCGGGGGGAGGCGGGCTCATGCCGCTTGTGGCGCTTTGTGATTCGTTGGACAGGTGCATCGCGTGCTCTTGCACTGCCCACACCAGGGTATGCATCAGATCGGTGTCAATTGGGATGTCAGGGTCACCACCGTTGGCCATGCCGACTTCCAGCACATAATCGATCTGGTGTAACGCGTTGAGCGCGTTTTCGATATGCCGGGTCTCCGAACGAAACTCAAACGGAGGGACCGGAATCGACAATGGCTTGCGCGCCGTCTGGGCCTGTGCCTGCCGAATCGCATCGTCAGCGGCGGCATAGGCTCGCGCCACCTCAGCGTCCGCTGCCTCCCGCACAGCCGTCGCCTCACCGGCAGCCCACCCCCGCGACGCGGCGATCTCGGCGTCCGCGTCGGCGCGGACGCGTGCAAGCTCGCCACGGAGCTGCTGCGCCACCTGTTCGGCCGCCTCGGTTGCGGCCGTGCGCTCAGTGTCCCGCTGTTTGGCACGGCCCTCCGCGGCGATCGCCCGCTCGCGCGCTGCCGCGACCACGGCTTCGGCATCAGCCCGGACCTGTTCAAACTCGGTGCGCAACTGTTGCACGGCCTGTTCGGCCGCCTCGCTTGCGGCCGTGCGCTCAGTGGCCCGCTGTTTGGCGCGGCCCTCCGCGGCGACCGCCCGCTCGCGCGCTGCCGCGATCTCGGCTTCGGCATCGGCGCGGACCTGTTCAAGCTCGGCGCGCAACTGCTGTAGACCGCGTTCGTGCGCCTCGGCGGCGGCCGCGCGCTCGGCCGTTCGTTCAATGTCTCTTTCGGCAGTCTGCTGCCGCGCTTTGCGGACCTGTGCCCGCGCCGCAGCGGCGCTGCGTGAAGACTCATCGGCTTCAACTCGGGCCGCCGCCGCTGCTGCCTCGGCGTCCAGCTTGTCCTGGTATGCCTCGTGTGCACGACCTTCAGCCATGCGCCGCATGTGATCGGCCTCTACGAGCTGCATCACCGGCGAAAGCCGTTGTCTGGCTGGGCCATTTCGTGCGCGGCGCTCGAGGAGCTGACGCTCAGTCATCGCCGCCACCGCCACCAACTCTGCCGGTGGCGTCCTCCCGCGTCGCTCAGCGGCGGCCACCGCCTCCACCGCAGCGCGACGGGTAAGCGCCGCCCAGTCATCAACGCTGAGGTCCTCGATATGCCGCAGTGTCGTCGTCATTGTCGGTGCCGCGGTCCATCGGCTGCCAGTTCGGTCGTCGAGGTCGGACTCTCTTCGGGCGCGGCCTGCTTGTCCGGCTTGTCTGCCGTTGCCTTTGCCGGCACCTCTGCGGCGGCTTTTTGCGGCGCAACGTTGCGTCCGGCGGTCGCCGACGGCATGGCTTTGGCAAGTTCGGAAAGCGGGCCGCCCTGCTGCGCCAGGACCAGCGCGAACTGACTCAAATGAACCGTCACGGCGTCAGCGAGGGTTTCGTCTCCGAGAAGCTCGGCATCGCGGAGCAATCCCCGCAGAGTCGCCACGGCGAGTTCCGGGCCAAGGCCGAGGGTGGCGCCCTCGCTGGCCGCCGGTTCAACGCTGGCGGTCTTGACCAGCCACTTGAGCGTCTCCCAGCAGTGCTGAGAGGCCAGGGCACGCTGCTCAGCGTCGCGAGTCTCTTGATGATGGCGTTCACGCTGCTCAAGCTCCCGATTGAGCCTTTTACCCGCCCGTCGGACCGCGTAGAGCACAGCGCAAAGAACGATAAGCGCCGCGACCACTGCTGCCGCACCGGCGAAACCCGGCGAGACGATGAACTCGCGCAGCGGCACCGGAGACTCCATCGCCTCCGAAATGTTGGTCATCGGAACCATTCTCCCCATCGCCTGCGCGTGAATCTAGCGGATCCGCTCGGAAAAACCATTCCGAAAAGGCAATTCGTATCCGCGACCTGCGCTACACCAAGATCGGCTCTATGAAGTAACGCGCTGCACCATACGTGGAATCGCTGCGGGCAGCGCGGATTCGACGAGGGCGGCGGCGCCGAGCGCCCCTACCAATAACCGGATTCCGAGACTGGCCGGCACGGCGTCCAGCTCCTTCGCGCGGGCAGGCAGTCCGGCGATGTCGCCGTCGTACATCGCCTTGACAATGTCCAGCGCGGCGCGCTCGCGGAAGTCGACGGCGCTGTGGCCCGCCGTCGCCAGCTCGACAAGGACGGAATCGGGGATCAACGACACGATCTCCTCGGCAATCGACCGCGGGGTGATCAGGTCGCGGCCGCCGGAGACGACGACCGTCGGCCAGCTGAACTTCGGCATCTCGGCGGTAAGATCGTACGGCTCGGCCTCGAATTCCATTGGCTCGTTGACGAACTCACGGAACGCCACCGCCGGGTCGAGTGGCCCGCCGTCGGGCACCGGGCCGTAGTTGAGTTCGCGGAACCCGATTCGTCCGACCAGGTCCGGCTCATGGCGATACGGCGCCTTGTGGTCGAACAGAAGCCGCGATGCCTGATCGAGCATGGTCCACAGCCCCTGTTTACCGTGCAGGAGTAAATCGAGTTGACGGGTGAGCACCGCAGGTCCCGCGAAGCCGTACACCGCTGCGGTGAGTTGTCCGGCCTCAGGGGTGAGCACGCCGTCGTCAACGAGCCGTCGCACCTTGGGTGCCAACTCGGCGCTCTCGGGATCCTCGCCGTCCCACAGCACCCTGCGGGTGGCGTTGCGTACCGCATCGATGTCCTGAGCCGACAGCAGAGGCGAGTCGAGCACCATCGCGTGCACCCGATTCGCATGGCGCACACCGACTCCCCCGGCGAGATACGTGCCGTAAGAGGTTCCGTAGAACACCGCCTTCTCGACATGAGCGTCGTCCAGGACAGCGACGATGTCGTCGACGGCCTGGTCGATGGTGAGAGCTTCGGGCGGCAGATCGACGCCGCTGTCGTCGTGGCGTGACATCCCGACCCCGCGGTGGTCCATCATGATCACGTCGAGGCCCTTGGCCGCCGCGTGCCTGCGCAGGCCCCGATACAGCGCCACAGACGCGGCGCCGGGCCCGCCGGGAATGATGACCAGTGGATTCATCGACTTTCGGCCGGTCCGGACGTAGTAGAGATCGAATTCTTCGTATCCGTCCGGCGCCACCGGTCGCCGAACCGGACGCACGCCTGGCATTGCGGCCAGCTTGTCGTGCGCACGGCGACGCTTGGCGTTCATCGTCATCGCCAACCATTCTGCCCCCGGCGCGTAATAGAGTCGCGGGACAGGTCGGCGACGGAGACGATGTGACTTTCCGGTGAACTTGGAGCAGTTCTTCGAGCGGGCGACGCAGGCGTTCGAGGTGTTGGGCGTTTCGTCGATGGTGTTGGGCACGGGCTATGCCATCGGCCTGGCGGCCTTAACGTGGACGCGGGCCGACGGCGGACGCGCCTTCAAAACGCTTCGCAACTCGATCGGCGGCGCCATTCTGCTCGGCCTGGAACTACTTGTCGCGGCGGACATCGTCAAGACCGTGACCTCGAAACCTTCACTGACCGACGCTGCGATCCTCGGCCTGATCGTCCTCATTCGCACGGTGCTGAGCATCACGATCGAGGTCGAGATCGACGGTGTCGCGCCATGGCGCAAAGGGCTGACGACCGGGCCGCAGGTGCTGGCACGGGCCACGCGCGAGGCCCGAGCTCAGCCCGAGGCCGACGCCTAACCTCTGCGAATCAGGTCGGAGGCCTTCTCGCCGATCAGCACGCTCGGCGCGTGGGTGTGCCCCCGGATGATCGCGGGCATCACCGACGCGTCGGCCACCCGCAACCCGTCGACGCCGCGCACCCGAAGCTGCGGATCCACCACGCTGGCATCGTCGCTGCCCATCCGGCAGGTGGCGACGGGGTGATAAAGCGTGTGGGACAACGTGTTGAGCGCCGTCTCCAGCGTCTCGTCGTCGAGGCTCGTGGCTCCCAGTGGCCGGGCGATCTTGCCGACAATCCCGCGCATCGCGGGTGAATCGGCGATCTGCGCGCACATGCGCAGCCCGGACATCAACGCGACCCGATCCTCCCCCGCATCGTCGCTGAGGTACTGCGGGTCGATGATCGGTTTGTCCATCGGATTCGGCGACCGCAATGTGATGCTGCCGCGGCTGCGTGGCTTCAGCAGGATGGGCCCCATCACGACCCCGTGGCCGTCATATGGGTCACCGATCGCTTCGTCGAAGAACGGCGCGGGCGCGAATATCAGCTCGAGGTCGGGCAGATCCAGTTCCGGTCGGCTGCGGACGAATCCGTACGCCTCGCCGACATTGGAGGTGAGCATGCCTCGCCGGCGAATCAGGTAGTTGAGTAACTCGACGGGCTTTTCGGCAGCGAAGAGTGTGTCGTGCGGGACGTCGAAGCCCAGCCCGGCCAGGAGATGGTCCGTCAGGTTCTGCCCGACGTCCGGAGCGTGGGCCACCACGTCGATGCCCTGCGCAGCGAGCTGCTCGCTATCGCCGATACCGGACAGCATCAGCAGTTGCGGGCTGTTGATCGCGCCGCAGGCAAGCACCACCTCGCGGCGAGCCCGCACCACCCGGCGCTGGCCTAGCTGGTCGAACTCGACGCCGACGGCGCGCCTGCCGTCGATCAGCACTCGGGTCGCGGTGGCCTCGGTGAGCAGTGTCAGGTTCGGTCTGCGGAGGGCGGGCTTCAGGTACGCGTCGGCCGCGCTCCACCGCGCGCCCCTGCGCTGGGTGACGCGCGTCTCGCAGAAGCCCTCCGGCGCATCACAATTGGGATTCTCCACGTCATGGCCACACTCCTGTGCGCCTTTCAGCCAGGCCGCAGTCGAACTGCGCGGGCTGCGCTGCGGCGAGATGACCAGCGGGCCGTCCTCGATCTTGGCGAAGTACTTCGCGACGTGTGCGAAATCCCAGTCCTCGCCCGCAAGGGCACCCCACTCGTCATAGTCGGCGGCGAACCCCCGCACCCACATCATCGCGTTCATCGAGGACGAGCCACCGAGCATCTTGCCTCGGGGCCAATAGATCTCACGGCCGTCGAGCTGCTTCTGCGGCTCGGTCAGATAGTCCCAGTCCACCTCGCTGCGAAACAGCTTCGCGAACGCGGCGGGGATATGGATGAACTTGTTCTTGTCTCTTGGGCCTGCTTCGAGCACCACCACTGAGGTGGCCGGATCGGCGCTCAGCCGGTTGGCCAGCACAGATCCGGAAGAGCCCGTTCCCACGACGATGTAGTCGGCGTCCACCCGCCGGAGTCTAGGAGGCGACGTAGTCGTCCGCGGTTAATTCGCCGGTGCTCACCGTGCTTCCCTGCGACGTCGCCCGCGCGGGCAGCAGCGCTGCTACCACGATGGCGGCACCCAGCGCGATGGCGGCGCACACCAAGGTCCCGATCTGAAGCCCGTCGAGGAACGCGCTGTTCACGGCGTCGCGGGCATCGGCCATCCGGGTGGAGGGCAGTTCACCGATGACCTTGTAGGCGGCGGCCATCGACCGTTGCATCGTGGCGCGCGCCTCAGCGGGCAATGCCAAGATCACGGAGTCTGCGGCGAGTCGGCCCGAGTAGACCGAGGCGAATACGCTTCCGACGATCGCAACGCCGAGGGTGCCGCCCAATTCCCTGGTGGTGTCGTTGACCGCCGACCCGACCCCCGCCTTGTCCGCGGACAGTGAGCCCATGATCGCCTCCGTTGCGGAGTGCGGTCGTCAGGCCGAGGCCTCCGCCGAGCAGGACCATCTGCATTGCGATCACCAGGTATGAGGTGCCGGCGTCAGCGGTCGACGCCCACGCCAGGCCCGACGCGAACATCGTCAGGCCGCCGCTGACGACGACGGTGGACCCGATCCTTTCGACGACGCGGGGTCCGATGGCGCTGCCCAGCGCGATGGAAACGGCCACCGGCAGCAGCCGAACACCGGTCTCGAACGCGCTGTAGGACTTGATGAATTGGAAGTACTGGGTGATGACGAAGATGAAGCCGAACAGGGTGAGGAACCCGGCGGTGACGGCGAGGCTGCCGCCCGAGAACCGCCGGTTCGCGAACACCGACACGTCGAGCATCGGGTGGGCGCGGCGACGCTCCCACACCGCGAATGCCATCAGAACGACAACGGCGACGGCGAAACCGACGATCGTGTGCGCACTGCTCCACCCCCAGGTCGGCGCCTCGATGACGGTGTAGACCAGGGCGGTTACTCCCACTGCCGACAGGATCAACCCGCCCACGTCATTAGGGGGCGTCGCCGGATCTCGCGATGTAGGCACAAACAACCAGCCGCCGATGATGGCCGCGCCGGCTATCGGTACGTTCACCCAGAAGATCGAGCCCCAGGCGAAATGTTCCAGCAGCCAACCACCGGTGATCGGTCCGGCCGCCACGCCGACGCCGACCATGGCAGCCCACAGCCCGATGGCCTTCGCGCGCGCGACGGGGTCCGTGAAGATGTTCGTGATCAGCGCCAGCGTGGTCGGAAAGATCACCGCAGCGCCGACGCCCATCGCGGCGCGGGCGGCGATCAGCCCGTCGGCGGTGTGCACTTGCGCGGCGACCGCCGAGGTAAGCGCGAAGACCGCGAGCCCGGCACTAAGCCAGCCGCGGCGCCCGTAGCGGTCACTCAGGCTGCCCGCCGAGAGCAGCAGACCCGCCATGACGAGGGTGTAGGCGTCGACGATCCACTGCAGTTGTGCGGTGCCGGCGTCGAGTTCGCGCGACAGCGTGGGCAGCGCCACGTTGACGATGGTGGCGTCCACGCTGATCACGAAGACGCTCAGACAGATGACGATCAGCGCAGCGGTCGGACGATCACGGAAAACGGGGAGGCGGTGTGCAGTCATGACTGAACCGTAAACTCATTAGACATCTTTTTCAAGCAATAAGACGTTTTACTTGTCCTCGTGATAGAATTTCTCCGTGCCCGCACGGAAGAGCTACAAGCAGAACTGTCCGATTGCCCGTGGGCTGGACATCCTCGGCGAGCGGTGGACTCTGTTGGTCCTCCGGGAACTGATCGGCGGCGCCCGCCGATATAGCGATCTGCGCGCGACGTTGCCGGGCATCGCGACCAATCTGCTGGCCGACCGACTTCGCGAATTGGAGGAGGCCGGCTTTGTGGACCGCACCGAGTTACCGCCGCCGATCGCCCGCACCGTGTACACCCTCAGCGATGTCGGGTGGCGAAAGGTCCCGCCCGTCATCCAGGCCATTGCGATGTTCGGGCTGGATCTCGTCGAACCGGACGACAGCGCGCTCACTCCCTTGAACGGCTTTCTCGCAGGCATCTTGCTTGCCTTCGATCCGGTGCGCGCCGCCGATCTGGACGCCAGCTACCGGGTCGACATCGACGGCCGCCGTTTCGAATTCGCTGTGCGGGGCCGCAATCTCACCGCTGCGCGTGCCGAACCCGCGGTGACGGTGACCGCGACGGCAGCAGACCTGATCAGTGCCCGGGTCGGTGCCACCGTGGCGGAGCGCAAGGCCGCGCTGCGACGGGTGAAGTTCGACGGCGACAGCGGTGCGGTCGACGCCATGAGGACCGGATTTCAGCTCATCGCGGACCCGGGTTTGGCGGTCCTGGGCTAGGCGCTCAACTCGATGTGGTGGGCGGCGCCGACGCTGTCGTACCGCTGCGGGCTGCACGTCAACACGATGACCTGGCCGTCGCCGCCGACAGCGTCGAACACCGCGCCCATCTTGACCAGCCGGTCCGGGTCGGTGAAGCCGAGCGCGTCATCGATGACGACCGGCACGCTGTCCTCCTTGGCGACCAACGCTGCGCCCGCCAGCCTGGCGACGATGCCCAGCTGCTCCTTCGCACCACCCGACAGCGACTCGTAGGGAACGGTGCGGCCGGACAGGGTACGGCTGCAGATCCGCAGCTGGCTGTCGATCTCCACCTCGAAGGTGTCGCCGAACACGATGCGGCCCAACCGCTCAACCTGATTGCGGAACGGGTCGACATAGCGCAGCCGGGTGGCGTCGCGGTGTCGCGTCATGACCGAGCGCAGCAGCTGGGCGGCCCGCGCCCGTCGGTGTACCCGAAGGTATTCGGCCTCGGCATGCTCGCGTTCGGTCTCGGCGGCGTCAAGCTGGCACTTGCGCCCCTCGGTGCCGTACACCTTCAGCTGTGCGGTGACCTCACGCAGGGCGTCGGCGACCTCGTCGTGGCGGTCGCTCAGTGCGTCGACGCGCCGCATTGCCTCTTCGAGGTCGGCGGCGACGGTATCCGGTGCGCAGCGGGCGAGTTCGCCACCCAGGTCGGCGACCAGCCCGGTGGCGCGCCGGCCCTTCTCCATGTCCGCCTCGGCCTTGACGAGGAGTTCGTCGTCGGTTGCGGTCGCACGCTGCTGTGCCAGTCGATCGCGCCCGACGGTCAACTCGGCGTAGCAGGCCGTCGACTTCTCGCGCGCGACGCTGGCCTGTGTCGCCCTCTCCCCCAGCCGTTTTGCGGCGGCTTCGGCAACCTTTCGGTGCGTCTCGCAGTCGGCGATGGCCCGCTGGTGGGTGGCCGTGGCTTCGTCGAGTTCGGCACGGGCACTCGCCGTGTCGGCCGGTTCGGCCGGGTCGCGGGCAGCGGCGCAGGCCGCGTCGACATCCCGGAGGTCGGTCAGCCGGGCCCGTAATGCGTCGAGGTCATCGTCACCGATGAGGCCCTTGGTGGTCGCGGTCGACGTGTCGCGTGCGCTCAGTAGCTCTCGGCGGCGGTGTTCGAGGACGCGCGCCGCCGCGACGTCGTCGACGTTGACAGCCGCGAGTGCAGTCGTCAGGACCTGTTGTGCGGCATCGAGTTTGGCCTGGGTGTGTGAAGCCGGGGCGCCGGGCACCACACGCGCAGTCAGCAGGCCGGGCACGTCGATTTCGGTCGGTGTAGTGGCGTTCGCCGACCAGGTGCCGCCGGCGTCCAGCGTGACAGCCTCGCCGTCGACCCGCACTTCGAGGTCGGCGACGGCGACGAGTTCGATGTGGGCAGAGGCTAACTCGGCCTGCAAGGAGGCGCGCTCCACAGCTGCGGCAGCGCTCTCGATGTCCCGCATCGACGAGTCCGTCAGCGTGATCGCCGCGAGTTCTCGTTCGATGCGCTCGACGTCGGCCTGTGCGACGTCGATCTTGGCCAGCCGGTTCGACAGACGCTCGGACTCGTCGCGGTCGGACAGCCTCTCGACGGCGAGGCGGGCGGCGTCGACGCGGTGCTGGCTCGCCTGAACCGCCACGCGGGCCTCTTCGGCGGCCGTCTCGGCGGCCTCCTGCACGTCGTGCGCGGTCAGCTCCTCCTCGTGAGCTTGTGCCGCAGTGGTTTCCAGTTCGGCGATCGCTGCGGTGCGCTCGTCGACGTCGGCCCGCAGCCTGCGCCGCTCGGTCAGCGTCGACACGGACGCTTCCAGCGTCGCACCGGCGGCCGCGGCGACCACCTCCGCCTGCTTGAGCTGTTGGGTCAGCGCGGCGACCTCTTCGGCGGTCGTCCGCGCGGTCACCAGGCGGTTGGCCGCCTCCGAGCGCTCGCCGGAGAGTTGCGCCAGCTCGGCAGTGAGCGTGGCGTGCGTCCGGACCGCATCGTCGACCTCGGCCACCGCGGCCGCGGACCGGGCCACCTCGTCGTCGGCGTCTGTCATCCGTTTCGTCGCGGTGGCCCACTCGCCGGTCGGACGGCCGGTGGGTGTGAAGTACCGCAGGTATTCGGCGTCGATGCGGTCGATCAGCAGCGGCTCGGCGCCTGACATCTGCACCGCCTCACCGGCGGCCACGTCGAGCGCCCGAGACAGCGCATCGCATCCGGACAGGTCCACCGCCGCGGTCGACGCCGACTGCAACACGCGCTGCGCCTGCCACAGGCCGACATCGACGGTTTCGTCGATCATCGCGCGAACCCGGTCGTGCGCCTCGTCCCCGGTGAGCTGTTCACGACGAGGAGCCAGCACGGTCAGCTGTGTCTCTGCGCGCTTGTGAAACCGCTTCCGATAGATGAACCGGTAAGGGCCCGTGGTGATCTCGGCGGTGATCTCGGCACCCACGTCGGCGTGGGTCGGCTTTACCTGCTTGACTTCCTTTTTCGTCGAGCGGTCCTTGGCCTCCATCAGCAGGTCGAGTGCCTCGATCATCGACGACTTGCCGATTTCGTTGGCGCCGCTGACCACGACGACACCGTGGTCGGGGAACTGAATCTCGCGGTGGGTGATGCCGCGGTAGTTGGTCAGGATCAGCCGGTGCAGCCTCATGCGATACCCCTGTCGACGAGACGCAGCAGCAGCGACAGCGCCGCCCTGGCGTCATCGGCGTCCTCACCGTCGGAGCGCGCGGCGGCCACCAGTTCGTCGACGGCCGCGGCGGCGAAACCGCCGATGCCCAGATCGTCGAACTCGCCGTCGGCCGGGATCACCGCGATCTCGGACTGCCGCTCCCACAGGCCCAGCGCCGCGAAAAGCCGCGCGAACTTGTCCAGGCAGGCATCCAGTGCGGCCTTGTCCGTCACGGTCAGCGATCCAGTGAGCGCCAACCGCACCACTGTGCGCTCCTTGTCGGGCATCAGGTCCAGGTTGATGTCGAGGTCGGCGACGTCGCGGCCGCTGTCCACCGAGTGGTGCAGCGTCACGAACCGCCAACGGCCCACCCGTCGCGCGTCGATACTGACCGGCCGGCACGCATCGTCCTCGGCGACGTCGACCACCAGCACATGACCTGGATCGGGCTCGATGTCATCGTAGTTGGTGACCTCGGGCGACCCTGAATACCAGATCCGGCCAGACATGCCGACCTGCATGCGAGAGTGCTTGTCGCCCAACGCCACATAGTGCACCGCGCCGCGATTGATCGCGGCCTCGAGTGACGCGAGCGCGATCAGCGACGGTCGGTCCTTGTCCGGGACGAGGATGTCGACGGCACCGTGGCCCACCACGATTCGGGTGGTTCCGTCGGCAGGCAGGTCGGCGATCACGTCCGCGACGAGGTCGGCGGTGGGTGCCTTGGAGGTCCACGGCGCGGCCACGATCTCAAGGCCCGGTCGCACTTCGTGCACGCCCGGCCGGTCGAGAACCGTGACGTTTTCCGGGCATTCGGAGGAGAACAGTGCGCTGGTGTACACCGACGACGCGTCGAGCGGATCGTGGTTGCCCGGCAGCAGGTAGACCGGGACGCCGATGGCCCGCATCGCCTCAAGCGACTGGCTGACGACTCGGGGCGCCAACTGGTTGTGCTCGAAGACGTCGCCTGCGACCACCACGAACTCCGCCCCTGCGTCGGAGGCAAGCGGCCCAAGACCCGCGACGGCGTCGCGGCGGGCGGCCGAATATCGCGGTTGTGCCTCGCCGTTGAGGAAGTACCGGGTCATCCCGAGCTGCCAATCGGCGGTGTGCACGAATCGCATCTCGAACCCTCCTTCCCGCCTGCTTCTTTGCTAGGTGTGGCGAGTGTAGGTCCGTGCGCCGACAACTCCCGGGACGTGCATCGGCATGCCCTACGGTGAACTGGTGACCGACCGCTACCGCACGCTGTTGTTGCTTCGGCATGCGAAGTCGGACTACCCGACAGGGGTGGCCGATCACGAACGCCCCCTGGCCCCGCGCGGGGTGCGAGAGGCGGCACTCGTGGGCGACTGGCTGCGCGCCAACACCCCGGCCGTCGACGCGGTGTTGTGCTCGACCGCCACCCGCACCCGTGAGACGCTGGCGCGAACCCGCATCGAGGCGCCGGTCAGCTACGTCGAACGGCTGTACGACGCGACGCCGGGGGCGGTGATCGAAGAGATCAACGGTGTGGATCCGGAGGTGGAGACGCTGCTGGTGATCGGCCACGAGCCTGCGATGTCGTCGGTCGCGCTCGGCCTCGCCACTCCGGATGGCAGCAACAAGACTGCGGCCGAACACATCTCGACGAAGTTCCCGACATCGGCGATCGCGCTGTTACGCACTGCGAAACCGTGGGACCAGCTGACGCTGAGCAGCGCCGCCCTGGTCACTTTCCACATACCCCGTTAAGAGCTGGTAGCCAGCGTCAGCTCCATCAGCTTGATCGCCATCCCACACGCGTCGATCCCCGGCGTCTGCGGGTTGACCCACCAGCCCACCACGCCGCCTGCGTCGCTGGCCACGCCGCACGCGCCATTAGCGTCCTGTGGGTGCATGACGATCGATGGAACGCCCGCGATGGCACGGCTTTCCACCTTGTACTGGAGCTGGTCGGCGATTTTGCGCTCGTTGTCCAGGCTGCCCTGCTCGAACCAGAAGCGGGTGATGTCGATCAGGCCACCGGGGTTGGCCGCCTGCCACCGGCACACCGCGCCGACGAACGTGCTCTGGATGTCCAGCGGATCGGCTCCGACCGTCTTGGCGAGGATGTCCTCGGTCAGGACCTCGCACTCCTTGAGCAGGTTCGGGTATTGCTTCTCGGAGTTGTCGTTGCGTGGCACGTCGCCCGCGCCCGCCTTGGCGGCCGTACCTTCAACCGTGCGCGAGCACCCGACCAGCATCGTCACCGCGGCCAGCACGGCGACGATTCCGGCGACGATCCGGCGCACTGTGCCCGTCATTTCGCGTTGACAATCGTTTGACGGGTCAGCTCCTTGGCCACGTCACATGGATCCGGGAAGGGTTTTTGGGAGAAACTGATCGACCACTCGATGAAGTCATCGTCGTACTGGATGCCGACCTCGCACAAATTGCTGCCCAGTGTCGGGTCGTCGCCCATTGCGACGAATCCGTTATGGCCTTCGATGTTGATGTCCTCCACGTTCGAGCGGGACAGCTCCTCGGTCTTGCGCTCACGCCCGATCGGGCTGCCGCGGTACCAGGTGAACGAGAAGTGCGGTCCCAGGATGCCGCCGCCGGCCAGCCACTGACATCCGACGGAGTTGCGGGCGGTGTTGACCAGCCCCGGCACGCTGGTCTGCTGGGCGATCGTCTGGTCGCTGATGCCGCCGCACTGAGGAAAGAACGGGCCGTGCTTGACACCCTGCGCGGCTGGCGGGCTCGACGGCGCGGCGGGCGATGTCTGCTCGGAGTTTGAGCACGCCACCAACACCGGAATCATGGCCGCAGCTGCCACGGCCAGCACCTTCGCGTTGCTGGGGATCACAGCGCACACTGTAGCGGCAGCCACCCTAGGCAATCCTGAGAAGGATCCTGACCTGGCGTTTCATCGGTCGACGGGCGGGTCGGTCCATCCGCAACCGGACAGGACCGTGTGCGAAAGTAGCTGGATGCTCCTTGCCCTGCTGAGGCAATATGTGCGGCCGTATCGCCGGCTGCTCACTGTCGTCGCAGTGCTGCAGGTGATCAGCACGCTGGCTTCGCTGTACCTGCCGACGGTCAACGCCGCGATCATCGACGACGGTGTTGCCAAGGGCGACATCGAGACCATCGTCGAACTCGGCGGAACGATGCTCGCCGTCACAGGACTACAGGTCCTGTGTGCGGTCGGGGCGGTGTACTTCGGGTCGCGTGCCGGCACGGGCGTGGGTCGCGACCTGCGGTCGGCGATCTTTCACCACGTGACCGGCTTCTCGGCCGCCGAGACTGCACGCTTCGGCACCGCGTCCCTGCTGACCCGCACTACCAATGACGTCCAGCAGATCCAGCTTCTGGTGCAGTTGACGTGCACCATGCTGGTCACCGCGCCGATCATGTCGATCGGCGGCATCGTCATGGCGGTGCACCAGGACGCCGGACTGTCGTGGCTGCTGCTCGTCAGCGTGCCGGTACTGGCGATCGCCAACTACTGGGTGGTGTCGCACCTGTTGCCGATCTTCCGCAGCATGCAGCGGCTCATCGACGGCATCAACCGGGTGATGCGCGAACAGCTGTCCGGCATCCGGGTGATCCGCGCCTTCGCGCGGGAGCCCTTCGAACGCAACCGATTCGCCGAGGCGAACCACGCGTTGTCGGACACCGCGCTGACCGCAGGCCGCTGGCAGGCGCTGATGCTGCCGGTGACGACGCTGGTGATCAACATCTCCAGCGTCGCGCTGATCTGGTTCGGCGGGCTGCGTATTGACGCAGGCCAGATGCGGGTGGGCTCGCTGATCGCGTTTCTGTCTTACTTCATGCAGATCCTGATGGCGGTGCTGCTGGCGACGTTCATCCTGATCCTGCTGCCACGTGCGTCTGCGTGTGGCGAACGCATCACCGAGGTGCTGTCCACCGAGCCGGTGATCACCAGCCCGCCCAACCCCGTCCGTCCGTCGACAATCGACGGCACGATCAGCCTGCAGGACACCACGTTCAGCTATCCGGGTGCTGAACGTCCTGTGCTGCAGGATGTTTCGCTGACCGCCGAGCCCGGCACGACGACCGCGATCGTCGGCTCCACGGGGTCGGGCAAGTCGACGCTGGTGTCGCTGATCTGCCGGATGTATGACGTCACGTCGGGGTCAGTGCGCGTCGACGGTGTCGATGTGCGCGAGTACGACACCGAACAGCTGTGGTCGGCGATCGGACTAGTGCCGCAACGCGGTTACCTGTTCTCCGGGACCGTCGCCGACAACCTGCGCTACGGCAAGGCCGACGCGACCGACGACGAGATGTGGGAAGCACTGCGGGTGGCATCCGCGGACGGTTTCGTCCGTAGCCACGCCGACGGGCTCGACATGCGGGTCGCGCAGGGCGGGATCAATTTCTCGGGTGGGCAGCGGCAGCGGCTTGCGATCGCGCGCGCCGTCATCCGCAGACCCGCCGTCTACCTGTTCGACGACGCGTTCTCGGCCCTCGATGTGCGTACCGACGCGCGGGTGCGGTCCGCGCTGAGCGAGGTGTCAGCCGACGCGACCGTCATCATTGTGGCTCAACGGATTTCAACTGTCGTCTCCGCGAATCAGATCATCGTCATCGACGACGGCCGGGTCGTTGGCACGGGGACGCACGAGTCTCTACTCGCCGACTGCCCCACCTATGCCGAGTTCGCCGATTCGCAACGCATCGGCGCAGGCGTCGGGAGCGGACCGTGACCGGGGCGATGGGGCGGCCGATCCGTGGGATGGTGCAGGCGCCGACCGAACGCTCCCGCGACTTCAAGGGCTCCGCCATCCGACTCGTCAAATGCCTGACCCCGCAACGTGGTCCGACCGCGGCGGTGATCCTGCTCGGCGTTGCCGGCATCGCGATCGGCGTCATCGGTCCGCGGATCCTCGGGCACGCCACCGACCTGTTGTTCAACGGCGTGATCGGCCGTCAGCTGCCCGCCGGATTCACCAAGGAGCAGGCCATCGCGGCCGCCCGTGCCCGCGGCGACAACACCTTCGCCGACTTGTTGTCGGGTATGAACGTGGTCCCGGGCCATGGCGTGGACTTCGCCGCCGTCGGCCGCACGCTGCTGTTGGCGCTTGCGCTGTATCTGGTTGCCGCGCTGCTGGTTTGGCTTCAGGCCAGGCTGCTCAATGTAGTGCTGCAGCGGACCATGGTCGCACTGCGGTCCGACGTCGAGGACAAGCTACACCGGCTGCCGCTGTCGTACTTCGACACGCGGCAGCGTGGAGAGGTGCTGAGCCGGGTCACCAACGACGTCGACAACATCTCGACGTCGCTGTCGATGACGATCAGCCAGCTGCTCACGTCGCTGCTGACCGTGGTCGCCGTGCTGGTGATGATGCTGACGATCTCGCCACTGCTGGCACTGTTGACCGTTGTCACGCTGCCGTTGTCGCTTCTCGTCACCCGCGAGATCGCGCGCCGCTCACAGCGCATGTTCGTCGCGCAGTGGGCGAACACCGGACGGCTCAACGCCCACATCGAGGAGACCTACAGCGGCTTCAATCTGGTCAAGACGTTCGGTCACAGGGCGCTGGCGGAGGAGCAGTTCCGTGAGCGCAACGCCGACGTCTACCACTCCAGCTTCGGTGCGCAGTTCTTCTCCGGCCTCGTCGGGCCTGCCACGACGTTCATCGGCAACCTCAGCTATGTCGCGGTGGCGGTGGTGGGCGGCATCCAGGTGGCGACCGGCCAGATCACGTTGGGCAGCATCCAGGCGTTCATCCAGTACGTGCGCCAGTTCAACCAACCACTGACCCAGGTCGCAGGCATGTACAACACTCTTCAGTCCGGGGTGGCCAGTGCGGAGCGGGTGTTCGACCTGCTCGATGCCGAGGAGGAGGCGCCGGACAAGCCCACGGTGCTGCGGTCGCCCGATGGCCGACGCGGTCGGGTCGAGTTCGACAACGTCAACTTCGCCTACCTGCCCGGCACGCCGGTCATCGAGGAGCTGTCGCTGGTGGCCGAGCCCGGCAGAACGGTCGCGATCGTCGGACCGACCGGGGCGGGCAAGACGACGCTGGTCAATCTGCTGATGAGGTTCTACGACGTGGACTCGGGCCGGATCCTGGTCGACGGCGTCGACATCGCGACGGTAAGCCGCCACTCGCTCCGGTCGCGGATCGGCATGGTGCTACAGGACACCTGGCTGTTCGGCGGCACGATCTACGACAACATCGCCTACGGCAGGCCCGACGCCGACGAAGACGAAGTGATCGACGCGGCCAGGGCCGCCTACGTCGACCGGTTCGTGCACACGCTTCCCAACGGATACGACACCTGGGTGAGCGACGACGGCGGCAACATCAGCGCGGGCGAGAAGCAGCTGATCACCATTGCCCGGGCGTTTCTGGCGCGGCCGCAGCTGCTGATCCTCGACGAGGCGACCAGCTCGGTCGACACCCGTACGGAGCTGCTGATCCAGCACGCGATGGTCGAGCTCCGCCGCGACCGGACCAGCTTCATCATCGCCCACCGGCTGTCGACCATCCGGGATGCCGACCAGATCCTGGTGATGGAGGAGGGCAGGATCGTCGAACGGGGCAGCCATGCGGAATTGTTGGCGCGGCGGGGCGAGTACTGGTCGATGGCGCAGGCGTAGGCGCGACGGGTGTCGCTAGGCGATCCGCTTAACAGCACCCACGGCAGAGCAGGTCGGGCACTATGTCTTCATGAGTACCAGGACGGCGCATACGTTCTGCCGGTACTGCCTGGCTTCCTGCGGCATCGAGGTCACGGTCGAGGACAACCGCGTCGCGAAGATCTCGCCCGACAAGCAGAACCCCCACACCTGGCAGGACTTCTGCGCAAAGGGCAGGACCGCGGGCCAGTTGGTCGAGCATCCCCGCCGGATCCTGAACCCGATGCGCCGGGTGGGCGATACCTATGTCGAGGCGAGCTGGGACGAGGCGATCGCCGACATCGCGGCGCGGATGAACGCGTTGATCGATGCGGATGGACCCGATGCGATCGGCGCGTACTACGGCAACCCGTCCGGTCACTCGTCGTCGAACGTGATGTTCATGAACGCCTGGATGGATGCGGTCGGTACGCAGAGCCGCTTCGCCGTCGGCTCGGTGGACCAGAATGCGCTGCACGTGGTGGCCGAGGCGATGTACGGGTCGGCGCTCATGGTGCCGGTCTCCGACGTCGACAACTGCGATTACTTCCTTCTGGTCGGGACGAATCCCGCAGTCAGCGCGTGGAACTGGCTGGAGACGGTGCCCGGGGGTTGGCGCAGGGCGCTGGACCGGCAGAAGAAGGGGGCGACGATCGTGGTCGTCGATCCTCTGCGGACCGAGTCTGCGGAGAAGGCCGACGTTCACGTGGCGGTGCGGCCCGGCCAAGACTGGGCACTGCTGCTCGCGATGGTCAAAGTCATCCTCGAGGAGGGCCTCGAGCACGGACCGGACTGCGCAGAACTCGCAATCGGCGTGCCGGACCTGCGTCGGTTGGTCGCTGAAGCGGACGTCGACGACCTCGCGGCGCGTTGCGGGATCGACCGCAGCGAGATCGAGCGGATCGCACGTGACTTCGCCGCCGCCCGCGGCGCGATGGTGGTCACCCGCACCGGGGTGTCACTGCATTCCGCGGGCACGGTGGCTGAATGGCTGGGCCACGTCTTGAACGTGATCACGGGCCGGATGGACCGGCCGGGCGGACGCCGCTTCGAGCGGGGCTATTTCGATGCGCTGCGGCTGGCCGAGCTGGCCAAGACCAAGCCCCACATCAGCCGCGTCGCCGGCCGCGACATGGTCGCAGGCGCACACGCGCTTGCCGAGCTGCCCGATGAGATAACCACGCCCGGCCACGGCCAGATCCGGGCAATGCTGATCAACTGCGGAAACCCGGTGGTCTCAGGTCCCGACGGCGCGAAACTCGACAAGGCGCTGCAGCAGCTGGATCTACTGGTGGTCATCGATCTCGTGCAGCGCGAGAGTCACCGGCACGCGCACTGGCTGTTACCCGCGGCGCACTGGCTGGAACGCAACGACCTGTTGGCGTTCACCAGCAACATGCACGACGAACCGTTCGTGCAATACGGCGTAAAAGCCGTCGAGCCGCCGCCAGGGGCGCGGGAGGAGTGGCAGATCTTCGTCGACCTCGCGATCGCCATGCGCAAGCCGCTGTTCGGGGCGAAGGGCCTCAACGGTCTCATCAAGACCACCCGACGAGTGGCCGCGGTGACCCGTCGGCCAGCCCTCGCATTCGGTCCGCACTGGCTCGATCGCCTCTTCGTGGCGATGTCCCGAAAGTTCAACGGGCGCAGGCTCAGATGGCGTGATCTGATGGACCACCCGCACGGCATGGTGCTGGGCCCTCGCGAATTCGGCCACTTCAAGGACGCGCTGCGCACTGATGACAAGCTGATCCACGCGGCACCGCCCGAGTTCGTCGCGCGCACTCACGAGTTGCTTGCCGAACCGCACCCTCAGGCGCCGGAGGGTTACCCGTTCCAGCTCGGAAACCGGCGCAATCGCCAGTCGATGAACTCCTGGCTCAACGAGCTTCCCGGACTGCACCGGTCCGGCAAGGGCAACGACGTGATCATCAACGCGAAGGACGCCGCCGATCTGGGCATCGCCGACGGCGATCAGGTCAGGGTGTTCTCCCCCGTCGGCGAGATCGAACTCGCGGCCGCGATCAGCGACCGTCCGCGGCGCGGCCTCGTCGTGATCGACCATGGCTGGGGCTCAAGGATTTTCGATCCCCGCGGCGGCGGCGCGCCGGAGTCGTTCGGCACTAACCGCAACCTGCTCATCGACGGCAGTCGCATCGACCCGCTGTCGCAGACCTCCGCGTTGAGCTCGGCGTACGTCGGCGTCGAACGCGTCGGCGAGCGCTAAACCTGCGGCCCCTCGGACCTGAGATCATCGACGTTGCGCATTGCGTCGCGCAGCTTGGTCAGCCACTCCTCAGTGTGCTCCCCGACCAGCTTGACCGACCAGGCCAGCGCGTCAGAGCGCGAGCGCGCCACACCGGCGTCGACGAGAGTGTCGAGTACCTGACGCTCCGGCTGCCGTAGCCGCGTCATCACCGGAACGGCGATGTGGGTGAACAGGATTCGCTCATATTTGTCGTCGCCAACCGCCCCGATTTCGACACCCCAGGAAACCTTGCGCCCGTACTTGTCCTGCGCCTCGTCGGCGATGCGCATCCGCTCGGGCCTGGTCTCCTCGCGGAACCTGGACACCCGGCCCGACGACCGCGCTTCACTCTGCTCGCCCTCTGGCTCGGGCAGCCGGCCGATGACGGTGATCTCCTCGCGGTCGACGACGACGGTGGGGTCGCCCTCGAACCAGTCGGGCAGGCGGCCTGCGAACCACTCGGCGGCGTCGCCGGCATCTGGTTGGTCGGCCTGTTGCCAGCCGCCTGGGCGGCCCGACCGTCGGCCATGTGCGTGATGTTGTCTCATGATTACATGATTACACCGTTACAACCCAGATAGGACGGCTTTCACCCCAAGCGAACAGACGAAGTTCCGGTGACGCCTACTTACGCTTCATCAGGACGGCGGCTCCCCCGCCGAGGACCATCCCCACCATCAGCAGCGCGGCCCAGCCCGCACCGAACAACCACCACACGGCGGCCAGCGCAATGATCGCCGGCGAAGCCGCGAACAGCACCATGCCCGGGTGCTGCCTGATGACCGCCACGGCGCTCTGCGCACGCACCCGGTCGATTTCCTTAGCCATGCATTAAGGATGCCAGTGTTTTGCAGGGCACGGCATAGTATCGGCAGCGTCTATGGCGGCGATCGCCGCGCGGCCGCCCCACGAAGGAGTGAATCGTGGGCTGGGGCGCCTCGAAGTTCATCAAGAAGGCACTGACCGGCGAGATGGCGCACGACGCCCATCTGCTGAACCTGACGAACTCGGGCACGTCGATCAGCTGTCGGCGAACCTGCAGACACAGCTGAAGACCAGCTTCAAGGCCGGCGCGTTGATCGGCCGTGGTTCCGGTGAGGCAGTTCAGGTTTCGTTCTACGGGCAGGGGTTCGTGATCGTCCAGCCGTCGGAGGGCATCCAGATCACCAGCACCGCGTAGGTCATCAAGCGATCGGCAGAACGACCGGAATCAGGGCTACGTTCCGTTGGTACCGGAAGGCCCGTTGGTGTGGGTGGTTCCACCGGTGGCGGTTCCGCCGTTGCCGCCGGGACCGCCAGGAGCACCGTTACCGCCGTCACCTCCGCGGCCGCCTGCGGAAGGGCCGATCGGGTTCGGGTTGAAGACAGTGCCCCGCCCTCCAGCGCCGCCGCGGCCGCCGGATCCGCCGGCTGAACCGCCGTCACCGCCGCGGCCGCCGTTGCCACCGGTCGCCGTCGTCCCATTGGTGCCAAAGTCGACAACGCCGTCGGGGTCGATCGTGACGTTGCCGTTGGGACCGGTTCTAATGGGGAACGGCAGCGTACTGCCAAAGGGGCCGCCGCTGTTCGCTGCTCCGCCCTTTCCGCCCGCTCCGCCTGAGCCTCCGATGATTCCGGCGCCGCCTGCGCCTCCGTTGCCGCCGGTGGCAACGCCCTTCTCCAGGGGTCCGACGTCACCGTTGGCGGAATTGAAACTGGCGGCGCGAGCGGCAGCGATCGCTTCGCCGCCGGCGCCGCCCGCGCCGGCCTTCCCCACAGACGCTCCGCCCGCGCCGCCGTCACCTGCCGTCGCGTCGCCAGTCATCGCTAAGGCGGGACCGCCGGCACCCCCATTGCCGCCGGGGCCGCCGTACGAGAACCCACCGGCGCCGCCATCACCGCCGATCGCATCACCGCCGACCGGCGTCGAGATCGTGCCGTTCAAGTTGAATTCGTTAAACGCCCCTGCGCCGCCTCCCACGCCGCCATTGCCACCGGGCCCGCCGGTCGACGAGCCGCCGGCCCCGCCGCTTCCTGCGATGGAGGTGCCGCCGTCGGCGACGGTACTGCCGCCGGCACCGCCATTTCCGCCGCCAGCGCCGCCGCTGCCGCCGGCACCGCCCGCACCGCCGGTCACCGTGTTCGGGGTGAACTGAGTCGCGACGACAGTACCGCCGGCACTCGTTTTGAGCTGCTTTGCTTCACCGGTCGCGTCGCCGCCGTTGCCGCCGCGTCCACCGGTGCCGTTCATCCCGGCGGTGCCGCCTGCACCGCCCGCGCCACCGGTCGCATCGCCGCCACCGGAAGTGCTGGGGTCCTCGTCGCCGGTTACGGCATTGCCGCCGTTACCTCCGCGGCCGCCATTGCCGCCCAAGGACCCGGCGTTACCGCCGTTGCCGCCATTCCCGCCGGTGACATCGCCCGTTGCGGCGATCGCGTTGGCGCCGTCACCGCCGCGGCCACCGCTACCGAGCACCATCCCGCCGTTGCCGCCGTTACCTCCGTTGGCGCCCGGGGTGGTGGGGCTATAACCGTCGCCGCCATTACCGATGAGGATTCCCCCGTTGTAACCGTCGGGGTGGCTCGCGGTACCGTCGGCGCCGTTGCCGACGAAGTCGTTGAGAATCGGGATCTGGCCGGCGATGTCCAAGAGTGGGCTATCGGTTATGGACGTGAGGAGGCTTCCGAAGGCAGCTCCCGCATTCGGCGCCGCCGCCGAACCGATCAGGCTCGTAACGGCGGCCGATCCGGTTGTGTCCGCGGCAGTGCTGCACGACGACAGAAGCGAGCAGAGTGAGGGCGGCTGAGCGCTTGCTTGGGGGGCACCGGCCAGCAACGCCACGGCAGGGGCAGCCACCACGATTCCTGCCCCTCCGAACACGGTCGTGGTTGCCAGCAGCGGACGAGCCCGCCTGCCTGAGTCCCGCCGCCGAGCAGCGCGCTGGCCAATCTTCGGATGCTTATACATCGATGCCCTCCTACAGTTGATGCTGGAGTCAATTGGCTGCTCGGTAACTACACACGAATGTTGAGCAGCCGAATCCGAATGTTCGCGGGAGATTTCGCGATCAACATATTTTTTCGCGATCAACCTATAACTCGCCGAGGATTCGATGATGAACTTGACAAGAATTCTCGCAAGCAACTTCCGAGTATTTGCATCGGCAACGAATCTCGACAGCTTTTCACTGGTCAGAGAGCACACGGGTGCGAATTTCCATCTTTGAGCGTGGATTCACAGTCTTGGGTGTCAGTATTTTCTTCACAGTAAATGCAATGCTTACCCGATGTTTACTCACGGGAATTTCACAGCTGAATTCATTGATGACTTTTGGTGAGCCCTATAAGATTCACCTATCCATTTAGCGAATCAGGTATTTGCTGGGCTCATTCCCGGCAACTCAGTAATCACAGCTCCAGCAGGACGGTGACTGGACCGTCGTTGACGAGTGCGACCTGCATGTGCGCGCCGAAGACGCCGGTCTCGACGTGCGCGCCGAGGTGACGCAGTGCATCCGCGAATGCGGTCACCAGCGGTTCGGCGACCGCGCCGGGAGCGGACGCATTCCAGGTCGGTCGTCTGCCCTTTGCGGTGTTGGCGTACAGAGTGAACTGACTGACGACCAGGATGGGCGCGTTGACGTCGGCCGCCGATTTCTCGTCGTCGAGAATGCGCAATTGCCAGAGCTTTTCGGCCATCCGCGCAGCTTTGGGTGCGTCGTCGTCGTGGGTGACTCCGACAAGGGCGAGCAGACCTTGGCGTTCCGGTTCGATAACGCCGACGGTTTCGCCGTCGACCGTTACCGACGCCGACGAGACCCGTTGTACGAGAACGCGCACGGCGACGACGCTACAGCGTCGCCAGGATGCCCTTCATGGTGTCGATCTCCTGGTGCTGGCTCGTCGCGATCGACTGCGCGAGGGCGACGGCGGGCTGGAACTGTCCTTGCTTGATCTCGTTCTGCGCCATCGCAATTGCGCCCTCGTGGTGGGTGATCATGCCGGACAGGAACAACCTGCCCGCTTCGACGCTCTGGGCGTTCGTCAGCGCGGTCATCTGCTCTTGCGACATCAGCCCCATCGCGTCGCCAGACATACCTTCCATGTCGTGGCCGCTGTGGTCTTCGCCAGGAGCCATGGACGACATCGGTGGATTGCCCCACTGGCTCAGCCAGTCCTGCATCTGCTTGATCTCCGGCCCCTGCGCCGCCTTGATCTCGGTGGCCAGACCGGTGACGCGGGGATCGATGCCGTGCTTGCCCAGCAGGATGTCGCTCATGGTGATCGCCTGCTCGTGGTGCGGGACCATCTGCTGGGCGAACGAGACATCCGCGTCGTTGTGGGCTTCGGCGCTCGGCGCCGCAGTGGCCGATGAGCTGTGGTCGGCCGGGTGCTGTGCGCCGGAATCGCCGCCGCTACAGCCGGCCGACACCACAAGCGCCGCAAGGGCGCCTGCGCCGATCAGAATCATTCGCTTCCACACTGTGGTCATCCCTTCGTCGTCACCTTTACCTATACCCCCTATGGGTATAAAGTGGCAAGGTGACCTCCACCGCCAATGCCGCTGACCGGCGCGAACTCACCCTCGCGGTTGGCGGGATGTCGTGCGCATCGTGCGCGGCCCGGGTCGAGAAACGGCTCAACCAGGTCGACGGCGTCGTCGCGACGGTCAACTTCGCCACCGAACAGGCCACCGTCGACTTTCCCGACAGCGTCACCCCGCAGGACCTGGTTAACACGATCGAAGAAACCGGCTATACCGCGACGCTACCCGCGCGCGTCGACGAGCCTGCAGCGCCTGAGGACTCCGATGCGAGCACGTCGTGGCGGCGACGGCTGCTGGTTTCGGCGACGCTCAGTGTGCCGGTGGTTCTGCTGTCGATGGTTCCCGCGCTGCAATTCGACTACTGGCAGTGGCTGGCCCTGGCTCTCGCAACACCGGTGACGGTGTGGGGAGCGTCGCCGTTCCACCGCGCAGCGCTGGCCAACCTGCGCCACGGCGCCGCGACGATGGACACGCTGGTTTCGGTCGGTGTGGCCGCGGCCTATCTGTGGTCGCTCTGGGCGCTGGTCTTCACCGACGCGGGCATGCCCGGCATGAAGATGACCATGAGCCTGCTGCCGAACGACGGCGGCGGAGCACACCTCTACCTGGAGGTCGCCGCCGCGGTCACCACCTTCATCCTTGCCGGGCGCTATTTGGAGGCGCGCGCCAAACGGCAGTCCGGCGCTGCGCTACGCGCTCTGCTTGACATGGGCGCCAAGGATGTCGCCGTGCTGCGGGGCGACGCGACCGAAACCCGTATTCCCATAAGCCAACTCGCAGTCGGAGACGTCTTCGTGGCGCGGCCCGGCGAAAAGATCGCCACCGACGGGGTGGTGGTATCGGGCACGTCGGCGGTGGATGCGTCGATGCTCACCGGCGAACCCGTCCCCGTCGAGGTGGGTCCCCGCGACAGCGTCGTCGGCGCGACAGTCAACGTGGGCGGACGGCTGGAGATCCGGGCAACCGGCGTCGGTTCCGACACGCAACTCGCACAGATGGCGCTGTTGGTCACCGCGGCGCAAAGCGGCAAGGCCGATGTGCAGCGGCTGGCCGATCGCGTGTCGGCTGTGTTCGTGCCGATCGTCATCGGGCTGTCGCTGCTGACTCTGGCCGCCTGGTTGCTGCTCGGCGCGTCGGCCGCCGCTGCCTTCACGGCGGCCGTCGCCGTGCTGATCATCGCCTGCCCATGCGCGCTCGGTCTGGCCACGCCGACGGCGCTGCTGGTGGGAACGGGACGTGGCGCGCAATTGGGAATCCTGATCAAGGGGCCGCAGGTACTGGAGTCGACCCGACGGATCGACACCGTCGTGCTCGACAAGACGGGCACGGTGACCACCGGCCGGATGTCGGTCACATCGGTGCACGCCGACGACGACGCGTCCAGCACCGAGATGCTCCGGCTGGCAGGCGCTCTCGAGCACGCGTCGGAACATCCGATCGGGCGAGCGATCGCAGCGCATGCCGCCGAGGCCGGACCGCTGCCACCCGTCACGAGCTTCGAAAACCACGGCGGCAGCGGCGTCAACGGCATCGTCGACGGGCGCAAGCTCGCCGCCGGGCGCTACAACTGGCTATGCGAAAAGTGGTTGCTGGAGGCCCCTCACGCACTTCGCGGCGCAGCGGAGAACGCGGAGTCCGACGGAAAGACCGCGGTCTGGCTGACCGTCGACGGCGAGATCCGCGCGGTCATCGTCGTCGGCGACACCATCAAGGAGACCTCGCGTGCCGCGGTCGACGAACTCCGCGGCCTCGGCCTGACGCCGATCCTGCTGACCGGCGACAACCAGCGTGCGGCATCCGCTGTCGCACGGCAGCTCGGCATCGACGAGGTGTTCGCCGAGGTGCTGCCCGCCGAAAAGGTAGACCAGATCAAGCGTTTGCAGGGCGAGGGCAGGGTGGTGGCGATGGTCGGCGACGGCGTCAATGACGCCGCCGCTCTGGCGCAGGCCGATCTCGGCCTGGCGCTCGGCACCGGCACCGACGTCGCGATCGCGGCCTCGGATCTGACACTGGTGCGCGGAGATCTACGCGCCGCACCCGACGCGATTCGGCTGTCCCGCGCGACGCTGCGCACCATCAAGGGCAATCTGTTCTGGGCGTTCGCCTACAACGTCGTGGCACTACCGCTGGCCGCAATCGGCCTACTCAACCCGCTGATCGCCGGTGCTGCAATGGCTTTCAGCTCAGTGTTCGTGGTGAGCAACAGCCTGCGGCTGCGCCGCTTCACTCGGGCGACCGCGCCCTGAACAGCCTCACGTCGCCGCTGACCCCTTTGAGGTGCCGTGCCCCGGCGAAAGACCAGGAGAACTCGTCGGTATCACCGATAGCGTCGCGCGCCGATTCGGCGACCAACACCGATCCGGGTCGCGCGACTGCGGTCACCCGACTGGCCACGTTGACCGGGCTGCCGAACCAATCGCCTGCGCGCCCGACCGCCTTGCCTGCAGCGAGCCCTACGCGCAACTGTGGGAGGTCGGCTCTTTCTGCGGCGGTTACCAACTCGAGGGCGGCGTGCAGCAATGGGGCGGACTCGGTGCTCACGAACATCACCGCGTCGCCGATCGTCTTGATGAACCGCACAGGTGGCGATGCGACGTCACGGGCGAGGACGGACAACCGACTCGCAAGACCCTCCAACTCCTCGGGTGGCACCGCCTCGCCCAGCGGGGTGAAGCCGACGAGGTCCGCGAAACAAACCGTCACCTCGCGCGCCCCGGGAAGACTGCCCGTCGCACGCTCGGTGACGTTGACCGCTTCGGTCTCCAGCGTGTGACGCAGCTGCAGCCGCAGCACGTCCTCGACCATCGGTCCGAGCAGCGGCGCAACCTGCCGCACCAGTTCTCCATAGGCCTTGGCGATCTGCAACTCCGTTGCGCCCGGTTCTATTACGGACTCCAGCACGACCTGTCGCATCACCTCGGCGGTCTGCGCCAAACCGTGTCCGAGCACCCTGGACACGGCGATCATCTGATCACGCGTGAATCCCGCGTCAAGGAAGATCTGCACGCGCGCCACGGCCTCTGCATCGGCCCGAATCAACACCCGGGCATCCGGATCGTCGACGCGCGGCAAGCCCAGTGCCCGCTGCATTGCCCCGAAGAGTTCCGCGTCGATTCCGCACTCGTCGCAGATCTGCCGCGCGGACACCAACACGCCGTCGTCGCCGAGGACGCGGCCTGCGGGCAGCAGCATGGGCGCCAGCGCCGCGCGGATGCGTTCGACGGTGAATCCCTCGCCGAGCAACCACTGGACCAACTCGGCGCGTTCGGCCCGGGCGACCCCGTCGAGACCGTCGAGCAGTCCCGAAGCCTCGATAGCTTCATTATCGATGTCGTCGGCCACGCCTCAACGTATACCTGTTGATATGACAGAGCCGCTGCTGGAGGGTCTGCCACCGGTCATCGACGACCGCGCGCGGGTACTGATCCTCGGGTCGTTCCCGAGCGTGATCTCTCTGGCCAAGGAGCAGTACTACGCCAACCCGCAGAACGCCTTCTGGCGGATCATGAGCGACATCTTCGGCTTCGACATGACAGCGCCATACGAAAAGCGGTTAGCGGCACTGCAATCCAACGGAGTGGCGCTCTGGGACGTACTTCGCAGCTGCCGCCGAGCAGGTAGTTCGGATTCCAAGATCGAGCCGAAGAGCATGGTGGTCAACGACTTTGCCGGACTGTTTGCCCGAAATCCGTCACTGACGCGGGTTCTCTTCAACGGCACGACTGCCGCGCGGACCTATGAGCGACTGGTCGACGCCGGAGCGGTCGACCGCCGACAGCTGCCCTCGACGAGCTCGCAACACACCATCCCCCGCGACGACAAGCTGCGCGCCTGGCGAGAGGCCATCGGCTGACTGCTCCTGCGGGATTACGAGACCGGCGGCCGACGGTGCGCCCACGGGCGCGCCTTCTCGATCTGCGCACCAAGCGTCAGCAGCGTCGCCTCGTCGAACGGTCTGCCCACCAATTGGATTGACGTCGGCACCCCGTCGCCGTCGAGGCCCCACGGCACCACCGCGGCGGGCTGTCCGGTTCCGTTGAACATGGCCTGAAACGGCACCCGGGCGGCGACCATCGCGAGGGTCGTGACGGCACCGCGTCTCTGGTAAGCGCCGACTCGAGATGGGCCCGTCGCCGTCCCCGGCGTAACCACCACGTCGACGTCGTCGAAGATCGACAGAACACGCTGGGCCAGTTCGTTTTCCGCTTCACGGATCGAAGCCATCCGGCGATCGGTGAGCAGCCCGCCGATCCGCGCGAAGCTGCGGGTCCGCCTCTCCAGACGCTCCTTGTGTGGCAGCGCCTGTACATCGTCGTAGACGCCGCGGAAGTAGCGCGGAAGCAGGTGGCCGTACACCGCGCCGGTCGGGTAGTCGGGGTCACGCGCCACGACGTGGTGGCCGAGCTCGCGCAGCAGCGCCCCAGCCTCGTCGACCGCCCTCCGCTGGGCCTTGCCGACCCTCGCCGTCAGAAGCGGAGGAACCTTGGTGCTCAACGCGATTCGTAAGCGCCCCGGCTCACGGACGGCCGCCGCGACGAAACTCTCCTCGGCGGGCGTCGCCGCCGTCACGTCCAGGAACACTGCGGCATCTTCGACGGTCCTGGCCATCGGACCGTTGACGGACAGGCCGTTCCACGCGCCATCGTGCGGCGCGAGCGAAACCCGGTCGCGCTGCGGCTTGATTCCGAACAGTCCACACCATGTCGAGGGGATCCGTATCGATCCCATTCCGTCCGAGCCTAGAGCCATCGACGCCAGGCCAGCAGCGACCGCCGCACCGCTGCCGCCGCTGCTTCCGCCCGGCGTCCTGTTGGTGTCCCACGGATTGCGCGTCGCACCGAATTCCACCGTCTCGGTAAACGGCCAGATCATCATCTCCGGCACCGCGGTCTTGCCCAGAATGACGGCTCCCGCCGCTCGCAGCCGCCGAACCGCCTCCGCGTCGTTCGTCTTCGCAGGCCCGTATGCGGCGCTGCCGTATGTCGTCACCTCCCCCGCGACGTCGACGTCGTCCTTGATCGCGACCGGAACGCCGAGCAGCGGCAGCCGCTCACCGGAATCGAGCCGGGCCTGTGCGGCGGCCGCCTCCCGGCGCGCGGAATCGGCCATCACCACCCGGTAGGCCCGCAGTACAGGGTCCAGTCGGGCGATGCGCTCTAGGTAGAGGTCGAGCAGGCCGGGCGCGGTGATCGTGCCTGCGGCGAGCAGGCGCGCCTGCTCCGCTGCGCCGGTGAAGGCCAGGTCGGTGGAGTCCACTCGCGGCAGCGTAACGGCCTAGCCGCCGTGCGCGCCGGCGTATTCGCCCGGCGTGCTGCCCAGCATCGAACGGAAGTCGGGGACCGGCGAGGGCGGAACAGACGACCCGACCTGGCACACCACCGCGAGCCTTCGGTGCACTGGTGCGCCTGACACACCGCCGGGCTAACGCGCGATCATTCCCTGGCCATGAAAAGAGGGCACCCGTTTCCGGGTGCCCTCTTGTGTAGTCGTCAGCGGCTGTGCTGAACGCTCATGTCGACATGCGGCACGCTCACGGTGGGCTGGATGTCGTGGATCCAGTTGTTGTGGATGACGTCGGCCTGGGCCGGGGCGGCGAAGCCGAGGATCGCGGCCGCTAGGCCGGTTGCGGCGATCGATGCGAATCCGAACTTCTTCATTTTGGTGCCTTCTTCGTTTCTCTTTGGGCTCTTTGGCGGGCCCTCTGAATGCGTAAACACAGAGGTCAGACGGATAATTCCGATGGCAGTAATTGATCGGTGGCTGGCAGAAATCGCTACCTAATACGATTCGCAGATGGCCAAACTCGAGCTGTCCCGCAGTCTGTCGATGTCACCGGATGACGCCTGGGAGCACGTGTCGGACTTCTCGACGCTGGGCGACTGGCTGAAGATGCACCAGGGCTGGCGGTGTCAGCTCCCCGACGAGCTCGAAGTCGGCACGAAGCTCGTCGGCGTCGCGGGCGTCAAGGGGATGCGCAATCGCGTCACCTGGACGGTGCAAGAGATGGATGTGCCACGCCTGCTGGCAATCAAGGGCGACGGCGTCGGCGGCACCAAGTACGGACTGCGGATGACCGTCAAGCCGACAAAGTCCGGCTGCGATTTCACCGTGAAGATCGAGCTGGGCGGCAGGCCGCTGTTCGGGCCCATCGGCGCGACCGCCGCCCGGTTGGTCAAGGGCGACATCGAGCGCTCGATCGAGCGGTTCGAAGAGCTCTACAGCTGACCCAAAATTCCAATCCTGCGCGGCGGCCCGTTCACCAGGCTGAGGGCATGAGTGTGAAACCGAGTCCGGAGTCATTCGGTGACGCTGTACTGCGAGGACGTCGACGGCGTGGTGGCGCGCGCTGAGAAGGCAGGCGCCACCATCCGCGAACCGGCGCCGACCTTCGTCACCGGCGACCGGTTCGCGTCGCTCCTCGATCCATCGGCCAGCGCTGGACGGTGATGACCCGCGTCGAGGACGTCTCACCCGAGGAGCGGGACCGGCGCATGGCGGAATGGGCCAAGGAGAACGTCTAGTGTCGTGAGTCGTTAATTCATGCGCAGTAGTTGGCGAGAGATGTAGGTGGACTTGGGGTCGAGCTGACCTGACCTACACCGGCTGCGCTACCTAGCGGCGAGATTGCACGCAGGGTCGTTAATCGAGCTGCACACCGCCAACAGCCCTGAGTGCAATTTCGGCGCTACTGTCGTGATTCGTGATTCGTCTGCCGTGGTTGCCGACGGATTTCCCTATGTGATCGGGCGGTCGTGGCCCACGCGAAGGGGGCGGGAGTTGTTGCGGGTCTGGATCCCCGTACCCATGTTGTCGGCGTTGAGTGTTGTCGGCGTTGAGTTGACGCATCCAGGTGTGGGTTCTGGTCACGAATTAACGACTCACGACACTAGCCGCGCTCGGCTAGACGTTGGTCACGCCTGCGCCTGGCCGAGGGTGACCTGCACGGTTTGGGAGGCGCCGGACGCGTCCATATACGTCAGCGTCACGTGGTCTCCTGGTGCCCTCGAGTGCACCGCCGCGACCAGCGCATCGGCGCTTTCGATCGGACGGTCGTCGACCTTGGTGACCACGACCCCGCTCGGCAGACCTGCGGCCGCGGCCGGACCGTCGGCGACCACCCCGGCGACTGCGGCCCCGTGAGCGCGCGCGTCGTCACCGAGCTGCACGCCCAACGACGCGTGCGTCGCGGTGCCCGTGGAAACCAATTCGTCTGAGATGCGCTTGGCCTGATCAGCCGGGATCGCGAAGCCGAGTCCGATCGAGCCGCTCTGCGCGCCCGCGGAATCCTGCCCACCCCCGAGTGACGCGATCGCCGAGTTCACGCCGATCAGCTCGCCGTTCATGTTCACCAACGCGCCGCCGGAGTTGCCCGGGTTGATCGCCGCGTCGGTCTGGATCGCGTCCATCACCGAATGCTGGCCGGTGCTCGCGTCGCCGGTCGTGACGGGACGGTCGAGGGCGCTGATGATGCCCGTCGTCACCGTGCCCTGCAGCCCGAGCGGCGAGCCGATGGCCACCACATTCTGCCCGACCTTCAGGTCCTTCGACGACCCCAGTGTGATTGGGGTCAGACCCGAAACACCTTGGGCCCGAACAACAGCGATGTCATCGGCCGGGTCGGTACCGACCACGGTGAACGGCACCGTGCGGCCGTCGGAGAAGGACACGGTTGCCTGCGCATCTCCGCCGGGCATTCCCTGGCCACCGGGGATTCCGGGGCCACCGGGCGTGTCCTGATCGTCCAGCCCGCCGAGACCACTCGGCATCGCCTGGCCTTCGGCAGGTCCGCTGATCGCGGCCACGACATGGTTGTTGGTCAGGATCAACCCGTCGGAGCTCAGCACGATGCCGGAACCCGATTCGCTGCCCTGTCCCATGTCGATCTGCAGCTTCACCACGCTGGGCACCACCTTCGCGGCGACCTGCTCGACCGAACCGGCCGGCGGTGCGGCGGCCGGGACGACGGGTTGGCTAGGTGCCGATGCCGCCGGTGCGGCGCGTGGGGGGCCGCAGGATGGTCAGGCTGGTTGGTGATCGCCATCACACCGACACCGACACCCGCGGACACAACGGCAACCGCCGCGGCTCCGGCGACCATGCCGGCCCGGGAACGCTTGCGCACCACACGAATCGGCGCAGTCGGCGGATCATAGGGCGGCTGGGGCGCCTGAGTGGCGTAGCGCCAATCGTAGGGCTTCCCCGAATACTGTTGTGCTACAGGCTGGTTCGGATTTAATGGATGGTCTTGTCTGTACCGCGAGTACAGCGGGTGGTTATTCATGGAGTATTTTTTTCCTTCGACTGGATAGCAAAGTTGTTAGCCAAACTGTGCACTATCTGGCTGAGACTGGACTGAGAGGAAGATCTATGCAGTCCAAGACTTTTGGTCTGACTGCCCACACACGGAGCAAAAGGGCACGCGATTTCCGCAGGAGGGCCGTGCTTTCGAGCGATCAGCGACCACGGCAGAAATCGGCGTACCCGCGACCCGTTAGCCTGGCGGGATGTCCTGTGTGTTCTGCGCCATAGTCGCCGGGGAGGCCGCCGCCATCCGCATCTACGAGGACGACGACTATCTCGCCATCCTCGACATCCGCCCGTTCACCCGCGGCCACACCCTCGTCATCCCGAAACGCCACACCGTCGACCTCACCGACACCCCGCCGAGCACCTGCGCCGACTTGGTCCGCATCGGGCAGCGCATCGCCAAGGCCGCCCGCCGCTCCGGGCTGCACGCCGACGGCAACAACGTCGTCATCAACGACGGCAAGGCGGCATTCCAGAGCGTGTTTCACATCCACCTGCACGTCCTGCCGCGACAAGCCGGTGACAAGCTGTCATTCGCCAAGGGCATGCTGCTCCGTCGCGACCCGGACCGCGAGAAGACCGGCCGGATCTTGCGGGAGGCGCTGGCGGAACTCGACGCCGCTGCGTCAGACTGAACGCCATGGCCTCCCTCGCGGCGAACGTGTTCAGCGGTGTGATTCGGCTCCACAACACCGTCTATCAGAGGACTCACGGCTGGATCGGCCACCGAGTGCTGATTCTTCCCAGCCTGCTGCTGCACACCGTCGGCGCCAAGACGGGCAAGGCGCGCACCACTTCTCTGACGTATGCCCGCGACGGTGCCGACTACCTCGTGGTGGCGTCCCACGGTGGCTCCCCGCGATCGCCCGGCTGGTATCACAACCTGAAAGCCGATCCGAACGTCGAAATCAACGTCGGCCCAAAACGTTTCGACGTGACGGCGGCACCGGTGCTTCCCGGCGACCCCGACCGTGAACGGCTGTGGAAGGTCGTCACCAAGTACAACAAGTCGTACAACGAGTATCAGAAGAAGACCAGCCGCCCGATTCCCATTGTCAGGCTGACGCCGAAAGCCGGTTAGGCAGCCATGTCAGAACCGACGGCAGTGCGCGCTCGAGTCACTCGTTTTGGAGGACCCGAGGTGCTACAGATCGAGAATTTCACGCCGCCGGAGAGCCCTCGTCGCAAGGTCCGGGTGCGGGTGACACATGCATCGGTCGGTTCCACCGACGCGATGGCGCGCGCAGGCGACTACCTATTGCAGCCGCGGCCCGGCTTCGTGCCCGGCTATGACTTCGTCGGCGTGCTCGAAACCGCCGATACCGCCGCGGAGAGAAGGGGACTGCTCCCAGGCACGCGGGTGACCGGATGTCTCGCGCGGATGGGTGGTTATTCGAGCCGACTCGATGTCCCGTCGGCCCGTCTGGTAGCGGTTCCCGACGGGCTCGATTCGGCACAGGCGGCCGCGCTGCCGCTGGACCTGGTGACCGCGGCCTTGGCGGTTGACCTTGCCGATCCACCAAGCGGTGCAACGATTTTCGTGCAAGGAGTTTCCGGCGCCGTGGGTGCGTTGATAACCCAGGCCGTAACCGCCGACGGGATGCGGGTGATCGGCACCGCGTCGGATCGCACGCGCGACCTCGCCGAATCGCTGGGCGCCGACGTGGTGGACTATCGCGATCCGACCTGGCCGCAACGTGTTCGGAAACTGGTGCCCGAGGGCACCGATGCCGCCGTCGACCACACCGGCGGCCCGCTGGTGCGGAGCGTGGTCAACCGAAAAGGGACCGTGGTGCGCACCGCGTGGAGCGGGCGCTCCGGGCACGGACGCTCCGACGCCGCACTCGGCGGGCTCGTCGCGAACATCCGGCGGTATGCCCATCCACGCGAACGGCTGTGCTCGGTGCCCCTCGTGGTCGCACTGCAGCCGGGCAAGTACCGGAAGTTCCTGCACGACCAGTTGAACCGCATCGCCGGCGGCAGTCTTCGCGGCCCAACCGTCACGACGGTGCCCTTCGGCGATGTCGTCGAGGCACACCGCGAATTGGCCACGCTCGCACCCGGGCACAAGCTGGTGCTCGAGATGGACGCAGGCTAGCCGTCAGAAAAGCTCTTTCGCGAGTAACTCCAGCGTCTTGTTGCGCGCCGGCGCAGTGGCCGGGTCGGTACCGCGGTGGGCCGACGCCACCGGGTGAATCATCACCTCGTCGACGTCGAACTCTGCAGCCAGTGCACGCACCTGCTCGGCCGCCTCGATCGGATCGCCGACCACGGCTCGGCGCAACCCGGAGTCCACGACCGCCTGCTCCTGTGGCGTGATCACGTTTTGTTCGGCATCCTCAACGAGATCGAGTGGTCCGAGCGGCTGGCCGGTACGCAGCCGCGCCATCATCTGCAGGTTCGGCAACAGCAATGCCGTTGCCTCCTCGCGTGTTTCGGCCACTACCGCGTTGACGGTCAGGAATGTCACGGGTTCGGACGCGAGGTCACTCGGCACGAACTCGGACCGGTAGACCGCAAGTGCCTCGGCGGTGCCCTGTCCGGAGAAGTGATGTGCGAACACATACGGCAGCCCCTTGGCCGCCGCCAGGTGCGCGGAGTACATCGACGAGCCGAGCAGCCACATCCGCGGTTCGCTCGTCGCGGCAGGGGTCGCCTTGAGGATGTAGTCCTGCTGCGGGATCGAGACGCGCACACCGTTGGCGCTCATCATCGCGACGACGTGATCGAGATACTCGGGGAATTGGTCGATATCGCTGTCGTCACGTCCCGCGGGTTTTCGCAACAGATACGACGTCAAGGGGTCGGAGCCGGGCGCCCGGCCGATGCCGAGATCGATCCGGCCCGGATGCGCGGCCTCCAGAAGCGCGAACTGCTCGGCGACGGCGAGCGGCGCGTGATTGGGCAGCATGACACCGCCGGAGCCGACGCGGATCTGCGACGTGTGCGCCGCTAGATGGGCGATCAGCACCGGCGGGCTGGTGGCCGCCACCGAGGGCATGTTGTGGTGCTCGGCCAACCAGTAGCGGGTATAGCCCAGACGATCGGCGGTCTGCGCGAGCTGCGTCGACGCCGTAAGCGCGTCGGACGTCGACTGGTCGGTGCGCACGGGGACGAGATCGAGAACAGAAAGCCGCATGACGTTGTCAACGCCTGCCATCACTCCTGCCTTCCCGCGATGCCGGCCAGCGCGGCCGCCGTACCGAAGACGTCGTCGAGCATCGAAGGCGTGAGCTTGCCGGTGAACGTGTTCTGCTGGCTCGGGTGATAGCAGCCGATCAGCGTGACCTCGCCGTGCGGCGTCTGCAGCGCAGCCGTCGCGCCATGCCCGAACTTCGGCATCGGCCGCCCCACCGATCCGCCTGCCTCGCGGACCATGTCGAGCACCGCCCGCCACGCGAAACCGCCGAGCGCGATCAGAACCCGCACATCGACACCCGCGAGTCGCCACTCGGCGTCCAGCCACGGAGCACACACCGCACGCTCGGCAGGCGTCGGAGCATTCGCCGGTGGCGCACACCGCACGGCAGCCATCACCCGAGTTTCGTTGAGCGTCAAGCCATCTGCGGCATCGACGCATAACGACTGGTTCGCCAGTCCGGCCCGGTGCAGCGCCGCGAACAAGAAGTCGCCGGATCGATCACCGGTGAACACCCGCCCGGTCCGGTTGCCGCCGTGCGCTGCGGGCGCCAGGCCGACCACCATCAGCCGTGGCCGCTCCGCGCCCCAGCCGGGAATCGGTCTGCCCCAGTACGGCTCCCCCGCGTACGACTTGCGCTTCTCGACGGCGACGCGCTCCCGCCACTCGACGAGTCGCGGACACGCGCGGCACACCGAGACCTCGGCGTCGACCTGGTCGACCGACTCCGTCGCGTCCGCCATCGCGGCCACCTGAGCCGGTGTGTCGGCGACCGCTGTGCTAGCAGTCGCCGGATCCCCCGGCCAACCGGCGCCCGCGGGAACCGGCGAGTCGAACAGCTCACCGGTGCGCGGATGGGCCAGCTTCACGGTTCCACTGTGCCTGCGGCTCAAAATCCATCGCCGACCGGGCGGCAGCGCTGTTACATTCGGCCGAGATATCCCATGGTCAACGGCAAGCGCGGTCCGCTCTCCGTCATCCTGTTCGCCGCGCTGATGGCCGGTGCGGGCAACGGCATCTCGATCGTCGCGTTCCCGTGGCTGGTGCTGCAACGCAACGGATCCGCCCTCGATGCGTCGATCGTCGCGATGGCCGGAACCATTCCCCTGCTGGTTGCGACACTGATCGCCGGTGCCGCGGTGGACTACCTGGGACGCAAGCGCGTTTCGATGATCTCCGACGCGCTGTCCGCCTTATCGGTTGCCGCAGTCCCGGTGCTCGCGCTGACCTTCGGCGTGCACATCATCAATGTCGCGGTGCTCGCCGGCCTTGCCGCACTCGGTGCGTTCTTCGATCCGGCAGGCATGACGGCACGAGAGACGATGCTGCCCGAGGCCGCCACCCGGGCGGGCTGGACGCTGGACCGCGCCAACAGCGTGTACGAAGCGACGTTCAACCTGTCCTACATCGTCGGGCCGGGCATCGGCGGCCTGCTGATCGCCACGCTGGGCGGCGTCAACACGATGTGGGTGACGGCGGGGGCGTTCTGTTTGTCGATCGCCGTCATCTCGATGCTGCGCCTGGAGGGGACCGGCAAGCCCGACCGCAGCGAGCTGACCGAAGGGGTGTGGGCGGGCGTCGTCGAAGGCCTGCGCTTCGTCTGGAACATGCCCGTACTGCGCACCCTCGCGTTCGTCGACCTCGCGGCGACCGGGCTATATATGCCGATGGAATCCGTTCTCTTTCCGAAATACTTCACGGACCGCAACGAGCCCGCCCAACTCGGCTGGGTGCTGATGGCGCTCAGCGTCGGCGGGTTGATCGGGGCGCTGGGCTATGCGGTGTTGTCGAAGCGGATGAAGCGACGCACGACGATGCTGATCGCCCTGCTGACGCTCGGCGTCGCGATGACGATCATCGCCTTCCTGCCGCCGCTGCCGTTGATCCTGGTCCTCTGCGCCGTCATCGGCTTCGTCTACGGCCCGATCGCGCCCATCTACAACTACGTGATGCAGACCCGGGCCCCCAAACACCTGCGCGGACGCGTGGTGGGGGTGATGGGGTCGCTGGCGTATGCCGCGGGTCCGCTCGGGCTGGTGCTCGCGGGGCCGCTGGCCGACGCGACCGGGCTGCACGTGACGTTCCTGGCCCTGTCGCTGCCGATGCTGCTGCTCGGCGTGATCGCCCTGCGACTGCCCGCGCTTCGCGACCTGGACCGCGAGCCCGCCGTCGACCCGGAAGCCGCGTCCTAGCACTCTTTCGTTAAGCCTGGGCGTCGGTTGGGTACACGTTGTGACGCAAGCCACAAACGAACATCGGGGTCGCTCGTGTACCAGCAAGTTCTCGATCCGGTTGCCCATTCCCTCGCATGGAGTTCGCTGGTCGCGGCGATTCCCCTGCTCCTGCTGTTCGTCCTTCTCGGCGTCCTGAGAGTCACCGCGTGGGTGGCGTCGCTGATCTCCCTCGCGGTCGCCATCGTCGTCGCGGTGCTGGTGTACGGAATGCCCATCGGGCAGACCCTGCTGGCAGGCACCGAGGGCGCCGCATTCGGGTTCTTCCCGATCCTGTGGATCGTCATCAACGCGATTTGGGTCTACCAGCAGACAGTGGAGACGGGGCACTTCGACGTGCTGCGTCGCTCGTTCAGTCGAGTGAGCGACGACCAGCGCATCCAGGCCGTCCTGATCGCCTTCTCGTTCGGCGCGCTGCTCGAGGCGCTGGCCGGCTTCGGCACACCCGTGGCGGTCACCTCGGTGATGTTGATGGCGCTGGGCTTCAAGCCGATGAAGGCCGCGGTGCTCGCGCTCGTCGCCAACACTGCACCGGTGGCCTTCGGTGCGATGGCAACACCGATCCTCACGCTGGCCAAGGTGACCGAGCTGCCCAGCGACACGCTGGGCGCGATGGTTGGTCGACAGACACCGATCCTGGCGATGCTCGTCCCCCTTGTCCTGGTCGCGATCGTCGACGGCTGGCGCGGCATCCGCGAGACGTGGCCTGCGGCCGTCGTGTGCGGGCTCGTTTTCGGGGTTGCGCAGTACGCCACCTCCAACTTCATCTCGGTGCCGCTGGCCGACGTCGTCGCGTCGCTGCTGTCGGCCGCCGCGGTCGTGCTGCTGGTGCGTGTCTGGCGTCCCGCCAGGCCCTACACCGAGCCCGCCGTCGTCGCGGGCGGTGCGGCCGACGAGCCGACACCCGATTTCGCCGAGCGCGTCGAGCATCCCGACTCGCGCGCCGACGTCGTCAAGGCGTATGCGCCCTACGCGATCATCATCGCGGTGTTCGTCATCTGCCAGATCACCGCGGTGAAGAAGCTTCTCGACAAAGCGACCGTCAAGTTCCAGTGGCCTGGGCTGGACATCGTGAGCCCCAAGGGGAAGCCGGTGTCGCTCACCGAATTCACCCTGAACCTGCTCACCACGCCGGGAACCCAGATGCTGATTGCTGGCGTCCTGACAGCGATCGTGCTCAAGCTGTCGGTGCCTCGGGCGGTGAAGGCGTACGGAACGACACTGCATCAGCTGCGCTGGGCGATCCTCACCGTGATGGCGGTGCTGGCGCTGGCGTTCGTGATGAACTTGTCCGGCCAGACGATCACGCTGGGCACCTGGATGGCAGCCGCCGGAGGCGCGTTCGCCCTGCTGTCGCCAATCCTCGGTTGGCTCGGCGTTGCGGTCACCGGATCCGATACCTCAGCCAACTCACTGTTCGGCGCGCTGCAGGTCACCGCGGCGAACCAGGCCGGGCTATCCGACATCTTGATGGCGGCTTCCAACAGTTCGGGCGGCGTGCTGGGCAAGATGGTCTCGCCGCAGAACCTCGCCATCGCAGCCGCTGCCGTCGGCATGAACGGCAAGGAAGGCGACATTTTCCGCCGAGTCGTGGTGTGGAGCCTGCTTTTCCTGGTGCTGATGTGCATCCTGTCGGCGCTGCAGGCGTCGCCGGTCCTCTCCTGGATGGTGCCGTCGTGAGCACTCGTAGCATCAAACCGTGAGCATTCTCGACAGCCTGATCGCCGATCTGCCGGATGGCATGGTCGTCACCGACACGGCCATCACCGAGGGCTACCGGCAGGACCGCGCGCTCGACCCGTCGGCGGGCAAGCCACTGGCGGTCGTGCGGCCACTGACCACCGAGCAGGTGCAGATCGTGATGCGCTGGGCCAGCGTCCACCGGGTACCGGTCGTACCGCGCGGAGCGGGAAGCGGGCTGTCCGGCGGCGCCACCGCCATCGACGACGGCATCGTGCTGTCGACGGAGAAGATGCGCGACATCACTGTCGACCCCGTGACCCGCACCGCCGTCTGCCAGCCCGGCCTGTTCAACGCCGAAGTGAAAAAGGCTGTCGCACAACATGACCTGTGGTATCCGCCGGATCCGTCCTCGTTTGAGATCTGTAGCATCGGCGGCAACATCGCGACCAATGCGGGCGGCCTGTGCTGCGTCAAGTACGGCGTCACCACCGATTACGTGCTCGGTATGCAGGTGGTGCTGGCCGACGGAACGGCGGTTCAGCTGGGCGGCCCGAGGCTGAAAGATGTTGCGGGGCTGAGCCTTACGAAGCTTTTCGTCGGCAGCGAGGGCACCCTGGGCATCGTCACCGAGGTGACGCTGCGCCTGTTGCCCAAACAACATCGATCCAGCACCGTGGTGGCCAGCTTCGCCTCGCTCGAGTCCGCCACCGACGCAGTGCTCGGCGTTGCGTGCGGGATGCGGCCGTCGATGCTCGAGTTCATGGACGCCGTCGCGGTCAACGCCGTCGAGGACAAGCTGAAGATGGGTCTGGACCGCGACGCGGCCGCGCTGCTGCTGGCCGGCTCCGACGAACGTGGGCGGTCCGCGGCCGAGGACGCCGCGAGGATCGCCGACATCTTCAGCGAGAAGGGCGCGACCGACGTGTTCTCCACCGACGATCCCGACGAGGGTGAGGCATTCGTGGCGGCAAGGCGCTACGCGATACCCGCCGTGGAGGCCAAGGGCACGCTGCTGCTCGAGGACGTCGGGGTGCCGCTGCCCCGGCTCGGCGACCTGGTTGGCGGCGTGGCCCGCATCGCCGCTGAGCGCGACGTGATGATTTCGGTAATCGCCCATGCCGGCGACGGCAACACCCATCCGCTGATCGTGTTCGATCCGGCCGACGCGGCGATGGTAGAGCGGGCCGATCGCGCTTTCGGCGAGATCATGGACCTGGCCGTCGGCCTCGGCGGCACCATCACCGGCGAACATGGCGTCGGCAGGCTGAAAAGGCCCTGGTTGGAAGGCCAGATCGGACCCGAGGCGATGGAGCTCAACCGTCGCATCAAGCAGGCGCTTGACCCCGATGGCATCCTCAATCCTGGCGCCGCGATTTGAGAACATTTCCGTCGAAGTGTTGACACGGCATGGGGTTGTGTCGTAGCCATAAGACATGACCGCGACTCTGTCTCACCGCTCTCCGGCCAGCTTCGAACTCGCCACGGCGGAGACATGGGTCAACCCATGGCCGATGTACCAGGCGCTGCGTGACAAGGATCCGGTGCACCGCGTGGTCCACGAGGAGCATCCCGACCATGACTACTGGGTGCTGTCCCGCCACGCCGACGTGTGGACCGCCGCGCGTGACCACGAGACGTTCTCGTCGGCCCAGGGCCTGACGGTCAACTACGGCGAGCTGGAAATGATTGGCCTGCAAGACAACCCGCCATTCGTGATGCAGGATCCGCCGACGCACACCGAATTCCGCAAGCTGGTGTCCCGCGGGTTCACACCGCGTCAGGTGGAGGGGGTCGAGCCGAAGGTTCGAGAGTTCGTGATCGAGCGGATCGAGCGGCTGCGGGCGGCGGGCGGTGGCGACATCGTCGCCGAGCTGTTCAAGCCGCTGCCGTCGATGGTGGTCGCGCACTATCTCGGTGTGCCCGAGGAGGACCGCGCGCAGTTCGACGGGTGGACCGAGGCGATCGTCGCCGCCCAAACCCAGGACGGCGGCATCGTCAGTGCGGTCGAGTCAGTCGGCGAGGCAGTGGCGTCGATGATGGCGTACTTCACCCAGCTGATCGAGCGACGCCGCCGCGAGCCCGAAGACGACACGGTGTCGCATCTCGTCGCGGCGGGCATGGGTGCCGACGGGGACATGGCCGGGATGCTGTCGATACTGGCCTTCACCTTCACGATGGTCACCGGCGGCAACGACACTTCGACCGGCATGCTGGGCGGCGCGGTCCAGCTGCTGCACCAGAGGCCGGACCAACGGCGGCTGCTGATCAACAACCCCGAACTGATGACTGACGCGATCGACGAGCTGCTTCGGCTCACCTCACCCGTGCAGGGCCTGGCCCGCACCACGACCCGCGATGTCAGGATCGGCAACGCAACGATCCCTGCCAACCGTAAGGTGCTGCTGCTCTACGGGTCGGCCAATCGCGACGAGCGGGAGTACGGCGCCGACGCGGGCGAGCTGGAGGTGCGCAGGCGGCCGCGCAACATCATGACGTTCAGCCACGGCGCGCACTTCTGCCTGGGTGCCGCCGCAGCCCGGATGCAGTCACGGATCGCGCTCACCGAACTGCTGGCCCGCTGCCCGAATTTCGAGGTCGACGAGTCCGGGATCGTCTGGGCTGGTGGAAGTTACGTGCGAAGGCCTCTTTCGGTACCGTTTCGGGTGACGGCCTGATGGCAGGCAACGACTGGCTGGGCGCCCGCCGCACCGAAGTGGCCGCCGACCGCATTCTGGACGCAGCGGACGCGTTGTTCGCCAGACGGGATGCCGCGACGGTCGGAATGCACGAAATCGCCAAGGCCGCTGGGTGTTCACGTGCGACGCTATACCGCTATTTCGAGAACCGGGAGGCGCTCTACACCGCGTATGTGCACCGCGAGAGCTACCGGCTCTTCCACCAGATGACCGACCAGCTCACCGGGGTCGACGAGCCGCAGGAGCGGCTGATCGAGGGCATGGTGTCGTCATTGCGCAATGTTCGCGCTAGCCCGGCGCTGTCATCGTGGTTCGCCACTGCGCAGCGGCCGATCGGCGGAGAGATCGCCGAACAGTCGCAGGTGATCACGGCGCTCACCGAGGCGTTCCTGATCTCGATGGCGCCCGACGCTCCCGAGGTGGTCGAGCGCAAGGCCCGCTGGTTGGTGCGGGTGATGACGTCGCTGCTGGTCTTTCCCGGGCACGACGAGGCCGACGAGCGGGCGATGATCGAACAGTTCGTCGTGCCGATGGTGGTGCCGACCGCGCAGGGCGCGACGGGTTGACCCCTGGCTACTGCCGCGACATCGAGATGTTGAGCTTGTCCTCCGCAGTGACCAGGTGATCGTGACTGTCCCGGCCGATGTCGATGACCACACGGTCGATCGAGCCCGTGAACTTGTTGCCGTGTGCGCCGTAGTCCGTCGATGTCGGTGAACCGGTGTCGGAGCCGACGTCGCAGGCCTCGTCCGCGGAGAAGGCCATCGGTTCGGTCTGCTCGACTCGTCCTGTGCCGACGGCCTTTCCGTCGTAGAAGAGCGTGACGGTGCCGCCTTTGCCAAGTCCGCCGCCGTCGTAGTTGAACTCCATCCGTAACTCGTGATCGCCAGCCGGGATGGGCTCGTCAGCGGTGACGAAGTAGTACTCGATGCCGAAGAAGTTGTAGCAGTACTTCAGCCTGCCCTCGTGCGCGTAGAGGCACCAGCCGCCCACGCCGCCGCCCTGGCTCACGATGACGCCGGCCGCGCCTGCCTCGGGTACGGTGATCTTCGCGGACACCGAGTGCGACTTGTTCTTGATGTTGACCACACAGTTTTCCAGCAGGCGCATTCCCGAGAAGAGTGTCTGGGTGTCGCCGGTGATCAGCTGCGGCCGTCCGGCGATGGTGGCGTCGAAGCGTTCGAAGGCCCGGTCGTCCAACGGTACGACGTTGTATTTCACCGCCTCGATCAGCCAAAGCCGTTGCAACTCGGCGAGTTTCTGCGGATTCTCAGCCGCCAGGTCATGTGCCTGCGTCCAGTCATCGGACCCGTAGAGCTCCCACACGTCATCGTCCAGCGCTGGGTTGTCGACCAACCAGGGCGTGCGGTGCTTGGTGACCGCCGTCCAGCCGTTGTGGTAGATGCCGCGGTTGCCGAACATCTCGAAGTACTGCACGTCGTGTGTTTCCGGCGCGTCGCCGTCGCGCAAGGTGCCGATCATGCTGACACCTTCGATAGGCGCCTGCTGGATGCTGTTCACGATGGTCGGTGCGGGCACTCCCGCCGCCTCGAGGATCGTCGGCGCGACATCGATGACGTGGTGGAACTGGTTGCGGGTCTTGCCTTTATCCGTGATGCCGGCGGGCCAGTGCACGACGGTGCCGTTACGGGTCCCGCCCCAGTGCGACGCCACCTGCTTTGTCCACTGATACGGCCCGCACAGCGCGTGTGCCCAGCCGACGGCGTAGTGGTTGTAGGCATCGGGGGTGCCGAAATCGTCGATCTTCGACACCAGGAACTCGGTCGTTTCGATTCCGGACAGCCCGTTGAGTGTGCACATCTCGTTGAAGCAACCGTTCGGCGTGCCTTCGGCCGATGCACCGTTGTCGCCCAGGATGTAGTAGATCAGGGTGTTATCCAGGACGCCGAGGTCCTCGATCGCATCGACGACTCGGCCCACCTCGTAGTCCGTCTGCTCGAAGAACCCCGCGTAAATCTCCATCTGCCTGGCCAGCACGGGCTTGAGATCTGCAGGCATGTCGTCCCACGCGGGAATCACGTCGTGCCTGCGGGTCAGTTCGGCATCTGCGGGCACCACGCCCAGTTCCTTCTGCTTGGCAAGTATCCTCTCGCGCCACACATCCCAGCCATCGTCGAACTTGCCTCGGTACTTGTCGGACCACTCTTTCGGCACGTGGTGCGGTGCATGAGTGGCGCCCGGCGCGTAGTACATGAAGAACGGCTTGTCGGGAGCGAGGGCCTTCTGCTGACGCACCCAGGTGATGGCGCGGTCGGCCAGATCCTCGTTGAGGGTATAGCCCTCCTCCGGTGTCTTCTGTGGCTCGACAGGAGTCGTGCCCTCGAAAAGGCCGGGGTAATACTGATTGGCCTCACCGCCGATGAACCCGTAGAAGTGCTCGAATCCAGATCCGGTCGGCCACTGATGGAACGGCCCGACCGGCGAGACCTCCCACACCGGCACCTCGTGGCACTTGCCGAACTGAGCCGTCGAATAACCGTTCAGCCGAAGGGTTTCCGCGATCGGCGCCTTGTCCTTCGGCCGCACGCTGGAGTAACCAGGGGCCGACGTCGCGATCTCGGTGATGCCCCCCATGCCGACGGAGTGGTGGTTGCGTCCGGTCAGCAGCGCCTGTCGCGTCGGCGAACACAGGGCGGTGGTGTGGAAGCGGTTCAGCTTGACGCCGCCAGCCGCCAGCCGCTCGGCAGTGGGTGTGTCGCACGGCCCGCCGAAGGCCGATGACGCACCGAAGCCCACGTCGTCGATGAGCACAATCAGCACGTTCGGTGCGCCCTTAGGCGGCCGCAACATCGTGATCGGCGGGTACTTGGTGTTCGGGTCCTTGGCGTCGTAGGTCGTCAGGCCGACGTACTGGGGATCGGGAATGGGCAGGATGTCGCGCCGGACCTCACCGGACCCCGCATCCGACTGACCGTTGTTCTGTGCTGACGGACTGGGCATGAGCGTCCTCTCGGCCTCCTCGGCCACATTTCTTGGGCCCGAGAAGGCCAGCCTATTTACGCGCGTCGGCCACCGCGGTCCTTTTGACGCGCGCGGCAGAAACGGTCCAGCGAATAGGCAGCGAGCGGTTACGTAACGCCATGTCGCGATTCGGGCGGAATTTCCGCCTTCGCGTTACGCAAGTTTCGTGGCCAGGGCCGATTACTGGCGCACCCGCGTGACGCGGTGCAACAACCATGCCAGCGGAACCGTCACGATGAACGTGACCACGAACAGAATCGGCATCGAGCCCGTGTAGACCGGGATGCGGAGGATCTCCACCATCACGAGTTCCATCGTCAGCAGATGGATCAGGAAGATCTCGTAGGAGATCTCGCCGAGGAAGACCATCGGACGGCTGGCCAGCAATCGCGCGTACAGGCCGCGGTCACCGAGCGCCAACGGCGCCACGGCCAGCGTCGCGATCACCGCGTAGAAGCCCACCTTCCATATCGCCGGCGCCAAAGCATAGGGGGACGTCGTCGGTTCGCCCACAATCGGTGTCGAGGCGATGAAGTAGCTCACCACCACGACGGGTATCACTGCGAATGCGTAACAGCGGACACCCATCACCGAAAGGACCGCGAGCAGCATGCCGCCCACGAACCACAGCAGGTAAGTCGGTAGCCACAGGCGCGCCCCGTCGGGCAACCCGTCGACGGTGTGGACGAAGATCAACCACGCAGGCGTCACCGCGGCCAAAAGCGACAGGCCGCCGAGCAACAGCAGGGGACGCCACCGGCGGCGACACAGCACTGTTAGCAACAGCCAGGCCAGCAGCGGCAGCACGACGTAGAACGCGGCCTCGACTGCCAGACTCCACATTTGAGTCAGGCCCTGGTGCACATAGGAGTACATGTACTGGTCGGTGTAGATCTGCGTCAGCGTGAGGTTGCGGAACAGCCCCATCCAGGTGTGCCCGGGATTCGGGCCAGCGGTGCGGAAGTGGTAGACGAGGTAGGCGATCAGCACGGTGACGATGTATGCGGGCATGATGCGACGCACGCGATGCCAGGCATAGCGGCGCACCGACGGCGCAGGCCCACCCGTCGCCGCCGCTTTCACCCACGGGCCGAACAGCAGAAACCCTGACAGCACAAAGAAAATCGAGACGCCGACCTCCATCCGCGAATACACCAGACCGACGTAGCCGTGGGTGTACTTGCCGGTGGTGTAGGCGGCGTGGGTGGCCATCACCAGAAGCGCTGCGACGGCTCGGATCCCGGTGAGCGACGCCACCCGCTCAGGCCTCGCGACCGATTCCAGCCCGCCCTGAGCCTCAGGGCCTTGTACACCTCTGGACAGGGTCATTTGGGTTTGCGATGCGGCTTTCCCGGACCGCGATCGGGTTGCAGGTTGATCAGCTGACCCTGGATCTTGGTGTGCTGCAGCGCCTTCAGCGTCTGCTTCGACAGATTCTTGGGGAGCTCGACGAGCGAGTATTCGGGTCGGATCGTGATGTGCCCGAAGTCGCTGCGGTGCAACCCGCCCTCATTGGCGATCGCGCCGACGATGGCGCCCGGCATGACCTTGTGTCGCTTGCCCACGGCGATGCGGTACGTCGCAAGGTCCGCACGCCGCTCGCGTGGCGTGCGCGGGCCACCTTCGCGCGCAGGGCGGTCGTCCCGCGCGCGGCGTTTCTCCGGCGGCGGTTCCGTCATGAGGAATTCCTCGCCATCGCGGGACTGCAACGCCAACGCGGCCGCGATGTCTGCCATCGGCACGTCGTTATCGCGTTCGTAACCCTCGATCAGCCTGCGGAACAAGTCGATTCCGGGTGCGGCCAGCGCCGAGGTGATCGAATCGCGGAACTTCTCGACGCGCTGAGCGTTGACGTCGTCGACCGACGGCAACTGACCCTCGACGAGCTTCTGCCGGGTCACCCGCTCGATGGAGTTGAGCAGATGCCGCTCACGCGGCGTCACGAACAGCAGTGCCGTGCCGGATCGGCCCGCGCGGCCCGTGCGTCCGATGCGGTGCACGTAGGACTCGGGGTCGTGCGGGATGTCGTAGTTCAGCACGTGCGAGATGCGCTCGACGTCGAGCCCACGGGCCGCGACGTCGGTGGCGATGAGGATGTCGAGCTTTCCGTCTTTGAGCGCGGCGATCGTGCGCTCGCGCAGCGCCTGCGGGATGTCGCCGTTGATGGCGGCGGCGTTGAACCCCCGCGCCTTGAGTCTCTCGGCGACTTCCTCGGTGGCCTGTTTGGTGCGGACGAACACGATCATGGCGTCGCCCTGCTCGACTTCCAGCACCCGGGTCAGCGCATCCATCTTGCGTGCCCCGGCCACCTGGATGTAACGCTGCGTAATGTTCTCGGCCGTCTGCGTTTTCGACTTGACCGTGACTTCGACGGGATCGTGCAGGTACTTGCTGGTGATCTTGCGGATGGCAGGCGGCATTGTCGCGGAGAACAGCGCGACCTGCTTGTACTCGGGGGTGTCGGCCAGGATCCGCTCGACGTCTTCGGCGAAGCCCATCTGCAGCATCTCGTCGGCCTCGTCGAGGACGAGGTAGTCGAGGTGGCTGACGTCAAGGGTGCCCTTCTCGAGATGGTCGATGACCCGGCCCGGCGTGCCGACGACAACCTGCGCGCCACGCTTGAGCCCTGCCAGCTGCGGCCCGTACGAGGAGCCGCCGTAGATCGGCAGCACGTTCACCGGCAGATGCGCGCCGTATCGGCCGAACGCCTCGGCGACCTGCAACGCCAGCTCGCGGGTGGGCGCCAACACCAGCGCCTGCGTGGTTCGGCTGGAGGTGTCGATCTTGGACAGGATCGGGATGGCGAACGCCGCGGTCTTTCCGGTGCCGGTCTGCGCGAGGCCGACGACGTCGGACCCGGCCATCATCGCCGGAATCGTCGCTGCCTGGATCGCCGACGGCGTCTCGTATCCGACGTCGGAAACGGCCTGCAGCACCGAAGGGTGCATCTGCAGGTCAGCGAAAGTCAGGTGGACGCTGGTGGCGTCCGGCTCGGGCGGCGTCATCGGGTTGCCAGTCTAGATGCCTGCACCGTTACGACCCGCCGCCCCGCCTGCGGGTTCGGCGGAGACGGTGACGGTACGGTGCGCACTTGTGAAATGGATCTTGGCGGCATCGGTCGGGGCGGTGATGCTCGCCGGCTGCGGCGCCGGCGATTCGACCGTTTCCAAGACGCCTGGGCCGAGCACCACCAGCGTGGCGTCGGCGACCGCTCTGCCCCCTCCGCCGCCGCCTACCAGCGCCGCTCCGAGCATGCCCGCGCCCGATCCTTGCGCGGTGAACCTGGGGGCGCCCGAGATCCCCAAGGCGGTGTCCGAGTTGCCGCGGGATCCGCGCAGCGGGCAGGCCTGGAGTTCCGAGCCACTGGCAGGCACCTACAACGAGTGCGCCCAGCTGTCGGCGGTGATCGTGAAGGCCAACACCAACGCCACCAACCCCAACACTCGCGCCGTGCTGTTTCACCTCGGCAAGTTCATCCCGACCGGCGTGCCGGACACCTACGGGTACAACGGCATCGATAAAACGCTCAGCACCGGCGACACCGTCGCGCTTGTCTACTCCGGCATTCCCGGGCTGAACAGCGTCGTCAAGTTCCGCTGGAACGGGAACGGCGTCGAGCTGATCGGCAACACGCCCGGCTGAATCACCGCATCACCATTTCGCCCAAACGGACAAACGGGCGACGACACGCCGCGAAATTACGCCCAAACGTCCGTCTCGGCGTCACCGAGCGGCGGTTGAGCGGAGGCTCGGTGTCGGCTGTCTGGCCTACAGTTGCGGACGTGTTCGTCGCCGACGATCGAGTGATCTACAGCGCCTCCGACCTCGCGGCAGCCGCCCGCTGCGAGTACGCGCTGCTGCGCTCGTTCGACGCCCGCCTCGGCTGGGGACCGCCCGTCGCGGCGGAGGACGAATTGCTCGCCCGCACAGCGAAACTCGGCGGCGAGCACGAGCAGCGTCACCTCGACGAGCTGCGGGCGATGTCGGAGGAGACGGTCGCCGTCATCGGCAGGCCGGACTACACCGTCGCGGGTCTGACCGCGGCCGCCGAGGCCACGCTGCGGGCCGTCGAACGGCGAGCGCCGGTGATCTACCAGGCGGCCATGTTCGACGGCCGGTTCGTCGGTTTCGCCGACTTCCTGGTGTTTGACGGGGACCGCTACCGCTTGCGCGACACCAAACTGGCCCGGTCGGTCAAGGTCGAGGCGCTGCTACAGCTCGCGGCGTACGCGGACACCCTGGCCGCGGCAGGCGTACCGGTGTCGGACGAAGTGGAGCTGGTGCTCGGCGACACCGCCACCGTCGGCTACCGCGTCGACGAGTTGGTCCCGGTCTACCGCCCCCGGCGCGCCGACCTGGAGCGCCTACTCGACGGGCATCTGGCCGGTGGCACCGCAGTGAGGTGGGAGGACGAGAACGTCCGCGCCTGCTTCCGGTGCCCGGAGTGCACGGTGCAGGTCCGCGATCATGACGACCTGCTGCTGGTCGCCGGCATGAGGGCCAGCCAGCGAGCGCGGTTCATCGACGCGGGCATCGCCACGATGACGGACCTGACCCACCTGGACGGCCCGGTTCCCGAGCTGCCCGCGAGAACCGTCGCCGCGCTGACTGCACAAGCTCGCCTGCAGGCCGCGCCGAGGATCGACGGCAGGCCGCCGTTCGAAGTGACCGATACGCAGCCGCTGAATCTGCTGCCCGACCCCAACAAGGGTGACCTGTTCTTCGACTTCGAGGGCGACCCGCTGTGGACGGCAGACGGCCGCGACTGGGGCTTGGAGTACCTCTGGGGCGTGCTGGAGGTCAGCGGTGCGTTCCGGCCGCTGTGGGCGCACGACCGGGAAAGCGAGCGGCAGGCACTCGTCGACTTCCTTGCGATGGTCCGCAAGCGCCGCAAGCGCTACCCGAACATGCACATCTACCACTACGCGGCGTACGAGAAGACGGCGCTGCTGCGGCTGGCCGGGCGCTACGGCGTCGGCGAGGACGAGGTCGACGACCTGCTGCGCAGCGGCACGCTCGTCGACCTGTTTCCGTTGGTGCGCAAGTGTATTCGGGTCGGCGCCGAGAACTACAGCCTGAAAACGCTCGAGCCGCTCTACATGGGCGCCGAGCTGCGGACCGGTGACGTGACGACCGCGGCCGACTCGATCAACTCCTACGCGCGCTATTGCGACCTGCGTGCCGACGGACGCGGCGACGAGGCCGAGATCGCGCTGAAGGAGATCGAGGAGTACAACCGCTACGACTGCCGATCGACGCACCGGCTGCGCGACTGGCTGATCAAGATCGCGATCGAGTCGAGCGTTCCGCCGCTAGGCCCGCAACCGGTCGCCGACGGCGTTGCGGTCGAGGACACCGACGAGCTCGCCCGCACCTTGATGGCGTTCGCGGGCGACGGCGTCGACGGCCGCACCCCCGAGCAGACGGCCGTCGCGCTGATGGCGGCGGCACGCGGATACCACCGGCGCGAGGACAAGCCGTTCTGGTGGGCACACTTCGACCGGCTGAACAATCCGGTCGACGAGTGGGGCGACACCAGCGATGTGTTCCTGGCCGAGAACGCCAAGGTCATCAAGGACTGGCATCTACCGTCATCGCGCGCAAGGAAGAACCAGCGCTGGGTGAAGCTCACCGGCGCACTGGAGGCAGGCGGACTCAAGAGCGACGTGTTCGCGCTGTACAACCCGCCGTCGCCGGCCGGCCTCGCCGACAGTTCCGACCGGCGCGCCGCCGGCAACGCCGAAATCATCGAAGTCGACGACCCGAACCTGCCCACCGAGGTCATCATCTGCGAGCGTGAGCCCGCCAACGGGCCGTTCACCCAACTGCCGTTCGCGCTGACGCCCCGATCGATCGTCGGCACGAAGAAGTTGCGGGAGTCCATCGACGCGGCAGCCGCGGCCGTCGGTGCGGGCCTGCCCGCGCTGCCGGGCACCGCCATAGTGGACATCCTGGTGCGCCGAACCCCGCGCACCCGCAGTAGCGCGCCGCTGCCGCACACCGGCGACACCACCGCGGACATCGCCGCCGCGCTGCTGGACCTCGACGACTCGTATATCGCGGTGCACGGCCCACCCGGCACCGGTAAGACGTACACGGCAGCCAGGATCATCGCGGCGCTCGTCAACGAGCACCAGTGGCGGGTCGGTGTCGTCGCGCAGTCACACGCGGTGGTGGAGAACATCTTTCGCGACCTGATCAAGGCGGACGTCGACCCGGCGCGAATCGCCAAGAAGGACTCCCCCGCCGACGCCGCCTGGCAGGTGATTGACAAGGACGACTACGCCGCTTTCATCGCGACCAACGCGGGCTGTGTAATCGGCGGCACCGCATGGGATTTCGCCAACGACAATCGCGTGGATACCGCCAGCCTCGACCTGCTCGTCGTCGAGGAGGCCGGCCAGTTCTGCCTGGCCAACACGATTGCGGTGTCGCGGGCGGCCAAGAACCTGATGCTGCTCGGCGACCCCCAGCAGCTGCCGCAGGTCAGCCAGGGACACCACCCCGAGCCGGTCGACGCGTCGGCACTCGGCTGGCTGGTGCAGGATCACCGCACGCTGCCCGAAGAGCTGGGCTACTTCCTGGACCTCTCGTACCGGATGCATCCCGCGGTGTGCGAACCGGTGTCACGGTTGTCCTACGAGGGCCGGCTGCGCTCCGAGGAGACCCGCACCGCTTCGCGCAGGCTGGACGGCCATCCGCCTGGTGTGCGGGTGCTTGCCGTCTCCCACGACGGCAACTCCACCAGCAGCCCCGAGGAAGCCGCGGCAATCGTCGCCGAGATCGGGCGGCTGCTCACGATGGACTGGACCGACGAAGACGGCACCCGCCGTTTGTGTCCCGACGACGTGCTGGTGGTCGCGCCGTACAACGCGCAGGTGCTCCTGCTGCGCGAACACCTCGACGCGGCTGGTTTCGACGGTGTCGACGTCGGCACGGTGGACAAATTCCAGGGCAGGCAGGCGCCGGTCGTGTTCGTCTCGATGACGGCCTCGTCGATCGACGACGTGCCGCGCGGAATCGCGTTCCTGCTCAACCGGAATCGGCTCAACGTCGCGGTCAGCCGGGCTAAGTACGCCAGCATCGTCGTGCGGTCCGAATCCCTCACCGAATATCTGCCGTCGACCCCGGACCGACTGATCGAGCTGGGCGCGTTTCTGTCGCTGGCGTCGTGTGATACACCCACGGGGTGACCGAAACGCTGACCGACCGGCTGGCCGCAATCGTCGGCCCCGCCCACGTCAGCGCCGATCCTGACGTGCTGGACGGCCGCAGCGTCGACCACACCGGCCGCTACCGCGGGCACGCCAGCGCGCTGGTGCGGCCCGGCAACGCTGAGCAGGTCGCCGACGTGCTGCGCGCCTGCCGCTACGCAGGCGCGCACGTCACCGTCCAGGGCGGGCGCACGTCGCTGGTCGCCGGAACCGTCCCCGAACACGACGACGTGCTGCTGTCCACCGAGAGGCTCAATGACGTCGGTGAGGTCGACGTCGTCGAGCGGCGGATACGCGTCGGCGCAGGCGCGACGCTCGCCGAGGTACAGCGTGCGGCGACCAAGGCGGGGCTGGTGTTCGGCCTCGACATCAGCGCGCGGGACTCCGCGACCGTCGGCGGCATGGCGTCGACCAACGCGGGCGGGCTGCGCACGGTGCGCTACGGCAACATGGGCGAACAGGTCATCGGTCTGGATGTGGTGCTGCCCGACAGTTCAATAGTGCACCGGCACAGCGAAGTTCGGCAGGACAACACCGGATACGACCTAGCGGCGCTGTTCGTCGGCGCCGAAGGCACGCTCGGTGTGATCACCGGACTCGACCTGCGGCTGCACCCCACACCGGCGCACCGGGTGACCGCGGTCTGCGGCTTCGACGATCTCGACGACCTGGTCGAGGCGGGCCGCGTGTTCCGCGACATGGACGGGATCGCGGCGCTCGAGTTGATCGACGCGCGGGCCAGCGCGCTGACCGCCGAGCATCTCGGCGTGGCGGCGCCGGTCGACGGCGACTGGCAGCTGCTGATCGAACTGGCCGGCGACATCGACCAGACCGAGCAGTTGGCCGATGCGCTCGAGCACGCGCGGCTGACCGGCGAACCGGCGGTCGGTGTCGACGTCAACGCACAGCAGCGGCTGTGGCAGGTGCGCGAGTCGGTTGCCGAGGTTCTCGGCATGTACGGGCCGCCGCTGAAATTCGATGTGTCGCTTCCGTTGTCGGCGATCGCGACGTTCGCCCGCGAATCCGGCGAGCTGATCGCCGACCACGCCGCCGACGCCATCCCGGTTCTGTTCGGCCACATCGGCGAGGGCAACCTGCACTTGAACGTGCTGCGCTGCGCGCTCGACGGAGAACGGGAGGCCGCTCTGTATTCGGCGATGATGGCACTGATCGCCCGGTGTGGCGGCAACGTCAGCTCGGAGCACGGGGTTGGGAGCCGCAAACGCGACTACGTCGGCATGTCTCGCACCGATGCCGACATCGCCGCGATGCGGACCGTCAAGTCCGCCTTCGATCCGACGGGTTACCTGAACGCGGCGGTGTTGTTCGGCTAGTCGCTGGGCCTGGAGTGCCGACCGTGACTGGACGCGTCATCGGGCTCGGCGCGCGTATGCCTGCCGTTGGATGGGAACCGGTATTGCTCCGGTTCGTCATCGGTCAACTTGTGGCGCGATCGACGTTCGAAGCCGGGCTCGTCTGGGCTCTCGTGATGCGCGTGGCTGCCGAAGTCCAGCGGGAAGTCGGGGCTGAGGATGTCGGGCTTGCGCGTCTCGCCGGGCGGTTCCGGCTCGCGGCGCGGCTCGAAGCTGCTCAGCGGCTGGAAACGTTGCTCATCATCGGTGTGAAATCCGTTGTGGGCGAACCCGATCGGCTCCACCGATGGCTTCGGCGGGGGCACGTCGGCGAGAAAGTCGAACAGGCTGCGGCCGGCGTCGTGTCCATATGCCTGCGGCTCCACCGGCTCGGCGGGCGGCGGGCGGCCTGCGGCGGTGGTTCGACGGGCAGCGCGGAGATCGGTTCGGCGGCGGGCACCGGTTCGGGCGGATCGTCGAGGAGACTGTGCCATGCCTCGACGGGCTCGTCATGCCAGATCTCCGCTGGAGGGGTGAGGAGATGATCATGCCGCGCCGCTATGGGCTCGGTGTCGCCTTCCTCTTCCACCGCGCGGACATCGGCGACCGGACGAGCGGCCGGCGTGGGCGGGGCGTGTTCCGGCTCATGGTGCGGCACCGTGAACTCGATGTAGTAGTCGTCGTCGTCGACGTACCCGTCGTCCCAATAGACGTCGGAATCGATGGCTTCCGCATCGGTCCGACGCCGAGCGCCGGCCGGACTAGCGAACCCGAGCAGGAACATCGCCGCCACGACGCCGGACAAGGCGATGAACGCGGGCAGCAGCAGCGACTGAGACATCGCCGATGCGAACGGTTCGTGCAGGAAACCTGGAAGCTGTGTGACCGACCCTTCGCCGCCGGATCCGTCTGCCGCCAGCGGCATTTCGGCGGTGATCCGCGTCGTCATGAACGCCGCCATGCCGGCGCTGCCCAGCACCGACCCCACCTGACGGGTGGCGTTGTACACACCCGAACCGGCGCCCGCCAACTGCGCAGGCAGATTGCGGGTCGCAGTCGCCGCCAGTGGTGACCAGATGAACGCCATGCCTACGCCGGTCGCGGTCAGTGGCAATACAATTCGCCAGATCGGCGTGGTCGGTGTCATCTCGACCGAGAGCCACGTCAGCGCGATCGCCAGCATCGAGAAGCCGAAGCCGATGATCGGCCGCGGGTGAGATCTGTCGACGATCTTGCCGACCCAGGGGGCCAGCACCCCGGACGCGATCGCCATCGGCGCGGTCAGTAACGCCGAACGGGTCGGCGACAGGCCGCACACCGCCTGCGCGTAGAACATCACCGGCAGGATCATCGCCGTGACGACGAAACCGATGGTGGCGACGCCGAGGGCGGACAGGCTGAAGTCGCGGTCACGGAAGATGACGAGCGGGATGAGCGGCTCGCTGCGGTTGGCCTGCTGCCAGAACACGAATGCGGCCATGAAGCCCACGCCGCCGGCAAGGGTGCCCCAGATCCACGGCGCCCAGTCGTGGGACTGCCCCTCCTGCAGGGCGAAGACGACCATGAACATACCGACGCCGGACAGCAGCACACCGAGTAGGTCAAAGCCGTGCTTCTCGGTGGGCAGGTTCGGCACCAACCAGAACGCCAGCCCCAACCCGATGATGCCGATCGGCACGTTGACGAAGAAGATCCACTGCCAGCCGAGGCCGTCGACAAGCACGCCGCCTGCCAGCGGTCCGACCAGTGTGGCGATCCCGGCGGTGGCGCCCCACACGCTCATCGCCACACCGCGCCGCTCGGCCGGGAAGATCCGAGTGATGGTCGACAGGGTCTGAGGGGTGAGCAGCGCCGCGCCGACGCCCTGCACCACGCGGGCGGCGATCAGCATCTCGATGGTGCCGGACAGTCCGCACCACAGCGACGCGGCGGTGAACACCGTCAGGCCGATCAGGTAGAGGTTCTTCGGCCCGTAGCGGTCGCCGAGTCGCCCGGCCAGCAGCAGGGGCACCGCGAAGGCCAGAAGGTAGGCGCTGGTCACCCAGATCACGGCGTCGTAGCCGGCGTTCAGCTTCGTCATGATCGACGGGTTGGCGACCGCCACGATCGTCGCGTCGACCAGGATCATGAAGAAGCCGACCATCATGGCCCAGAGCGCATGCCACGGGTTGGCGACCGGTGCGACCCCCGCCACACGCCGACCTCGCAGCGCCGTGGTCATATCCCCACCTCGTTTCGGCTCCCCTCGATGGTGTCGAGTTCTGAGCCACGACGCCACCGAAGTTGGCCTATTCTGTCTCGTCCAGTTGAAGATTGCGAGGGATGCCCCCCGCTTGCTGGGGCTCGCAATCTAGGTCTGGACGATCCCCGCGCAGTTCGTCCAGATTTACATTGCAATTTTTGCGATCGGAGCATCCGGGCCTGCCGAGCGACTGCAGCAACGCAGCGCAAGTCCCGCAAGCGGGCCGTACCGGCGCCACGGCACTGTTCGGCACCCACGTCCCGGCCAGGCCAAATCCCGCTGATGTGACAGGACAGTCGGCGACGGGTGTCGACGGGCCTCGGACAACTGCCGCCGCAATCGGCCGCGCCGGGTGATGAACGTGGGCGGGGGGTTCCGGGGTCGAGGCTTTCCTTCGAATTCCGTGGATATTTCGCAGATATCCGCGTGGCTGAGGTCAGCCCCTCGAATCATGGTCTAGCTGCAAAAACACATCACAGTACTTCACGGGAGCTATCTGTAACTCGTGGCCAAGTGTGGCCAAAACAAAATGTGGCCACGGCGGCCCGCGCTCTGGGTTGTGAGACCTCGGCTGCACAAGTTGAACAGGCGCGCCTCTACCGTCGAGCAACGTCCAGGGGAAAGAACTCCGGACAACGGGGGCCAACCGGGGTCTACCGTCGAAGTGGGAGTCCGGAGATGAGGCCAAGTGAGTAGGGCTAACAACGAGCGACGAGACGTTTTCGACGAGCGCGCTATACATTTGGGTGCGGGTTTTAAAGAGCAGGAGCGCCCGCACGTTTTGGAGACGTTGGCGGCGCTCGGGGCGCACCTGAAAAGGTGGAATCCCGATGAGGTGGACGTCGAAGTCTCGGTACAGGATCGCGGCGGTAAGGAGCAGCGCGTGACGCTCCGTACGACCCTGCCCGGTCTTCCACCGCTAGTAGCGGTCGCCGACGACCGGGACCTGACGCGAGCCCTCGGTGAAGCGAAGCGCGAGCTGATCCGTCAGATTGACCACCACAAGTCGGCGCGCGAACCCATGAACAGCCGTCAGCTCCGAAGCGAGACGATCCGGCATCCGAAACAACTAGGCGAGTCGCCCTAATCGCGCGGTTCCGTCTCGTACGCGACCCTGTACTTCCTCATGCCTGGAGCGTTTTCCACTGCGTGGCCACCCCCCGGATCCCAGTCCACCACGCGCACGAGCCGCCTATCGGCGGGAAGTTGCCTTCTTACTTCCTCCTCAAGAGCCTCACGCAGTCGTTCCCGCTCGAATGGCGTGATGTCCTCCGTTACCGACGCCTCCGTAAGCTCCATGCGAATCTTCATGCGGCGCATTGTGCTCCGCTCTTGACCCTCCGGGGTCACAGCGTGCAGCGACGCCAGTTGATAGCCACCTGGTCGATGGGCGTACCGGTACTGAGCGCGATGTACTCGCGTGCCATTGGCTCGACCTCGCTGGGATAGCGAGCTTGCGTCCGCCCGCCAAGCTTAGGAATGTGGACCATCCACCAGCCGCCGTCGCGGGTGACGTCGATATCGAAGTTGGACATTGGTCCCTCTCTGACGAGGCGGTCGAGGTCTTCACTCACGAGCACGAGATCGGCAACGCGCCGGTTCAACGATCGTCCGGTCATGATGCGATCGTGGCCGCCGCGGTCGACGCCAGCCTGTGGCTCGGAAAGCCGGCCAGGCCCGCGCCGGCGAGGGGTCACCGGCGCGGGCCTGTCTGGGGTGGGCGATTCTTCACTTTCGAGCAGCGGTGTCGGCTAATGCAGCCTTCAGCGCACGGTCATTGACCGTTACCGGCGCCAGCCGAACCAGTTACCCCAGCCGCGATCGCTGTGCCAGCCGCCGCGGTCACCGCCCCAGCCGCCGCCGTGAAAGCCGCCGCCGCCATGACCGGCGATCTGCACAATATTGGGGGCCACGGCGGCCGGCGCGGTGGCGATCGTTGCCGGCTGAGCCGGCGCGGGATCGGCCATGGCCGCTGGTGCGGCGGCAATAGCTACCGCGGCAGCACCCGCCGCCAACGCTGGTGTGATGTACTTCAGTCCGATTCGCATCGTGTTACTCCTTCGCTGGCCCTGTTTCGTGGACCGTTTCCAGAATTGCGCTCCAGCGAAGCCCATGTCGTCACGGCTGACACCCATCCATGCTTCCCCACCAGCTGGAATCTGTGCTTACCGGTCAACAGCCAGCGACGGGGAGGACGGGTCATCAGCTGACCACGAGCGGAAGTGGTCGGCACACCACTTGGCGGTGCCATTGCAGCGAAGTCACCTACCGGCCCGCGCTTGCCGAGCACTGCAGGCTGCTGAACGGCCGCGCCAGCACACCGAGGGCACAATGACCTCATGGCCGACCCGCCGGCGTTCCGCACCGGCTACATGTCGATACTGCTGCCCGTAGAAACGGGCGAGGGTGAGGTGCGGCGCGTCATCCGCGAGAGTGTCATCCGCGCGCTGGCCGCTGCGGGCGAATGGCCGATACGCGTTGATGTTGTGACAAGCAAGGGGTCCGACGACGGACGGACGAAGCGGTGGTTTGTTGAGTACGAGACCGGGCCGTACGGTCAGGTCATCGACCAGCCCGACCAGTGCGGGTGAGGGTAACGACGACGCCGCGCCCGGTACGGCACTCCAAACGTAGGCGCGCCAGCCTGGACTCGGAACCGTCGTCAGCGGTGGGGGCCTACCGGACGGTAAGGGTGCCTTGCATGTTGGCATGGTATTTGCAGTGAAATGGGTAGGTGCCCGGTGTGGTGGGTGTGAGCACGGCGTCGAGCCGTCGAGCCGTCAGGCCGACCGAGTTGCTCGACGAGCGCGCTGAAAGTGAGAACTAATGCAAGTGGCGACTGCCCTGCGAATAGTGTCTGTCGTCGTCGCCGCCAAGGCTCTGCTGATCGGCGTGGTGTACTGGCGGCGCGCCGAAATACTTGGCCGCCCTGTGCACATCGGAGCGGGTAGTTGGGCCTGCTTAATCGCCGTCGTGACGATCGGTGTCGCCATAGCACTAACGGTGTGCGTTGCAGCCCGTCATCAGAACGGCGACCGAACGCCCTGACAGCCCCTCGGGCTGGCCCGTCATCCTGCTTGGGTGGCGGGTCATCGACGGCAGTACACGCCACGACGCGCACGCGGAGTTGAACCCACGACCGGGCCGATGCTGTGTCGTGGTGCACGGCGCCCAGTAATTGTCCGGCTTGTCTCGGACGTTACTGATCCCGCTGGAATGTGTCCGCGATGCGTGTGTGGAGTTCCAGGCCGCGGGCGTCGTCGGGAATCCGTGGTGGTTCCAGCGTCAACGTCTCGCCGTTGGAAGCTGCGCCCGCGTCAGTACCGGTGGCCTTGTCCCGGCGCTCGGATGCTTGCGGTGTGGCGCGTTCCAGAAATCGGAGCAGTTCGACAGGGAAGGGAAGTACCAGGGTGGAATTCTTCTCTGCGGCGACCTCGACGACGGTCTCCAAGAGTCGCAGTTGCAGCGCGGCTGGGTGCTCGGCCATGACCTCGGCTGCTTGGGCCAGCTTTTCGGACGCCTGAAGTTCGCCCTCGGCGGTGATGACCCGAGCCCGTCGCTCACGCTCCGCCTCGGCTTGGCGTGCAATCGACCGCTTCATCGAATCGGGCAGCACTACATCCTTGATTTCGACGCGGTCGATCTGAACACCCCAGCCCAGCGCGGGACTGTCGATCATCAACTCCAGCCCCTGATTGAGATGCTCGCGGTTGGACAGCAGGTCGTCCAGATTGCTCTTGCCGATGATCGAACGCAGTGATGTCTGTGCAACCTGGCCAATAGCCGACACGTAGTCCTGCACGTCGACAGCCGCACGCACCGGATCCGAGACCTTGAAATAGATGACAGCATCCACACGGACGGTCACATTGTCGCGGGTGATGCCATCTTGGGCGGGCACGGGCATCGTGATGATCTGCATGTTCACTTTTTCGAGGCGATCGGCGATCGGAATCAACATCGTGAGTCCCGGTCCGCGGAGGCCGGATTGCACACGGCCGAACCGGAAGACGACGCCGCGTTCGAACTGCTTGACGACCTTAATATTCGTTCCGAGCCAGAGCACACCGATGCCGAACGCTGCGGCCAGTGCGTAGAGGGTGATCATTTCTATCTCCAATCTGCCCGGGCTTCGGCTGTCGGTACTCGTTAGCGAGCTCGGGCTGCTATTACCGATGAAACGCCACTCCTTCCGACAAAGCGAGTGAACGTGCTCGACTCCCCGACCGAGCAAACGCCTGTGTTCGCGGCAGTGACGCGTGGTCCGAGCAGCGCTAGCCCCGCAACTGCCGCCGCGGCCACGAGCGTCCTCGTTCTCGCCCACAGCCGGTTCGGGTAGCCGCCGGCCGCCGGCCGCCGCCAGGCGTCCTTGAAAAAATCCGAAGTGATTCGCGCTCAACAAACTTTCACGAATTGAATCGCATTGCGACGCCACCGATTTCATGGCTTGCGGTCGTAAATGGTGCGCTCGCGGCCCCCATGTCAGCCCGTCTCCCCGGGCCGCGGTGTTGGCATTGACAAGGTGCGCTAAGACCTCGGGTGGGCACATCGGTTGGTCATCGACAGGGCGACCTAAGTGCAGACGACGGCCGGAACGTGGATCACCAAGCCACCGAGCCGGTGCGGTGCTCGTCGGTCACCAAGCCTGCCTCGGTCATGGCGGCGGGCACACCACATGGACCTGCCGCACCTGCGATGAGACGGTATACGGGGGCGCCCACCGTGGCACGAATTGCACCAACGTAGAAGCTTCCCAGAACTACGGCATATGTTGTGCTCAGCGGCCTGACCAGGCACCCGCTTGGTTGGCAAGTCGCTCCGCACGAGAAGAGACTTCAATGAAGAAGCTCGCCATCCGGCGGGAACATCGGATCAACGAAACCCAGGCGGAATCCGCAATCAAGGACTACGTCGACCACGTGGCCGACATCGCGAAATTCCCCGATGGAACGGGGGGTACCCCCGACTTCGACACACCCCTTGAAGACACCCTGCCCGCCAGCATCGACCCCGAGACCGCTGCCGGGCTGGCATCCAACCTACGTGCCGCACTACCACGGATTCGCGAGCTGCTGGGGCTGCTTACCCGGCGCGGCAAGGAAGACGGCTAAACCTACTCACCCGGCGTTAGGTGCCTCACCCCGCGAGACCGGAGCCGTCTTCGACCGCACCGCCGCCAACCTGCGCCACGGCAAGGGCGGCAAGCAACGCGTCGTACCGATCACCGACACCGTTGATGATGACGAGATCCGCGCCGCGGTCGCCGGCTGACAAACCGCGGTTACCGCACCGCGGCCGGGCCAGCCAGGACGCGGCACGCGGCCGTTAGCCGCGGCGCGTCCTATTAATGCGCTTACACCACGCCACCGCACGCCAAGCACGTCCAAGTCGTAGGCCCGCCCCCGCAGCAACGCTGCCCGACCAGCGCTGCGGCCGCGCCGAGCGTGGCCCGCGCGGGCAACGCTGCGGTGGCCGAACCATCCACGAGCCGTCTGTGCAGCGGACAAGCTCGCCGACTGCGGGCATGTATCAATCATCGCCCGAGGGGGACGCGGCTTCATTCATTCCGGCGCTCAACACGCGATGATAGGTGCCTCATGACCCCCGCACAGAGCAGCGTGTCGGCGCCATCGTCCGAGAGGAACTAGCTCTGTTTTGGGAAGATCTCGGCCAGCGCTTCCAGAAACTCGGTGCCGGCTTCAGATCGGCGCTCGAGAACTACGACTCGGCCCTCCAGTCGCATGACCGAAAGCATCAGGAGCTGCAACAGTTCCTCCTTAGGTTGGCCCTCGGGCGTTGGTGGGTGGGCGACCATGAAGTCTCTGATCGCGCGGCTAACCGGCATGCTTTCGGGGATGTCGGCGGCGCGGATTTGGGCCATGAAGACGGGCTCGCTCACAGTTCTTCTCCTTCGCTGTGTGATCGACAGCGTCAGCGTAGGAGAACGGCCCACGCCGGACGCAGGAGAACCGATGTCCGGCGCGGGCCACCCTGAAGGCCGGGGACTACCAAGGGGCTAGGCGCGGCAAGCTCGTCGCTGTACGTGCCTGCCTGTAGAAGCGAGGGGCAATGGCACCAAAGCGCCAGCCGCCTGGGCGCAGATCATCGACGACTACATGCTGACCCTCGCCGCGGCCGGGCAACCGCCAACCACGACGGAATTGCGCCGAATCCAATTGGTTCGGATGGCCAGAGACATCGGCGGCCGTCCGGCCGATGTTGCCGGGGAGAAGTTCGTCGAATGGTTCGGGCGGCAGACCGGATGGACGATCGAAACGCGCCGCAGCTACCGCGCCGGCATCCGCGGATTCTTCCGGTGGGCATACAGAACCAAGCCGGTGCCCGACCATCTGGCCGACGAGCTGCCCAAGGTACGCGAGCAACGTGGGCAACGCGGCCGGGGCCCGACCGCCTATGAAGCTATTTGCTTAACCAGCGGAATGTCCTCTGCCTCAACAGGAATCATCTGTTCCGTTCGATCCGTTTGCGCTTTGCACACAACGCATTGCCGACCCAACGTAACCTTCCGAATTGGCTTGTCAGGGAACAACTTATGGAAGCAATCAAAGCAAATCTTCTGAGTCATCAGATCGGATCTTTCAGGCAGAGGTCCCGGTACTGGTCGAGGTTCGTGACCCCGGCCGGTAGCTAAGCTAGCTGCCGCGGCGGCGTGACTTGATGATCTCGAGGCGTTCCTTGAGCAGTTCCTCGAGTTCCTCGATCGAGCGGCGTTCCCGCAGCATGTCCCAGGGTGTGCGCGGCACCTTGACCTTCTTGGGTTCGGCCAGGTCACCACCGTCGATCAGGGTGCCCTCCATGCCGTTGCGGCACAGCCAGGTGCCGGGGATCTCGGCGTCATCGGCGAACGGGACCTCGAACTCCTCACCGTTCTCCGTGCGATACCGCGCGATCTGACGCGGCGCCAGGTCGTGATTACGGTCGGTCTCGTAGCTCACGGCCCCAAGCCGGCTGCCCCTCATGACGCGATCAGCCATCATCAACACTCCTCTGTGCAGGTTACGCCCCGGCCGTGCTAGCTAACGCCTTCACGTACGCGAAACGTACGCGACCGGGGGGCCCGTAGCCGTATCGGAGGCGAACCGCGGACGTGGAGACCCTTTCATGGTCGGGCCGACGGGGGCGTCGCCATGCCCGGCGCGCCAGTCAGGGGAACTTTGAACCCAGCACACGCTAGGCGTAGATATTGCGTCAGGCGCACAGTTGAACGACGATGCCGACGGCATCGACCGCAATCCCCGCCAGTGCCCAACCGATGTCTCTTAGCTCGACCGCCTTCGACAGTGACTCAGGGTGTCCCAATTCCGTCGCGATGGCGTCATCGATCTCCTCGCGGATTCCAGACGATAGCTTCCTCAATCGGTAGCCAGGGCATGAACTATGTGTTTGAGGCTACCGTGCGCTACCTGTTCCGGCGGGTGACCCGGCGAGCTCGGCCCGCGATCACCCTCATCACTGAAAAAGAGATGCAGCAGGCAATCGCCGCGAACTGCTCCACCCTCGACCTCACTCTCCACGCCCCTCCACCTTCGTGATCACCAATCCAGACCATCCGGATCGGTGATCACCGTCAGGTGGGGGCAGTTCAAGCCGTCACAACCGCCACGGCGTGTCGGCGAATGGGGCCAAATCAGACCGTCACAACGACACCCCGCCACCACACAGGTGGCGCCACTTCGAGCCGTCCCCCTGGGGCCAACTCCGGCTGTCACAGCCACTGATTCCAGCATCCCGCAACTCCTAGGAACCTTTCAGCGTAAGACTCCCCGCCTTCGTAGATCTGCTCCCACAGAAAACACGGTGAGCACCGATCCCAGGGGCATCGACCGAGGTTCATCCCCACTGGAGACAGCACCTTAGCGACACTCGAACACCCCTCTGATCAGTGGTGGGGTCGGTGGCGGATGATTTTGCCCGAGGATGCCGGGACGGGAGCCGCCCCGCACAGCGCGGCGAACGAGGCCTCGTTGCGGAGCCGTGCGGGTTGGTGCCCTATTTACAGGACGCCTTTGCTGCTGAGTGCGTCCAGGAGCTCAAAGGCTACGGTGTGCAGTTTGACGTTCAGGGCGTGTGACTCCTCGACCAGCACGGTAAAGGCTTCGTCGACGGTACAGCCTTCCAATGCGCGAAGTGCCTCCTTGGCCTGCTCGATGGCGTCGGTACGCGCGATGACAGCTTGCTCGATCTGGGGACCAGAGCTTCTCGCGCCACCCGAACGTCGAGCTCTTGGTCGCAAGGGCTAGGAACTCGCGCAGTGATTGAACTGCGTCCGCAGCCATCTTGAGGTGCTGGAGTTCGTCGGGATGCTGTGCATTCATCCGATTTTGTCGCGCCTCTCGCACTCCGCCCCAGAAAACAAATTTAGCCCTCCAACGAGCCGGTTGCATGATGGTCCAAAGTGATTCCGGTACTAAACCTATAAACGAGTCGGCCCGCCACCCACAGCAGGATGAAACCGGGCCGACCAGGAGCACTAGAAAAGATCAGAGGCGGGCTGGCGTATCCGGCTCCCTGGATTCACGGCCCAGCACCCGAGCCGCGATATTCATCGCGCGGGCCGCGCCCAGGCGGTCGTCCCATGCGCGTTTAAGAGTGACCGGGCTGCCGAGGGCCTACCGCCTGCGTACTGAAATAGCAGATGTGGAGCACCGGGTCCGGACGTATCAGTCGTTGGAGATTCTGCCTCGCCTGCCTCGCCGTGGTGCAGTCTGTAGAGACCCTGGCAACACCGCTGAGGGAGAACTCTTATGAGCCGCAAGGTCGAGTTAGTCTTCGCAGCCCTGTTCGCGCTGTTCCTCATCGGCTGGCTCATCTTCGACATGCCAGTCGCGCTCGGCCTCGTCAACAAGTCTGTCGGTTGGTACGCGAGAGAGATCGACCCGATTTCCTTCATCCGCCATCGTGGCTGAGGACTGTCGGCTGGTTCGCCTTCGCGTTCGGCCCGTTTATCTGTTGGCGGCATACGGCTTTTTCCGTCGTAAGCAGTGGCTCCCGTACCTGCTGCTGCCCCTCGCCGGGATGGTGGCCACCAGCACCGGGATCTATATGGTGACAGACGCGACCGGAGATGTTCGGCCACTGAATTGGGCGGTGTTCTACCTTTTAAACGGGCCGTACATCGTTGTCCCCGTCTTAGCTGCGATCTGGCTGACCGCGCGAACAAGAAAGCCCGTCACGGCTGCCACGCGAACCGCCTGTTAGACGGCCTCCTTGGGTGTTGCCAGTACGGTGCCGGTACGCCTTCAGTACGGCTGCGAATCGCCCCTAGCCGCCGGGGTGACGCCGGGGTGAGATGCGGCAGCGCGGTGTTAGCTAGCTGAGGCGCGACCGGCGCCGACACGCCGACCTATGCACGAGCGGATGTGCCTTCGACGCTCACGTCCGACGAAGCGGCCGATCAACCAGTACCCGCTGTCCGCTTCGCCACTGAACGACACGAATCTGATGGCCGGTTTGCACACCGGTGACCGGGTCGACACGAAACCGACCGAACAAGGTGGTGGTATCGAGTCGTTGTGACGCGGCCAGCACCGGCAGGGATTCAACAGTGCCGGCTTCCTTCACGCAGCGCTGCCAAACGACACCCGCGGCAAAGGCCGCAGCAGCCGGATACGGCGGCTCACTACCGTTCGCGTCCCGGTAACACTGGCTGAACCACTCGCTGTTGGGTCCGTCCGCGGGATCATCTGTCCCGTCGTCGAACCACTGACACGGTCCGTAAAGCCGCTCAACGAGATCACCGATGGCGTACCGGAGCTCACCGACCCCCGCGGCGACCAATCCAACTGCACGCCAACGGTATTCGCTGCCCCACTGCGCGATGGCGACGTCATCGTCGAAGGAACCGGCCGATAACAGCACATCGCCCGCCGGGACTTGCGCCAGCACGTCTCTCGCCCGGCCTGGCCGAAAAGTGACCGACCGCCGCTGGAGACCGAGTCGCCGCGCCACCACCGAAGCCCCTTCGGCCACCTCGCGGCCGAACCCCGTGTCGACGTGCATTATTACCACCTCCGAGCCCTCACCAAGACCTTCGGCGACAAGGGTTTCGAGCACTGCGGCGAGATAGCGGTAAGCGGGAGACTCCGCGTTGACGACACGCGGATACGCCGGCCGCGCCAGCCGGGCGGTGGCGCCACCGTGGTTCCAGACGACCCCTTTGCTGGCGGCCGCGGCCGCGAGGGCGGGCCCCGAACCGTAGGGCCCGAACACCACGTCGGGCCGGCTAGCTTCGGCGGCCCGTATCGCGGACGCCGCAGAGGGGTAAGCGTCGATGACCTCCAGACTTACTCCGGAACGGTCGGCCCAGAGAGCAAGGGCGCTCGCCCCTGCTTTCCCGAATCTGGCCAGCGGCCCCGACAGTGGGGTAACCAGGACGGCGCGAGCTGTCACGCCCACAACTTAAGCGAGTCGAACAACCGCCCGACTCCCGGGGAGTACGGATCGTGGCATTCCACTGCGGTTCAACACCGTTGCCGGCTGTCGAGACCACGCCCGACACATCTAACCCTTGGCAGATCCGTTGGCCTCGGCCAGTGATGCAGCAGAACTTCGAGGCGCTGCGGCAACATACGAAACACCCGACTCAGACCGGGTGAGGCGGAGCTGCACCGCTGCTTCACCGCGCTCAAGGTGCAGCGCCGCGGAATACTCGGCGGTCCTCGATACGCCCGTGTCGGCGACGCATGAAAACTAACCCCGTGTCGACGCCTGAATTCTGACCCCTTAGACCGACTCTCGGAAGAATGAACACCAAGGGGGTCAATTTTCAACCGTCGAAAAGGGGTCAATTTTCAGCCGCCGGTGACAGCCCGGGCCAGGCCTGCAATTCGTTTCGGAACGCCTTGCCACGGGATTGCGGGAACTTCACGACGATCCTGATATTCCCGTGGTGTTTCGACGCGCGAAACTGTGTCCTTCAAGTAACGCGCCGTCGCTGCCGCGTGTCGTAGCTTTCTATCCCGGCCTTCAGCGGTGTCGTCGTACGTGGAAGCGCAAACACCGACTACCACCGCCTCTCGACAGTCTTGACCCTGCGACCACTTGACCCCCAGTAAATCGCGGTAACACGTTTTCCCTGGTCATCGTGAGTGTGGCGGGAATGTGGGCGTGCAAGACATTCATAATCGCGCAGATCGTTCATCACCGCGCACAGCGTGTGGTCCCAAATGATCCCCAAGTAAGCGGCCGGTTCTCGCCTGCGGCTCCGGCCGGCGGGATCGTGCCGCGACGGATTTTGGGTTCTAGCCAACGCCCGCTCGGCATCTACAAGCTTCCCCCACCAGGCCGCCAGGGTCCTGTGGTGCTGTCGGCGCTCGCACCTAGCGTTGCCGGCTGGTGACCGCAGCGACTCCGGTTTGTCGGCCTGCAATGTGTCGCGCCGGTCAAGGGTTGCACGGCAACATTTTCCGCGCACAACAACATGAACGATTGTCCCGATCTGGCAGTTTCAGCGGCCTACCCGGCGGTCACCCTGTCGAATGTGGAGGACGATGGCCTCGGTGAAGAGCTCCGGGTGCTGTTGGCGCACTCGATGCGAGGGCATCACACTGCCAACGCCCGGCGGCATGACCGGCCTGGACCCGTCCGGTGAAGAGCGGGTTAGGTCGTGGTGTGCTGGTCGGATGAGTCGCTGGGCTCGATGACCTTTGTTTCCTCACGTGCCCCGTGGGTGATCTCAATGCGGCGAGGCTTGGCCCGTGCCGCCACGGGGAGGGTTACGGTCAGCACCCCGTTCTGATAGGTGGCGGCGATGTGCTCGGCGTCGATGTCCTCACCGAGGGACAGGCGACGCATGTAACCGCCGGTGAAGCGCTCGGAGCTCAGCCACTGCACGTCGAGTTCGGTGCGTTCGCTGCGTTGTGCCTTCACGGTGAGGATGCCGCCATCAACGCTGACGTCCACCGAATCGGGGTCCACGCCCGGGAGGTCGGCGTGCAGCACGTAGTGATCACCGGAGCGGTAGAGGTCCATCGGCATGGCCAGTGGGACTCGGGCGGATCCGGGCGATGTACCGAGCAGCTGCGCGGCGAGTCTGTCGATGTCACGGAATGGATCGGGATGAAGCACAGCAACCACCTCCTACATGTTGGTTGCCGCACCTCGCCACCGCGACGGGGTGTCGGCTGGCTGCGCTTCTTCTGGTGTAGCACTCCACCTGCGCGAGCACCAGGGGTGTCGGCGCTGCGCCCAGGTCTTCGGCGATGAGGACCCTGGTGTCCAGGATCGTCTTCCACATGAAAGGGGCCAGACGCGCCTCGATCTGCTCGTCGATGTCGGGCGATATCGGCGTCGATGGTGGCGATCCGGCCCAACATGGGCGTGAACAGGAATTGGTGATGGTCGGCGAGATGCCGTTGAACGGTCGGCCCAACCCATTTTACTGTTGCTTTACCTGTGCTTTACCTGGATAGGCGGGGTAGACTCAAGGTACGGATCCACGGCAGACCAAGGTCGGATCGGAAGAGAAGTTTCCTCCTCTCGGCTGTGGCGCCCAGCACGAGCACTAGGCACCCACGCAAAGCGAGGCCCATCTACTGGGCACAGCGCGGTGGGCTTGCGTCAGGCGGGGTAAATGTCTTCTGACGCCGAGGCCACATTTCACTGCGCATCCTGCACGCTTGGTAACCAGGTGGTTGCTGCTTCGGACGGCCCTCCTTTTCGTCAGGAGTGCCGTCCGACTCGTTTATGCCGAACTCCCCGGCCGGTAGCGGTCTGCCGTTATCTCGAGCCCTCGCGGTAATCAAGCGTGTGACCAGGGCGTTTGGGTCGTGGACGGTGTTCTCGACGCGGCCCAGGGATCGGTGCTCACCGTGTTTTCCGTGGGAGCAGATCTGCGGGGCGGGGAGTATTCTCGAAGGTTCCGGGTGTTGCGGGATGCGGAATCGGTCGATACGCGATCAGTGCGATCACTGAGCACGCGCCATGCCTGACCGGCTTGCCGTCGCGACAGTTGGGAGAAGATCCAACATGTCAGAGCCCGAGCGACCCGACGAGGCCGGCACCGTCGAGCCTGACCGGTGTGTCCACCCGTCGATGGGGGTCGAGGAGGAGTTTCTGCTCGTCGATCCGTCGACTGGACACCCCCTCACCTGCAACCTCGCGGTTGTCGAGGCGGCTGAAAAGCTTGGTGTCCGGCTTCAATTGGAGTTCACCCAGTGCCAGGTCGAGACCACATCGCAGGTGTGCTGGCACACTCACGAACTACGTACGCAGCTGGCCGAGATGCGGTCGGCGGCCGCCGATGCTGCCGCGCAGTGCGGCGCTCGGTTGCTGGCGGTGGGCGTGCCGGTGCTCGGTTCGGCCGTGTTGCCGATCACAGACATTCGTCGGTACCGCACGATAGCGAGCAGGTTCGGATATCTTGCATGGACGCGGGGAGTCTGCGCCGGCCATGTCCACGTGGGCGTACCTGACCGCGAAACCGCGGTGCAGGTCGGCAACTACTTGCGTCCGTGGCTACCGGCCCTGCTGGCCCTGACCGCCAATTCCCCCATCCACCGCGGCGTCGACACCGGGTTTGCGAGTTGGCGGTCGATAATGCTCTCGCGGTGGCCCTGTTCGGGGCCGCCGCCGTGGTTCGCCTCGGTCGAGCACTTCGACGCGGTCGTGGAAGAGATGGTCGAGTGCGGTGTCATCCTCGATGAGGGGATGATCAATTGGGATGTTCGGCCGTCGGCTCATCTGCCGACCGTGGAGGTGAGAGTCAGTGACGTCCCCGCGACCGTCGACGAGACAGTTCTGCTCGCGACGGTGGTACGTGCGCTGGTGATGACGGCGTTGGGGTCCATCACCAGGGGCGGGTGCGCCCCGAGAATCACCGCGGAGGCGCTGCAGGCGGGGTACACCATGGCCGCCCGCGAGGGGTTGACAGGGCACGGGATCGATTTGACCTCGGACCTCGTGGTTCCGGCGCCCGACCTGCTCGGACTGTTGGTCTGCCATGTCCGATCCGCCCTGGAGGAACTGGGCGAATACCGCGCGGCTGTGGCGATGCTGACCGAGGTGCTCCGCTGTGGTAACGGAGCGAGCCGGCAACGCCGCGCCTTGCGCAAACGCAACCACGTGAGCGATGTGATCGCGACGGCCGCGCAGAGCACCCTCCTGGTCGGCGGGGCCGCCCTGTCGGGCGGTGCCGGCGTCTTCTCTCCGCCGATACGGCGGACAGCCCGAGAGTTGCGGTGAAGTATGCACTGCCCTGAGGCCGACCGACCGGCCCTGGCCGTCGCACCTCTGCCCGGTGAGGCGGTGGACCCGACGTCCTAGCGTCGTCGTTTGTCGAATGTCGGCCGGTCCGATGGATTCGCACGCCACCGATCAGTGCATGACAAGCACGCCCGCGGCCGCCGAGAACAGCTTCGCAACCCCGATCGGCATCGTGAAGTCGAGGCCGAGGAACGAGATCTGGGTGGCGTCTTCGTTGACGAGGACAACGATCAGCAGGACGAGTAACCCCCCGCGGCTCCGACGCTCACTCCTGCCCATGTCTCCGCAATCCGCAATCCGCGTGCGTGTGGCGGCGGCCGGACAGGACGGTGCAGCTGTCCGGCTGCCGAGGAGTCCCTTGTATGGGGTGGCAGGCGGTGGGGTCTGCGGAGTCCGGCTGCCGTGGTGTCCTCCAGTGGTGGAGTGAAGGACTCGTGGGCGAGCGCGCGGCCGTACGGGACGATCGAAGTCTCCAGCCGACGCTTCGAGATCCATGTCTACGACCCCGAGCGCACGGAGCTGGAAGTTTCCGGTGTCGAAGATGAAGCACTACCTGACCTGGTGGGCAAATTCGATGCAGTCGAGGGCAACACCCTGCGGGCGCTTGGAATGCGGCGAGATCGACCAGCAGACCACGAAAAGGCAGTGCGTGATGCTGCAGGCGCTGTTGACGGTGTTGGCGGAAAGGACCTCGGCGCCAACATTACGAAGCTGTTCGATGGGGCAACCGACCGGGGAAAAGCCCGGCCGCATCGTTGAAAGCGTTGTACGGCGATGCGAGTAACACGCCCGGCGCCCGCACCGGCCGCTACCCAGATCCGATGCTCGAGGGCCAAGTCGGAAACCTGCCTGGCACGTCGAAGCAGCAGCTCAGAATTCGATCCGTGCTCGATGTCCCAGCGGACACGTCCCAGCGGCCCCTTCGACCGCTGCGTCAGCTCCTCCCGCAGCGCGCTTGGGACGGCGGTGAATCCGTCGTATCCGAGACCCTGGGCGAACCGCATCACCCGATGGCGGGCTAACCCCGGCTCGCTCGGCAAGATCGGCCACCGTTCCGAGACCGGAGCTCGGGTAATCGGCGAGCAACGTGCCCGCGGCGCAATTCGTTCAGTCGCCGGTCGACTGTCTCGGCAACCGTGTCTGCAGCCGGCGGAGTCTTTTCGGCGGAGTCTTCCTCGACGCTCGACGACCCGAGTTCACGGCCTCCATCCTGGCACCAGTTCCCGGATGGACACCTCCATGTCGGCCAAGTCGACGACTGTGATCGACTCGTCCGGCAACTCCTCCCAGCCGTCCTCGAGCAGTCCGGACGAAGAAAACACGACCGCGCCGCCGACCCCGCGCCGCCACCGCATCAGGAAGTAGCGGTCGATGTGATCCAGCGGGAGATCATCGTGCCCGATCCCGCTGACCAACATGTCCTCGACCGGCGCCGCGCTGGTCGCGCTGGCATGCACCGCGATGAAGGTGTTCTCGGTCAAGATCAGGGCATTGAGGCTGGCGTGCGGGAAGCTTCCGCGCAGTGTGGACAGCGCCCGCCCCACCGCGGTGGGTACGTCGGGACCGGTGTGCAGTTCCTGTCTGATGAGCGCGAGGTAGCGCTCACTGTCCGTGGTCCCGTGCAGCGACGCTCTCGCAGCCGGGGAAAGCAGCGAGTCCAGCACCGATCGTGGCGAAATGGACCCGTTGTGCGCCAAGGTGATTCCGTCCTGCGAGAACGGATGGGTGTTCGCCAACGACACCGCGAGCCCCTCGGTCGCCCAGCGAAGATGCACCAGCTGCGCCACGGTGGGTGTGCGTTCGGCCAGTTCGGCGAAGCACGGATCGCGGGGGGCACGTTCGATGCTGCGGTATCCCTCCAGCTTCAGTCGTTGCGGATGGCCCGCCTCCGGCCGGAGCCAGGCAGTCCCCCAGCCATCGGCGTGCAGGGCTGACATGTCGCCGAACCGGGCGACTTCGTCCTTGCCGATCTGCTCGGTCAGGGTGGTGGGCACCGGTGATGCGAAGCCGATCAAACGGCACACGTTCATGCCTCTCTGGTTGTAACGCCGCCGCAGCAACAGCAGATCGGATCACGCGGGTTGGCGACTTCCCAATCTGTGTACTGTCCCCCTCCGCACGGTCGACCGCAAACGGAAGCGCCACACTTCGCGGGCCTCGACAGCTACCTCAGCGAGGTCGACCGCGTCACCCTCGACATGCGCAAGCGGTCCACCGTCCCCACCGACTGCCGCTACATCGATGCACGGGTGGCCGAGTCCGTCACCACCGCCCTTTACGTCGCGCAGACGACGCCCGTATCATCGCGCCCCGCGCCGCCGAGCTGCACGCGCTCCGTTCCGCGATCCCCACCCGACACACCGTGATGATTGGGTCCATGGGTCCCTCCACCGACATCTCGCGCTCCCGCACCGTGCCAAAAAACGTCGGCAATACCGGGCCATAGCGCTGGGAGTCACACCGAATACCGCCCTCAGTGGCCCGCAGACGGCCGAACGTCCCCAACCCCGTGGATGGGTTACGGGCGTTCGGTCTGTCCGGGGTCTACCAACCGAGCGAAAACCAGTCGACCTCGCAAAACACTGCGGTAATTCGGGTGGCTTCGGCCTGCGCCTGAATGGGGTCGAACCGCTAGTCGGGATCGTCGCGGCCGAGGGCCGACAGACCGGCTTCAACCTCATCACCCGCATCCCGCACACCCACCGAAACAAGATCACCGACCACGGCCGGCACGCCGCGATGTACCTGTCCGCCGTCCACGACCGATTCCTCCCCACCGGCCCGGCCCGGCTCACCGATCAGATCGCCTCCCCACCGCTACGGACAGCCTCCCACACATACCAGACTGCGCCCGACAACCTCACCCGCACAACAGGTCTCGCCGCATGACACCATCAACCCGACCCAGCACACCAAACTTGACTCAAAACCCGGCTTCGCAGGTTCTAGCCGAGCTGGTGCAGGATCCCGCTCGACACGACCGCGTGCGGATACACGTCGCCGCGATGCTGGAAGGACAGCACGTTCGGGTTCAGGATCTCGCCGTCGCGGATCTCGATCGCCCGCCCGATGGTCGGATCGGCCTCCCACGCGGCGCGGCCTGCCAGCACCGTCCGCAGGTGCGGCAGCAGAGCCTCGCTGATCTCCCAGGTGGCCGAGTTCCACAGATACGACGGGCTGTGGTCGACGGCGTAGTAGTGCACGTTGTCACCGACCACGAAGCTCGGAGCGGTGAACGAGGTTGGGCAGCCCCAACTGAAGCCCATCCCCTCGTCGCAGGACACGTCGACGATGAGACTTCCCGGCAGGAAGGCGCCGAGGTCCTGCTCGGTGAGGAAAGTCAACGGAGCGTCGGTGTCCTGCAGCACGCAGTTGACGACGATGTCGTTCTCGGCCAGGAACGGCGCCAGCGCCACTCGGCCGTCGTTGGTGACCGCGCAGGTGAGATTGGGGTCGTCGGAATCGTGGTCCAGGTGCACGATCTGCACCGAATGAATCGGTGAGCCGACGGCAGCAAACCATGCGATCCATCCGATGCATTTCCAGCGAATCGACGCCGACCTTCGGGAACACATCTACCTGGAGAACGGGTACGGCGAGTCGTTCGGCGTGACCGACGAGCAGTTGGCGCCGTACGTGGGTGGGCTGCTGCCCCGGGACGGGCTCCTCGGCGTCTGCGATGTCATCGTGCTGCCGAAGCTTCAGCCCAGTGATCTTGTGGAGATGCGGGAAGGTCAGATCGTGTGGGGCTGGCCGCATTGCGTCCAGGGTGCCGAGGTCACCCAGCTGGCCATCGACGGCGGCTGACCCTGATCGCGTTCGAGGCGATGAACCACTGGGCGATCAGCTCGAGCGCGTGCAACACCGAGCAGTAGCCCGCGAGTTCGCTGTTCTTGTGAAAGACGTGCAGTAAGAAGCCACCGTCACTGGCGGTTGGTGAGTACCCGAACGTCGCCGACACCGTGCGCGTTGAGCGCCGTCACCGCTCCCCGGGCGGTCGCACCGAAGCCGATGACCGCCGCGCGCAGCCGACGACCGTAGATGCCGGTCGTCCCGGAAGCCGTCGCTCGTTCTCCTTGCGAGAATGCGCCACGACGCCGAGGGTGAGGAGCGGTCGAACGTCAGCGTTTCTTGGCATGGAACGCGGTCTCGATCACAGTGTGTTCGCTCGACTTCGCCTTCTTATCGGCTCGCTTTTCCTTGAGCGACTTTCCGGACTTCTTCGACATCGACTTACGCGGTGATTTGTCGGACATCATTGGTCCCTCGATTGGGAACCTGAACGGTCCCGATGCCTCGACGGTACGCCACATCCAGCTCGTACCCCGCACGTCGATCAACACTTCATGACCATTTGGTGGCGACCCTACGTTCCCTGAGTGGTGGGGTAAGTCACCTCCGAAAAATCGTTGCAGACATGCCCGATCCTGGGAAGGAGAATCTGCCTCACTTTACAACTCGGACGGTAACCAACCTCAATTCGATGAATGTGACTGAAGCAGAACCCTGGCCAATTCACACACAGGCATTTGATCCTGCGGGGACGAACACCGGTTCGGGACGCGTCGCAGATCAATCGCGAAATCCGGCTCATCGCACGCAGATACCTCGGTTTCTGTCGGTGGACGAGCGGTTACCACTCTATTCGTCTTCAGGCAACAATTGTGTGGGCGGCCAGTCGCGCGGCCGAATACATTCCGGCAGCCTGGCACCACAACAGGTGAAACAGCACCGGCAGCACCGCGATCGGGTCACCAGCCGCCTGCCCGCCCGCCAACAATGGCGTAGGTGTGCTGAAGGCATGCCGTAGCAGCCGGGCGATCTCGGGCAGCCGATGCCGAGGATGCCGGTAGCCCGCCAACCACCGCAGGTTCGCCGTCACGAGCGCATCCGTCGCACCGAGCAGCCGATACTCCCACCCGACCAGGGCGCAGGCCCGCGCCGTCGCGTCGAACTTCGCTACGTCCTGGGGCCTGCGGCGCTCCACCGGCCGACAGTCGACCACCACCGCCGAACAATTCGCGCGGCGGGCGAAGAAGTCCGGCGCATGCGAGACCGTCGTGCCCGCCACGTCGCTCCAGTGCAGCCAGAACGGCTGGGACGCGATGCCCACTACGGACGGATCGAAATCCAGATGCAGCAACGAATTGCGTTCCAACCAGGACTCAAACCCCACGTGACCGCCGGTTGTGGCTGACCACCACAGCCCGCTCAGATGCCGCTGCCCCTTCCGGGACGTGAACCGGCGAACGGGCATGCCCTGCTCGAGCGGCGCCGCCCATGCCTGCGCGAGCGGCACCCGGTGCTCGGTGCCGTCGCCGGACACATAACTGACCTCGAAACCATCGTCGGCCGATGGGTCAATCGGTTGACGCGTATCGAGAAGTAGCGCCGTCATAGATCACTCTCTGAACGGGCGAATCCCGGCAGCGACTCGCAAAGTAACTCTGGACTTCGCAAGATCATTCGCAAAGTAAGTCTGGAATTCGCAAAGTTGGACTGGCCGCGACATATTCGCAGGGACTCTACAAAGCTTCGCAACCAGGTAATCCGTTCGGTGCGGACGAAAGCAAATCGTCTTGCGCCGCTTTATGTTCGGCTACGCGGCGCTGAGCTGCTTCAACGCCCCCAGATTGGCAATTCGCTCCTGAACGCAGCTATGCGACCATGAGCCACGAAGCTTCATGTCCCGTCTTTCGATCTCCATTTCCCCTCTGATGGGTAATTTGCCCCGACGGTACGGACCGATTGCGACGGGAACAAACTAGGCGGGCTTGGCGACCGCGTCCTCGACAACGGTGTGTTCGGCGTCGTCGCTGGCCGCGAAGCCCACGGCGAGCAGCGCCAGCAGCGCGATCAGCACGCCCGCGGTCATGACGACCGACAGCGCGATCTCGTCGTTTCCGAGCACGCCCACCACAGGGGCAACCGCGGCGCCCAGACCGAACTGCGCGGCGCCAAGCAGTGCGGCCGCTGTGCCTGCCGCGTCGGGGTGCCGGGACAGCGCGACCGCAGGAGCATTGGGGATGACCAGGCCCATCGCGGCGAGGATCGCCCACACCGGTACGACGAAACCGGCCAGCCCGCCGACGTGCGCCACCGACAACGCGACGAACACACCGCCGGCCAATAGCGCCGCTGCCAGCGCCCACAGGGTGATCGTCTGCGGCGCGAACCGCTTCAGCAGCACGACGTTGAACTGCGTCGCGCCGATCAGCGCGACCGCGCCAGCGCCGAACACCAGCGCGAAGATCTGCTGGTCCAATCCGAACCGGCCCTGCAGGACAAACGACGCACCCGCGATGTAGGCGAACAGGCCCGACATTCCCAGCGCCGCAACCAGCACCAGGATGACGAACCGCGAGTCGCGCAGCAGTTCCACATAGGTCGCCGCGATACCCCGTATCCGCAATGGTCTGCGGTGCGAGGGCGGCAGCGTCTCGGGCAGTGCCAGAGCGGCCAACAGCAGGAGCGCCCCCGCCAGCACGACCAGCACCGCGAAGACCCAATGCCATGACGCGTGCAGCAGCACCGCCGCGCCCAGAGACGGCGCCACGACCGGCGCCACGCCCAGCACCAGCATCAGCCGAGACAGCACCGTGGCGGCGGCCGAGTCGGCGAACAGGTCGCCCACCACGGCGATCGCCACCACCATCGCGGCGGCTGCGCCGACGCCCTGCAGTACGCGGGCCAGGCCCAGCATCACCAGATTCGGTGCCAGAATGCAGACGATCGACGCCACCATGTGCAGCACGATGCCCGCCATCAGCGGCCGCCTGCGGCCCAGCGAGTCAGACAGCGGGCCGACGATCAACTGGCCGAGCGCCAATCCGGCCAGCGTCCCGGTCAGGGTCAGCTGGACGACCGACGAGGACACCGACAGGTCGTCGGCGATCTTCGGCAACGCGGGCAGATACATGTCGATGGTCAGTGGACCCAGCGCGACCATGAGACCGAGCAGCACGATCATCCGCGCGCGGCTGGGTGTCTTCACGTCCACAGCGGGCGATATTGCCATGCAAATGGTTAGCACGCTAAATCAAAATCTTCTTCCCACATCACCCCTAGTGACCGCCGTCACGGCAGGGGCACGAGCGGCCACGGTCGTTCGTTGCACACGCGTTAGCCTGAAGGCAACAACACCGCATCCAGGAGGCCGCAATGAGCGCTCGGTCCAAGACCAAGAGTCAGCTCCCGGCTACCGCCGACGATCACCCCGGCGCGGCCGCGCGCGTGCTGTCGGACATCATCGAGCGCGGCGCCCGCGTACAGGGTCCGGCCGTGCGGGCATATGTCGAGCGGCTGCGGAACGGCCATCAGGACGCGACACCCGCCGAGATCGTCACCAAGCTGGAGAAGCAGTACCTGGCCGCGGTGATGGCCAGCGGCGCGGCCGTCGGCTCCGCGGCGGCGATCCCGGGCATCGGCACGCTCGCAGCGCTGTCTGCGGTGGCCGGTGAGACCGTCGTATTCCTGGAGGCGACGGCGGTGTTCGTACTCGCCGTGGCCGAGGTGCACGGCATACCGGCCGAGCATCGCGAACGCAGGCGCGCTCTCGTGCTGGCCGTGCTGGTCGGCGAGGACAGCAAGCATGCCGTGGCCGACCTGCTCGGCCCCGGCCGGACCAAGGGCGCATGGCTGAGCGACGGCGCGGCGACGTTGCCACTGCCTGCGGTGTCGCAGCTCAATACGCGGCTGCTGCGCTACTTCGTCAAGCGTTACGCGCTCAGGCGCGGGGCGATCATGTTCGGCAAGCTGCTGCCCGTCGGCATCGGCGCCGTCGTTGGCGGTGTCGGCAACCGGTTGATGGGCAAGCGGATCATCGAAAACGCGAGCATGGCGTTCGGACCGCCGCCACCGCGGTGGCCGTCGAAACTGCATGTACTGCCGTCGGCGCAGGGCTGAAAACGCCCCTAGCGATTAGCGCCCTTGTGATGTCCGGGCGATCGCGAAAGCGCTAGCCTTTAGGCGGCGTACATGCGGGTAACCGCAGGCTGGAAGGAATACATACGGGCGAGCGTCCGTGCGGACACTTGCCGAACAGAAGGAATCGAGGCGAGTAGCTGCCGTGAGCAGTTCAACTTCACCATTCGGACAGAACGAGTGGTTGGTCGAGGAGATGTACCGCAAGTTCCGCGAAGATCCCTCCTCGGTGGATCCGAGTTGGCATGAGTTTCTAGTCGACTACTCGCCCGAACCGACCGCAGAGAGTTCAACCAACGCGAGCAACTCGACGACCAACGTCGGCGATGGACGGGCATCCGCGCCCACCGCACCTGCCGAACCGCAGCCGGCCCCCGCACCGAAGCCCGTCGAGGGCAATGGCGCCACGTCCGCGAAGAGTGGTCCGGCAACCGCTCCCGCGAAGGCCGAGCCGACACCCGCCAAGTCTGAGGCGGCGCCCACCAAACCCAAAGCGGCAGAGGCGAAACCGGCTGAAAAGGGCTCTCCTGCCGCCGACGGCGACGAGGCTCAGGTGCTGCGCGGCGCGGCCGCGGCCGTCGTGAAGAACATGTCGGCGTCGCTGGATGTGCCGACCGCGACCAGTGTGCGCGCCATTCCGGCCAAGCTGATGATCGACAACCGCATCGTCATCAACAACCACCTCAAGCGCACCCGCGGCGGCAAGATCTCGTTCACCCACCTGCTCGGCTACGCGATCGTGCAGGCGGTCAAGAAGTTCCCGAACATGAACCGGCACTTCGCCGAGGTGGACGGAAAACCCAACGCCATCACCCCCGCCCACACCAACCTCGGTCTTGCCATCGACCTGCAGGGCCGCGATGGCGCCCGTCAGCTGGTGGTGGCGGGCATCAAGGGCACCGACTCGATGCGGTTCGGCCAGTTCATCGCCGCCTACGAGGACATCGTGCGGCGCGCCCGCGACGGCAAGCTGACCGCCGAGGACTTCTCCGGCGTGACGATCTCGCTGACCAACCCCGGCACCATCGGCACCGTGCATTCGGTGCCCCGGCTGATGCGCGGCCAGGGCGCGATCGTCGGCGTCGGCGCGATGGAGTACCCCGCAGAGTTCCAAGGGGCCAGCGCGGAACGCATCGCCGACCTGGGCATCGGCAAGCTGGTCACCCTGACCTCCACTTATGACCACCGCATCATCCAGGGCGCCGAGTCCGGTGACTTCCTGCGCACCGTGCACGAACTGCTGCTCTCCGACGAATTCTTCGACGAGATCTTCCGCGAGCTCGGCATCCCGTACGAGCCGGTGCGGTGGCGCACCGACAACCCGGACTCGATCGAGGACAAGAACGCCCGCGTCATCGAGCTGATCGCGGCCTACCGCAACCGCGGGCACCTGATGGCCGACATCGACCCGCTTCGGCTGGACAAGAGCCGCTTCCGCAGCCACCCCGACCTCGATGTGAACACCCACGGCCTGACGCTGTGGGACCTGGACCGGGTGTTCATGGTCAACGGGTTCGCGGGTGCCGAACACAAGAAGCTGCGCGATGTGCTCGGCCTTCTGCGTGATTCGTACTGCCGCCACGTCGGCGTGGAGTACACCCACATCCTGGAGCCCGAGCAGCAGAAGTGGCTCGAGGAGCGCGTCGAGGTCAAGCACGAGAAGCCCACTGTCGCGCAGCAGAAGTACATCTTGAGCAAGCTGAACGCGGCCGAGGCATTCGAGACGTTCCTGCAGACCAAATACGTTGGGCAGAAGCGGTTCTCACTCGAGGGTGCCGAAAACCTGATTCCGATGATGGACGCGGCGATCGACCAGGCGGCCGAGCACGGGCTCGACGAGGTGGTCATCGGCATGCCGCACCGCGGCAGGCTCAACGTGCTGGCCAACATCGTCGGCAAGCCGTACTCGCAGATCTTCAGTGAGTTCGAGGGCAACCTGAACCCGTCGCAGGCGCACGGCTCGGGTGACGTGAAGTACCACCTCGGCGCCAACGGCACTTATATACAGATGTTCGGCGACAACGACATTGCGGTGTCACTGGTCGCCAACCCGTCTCACCTGGAGGCGGTCGACCCCGTGCTCGAGGGCATCGTCCGGGCCAAGCAGGACCTGCTGGATATCGAGCGGGGCGCCGACGGGTCCGAGGAGTTTCCCGTGGTGCCGATGATGCTGCACGGCGACGCTGCCTTCATCGGCCAGGGCGTGGTCGCCGAGACGCTGAACCTGGCGCTGCTGCGCGGGTACCGCACCGGCGGCACGATCCACATCGTCGTGAACAACCAGATCGGTTTCACCACTTCGCCTTCCGACGCCAAGTCGTCGGAGTACTGCACCGATGTGGCGAAGATGATCGGGGCGCCGATCTTCCACGTCAACGGCGACGACCCCGAGGCCGCGGTGTGGGTGGCGCGATTGGCGATGGACTTCAAGCAGAAGTTCAAGAAGGACGTCGTCATCGACATGCTGTGCTACCGACGGCGCGGCCACAACGAGGGCGACGACCCGTCGATGACCCAGCCCGCGATGTACGACGTCATCGACACCAAGCGCGGCGTACGAAAGACCTACACCGAATCGTTGATCGGCCGCGGCGACATCTCGATGAAGGAAGCCGAAGACGCCCTTCGCGACTACCAGGGCCAGTTGGAGCAGGTGTTCAACGAGGTCCGCGAACTCGAGAAGCACGAGATCGAGCCCAGTGAGTCGGTGGAGACAGACCAGATGCTGCCCCGCGGCGTGACCACCGCCGTGGACAAGTCAATGCTGGCGCGCATCGGCGACGCCCATCTGGACGTGCCCGATGGTTTCACCGTGCACTCGAGGGTCAAGCCGGTGCTGGAGAAGCGCCGGGAGATGGCCTACGAAGGCAAGATCGACTGGGCGTTCGCCGAACTGCTTGCGCTCGGTTCGCTGATCGCCGAGGGCAAGCTGATCCGGTTGTCCGGCCAGGACACCAGGCGCGGCACCTTCACCCAGCGGCATTCGGTGGTCATCGACCGCAAGACCGGCGCCGAGTTCACCCCGCTGCAGCTGCTGGCCACCAATTCCGACGGCGAACCGACCGGCGGCAGGCTGATGGTCTACGACTCCGCGCTGTCCGAATACGCCGCGGTGGGCTTCGAATACGGCTACTCGGTCGGCAACCCCGACGCAGTGGTGTTGTGGGAGGCGCAATTCGGCGACTTCGTCAACGGCGCGCAGTCGATCATCGACGAGTTCATCTCCTCCGGCGAGGCCAAGTGGGGTCAGCTGTCAGACGTCGTGCTGCTGCTGCCGCACGGCCAAGAGGGGCAGGGCCCCGACCACACCTCGGGCCGCATCGAGCGGTTCCTGCTGCTGTGGGCCGAGGGCTCGATGACGATCGCGGTGCCGTCGACGCCGGCGAACTACTTCCACCTGTTGCGCAGGCACGCTCTGGACGGTATCCACCGTCCGCTGATCGTGTTCACGCCGAAGTCGATGCTGCGCAACAAGGCTGCGGTCAGCGACATCCGCGACTTCACCGAGAAGAAGTTCCGCTCGGTGATGGAGGAGCCGACGTACACCGACGGTGACGGTGACCGCAGCAAGGCCCGGCGGATCCTGATGACCAGCGGCAAGATCTATTACGAGCTGGTGGCCCGCAAGGCCAAGGACAACCGCGAGGACGTGGCGATCGTTCGGATCGAACAGCTCGCCCCGCTGCCCAGGCGGCGGCTGAACGAGACGCTGGACGGCTATCCCAACGCAGAGCAGTTCTTCTGGGTGCAGGAGGAGCCTGCCAACCAGGGCGCCTGGCCGACGTTCGGCCTGACGATGCCCGAGGTGCTGCCGGACAAGTTGACGGGGCTGAAGCGGATTTCGCGGCGCGCGATGTCGGCGCCGTCGTCGGGCTCGTCGAAGGTGCACGCGGTCGAGCAGCAGGAGATCATCGACGAGGCCTTCGCCTGAACACCGTCGAGACGCTGCGCCGGCACAACGGCGATTACGGGATCGACGGATCGTTTCACACGGTGTCTGCGCGTAGTCAGGCGGCAGCGCTCGGGGGTATCGGCACGGGATTGACCGCGTTGGCGGCGGTATGCCTGGCCCGGGGTAGGCGCCGGACAGCCGCGCTGGTGGCTGCGGCCGACGCGGCGTTGATCGCCCAGGTGGGCCTTTACGTCCACACGAGCCGGCGCGGAAAGTTCGAGGTCTGGGCGCGGATCCTGCACGGGTTGAGCCTTCGCGGCGACGAGACGCTGCTCGACATGGGCTGCGGACGCGGTGCGGTGCTGCTGACAGCCGCGAAGCTGCTGCCTGCGGGGCGGGCGATCGGCGTGGACCTGTGGCGTGCGGACCAGACGGGCAACTCGGCCCAGCAGACGCTGGCGAACGCGGCGGCCGAAAACGTCGCGGACCGAGTCGAGGTGCGCACCGCCGACATCACCGACCTGCCGTTCGACGACGACAGCGTCGACGTGATCGTCAGCAGCCTGGTCATCCACAACATCCCCAGTCCCGAGGGCAGGGTGCAGGCCGTCCGCGAAGCCGCTCGTGTGCTGCGCCCGGGCGGGAAACTGGTGATCGCGGACCTGTGGGCCACTCGCCGATACGCGAACTTGCTGCGTGACCACGGTTGGCACGTACAACGTCGCAATCTGGGATGGCGTATGTGGTGGGGAGGTCCGTGGCTGCCAACGCACTTGCTGACGGCGACGAAGCCGACGGCGGGCAGGCACGAGACTGCCTCGGGTGCGTCCAGCAGAGAAGCAGACACCGTCGGCCTCAAGCTTCCGGCGTTCACGCCGGCACAAGAGAGCCTCTTCCTGACGCTGGGTGGCAGGGCACTCGATAGCCGCTTGCCGCGCCCCTTTCTCGGCGACACCATGGCCGATGCGATTATCACGAGAATCGGCTACGACCTATCGAAGTTCCCCACGATCAGCACCACCAGAGTGGACCCGAGGGCCAAGGTTTTCGAAATCGCCGTGCGGGCCAAGAGGCTTGACGAGGTGGTTCGCCGGTTCGTCTTGCGCCACCCGGATGCGGTCGTGCTGGAACTGGGCGCCGGGCTGGACGGCAGGTTCTTCCGCGTCGAACCACCGCCCACTGTGAGCTGGTACGACGTTGACTTCCCGCAGGTCATCGCCCTCCGGTCACAGTTGCTGCCGAAAACGGCCAACGTCTGCAGCATCGGCGCGGATCTGGCCGAGCCGAACTGGCTCGACCAGATCCCCACAGACCGCCCGACCGTGATCGTCGCAGACGGCCTCGGCGCGTTTATCACCAGTCACGACTTCGTGGTCCTTTTGAACCGGCTGATCAGCCACTTCCCCAGCGGGGAACTGGCATTCAACGCCTACACTACGTACGCCATCTGGCTGCTCAAGCACTCGCGCGCAATGGCCGCCATCACGGACGATGTGGTCAATTCGGGTTTCAACGATCCTCGCCAACCCGAGAGATGGGTGGATGGCCTGGAATTGGTCGAGGAAATGTTTCTCACGCGAGCACCCGAGGTGGCCGAGCTTCCGCGGACCTGGCGCATGGCATCGCGCCTAGCGGCACGCAGTCCGGCCGTGTCGCGGATGATCGGCACCGTGGTGCTGCGCTACCGCTTCTAATTCGTTTGACGGGGAACTTTCCGCGACTGCGTGTTGTCAGGCTATTGCGTAGTCGCTCAACGGGAACCGGAGTTGTTCCTTGACGGCGTTGTTCACCGAGGTGGGTCGGAAAAGCGGTGCTTCCCCGGTGTGGTTGAACCAGTATGACCGGGAGGTCACACAGTTGCCGAGGCGGAAGACCGAATCATCGAGCAGTTCGGTCATCTGATCGAGGAAGCGAGCATTGGCCTGTTCGGTGACCTCGAAGGTGCGGCCACCGCGCCGCTGTACTTCGCCCAAGAGCCGATCCATGTGTCGCATCTGATATTCCACGGTGTTGAACCATGACAGACCGACCCACGCGTACGGGCTGGCCAACGTCAAGAAGTTCGGGAAGTAGGGCACCGATACGCCTTCATAAGCCTGGAACCTGTTCTCCCGCCACCACTTTCCCAGGTCCCGGCCGTCGCGGCCGATCACCTCGATCGCCGGCAAGTTGACGTCCCACACGTCGAACCCGGTGGCGAGCACCAGTGTGTCGATGAACCGTTTGGTGCCGTCACGGCCCACGACGCCGTCGGACTCGATCCTTTCGATGCCGCTGTTCTCGAGATGCACGTGCGGCTTGGTGAACGTGCGGTAATAGGTATTGGACATTGTCGGGCGCTTGCAGCCGAAGTCGTAATCCGGAGTCAGCTTGCGTCGCAACTCCTTGTCGCGGATCGACAGGAAGCGATGGATGGCGACCAGGGTCGACGCACCGATGTTGAGTCCCTTGAAGTACCGGTATTTCCACATCGCGAGCACCATGACGGCGTCCACGGTGATGTCTGTGAACCACCGTATGATCCGCTGAGTAAACGGCATCCTGGCGAAGAGCCGTTGCACTGCGGGCGAGAACCCGAAATCGATCTTGGGCATCACCCAGATTGGCGTGCGTTGATAGACGGTCAGCTCCGATACTTGCTTGGCGAGTTCGGGAATGACCTGCACGCCGGTGGATCCGGTTCCGATGATTCCGACGCGGCGCCCTTCGAGTGAGTAGCTCTCGTCCCACGCGGCGGTGTGGATGAGGCGTCCGGCGAATGTGTCGATACCGGGAATGTCGGGGATGCGTGGCTGGGACAGGAAGCCGGTCGCCGCGATGAGGAACTGCGCGCTCAGCGTCTCACCGCCGGCAAGCGCAACCCGCCAAACCTGGCTATCGTCGTCCCATCGAGCGCCCTCGACGTTGGTGTTGAACCGGATATTGCGGCGCACATCGTACTTGTCGACTACGTGCTCGGCATAGCGCTTCAACTCTGGCCCCGGCGCATACAGCCGCGACCAGAACGGGTTGGGCTCGAACCAGTAGGAATACGTCGTCGACGGGCAATCAACGGTAAGTCCTGGATAACGGTTGACGTGCCAAGTTCCGCCGAGTTCGTCCTCGCGCTCGAGGATCACGATGTTGTCATAGCCCAGTCGGTGGAGTTGGATCGCTGCGCCGATTCCGCCGAACCCCGCCCCCACGATGACAACGTCGAACTGCTTCGTGCTCATGAAGCGATACCCCGCCCTAACTTCCTAGCGCCAGTGCCGGCTGTGCCCGCAACGATAGATTAACCTGTCCGGTTCTTTGGACGCTCGTCCGAAAACCGGGGCCGAGGTTGTGCCGGTGAACCCGACCCGAGGTATGTATCGGCGCTGCCGAAATGGCCGATCGAAGGTCACATAGCGCACCTCGTCGACGGTCGTCGCGGGACCCGCGCAGACTCGCCCAGACTCGCCCGCCTGTGCGCGACAGACGCCGGCTCAATCCTTGGCGAAGCAGTACATCCGGTACGAAAGTCGTCCGCGTTGCAGTTCGCGGTACATCAGCGAGCCTGGCGCACCGACAAATAGGCGGCCGAAGGGGCGTAGGAACGCGGGTAGATTGCGACCGACTAGGTCCAGGTACCGCGGCGCAAGATTGTCCAGGCCGCGCAGAACCTCCGCATTGATGACCCTCTCTGAGAGCGTCCGTATCGGGGCGTCGGCTATCGCTGCTTCCCACTCGGAGAAGTCCAGGTAACTGCGGAAATCGACGTACAGGAAACGCCCTCCCGGACGCAGCACGCGCGCCACTTCGGCGAGGAAACGGGGAAAGTCTGGGTAGCCGTGCGAAGCTTCAACATTGATCACCGCGTCGAGGGATTCATCGGCAAAGGGCAGGCTCTGGGCATCGCCGTGCACGAAATCCAGCCCGGGCAGACTGTGCCTTTTCCGACAGAAGGCGATGGCGTCTGCGTTTAAGTCCAGCCCCGTGTAGGACGCCGGGCCTAAGGTTCGCACGAGGTAGGAAGCTCCACCGCCGTGGCCGCAGCTGACCTCCAGTACCTGTTTGCCGCTGAGATCCGCCTGGGTTGCCGTGCGGTGGTACAGCTGGATGTTGTACCGGTTGCGCTCATCAGAGGCCGCTAGCGGCAGCCCCATCGGCGGATCCTCCTCATAGCCGTAGTTGAGCAGAAGGACGTCCTCCGCGTCCCACCGGCGGGTCAAGAAGGGATACCAGTACTTGACCATCACCTTTTGGAACCACGAGGCGGTACCGATGGACTGTGAGGGGTGGGCGATGCGACTTACGGTCATAACCCGGCAGTATTGCAGGCACGAGATCGCGGCGCAGGTCTTCGGAAGCCACAGGGGGTCCAGCGGGTATGCGTCGGCGGAGTGGACGCTCTCGTCGGCCTCAGAACTCAGCTGGCCTGGTAGCCACCGACGCAGAGTCAGCGTCGCTCGACACCTTTGCCGTCCGCCGGTGAACCACAGCTCGGCCACCCCGTCCCGGCGCGGTCGCCACGCCGCGCCAGTGACGCCGTTCGCCCGGCGCATCGGTTGGCGCGAACCGCAGTTCGCGCAGCATTATGCGCAGAGTGACGTCCATCTCCATGTTGGCCAACGCCGCGCCGATACAGCGGTTCACGCCGCCGCCGAATGGAATCCATGCGAACGGCTTCGGGGCGCTGGCGCCGACGAATCGGTCCGGGTTGAACGACGCCGCGTCCGGAAAGCTCTCTTCTGACGCATGCGCCGTTCGGATACTCATTATTATTGCGGTGTTTTCCGGGAGGACCCAGTCCCCCAAACGGATTCGCTTCTTCGTGCGGCGCGTAGTGCCTTCGAGAACCGACCGGGTGCGCAGCACTTCCCAGATTGTGTACTGCCGCAACTCAGATCCGCCAGCATCGACTTCCTCAGTCAGCCGCGACAGCAGCGACGGATGGCGGCGCAACCGCTCCACTGTCCAGGCCAATCCTGCGCTGGTTGTCTCATGACCCGAGGCCACCAAGGTCAGCAACTCGTCGGCGATGTGCCGATCCGGGATCGGCTCACCGTTGTCGGAGCGGGCCTGCACCAGCAGCGCGAGCACGTCGTTGCGCTCTTCGAGGGCCGGGTCGACCCGCGCATCGGCGATGAGCGAATCGACGACAGCGTCGAACCGGCGCCGGTACCGCAGAAACCGGCCCCCCGGACTCCACGGACCCAGATCACGCCGCATTACCGGCGGCAGCACGGCGATGGCGCCGACCATGGTGACCAGGGGCGGCAGCAGGCCGCGAAGTTCGTCCAGCGCGGGTCCCTCGGCGCCGAACACGGCACGCAAGATCACGTTGAGGGTCATGCGCATCATCGGCGGCAGCGTTTTGAACTCGCGGCCCTCCGGCCAGTTTGCGATTTCGGCCATCACCTCGTCTTCGATGATGTGCTCGTAGCTCCTCACCCGCTTCCCGTGAAACGGCGGGAGCACCAATTTGCGGCGCGCCAGAAGTTCGTCGCCGGCAAGGCTGAACGTCGACCCGGGGCCGAACGCCTCCCCGAGATGCCCCGCCCCTGTCGGCCGCTCGATCAAGTCGCTGCTCGCGCTGAACACATCCTTAACCAGGATTGGGTCGCTGATCACCACCGCCTGGCCGAAGAGCGCCAAATTGACCGTAAACGCACTGCCATACCGTCGGCCCAGAGCAGCAAACATTCCATGCGTTGCAGCCAAGAACGCGATGCCTTGCACAGTCTTAGGTATCCGTGGTCCCGGCGGCAGTCGTACCGCTTCGGTTGTCTCCGTCGCCATATCTTTCCCCGCGTTTCTTTCCTCGTCGTGCCGGTACTCAAAAGTATCGGATGTCGCCTCGTCGGGCAGACGTTTGGCCGCGGTAACGCGCCCCACCAGCGCTGATCGGCCATGCAGCCATCTGTAGCCCGCGCGACCAGATCGAGCCGTATTCCGGGCTCTAGGTGACGCTGGATACTGGTTAACCCAGAGTTTTCTGTGCGCGCTGGGTCAATGTGGGGTTCGCTGATGGCATCTGGTCGGCCGGCGAGCGTGGTTGGCCAACGCCACGAGTGACCAAAGGCGTTCGGGCGCAAGACTTGACAGACGATTAGCTCGATAAGCAAAGGGCCGCAAGGATCACCCGAAATGCTCGAAAAAGGCCGCCGGGCAAGGACTTACAGACCTTGAGTGCCGAGCCAGGTGTGTATTCGCTCAGCGACCGCAGCCCAACCACTTTCGAGCATCATGTTGTGACCCATGTTGGGGAAGAGTTCTGCTTCGGTACGGTATGCGCGTGCCGTTGCGTGTACTTCTTTCGCGGTGACCGCGCCGTCATTGAGGGCCCCCAAGACCAGCAGCGTCGTCGTCACACGTTTAGGCCGGGGCAGATTGAGCAGACCGTCGAGACCGGCGCGCGCGCTCTCTTCCTGGAGCCGCGTCGCGTAGTCCAAGACGTGCGAGTCCGGCGTGGTTTCGGAGAAGAATCTTTCCCGCGCGAGCTGGGGGGTGTTGACATAAGCCAATGACTTGCCGCTGGTTAGTACTTTCGTGAAATCCCACGGGTGCCGTTTCATCCAGCGCAGGCCGGATCCGAGATATCCCCGCGGAGGCGTGGACGCCATCAAGACGCCGGCGGGAGCGTCATGCGACTCCAAATACTTCTGCACGATGAACCCTCCCATGGAGTGGCCGAGCACCACCGGCCTTCTTGGCAGGCTGTCGGCAACCAAGCAGACATCCTCGACATAGTCTGCGACCGAACAGGTGCGCAGAGGCTTGGGAGTCGGGCTGCCTCCATGGCCGCGAAGGCTTACGGCGAGAGCGCGATAACCCTTGTCGGCGAAGAAGCTTAGGAAATTTTCGTCCCAACACCATGCTGCATGCCAGGCTCCGTGGACGAAGAGCAGCGGGACAGGGTGGGATTCGCTGACATGGCCCTTGTCGATCACCTCCAGCATGGCGATCAGCGTATGTGCCGATGACAGCATCTGTGTAGCATTCCGGCCGGGTACCCGCGTCCGCGTTGCCAAGCGGCGCTCGGATGCGTAATGGGGGCGGCATGAAGCGCGGTTTTCGTGTTTACTTTCGCGCCTTTCTTCAGGCCGCCTTCCCGAACCTGACGTGTGCGCTTTCGGTATCGAGTCGTGACTACCTAACCGGGGTAACACAATGGATCCGTGATCGAACGAGGCACGACACCCTATCGGCAACTACAGGCGACCTCTGCGTAACATCGCTGCCAGCGCGAGATAAGGGGTGAGTGTGGACGGATTTCGTTTCGGCATCCTCGATGGGATCGTGAACTCGCGTATTTCGCCGAGCGTGCTGCCGCGGGTGGGTTCCCTGACTGCCGCCGCGACGGGCGCCGACTCGTTACTGGGTCGGCGACCATCTGAATTCGTTCCTGCCGCGCTCGATCGCGACACCCGAGTATCTCGGCGTCGCGGCGAAACTGGTGCCCAAGATTGACGCCGTCCTTGAACCGTGGACGATGCTTGGACATCTCGCCGCCCGAAACCGAGTCCGCCGGCTGCGACTTGGCGTGTGCGTGACCGACGCAAGTCGCCGCAATCCAGCGGTCACGGCGCAGGCTGCCGCGACTCTGCATCTGCTTACCCGAGGCCGTGCCCTCCTCGGTATCGGTGTCGGAGAACGTGAAGGCAACGAGCCCTACGGCGTCGAGTGGACGAAACCAGTGGCACGGCTCGAAGAAGCCATCGCCACAATTCGCACGTTGTGGGACTCGGCCGGCGAACCTGTCTCACGCGACTCGCCATACTTTCCCCTAAGTAACGCTGTGTTCGATCTTCCGCCATACCGTGGGAAATGGCCAGAAATCTGGGTCGCAGCCCACGGGCCGCGGATGCTGCGGATCACCGGACGCTATGCCGACGCCTGGGTACCCTTCGTTCTCAGTCGCCCCTCCGACTACGCCGGTGCACTCGAGGCTGTACGCGCTGCGGCGTCCGACGCCGGTCGTGACCCAATGTCGATGATCCCTGCCGTCGTGCGCACGGTAATCACCGGCCGCAATCGCGATGACGTGGATGAGGCGCTGGACTCTGTGATCATAAAAGCGTCGGCGCTCGCTGCGCCTGCAGGAGCCTGGACACGCCACGGTGTCGAGCATCCACTGGGATCCGACTTCTCCGGCGTGCAGGATCTGGTGCCACAAACGATCGACAAGCAGACAGCTTTGTCATACGCAGAAAAAGTTCCCGCTTCACTCATGAAAGAACTCACTTTCAATGGGACGCCCAATGAAGTCATCGAACAGGTAGCGGAATGGCGGGATCAGGGACTCCAATATCTACTCGTTATCAACGGCAGCGTGCTCAACCCGAAACTGCGCAAGGGTTTGGCGACAAACCTGCCATACGTGAAGGTCCTTCGCGGACTCAAAAAGCTGTGAACCACCAATCGTCCACCCGCACACTGGGAATTTGCGTGAAGGCGGTTCTTTGACGCCTGTAATAAACATCGACCGCGCTAGGCCAGCTTCGATGAACGATCGGCGCGGTCGTCGGCGCATGAACGCCGCCCGCGCCAGGTGGAACGGATCCAGACCCGCACCACGTCTGGCAATCCAGCCGACACGCTGCACCATCGCCGCAGAACGTACCCAGAATGCCACCACTTCGAATCCGGCGGCCCACTCCGTAGGGGTTGGTCGAAAGAGCCAGTCAGCCGGCACTTTCCGGTTGTTGGCGTCAAAGCTTAGAACGGCTGGATGAGCGGGCTACATTATCTTTTTGCGGTATCACCGCGGCCAGTGGGGTTCGTGGCCAAACGGATTCAATTAGATGCTCCACGAAGCGCAGCAGCAGTGTGGTGCACAGACCGGCGACACCGGCCAGGAACCCGACGAGGATGATTCCGCAGCCGAACTCGAGGGTGCGCCGACTCACGCGCTAGATCTATGCGCGATGGCTGGTGCGCTCTACCGAAATGGGTTGGACTGCATTGTGTTGGTGTCGTTGATCAATGCGACTACGGCATGGTTGCCCGTCCCGGCCGCGAACGGCGGAAGGCGTTCGGACAGAGGTGGGCCCTTCGCCCCCGGTGATTCTATTGACGAGATCGCGAAGTCGACCGAACCACGCTCCGTCCCAACGAATCTCACACCCGTCCTCGGTGCGATTGCGAAGCCGGAAGTGTTCGTCAATGGATGTGTGCTGTCGTGGCGGGATGTCTCGCAGCCTGAGTGCGTATCGGGTGATGTCGAGGCGCCGACGACGGTGGCACTGGTGGGTGATTCGCACGCCGCGATGTGGCATCCGGCGCTCGAACCGATGGCCAGGGAACGGCATTGGCGGCTGGAGACGGAGCGGGAGCAATGATCAAAACCTGTGGGTGACCGGGGAGGGAGTACCTTCCCGGATGATCCGATTCGCAGGTTTGATCAAGCCTGGCGCGCCAACGCCGGGTGGGAAGGTACGTTCCCATGCTCAAGGTAGTCCAGGGCGGCGAGGAGTCCGACGGCGGCACGGCCGGGTTCCGGTCGTTGATCGACGAGATCGTGCGTGACGGTGCGCGGAAGATGCTGGCCGCGGCGTTGCAGGCCGAGGTGGCGGCGTATGTGAAGCAGTTCGCCGACCAGGTCGACGAGGACGGTCGTCGACTGGTGGTCCGCAATGGCTACCACCAGCCGCGCATGGTGGTGACCAGCGCGGGTGCGGTGGAGGTGAAAGCGCCGCGGGTGAACGACAAGCGGACGGACCCGGAAACCGGCGAGCGGCAGCGGTTCTCCTCGGCGATCCTGCCCGCATGGGCGCGACGTTCCCCGCAGATCACCGAGGTTTTGCCGCTGCTGTACCTGCACGGCCTGTCCTCAGGCGACTTCGCTCCGGCGCTCGAGCAGTTCCTCGGCACAGGCGCGGGCCTGTCGGCATCATCGATCACCCGGCTGACGACGCAGTGGCGGGACGACGCAAGGAGCTCGTCGCGCTGACCGACGGGTTCCGCGAGTCGCACGAGTCGTGGGCCGACCTGCTGCGCGACTGCCGCCGCCGCGGCATGCGCGCCCCGATCCTCGCGGTCGGCGACGGTGCGCTGGGCTTCTGGAAAGCGCTACGCGACGTCTTCCCGCAGACGAAGGAGCAGCGTTGTTGGTTCCACAAGCAGGCGAATGCCCTTGCTGCGCTTCCGAAGTCGGCACATCCGGGCGCGCTGGCGGCGATGAAGGAAATCTACAACGCCGAGGACGCCGACAAGGCGCGGGCGGCGATCACCGCGTTCGAACGAGACTACGGCGCGAAGTTCCCGAAGGCCGCCGCGAAGATCGTCGACGACGCCGACGTGCTGCTGGAGTTCTACCACTACCCGGCGGAGCATTGGATCCATCTGCGCACGACGAACCCCATCGAATCTACTTTCGCGACAGTGCGTTTGAGGAGCAAGGTCACCAAGGGGCCGGGCTCGCGGGCGGCCGGGCTCGCGATGGCGTTCAAGCTGATCGAGGCCGCTGAGGCACGCTGGCGCGCTGTGAACGCGCCGCACCTGGTCGCCCTCGTTCGGGCCGGAGCTGTGTTCGAGAAGGGCAAACTCATAGAACGACCGGTCGATTCGTCAACTACGAAGGGGGCCGCCTGACGCTCGCCCATCCACAAGGATTTGACAATATCTCGTGTGGCGTCGCGATGAGTTTTGCCCTCCGGTGCAGTCTGATCTGCATGGGCAAACTCATCTATGGCTTCAACGTGTCGGTGGACGGGTACATCGCCGACGCCCAAGGCAACATCGACTGGTCCGATCCGAGCGAAGAACTGCACCAGTACTGGAACGACTTCGAGCGGGAGACCGCCCTATCGTTCTACGGGCGGCGGCTCTACGAACTGATGTCCGCGTACTGGCCGACCGCCGACAAGACCCCGGACGCCGCCCCTCTGATCGTCGACTTCGCGCACATCTGGCGCCACATGCCCAAGGTCGTGTTCTCGCGCACCCTGGAGTCCGTCGACTGGAACTCCCGCCTGGAACGCGGCGACCCGGTCGAGGTGGTAACGAAGCTGAAAGCCGAAACCGACGGCAGGCTGGAGGTGGCCGGCGCGACGCTGGCCGCACCGATCGTGCAGGCCGGACTGGTGGATGAGTACCGGATCGTGGTCACGCCCACCGCCGTGGGCGGCGGCACACCGTTCTTCCCGACACTGCCGTCATGGATCTCGCTGCGACTGTTGGAGAACCGCACCTTCCCGGGCGGCACGGTCCTGCTGCGCTACGAGGCGAAACACGACTGATCGGACATGCACAGCCAGGTGACGTGCGGATGCACCGAGGTACACGACTCGAGCGGCACCCCGTTACTGCTGTTGCACGGCGGCCTGTTCGACATCCACCAGCAGTTCGGCGAACTGCTACCCGGGAAACTCGACGACCCGCCAACCACCGAGGAGGCCGCCTGAAACTCGCTCATCCACAGGTCTTGACAATATCTCACGGAGCGGCCGGGGCTGATCGTGCTGGGCATGGCGCGGCGGCACGGCGCGGACTTCGGGTTCACCAGTTACGACCAAGCGTGGCTGGACAGTCTCATGCGGCTCGTACAGCGGTTGCGCGCAACGGGGGCAAGCGTTTTGGTGCTGGGCCCAGTGCCGGATCCGCACTCGACGGTTCCGACATGTGTGTCCGCGCACATGGACAATGCGACCGCCTGTTCGCCGACGAGGTCGGACGGGCTGAACGACGCGGGCATCGCAGCAGAGGCGGCGGCGACCGCTGCGGGCGGCGGTCAGTACGCGGAGCTGTCCGAGCTGTTCTGCACCGCCGACCGCTGCCCGATCATCGTCGGGAACACGCTCGTCTTCCGGGACGACAACCACGTCACGATCGAGTACGCCCAGGTGCTCGCTCCACTGCTCGCCGTGCGAGTCGAAAAGGCGCTGTCCCGCAGCGGTTAGGAAGCTGCCTTTGAATCGCTTGTGGCCTTGTCGCCGCCGAGCGCCTTCTTCACGTTGTCGACGGCCTTCTTCAATCCGTCGTTGACGTCATCAGCGGTGTTCTTCAGCTGATCGCTTGCCTGCTTCACGGCATCCTTGATGGGTGTGGGCCGGTTGGTTCCCGTTCCGGTTCCGGTGCCGACCACCGCGGTGTTCGATCCCGTTGCAGAATTGCCGTTGTTCGTGAGGAAGTTCAGGATCGGACCCTTGTGCTGCTGCGGCGCGGGCTACCTGGCCGGGATCTATGGCCGTGTCACCCTTCGGATCGCCCTGATCGGGCGCCACATCCAGCGTGAAGGACTTGCTTCTCATTCGGCGCTTTGAAGCTATTTATGCTCGTCTGCGGGGCGGCGGCGTTAGGCGCGGCGAACGGAAGAAGGCCTCCAATACCCACAGCATCAAGAAGCGATCCAACTCCAAGCCCGAAAGCTGCGACGCGATGTCCGCCCCGGCAGCGAACCCCAGGCGTAAGTCCTTAGCAAGGTGTTCCCCAGGCTAATCCCGAGGTATGTGCTGGGGTTCAGGTATCCGAGTAGACCCTCCGCCAGATACGCGACCCCCGCCGGCACGCCCGTAAGCAGATCCGCCGGGCCGGCGGTGCTCCCCCCAGGGGGTATCCCGCCTGCGCCCGTCCCAAGCACCAATTCCTACGAATTGGTTCGGTATGCCCGTGAAATTCTGCACCAGGCCGGCCAATAGGGCCGGAACGCTCCAGAGCGTCGGCGCCCCCCAGTACAAGAAGCTACCCGTCACCAAGGGATTGTAGTCATTGAGATAGTCGACCCCGACCTTCACGAGGTTTGATGAGACGTCCCCAAGGTTGGGCAACATGACCGGGTTTTCACTCGGATCTTGCGTCAAACTAGTCGCCGAACACTTGCAAGAGCCCCAGCGGGTCCAGTTGCGCTCCTGGCTGGCCGGCCCAGACTGGTTTTATGTGGCAGGCCAGTCGCGGACAAGCATTAACGGTGTCGGGGAAGGTCGTTCCGGCAAGCAGCGCTGTAAGCGGCGTTTGGAACATGAGCCAGCCGCCCAGGTAACCCAGCACGTCGGCACACTCGAACTCGCAATTGACGCGCTCGCCAGCAATGAACTCGGCCTGCGCGAAAGTCTGCAATTGTTGGGCGATGGGCAGGGCGAGCTCGGAACGGGAAGATAGCCTGTGCCAATCGCGGCCAGCTGCGGCCAGTTGCCGTTGTCCCAACCCCAGGTGTTGCCGTCGGTGGATTCCGTCCACCAACTGCCGGTCCCGCCGAGGGTGTAGAGATCGTCAGCGGTTCCGTACGGGCCCGTCGGGCCCCACCGTTGTGCCACGGTGGCCCCCGGGGGAATCCATCCCGGCACCCCTCCGGTCGTGCCGGCCGGCCCGAGGGCGTACGCATATTCTTGTAAGGCCAACGACTCGTAGTACGGGATATTGGCCATGGTGATGAGCCAGGTTCACCGGAATATTCGCGATTGAGGAGGCGAGCAGACGCATGGCCGGTTGCTCGACAGTGGAGACCGGGTAGTGATGGCGTCACCGGAGTGACAGCGATCATGCTGGCCCCCACCAGTGCGATGCCCGCTGTGACATACGGACGTAGCGCTGCGTGCATGTCCCTCCCCTTACAAGCCGTTGTTTAGATGATGGCGATCTGAACCGACCACGAGTAGCGACCCTACCCCAAGGAACGTGGGTTGTGGCTAAATCGCAGAAGAATCTTAACGCATCCGAAGTCGAACCGCATCAGCAAACCCCCCAAATCCACCTCCCACCTGGTCAGCTCCATTGATGACGTAAATAAGCAATATAAAACTCACTGAACGCCGACACAGTCACCGGGCGAACGGTCCCCGGCGGGCTAACCCCCGCCCGCGCGTCGCGGCGTCAGATGTAGGCCTGTCGAGGCTTGGCGGTTGGTGCGGCTTTCGGCGGCAATGCGCTGGCTCAGCCCGATTTTGCGCCCGCCGGGTGCGGCTTCATTCTGGTCGAGCCCGCAGCGTCGGGCAAGTCTATTCCTGGCCGTGTCACCGAAGGCGAGCGCTATCAGGTGTCGAGCCAAGCGCGGTTGCCGTACGCATCGAGGTGCGTCACCTGCTCGACCGGTTTGCGGGTTGTGCGCCCGTAGCGCCCGCGCGGCCAACCGAGTGGCACGATGCAGCAAGGAGTCACGGACAGTGGCAGATTGAGGGTTCGGCGCGCCGAGGTCACGCTCCACAGCGGCAAGGTGATCAGGCTCGCGCCGAGGCCCATGGCGCGCGCCGCGAGGAGCAGGTTCTGCACACTTGGGTAGATCGATCCGAAATAGCCGGACGCCGCCGGGTGGGGCATGGGTACGTACGGCACGCGCCCCTCGCGGGCGCCGAGGCGCAGGCAGGCCACGACGAGGACCGGGATTTCGGTGAAGTGGTCGACCTGCCACTGCACCGCACGCACGATCTTTGCCATCGACTCGTCACGGGCGGCGACGCGCCGGATGATCGCGCCATGATAGAGCTTCCAGGCCTGGCGGTAGCGCCGTGCGAGCTTCTCTTTGACGTGTCGGTCCTTGACGACGATGAACTCCCAGTTCTGCCCGTTCGCACCGGTCGGTGCCCGCAGCGCGAGCTCGATGCACTTCAACACCACCGCGTCGTCGACCGGATCGGGCAGGACGCGGCGCACCGCTCGCTGAGTCATCATCGCTTCGAGCAGCGGCATGTTGAGGCGGCGCAAGCGCCTCGGCGGCGGTCGGTATGGCCGCGGACGCTTCGGAGGTGGGAGACTCTGAGTTTGGTGTGTCGGTCATGTCGCCGAGGCTACAACGCAGCGGCACAGCCGATCTCGGTCCCACATTTGCCACCAACTACATCAGTTGCACGTCGGCGGCTACGGCAGGCAATCACGCTCCAGGTATCACCGCTGCCGGTCGCCGGTGGCCCGACGTCGGCGGACTTCGGCCGTCCTCAGTGGCGGCTATTCTTGGTGATCCACGCGGTGGTGAAGCGCTGCATTGCGTGGATCTGTTCGGCCAACTGGCCACCGATGTAGCTCTCGATCTTGCCGCCGACCAACGGGACTTTGACCTCCATTGTCGCGATGAACCGCAGCCGCGAGCCGTCTTGCGTTGGTGCTAGCACAGCGTCGGCAAGGCCGGATCCCAGCCCCCCTGGCGCCGAGACGATGACCTCTCCACTGACTCGGCGGCCGCTGATCGGCCTCCACGTCTCCTTGCGCAGGATTAGCAGGTCCCCGGGAAACACTTTCGCGATCACCTTGGGGAGCGTGTGGCGGCGCAGGTCCTGTGTGGTGGCCACGGTCACCGTGCCGTCGGCGTGGGCGATGAACGAGTCCAGCGTGGTGCTCCCGCCGAAGGCCGCCAACCGGGCCCGCCAGTAATTCTCGTCACTGAACGCCGAATGGACTTGTTCGACGCTGGCAGGGAATTCGACCACCAAGTCGAGTGAACCCGGCATAGCAAGCCAAGCTACCTCTTATCGAACGGCGCCCGGAAATCACTCTCAGCCGCCGGCAGAACATGCACGCGCTTTATCAAAGATCGCCCTCCTGCGCTCATTGCGGCTGCACTGTTTCCTCGCCCTGCATCGCGGATCCCGCTCCGAACAACCGATCCACGAGAGCAATGGCGAACCTTCGCGTCTCTTCCAGCTGATCCGGCTGGACGTTGGTCGTCGGAATGCGCAAACCCATGTACCGGTCGCGGTACTCACCTGAGCCGAGGTAGCTGGTCAGCGATAGCAGCGAGCTAATCTGTCCGCCGGGATACTCGAAATGGACCCCGCCCATATACCGACCGCCCCGCTTCTCCCCGAGCTTGCGCACTGTCTTGAAATTCTCGCGCCAATAGCGACGGCACACGACGAACGCGGCAAAGGGCTTGCCGGCGAGAAGCTTTCGCGCCTCGTCGGACTTCAGGAAGGAGCGCATCGGCATACTCGTGGTGCGCCACCAGGTCGGCGAACCAATGCACACCAGGTCGTAGTCCCCGTTTCGCACCTCGTCGGGGGTTCGGATCTCCCCGGCCGCACGGCGCGCCTGGGCCGGCAGCACGCTCAGCATGTCGGGCCACACATGTCGCATGGGGAAGCGCGAGAACCGCTCGGCAAAGCGTCGATCCGTGAACTCGATCTCTGCGTTCTGCACCTCGCACCCTCGCTCGCGGAACACCTCCCCCGCGGCCTCGAGCACTTTGAGCGACTGCCCGGTGTACGTGTAGTACAGGAGCAAGACCCGAGGCCGCCGACCGCCGCGCTGGTCATCAGCCACCGTCACTACCGGACCTCCTTGTCGCGCGATATCTGACTCCCAGATCGTCGACCTTCTGCCATCTATTCACTGCGTCTGCTGCCACCGGGCAGCCCTGTTGTCGGCGTAATCCAGGAACAAGCGAAGACGGCGCACCGAACGGCTACTGCGCGTTGGCGCTTCGACGGTCTTGCGAAAACGCCGACGTTCGATTCGTTGACGTCTCGTTACGCCTTCTTGGCCACCGCCAGGATGTAGTCGATATGCCATTCGTGTATCCAGAAATTGTCCGGCCTGACAAAAGACCGGAGAACCGGATTCACATAATTCATCTCAGGCTGGAACACTCGCTTGACCAGGAACCGGGCCAGCGGCCGGAAAACGTCGTCCGCGATTGATTGCGTTTCGGCTTCGGCAAAACCGACCTCGAGCAGCAAATCTCGATAGGCCGCGACGTTCGCCGATTTCCGGACGGCTTTGGGCGACGCGCCCCGCCAGCCCAGTCGGTCAACTTGCCTGCGAAGCCGCGCATTCAGAAATGTTCGTTTGGGAACGATGTCCGCGGTCACCAAGCGGCCACCCGGTTTGAGCACCCGAAGCGCCTCGGAGAAGAAGTCGACGCGCGAGGGGAAGTGAAATGCCGATTCCAGTGCGACAACCTTGGTGCACGATTCGTCTTCAAGTGGCAGGTCGGTGGCGGACGCGTGAACGTACTCGATCCGATCCGCCAAACCTGCGTCGCTCACCCGGCGCGCGGAGATGGCGATTTGTTCCGCGGCCACATTGACGCCCGTGATGTGTTTGACCCCGAACTCGTTGGCCCACAGGATGTCTTGATCACCGTAGCCTGGACCGCAGTCAACAACAACATCCGAAGAATTGAAATCGGCACTGCGCGCAACAAGACGCGCCAGATCTTTGCTCGCCTCATCCAAGGTGGTCGGGTTATTTTTCCAGTACCCGAAGTTGATGAACAACGACTCCTCGCCGAACAGGTTCTGGGTGCCGATGATGTCGTATATCTGACCGGTTTTGGAACCGTCGGAGCGCGACACCAAGACGCGCGCCACCTGCCGGCACTCGTCCACCCATCGACGCCGCCGAGCACTGGCGGTTTCACCTTCCATGCGACGCGGAACTGTGACCACTACTGCACCTCCTATCGAGCGTTGATAATTCATATCGGGGACCTGTTGAAAGGCGACGTGCATAACCTAACCCAGCGGACGCAGCACCATCGGCATGCCGTCCGTTGGCATTGGTATCCCGCCGTAGTCCCAGCGCGGCCGGTAGCCGGGGCGGGGCAGCTCCAGCCGGTACCGGCGCAAAAGCCGGTGAATGATCGTTTTGATCTCCAGCTGTCCGAACACCATCCCGATGCATTTGTGCGCGCCGCCGCCGAACGGGGCATACGCGTAGCGGTGCTTTTTGTGTTCGGCGCGGGGTTCCGCGAAGCGCTCGGGATCGAACTTTTCGGGCTCCGTCCAGAGTTCTGGCAGCCGGTGATTCATGCCCGGCCAGGTCATCACGATGGTTCCGGCAGGCACGTAGTAGCCCATGAGATCGGTGTCGCGAACGGCCTGACGCATGGTGAACGGCAGCGGGGCCACCATCCGCATGGATTCGTTCATCACCAACTCGATCGTTTCCAGCTTCTCCAGCGACTCGATGTCCAGCGGCCCGTCACCGAGCCGGGCCGACTCGTCACGGCACCGTTCCTGCCACTCCGGGTGAGCGGCCAGGTTGTAGGCCATCGTTGTGGTTGCCGACGTCGACGTTTCGTGGGCGGCCATCATCAACAGGATCATGTGGTTGACGATGTCCTCGTCGGTGAACCTGTTCCCGTCCTCGTCCTCGGCGTGGCACAGCGCGGTAAGCATGTCGGTGCCGTCGGGGTTGCGGCGCTCTTTGACCCGCTCGTAGTAGTAGCTCTCGAGGAACTTGCGGGCCCGCAGTCCACGCCACCATTTGAACGGCGGGACGGGGTAGCGGATCATCGCACCCCCGGCGCGAGTGGTGATCGTGAAGGCATCGTTCACCTTGTCGACTAGGGCATCGTCGGTGCCCGGCTGGTGGCCCATGAACACCATTGATGCGATGTCGAGGGTGAGCTTCTTCACCGCGGGGTTGAATAGGAACCGGGCATCGTTGGTCGGCCAGTCGTCGACGACCGCTGTCACCACCTGGTCCATGTACTCGACATATCCGGCCAGCCGGGTCCGGGTGAACGCTTCTTGCATGATGCGCCTGTGATACAGGTGCTCGTCGAAGTCCAGCAGCATCAGGCCCCGGTTGAAGAACGGGCCGATGAGTTGCTGCCAGCCCTCTTGTGAGAAGTCCTTGTTCTTGTTGGAGAACACGGCCTGCGTTGCGTCGGGCCCCAAGACGTTGATCCCACTAAGCACCGGCACTGCGGAGAAAAACAGCGGGCCGTACTTCTCGTACAGGTGCACCGCGAAGTCGGGCCCTTGGCGGAAAAACGGGATGGTGTGACCGAGAAGGGGAATGCCCGAATTACCGACGACGGGCTTGAGCCCGCTGCCCGCGGGCGGCTCGGCCAGCACCTTCTGCTTCCAGTCGTGAGCGAGCGCTCGCTTCTCGATCATGCCCAGGCCAGGAATGTTGTGGAACGTCGGCGTAAATCGACGACGCGCCTGGTCGAGCAGGTACTGGCGGGTACTAACAGAGGCCATCGGCGCTCCTCGCTCTTCGGACACCACAGCTTAGGGCGTGTGTGGCGCTCGGTGACGCCTCGACCACTGGACACTAGCTCGTTGACGAACAAAGGTTTCCGCCGATCTCGGCGGCACCTTGTGCCGCGCCCCCACCGCCACGATTATTACACTCCCCTGGATCACATGCCGCCGCGCCCGAAGAGGCCGCTGCTCAAGCATTTTGAAAACTTTGGGCTCAATGATCCACCGAACTCGGATCTGTCGAGTTTGAACCGCTAATTGGTCCGAAGGCGTAACGGTGATATTGGAGCACCTTCCGCACGGGCGGCACCACGCGAACCAGGCGTCTCGCCAACCGGAACCCAGCGGATGCCCGGCGGAACGTGCTCGCCTCGAAGAACGACACCGCGGTCAGCAATCGGACCCCTGGGACCGAGCGCAGGATGTCCTCCGGACCATTGACCGCCCAGTGCAGCGTTGAACCGGACCGCCGCACCAACGTCTGCGCCTTCTGTGATTTGATTCCGAGCCAATTGTAAAAGTCGGCCTGCAGCTCGCCGGATGGGAAGCGGTCAACGACGCGTCTCAGCAGCGCGACGCCCTCGTGCTCCCTGAGATACATGCTGATACCTTCGGCCAGCAGGAGCACAGGGCGGTCCGCGGGAATCTGGTCGAGCCATGACGGAGACGTCGCGGAAGTGGCAATGAGATGGTAGCGGGGGCGCGTCGGATATATCTTCTCGCGCAACGCGATAACGCCCGGATAGTCGACGTCGTACCACTCCACGCACGGGCCGGGCGCCAACCGGAACACGCGGCTGTCCAGACCGCAGCCGAGATGCACCACCGTCGCGTGCTCGTGGACGGCCAGGAATTGACGCGCCCAGATGTCGTACTGGGCGGTGCGAACGGTGATCAGTGGCGCCCACCTGCCGGTGATGCCGATCTCGCGCCAGTCGTAATCGAGCCGGCCGACCGCTTCCTTCGCGTACCCATCGCCCAGCACTGGGCGTTTAAAATCGGCGTCCAGCGCCTTGAGGTACAGAGTCGTCAGCATTGTCTGCGCGGCGCCGGTGAGGTCGACCGGAACCTTATTGCTCATCGATACCAGGCTAATACGAGGGATCGCCGCGCGATCATGTCTCATCGCTTCGACCGGCCGACAGCCGGAGGGTCGTCGGCTCCGGCTGGTGAATCTGCGACTCGTCCCATCCAAAAGGCACGCTAAATGACACCTGTCTCGGCATGCTGCTCGGCAGTGGTGCAGAGCAGTGACCGAATCGCCTCGATGGATTTTTCCCGCGCGGGCGCATGCGAATGGTGCTCGATCCACATTTGGTCGGCGAATATTCCGCTGAAGTAGATGTCGATTCCGGCGTTCACGGCGAAGAACATGTCGCTTTGGCATGCGGTCAGTTCCAGGTCGGGAGGTGTGCGCACGGTAGGCACCGGACCGGTGTCGGTCAACATCACGACATCGGGCAGGCCCGGCGCATTGCCGACATATTGTGGGCTGAAGTGAAGCAGTGACTGCTGGATCACGCCGTCGGACACGTCCGCTTGAAACGTCTGGGCGATGTCGCGGGCAAGCTCCACGACGCCGGTGTTGTGGTCAATTTCGGCCAGATAGGTTGCCACGCCCAGCGGGTTGGTGTACGCGGTCGCAGACAGCGGTGGTGAGAGGATGTACCGCAGGTCGACGGGATAGATGTAGGGAACCGGGATGTTCGGCGTGTCCCGAATGCGCCACTCCGCCAACAAGATGGCTGCGGAGAGGACGGCGTTGGCGCGGATTCGATGCGCACGACAGAATGCGATCAAATCTCGAGTATGCTCCTCGGTGAGCCGGCATCGCGCCACCGGAACATGCAGCGGCAGTGCAGGTTTGGCATTGGTGGTGGCTCGCCGGGAGGGAGGCAGGTCGTAGGCGAACATCGCGGGCATAAACCGCTCGAGTCCCGAGCGTTGCTGTTTGTCTATGCGCCGTTCGGCTAGCGCGACCTCTAACGGTTCGGGCGCGGGGTGGACGGTGACCGGGCGAATGCGTCCGGTGCAAACCTGGTCCGTGTAGTAGGAAAACAGTTCCTCGACAAGGCTGAACTGGTGGTGACCGTCGGCCAGGCTGTGATGGATGTAGAGGGTCAGCTGCGCCTGCCCGTCGCGAATGGTCAACCGGAGCTGGGCCAGCGACTCGCTCTGGTCGAGGTGTATGGGGGGGCTTTCGGCGATCGGATCGTCGAGCTTCACCACTTCTATGCCGGGGTGAACTAGGTCGTCGGCGACGAGCTGATGCCGCCCGTCGGGCCCCCGCTCGAGGTGGGCCGCAAGAACCGGGTGCGCCTCGAGCAGCGCATCGAAGGCTGCCGACAGGGCGTCGACGTCCACGGGGCCTTTCAGATGTGCGCCCAGACCCACGAAATTGTGCGTCTCGGCGAACATTTCCTCGCTGCGCGCCAGCTTCCGAATAACCATCGAAGCAAACATTTCAAACTCCCGGGCGGTTGGCAGATACGACGACTAAGCGATCATCCACGCATGCTTGCCCGTCGATACCCGATCGCCATCGGTATCGCGCACGCCACGACGATGCCTGCGGACCAGAGCAGCATTCCGACCGTCGGTGCCAACACGGGACCACCGAGCGACAGTCCACGCATCGCCTCGACGGCATAGCTCACCGGCTGATGTTGGACGACCGGCTGAATCCAGCGTGGGAACTGGTCGAGGGGCACAAAGCCGCTGCTGAAGAACATCAGCAGTCCCCAAACGACTTCGGTGCCCTCGATCACGATCGTGTTCGCCGCGTACAACGCCAGCGTAATGACGAACACCGTGAACGCCACCCCGAACACAGTCGGGACGAACAGCCACGCTACCGATGCCAGGATCCCCTGCCGGAAGCGGAAACCCATCACGAGCCCGGCGCAGAGGATGACCGCGGTGGTTACCAAAATCCGGACCGCATCGGCCGCCAGTCTCGACAGCAGGTCCGATGCCCGGTGCACGGGTAGCACCCACAATCGGGACAGCAAGCCGTCTTTGCGTTCGCCCATGAGACCGATCCCGCCGACCATCGACCCGGACATGGCCCCGACCATCGCGATCAGCGGGACGCTGCCATAGAGAGCGCTGTGCCCGGTAACCTGCGAAATACCGTCCTCGAGAACGATGTTCAGTGTCGCCAGGAGCACAACGGGCATAGCCAGCGACTCGAGCACGGTCGTAGAATCGCGGCGCCACCGACGAAGTAATCGCGCGGTAAGCACCCAGGTCTGCGGAGCGAGCCGCATAGGTGAGTTCTCGGACACGCGGCGCCTAGGCGCTGGGCGTACATCGCCGAAGCCACCGTGTGCGACGGTCGTCTTGCCCTCCAATGCAACAGACATCATCGCCGCCGAGAGGCAACTCGAACGTGCAGCGGGAACAGAACCACTATGACGCCCGCCACCCAAAGCAGTGTCGGGCCGATCACAGGCCAGCTCACCGAACCGGCCGTCGGCGTGCTGTCCCCGGCCAACGCACGTAACCCATAGACTTCCTGGGATGCCGGTTGATTTCTGACAAAGGGTTGGATCCACGAAGGGAACCGTTCGACCGGTTCCACGCCGACCGACAAAAAGCCTAAGATTAGTTGCGGCAGCAGCATTAACGGCGCGGTCGCTTCCGGATTCTCGATCGCAGCGCCGATCAGGTCTCCCAGCAAGGACAGCGCCGCACCAATGAGCAGCACCAGGATGCAGAAGCCCACGGTGTGCGCCAAGCCGCCGTAGAACCGGAACCCGATGACATGACCGCATACCAGCGAGACCGCCAGCGCGATGGAGCAGCGGTACATGCTGGCCGACATGCGGGAAGCCACCGGTGTCAGGGGGGCGATCGGCATGGCTTTGAATCGCCGGTTGATGCCCAGCACCGAGTCGGTCGCTGATCGGAACGCAGCCGATAGAGAGGCGAACGCGATCGCTTGCAGCGCGAGCAGCGGCATCAGATACTGCGCATAGCTACTCATACCGGAGGCCAAGGCACCCATCATCTGTTTAAGCGGGATGTAGAAACCGACCGTGAACATGATCGATGCGGCGACCAGGGTGAGCACCTCCCCGTTGCGCAGCGTGGGGGTGATGATGCGAACGGTGAGCACCCACCACTGCCGCAACGTCGACGGGTTTGGTCGCGCCGCTTCCAACACAGTCATGGCATCACGTCGTAACCCGCAGCGACGCTTTGATCGTCCCGTCGATGCTTCCCGCCGCCGCTGCCGTTGCGGCCCCGGACCGCGGCGTCCACCGGTTGACCGCCCATCGGGAATCCATTGGGTGCCTGCGGCGCAACGGAATCGGCTGTCAGCGCGAAGAACACCTCGTCAAGCGAGGGTCTCCGCAGCGCGATGTCTTGCAACTCGATGTTCGCCGCGTCCAGGCGCGCCAAGGCACGCGCCAGAGTGGCAGGCCCGTCGGGCGCCGGCATCGCGATGCGGTCGGCAGCCGACGTTAGCGCCGCCCGGTTCTCCTGTGGCAACAGCGAACTGAGCGCCTCGGCCATAGCGGGCAGGTCATTCAGGTGCCGGGGAACGATTTCGCAGTAGGTCCCGCCGGTACGCTCCTTGAGTTCGTCGGCGGTGCCCTCCGCAATGATCGTGCCGTGATCGATGACGATGATCCGGTCACTGAGGACATCGGCCTCTTCGAGATATTGGGTTGTGAGCAGCGTGGCGATGCCGGCCTGTTTGAAGTCGCCCACCAAGTCCCAGATACTTTGGCGGCTGCGAGGATCCAGTCCGGTCGTGGGTTCGTCGAGAAACACCACTTGGGGTCGCACCACCAATCCGCATGCGATGTCGATCCGTCGACGCATCCCACCGGAATACGTGCTGACCAACCGGGCCGCGGCGTCGACCAGGTCGAACTGGTCGAGAAGTTCTTCGGCGCGCGCGCGCGCCGCCTTCTTCTTGAGTCCCTGCAGCCGACCGAACATCAGCAGGTTCTCCCGACCGGTGAGCATGTCGTCCAAGGCCACGTGCTGGCCGGTGAGCATGATCGACCGTCGCACTCCGGCCGGGTCGGCCATCACGTCGTGCCCGGCGACCTGTGCTCGGCCGCGATCCGGCCGTGTCAGCGTTGACAGGATGTCCACCATCGTTGTCTTGCCGGCACCGTTCGGGCCGAGCAAGCCCAGCACTTCGCCCTGCCCGACCTCGAAGCTGATGTCGCGTAACGCGACAACGGAACCGAAGGTTTTTCTGATCCCGTTGACTACTACAGCCTTCTCGGTGTCGGATCTTGGCGTGCCGGGCATTTGCGTCACTCCTATGTGCTTTCCATCGACGACAAATCCACCAGGGCCAGATCCTCATCGGCCGATGCCATTTCATCTTCTGCGAGTGCCGCCCTTGTGAGTTCCATCAGCGCGGCCGGGTAATGCCGGGCAAGCGATTCCACGTCTGTCGGCTCGACCCGGCGGGTGTCGTACCACCAATCCACATGCAGTGCACCAGAAGTGCGATATACCCGAAGCTCGACGGCATGCCCAAGGCCAGGCAGGGCCTCGCGAACCGGCAGAGCCGTGTCGGCGTCGAGCTGTATCGGAGCGTCGCCGGTTGCCACCGACGGCAGGTCCGGAATCGTGCCCACATACGAGAAGAAGATGTCAGCCGGGCGCGTGCCACCGAGCACCCGCGTGGTTGGCCCATATATGTACCGCAGCAACCCGTACCCGATGCCGCAGTGCGGTACCGCGTTCAGCGTGTCGTGCACGTCGCCCAAAAGTTGTCGGGCGCTCGCCTCCTGGTCCTTCACACAGTTGAGAACGACAGGATAGACGGTGGTGAACCAGCCAACCGTCCGGCGCAGGTCGACATCGGGTTTGAGAACCGACCGCCCGGGTCCGCCGAGATCAACGGCGACGCCACCGTCGCCGACAATGGACGCGATCGTCCGGCCCAGTGCAGCCAGCAGCATTTCGTCGATCGGCAACCGAAGCCTGCGCCGCGCGTCGTCGATCTCGGCCGTTTCCGAGACGCTCAGCGTCGATGACAATCTCTTGATGTCGTCTACCCCGGGCGGTTCCGAGACCTCCGAACTGGCCACGCGCACTGTCGCTTTCGCTGCGGTCGTCAGCCAGAAGTCGCGACTTTCCACGACCGCCGGATGCGTGGCGAGCGCGGCACAGCGCTGCGACCACTCGGGCCACGGTGTGGTGACCGGTTGCAGGACAATGTCGTCGCCTGCCAGGCGTTGTGCGAATGCTGTGAAGATATCGGTGAGCAGGATGTCGCGCGACGCATTGTCGGCCACGATCGCCTGCAAACTGATCGCGAGGTAGCACGGTCCGCCCGGCAGCCCACGAATATACGTGGCGGTCAGTGCCGGACTCGACAGGTCCTGATCGGTGATCTGCTCGTCGAGGATCCCGATCACCTCGTCCCGCTCCTGCGGGCTTCCGGTCACGAGACTGTCGGGAAGCGACCGTGTGGCCAGTTCGATGAGTTCCTGCGGTTCACCGACCTGCTGTTCCCACGTTCCCGCCCGCTGCACAATCTGAAGCCGCAGGGCATCGTGATGGTTGGTCACGGCGGTGAGCACCCCCCGGACGTCCTCCACCTCGACATCGGGGCGAAGTTGCAGGATCAAGGGGATACGCCAACGACCGGCCTCCCGCAGCCCGTGCTCGAGGAAGTGCGCGATGTTCGGTGGAATCGGGGGATGGGCCACATCATTCGGTGACAGCCGCGCCAGACCGCCCGCCGCATATCGGGCAGCCATAGCCTTGGCGAGCGCTGCGACGCTCTGGTTCTCATACAGGTCCTGTGGTGTGAGGTCCAGACCTTCGTTGGCGGCGGTCATCGCCACGCTGATGGCGACAAGTGAGTCACCGCCGAGTTCGAAGAAGTTGGCGTTCCGGTCGATGGAGTCCAGACCCAGACACTGCCCCCAGATACGCTGCAACGTCGTTTCCATCTGCGACTTGCCGCTGGTGGCCGCATGGGTATCGCCGGAGACCGCAGGTGCCGACGCCGTCGCCATCCCGTTCGTCGCGGGGGCACCGCCCGCCCAGCCGTTGGTCGCATTGTGTTCGACCCAGTGCCGTTGGCGAACAAAGGGATAACCAGGAAGCGAAACAAGTCGCGGCTGGTGGCTGGCCGACAGGGGGGCCCAGTCCACGTCAATACCCGCTGCCGACAGTTGCCCGAGCGCGAGCAGGAAGGTGTCGCGATCTCTTCGGTTCTGCGCTTGGTGGCGCATGAGCCGAATGGCACGGTGTTGGCTTGACCATCTGGGGTGACGCATCGCCGACGAGGTCAAGCTGCCGCCGGGACCGACCTCGATCAGGACGCGGCTTGGATCGGCGAGCAGCGCATCGAGTTCGTCGGAAAACCGGACCGTTGCCCGTATTTGGCGCGCCCATGTCTCGGGATTGGTCGCCTCGTTCGCGGACATCCAGGTTCCGGTGATGTTCGAAAGCAGGGGTATCTGTGGTTCACGAAGCATCAGGCCGGACAGGAAGCCTTTGAACTCCGGGATCACCGGATCCATCAACCGTGAATGGAACGCATGCGATGTACGGACCCGACGAGCCACAATTCCCTCTTGGGCGAGGCGATCGGAGAATTTACGGATGTTCTCGTCGGATCCGGCAACGACGCAGCTGCCCGGATCGTTGACCGTGGCGATGTCGACGTCTGGCGAGAGGTATTCGGCGATCGCATCGGGGCTCAGCGCTACCGCAATCATGACGCCACGAGCTGCGGCGTGCATCAGGCGTGCGCGCACCGACACGGCCTTGGCCACGGTCGGGAGGTCAAAAATGCCGGCCACAGTGGCCGCGACATACTCGCCGATGCTGTGTCCGGCCAACGCCGCCGCGCGAACACCGTAGGATTCGATCAATTTCGCCAACGCGTATTCCACTGTGAACAGGGCGGGTTGGGCCCTGTCGGTGCGCTCCAGGCTTCGTCCGGCCCCGTTGAACACCTCCGCGCGCAGGTCGATACCTAGCTCGTCGGCAAAAGCTGCGGCGCACTGATCGAAATGCTCGGCGAACACGGGCTCGGACTCGTACAGGCCATGCGCCATCCCGACGTGCTGAGCACCCTGTCCCGGAAAGAGGAAAACGACACGCTGCGAGCTTGGTGCGTCGGTGTGCACCGACTCACCGACAAAAATATTGTCGTCCTCCGCAGTGCCGAGCACCGCGGCCGCGTGCTGTTGGTCATTGACGACCGCGGCCAACCGGATGTTCTCTTTGCGGCGGCGCGCGAGGGTGTATGCGACGTCGGGCAATCTCAGCTCGTCTTGGCCGGACAACGCGGCGGCCAGGGCGGTGCGTGACTCCTCGAGGGACTCGGCGGTGCGAGCGGACAACAGCAGCACCTGGGGACCGGCCTGGATATCGGGCGCCGAGACTGCCGGCGCCTCTTCCAGGATGACATGCGCGTTGGTGCCGCCCACGCCGAACGAACTCACCCCGGCGCGCCGGACGCCTTCCCACTCCCAGGGGCCGTACTCGCTGCGGACGACGAAGGGCCCTCGGTCAAGATGCAGTTCAGGGTTGGGGCGGGTGAAATGCAGTGTCGCCGGGATTGCCCGGTGTTTGAGGCACAGAATCGCCTTGATCAAGCCCGCGATCCCGGACGCTGCCTCCAAGTGCCCGATGTTGGACTTGACCGAACCGACGAAGCACGGACCGGGTCTGGTCGCAGTAGATATCCCGAATGCTTGTCGCAGGCCTTCCATTTCGATCGGGTCGCCAAGTGGCGTGCCCGTTCCATGAGTCTCGATATAGCTCACGGTCGACGCGTCGATGTCGGCGACCCCATGCGCCTCGGCGATTGCCCCGGCCTGCCCTGCGGCGTTGGGCGCCGCGTAGTTCATCTTTGTCGATCCGTCGTTGTTGATCGCCGATCCTCTGATCACGGCATGGATTTGGTCGCCGTCGTCGACGGCGGCCTCCAAGGGTTTGAGGACCACAACACCGACGCCGCTGCCGAAGATCGTGCCGTCCGACCGCACATCAAACGGCCGGCAATGGCCGGTGGCCGACACCATCGATCCGGGCTCGTGCCAATACCCGACGTGGTGCGGCACCCGTATCGAGGCGCCGCCGGCCAGTGCCATGTCGCATTCACCGTTCATGATGCTCTGGCAGGCCAAGTGCACGGCGACCAGCGACGACGAGCACGCCGTCTGAACCGAGAGCGCGGGCCCGCGCAAATTGAACTGGTGCGCTACCCGGGTGGCCAGGTGGTCCTTGTCGTTCTGCAGCGACAGGTTGACCATGTCGAAGGTGGCTCCCTGCCCAATGATCATGTGCGGATCGTGATGCGACATGAGGTTGTGGAGCAGATACCCACTGGCCGAGCTTGTTCCGTATACCCCGACCGAACCGTCGATCTGCGCTGGGTCGTAGCCGGCATCTTCGAGTGCGTGCCAGGCACACTGCAAGAACAGCCGGTGCTGCGGATCCATCATGCGCGCAGCATGCGGTGTGAAGCCGAAGAAATCAGCGTCGAATTCGTCTATTCCACCCATGAGCGCCGCACGCCGCACATAAGAGTGGTTTGCCAGCGCCTTTTCTCCGACACCGGCGGCGATGAGTTCGTCCTCCGACAAGTCGACGATCGATTCCTCGCCGCGACGCAGATTGTCCCAAAACGTTGACACCGAATCGGCACCGGGGAATCTGCCGGCCATGCCGACGACCGCAATCGCGTTGGGCGGCAATGAGTTCGTTGCCAACGGGAGTTCGATATTACTGCTCACGTTCGTTGTCCTGCCCTTCGCCGCATGGCCGCTCGTTGGCGCGCTGCGGTACGTTGATGCGCTCGATCGCGAACCTCGTTCGTGGGCTCGGTGTTGTCGTGCCCGTTGAGGCCGAGCTGACCGATCAGATCGGTCGTGACGTCCTCCAGTGAGGCACCCTGCAAGAGAAGTGCCACCGGGGGCTCCACTCCGAAGTCCCCGCGGACGGTGTTCCTGATTCGCACGGCCATCAGCGAATCCATTCCGAGTCCGGTCAACGGCTGGTCCGTTTCGACGGCGCGGTCGTCGGGATAGCCCATGATCGCTGAAACCCGTCTGCGCAGACGCGCCGTGACGATGCGATTGACCTCACCGGGGTCCATATCATGAAGTGCATCAGGGCCCGACCAGTCGTCGTCGCTTTCGGCTTCCAGTTCCCCGGCGAGGTTTGCGAAATAGCCGAGTTGCTCGATCTCCGGGAATGCGGCAGCTGCGCGATCGAGGCGCAGCCGCGCGACCCCGACCTGCGCGACGTTGCCGGCCAGCACCGCGTCCAGGGCCTCGATCCCTTCGGCGGGACTGATGGGATCGAGAGCATCAAGCGTGAGCGTGCGCGCGATTCCCACGTCCGCCCACTGGCCCCAGTTGATGGTGGTGGCGGGCAGACCCGACGCTCTTCGCCACGACACCAGAGCGTCGAGCCACGCGTTCGCGCACGCGTAAGCCGACTGTCCCGGCGAGCCCAGCAGGGACGCCACCGACGAGAAGCCAACCCACCAGTCGAGCTCTCGGTCGGCGGTGGCTTGATGCAGCCGCCATGCCCCCACCGCCTTAGGGGCCCAGACACGTTCCAGACTTTCCCTGCTGAGGGTGGCGACGATCTGGTCGTCAACAACGGCCGCCGAGTGGACGACTCCTCGCAACTGCCGCCCGGTCTCTTCGGCAGCCGCCACGAGGCGTTCGGCCATTCCCGGTGAGGCGATATCCCCTTGTACCACGACGACCTCGGCGCGTGTCTCCAGCTCGGCAAGGTCTTTCCGTTGGCTGTCGGAGGGATCGCTTCGACCGTTGAGAACGACGCGCGCGGCACCGCTGTCGACGAGCCAGCGAGCGACGACCATGCCGACACCGCCGAGACCGCCCGTGACGATGTACGAGCCATCCGAGCGCACAACTGGATCACGCTCGCGCGCACCGAGTGTCGCGCGAGCGAGCCGTTCGACGTACCTGCGCTCCCCCCGCCAGGCGATCAAGTCATCGTTGCCCGGCGACTCGAGCTCGGCGGTCAACGTCGCCACGGCGTCGTCGCTCGCGTGCAGATCGACCAGGGTGGTGCGCAGGTCTGGATGCTCGTATGCCAGCACCCGGATGAGACCTTTGAGCGCGCCGACCGCCGGATCGCCCCGCTCGTCGCCGTGAACCACAAGACCGTTGCGGGTCACCAGCCACATCCGCGGCGACTTCCCGTGCCAGCCGCCGACGACCGCGCGCACCGCAGCGGAGATCGCCCAGATACCGTCACGCGCATGCGCCAGCCCATCATCGGCGTCGGTGCCGTCGAACTCGCGCTGGCCAACGAAGATGACCACACCAGCCGGCGGAAGGCCAGGGTCTGCGGCGGTTTTCGCGAACGCCTCCAGCACGGCGGATTCATCTGCAAGATCCGCGGTGATCACACGCCGGGTCGGTGAGGCGAATTTGGTTGTGAAATCCTCTGCAAGGTCGTTTGTATCGGGGTCGTGGGTCAGCACCAGCCAGCTTCCGGCTGGCGGGGACGCCGGTGCTGCACCAATTTCCGATGAGGTTGAGGTCTGCAGCCAGACGGTGTCGAAGACCTTTTGCGCCAGCGGTAGTGGCAATGTTCGGCGTTGTATGCGTCGCAGGTAGACGCCGGTGATTTGGGCGGTTGGCGTGCCCGCGTCGTCCATCAGGGTGATCCGCCCCACGGCGCCGGCGTCGTCGACGCTGATCAGTTCCGCGCGGCATCGGGCGCGCCGGCCGACATCACCCAGCAGGCGAATCGTCTCTATCGCCACCGGCAAATAGGTGACTTCCGTTGAGTTCTCCAGTGATTCGGCCGGCATAGCGGCGGCCAAGGTCTGCAGCGCCGAGTCGAGCATCACCGGGTGAATGCGGAACCCTCGATGCGCAGTTGCTTCATCGGGGAGCGCGATCTCGGTCTCCGCAGATCCGCTGGGTGAGCGGGTGATCCGGGTTAACGCGGCGAAGGCCCGCCCGTGATGGGCACCGGTGCGCCGCAACGCGACGTAGAAGTCGGCGGGTGACATGACGGTTGCGGTTTCCCCGGACGAACCAGTCCGCTGCCCGTCGACATCGCGCTGCGCGACGTCGACGCGGGCGACCGCATGCCGACACCAGTTGCCGCCGGTTGAGCGCGAATGGACCTCGACGCGCACACTGTCGTCTGCAGTTCGGTTGAGCAACGTCGTCAACTGAGTCTGGCTGCCGATAGGCAGCATCTGCTCGACCTCGAGCCGGTTGACCTCCACGGCGTGGGCGGGCAGACCAAAAGCTTCGCTACCGGCAGCCAGCGCGATCTCGGCGAAAGCCGCGGCAGGCATGACCGGTTGGCCAAGCACTTTGTGATCCTCTAGCCACGGGAGGAGATCGGTTCCGACGTCTGCCTGCCACACGTGGTCGCGTCCCAAAGGCATCTCGACGTGTACCCCGAGCAACGGGTGAGCCCCTGTCAACTGCCGCCCGTCCGCGCGATTGGCCACCCAATACTTCGAATGCATCCACGGCGTCGGCGGAATATCCACCAGCCCGACTGCGCCCGCGTCGCGCGTCCCCACACCCACCGGCGGCCGCACGGCGGCCAGGTGCGTGTGGAAGGTGAGCGCTTCTGGGTTGTCACGGTTGACGGTTGCCGCCACTTGGGTATCGCCGGGGGACCTGACGGACTCCAGGCTTTCGGTGATGGCGTGGGTCAGCAGCGGATGCGGGCTGATCTCGACGAAGTTGGCGTGGTTTGCACCGGAAGCGGCCACGGCCTGGCTGAACCGAACCGGCTGGCGCACGTTGGCCACCCAGTAGTCGGCATCAAACACCGGCGCTGGGCCGCCCGCGTTTCCGGTCGTGCTGATCAGCGGGATTTGTGGGGTGGTCGGCGCCAAATCCGCAAGCGCGCTGCGCAACTCGGGCAGGATCGGGTCGATGGTCGGGTGGTGGGAGGCCACGTCCACCTCGATGCGCCGCGCCAGCCGCCCTTGGGCGTCCACCACGGCGATCACCGCATCGACCTGCGCGGGGGGCCCGGCGATCACGGTCTGGCGCGGAGAGGCATATACCGCCAAGGTGATGTCGGGGTGGCCGGCGATCAACTCCTCGGTGGCCGACGCGTCCAGTTCCAGCAGCGCCATCGCGCCTTGTCCGGACAGCCGTGACATCAACCGGGATCGGGTGGCGATCACCCGCAGCCCCTCGGCCGGGCTCAGCGCCCCAGCCACCACCGCCGCGGAAACTTCTCCCATCGAATGCCCGATCACCGCATCGGGTTCCACCCCGTAGGAGCGCCACAACTCCGTCAGCGCCAAGTGCATACCGACCAGCACCGGCTGGATGCGGTCGATGCCAACCAGCGGCTCGCCGTCGGCGAGCACTTGCCGCAGCGAAAACCCAACCTGCTCAGCAAAAACCGGCTCCAATTCGGCGACCGCCGCAGCGAACGCGGGCTCATCGGCCATCAACTGCCGCCCCATCCCCGCCCACTGCGCGCCCTGACCCGAATACACAAACACCGTGCCCGGCCCGGCCGGCGTCTCACGCGGCAGCACCACTCCCGGTGCCGGCACGCCCGCGGCCACTGCCCGCAACCCTGCGACGGCTTGGGCGCGATCAACCGCACATACCGTGGCGGACTTGCCGTGATGCGCGCGGTGATGCAGCGTGTGCGCCACATCGGCCAGCTTCACACCAGCGCTGTCGCTCTCCATCCAGTCGGCCAATACCGACGCCCATGAGCCCACCCGCTCGGTCGTCCTACCGGACACGACCAGCGTGCTCACGGAGGAATCCGACGGCCCATCAGATGCGGGCACCGGATCCGGTCCCTGCTCGAGCACCACGTGTGCATTGGTCCCACCCAGGCCGAACGAGGACACCGCCGCCCGCCGCGGACCGGGACAGTCGGGCCACGGTGCCAGGTCGGTGGGCACAAACAGCCGCGTCGCGGACGCGTCGATCGCCGGATTCCATTGCGCGAAGTTGAGGTTCGGCGGAATCTGTCCCCGATGCACCGACAAAGCGGCCTTGATGAAGCCCGCAATCCCGGCCGCCCCCTCCAAATGGCCCATATTTGTTTTCACGGCCCCCAACGCACATGGACCATCCCCGCGCCCATAGGTGGCCGCCAACGCGTCGAACTCGATGGGATCACCCAGAGCGGTGCCGGTGCCGTGGGTCTCAACGAAATTCACCGAGCCCGCCGCCACATCGGCGCCCCGCAACGCGCGGGTGATCACGTCGCTCTGCGCCAGCGCATTGGGTGCGGTCAGACCGTTGGAGCGGCCATCCTGGTTGACCGCCGAGCCGCGCACCACCGCCAATACCCGGTCCCCGTCGCGCACGGCGTCGGTGAGCCGCTTGAGCACCACCACCCCGGCACCCTCACCCCGCACGAACCCGTCGGCCCCTGCATCGAAGGCATGACACCGGCCGCGGGGCGACAGCATGCCCCACTTGGACAGCGCGAGTTGAGTTTCTGGGCGCAATATGAGGTTGACCCCGCCGGCGAGGACCAGGTCGCTCTCGCGCATCCGCAGGCTCTGACAGGCCAGGTGCACCGCAACCAACGACGACGAGCAGGCCGTGTCCACCGCCACCGCCGGCCCCCGCAATCCTAACAAATACGCGATCCGTCCCACGGTGATGCTGTGAGCGTTACCAGTTGCGCAATAGGCGTCAATGGTGTCCGGATTTGCGGCCGAATTAGATTGATACTCGGTGTAGTACACGCCCATCATCACCCCGGTGCGGCTTCCGCTCATGCGATCCGGTGCGATTCCGGCGTGCTCCAACGCTTCCCACGCCACCTCCAGAAGCACGCGCTGTTGCGGGTCCATCGTCTCGGCCTCACGCGGGGAGATCCCGAAGAAGTCAGCATCGAAACCGGACACATCGGGCAGAAATCCACCCCATTTCGAGGCCATCCGCCCCGGCGCGAACGGGTCTGGATCGTAGAACGCCTCAGCATCCCAGCGATCGGAAGGCACCTCGCTGATGGCGTCTCCGCCACCGGCCAGAAACGCCCAATACCCCTGCGGCCCAACCACACCACCGGGGAAGCGGCAGCCGATTCCGACCACCGCCACCGGCTCCGCGCCGGCCAGGCGGGAGGCCTTGTCGAACTGATCCACCAGCGCTGCACGCTGGGCGGCGGTCATGCCCGAAATCCTGCTGAAGGTCGTTCTCATCGGATACCGCTCTCACTGCCCGCCTGAGCCGATTCCACACTGTCGAACAACGCATCCAACAGACTGCTCGTGGAGTCGAGGGTCAGGTCGACGTCGCCTTCCTCCGGTTCTTGTTGTGGTGCCAGGATCTCCGCCAGATACCCCGACAACGATGAGATGGTCGGGTGATCCCACAACATCGTCGCCGACAAGTCGATCCCCACCAACTGCTGGGCCTCTCGTAGGAGCGTCATTGCCATCATCGAGTCGAGCCCCAACTCTGGGAACGGCTGATCGATGTTCAATGCCGATGCCGTCATTTGCAGTTCGCGGGCCAGGATGGCTCGTAGCCTGCTTTCCAGCTCGACGCACACGTCCTCAGCCGACATCTGTGACCAGTCCGGAGCGGGGCCGGATCGAGGCCGATCGTCAACGGTCAATCGGTCGCCGTCGTCAAGCGCGTCCAATTCCCCGACGAGGTTTGCGAAGTAGCCGAGTTGGCGAATTACAGGCGAGGCGGCCGCTGCGCGATCCAGTCGCAGCCGGGCGACACCTACTCGAGTGAGGTTGCCGGCCAGTACCGATTCCAGGGCCTCGATGCCTTCGGCGGGACTGAGGGGATCGAGCACCCCAAGCGGGACCGAGCGGCCGATTCCCACGGACCACTGGCCCCAATTGATCGCGGTGGCGGGCAGACCCGATGCTTTGCGCCACGCGACCAGGCCGTCGAGCCACGCGTTCGCGCAGGCGTACGCCGCCTGCCCGGGCGAGCCCAGCAGGGACGCCGTCGAAGAAAAGCCAACCCACCAGTCCAGCGGTCGGTCGGCTGTGGCTTCGTGCATCCGCAATGCGCCAACGGCCTTGGGCGTCCACACCCGTTGCAGGCTTTCCCTGCTGAGGTTGGCCACGAGATGGTCGTCGATCACGGCCGCCGCGTGCACGACTCCTCGCAACGACAGCCCGGTCTCTTCAGCAGCCGCCACGAGTCGCTCAGCCACTCCGCGTGAGGCGATATCGCCCCGCACGACAACGATTTCGGCGCGGCCTTCAAGGTCGGCAAGGCTGCTGCGCTGCTCATCTGAGGGATCGTTTCGACCGTTGAGAACGACACGCCCGGCGCCGCTGTCGACCAGCCAGCGAGCAACGACAATGCCCACACCGCCGAGACCGCCCGTGAGGATGTAGGAGCCATCCCGACGGACAACCGGGTCGCCCCTTCGCGCACCGAGCGTCGCCCGCGAGAGTCGCTGCACATATCTGCGCTGCCCCCGCCATGCGATCACATCGTCGCTACCCGATGACCGCAGTTCCGTGGTCAACCTCGCAACGACGTCGTCGGCTGTATCCAGATCGACCAGGGCGGCGCGTAGGTCCGGGTGCTCGAAGGCCAGGACCCGGATGAGACCGTTGAGGGCGCCGATCGCCGGATCACCGGATTCATCACCGCCAACCACCAGACCGTTCCGCGTTACCAGCCAGAGCCGCGGAGACTTCCCGTCCGAGCCGCCGACAACGGCGCGCGCGGTAGCCGAGATCGCCCAGATCAACTCATACGCATGGGCCAGCGCGCCATCGGCGTCGGTGCCATCAAAGAAGCGCTGTCCGACGAAGACGATCACCCCTGCCGGCGGAAGCTCAGGATCCGCCGCGGTTTTCGCGAATGCCTCCAGCACCGCGGACTCATCCAACAGTTCTGCGCTGATCACCCGCCGCGTCGGTGAACCGAATGCGGCAGCGAAATCCTGTGCGATCACCGTCGTATCGTCGTCGGCCAACACCAACCAGCTTCCGCCAGCCGCAGCCAATGTCTCCGATCTCATCTCGGACAACGCAGCCGGCACCCAGACGGTGTCAAAGACCTTCCGCGCCAGCGGTAACGGCGCCGTCGGGCGCTGCACCCGCTGCAGATGGACGCCGGTGACCTCCGCGGTCGTAGTCCCCTCCTCATCCATCAGGGTGACTTGGCCCCGCATGCCCGCACCGTCATCATCGACGCTGACCAACTCGGCGCGGCATCGCGCGCGCCGGCCGACATCCCCGAACACCCGGATCGTCCCCAACGACGCCGGCAGATAGGTGACCTCGGCCGAATCCGCCAGCGATTCAACCGGCATCGCAGCAGCCAAGCTCTGCAGCGCCGCTTCCAACATCACCGGATGAACCCGATACCCCCGATCCGGAACAGCCTCGTCGGGCAGCTCAATCTCGGTCTCCACGGAATCGCCGGGCATCCGAACGATCCGAGTCAGCGCGGCAAACGCCTGCCCATGATGGGCACCGGTGCGCCGCAAGGCGGCGTAGAAGTCCGCCGGTGACACCACAGTCCCGGCCTCCCCGACCGCGCCGAACCGCTCAACCGCGACATCCCGCTGCACCACATCGACGACGGCCACCGCATGCCGACACCAATTGCCCCCGGCCGAGCGCGAATGGATCTCGACATGAATTCCATCGTCCGCGTCTCGGACAAGCTGCGTCGTCAGCTCGGTTCGCCCATTCAGGGCAAGCATCTGCTCAACCTCGAGCCGACTCACCCCAACACCCTGCACAGGCAAACCGAGAGCCTCACTACCCGCAGCCAGCGCCATCTCAGCAAAAGCGGCCGCAGGCATCACTGGCTGGCCATGCACCTTATGATCCGCCAACCAGGGGATCAGCTCGGTGTCCACCTCCGCCCGCCACACATGATCACGGCCCGACGGTATCTCAACATGCACCCCAAGCAACGGGTGAGCACCGGTCAACCCGACCCGGACCGGTCGTTTCGTCATCCAGTACCTCGAATGCAGCCACGGAGTCGGCGGAATATCCACCAGCCGACCTGCTCTGCCCTCGGGCGCCGTCACACCGAGCGCGGCGAGTTGTGAATGAAAGAACAGGGTTTGGTCTTCTGCTCGGTTCGTCGCCGAGGTCACGACGACGCGCCCGGTCAACGCCGCTGACTCAAGGATGTCAGCGATGGCGTGGGTGGCTAGGGAATGCGGGCTGATTTCGATCAAGGTGCCGTGGTTTCGCGCTGCCACCGCGATGGCTTGACTGAACCGCACCGGCTGGCGCACATTGGCCACCCAATGCTCGGCGTCAAGCACCGGTGCGGGCTCAGCGGTGTCGGCGACGGTGGAAATGTACGGAATCGTCGGGCTCTGGGGTGTCAAATCCGCCAGCGCCGAACCCAACTCAGGCAGGATCGGATCCATCAGTGCGGTATTGGAGGCGACCTCCATGTCGATCCGTTGCGCGCGAAGATCCTGGCGCTGCGCCGCGGTGACTACGGCGTCAACCTGCTCAGCCGGCCCGCCAATAATGGTCTGGTGCGGCGAGGCATACACCGCGAGGGCGAGGTCGGGGTAGTCGGCGATCAGCTCCTCGGTGGCGGCCGCATCCAATTCCAGCTGCGCCATCGCGCCGTGCGCGGCCAGCCGCGACATCAACCGCGACCGGGTGGCGATCACCCGCAGCCCCTCCGCGGCTGTCAGCGCCCCGGCCACCACCGCTGCGGTCACCTCGCCCATCGAATGCCCGACCACCGCATCGGGTTCCACGCCGTAGGAGCGCCACAACTCAGTGAGCGCCAACTGCACCGCCATCAACACCGGCTGCACCCGCGAGTCTCCGCTCACCGGCTCGCCATCGGCGAGCACCTGCTGTAGCGAAAACCCAACCTCCTCAACAAACACCGGCTCTATTTGGGCGACCGCGGCGGCGAACGCCGGTTCATCGGCCAGCAACTGCCGGCCCATCCCAGCCCACTGCGAGCCTTGGCCCGGATACACAAACACCCTGCCCGACCCAACCGGCCCCTGATGGGCCGCGACAACGCCCACCGTTGTTCGGCCTGCCGCCAATGCCTGTAGCCCGGCGACCGCTTGGGCGCGATCGCGGGCACACACGGTGGCGAAGTGCTTGTGGCGGGCGCGGTGATGATTGAGGGTGTGGGCCACATCAGCCAACGCCACATCGGCCCCCTCGACGGCCAGCCAGTCGGCCAACACCCCCGCCATCGACCCGACCCGCTCGGCCGTCTTGCCCGACACCACCAACGTGCTCACCAGCGGCGCCGGTTCCAGGGCAACGTCATCGGGAAGCGGGGCTTGCTCAACCACCACATGCGCATTGGTGCCGCCGAACCCAAACGCCGACACTCCCGCCCGTCGCGGGCGGCCCGTCGAGGGCCAATCAGTGGGTTCGGCAACGACTTTCAGCCGCAGATCCGCAAACGGGATGTGCGGATTAGGATTCTCGAAATGCAGGTTGGCCGGAATATGGCCCCGCTGCACCGCCAGCACCGCCTTGATGAAACCCGCGATTCCCGAAGCCGCCTCCAAACTGCCCAGGTTGGACTTGACCGCGCCGATCAGCAGCGGCGAGGTCTCCGGGCGTCCACGACCCAGCACCGTCCCGAGCGCGCGGGTTTCGATGGGATCGCCAAGCAACGTGCCGATTCCGTGGGCCTCCACGTAGTCGACGTCGTGCGGCGCGATGCCGGCATTGGCGTAGGCGGCACGCAACACCGCCATCTGCGCGGCCGGGTTGGGGGCCATCAACCCGTTGGACCGGCCGTCCTGATTGACCGCCGAACCGCGCACCACCGCCAGCACCCGATCCCCGTCGCGCAGCGCATCGGTGAGCCGCTTCAGGACCACGGCCCCGCAGCCCTCGCCGCGCACAAACCCGTCCGCGCTGGCGTCAAAACTGTGACAGCAACCCGTCGGCGACATCGCCTGCGCCTGATCAAAACTGCGAGTCACCGCCGGTGACAACAACAGATTGACCCCAGCCGCCAGCGCCAGATTCGAATCCCCCGTCCGCAGACTCTGACACGCCAGATGCACCGCCACCAACGACGATGAACACGCCGTATCCACCGTCACCGACGGCCCGCGCAGATCGAAGAAATACGACACCCGATTGGCGATGATGCTCAACGCACCACCGGTGCCCGACCACGCGTCGACCTGACTCAAATCGGTCGACACCAAATACCCGTACTCACTCACGCACGCCCCGGCGAACACCCCGGTCTGCGTCTGCCGTAAGGAATGGGCGGGAATGCCGGCGTGCTCCAACGCCTCGTAGGCCACCTCCAGCAACAGCCGCTGCTGGGGGTCCATCTTGACCGCTTCCCGCGGCGAGATCTCGAAGAACTCCGCATCGAAGGCCTCGATGTCGGTCAGGAACGAGCCCCACCGGGTGGTGCCCGACAACGCCGCGGCCGCCTCGGGTGAGCCGTCATCGAACCGCGACCACCGATCCGGGGGCACCTCCCCCACCGAAGACCGGCCGTCACACAGGAACCGCCACAACGATTCTGGGCCGCCTATGTCGCCGGGAAAGCGGCATCCCAGGCCGATGACGGCGATCGGCTCATCCAACGATGACCGCTCGCAGCTCACCACCGGCTCGGTTGTGGATTCGGGTTCCGACCCGCTGAGAAACCGCGCCAGGGCGTTGATCGTCGGCTGCTGCCAGAACTCCACCGGTGAGATCGACCGGCCCAGCAGCTCCGACATTTCACCGCAGAGCACGATCGCGTCACTCGACCCGACCGCCAGGTCGTTCAAGGAGACATCTAAGTCGATTTCGTCGGGACTGCAGCCAACATTCGTGACCAGGTAGTCGACCAGCCAGCGGCGCAGACCAGCTTCGTCAAAAGCCGCCGTCATACGGTGGCTTCCAAACGGCTGAATTCGTCCTGTCGATAGCGCTCCACGCAGGCCGAACGCCGCACCTTGCCGCTCGTGGTGATCGTAATCGAGCCGGGCGGCACCAGCACCAGATCGGCCACCCTGTCTTTCCGTTCGGCGCTCCGCGCCCGGTCCAACCAGAACACTCTCATCACGTACCGCTCTCGCTACCGGCCGGAGCCGATTCCACACTGTCGAACAACGCATCCAACACATTGCTCGGCGAGTCGGGCGTCACATCGACGTCGCCTTCCGAGTCTTTCTGTGGTACGAGCTTTTTGGCGAGGTACTTCGCTAATGACGCGACCGTCGGGTGGTTCCACAACATCGTCGCCGACAGCTCCATGCCGACGAGCTGCTCGGCCTCTCGTCGAATCGACATCGCCATCACTGAGTTGAGGCCCAGCTCCGCGAAAGGCCGGTCCAGTTGGAGTTCGGCCTCCGGCATTCGAAGTTCGGTGGCAAGGATGGCGCGTAGCCCATTCTCGAGTTCGGCGTGCAGATCATCGGGCGACATCTGTGACCATGCACGAACTGGTGTTGGAGTTCGGTGCGCATCGGATATGACCGACGCGTCTTCCTCAGCGGATGGCATCGGCGCCATGACCGCTTGCGCCACGTCGTAGCGGTTCACGTACTCCCAGGCGGCGAAGGCTTCTTCTGGGGTGACCGGCCGCGAGCCCAGCCGTTGAAGCTCTTGAACGACGACATGCGCGTCAGCACCGAACCCGAGTCCCTGCCAGGCCGCCCAGTCCAGACTGACGGTGTGGCAGCCCTGTCGGTGGCGCGCTCGGGCCAGGCAGTCGAGATACGCATTCGCCGCCGCGTAGGCGCCCTGCCCCGGGATACCGAAGACCGTCCCGGCCGAGGCGGTCAGGAAGAAGAAGTCGAGGGTGGCTGGCGGGAAGGCCTCGTGCAACGCCTGTGCGCCAGCGATTTTCGGCCACATGGCGCGCCGAAGCTGGCTATCTGAAATCTCAGTCAGGAGTTGGCTTTCCGTGACTCCGGCAGCGTGTATGACACCGCGTATCGGCGGAGCCCCGTCGCCGTCCCGCCTGGCGAGCAGAGCCTGCACCCCGTCGTGCGATCCGACGTCGAGGGCCACAGCATCAATAGAGACGCCACGCATCTCCAGCGCCCGGATCGCGGCGATCTTGTGGCGCACGTCCGTGTCATTGGTGTCGCTGTCCCAGTCGCGCCTGGGAGGCAACGGAGTACGGCCAGCCAGGACGAGACGACGTGCACCGCGGTCCGCGAGCCAGGCGGCCATCAGCAGACCGAGTGCGCCCATGCCGCCGGTGATGAGGTAAGCCGCGTCTGGACGACACCGCAATGGTCCTCGCTCCAGTTGGCCGGAGACCGGCACCAAGGCGGGCGCGAGGAATTCGCCGTCGCGCAGCATCAGGATGGACTTGGCTGCCGTCGGCAGCAGCGTGGACAGCGCCGATGCACAATCACCGATGTCGCCACGGACTGGGATGTCCACGAGGCCGCCCCACAGCTGTGGCTGCTCGGCGCCGATGACCCCGGCGAGCCCCCACAGACAGCTCTCGCGCAACGCCGTGTCGGAGACGGCGTCCCCCACCCCGCGGGTGATGATCCACAGCCTGGTCGGGTGGCGGTCATCACGCTTGGCCAGCCGGCAAACGAGATCGGTCACTTCGGCTGACAGACGGATCGAGCAGTCGATGTCGGACTCTCCCTGGTGCTTAGGCCCGGGCTCGGCAACGTAGACGACACATCGGGCCTCGTCGACACTGGCCGCCGGGTAACCGGCGTCGGCGAGTCGAGCGCGCAGAGTGCGAGCAGCATCGCTCGGCCCGAGCACCGCGAGGTTGCAGCGGGAATCAGGCGGCTGTTGCGGTTCAGCATGTCCGCGCCACGGTTGCCACTCGATCACGTGCGCTAATGTGCGCGAGTCGGCGTCGTGAGCCGCCTGTACAGGACCTGACTCAACATCTGCATAGCGAAGTGAGCAGATGTCAATGCACGGCCGGCCGTCGGCTGCCTTCACGGCGATGTCGACGATGAGCTCATCGCCATTGCCGCCACGCCGGCGTACCTCGACGCAACCGCGTGCATCGGCCAGACCGTCTGCAAGCCAAACGCTTCCGACAGCGGCAGGAACCATCAGCCGCGGGTTAGAGCTGTCCACCAGGCGGGCGAGGTGAACGGCGGCGTCGAGCAACCCGACCGTCGATGCCTCCGGCAAGCTGACATCAGCGTCCAAACGGCCGGGTCCTGACCGGCACGAACTGATCGACCATGGAAATGGCTGGCCGTCGATACCCCACGCTCGCTGAAGCTCGGCGACCGACGAAGTGTCGTAGTCGACCATTTCGTGATCGCCGCTCGTGTCCGCGTTTTTGGCCTCTTCGTCTGTCGTCCGGTCATCGATTCCGGCGCTGACGTGGCGTACCCAACGGTGCTCGGAGGCGTCGGCCGCGGGACGCGATGACACAGTGACGGATTGGTCGTCGGCGACCACCTGGATCATCCGCGGCTGGTCGATGACGATCGGATGGTCGAACCGGATGTCACACAACTTCGATGCACCAGATTGGGCTGCCGCTGCCGAAAGTGTCTGCAAGAGCACCGATATCGGAACCACTTCCACGCCATGAATCCGATGGCCACCCGGATACGGTTTGGCCTCGGACACAAGCCGCGCCTGCCACAGATGTACGGGCGGTGCGGTCGCGACGGCGATGTGCTCGCCGAGCAGGGTTCCGGGCCTTGGGGTAACTCCGGCCGCGTCCACCTTCTTCTTCAGGCCGATCCAGTGCTGTGTGTGGTGCCAGGGTGTGGCGGGAAGGGCCGGATGTGGTTCGGGTGGGTGCTCGGTGTGTGGTGAATGCACGGTGTGCGTGGCATTCAAGTTGGTGTGGAAAGTCAGGGTGTCTGGGCCGTCGCGCTGCAAGGTTCCGATGCTGTGGTGATGCACACGTCCCAGGCTGTCGGTGATGGCGTGGGTGAGCAATGGGTGGGGGCTGATTTCGACGAAGGTGCTGTGCTCGGCGCCGGCCGCGGCGATGGCGTGGCTGAACCGTACCGGGTTGCGCAGGTTGGCGACCCAATAGTCGGCGCCGAAAACGGTTGTGCCGGTGGCGGTGTGGTCGTAGGTGGTGGTCAGGATCGGGATGGTCGGTGGCTGCGGGGTCAAGTCGGCGAGGGCGGTGCGCAGATCGGGCAGGATGGGGTCGATGGTGGGGTGATGGGAGGCCACGTCGACCTCGATGCGCCGCGCCAGCCGGTCTTGGGCGTCCACGATCGCGATCACCGCATCGACCTGATCAGGGGGTCCGGCGATCACGGTTTGACGCGGCGAGGCATACACCGCCACCGTCAGGTCGGGATAGTCGGCGATCAACTCCTCGGCGCGGGGCGGGTCCAACTCCAGCAATGCCATCGCACCCTGCCCGGACAGCCGCGACATCAACCGCGAGCGGGTGCCGATCACGTGCAGCCCCTCGGCGGGACTCAGGGCCCCGGCCACCACCGCTGCGGTCACCTCCCCCATCGAATGCCCGATCACCGCATCGGGTTCCACCCCATAAGAGCGCCACAGCTTGGTCAGCGCCAACTGCATGCCCACCAGCACCGGCTGAATACGGGCAATCCCGATCACAGGCTCGCCAGCCTCCAGCACCCGGCGGAGCGAAAACCCAACCCTCTCAACGAAAATCGGCTCTAATTCGGCGACCGCTGTAGCGAACACCGGCTCATCGGCCAGCAACTGCCGACCCATCCCCGCCCACTGCGAGCCCTGACCCGAATAGACAAACACCGTCCCGGGCCGACACGCGCCCTGATGCGGTGCCACCACCCCATCGGCTGACCTGCCCGCCGCGAGGGCGCGTAATCCGGCGACGGCTTCGTCGCGATCACGGGCACAGACGGTGGCGAACTTCGCCTGCCGAGCGCGGTGATGATTGAGGGTGTGGGCCACATCAGCCAACGCCACATCGGCCCCCTCGACGGCCAGCCAGTCGGCCAACACCCCCGCCATCGACCCGACCCGCTCGGACGTCTTGCCCGACACCACCAACGTGCTCACAGCCGGACCCGTATTCACCACTGACGGCGGCAGATCCGGCCCCTGTTCCAGCACCACATGCGCATTGGTGCCACCGAATCCAAACGAAGACACTCCCGCCCGCCTGGGGCGGCCCGTCGAGGGCCAATCAGTGGGTTCGGCAACGACTTTCAGCCGCAGGTTCTCAAATGGGATGTGCGGATTGGGATTTTCAAAATGCAGGTTGGCCGGAATATGGCCCTGGTGCACCGCCAGCACCGCCTTGCAGAACCCAGCAATCCCCGCCGCGGCCTCCAAATGACCCAGATTGGACTTGACCGCGCCGATCAGCAGTGGCGAGGTCTCCGGACGTCCACGACCCAGCACCGTCCCGAGCGCGCGGGCTTCGATGGGATCGCCAAGCAACGTGCCGGTCCCGTGGGCCTCCACAAAGTCGACCTCGCGCGGCGCGATGCCGGCATTGGCGTAGGCGGCACGCAACACCGCCATCTGCGCGGCCGGGTTGGGGGCCATCAACCCGTTGGACCGGCCGTCCTGATTGACCGCCGAACCGCGCACCACCGCCAACACCCGATCCCCGTCACGCAGCGCATCACTAAGCCGCTTGAGCACCGCAACACCGCAACCCTCGCCGCGCACAAACCCGTCCGCGGCCGCATCAAAAGCGTGACACCGCCCCGTCGGCGACATCGCCTCCGCCTGATCAAAACTGCGAGTCACCGCCGGTGACAACAACAGATTGACCCCCGCCGCCAGCGCCAGATTCGAATCCCCCGTCCGCAGACTCTGACACGCCAGATGCACCGCCACCAACGACGACGAACATGCCGTATCCACCGTCACCGACGGCCCGCGCAGATCGAAGAAATACGACACCCGATTGGCGATGATGCTCAACGCACCACCGGTACCCGACCACGCATCAACCTGACTCAAATCCGTCGACGCCAAATACCCGTACTCACCCAAACACGCCCCGGCGAACACCCCCGTTTGGGTATGCCGCAGCGAATCAGCCGCAATCCCGGCGTGCTCCAACGCTTCCCACGCCACCTCCAGCAACAGCCGCTGCTGGGGGTCCATCTTGACCGCTTCCCGCGGCGAAATCTCGAAGAACTCCGCATCAAAAGCGTCCACATCGGTCAGGAACGAGCCCCACCGGGTGGTGCCCGACAACGCCGCCCCCGCCTCGGGTGAGCCGTCATCAAACGACGCCCACCGCTGCGCAGGAACCTCCCCCACCGCGCACCGGCCCTCAACCACAAACCGCCACAACGACTCCGGGCCCGCTATACCACCAGGAAACCGACACCCCAGACCAACAACAGCGATCGGCTCAGCCAACGATGACCGCTCGCAGCTGACCACCGCCTCAGCTTCAAGCTCCGATTCCGACCCGGTCAAAAACCGCGCCAACGCATTGATCGTCGGATACTGCCAAAACTCCACCGGAGAGACCTGTCGCCCCAACAACTCCGACAACTCACCGGTAAGCACCACCGCATCGCCCGACCCCAATCCGAGATCATGCATTGAAGCATCCAGATCGACGTCATCGAGGCTGCAGCCAACATTCGTGACCAGGTAGTCGACCAGCCAGCGGCGCAGAGCAGCTTCGTCAAAAGCCGCCGTCATACGGTAGCTTCCAAACGGCTGAATTCGTCCTGTCGATAGCGCTCCACGCAGGCCGAACGCCGCACCTTGCCGCTGGTGGTGATCGGAATCGAACCTGGCGCCACCAACACCAGATCAGCCACCCGCACACTGTGCGACTTCGAAATCGCCGAGGCGACTTCGCGTTTCACGGTTTGCAGCCGCTGCCGCGCCTCCTCCTCAGAGCCCCGCTTCTTGACCTCCGCGATCGCCACCAGCCGCTCGGTACGTTCATCGGGAATCGAGATCGCCGCAACCCGGCCACCGGTGATCTCCTGAACCGTCGCCTCGATGTCATCGGGATAGTGATTACGCCCATCCACGATCAGCATGTCCTTGATGCGCCCGACGATGAACAGCTCACCTTGCGACATCACCCCCAAGTCCCCGGTGCGCAGCCACCGTTCCTGCGGCGTGCCCGGCGACGGATCGACCAGCTTGGCGCCGAACGTGGCCTCCGACAGTTCCGGGTTTCGCCAGTAGCCACCCGCCACGTTGTCGCCATGCACCCAGATCTCGCCCACCGTTCCAGCGGGAGTCTCCATCCGGGTCTCCTGATCGACGATACGCGTCGTCACCACGCGTGGTGGACCAAAACTGACCAGCTCCGTCCCGCCTTCGCCGTCGCACCGCTTCGCATAACCGGCCGACAACTTCTCATAGTCGAAACACACCGTCACCGGCGCATGACCCTTCGGCGCCGAGGTCACATACAGCGTCGCCTCCGCCAACCCATAGGACGACCGCAACGTGTCCCCGGGCAGATTGAAAGGCGCGAACCGCTCAGTGAACCGCCGGATCGTCGCGGCGTGAATGCGTTCACTTCCGCTGATGATGCCCAGCACACCACCCAGATCCAGCCCCGCCAGGTCCTCATCCGACGTACGACGCGCCGCCAACTCGTACGCGAAGTTCGGTGCGGCAGACCATGAGGGGCTATTCATCGCCAGCAGCCGCATCCACCGGGCCGGCTTCTGCAGAAACGCCACCGGACTGATCAAGACCGCCGGGCGTCCGACGGTTCCACCCGCCACCGCGGTTGGGACCAGCAGCGGCGCAAACACGCCTTGCACCATTCCCATGTCGTGATAGAAGGGCAGCCACGACACAAAAGTGATGTCCGGCGGCGGAACTTTGGCGCGGTGCTCGAAGTAGTCGGAGAAAACCTGGTCCACGTTGGCGAGCACGTTGCGGTGCGTGACCTTCACACCGGCCGGCTGCCGAGTCGACCCCGACGTGTACTGCAGATAGGCCGTCGACGGATAAGGACCCATGCTCGCGTCAAGCATCCGCGGCGAATCCAGGTCCAGCGCATCGATCTCGATCACTCGCGGCGCAGATCCGTCGGGCTGCACACCGGCATACGGCATCACGTCGGCCACGACCGCAGACGTTGTCAGTATCACCGCCGGTGAACAGTCACGCAGCGCCCCCGACACCCGCTCGTCATGACCACCCAATTGCGGCACCGAAAGCGGCACGGCGATTAAACCAGCCTGCATCGCGCCGAAGAACCCGACGATGTAATCCAGCCCCTGCGGAGCCACAATCGCCGCCCGATCACCCACCGACGCGCACAGCAACAACTCATCAGCTACAATCCGCGCTCTCCGCGCGAGCTGCGACCACGTCAAACTTTCGGCAAACCCAGCCGCATCGACCTCATAGTCGATGAACGTGTACGCGATGTCATCCGGCTGCCGCCGCGCACGCTCGGCGAGCACAGCCGGAATATAGTCCTCATGTACTGGCATTACAGCACCTTTCGATACGGCCTGGTGTATCTGGCTGCCCCCCCCGAGTGAGCAGACCGATCCTGAACTTGTGATGTGAGCCCAACCCCTTCTGCGGAAGGGGAACACTTGCGTTGTTCAACATGTCGGAAAACCCGACACAGCTTCCTTTCAACAGCTAATTTTTCTACGCCTCAAACACTATAGTCGGGGGAGAGCGAATGGGAGAGTTTCCCCCGATTGCCGGCTGGGAATGTGCTGTCCTGAGGTTTTGCCCGTTCGAGACCGGCGGCACCGGAATGCCGGTACGGACGTTTGCGACCGGTCCGGCGGGCTGCCGGCACTAGACCTCCATTTGAGGCAGCGTGAAGATAGCCTGCCCCGCCCCGACACGGGGCCGGGCCGCACTCATTCGCTTTCAGTCGCGCACAGCGGTCAGCGGCGGTCCCTAGGCGGGCGTGACCGGGGTGAGCGGGTGCTCGCGTTGCGGCTCGCTGCGATAGCGGGACGGGCGACCGCCGATCTTGCAGATGCGCCACATCAACAGCGCGAAGGGGTTCATCAACCCGACGTCGTAGCACAGCATCCGGACGTCACCGAACATGTTACGCAGCGTCTGGCGAGAGTCGGCTGCGTCGAAAAACAACTCCTTGCGCACTGAGCGCGGGATGTCGAACTCCTTGAAAAAGCTGCGTGGCGGCACGGTCGCCTGGCAAAGCAGTCGCATGCTGACCGGCACATATAGCGACAGCCAGAACCGGCTGATCCGCAGCAGATGCGGGACACGCTTACGCAAGTATTCGTCAGCGAAGGAGATGTGCCGGGCCTCCTCGGCGACGTGGATCGCGATCACCTTCTCCACGATCGGATGCAGTGACCTGCCCTCCCGCAACATGCTCTTCTGCCGATAGTCAATCGGCACCTCACCAGCCATGACTCCGAAGAAGAACACGTTCGGCAGCGGGCCCGCCGCCAGTGGGAGCAGCGGCGAAACCCAGCGCAGATACCGCGGCATGCCCGGAACATTCACCCCGATGCGGTTCACCATTTCTTGGAACATCATCGAGTGGTTGCACTCCTCGACGGATTCGTGCAGGCAGTAGCGGTACTCGGGGGACCCGTTAGGTACCCAGAACGAATATTGCATTAGACCGCGGACCAGAATGCTTTCTAAGTGCAACGAGACCTTCGCGATGTGGGCTGCCCGCCACATCCCGATCGCGATCTGCTTCTCGAGCTGTTGCGTCCGATACCACGGGTGACGGCCTAGCGGATCGGACGCGCTCAGCACCCAGCGTGGGTCATTCTCTGTGACAGCGAACTCCGGTGCATCCCAACTGATGTCGGTGTACGGATCAAAGTTGCGGCGTACGGAAGCCTCTGACAGGGTAGTCAACGTTTCGGCGTAACGGGTGTCGTCGCTGACATCCATATTGCGACGACACCGCTTGACGATGCACCTCCAAGCGAGCAGCGGCACACTGACGCCCAGCACGATGGCCCCGAGCGCACAACAGATGTCGATCAGTACGCCCGCCATTCCTCCCCCCGAAATTTACGTTGGTGATGCTCAGAACGGTACCGCAGTCGGTCGATACTTAACTAGACGGCCGCCGATATCGATATCGACTTGGCATCGCTGGACCCTGGCGGCACATGGCAGGCCGTTGCAACGCCGAGGCTGTGCGCGTGGCCATCAGTCTCCACTGCACGACGCGACTTTATCCTCGATGTTACCGACCAGTTTATCCTCGATGTTACCGACCAGCTCCGGCAAGTGGTCGTTGAGATAGAAGTGGTGACCAGGAAACACCCGCGCACTGAACTCCGACGTCGTTCGCTGCGACCACCGCGTCACTTTTTCGTAGGTGGCGACTTCGTCGTCATCACCCAGGAAAGCGAAGATAGGGCATGACACGGTCGCGTCGGGTGGGCACTCATAATTTGCAATGGCCTTGAGTCCGCGAAGTGTCGGCAGAATCTTCGCCGCGAATTCTTCGTTCTCCAGGAACTCTGGGTTTGCGCCGGTCATTGCGCTCACTGCATCGAGAAGACCGCGATCAGACTCCGGAATGTAGTCGTAGCCGATCTCGCCTGGTGCAGCACAGGCCGACACAAACAGCGCTGCAACGGGCTTGCCCGCCGCTTCGAACCGACGGGCGACATCGAACGCGACCAAAGCTCCCATGCTGTGGCCGAAAAATGCGACCTTTCCGTCGACCTGGCGCTCCGGGGCGAGCAGCTGGCAAGCGCTTTCGGCAAGGTCGGGAATGCTGGTGAACGAAGCAAGGTCATGGGTGCCGCGTCGTCCGGGATATCGAACGGCGATGCATTTGACGTCGCTCGAGAAGGACTTCGCAAAAGGCACGTAGTATTCCGCCGATCCACCAGCATGCGGAAAGATGTAGAGCGTCGCCGTGCACCCCGTCATGTGGCCCACAGTACCGACGAGATCTCCGGTCAAGTTACCCGTGCTATAGCCGCTCGCGTATTCGTTTCGCTGCTGTCTCCGTCCGCCCCGGCGGACCGTCACTGACCACCGGTGATGGTTGGCTTCAATCACCACCTCACACCGGCACTATCGCAATGTCTTTCGTCTCGTGTGCCACTATCAACTCGCGACTAAAAACGCAAGGAAGTGGCTGTGGAAGGGTTTGTCGGGAAAATCGTCGTCGTAACCGGAGCCAGCTCTGGGATCGGCCGGGCGCTGGCAATCGAGCTTGCCCGCTCCGGCGCCAAGCTGGCGATCAGCGACGTCGACACCGAGGGCCTCGCGGTCACTGAGGAGCGACTGAACGCCATTGGTGCGCCGGTGAAGTCGGATCGGCTGGACGTCACCGAACGCGAGGCATTCCAGGTGTACGCCGATGCGGTCAACGACCACTACGGCAAGGTCAACCAGATCTACAACAACGCGGGCATCGCTTTCATCGGCGACATCGAGGCCACCGAATTCAGGGACCTCGAGCGCGTGATGGACGTGGACTACTGGGGTGTCGTCAACGGCACCAAAGTCTTTCTGCCGCACCTGATCGCATCGGGCGACGGACACGTCGTCAACATCTCCAGCGTCTTCGGGCTGCTCTCGGCGCCGGGTCACGGTGCCTATAGCGCGGCCAAGTTCGCGGTTCGCGGGTTCACCGAAGCACTGCGGCAGGAGATGATCATCGCCGGTCACCCCGTGAAGGTCACCTGCGTGCATCCCGGCGGCATCAAGACCGCGATCGTCCGCAACGCGACGGCCGCGGAGGGTCTGGACAAGGACCGAGTGGCCAAGACCTTCGACAAGCGGCTGGCGACCACGTCCCCGCAGAAGGCCGCGCGGATCATCCTCGACGGCGTGCGGAAGAACAAGCCCCGCGTGCTGGTCGGCAACGACGCAAGGGCCCTCGACATCCTCGCCCGCGCGACCGGGTCGGGCTATCAGCGGCTGGTCGCCGCGGTGACATCGCGGACTATGCCGGACTAGCGGCTGGTCGCCCCCAGCGGGTGCTCGGCCAAGAACGCGTCGGCGGCCTGCCCCGCATCGGCGCCCTCGGCCACCTGACGCCGCATCCGCACCAAGGCCGCGGTGTCCAGCACGCCGGCCACCTCGTTGAGCGCGAGCAGCTGCGTTTCGGACAACTCGTTGCGGCGATACAGCGGTACGGCGTTCTCGGCGCGGATCAGTGCTGTGCGGTCGGCCAGCACCACCACTTCGGCGGGAATGTCCGGGTCGGCCGTCGACGTCCACGCCGCGTTGACCTGCCCCGCTCGCAGCGCCTCGAATAACGTTGCGGCGTCAGGATATTCACGCACCTTCGCCGCGCATGTCCCGATGGCGACCGGGCGAGGCGCACCGACGACCTGCCCGAGCTCGAGCTGGGCGCAATTGCGGACTGCGGCCGTGACATCCCGTCCACCCCAGGCGTCGACGGTCGTCTCGGTGACCGCGAGCGCCGGCTTGTCCTCCGCCGATTCGGCGTAGTCGCCCGCGGTGACGCCTTCCGGCAGTGCCGCCACCATGTCGCGGTAGACCTGAACGGGTGCGCGCGCTTTCGCGCCGGGCGTGAAGGTGTCCAGCAGTCGCCCGGTGAAGCCCGGCACCACGACGATCGCACCCGAGTCCAGCCCGGCCAACGGGTCGGGTACCCGCTCGACGTGGGCGGCCGTTCCGTAGCTCCGAAGAGCCGAGGCATACAGGCTGGCCAGCAGTGTCGATTCCGCGTCGTCGCGCGCTCCGACTGCGATCGATTGGCCACCGCCCGTGCCGCCGCACCCGGCGATCAGCAGAGCCGCCAGCGCGGGGGCGAGATGACGGGCGCCCATCGGCGCGATCAGGCGTCCGCGGCTGCCGCGACCGCCTCGGCCACCGCAGGCTCGACACGCGGGTCCAGTGGGCTCGGAACGATCCGGTCGGGCGAGAGGTCGTCGCCTACCACCCCGAAAATCGCCTCGGCGGCGGCCACCTTCATGTTCTCGGTGATCCGGCGGGCGCCCGCGTCCAGCGCACCGCGAAACACGCCAGGGAACGCCAGCACGTTGTTGATCTGATTCGGGAAGTCGCTGCGGCCGGTCGCCACCACGGCGGCGTGCTTGGCGGCGATCTCCGGAAGGATCTCGGGGTCGGGGTTGGACAGCGCGAACACGATGCCGTCGGGGGCCATCGTCGCGATCAGCTCTTCTGGCACGATCCCCCCGGAGAGGCCGAGGAACATGCCGGCGCCCTTCAGCGCCTCGACCATTCCACCGGAACGGCCATCGGGGTTGGTGCGCTGCGCCAGATCGAGCTTGACCGGGGTCAAGTCGTCACGGTGCTGATGCAGAATGCCGCGGGAGTCCAGCACCGTCATGTCCGAAACACCTGCGGCCAGAAGGATGTTCGCGCACGCCATGCCAGCCGCGCCGACGCCCGAGACCACCACGCGAAGCGACGCGATGTCGCGGTCGAGCACCTTGGTCGCGCCCAGCATCGCCGCGAGCACGACGATCGCGGTGCCGTGCTGGTCGTCGTGCATCACCGGGCAGTCGAGAGCATCGATGAGTCGTCGTTCGATCTCGAAGCAGCGCGGCGCCGAGATGTCCTCGAGGTTCACGGCGCCGAATGTCGGCCGCAACCGCACTAGAGTTTCGACGATCTCGTCGGGATCCTTGGTGTCCAAGACGATCGGGATCGAGTCCAGGCCTGCGAACGCCTTGAACAGGCCGCACTTGCCCTCCATCACGGGCAGCGAGGCCGCCGCGCCGATGTCGCCGAGGCCGAGCACCGCACTGCCGTCACTGACGACGGCCACCAGCCGGTTCGCCCACGTGTAACGGGCGGCCAGCGTGTGATCGGCGGCAATCGCCCGACTGACCTGCGCTACGCCGGGGGTGTAGGCGATCGACAATGCGCGCTGGGTGTCCAGCGGCGCCTTTAGTTCGACGGAGAGCTTGCCGGCTACGTGCGCCTCGAAGATCTCCTCGTCGGTGACCACGATCTGAGGGCTTTCTGGCTTCTCCGCCACGACGGTCAGGCTACTGGCCTACTTTTAGGTAACCTAATCGACTTGTTTCAGATCAAGCCGAGTTCTGTGACCGCCTTGCGCTCGTCGACCAGCTCGGCCGTCGTCTTGTCGATCCGCGAGCGGGAGAAGTCGTCGAGCTCCAACCCCTGCACGATCGTCCAGTTGCCGTCCTTCGTCGTCACCGGGAAGGACGAGATGATGCCCTCGGGCACGCCGTAGCTGCCGTCGGACAGCACCGCCATCGACACCCAGTCGCCCTTCGCGCTGCCCAGCAGCCAGTCGCGGGCGGCGTCGGTCGTCGCCGACGCGGCCGAAGCGGCCGAGGAGGCTCCGCGCGCGTCGATGATCGCCGCTCCCCGCTTGGCGACCGTCGGGATGAAGTCGTTCTCGATCCAGTCCTGGTCGTTGACGACCTCCGCGGCGTTCTTCCCGCCGACCTCGGCATGGAAGATGTCGGGGTACTGGGTCGCTGAGTGGTTGCCCCAGATCGTCATCTTCTTGATGTCGGTGACCTTCGCGCCGGTCTTCTGCGCCAGCTGCGAGATTGCCCGGTTGTGGTCGAGGCGGGTGAGCGCGGAGAACCGCTCGTGGGGAATGTCGGGCGCGTTGGACATCGCGATCAGCGCGTTGGTGTTCGCGGGGTTACCGGTGACGCCGATGCGGACGTCGTCGGCGGCCACCGAATTGAGCGCCTTGCCCTGGGCGGTGAAGATCGCGCCGTTGGCCTCGAGCAGGTCGCTGCGCTCCATGCCGGGACCGCGGGGCCGCGCCCCGACAAGCAGGGCAAGGTTCACACCGTCGAAGATCTTGTTCGCGTCGGCACCGGTCTGGACACCCGCCAGCAAGGGGAATGCGCAGTCGTCGAGCTCCATCACCACACCCTCGAGCGCCTTCAGTGCCGGCTCGATCTCGAGCAGACGGAGCTCGATCGGGCGGTCCGGGCCCAGCAATGAGCCACTCGCCAAGCGAAACAGCAGGCTGTAGCCGATCTGGCCGGCGGCTCCGGTGACCGCGACCTTGAGAGGAGAAGTGCTCACGTCTTGAGGCTCCTTGGGAATAGAGGTTTCCGGGGTTGAAACTAGCGCACCGGCACCAGCGCTAAACGTCCGGTCCACAACCGCCCACGCGTAGCATTGGCCGAGGCTGGACTGGCCTTGCGCTGCGACAGGAGGTTGACCGATGCCGTCGTTCCGAAGCGCATTGCCTCCCTCCCTTTGGCAGGTACGGACCAAGCACTCCCACACGGACGCCAAATCCATCCACGTTCCCGTCGCCCGGGCGATGGTCGACTGCGGGGTCTACAGCGACGGTAAGCGGCTGCCCGGCAAGTACACCCACGCCGCCGCGCTGAACAAGGTGCACGAGCTCGAGGACGAGGGCAAGCAGGCCTTCGTGTGGATCGGCCTGCATGAGCCCGACGAGCACCAGATGATGGCCGTCGCCGACGTGTTCGGCCTGCATGAGCTGGCCGTCGAGGACGCGGTGCACGCCCATCAGCGGCCGAAGCTGGAGCGCTACGACAAGACGCTGTTCCTGGTGCTGAAGACGGTGAACTACGTCGAACACGCGTCGGTGATGAATGCCAGGGAGATCGTCGAGACCGGCGAGATCTTCATCTTCGTCGGATCCGATTTCGTGGTCACGGTCCGCCACGGTGAGCATGGCGCATTAGCCGGAGTACGCAAGGCAATCGACGCTTCCCCGGCCACCCTGACCTTGGGCCCCTACGCGATCATGCATGCGATCGCCGATCACGTCGTAGACAGCTACCTCGACGTCACGGACCTGGTGGAGACCGACATCGACGCGATGGAAGAGGACATCTTCTCGCCGTTGACGAACACCAACATCGAGTGCATCTATCTGCTGAAGCGGGAGGTCGTCGAACTGCGTCGGGCGGTCAGTCCGCTGACCACGGCGTTGCAGCGCATCGGCACCGACCACAACGACCTCATCTCGATCGAGGTCCGCCGCTACATGCGCGACGTGCTCGACCACAACATCCAGGCGTCCGATCGGATCACGAGCTACGACGAGATGCTCAGCTCGCTGGTGCAGGCCGCTCTCGGCAAGGTGGCCATGCAGCAGAACGTCGACATGCGCAAGATCTCGGCGTGGGTGGCTATCGCCGCCGTCCCGACCGCGCTGGCGGGGATCTACGGGATGAACTTCGACCACATGCCCGAACTCCAGTGGACGTGGGGCTATCCGGCGGTGCTGACGGTGATGTTCTGTGTCTGCCTCCTGCTGTACCGCACATTCCGACGCAACCACTGGCTCTGACTTCGCCGAAACGGAAACTAGCGGCTCGCTCAGCTCGGGGCTGACGCGGGCCGGGCGGGATCGAGCACGTCGACACCGTCCGTCTGCCACGCCTCACGCATAGCCTCGGCGCCCTTGAGCCGCACCCACGCCGCCTCGGTCGGAGTGATCGGGATTGCGGACAGCACGACAACCGGCTCGAGGGGTGCGGACAGCGCCACATCGTCGATTTCGCTGCCGCCCAACAGGAAAGCGGTGAACGCGGCGCCGCCCCACAACGGGGTGCCGAGGTCGACGAGCGCGTCGTGCGCAAGGACGAGTCCCTCCACCGCGGGTGCGGCGGCCAGCACCGCCACGCTGCGGGCAAGCCCGGCGGGTGACGATCCGCGCAGCGCAACGGTCACCTCCGCGCGCGGCCCACGCACCGGATCGGCGGCGAACTCGGTGGGATCGGTCATCGGATGACGCGAACAGCCAACGGACACATAGTGAACGACGCCGTCACCGTCGGGTCCGAACCGCAGAACGTCGATGGGCTCGGTGCCGAGAAACGTCACGCTCGCGGCGTCGGGTTCAGCGCTGATCCCCGCCAGTGCGAAGTGCGCACGCAGACGGGCGCGGACCTCGTCGAGGACGTCGGTCACTCCGCGGGAGGTGGTGACTGCTCTACGGGCGGATCAGCCTGCGCCGCGGCCTGTTCTTCGTGCGGGGTTTCGCGCACAGTACCCGCTGCCGGGATGGTGAGGTTGGCGCCGGTGTCGGCGTCGAAGATCACCAGCTTGGTGGTGTCGAACGCCAGCTCCACTGTCTGTCCCGGCGTCACCTTCGACTCGGTGGAAACCCTTGCCACGAACTCATTTTCGCCAACACCCGACTCTTCGGCAAGCTCGGCCAGCTGGGCAGCATGGGCGCCCGCGCCCTCGGCCGTGAAATGCACGTACTTGTCGGCACCGAGCGACTCGACGAAGTCGACCTTCACCTCGAACGTCAACGCCCGGATTCGCGCATAGGTATCGATCAGCGAGGCGTCCTCGAGATGCTCGGGCCGGATGCCGACGATTACGTTGTTCGGCCGGTTGTGCTGTGCGAGCACGTCATGCACTTCTTGGGTCAGCATGACTTCACCCAAGGGCAGCTTGAGCCCGACATCGGTCATCGTCGCAGGGAAGAAGTTCATCGCGGGCGATCCGATGAAGCCGGCCACGAACAGGTTCGCCGGCCGCGCATACAGCTCCTCCGGTGTGCCGACCTGCTGGGCCTCCCCCGCCCGCAGCACAACGACGCGGTCACCCAGCGTCATTGCCTCGGTCTGGTCGTGCGTGACGTACACCGTGGTGGTGCCCAACCGCTTCTGCAGGCGGGCGATCTCCGATCGCATCTGCACTCGCAGCTTGGCGTCCAGGTTGGACAGCGGCTCATCCATCAGGAAGGCCTTGGGATCGCGCACGATCGCCCGGCCCATCGCAACGCGCTGACGCTGGCCGCCCGACAGTTGAGCGGGTTTGCGATCCAGAAGTTCGGTCAGATCAAGGATTTTCGCGGTCTCGTCGACCTTCGTGGCGATCTCGGCTTTCTTCATCTTCGCCAATGTCAGCGGAAAGGCGATGTTCTGCCGGACGGTCATGTGCGGGTAGAGGGCGTAGGACTGGAACACCATCGCGATATCGCGGTCCTTGGGCGCCCTCTCATTCACCCGCTCGCCGCCGATCCGAAGTTCGCCCGATGAAATCTCCTCCAGCCCCGCAATCATGTTGAGCGTGGTTGACTTTCCGCAGCCGGACGGACCGACCAGGATGATGAACTCGCCGTCGGCGATGTTGACCGACAGATCCTTCACGGCCGTGGCGCCGTCGGGGTAACTCTTCGTCACCCGGTCCAACACAATCTCGGCCATCGAACTACCCCTTCACCGCACCGGACGTCAATCCAGCGACGATCCGTCGTTGGAAGATTAGAACAAAGATAACGATCGGGATCGTGATCACCATTGCGCCCGCCGCAATCGATCCGGTCGGCTCCTCGAATTGCGAACTGCCGGTGAAGTTCGCGATCGCCACCGGCGCGGTGATGGCGCGCTGGGTGGCCGTCAACGACAACGCCAGCAGCAGGTCGTTCCAGGCGAAGATGAACACCAGGATCGCCGCGGTGACGATTCCGGGCGCCGCCAGCGGGGCGATCACTTTACGGAAGGCCTGGGCCGGCGTGGCGCCGTCCATCTTGGCCGCCTTCTCCAAATCCCAAGGGATCTCCCGGAAGAACGCCGACAGCGTGTAGATGGCCAGCGGCAGCGCGAACGTGATGTACGGGATGATCAAGCCCGGCCAGGTGTCGAACAGGCCGATGCGGCGCCACAGGTTGAATATCGGTGTGACGAGCGAGATCTGCGGAAACATCGCGATCAGCAATGCGATACCGACCAGCAGTCGCTTACCCGGGAAGGTTAACCGGGCGACGGCGTACGCCGCCATGCCTCCGATGACCACCGCGATCACCGTGGTGATCAGGCCAATGCCGATCGAGTTGATCAGCGCGGAGGTGAACGCGTTCCCCGAGAAGATGCCCTTGTAGTTCTCGAACGTGATCGCCGACGGAATCAGCTTGCCGTCCTTCACCGTTGACGTCGGCTTCAGCGAGAGCGACAGGATCCACAACACCGGAAACAGCGCGTAGATGACCACCAGGATGTTGACGACGGTCCATCCCGTCGCCCGACCGGCACCGACCCGTTCAGGCATACCTCAGCGCCTCTCCTCGTCGGATCCAGGTGCCGACGCGCCGAAGATCGTGATGTAGATGAACGCGATCACCGCGACGGACAGGAAGATCAGCACGCTGATCGCCGACCCCAACCCCAGGTTGAATGCCTTGAACAGGTTGTCGTAGCCGAGGATCGACACCGAACCGGTGTTGTTGGCGCCGCCGGTGAGAACGTAGATGTTGTCGAAGATGCGGAACGCGTCGAGCGTGCGGAACAGCAGCGCCACCAGGATGGCCGGTTTGATCAGCGGCAGAATGACTTTGACCAGCCGCTTCCACGCGCCCGCACCGTCGACCTGCGCGGCGTTGAGCAGGTCCTGCGGCACCAGCGCCAACCCGGCGAGCAATAGAAGTGCCATGAACGGTGTGGTCTTCCAGACCTCGGCGAGGATCACGATGGCCAGCGACGGGATCTGTTCGGTCAGCGGCGCGCTGCCCTCCGGCAGCAGGTTGGCCAGGTATCCGGTGCCGGGCGTCCACGCGTAATACCAGCTGTACGAGGCGGCGACGGTGACGATGCCGTACGGAATCAGGATCGCGGTGCGGACGACGCCCCTACCGAAGATGGTCCGGTGCATCACCAACGCGAGCGCCATCCCGAGCACGAACTCGATCGCCACCGAGATGACGGTGATCACCAACGTCACCACGAACGCCGTCCACCAGTACCGGTCGGTGAGCACGGTCTGGTAGTTGGCGAAGCCGACGAACGCGGTGTCGTCGGGCGCTGCCAAGTTGTAGCGCTGCAGACTCAGCCACACCGCGTAGCCGATCGGGTAGGCGGTCACGGCCAGCATCAGGATCACCGCGGGGGCGACCAACACGAACGCCAGCCGACGGTTTGACCTGCGGTCGTCACCGGCGCGGGTGCCCGGTGCCGCGGGCGTGCCAGCTGCGTCCACGGTGGCCGTCACGGGATCAGCCCCTTACCGTCGATGGCCTTCTGGACCTGTTCGGCGAGTTCGTCGGCCATCTTCTCCGGATCGATGTCGGTGATCGGCGCGAGCGTCGCGGTGATCCGGGTCGACACCGCCTGGTAGACGGGCGTGGCCGGGCGCACCGCGGCGTTGGTCAGTTGCTCGCGAATGATGGCGTACTGCGGGTACTTCTTCTGGAAAGCCGGATCGTCGTACAGCGAGGTGCGCACGGCGGGCAGCCCACCCTCAACCGATGTGTAGCGCTGGTTCTCGACGTTGCGCAGACAGCGGGCCGCCTCGAACGCCTCGGCGCGATGCTGGCTGGTGCGGGCCACCGCAAGGTTCAGGCCGCCAAGCGTGACCTTGGCCGCTTCGCCGGCCTGCACAGCCGGATAGGGCGCGAACCCGAACACCTTCTGGCTCGCGTCGTAGGCGGCGTCGAACTGCTCATCGGTCGGAGAGAAGGTGCCGACGTCGTTGATGCTGCCTGCCAGCGCGGGATCCTTGTCGAGCGGCAGGAAGCCGACGCCGCCCTTGACCGCGTTCTCCAGCATCGAGGGCAGCACGAACGGCCAGTTCACCTCCAGCGCGGCTTTACCCTGCTCGAGAGCCAACCGCGCGGTGCCTTCGTCGGTCTGGGTGATCGATGGGTCCGCGCCCGGTGCGGTGGCTACGGACTTGATGATCTGGAGCGCCTTGACGGTGGCGGCGCGATGCTCGGGCGTGTCGGTCAGGGTCACCGTCTTGCCGTCGTCGGAAAGCACTTGCCCGCCAGCGCTTTCCAGCAGCGTGTTGAACCACACCATCAAGCCCTCGTACTGCTTTGCCTGCAGTGCGATCCAGCTCGGCTTGCCCTCGGCGTGCAGTCGGGTCGCCTCGGACACCATGCCGTCCCAGTCGGTCGGCGGCTCGTCCATCAAATCCGCTCGGTACCAAAGCAATTGAGTGTTGGTGGTGATCGGTGCGGCATACAGCTTGCCCTGCCACTTCGCGGTTTCCAGTGGGCCGGGCAGCGTATTGCTGGTGGCGTCGGCCTCGGCTTGGCCGGACGGGTCGTCGGAGAGCGGCAGCGCCCAGCCCGCCTCGGCGAACTCGGCCGTCCACACGACGTCGATGGCCATCAGGTCCAGGGTCTTGTCATTGCCGGTGAGCCGGCGGGCCAACTGCAGGCGCTGTGCGTCGGCCTCTTTCGGCAAACTGATCTGCTGGATCGTGAAGCGGCCGCCGAGTTCTTCGTTGCACCGCTTGGCGACCGCGGTGAACGTGGCCATTTCGCTAGCCGGTGTGTAGTAGTTGATGACGATTCCGCCACCGCTCGAACTGCACGCCGTCACCACGGATGCCATCGTCGCGGCGGCCAACGCCGCTGCACACAGCCGACGTTCGCGCACGACCCGCCTCCCGTCCGCGGGGAAGCCCCCGCGCGCAAACCGTAGAACCAGGTGCGCGTGATTTGCAACACTTCGGACGGCGCGTCGGCAGCCGCATTACGATCGTGACCTGCGGCAGCGCCGTTTCGACCGCGTCAGATGGTCAAGCGCGCCAGCAGATCCCGGCCCTTCTCGGCACCCTGCGGGTCGCACAACACGTCGTAGCGGCCGGCGACAAGCTGCATCGTCGAGCTGAAATCTCTTGTGCCGCGAGCCATCGCGTACGGGATCGCGGATGTGATCAGGCCGAAGAAAACGCCTGCGATCAGGCCGGTGACCAACGCGCCCCACGGGCTCGGGCTGAAGAAACCCAGAATCAGGCCGATGAACAGACCCAGCCACGCGCCACTGAGCACCCCGCCGCCGAGGACCTTCGGCCAGGTGAGCCGGCCGGTCACGCGCTCGACCTGCATGAGGTCAACGCCGACGATCGTCACCTGCTGGACCGGAAATTCTTGATCGGACAGGTAGTCCACCGCGCGCTGCGCCTCGGCGTAGGTCGGATAGGAGCCGATCGGCCATCCCTTCGGCGGAGTCGGCAGGCTTGCCGGTCGGCCCCGCGCCGGGGATGTCGGTGCGCCGGGTGTCACAGCGGGATTCTGTCCAGGCTGGAACGGGCTGCTCATCGATCCTCAATCTCCTCTATTCGCGCCGCGAATTCTGTCGGCCTTCAAGCTAAACGCGCAGGCGCGGGCGTTGGTGCCCCACGCCCACCTCGGCCACGGGGACCAGCACATACGCTAGGTTGACAGCATGACAAATCCGGGCGGGGAGTCCTCCGAAACGCCAGCATCCGACTCGAGCGCAGGGTCGTCGGAGCCGTCATCCGGCGGCTACGAAGCACCGCCGATCGAGCAGTCGGAGCCGCAGGATGCGCCGACTATGCAGGCCCCGCTGCCGATGCCCGAGCAGCCCGCGCCCACGGAGCAGTTCACCCCGCCGGGATACAGCCCGCCGCCCTCCGGATACGACGTACCGCCGAGCACCGGGTACGACATTCCGCCGAGCTATCAGCCGACCGCCGACTATCAACAACCCGGCTACATCCCGTCTGATCCCGGCTACTCACCGTCTGGGTACCCACCACCGCAGGCGTATCCGTCGCCGCCGAGCTACCCTCCCCCCGGCGCCCAGCAGCAGGCCTACCCGCCGCCCTACCCGGATCCGTCGTCCTACGGCGGGCAGCCGAGCTACGGCGCCCCCTCGTACCCCCCTCCGCCGCCCCCGCAGTACGGGGGTGCGCCGGGATATCCGCCGCCCCCGTCGTCGTATCCAGCACAGGGGTACCCCGGTGGGTACGGCGGCTACGCGCAGCCGCAGCCCGAAACCAACCAGATGGCGATCTGGTCGTTGGTGGCCTCGCTGATCGGCATTCTGTGCACCGTCGGCTCGCTCGTGGGCATCGCACTCGGGGTCATCGCGCTGAACCAGATCAAGGAGCGCCGTCAGGGCGGCCACGGCCTGGCGGTGGCAGGCATCGGGGTCGGTGTCGCGACGCTGATCATCAGCATCATCTGGACCGCCTTCGCCTTCAGCACCTGACGTGACCACGCCGCCCGAACAGCCGTTTCGCGGCGCCGAATATCCGCCCTTGGAACAGTCGGCGCCACAAGGAGATCCCTACGCACCGGTCGACTACCCCGCGAGCTACTCCCCGTTGCCGCCACCGGTTTACCCCTACGGCGGCGGGTACCCGGTCGGATATCCGGGCTACCAGCCGTATGACCCGTACCGTCCGGGTAAGCCGCTCGGCACCAACGGCAAGGCGATCGCGGCGCTGGTCACTTCGCTGGCCGGGCTGTTGTTCTGTGGACTGCCGTCGATAGCGGGCGTGATCCTTGGCATCATCGCGATGCGGGAGTGCAGGCGCAGCGGCCAGGACGGCTTCGGGCTCGCGTTGGCAGGCACCATCGTCGGCGCGGTGATGAGCACTCTTCTGGTGCTCTACGTGGTCTTGGTGATTGGCGTGGCCGCCAGCGGGTTCCAGTGGGCGCCATAGGTTTTCGGCGCTAGTTCGGCGGCCGGAACGGTTCGGCCTTGCGTGTCATCCCCGCGGCGCGGCCCTTGCCTGCGATCACCAACGCCATCTTGCGGCTGGCCTCGTCGATCATCTCGTCGCCGAGCATCACCGCGCCGCGGGCCCCGCCTTCGCGTGAGGTGTGCCATTCGTACGCCTCGAGGATCAGCTCGGCGTGGTCGTAGGCCTCCTGACGCGGGCTGAATATCTCGTTGCCCGTGGCGATCTGGTCCGGGTGCAGCACCCATTTGCCGTCGTAGCCCAGCGCCGCCGACCGGCCCGCCACCCGCCGGAACGCGTCGACGTCGCGGACCTTCAGATACGGCCCGTCGATCGCGGCCACGCCGTGCGTGCGGGCGGCGACCAGAATCGTCATCAGCGTGTGGTGGTAAGCGTCGCCGACGTCGTAGCCCTCGGGCTGCTCCCCCACCACCAGCGTGCGCATGTTCAGGCTCGCCATCATGTCGGCGGGCCCGAGCACCAGCGCCTGCACGCGCGGTCCTGCCGCGATGGCGTCCACATTCGTCAGGCCCTGCGCGTTCTCGATCTGTGCCTCGATGCCGATGCGGCCCACCGGCAGCCCGTGCGTCGTCTCCAGCTGGGTCAGCAGCAGATCGAGCGCGTGGACGTGGGAGGCGTCGGCCACTTTCGGCAGCACGATCAGATCGAGTGAGGCGCCTGCGGCCGACACCACCTCGATGACGTCGGCGTAGGTCCACGGCGTCGTCCAGTCGTTGACGCGAACACCACGCAGCTGATCCGACCAACCGGACTCCACCAGCGCCGCCGCCACGCGAGTGCGAGCCTCCGCCTTGGCGTCGGGGGCGACGGCGTCCTCGAGATCGAGAAACACTTCGTCGGCGGGCAGCGCCTTGGACTTCTCGATCATCTTCGCGCTGCTGCCGGGAACGGAAAGGATCGTTCGGCGGGGTCGATACCGGTTTTCCACGACCACACTCTCTACCCTTTGAGTCATGGCAGCGGTGAACAGGGTCTACGCGGCCCGTATCGCGGGAATGGTGGTGCTCGGCCCCGACGGCGAGTCCATCGGCCGTGTCCGGGACGTGGTGATCAGCATCAGCATCGTCCGCCAGCAGCCGCGAGTGCTCGGCCTCGTCGTCGAATTGCTCACCCGTCGGCGCATCTTCGTGCCGATCGGGCGGGTCACCGCGATCGATCCCAGCGCCGTCACGTTGACCACAGCCAATGTGTCGTTGAAGAAGTTCTCGCAGCGACCGGGCGAGGTGCTGGTCGTCGGCCAGGTGATCGAGACCCGGGTCCGGGTCGACGACCCCGAGCTGCCCGAGCTGGCCGAGGTCGACGTCGTGGTGGTCGATCTGGGCATCGAGCAGACCCGGACCCGCGATTGGGTGGTTACCAGGGTCGCGGTGCGGCCGATGGCGCGCAGACTCGGCCGTCGCAGAAACGTCGACATCGTCGACTGGCAGCGGGTCCAGGGTTTGACCCCGTCGGGTCTCGCGATGCCCGATCAGGGTGTGGCGCAGTTGCTTCAGCAGTTCGAGGGTCAGCGGCCGATCGAGGTCGCCGAGGCGATCCGCGAACTGCCGGACAAACGCCGCTTCGAAGTCGTCAGGGCTCTCGACGACGAGCGGCTCGCCGATGTGTTGCAGGAGCTGCCGGAAGACGAGCAGGCCGAAGTGCTGCGGCAGCTGGAGCCGGAACGCGCGGCCGACGTGCTCGAGGCGATGGACCCCGACGACGCCGCCGACCTGCTCGGCACAATGACGCCCGCCGACGCCGAGCTGTTCCTGCGCCGAATGGATCCCGAGGATTCCGAGGACGTGCGACGGCTGCTGAGCCACTCCCCCGACACCGCAGGCGGATTGATGACCTCCGAGCCGGTGGCGATCGCGCCCGACACCACCGTCGCCCAGGCGCTGGCCCGGGTCCGCGATCCGGATCTGACACCCGCGCTCGCCTCGCTGGTCTTCGTCACGCGGCCGCCGACCGCAACGCCGACCGGTCGCTACCTGGGCTGTGTACACCTGCAGCGGCTGCTGCGCGAGCCGCCCGCCGCGCTGGTCAGCGGCATCCTCGACATGGACCTGCCGAGCCTGAGCCCCGACGATTCGCTGGCGGCGGTCACCCGTTACTTCGCTGCCTACAATCTCGTCTGCGGTCCGGTTGTCGACGACGAAAACCACCTGTTGGGCGCGGTGTCCGTCGACGACGTGCTCGACCACCTCCTGCCCGACGACTGGCGAGAGCGCGAAGAACCCGAACTGTCCGGCGCTGAATCGCCGGCCGAGCGGCTCCGAGGGGGTGACATGAGCGACTTGTCAGCGCGCCAACGGCTTGACACTCCGCGCACGTCGCGGCGCCGCTTCGCTTTCACCGTCGACGCCGACGCCGTTGGACAGTTCAGCGAATCCATCGCACGATTCCTGGGGACCGGGCGATACCTGGCCTGGCAGACCATACTCGTCATCGTCTGGATCGCGCTGAACCTGTCCGCCGTCAAGCTGCGCTGGGATCCCGTACCCGTTCATCCTGCTCAACCTGGCGTTCTCCACCCAGGCCGCATACGCCGCGCCGCTGATCCTGCTCGCCCAGAACCGCCAGGAGAACCGGGACCGGGTGTCTTTGGAGGAGGACCGTCGGCGCGCCGAACAGACCAAGGCGGACACCGAGTACCTGGCGCGCGAGCTGGCCGCGCTGCGCCTGGCCGTAGGCGAGGTTGCCACCCGTGACTACCTGCGGCGCGAACTCGACGAACTGCGCGACATGCTCATCGAATTGCAACCAGCCAAACCCGCCGACAGCAGGGACGGGGCGGCCAAACCGCATGCGAGCGACCGCCGGAGCAAAAAGCTCGGTTAGACCGGGTCAGGCATTGCTGTAACGCGGTACACGCCGAGTGGGTATGGTGACTTGGTTCACAAGCCACCGACGACTTAGGACGGTTGAGTGCAGATAGGGGGAGGAGCCGCACTCGAGGCAGTGCGGCGCCACGCAACGCGGGTAGTGCGCACGCCCGCGTTCGGCATTGCCGCCATCACCCCCCTCGTCCTCGCCGGAGCCGTCGGCGCCACCGCGCCGACGTCGACGCCCATCCGGGATTCCGCAGTGACACCCTTGGCCGCGGTTGCCCCCTCGCCCGTCGATCCGTCCGGCGCGTCGGTCGTCGCGGTCACCAAGACACCGACGGCATTCCACATCGCCTCGGCCGCCAACGTCTCCGGGCCACCGCCCGCCGTGGTGGTCAGTTCGCCTGGCACACTTCGCATTCCGATGATGGCGCTGAACGCCTACCAGAACGCCGAACGCATGATGGCGTCCGCGTATCCGGGTTGCGGGATCAGCTGGAACCTGCTCGCAGGCATCGGGCGTATCGAGTCCATGCACGCCAACGGAGGCGCAACCGACGCCTCGGGCTCCGCGGTGCGCCCCATCTACGGACCCGCGCTCGACGGCACGCTGCCGGGCAACGAAGTCATCGAGCTGAGCAGGGCGCCCGGTCGTGTCTCCTACGCCCGCGCGATGGGTCCGATGCAGTTCCTGCCGGGCACCTGGTCGCGGTACGCCTCCGACGGCAACGGCGACGGCAAGGCCGACGTGCAGAACGTGTTCGACTCATCGCTGGCCGCGGCGCGCTACCTGTGCAGCGGCGGGCTTAACCTGCGTGACCAGTCCCAGGTGATGACCGCGATCCTGCGCTACAACAACTCGATGGCCTACGCGCAGAACGTGCTGGGCTGGGCGGCCGCCTATGCGACCGGCGTCGTCCCGGTCGACCTGCCGCCCATCACCGGGCCGATTCCGCCGATCGCCGATATGCATTTGGACAACTACCAGGGCCTCGGTCCAGGCCTGCCGATGAACGCCCTCGGGCTGCCCGCCGACGACCCGCTCGCCGTGATACCGCTGGTCGACGCGACCCGCACGGACGTCGCGAGCCAGATGTTCGGTCCGCTGCCGGGACCCGCGGACGCATCGGCGCCGGCGATGATGCAGCCTGGTCCGGCGGCGAGCATGCCGGCGTGGATGCCGCAGCCGCCGCAGCAGAACTGCGCGGTGTTCTGCCTGGGCACGAACCCGCCCGCGGCGGTTCAGCCACAGCTGCCGCCCGAGGCGTTCCCGCCGGGCGTTGTCCCGCCGCCGGCAGCGGCCGAGACACCGGGACCGCCGATGGCCGAACTTTGGGCACCGCCTCCGGGCGTCGCGCCGCTGGGACCGCCACCTGGGCCGATCGAACCTCAGGGCATCGTCGGACCCGCGCCCGGCCCGCCCGCCTGACCGGACAGCGCCCCGCACGCCCCGCACCTGAATCGGCCAAGCCCGCTCCGCCTAGACTCGGCGGTGATGTCAGAACCCCGCAACGAGCTGGAGGCCGCGGTCCGCGCCGGCCTGGCCAAGGTGATCGACCCCGAACTACGCAGGCCGATCACCGAGCTCGGCATGGTCAAGAACGTCACCGTCGACGCCGACCACAGCGTGCACGTCGAGGTGTATCTGACCACCGCGGCCTGCCCGAAGAAGACCGAGATCTCCGAACGCGTCGCCGCCGCGGTCGCCGACGTGCCCGGCACCGGCGCGGTGAAGGTCAGTCTCGATGTCATGAACGACGAGCAGCGCACCGAACTGCGTAAGCAGTTGCGTGGCGATGCCCGTGAACCCGTCATTCCGTTCGCCCAGCCCGGCTCGTTGACGCGGGTGTACGCGGTGGCGTCGGGCAAGGGCGGGGTCGGCAAGTCCAGCGTCACGGTCAATCTCGCCGCCGCGATGGCGACCCGCGGGCTGTCGGTGGGTGTGCTCGACGCCGACATCTACGGGCATTCGATCCCGCGGATGATGGGCACCACCGAACGACCCACCCAGGTCGAGTCGATGATCCTTCCGCCGATCGCCCATGACGTGCGAGTCATCTCGATCGCCCAATTCACCCAGGGCAACACCCCGGTGGTGTGGCGCGGGCCGATGCTGCACCGGGCCCTTCAGCAGTTCCTGGCCGACGTGTACTGGGGCGACCTCGACGTGCTGTTACTCGATCTGCCGCCGGGCACCGGTGACGTCGCGATCTCCGTGGCGCAGTTGATCCCCGGCGCCGAAATCCTTGTGGTGACGACGCCCCAACTGGCCGCGGCCGAGGTCGCCGAGCGGGCGGGCGCGATCGCGCTGCAGACGCGTCAGCGCATTGTCGGGGTGGTCGAGAACATGTCCGGGCTGCTGTTGCCGGACGGTACGACGATGCAGGTGTTCGGCGAGGGCGGCGGCCGCCAGGTCGCCGAGCGGCTGACGACAGCGATCGGTGCGGACGTGCCACTGCTCGGGCAGGTGCCGCTGGATCCCGCGCTTGTGGCCGCAGGCGACTCCGGTGTGCCCCTGGTGCTCAGCGCGCCAGATTCGGTCGCGGGCAAGGAATTACGGGGTATTGCGGACAAGTTGTCGGCCCGCAAGCGCGGGCTGGCGGGAATGTCGTTGGGTTTGGATCCGGCCGGAAGCTGAGGCCACCAAACTGAGGAGCGTGCGGTGGATTCCGAACAAGTCATCCGCATCACGCTGACCATCGTCACGCCGATCCTTACCGCGGGAATCGGCATCGTCGCCCTGGTAGTCGGCGACTGGCGCGAACGCCGAACCCAACACGGCCGCCGCAAGCTGGCCGTCGAGGACGCCGGGAGGCAGGTCACGTTCGCCGAGGATTGGTTCAAGGCCAGCAAGCTGATCGCACCGGATGCCGAACAGCGGGCCGCCGAACGGGCACAGGCCTGGCTCGACGAAGCCGCAGAACTCCTCGCCGAGTCCAAGCCACCGCCGGCGTCCGAAGAGAACAGATCGATCACTGCTCGGCGACTGCTGCTCGCGTACCCGATGCACCGTCGAGGCGCGAGGGTGCTGCGGGGGTTCTACTACTTCTTCCTCGGGGTGATCGTTCTTCAGGTCAGCGGGGCGCTGGCTTCGGCTTTCGGTAGGTCGGACACCCTCGGTATCCCCAATTACTTCTCCGGCGGACTCATCTACGCCGACCTCCTCGGCATCTTCCTGTACACGCTCATCGCGATGGGCTTTCGCTTCTGGGCGCTGCGCGCCGAGGAATCTCAAGCCGCGGCGGCGCCGAGCGGCAGAATCACGCTTCGGCGCGCGCTGCTGATGTACCGCTTCACAGGGTCGAGGGCCCTGTTCGCCCGTTTCGTCTTCCACTGCTGGGTGGTGCTGGTGGTGCTGATCCTCGTGGCGACGGTGGTGAGCAGCTTCAACGACCCGAGGTCGTTGCCGTCCAACCTCATTGCGTTCGCCGCGTGGGTCGGCTGGGCAATAGGCATCCGATATTGGGCCGCTTCACTCAACGAGCGCGCGACAGCTGCAATCCCCGAGCGGGTTGCGCCTTAGGTGGCGTCGCTGTCGAACGGCGTCGCCGCCGGGCGTTCCGGTGTCGCTGTCGGTGTCGGCGGTGTCGGCTCCGCGGGCGGCGGCGGGGCGGGCGTGTCGGTTGGCTCGTCGAACTTGCCGGTGAAGATCGAGTCGTCGCCGTCGAGCAGGTGTTTGGTCAGGGCGGCTCGCGGCGTCATCCCCCGCAGTTTGTTCAACTGATTCAACGGCTCGCGCAGATCCTCGAATTCCGGTCCGATGTCCTCGCGCAGCTGGGTGGTGGCCCCGCTGATGTACTCCCGCGCCTGCCGCAGCGCGTTGGAGGTCCAGCGAATGGCACCGGGTAGCCGCTCCGGTCCGAGGATCACCAGTCCGGCGACCACAAGGACCAGCATCTCGCCCCAGCCGACGTTGGCGAACATTATGTGCTGTTGTCGGAACCGGGGTTGACGGTGAGCGTCACGTGACGGCCGTCGCGGACGACCTCGATCGGGGCGTCCTGGCCGATCTTCAACAGCCGCACCGCAACTACGAATTCGTCGGCGTCGGCGACCGTGCGGTCGCCGACCTTGACCACAACGTCGTTCTCCAGGATGCCCGCCTTCTCAGCCGGGCCGCCCGCCTTCACGTTGGCCACCTGTGCGCCCGACGCGAGGTCGTTGCTCACCGACCGGGCGGTCAGACCCAGCGTCGGGTGAGCGATCTTGCCGTCCTTGATGAGCGCCTCGACGACGTTCTTCACCTCGTTCACCGGGATCGCGAAGCCGAGGCCACTGGCGCTGTCCGACAATGACTTTCCGGCCGTGTTGATACCGATGACATCGGAGTCCATGTTGATGAGCGGCCCGCCAGAGTTGCCGTGGTTGATCGCCGCGTCGGTCTGCACACCGTCGATCACCGTGTCGGTGTCGGAGCCGTCGCCGGACAGCGGGACCGGCCGGTGCAGCGCGCTGATGATGCCCTGGGTGACGGTGCTGCGCAGGCCGAGCGGAGCGCCTGCCGCGATCACTTCGTCACCGACGTGCAGCTTGTCTGAGTCGCCGAGCTGCGCGACCCTGAGGTTGTCGACATTGTCGACCTTCAGCACGGCAAGGTCGGTCTTCGGGTCGCGGCCGACGAGGTTGGCAGGCACGGACTTACCGTCGTTGAACACGACCGACAGCTTGTACTGGCTGGGGTTGGTCGCGGCCTCGGAGATGACGTGATTGTTGGTGACGATGTAGCCGCGGCCGTCGACGACCACGCCGGAGCCCTGCGCACCCTCCTGGTCGCTCGTCGCTTCGATGGTGACGACCGAATCGGCAACGGAGGCAGCGACTTTAGCGAAGCGGCCCGTCGGCTCCTCTGCACCGGCATTGGTGGACAGCGTCACTTTCGAGGTGGTGAACGCCTCGACCACCTCTGCGGTCTTGCGGCCCACCCAGCCGCCGGCAAAACCGATGACCAGCGCGATGATCGCGAGCACCGCCAGCGCGACATAAGACACCCGGCCGCCGAACAGCACATCGCGCACCCCGAGCTTGCCGACGTTGGCGGCGGCGGGCATGAGTTGGGGTTGCGGCATGGCGGGAGTACCGAGAGCGGCCGCTGCGCCGGGGTCGCGCCACGGGTCGTCGGGCTCCTCCGGCTTCTCCCTGTCGCGTTCGGCCTCCAGTGCGCCGATGTCCGCGGGATGGCGTTGCAAAGGGTCGCCGCTGCCGTTGGGCCTGCCGAAGGCCTCTTCGAGTACGGGGTCGGGGGGCTGGTCTTTCGGCGTGTACTCGCCCTGGTCGCGCTTGGAATCCGCACCGAGAAACGGGCCGTCGACGCCGTCGGGCCTGCCGAACGCCCTGGTGGTCGTCGGGTCGACCGGCGGGCGCGAGACAGGGCGCGGCGGCACCCGGTGGCTGCCTTCGGTCTGGTCCTGTGTGGTCACCCGTGTATCGCTCTCTATGTGGTCAGTTGATCGCTACTTGGTCGCCGCTGTCGGCCGGCGCGCGTCGCTGCGTGATTTGCTTCAAGACTACCGGCGCTTGCGCCGCCCTCGGATCGTGTCATCAGCAAACTCGGTCTGGTCGCCGCCGCCGGGTTGGACCTGGGGTGTGTCCTGCGGAATCTGAGAGAGCAGGCCGAGGAGCGACGTAGGGATAGCGATTGGGCAGGAATCGCGCAACGCGGCGCGGGCCTGTCGTTGGGCCTCCACCTCGGCGGCGCACTGCGGGCACAGAGAGAGGTGATGGGCGGCGCGCAGGTGCGCGGTCATGCGCAGCTCACCGTCGACGAAGGCGGCGATCGCTTCGGTGGACAGGTGCTCGGTGGAGCCGAACTGGCGCGGCCCGACCGGCGCGTCACTCTGCGAAGCGAACTGGGTGGGCAGCCAGGAGAACGCGCGGCGAAACACATGCCCCGGGTCGACCATCACCCCGCTCCTCTCGGCCTACCACCTTCGCGATAGACGGTACCTACTTGAATGTAGCGCGGGACACACTGCACGACACCTCTGAACGGTCAGGCTGACCTGGCCGTGTCGGCCGAATGACGGGCCAGGTAGTCCCGCAACGCCTGCCGACCACGGTGGATACGGCTGCGCACGGTGCCCAGCTTGACGCCGAGGGTGGCGCCGATCTCCTCGTAGGACAAACCTTCGATGTCGCAGAGCACGACCGCGGCGCGAAACTCCGGCGGCAGCGAGTCGAGCGCGGCCTGCAGGTCAGGACCCAGCCGCGAATCGTGGTAGATCTGCTCCGGGTTCGGCTCGTCGGCGGGCACCCGGTCGTAGTCCTCGGGCAGCGCCTCCATGCGGATGCGGCCGCGCCTGCGGACCATGTCCAGGAACAGATTCGTGGTGATGCGGTGCAGCCAGCCCTCGAACGTGCCCGGCTGATAGTTCTGTACGGACCGGAAGACGCGGATGAACGTCTCCTGGGTCAGGTCTTCTGCGTCGTGCTGGTTGCCGGACAGACGGTAGGCCAGGCGGTAAACCCGGTCAGCGTGCTGGCGCACCAATTCATCCCACGACGGCATGGTGGCCTGGTCACCTGTGGCGTCGAACACCGCGGTGCCCTGTGGCTCATCGGACGTCTCTATCCAGTCCCCATCGGTGAACCGCTCGAGATGGGGCATCGAAACGGGAGCCAGATGGGGGGCGGTCGTCGTTGTGGTCGTCGTATCCTCCAGATCAGGGTGCGTTTCGCACACTTCGTCGCGCGTCGGTAGCGCGACATCCGCGGCAACACGACGGTCGACGTGGTTATTCCCAGAGCGCCAGCGTGCGCCGTGTTCCATGCGAATACGGTCTCCGATCGTGGTGTGGCTGGCATATGAGCCGACTGAACTTTCCCTGAGAAAGCTGGTTACGTCACCGTCAACCAGGGCAAACCAGCCGATTTCCACGCAATTTGGCCGTGCCGGTGCGGGCGTGTCGAGGTGGTGGCGGATTCGACGCCGCTCTACGCTGCGGGCATGGCCGATGACCCGGCGACCCAGCCGCAACCCAGCCGCGCCGAGTCCATCGTCAACCACGCAGAAAACTCGATCTCCGAAGACGCGATTGTGGCCGCCGCCCGTGACCGAGCGGTCGAGACGGGCGCCGGCGCCGTCACCCCAGCGGTCGGTGCCCTGCTGAGCGTGCTGGCCAGGCTCAGCGGCGCGAAGGCCGTCGTCGAAGTCGGCACTGGAGCGGGCGTCAGCGGGTTGTGGTTGCTCTCCGGTATGCGCGGCGACGGCGTGCTGACGACGATCGACGTCGAGCCCGAGCACCAGCGCATCGCCAAGCAGGCGTTCACCGAGGCCGGCATCGGTCCGTCGCGCACCCGGCTGATTGGCGGGCGGGCCCAGGAGGTGCTCACCCGGCTGGCCGACGAGTCCTACGACCTGGTCTTCATCGACGCCGATCCGGCCGACCAGCCGGCGTTCGTCACCGAAGGCGTGCGGTTGCTGCGTCCCGGCGGTGCGATCGTCGTGCACCGCGCGGCACTTGGCGGCCGGGCGGGTGACGCGAAGGCACACGATGCTGAGGTCACCGCGGTGCGCGAGGCCGCGCGCCTGATCGCCGAGGACGAGCGGCTGACGCCGGTGCTGGTGCCGCTGGGCGACGGTCTTCTGGCCGCCGCACGCGACTGGCCGTCGCCCGAGGAATAGCCCCCGTCCTGCTGTACCGCGCGGTCACTGTTCCTGATCATTTACCAAAAGTGATTCAATTCACACCGTGTTCGCCTTAGGCCGGGTGCTGTCAGCAAATGACGTCGAGGGCGGGAAAATGCGCGGGACAGGTTACGTGGGGCGCGTCGGGAGTTTGGCCGTTGCTTTGGGGGTCGGAACCGTAATCAGCCTGTGGGTTGGCTACGGAGTGTCATCGGCGGACACTCCCGCTCGGCCGGCGGATTCGCCGTCCCACGCCGACTCTAGTCCGGGACCGGCTCATAAAGACCGAACGCAGGCCGAGAGCCCGCAGCGTCAGAAGGACGAAGCGTCCAGCGCCCTCAGCTCGCCGGGGTCGCGTTTGCGCGCTGTGGTGCACGAGGCGATCAGCTCATTCGACGGCACAGATGAGACGGGTGAGCCGCTCGGAACGAAGACGCGAGCATCAACGCCGAAGGCTAAAGCTGACGATTCCAAGTCCACAGTCGGCAAACCCATCACATCCCTTCTGCGGCAGCCGGGTTCGGGCATGCATGTGCCGCTCCGCCTAACTCCGTCGGCATCCGTCGACACGGCGCCTGTTGATATGACGGCGTCCGTTGCGAACACGGTCGATTCCGTGTCACGCGCCGTCGACTCGCTCGTCGAGGTTTCGCGCCCCCTGCCGACCGTGGGGATGACCGCTGATCCACAGATCGCCGCGCAACCGCGCGTCGAAACCGCACCCGTTCCCGCGCCTCAGCTCCGGGTGCTGTCGACGCTCATCGACGATGTGCTGGCGGCGGGCATCAATTCAGGCGAGCCCCAGGGTGTGGCGCCTGCGATGTGGACGATCGCCGCCGCCGCACGGCGTGAATTCGAGGATGCCGTGGTGGCGCCGAAAAGCCTGGTGACCGCCCCGGCGCAGGTGCAACAAACCGCCCAGCCGACGCCGGCTCAGCAGATCTTCGGTCTGGCCGAGTCGGCGGTGGGCGACGTGTTCAACACCTTTGAGCGGGTGATCCAGGGTCCGCCGCAGGTCCCGCCGGGCAGCACCGTGACAGTGAAGAGTTCGACGCTGCAACTGCCGTGCGATAACCGCAATTGCACCGTCCCGGCCGACTGGTATTTCCCCGACGACCCGAACCCCAAGGGAATCATCTACTTCCAGAACGGTGCGCTGGCGACGGGGGCCATGTACAGCTACACGGCCGCCGATCTGGCCGAGCAGACCGACAGCATCGTCGTCGTTCCGACAGTGAGCGATTTCTATCAAGCCGACGGCTACTGGCTAGGCGGCGTCGCGATGCAACAAGCGACCGCCGATCTCTTCACAGGTGATCGCGACGCCTTGACCGCCAGCGCGTCGGCGGCGGCCGGTTACCCGGTGAACCTGCCGCAGAAGGTCGTGCTCGTCGGACACTCCGAAGGGGGCGAACTGGTGACCGGTGCGGCGGCCGACATGGCCGCCGGCGACTCGGGCGGAGACCTGGTCGGTGTGATTCTGCTCGACGGCGCAACCATCGATCTCGAGCAGTTCACCGCTAACGTCACGAACATCCCAACGACGGTGCCGGTTCTGCTGATCGCCTCGCCGCCAAGCTATTGGAACCAGTTGGGGGCCACCGCCGATGCGCTCACGTCCGCGCGGCAAGGTCTGTTCACCGGGGTCGAGTTACGGGGCGGTACGCACGGTGACAGCGTGCAGGGCGGCAACCCCGTGACGCAGTTCGCCGAATACGTGGTGGCAGGCTTCCCACAGCCGCAGAACACCGCCGCCGTCGGGCAGCTGTCCGCAAGCTGGGTCAACGAAATGCTTGCCGGCCACGAGATCCCCGGCACCCCCGGTCAGACGATTTCCATCACCACCGCTGATGGGACAGCGACCGCCTACACGCTCCCTGCGCCACCGACGACCCCGTCACCGTTCGACGTGCTGCTCGTCGACTTCACGAATTTCTTCACCAAACTTTCCACAGGGATGTGACCGCGTCGGGCGCAGCCAGCGGTTCGCCTGGCGGGGTCTTTACGGCATTTTGACGACTTCTTGCTTGACTTGTTACTGAACGCGCGTTTAGCGTACTAAACATGCGTTCAGCAGACGATCTCACGGCCGTCGCCCGGATCCGCGACGCCGCGATCGACCAGGTGGGCCAGCACGGCTTCAGTGTCGGGCTGCGGGCCATCGCCAAGGCCGCGGGCGTCAGCGCCGCGCTGGTGATCCACCATTTCGGGTCCAAGGAAGGTCTGCTGCGAGCCTGCGACGACTACATCGCCGAGCAGATCAAGGAGTCGAAGGCCGAGTCGCTGCGCTCGTCGGATCCCGCGTCGTGGCTCCGCGCAGTGGCCGAGATCGAGACGTACGCGCCGATGATGGCCTACCTGGTACGCAGTCTGCAGTCCGGCAGCGAGCTGGCCAAGCAGTTCTGGCAGCAGATGATCGACAACGCCGAGGAGTACCTCGAGGAGGGTGTGCGCGCGGGCACCCTCAAACCCAGTCGCGACCCGAAAGCCCGTGCCCGATTTCTCGGCATCAACAACGGCGGCGGATTTCTGCTCTACCTCCAGATGCACGACAACCCCTCCGACGTACGCGCGGTGCTGCGCGACTACGGCGAGGACATGATGCTGCCCGCACTCGAGCTCTACTCCGAGGGCCTGATGGCCGACTCGACCATGTACGAGGCGTTCCTCGCGCAACGCGAACAAGGCATTCCGTTCAGCAATTCGACTGAAGGAGATCACGATGACGGCAACGTCCCTGCAACGGGATAGCACATCCGAATGCGCACAGCCTGCTGTCGAAATCCGGGGCCTGAACAAGTCATTCGGCCGCACGAAGGCCCTTGACGGGCTGAACCTGACGGTTGCGCCGGGTGATATCACCGGCTTTCTCGGCCCGAACGGCGCGGGCAAGTCGACGACCATTCGCGTGCTGCTGGGCCTGTTGCGCGCCAACAGCGGCACCGTTCGCCTGCTCGGCGGCGATCCGTGGCGCGATGCTGTGGCGCTGCACCGGCGCATCGCCTACGTACCGGGCGATGTGACGTTGTGGCCCAACCTGACCGGCCTGCAGGCCATCGACTTCCTGGCCCGCCTGCGCGGCGACGGTGCCGTCGACACCCGTTGGCGCGACCAGCTGATCGAGCGGTTCGAACTGGACCCGCACAAGAAGGCGCGCACGTACTCCAAGGGCAACCGGCAGAAGGTCGCCATCGTCGCCGCGTTCTCCACCAACGCCGAGCTGTACATCCTCGATGAGCCGACCTCGGGCCTGGACCCGTTGATGGAGAAGGCTTTTCAGACGTGTGTCCAGGAGGTCGCCGACCGCGGCGCCGCGGTGCTGCTATCCAGTCACATACTCGCCGAGGTCGAAAAACTCTGCGACAACGTGACGATCATCCGTTCCGGGCGTGCGGTGAAGTCGGGCACGCTCGAGGAACTTCGCCATCTGATGCGCACCAGCGTCACGGTGCGCACCCATACCGACGGCCAAGCACTCCAACGCGCCCCGTTCGTCCACGATTTCTCGATCAACGACGGGCACTACATCTTTTCCGTCGATCGCAACGATCTGGACCGCGCGATGTCTCAACTCACCGATCTCGGGATCATTGACCTGACGGTGACGTCGGCCTCGCTCGAGGACATGTTCCTACGGGAGTACCAAGGGACGCAGCGATGAGCGCCACTGTCGTTGCACCGCGCGCGGGCCGGCATGAGGCAGCCCATACAACCTCGGCGCTCACCGGCGTCGGCAGCCTCGTCCGGCTGGCGTTGCGCCGGGACCGGGTGCGGCTCAGCGTATGGATCGCGTCGCTGACGCTGATGATGGTGTACGCACCGAACGCCGTCAGGCTCGCCTACCCCGACGAGGCGGCGCGGGCCGCGCGCGTCAACTTGATGAAGACGCCCGCCGGAATGATCCTGGCGGGCCCCATGTTCGGCGGCAATGAAACCGATCTGGGCGTCATGATGGCCAACGAGCTGATGCTCACCCTGATCATTGCGGCCTCAATCCTGTCGATCCTCACGGTGATTCGCCACACCCGCGCCGAGGAAGAGGGCGGCACAGCGGAATTGGTGCTCTCTTCTGTGGTCGGGCGCTACGCCCGCACCGCTGCCGCGCTGATCGTGGTCGGCGGTGTCAACGCGATACTCGCGGTGACCATGACGGTGGCGATGGCCTCGACCGGATTCGGTGTGCTCGACACCGCCGGGATGTGCCTCGGTGTCACCGGCGTGTCAATGGTTTTCGGCGCCGTCGCGGCGGTCACTGCTCAGCTCTGGCGTCAGGCCCGCGCCGCGACCGGGGCCGCGATGGGCGTGCTGGCACTGGCCACGCTGGTGCGCGGAGTCGGCGATGTCATGAACAACTCAGGTAGCGCGCTGTCCTGGTTCTCCCCCATCGCATGGGCCCAGCAGATGCGCGCGTTTGTCGACCTGCGGTGGTGGCCGTTCGCACTGCTGGTCGTACTCGCGATCGGGCTGATGATGCTGGCTGCGGTGCTCGAGAACCGGCGGCAGTACGACGCCGGCGTCATTCCATCCACCGGCGAGCACCCGAACGCGCATCCGATCAAGAGCGTGCTCAGTCTGCACCTGACGCTGCAACGCGGTCAAACGATCGGCTGGACCGTCGGATTGTTCCTGTCTGGCTTGGCATTCGGGTCGATGACGAAGTCGCTACTGGATGCGGCGAAGGCCAATGAACTGCTCCAGCGTGTGCTCGCGCATGGCGGTATCGACAGCGTCTACACGACGTTGACGCAGTTCCTCGCGGCGGCGGCCACCGCCTACGTGGTCACCGGCGTGCTGCGCGTGTTCAGCGACGAGCAGTCCGGTCTTGGCGAGGCGGTGCTGGCGGGGGCGGTGTCGCGCTGGCGGTGGCTTCTCACCGCGGTCGCGGCCGCAATCATCGGGGCGACGGCGCTGATGTTCGTCGCCGGCCTCGGCAACGGCCTCGGTGCCGCCGTCACCCTCGGTGAGCCGGCCACCATCTGGCGACTCACGCTCGCCGGCGTGGCCTACGTGCCGGCGATGGCGGTGATGGCTGCCGTCGCGGCCTTCGCGGTTGCGGTACGGCACACGTGGATCGGTTGGCTGGCAGTGACATTCGTCGTCATCTCGCTCTACCTCGGAGCGCTGCTGCGGCTCCCGCAGTGGCTGCTCGACGCGTCGCCGGTCGGCCAGACCAAGGCGCCGGCCGAGTACTCGGCCGTTGCACTGACCGTCATGGTCGTCGTCGCGGCCGCGCTGTCCCTCGTCGCAGGCGCGATCTATCGGCGCCGCGACGCACTGTAGAAACGAAGGAGGAATCATGAAGATCGCGCTTCAACTGTTGGCATCCACAATCGGCGGGATCGTCTTCATGGGTGTCATCCTGTTCTGGCCGGCAGGAACGTTCGACTACTGGCAAGCATGGGTTTTCATCGCCGTGTTCATCGTCGGCACCATGGTGCCGACGGTGTACCTGGCGGTGAAGTACCCGGACGCGCTGCAGCGGCGCATGACGTCGGGACCGTGGGCCGAAACCCGGCTGGCGCAGCGGCTCATCACAGTCGGCATCATGCTGTCGGTGGTGGCCATGGGAGTGGTCTGCGCCCTGGACCACCGGTTCGGTTGGTCGACGGTGCCGACGGCGGTCGTCGTAGTCGGCAACGTGCTGGTCCTCGTTGGACTCGGGCTGGCGGAACTCGTGGTGATCCAGAACAACTATGCGGCAGCGACAATCAGGGTCGAGGCGGAGCAGCCGGTGGTGTCCACCGGTTTGTACGGCCTGGTGCGTCACCCGATGTACGTCGGAGCGCTGATCATGATGGTCGGCATGCCGCTTGCCCTGGCGTCCTATTGGGGCTTGTTGACGATCATCCCCGGCGTTCTGGTCTTCGCCGCCCGTATCAACGACGAGGAGAAGGCGCTGCGCCAGGAGCTCGACGGATACGACGAGTACACGCACAAGGTGCATTACCGCCTGGTGCCGGGCGTGTGGTGAACATGAAAATCGCTCTTCAAGCAGTCGGCTCATCACTGGTTGGACTGGTGCTGTTCGGCCTGCTGTTGTTCCTCCCTGCGGGCACGTTCCATTACTGGCAGGCGTGGGTCTTCATCGCGGTGTTCGCCATCTCCACGACCGTGCTCTCGATCTACTTGCTGATGACGAATCCTGCAGCCCTTCAACGCCGTATGCATGCAGGCCCAACGGCGGAAACCAGGACGGTGCAAAAGATTGCATCGTCCGGCCTGTTCGTTTCGTTCGCCGCGGTGATGGTTCTCAGTGCGCTCGACCATCGTTTCGGCTGGTCGCCGGTTCCAACAGCCGTCTCCTTGGCGGGTGATGCACTCGTAGCGCTGGGACTCGGTATCGGCTCGCTTGTGGTCGTACAGAACAGTTTTGCGGCCGCAAACATCACTGTCGAGGAGGACCAGAAGGTCGTCTCCAGCGGTCTTTACGGACTCGTGCGGCATCCGATGTACCTGAGCGCGCTGATCACGCTGGTGGGCCTTCCGCTTGCGCTCGGCTCCTACTGGGGACTTGTCGTCCTCATCTTCATCGCGATCGTGTTGGTGGTCCGTGTCTTCGATGAGGAAGAAGTGCTCAACCAAGAATTGGCCGGATACCACGAGTACACGCACAAGGTGCATTACCGTCTGGTCCCGGGAGTGTGGTGAACCCAATGAAAATGCTTGTCCAGATGGCAATTTCGATCCCTGTCGGTCTGCTGGCGTTCGGGCTGATGGTGTTCTGGCCCGCGGGCACGTTCGACTACTGGCGCGGCTGGGCCTTCATCGCCGTGTTCGCCCTCGCGACATTGATACCCAGCATCTATCTGTTGGTGAGAAATCCCGACGCCCTGCGCCGACGGATGCAAGCCGGCCCCGGCGCGGAGACCCGACCCGTGCAGAAGCTCATCAGCGTGATCGCGTTCGGGTCGATGGCGGCCATGATCGTGCTCAGCGCGTTGGACTTTCGCCTCGGCTGGTCAACGGTGCCTGCCATTGTCTCGGTGGTAGGGCTCGCAATGGTCGCAGCCGGCCTCACCATCGCGATGCTGGTGACCATCCAGAACGGCTATGCCGCAGCCAATATCACCGTCGAGTCGGGCCAGCAGCTGGCATCGACCGGGTGGTACGGGTTGGTCCGGCATCCAATGTATTTCGGGAACGTCATCATGATGATCGGCATCCCGCTTGCGCTCGGCTCGTATTGGGGTCTGCTGATCGTCATCGCCGGCCTCGCGGTGCTGGCCCTTCGCATCAACGACGAGGAGTCGTTGCTGACGCAGCAATTGGCCGGATACCGCGATTACATGCAGAAGGTGCACTACCGGCTGGTGCCTTACGTGTGGTGAGGCCGTGCCGCTCGCCACACGGCAAGGAACACCGCGACCACGACGAAGCGGAGCACGGTGTTCGCGATGATGACGGCGTTCACCTCCGTTACACCCATGTAGACGAGATCGAGGATGCCACTTGCCCCGTGCAGCACGACGAGTGTCGTCACGATGAGCTGCAGTGCGGCCGGGTCGGTGATCCGGGTGGCGCCGAACGACAGCACCGCGACGGCGAGCTCCGCGGTCCCGACGAGGTAGACAAGGAGATACTCCTGCCGTTCGATCGTGATGCCCACCAGCGAAGGGATGGCCGTCGGAAACACTGTCAACACCACGGCACCCGCCAGCGTGATCAGTCCATGCACAACGAACACCGCACGCAACAGCCCCGGTGCCCGCATCGTCGTCTCGGTCATAAGCCGTCCTTCCGTGTCGTCATAGATATGACGCACCACGGCAGCAGAGTATGACGGCAGGGGAAGGAGACGCCGGTGGATGAGTTCGAGGAGCACCGAGCGCACCTCAATGCGGTCGCCTACCGCATGCTGGGGTCTCCGACCGAGGCCGAGGACGCCGTGCAGGAGGCCTGGCTTCGGATGGATCGCGCCGACGTCTGCGACGTGCGCAACATGCGTGGCTGGCTGACCACGGTCGTCGCGCACATCTGCCTGGACATGCTGCGCGCCCGCAGCGCCCATCCGGAGCAGCCGCTCGACGAGACGACGCCCGCGCCGCGCGTTGCGTCCGTCGAGGTCGTCGATCCGGAACAAGAGGCTCTGCTGGCCGACTCGATCGGCGCGGCGCTGCTCGTCATCCTGCAGCGGCTGTCGCCCGCCGAACGGCTGGCATTCGTGCTGCACGACATGTTCGACCTTCCGTTCGCCGAGATCGCGCCGATCGTCGGCCGGTCGGAGAACACCGCCGCAAAGCTCGCGGCTCGCGCCCGCCGCCGGGTGCGCGGCAAAACCCCCGATCCCGCAATGGATCTCGTGCACCAACGTCGCCTCGTCGACGCGTTTCTATCCGCGGCGCGCGACGGCGACTTCGACTCGCTGCTCGCCGCGCTGCACACCGATGTGGTGCTGCGGGTCGACGCCGCCGCGGCCGGGGCCGCGACGACGATTCGCGGCGCGCAGGCGGTGGCCGCCAATGCCCGCGCTTTCTCGGCCAATGCCCGTTTCGCCGAGGCCGCCATGGTGGACGGCACCGTCGGGATCGTCGTCGCACCCGGGGGTCGGTTGGCACTGGTACTGCGATTCGGCGTGGTCGGCGAGAAGATCACCGAGATCGATATCGAGGCCGACCCGGACCGGCTGAGCAGCGTCAGTTTGGCCGTCCTGGACTGAGCAGCGCTGAAAAGGCGTAAGGCGGACGAATGTCGGTGGCGGCGCTTACTTTGCGAATATGTCGAGATTTCGGTTGTCGCCCACGACTGCGCAAGAAGAGATTCTCTTGGAGCACTGCCGGGACGCACGTTATGTGTGGAATCTTGCGGTTGAGCAGCAGCAGCATTGGCAACCCGGCCGCAAGGCTCCCGGCTACGTCAAGCAATCCGCGGAGTTGACGGAGGCTCGCGCTGAGTACCCGTGGCTTCGTGCCGGGAGCCAGACCGTGCAGCAGCAGGCGCTGCGGGATTACGCTCAGGCCAGGCAGAACTTCTACAACGGAACTCACCGTCGCCCGACGTGGCGCAAGGCCGGTGTCCACGAAGGGTTTCGGCAAGTCGCGGTGAAACCGCACCACGTTGTGCGACTGAATCGCCGCTTCGGTCGGGTGTGGGTGCCCAAGGTGGGCTGGGTGCGGTTTCGCCTGTCGCGGCCTGCGCCAGCAAGTGTGAAGTCCTACCGGGTTACCCGTGATCGAGCGGGCCGCTGGCATGTCGCGTTCGTCCACATCCCCACCCCTATCGCGGGTCCAAGCGATGGCAGCGTGGTGGGCATCGACCGTGGCGTTGTCGTCTCGGCGGCGCTGTCGACCGGGGAAATGCTGCACGCACCTAGTCTGACTGCGGGCGAGTTGAAACGCTTGAAGGTGCTGCAACAGCGACTTGCTCGCGCCAAACGCGGCTCCAACCGCCGCGGGCGAACAAAGCGTGCACTCGCGAAACTGAGAGCTCGCGAGGCCGACCGGCGCAAGGACTGGGTCGAAAAAAGCACTACGGACATTGCGCGGCGCTTCGACACGATCAGGATCGAAGCACTCGACGTGCGGGCGATGACCCGCTCTGCGCGGAGAACCCTCGAGCAGCCCGGTGTTCGCGTTGCTCAGAAGCGCGGGCTGAACCGGGCCATCAGCCGCAGCGGTTGGGGCCTGCTCGCTGCCCGTTTACAGCACAAGGCTTACGGTCGGGTCGAGCAGATCCCGGCCGCGTACACGTCGCAACGATGCTCGGTGTGCGGGCACGTCGCTCCCGGGAACCGCAAGAGCCAAGCGGTCTTCGAGTGCGAGGCCTGCACTGCCGGTCGGTCCAACGCCGACGTCAACGCTGCACGAAACATCGCCGCCGGACGGGCGGTAACAGCACGGGGAGACCTCGCCGGTAGGCGGTCTGCGAACCGTGAACCTCAACTCTGCACTTCTGTCACCTAAATCGGTGGGCGGAGCTGGAATCCCCGACATCAGGCCGGGGAGGACGTCAAAATGCCTATGTGGAACTGCTGACCGGCCTCGGGCTGGCGACCGCGTCCGGGCTCAACGCCTACATCCCGCTGTTGGCGCTTGGCCTGCTGTCGCGGTTCACCGATCTGATCACGCTGCCGCACGGCTACGCCTGGCTGGAGAACGGCTGGGTGATGACGATCGTCGCGGTGCTGCTGGTGATCGAGGTCGTCGCCGACAAGATTCCGGCGCTGGACAGCATCAACGACACCATCCAAACGTTCGTCCGGCCGACCTCCGGCGGCATCGTGTTCGGCTCCGGCACCGCAGCGCAGACTCCCGCGGTCACCGATCCCGGCGCTTTCGCGCAGTCGGGTCACTGGATTCCGATCGTGGTCGGCGTCGTCGTCGCCCTGGTGGTGTCGCTGACGAAATCGGCGGTGCGACCGGCAGCCAACGTCGCCACCGCCGGCGTGGCGGCGCCGGTGCTGTCCACGATCGAGGACGGCGTCAGCATCGCGCTGGTGTTCCTGGCGATCCTGATCCCTGTCGTGGTCCTGGTGGTCCTCGCGCTACTGGTGTGGGGCATCTTCAAGCTGCTGCGCAAACGACGTCGAAAGGACCGCGCGCAGGCCGCCTAGTGTGCGTTCAGATCGCGAATTCCGCGGATTGTGCTCGGTTTTTCGATCTGAGTGCACACCGCAGGCGGACTAGATCCAGACGCCCTTGCCGACGGCTACCACGCCGCCCGCGCTGATCGCGAATCGTTCCCGGTCCTTCTCGAGGTCGACGCCGACCATCTCGCCGGGCCCGACCACGACGTTCTTGTCCAGGATCGCGTGCCGCACCACTGCGCCGCGGCCCACCCGCACGCCGGGCATCAGCACGCTGCCCTCGACGATCGCCCCGTCGTCGACGACGACATTGGACGACAGCACCGAATTCCGCACCGACGCCGCCGAGATGATGCTGCCCGCACCGACCACCGACTCCTGGGCCGAGCCGCCGTTGACGAACTTGGCAGGCGCGAGGTTGTCCGACTCTCCCCTGATCGGCCAGCGCTTGTTGTACAGGTTGAACACCGGGTGCACGGACACCAGATCCATGTGGGCGTCGTAGAACGCGTCGAGTGTCCCGACGTCACGCCAGTAGCCGTGATCGCGCTCGGTGGCCCCCGGCACCTCGTTGGCGCTGAAGTCGTACACCGCCGCCATCCCATCGGACACCAGCCGTGGGATGATGTCGCCGCCCATGTCGTGATCGGAGCGGTCGTCGTCGGCGTCGGCACGGATCGCGTCGATGAGCACCTTGGTGGTGAAGATGTAGTTGCCCATCGATGCGAACGTCTGCTCGGGATCGTCGGGGGTGCCCGGCGGATCGGCAGGTTTCTCGACGAACTCCCGGATGCGCCCCGACTCGTCGGCGTCGATGCAGCCGAACGCGGTGGCCTCGGCGCGCGGCACCCGGATACCCGCAACGGTCGCGCCCGCCCCGCTCTCGATGTGGAACTGCACCATCTGCTCGGGGTCCATGCGGTACACGTGGTCGGCACCGAACACGACGATGTAGTCCGGGTCCTCGTCGTAGATCAGGTTCAGCGACTGGTAAATCGCGTCCGCCGAGCCGGTGTACCAGCGCGGCCCAAGCCGCTGCTGCGCGGGCACGGGCGTGATGTATTCGCCGGCAAGACCCGACAGTCGCCAGTTCTGGGAGATGTGCCGGTCCAGTGAATGCGACTTGTATTGAGTCAGAACACATATGCGCAGGTATCGGGCGTTGACCAGGTTGGACAGCACGAAGTCGATCAGCCGGTAAGCGCCGCCGAAGGGAACTGCCGGCTTTGCTCGGTCCGCCGTCAGCGGGTACAGGCGTTTGCCCTCCCCGCCGGCCAGGACGATGCCGAGAACGTGTGGCAACTCCCTCATCATTCAAACCTATCCGCAGGTTCCCACCATGACCAGGCATTCGCACTTTTGAACATCCGCGATTGCCCGTCAAGACAATTGGCGAAGACCTCGAAATGCGTTCCCCACATGGCTGCGGCGCGCAGCGACGGACACTACGGTCGTAAGCATGCGGGTGGCGATGATGACGCGTGAGTATCCGCCCGAGGTGTACGGCGGCGCCGGCGTACACGTCACCGAACTGGTCGCACAGTTACGCCACCTGTGCGAGGTGGACGTGCACTGCATGGGTGCACCTCGCGACGGCGCATTCGTTCACCAGCCCGACCCGGCGCTCAAGGGCGCCAACCCGGCACTGGCGACGCTGTCGGCCGATCTGCTGATGGCCAACGCCGCCGAGAACGCGACAGTGGTGCATTCGCACACTTGGTACACGGGTCTGGCCGGACACCTGGCGGCGCTGCTTTACGGCGTGCCGCACGTGTTGACGGCCCACTCGCTGGAGCCGATGCGGCCGTGGAAGGCCGAACAGCTCGGCGGTGGTTACCGGATCTCGTCGTGGGTGGAGCGCACCGCAGTCGAGGCGGCCGACGCGGTCATCGCGGTCAGTGCGGGCATGCGCGACGACGTGTTGCACACCTACCCGGCGCTGGATCCCAGCCGGGTCCATGTGGTGCGCAACGGCATCGACACCGATGTCTGGTACCCGGTGGATGAGGATTCGCAACAGACGGAGTCGGTGCTGGCGGAACTCGGAGTCGACCCGACGCGCCCGATCGTCGCATTCGTCGGCCGGATAACCCGCCAGAAGGGCGTCGCGCATCTGGTCGCTGCGGCGCACAAGTTCGCCCCCGAAGTGCAGTTGGTGTTGTGCGCAGGCGCACCGGACACCCCGGAAATCGCCGCGGAAGTGACCGCGGCCGTGCAGGAGCTGTCGCGGGCCCGCACCGGCGTGTTCTGGGTCCGCGAGATGCTGCCCATCGCCAAGATTCGCGAAATTCTTTCGGCGTCAACAGTTTTCGTATGCCCGTCGGTGTACGAACCACTCGGCATCGTGAACCTCGAGGCGATGGCGTGCGCGACGGCGGTGGTCGCATCGGATGTCGGAGGCATTCCCGAGGTGGTGGCCGACCATCAGACCGGGCTACTGGTCCACTACGACCAGACCGATCCTGAGTTCTTCGAGACCCGGCTGGCCGATGCCGTCAACTCGCTGGTCGCCGAGCCGGAGCTGGCGCGTCGATACGGCCAGGCCGGGCGGCAGCGCTGCATCGAGGAGTTTTCCTGGGCGCACATCGCCGAACAGACCCTGGAGATCTACCGGAAGCTGACTAGCTAGCTGGTGACGCCCTTGAGTTCGTCGCCGAGGGCGGCTGCCTCATCGGGGGTGAGCTCGACGACAAGACGGCCGCCGCCTTCCAGTGGTACCCGCATAACGATGCCGCGCCCCTCCTTGGTTGCTTCCAGTGGACCGTCGCCGGTCCGGGGCTTCATCGCCGCCATCGAGTGCTCCCTCCACATGAGCCGGCTGCCCACCCGTCGACAGCTCCCGGCACTGAACTGCTACTGAACTAACCCTATTGTTCCCTATCCGCGGCGTTCGGTGTGCAAAGACCCGGCGAAGACCACATCGGCGGCGGTTCAAGCGGTCGCGGGCACCCAGCAGGATGCGACGTGGTCGTCCACCATGCCGGTGGCCTGCATCAAGGCGTAAGCCGTCGTCGGGCCAACGAATTTGAACCCCCGGCGCTTCAGCTCCTTGGACATCGCCGTCGATTCCGGTGTGACGGCCGGGACCTCGGACAGGTCGGCTGGCCGCGGCCGCTGTGCCCTATCAGGCGGTGCGAACGACCACAGCAGCTCGCCGAGGTTGACATCAAGATCACCAACCGCGCGCGCGTTGGCGATGGTCGCCTCGATCTTCGAGCGGTTGCGCACGATTCCGGTGTCGTCCATCAGGCGGGCGATGTCGCGCTCGGTGTAGCGGGCGACCTTCTCGATGTCGAACCGGTGGAAGGCGCGACGGAAGTTCTCCCGCTTGCGCAGGATGATCAGCCACGACAGCCCGCTTTGAAACGCCTCGAGGCTGACCCTTTCGAAAAGTGCAGTGGAGTCGCGCAGCGGCCGGCCCCACTCGGTGTCATGGTAGTCGCGATAGAGAATGAAATCAGCTGGGGCCAAACGTGATTGGTCGATCCATCCGCAGCGGACCCGTCCGTCGTCCTCGGGCCCTTCGGTCACGAACCGGCCCCGTCGTCTGACGGCAGCGCGTGCGCGCCGCCATCGACGAGCCCCTTCTCAGGAGTGTCGTCGATGCTGGACTGGACGCCCCGCACCGCAGCCAGCTGACCCCGCAACGAGTCGAGCTCCTGGCCGAGCCGGTCCAGCACCCAGTCGACCTCGCTGGTCTTGTAGCCGCGCAGCGTCTGGGTGAACTTGACGGCGTCGACGTCCACGCCGCTGACGCCGGACGCGGGCAGCACCGTCGCGGTGGTGGCGCGTGGTAGCGGCGGCAGTACCTCACCGCGGCCGAACAGCACGCTGCCAACGGCGAACAGCACGACGGCCATCAGGATCAGTACCACGAGGTACATCAGGATCAGGGTCACGCTGTCGATATTGCCTCACCGGTCCGACGAGGCCTGGGGACCACCCCCGGGGCTAGCGCGGACGCAGCGTGATCATCGCCGGCCGGTCCGCCAGCGACACCTCGGATGTCCGGGGCGTGTAGTCGTCGCCGTCGGCGAAGAACTGTGTCAGACCGACCCCTGAGTCCGGGATGCCGCAGCGGGACAGCAGGGTGGCGATGACCTGCCTGCTCATCGTGGCGAGCTCGGTCAGCGGCCGGTTGCGGTGTTCCCGCACGCCGAGGTTGACCTGGGCGATCGCGTCCAGGCCGAGGCGGTCGTAGGTGTCGATGAGCAGCCCGATCTCGACTCCGTAGCCGGGCGCGAACGGCACAGAGGTCAGCAGCTCGCGGGTGCCTGCGTATTCACCGCCCAGGGGCTGCATCAGATAGCTCAGCTCGGGCCGCAGCGCGGCGAGCAGCGGACGCGCCACCAGTTCGGTGACCCGGCCACCGCCGTTGGCGTCTTCACTGCCGCTGATCTTCAGCGGACGGCGGTAAAAGCCCTTGACCAGGTGCACGCCCTCGGTGGTCAGCAGCGGGCCGACCAGTTTGGGCACGAACATCGGGTCGGGGTCGATGAGGTCCGAGTCGACGAAGACCACGATGTCGCCGGTACTCGCCGCCAGGGAGCGCCACAGCACCTCGCCCTTGCCTGGTTGCGGCGGGACTTCGGGCAACGCGACCTCGCGGCTGATCACCTTGGCACCCGCGGCGAGCGCACGGATCTCGGTGTCGTCGGTGGAGCCGGAGTCCAGCACGATCAGCTCGTCGACCAGCCCGCCGAGCAGCGGCGTGATGGTTTCGACGACGGAGCCGACGGTTTCTTCCTCGTTGAGTGCGGGCAGTACGACCGAAACGGTGCGCGATCCCTTGGCCGCCTCGAGCTCGGAAACGGTCCACGTGGGCCGCCGCCAGCTGTGGTCGGTCAGCCAACTACCGGTTACGACCTCCGTGCCGGGCAGTTCTGGTGTGAGTGTCATGCCAGTCCCCTAACCGTGCGCGAGGGCGGACGCACGCCCTGGATTGACGCGACCATTTCGAGGACGCGCCGCGTGGGCCCGACTTCATGCACTCGGAACATCGCGGCGCCCTCAGCGGCGGCCAGGGCCGTCGCTGCCAGAGTGCCCTCCAAGCGTTCTGTCAGGTCCACACCCAGAGTTTCCCCGACGAAATCTTTGTTGCTGAGTGCCATAAGGACCGGCCATCCAGTTTTTACAAGGTCTTTTACGTGGCGCAACAAACTAAGACCGTGATAAGTGTTTTTGCCGAAATCGTGAGTCGGATCGATTAACACCGCGTCTCGGGAGACTCCTGCGGCGACAGCGCGCTCGGCCGCGGCGGTGACCTCGGCGATCACGTCGTCGACGACGCCACGCTCGGACGTGCCGTAGTTGACCCGGAACGGGCGGGTGCGCGGTGTGGCGCCGCCGGTGTGGGAGCACACCAGCCCCGCCCGGAACTCCGCGGCGACCTCGGCCAGGCCGGGGTCGTGACCGCCCCAGGTGTCGTTGATCAGGTCGGCCCCGGCGGCACAGGCCTGTTTCGCGACGGCGGACCGCCAGGTGTCGACGCTGATCAGCTGGTCGGGGTAGGTGGCGCGGAGCCATTCGATGAACGGCACCACCCGGGCGATCTCCTCGTCGGTGTCGACGTCGTCTCCTGGGCCGGCTTTCACCCCTCCGACGTCCACGACGTCGGCGCCGTCGGCGATGACCCGGTGAGTTGCGGCCTTGGCCGCCTCATCGGTGAAAGTTGCGCCGCGGTCGTAGAACGAGTCCGGCGTGCGGTTGACGATCGCCATGATCAGCGCGCGATCGCCGGCCACCGGGCGGCCGCAGAAGGTGGACTGCACGCCCACCAGGCTACGGGCCGCTATTTCGGCTTCTTGCCGTCCTTCACCTCGGCGAGGTAGTCGTCGTAGAACTCGACATAGCCCTCGTCGCGGCCGGACAGCACGTAGATCGGGTCCTCGATGTCGTTGGCTTCCTCGTCGCCTTCGCCCGAGTTGCCGCCGTAGCCCTCCTTGCGCAGATCCACCTTCTGGCTCTTGAACGTCGAAGTGTGCGCCAGTTCCTTGACGACCCGCACGAACAGCGGCACGGCGTAGGACGGCAGATTGTCGTAGGCGGCCTTGGCCAGCGCCTTGCCGTCGAACTCCTTGCCCTCCTTGAGCTGGATAGCGGCCATGCCGGCCTTGCCGCCGACGTCAGGTACCTCGACGCCGAACACCGTGGCCTCCTCGATCTGCGGATCGGTCGACACCGCGGCCTCCACCTCGGTGGTGGCCACGTTCTCGCCCTTCCAGCGGAACGTGTCGCCGAGCCGGTCGGTGAACGCCGCGTGGCCGAAGCCCTGCGAGCGCATCAGGTCTCCGGTGTTGAACCAGACGTCGCCCTCTTTGAAGGCGTCGCGCACCAGCTTCTTCTCGGATTCCTCTTTGTCGGTGTAGCCGTCGAAGGGCTGGAAACTGCTGACCTTCGACAGCAGCAGCCCGGACTCGCCGTTCTTCACCTTCCGAACCCGGCCGTCGTCGCCGCGCTTCGGGTCGCCGGTTTCTTCGTCGTACTCCACGAACGCCACAGGCGTCGGGCAGATGCCAGTGCTCTTGTCGACGTTAAGCACGTTGACGAAGGCGGTGTTGCCCTCGCTGGCGGCGTAGAACTCGCAGACCCGATCGATGCCGAACCGCTTCGTGAACTGGTCCCAGATCGCCGGACGCAGACCGTTGCCCGCGATCACCCGCACCTTGTGCTTGCGGTCGGTGTCCTTTTCCGGCTGGTTGAGCAGGTAGGAGCAGACCTCGCCGATGTAGACGAACGCGGTGGCGTTATATCGGATCACCTCGTCCCAGAACTTCGATGCCGAGAACGACTTGCCAAGCGCCAGCGTGGAACCCCCGTTGAGGACCGCCGACAGAGCGACCGTCAGCGCGTTGTTGTGGTACAGCGGCAGGCAGCAGTACAGGGTGTCGTTGCTGTTCAGCCGCATCCCGAGACCGCCGAAGCCGGCCAGCGCGCGCAGCCACCGGTAGTGCGTCATGATGCTGGCCTTCGGCATGCCGGTGGTGCCCGAGGTGAAGATGTAGAACGCCTTGTCCTTGGCGAGGACGGCCGACGCGGTAGGCGGGTTCTCGGTCGGCGCTGTTTCGGCGAGACGCTTGAATTCGTCGAGCGTGACCAGCCCGTCGGTGTCGGCGCCGCATTCGTTGATCGGGTCGACGAAGTCAGGGTCGGCGATAATGGCCTTGGCGGACAGCAGTCCGAGGCTGTGCTTGAGCACATCGCCACGCTGGTTGTAGTTGAGCATGCCGGAGATCGCGCCGCACTTGACCGCCGCCAGCATGAGCATCACAGGATCGGGCGAGTTGGGCAGCATGATGCCGACGACGTCACCCTTGCCGACCCCGCGGGCGGCCAGCACTGCGGCGTACCGGTTGACGGTCTCGTTGGCCTCGCGGTAGGTGATGTCGTGATCCTCGAACCGAAGGAACACCTTGTCCGCGTACTTGGCGGCGCGGTCCTGGAACACCTTGCCGATGGAGGTCTTGGCCGATGGCCGGGCCCCGAAACCGGTGATGACGCCCCGCAGGATCGTCGGCGCGTCGGCGATGAGGCCGGGCAACTGGGTGGCGATGTCGAGCAGTCCGACGCTGCTGCGAGTCCCCGATTTCTCGTCTGTCATGCGGCACTATCCCCTCTGAACCCTCAGGTCTCCGTTGAACGACACCCTAAAACCGGGTGGGTGATCGCCATCACGGGGCCGGTGCGCAGGCCGCAAGGGCATCCTCGATATCGTCCACCACCACGAGCCGATCCAGTGCGCCCTGGGAGACGTACCCGCTGTCGAGGAGGCCGTGCAACCAGGCGCGCAGCCCGTCGTAATGCCCGAACGGATCGAGCATCACCACCGGCTTGTCGTGCATACCCAGATAGCCGGCCGTCCACGCTTCGAAGAACTCCTCGAGTGTGCCGATGCCGCCGGGCAGCGCGATGAACGCGTCGGCCCGGTCCTCCATCACCTGCTTGCGTTCCCGCATCGTCGCGGTGACGACGAGTTCGTCGGCGTCGACGTCAGCCAGCTCGCGGTGCACGAGAGCTTTCGGGATCACCCCGACCGTGCGGCCACCGCGCTTGCGCGCGCCTTGGGCGACGGCGCCCATGGCCGAAACGTTTCCCCCGCCGGACACCAGGGTCCAGCCGCGCCCGGCGATGGCGTTGCCCACGCGGCGGGCAAGCTCCAGCAGTTCGGGGTGCTTCGGCCCCGACGCGCAGTAGACACAAATGGCCCATTCGCGGCCGGGATCCGGGGACACATCGACAACGTAGACGAGTCCGCTCCGGCCGCAGCGCGCACACCCTAAACTCCGGCGGGTGCCTGTCGAGTGGAGGACCGACCCGCCTCAGCCGGCGGCCGAACACGTCGAGTCGGGTGTCCGCGAGCGTGGCGGGGCGGTGATCGTCGGGCCCGTCGGTGCCGGCAAGACGACGGTGGCCAGGGCCGCGGGCGAGCGGCTCGGCGGACCGTCAGTGTGGGTGACCGGGACGGTGTCGGATCGCGTGGTTCCGTTCGCGGCGCTGCACGGTCTGATCGAGGTTCCCGATGTCGGCAAGACGGCGGCGGTGCTGCGGGCGGCGCGCGAGTCGGTGGCCGACGGCCTGCTCCTGATCGTCGACGACGCGCACCTGCTCGACAACTTGTCCGCGAGTTTGGTGTACCAGCTGGCGGTCCGCGGCTCCACGCGGCTCATCGTCACCGTGGATGCCGATGCGGGCCTGCCCGATTCGATCCGGGCGTTGCAGCTCGACAACCTGCTGCCGCGAGTCGAGCTCGGCCCGCCGGACACCGGCGAGATGGACTCCTCCGTGCGGTCGTTCGTCGATTCGCTTCCCGCGGAGGCCCGCGCGGCGCTGGAGTATCTGGCGGTGGCCGACCCGATGCCGCTGGCCGATCTGTCGTCCTTGGCCGGAGACGACGCGGTGCGTTCTGCTGACGGCGCCGATGCGATAACGGTCACCAACGGCGAGGTGCGGGCGGCCCATCCTCTCTATGCCGACGCGATTCGGGCGCAGCTGTCTCCGGAGGATCTGCAGGCTCGGCAAGGTGCTCTGTTCGAGCTGTTGGCGACGCAGCGCCCGCACGATGTCGTCGACCGGTTGCGGCTGGCGGTGCTGGCTTTGGACAGCGGCAACCCGCAGCCGGTCGCCGATGTGGTGACGGCCGCAGGGGACGCGCTTCGGCTCGGCGATCTCTCGCTGAGTGAGCGGCTGGGAGCGGCGGTCCTCGAGCGCGATCCCGACCTGGACGCGCGGCTGACGCTGGCGCAGGCGCTCGCGTGGCAGGGCCGCGGCCGCGAGGCCGACGACGTGCTCGCCGCCGTGGACCCCGTCGACTTGTCCGAAGCAGAGCTGATGGCGTGGGCGCTACCCCGCGCGGCCAACCAATTCTGGATGCTGTCCGAGCCGGAGCGGGCGACGGCGTTTCTGCGGACGACCCGCAACCGGGTTTCCTCACCGGCCGCGCAGACCACCGTCGACGCGCTGTCGGCCACCTTCGCGATGAACGCGGGCCAACCGGGCCGGGCGATGGAGCTCGCGGAGGACGTGCTGGCCTCGCCAGACGCCGACGACACCGCGGTCGGCTGGTCGGCGGCAGCGGCGGCGCTGAGCTGCGCGCGAATGGGTCGGTTCGCCGACGTCGACGCGCTGGCCGAGCGGGCGATGGAGGCGCAGCATCCGGGACTGCTGAGGTTCACGAGCGGGTTCGGCCAGACGACGGCGCTGCAGATGGCAGGTGAGCTGGACCGGGCTCAGGAGTTGGCGCAGCAGTTGACCGACTACGCGCAGATGCAGCAGCCGGGCCGCGCGATCGGCGAGGTGCTGGTGGCCGACGTGCTGATCACCCGCGGTGAGCTGGCCGGTGCGGCGAAGCTGCTGCGCGGGGCCGCCGATGCGCTCGCGCTGACCGGGTATTCGTGGGGCCCGCTGGCGTGGATGCTGCTGGCCCAGGCGCTGGGTCAGCTGGACGACACTGCAGAGGCGTCAAAGATCTTGTCGCGCGCCGACTCTCGGCACGGACTGAAGTCGATGTTGTTCGCCCCGGAGCTGCTGCTGGCGCGGGCCTGGACGACGGCGGCGCGCCGTGACCCGATCGGTGCACGGTCGGCGGCTCGCGATGCGGCGAGGGCGGCCGAGCGCGGCGGCCAGTCGGCGATCGCGGTGCGCGCGTTCCACGATGCGGTGCGCCTCGGCGACACTCGCTCTGTCGATGGCATCGCCCGGTTGACGACGGACGTCGATTGCGTGTTCGGCAGGCTGGCGTTGCAGCACGCCCGCGCGCTGGTGGCGGGCGATGCCACCGGATTGGACGAAGCGGCGGCGGCGTTCGCCGAGATCGGCATGATGGGTGCGGCCGCCGACGCGTCGGCTCAGGCGAAGAACGCGCGCTAGTTTCGCGGGTCAAGGCAACCGCAGCGTCCGGTCCACTCGAATGTTGTCGAGGAAGCGGGTGTCGTGGCTGACGACGACGAACGCGCCGCGATAGGCGTTGAGCGCCGATTCCAGCTGGCCGACGCTGACGAGATCGAGGTTGTTGGTCGGCTCGTCGAGCAGCAGCAGTTCGGGCGCGGGTTCGGCGTACAGCACACATGCGAGGGTGGCGCGCAGCCGCTCACCACCGGAGAGTGCGCCGACCGGCAAATGAATCCTGTTGCCCCGGAAGAGAAATTGCGCCAGCAGGTGCATCCGCCGTGTCTCGGACAGGCTCGGCGCGAGCGCAGTCAGGCTCTCCAGCACCGTCCGGTCCGGGTCGAGGAGGTCGAGCCGCTGCGACAGGTAGGCCACCCGCCCGTCGGCCCGCTGAATCGTCCCCGCATCCGGTTCGAGCTCCCCGGAGATCAGCCGCAACAGCGTGGACTTGCCTGCGCCGTTAGGCCCCGTCAGCGCGATGCGCTCCGGTCCGCGGATGGCGAGGTCGAAGCCGTCGAACAGTGTGCGGCCGTCTCGACTCATCCGTAACCCGTTGCCCGCGAATACCGTTCGCCCGGCAGGGACCTCGGTGTCGGGCAGGTCGAGCGTAATCGACGGGTCGTCGCGCAGCGTGCGCTCGGCGTCGCCGAGTCGGCTTCTGGCGTCGTCGACCCTTGCGGCGTTCACGCCGTCGATGCGCCCGGCGGACTCCTGCGCGCTGCGCTTCATTGCGCCCGAGATGATTTTCGGCAGGCCGGCGTCTTTGACATTGCGGGCCGCGGTGCTCGACCGTCGCGCGGCGCGCTCGCGCGTCTGCTGCATTTGGCGCTTCTCCCGCTTGAGCTGTTGCTCGGCATTGCGTACGGTGTCTTGAGCGACGCGCTGCGCTTCGTTGACGGCATCCTCGTATAACGTGAAATTGCCTCCATAGAAACCGATTTCGCCGCGACGCAGTTCGGCAATGCGGTCCATCCGGTCCAGCAGCACTCTGTCGTGGCTGACCAGCAGCAGACATCCGTTGTAGTCGTCGAGCACGTGGTAGAGCTTGGTGCGCGCATCGGAGTCGAGATTGTTGGTCGGCTCGTCGAGCAGCAGCACATCGGGACGCTTCAGCAGCTCTGCGGCCAACCCGAGCGAGACGACCTCGCCACCGCTCAGCGAGCCCAGCCTGCGGTCGAGCGCGACGTGCCCAAGGCCGAGGCGGTCGAGTTGGGCCGTGGTGCGCTCCTCGATGTCCCATTCGTCGCCGATCGCCGCGAACACGTCGTCGCCTGCGTCGCCTGCAGCAAGGGCGTCCAGCGCATCCAGAATCGCTGCGACGCCGAGCACGTCGGCCACTGTGCGATCGGCGACGAACGGCAGGGTCTGCGGCAGATAGCCGACTGTCCCGTCGACCGTCACCGATCCTGCGGACGGCCGGTAATCGCCCGCGATGAGCTTCAGCAGCGTGCTCTTGCCCGCGCCGTTGGGCGCGACGAGGCCGGTGTGACCGTCACCGACGGTGAAGGACAGCCCGTCGAACAGCGCGGTGTCGCCGGGCCAGGAGAACGACAGGTTCGAACAGACGATGGATGTACCAGACATGCGAGAGATCTCTCGTGATTGCACGGAAGGACGACGGGACTCAATCCGGGGAGTCACCCGGAGACGTCGTCAACTCACATGCTTTCAGCGTAGGCGGCGGGTCAAGCCGTTAAATAGCGCCGCAGCATGTCGGTCGCCGCGGTGATCTGGGCGACGTCGACCCGCTCGTCGGCGCGGTGCGCGAGGTTGGGGTCGCCGGGGCCGAAATTCACGGCGGGCACGCCGAGCGTGGCGAATCGGGCCACGTCGGTCCAGCCGTACTTCGCCCGGACCTGGCCGCCCGCGGCGTCGACCAGTGCGGCGGCGGCGGGTTTGGTCAGCCCGGGCAGCGCGCCGGGGGCCGCGTCGGTCTGCTCGAGGTGGACGTCAAGGCCGTCGAGTACGTCGCGCACGTGTTGGTTGGCCTGCTCGATGCTGCGGTCGGGCGCGAAGCGGAAGTTGACGGTGACCGACGCCGCGTCGGGGATGACATTGCCTGCGACACCGCCGTCGATGCGCACCGCCGACAACCCTTCCCGGTAGGTGCAGCCGTCGATGTCGACGCTGCGGGCCTGGTATGCGGTCAGGCGGTCGAGCACCGCGCCCAGCTTGTGAATGGCGTTGTCGCCCAACCATGACCGCGCCGAGTGCGCGCGGGTGCCGCCTGCGGTGACGACGAGGCGGATCGTGCCCTGACAGCCCGCCTCGATGAATCCCCCTGACGGCTCGCCGAGGACGGCGACGTCGGCGTGCAGCCAGTCGGGCAGATCGCGTTCGATGCGGCCTAAACCGTTTGCGGCGGCTTCGATTTCTTCGCAGTCGTACATGACGAGGGTGATGTCGTGGGCAGGCTTGTCGACGGTGGCGGCCAGATGCAGGAACACCGCATCGCCGGATTTCATATCGGATGTTCCGCATCCGTACAGCTCGCCGTCGCTCAGCCGGCTGGGCAGGTTGTCGGCAGTCGGGACCGTGTCGAGGTGGCCGGCCAGGATGACCCGCGAGGGCAGCCCATGCTGGGTGCGGGCCAGCACGGTGTTGCCGTTACGAACGATTTCGAAGCCCGTGGTCTGCTCGCGAAGCGCGGACTCGACCTCGTCGGCGATACGCGCCTCGTTCCGCGATTCGCTGGGGATGTCCACCAGCGCCGCGGTCAGCGCGATCGGGTCGCCACGTAAATCCAGGCCCACACCCATTGAGGCTAGTCGAGTAGCCTTTTGCAGCGTGACTGCAGCTTCTGGCGTCGGCGTGGCGACCATCGCGGCCGACGGAACCGTCCTCGACACCTGGTTTCCGGATCCCGAGTTAGCTGGTGACGGCCCGTCGGGCACCGTGCGGCTGCCGGTGGCCGAGGTTCCCCCCGAGCTGGCCGAACTGGCAGGCCACGATGACGACCGTGATGTCGACGTCGTCGTGGTGCGCACTGTGATCGCGTCGCTGGACGACAAGCCCGCCGACACCTACGACGCGTATCTGCGGCTGCACCTGCTGTCCCACCGGCTGATTCCACCGCACGGCGCCAGCGTCGACGGCATTTTCGGCGTGCTGGCGAACGTCGTGTGGACGAGCCACGGACCGTGCGCGGTGGACGGCTTCGAGCTGGTGCGGGCCAGGCTGCGCAGGCACAGCCCGGTGACGGTGTACGGCATCGACAAGTTCCCGCGGATGGTCGACTACGTCGCGCCCACCGGGGTTCGCATCGCGGACGCGGACCGGGTGCGACTGGGCGCGCACCTCGCCGAGGGCACGACCGTCATGCACGAGGGCTTCGTCAACTTCAACGCGGGCACGTTGGGCACCTCGATGGTGGAGGGCAGGATCTCGGCGGGGGTGATTGTCGACGACGGCTCCGACATCGGCGGCGGCGCGTCGATCATGGGCACGCTGTCCGGTGGCGGCACCGAGGTGATCTCGGTGGGCAAACGATGCCTGCTCGGCGCCAACTCCGGATTGGGAATCTCGCTCGGCGACGACTGCGTCGTGGAGGCCGGGCTGTATGTGACGGCCGGGACGAAGGTGCAGACCGCCGACGGTCAGACGGTCAAGGCACGCGAGCTGTCGGGCGCCAATAACCTTCTATTCCGCCGGAATTCGCTCAGCGGTGCGGTCGAGGTGGTCGCCCGTGACGGGTCGGGCATCACGCTGAACGACGCGCTGCACGCCAACTGATTCGGCTAACACTCAACAACATTGAGTGCCAGGCCGCCGCGCGCCGTTTCCTTGTACTTGTCCTTCATATCGGCACCGGTCTCACGCATGGTCTTGACCACCTTGTCCAACGACACCTGATGTGTGCCGTCACCGCTGAGCGCGATGCGCGCCGCATTGATGGCCTTCACCGCGCCGACGGCATTGCGTTCGATGCACGGAATCTGGACCAGGCCACCGACCGGGTCACAGGTCAGCCCGAGGTTGTGTTCCATGCCGATCTCCGCGGCGTTCTCGACCTGCCATGGTGTTCCCCCGAGCAGTTCGGTCAGCCCGGCCGCCGCCATCGAACAGGCGGAGCCGACCTCGCCCTGGCAGCCCACCTCGGCGCCGCTGATGGACGCATTCTCCTTGATGATGCTGCCGATTCCGGCCGCGACGAGCAGGAAGCGCACCGTGCAGTCATCGCCGGCGCCCCTGACGAAATCGTGGTAGTAGCGCAGCACGGCCGGAATGATGCCCGCCGCGCCGTTCGTCGGTGCGGTGACCACCCGCCCGCCGGCGGCGTTCTGTTCGTTGACCGCAATGGCGTAGAGGTTGACGCGATCCATCGCGATCAGCGGATCACTTGACACCGTTGCGTCCGAGAGCTTCGCAGACAGCTGCGGCGCGCGACGGCGAACCTTCAATCCGCCGGGTAGCACACCGTCGGTATCGATGCCCGCCTGGATGCATTCCTGCATCACGGCCCAGATGCGCAGCAGCCCGGCGCGGACATACTCCTCGGTGTGCCAAGTCATTTCGTTGGCCATGACGATATCGCTGATGCGGAGGCCGGTTTCAGTGGCGCGCGACAGTAGCTCGTCGCCGGTGCTGAACGGATACCGCACCGGTGTCTTGTCGGCGACCACGATTGGGTCGTCGCCGTCGGACACCTGGGTGTCATCGAGGACGAAGCCGCCACCGATCGAGTAGAACGTCCGTTCCGCCAGCACTGCCCCGGCAGTGTCGTAGGCACGGAAAACCATGGCATTGGAATGGAATCGGGCCTGCTTGGTGGTGTGCAGGATGATGTCGTCGGCAAACTTGAACGTGATCGGATGCTCGCCAAGCAGTGACACCTGACCAGAACTCGTGATGGTGGCGATCCGTTTGGGCGTGCGCTCGGGATCGACCGCGTCGGGCCGCTCGCCCATCAGCCCGAGGGCCACCGCCGGGATGCTGCCGTGGCCCTTGCCGGTGGCGCCGAGGGAGCCGAACAGTTCGACGGTGACCCGCTCGGTCGAGGTGAGCAGACCGTCCTGCGCCAGCCCGCGGGCGAACCGGTCAGCGGCGATCATCGGGCCGACGGTGTGTGAACTCGACGGTCCGATGCCGATCTTGAACAGATCGAAGACGCTGAGCGCCATTGTTAGGTGCGAATCATTGTGCTGCTTGGATCATAGAGCGGCCGCAGCGACACCGAAATCGGGTACAGCCGGCCGCCGACGTTGACCTGATAGCTGCCCGCCTTCACCCAGTCGGCGTTGATGACGGAGTTGTCGCCCGCGCGCACGTAGGCCAGACCGACGCAGGCGCCGACCGTTTCGCCCCACGACGCCGAGGTCACCTGGCCTGCGACCGCCCCGTCGCGAAGCACCAACTCGCCACCCCACAACATGGCGTCTGGATCATCGACGCTGAACCCGACGAGTTTGCGGCGCGCGCCTTCGGCTTTCGCCTTCTCGACCGCCTCACGGCCCAGGAACGCGATATCGGTCTTGAGCTTGCACGCGAACAGCAGGCCGGCCTCGACGGGGTTCTCGCCGGGCGTCAGTTCACGCCCGAAGGCCCGGTAGCCCTTCTCCAGGCGCATCGACTCGATCGTGTAATAGCCGCCGCGGCCGACCCCGAACTGCTCGCCCGCCTCCATCAGGTCCTGGTACACCCCGACCGCGAATTCGGCCGGCACGTAGAGTTCCCAACCCAATTCGCCGACGTAGGTGATCCGCGTCGCCCGCACCGTCGCGTACCCCAACGAGATCTGTCGGCTGGTGCCGAACGGGAACGCTCCATCGGACAAGTCGGTCTCGGTCAGCGTGGCCAACAGGTCACGCGAATGCGGTCCCATCACACCGAATACGGCGTACGCCGACGTCACGTCGACGAGCGACGCGCGTGCGTCCGCGGGCAGGTTTCTGCGGATGTGGTCCTTGTCGCGCTCGGTGGTGGCGGCGCTACTGACGATGAAGAACTCGTCGGCTCCGATGCGGGTGACGGTGACGTCGGATTCGTAGGTGCCGCGTTCGTTGAGCATCCCGGTGTAGACCGCCTTGCCGACCTCTGCCCCGACATCGGCGGTGCAGAGCCACTGCAGCGCCGACTCGGCGTCCGGCCCGACCATCAGATACTTGGAGAACGACGTTTGGTCGAACACGGTCACCGCGGTGCGGGTGTTGGTCTGTTCGGCCGCCGACCAGGGCAGCCAGTTCGGCTTGCCCCAGGTGTATTCGATCGTCGGGTCGACTCCGTCGGGGGCGAAGAAGTTGGCGCGCTCCCAGCCCATCCTGCTACCGAAGTTGGCGTTGGCGGTCTCGAGCAGGTGATGGACCGGCGACCGACGGAAGGGCCGGGCCGTCTTCATCTCCCGGTTGGGCCAAGGGATTTCGTAGTGCAAGCCGAGAACCTCGGCAACCCGGTCGTGCAGCCAGCGGTTGTTGCCGTTGAAGGGCGCGAACCGGCGGATGTCGACGCCGGTGAGGTCGCTGGTGGGTGCGCCGTTGACGATCCACTCCGCCAGCGCGCGCCCTGCGCCGCCCGCGGTCGCGATGCCGACGGAGTTGAAGCCGGCGCCGACGAAGAAGTTGTCGAGTTCGGGAGCCTCGCCGAGGATGAACTGGTTGTCGGGGGTGAAGCTCTCCGGGCCGTTGTAGAACTTCTTGATGCCGGTCACCTCGAGCGCGGGGATCCGCAGCAACGCGTTGTTCATCAGGACCTCGAAGTGGTCCCAATCCTCTTCCAGCAGCTGGAATTCGAACGGGTACGGGATGTCGTCGGGTGACACCCAGGGCTTGGCCTCCGGCTCGAATCCGCCAATGACGAGGCCGCCGACCTCCTCCTTGAAATACGTGTAGCCGTCGGGGTCACGCAGGATCGGCAGGTCGGTGTGCACGCCGTCGATGTGCTCGGTCACGACGTAGAAGTGTTCGGCCGAATGCAGTGGCACGTTGACGCCCGCCATCGCGCCGACCTGCTTGGCCCACTGCCCGGCGCAGTTGACGACGATCTCCGCCTCGATGTCGCCTGCATCTGTGCGGACACCGGTTACCCGGCCGTCGTGAGTGAGAATGCCGGTGACCCTGGTCTTTTCGATAACGCGGGTGCCGCGCATTCGTGCGCCCTTGGCCAGCGCGAAAGTCAGATCGGTCGGGTTGGCCTTGCCATCCGCGGGCAGCCAGATGGCTCCGGCCAGATCGTCGACGCGCATCACCGGGTAGTGCTCGAGAGCCTGCTCGGGGCTGAGCAGTTCGCACTCCATGTCGAACGCGGCCGCGTTCGACGCGGTGCGGCGCAGTTGAACCATCCGGTCCTCGGTGCGGGCGACCGTCACTCCTCCGCACGACTTGTAGCCGGCGGATAGCCCGGTCTCGTCTTCGAGCTCGGCGTAGAGCTGCGTGGAGTACTGCACTAGCCGGGTCGCACTCTCCGATGCCCGCAGCTGGCCGACCAGTCCGGCGGCGTGCCAGGTGGTGCCGCTGGACAGTTGGCCCTGCTCGAGCAGCACCACGTCGGTCTCCCCGAGCTTGGAGAGATGGTAGGCGACGCTGGTGCCGATCACACCGCCGCCGACGATGACGACGCTAGCGCGATCGGGAAGCTCGGCGGCGGCCATCAGTCGCTGGCCTGCACGTCGTCGAGCAGCCGGGCCAGGTTCGGCCCCTTGAACTCGGCCACCGCGGCCTCATATCGCTCCATCGCCCATTCCCAGAAGTCAAAATCGATTGAACTGGAACCGTTTTGAATGCAGCCCCATAGCGTCCAGCCGTACCTGCCCACAATCCCCTGCAGGTGGGCGCGCGCGGTCTTGTGGCGCAGCGGTCGCCCGTAGTACGCGGTGACGAACTCGTCGAGTTGGTCGGTGGACAGGCCGCACTCGCACCACGTGTTGCCCAGCTCGAAACACGGGTCGTTGTTGCCCGAGTACTCGTAGTCGATCAGCCACATCCTGTCGCCGTCTTCGATGAAGTTCCCCGCGAGCAGATCGTTGTTGCACGGGACCGTGGTCTGATCGGTCGCCGTCAGCACGCGGGCTATCGCGGCAAAGGTGTCCGCGTGGTCGAGGTAGTCATCCGGGATTCGAAACCCGTTGTCCGTCACGGTCTTCAAGTAAGCCGGCTGTCTCTCGAACATGTCGAAGCGGCCCTTGAATCTGGGGCCGGAGTGCAACGCCCGAATCGCGGCGGCGGCCTTGGCCAGGATGCCGGGCCGCTGGAAGTCGTCGTTGCACAGGGTCTTTCCGTCGAGGTAGCTCAACAGCAGGATGCCCAGATCGGGCCGGTAGTCGATCACCCGTGCACCGACGCCTGCCTGCTCGGCGGCCTTGCTGTTGTGGTATTCGCGGGCGCGGTCGATGCCGAGCATGTTGGTGGCGGTATCGGTGCAGCGGGCGACATACACCCCGTCCGGGGTGGTGATCTTGACATTGCGATTGGTCAGGCCGCCGGACAGCTCCTGCAGCTCCCGCGGTCGCCCGGCCAGCGCGGGGATTTCCTCGAACAGGTCGTTCAGCTGGGCGTCGGTGAGCGGTAACGACATCAATTCACTCTAAGCCGCTCGCACCGCACGCACATGAAAGAATGGCGCCGCATGATAGCGCGTGAGCGTGCGCAGATGCACACCATGGAGCGGCGTGTCGCCATACAGACACGCTCGCTCGCGGGGCAAGTTCAGTCGTCGGCGGCCAGGATGCAGAACTCATTGCCCTCGGGATCGGCCAGCACCACCCAGCTCTGCTCGCCCTGGCCGATGTCGACGTGCCGTGCGCCCAGGGCGATCACGCGCTCGACCTCGGCTTGTTGGTCGTCGGGCCTGAAGTCCAGGTGGATGCGGTTCTTGACCACCTTCTCGTCGGGCACCGCGAGGAATATCCAGTCGGGGCCCGCACCCGGCGGTGGATACAGTCTGATGTCGCCGTCCTTGTCGACGTCGTGCGGCCAGCCAAGCACCTCGGCCCACCATGCACCCAGCGCTGTGCTGTCGTGGGCGTCGATGCAGATCTCGTCGAACTTCAGAGTCATTGCTCGACTCCCGCTCGCTCCGGTCCTCGCTCGTTCCTCGCTGCGATCCTCACTCGCGTTCGTCTCGGAGTCATTGCTCGACTCCCGCTCGCTCCGGTCCTCGCTCGTTCCTCGCTGCGATCCTCACTCGCGTTCGTCTCGGAGTCATTGCTCGACTCCCGCTCGCTCCGGTCCTCGCTCGTTCCTCGCTGCGATCCTCACTCGCGTTCGTCTCGGAGTCATTGCTCCGCCCCTTTTGCCAACTCCTTCTTGAGCACCTTGCCCATCGCGTTCCGGGGCAAGCTGTCCACGACGCGGACTTCCCGCGGCCGCTTGTGTACCGAAAGTTGTTCCGCGACAAAGCTGATCAACGCATCGGGATCGGCATCACCGACCACGAAAGCGACGATGCGCTGGCCCAGGTCGTCGTCCGGCAATCCGACGACAGCGGCTTCGTCCACCCCGGGATGGCCGAGCAGCACGGTCTCCACCTCACCGGCGCCGACCCGGTAGCCGCCGGTCTTGATCAGGTCCACCGACTCGCGGCCGACGATTCGGTGCATGGCGTCCCCGTCGATCACGGCCGCGTCCCCCGTGCGATACCAGCCGTCGGCGTCGAATGCCTCCGCGGTCGCCTCGGCCCGGTTCAGGTAGCCGTCGAACATCGTCGGCGTCTGAACCTGTAGTCGCCCAATGGTTTCACCGTCGTGCGGCACAGGCGCTCCGTCGTCGTCCACCAGCCGCGTCTGCACACCGCGCAACGGCAGACCAACCCAACCAGGGCGACGTTCGCCCGCGGCCAGGGTGCTCAGGGTGATCAAGGTTTCAGAAGCGCCGTAGCGCTCCACCGGCTCGTGGCCGGTGAGCTCGGCAAGCTTTTCGAAGACCGGCACGGGCAGCGGCGCGCTGCCCGACACCAGCAGTCGGGCCGACGACAGCGCCCTGGCGGCGTCGGCGTCGGCGGCCACCCGTGACCACACCGTCGGCACCCCGAAGTACAGCGAACCGCGAGCTTCGGCGTACCCGGCAGGCGTGGGTTTTCCGGTGTGCACGAAGCGGTTTCCGATCCGCAACGAGCCCAGCAACCCGAGCACCAGCCCGTGAATGTGGAACAACGGAAGGCCGTGCACCAGGGTGTCCTCGGGCGTCCACTGCCACGCCTCGGCAAGCGCATCGATGCCTGCGGCAATGGCACGGCGGCTCATCACGACGCCCTTCGGGGGTCCGGTGGTCCCCGACGTGTACATGATCAGCGCGGTCGCCTCGGGCGGCGGTTCGGCGTAGCGATGCCACGAACGGGCATGCAGCCGCACCGGGATATGCGGCAGGCCCTCGGGTTCGTCGGGCCGCTCCCCCAACCACACCTGCGCGCCGGAGTCGGTGACGATGTGCCGTCGTTCGGCGGCACCGACATCGGCAGGTACCGGAACGACCGGCACGCCGGCGATCAGGCATCCCGTCACGGCCAGCACGGTCGTCGCGGTCGGCCTGGCCAGCACCGCCACCCGCTGAGCGGTCCCGATTCGCTCGGCCACCGACGTCGCGGCGCCGACGAGATCGCTGCGGCTCAGCAGGGCACCGTCGATCCGCACCGCGTCGCCGATATCGGCCCCGTTCGCAGCGGTTGTCGGATTCAGCGACTCGAGCAGCACGTCAGCGATGCTAGCCGGGTCGCTTGGCTTCCCGTCGGCATACTTGGCGCGTGGACCACATCCAGCGCATCGCGTCGCGCGAGGTGTACCGCAACGACTGGATGACGGTGCGCGAGGATGAGATCCGCCGCCCCGACGGTTCGGCAGGCATCTACGGCGTCGTCGACAAGCCGGCGTATGCGCTGGTCATCGCACACGATGGCGACCGATTCCGGCTCGTCGAGCAGTTCCGGTATCCGCTCGGCCTGCGGCGCTGGGAGTTCCCGCAGGGCACCGCACCGGGTCGGGCCGACTTGGAACCCGTCGAACTGGCGCACCGCGAGCTGCGCGAGGAGACCGGCCTGCGCGCCGAGTCGATGGTCGCGATCGGGCTGCTTGACGTCGCGGCCGGGATGAGCAGCCAGCGCGGAACGGTCTTCGTCGCCTCGGGCATCACCGAGGGTGAGCACGAACGCGAGCACACCGAGCAGGACATGCACAGCGAGTGGTTCAGCCGCGCGGACGTCGAGCAGATGATGCGCGACGGGGACATCACCGACGCCCAGTCGCTCGCGGCATGGGCGCTCTTCATGTTGAGCGTGTGACTGAAAAGGAGAACCCGTGACCGCAGCCCTCATCACCGGCGCATCCAGCGGCATAGGACGCGAACTCGCCGGCCTTTTCGCCGCCGACGGCATCGACGTGGTCGCGATATCCAGCGACCGCAGCGTCGCCGAGCTCACCGCGCTCGCCGAGGAGTTGCGATCTCGCCACGGGATCCGGGTGGACACCATCACGATGGACCTCGCACAGCCCGGTGCCGGCGCCGACCTCGTGGCCCGCGTCGACGCGCTCGGCGTCGACATCGAGTATCTCGTCAACAATGCGGGCTTCGGCATCCTCGGCCTGACGGTCCAGGACTCTGATCCCGCCGCGGTGTCGCGGATGGTCCAGCTGAACGTCGTCACCACGACGGACCTCACGCTCCTCTACGCGAAGCGGATGGTGCAGGCGGGTCGTGGGGCGATCCTGAACGTCGGCTCGATCGCGGCCTACGTCATCCCGCACGGGCTGGAGGCGGGATACGCCGCAAGCAAGGCGTTCGTCAGGAGCTTCTCCGAGTGTGTGGCCGACGACCTGCGCGGCACCGGCGTCACGTGCACGCACCTGGCGCCGGGCCCCACCCGCACCCAGTTCATGTCCACTGCCGGTTTGACCAGCACGTCACGGCTCGACAGGTACTTCATGGACGCTGCGCCGGTCGCCAAGGCGGGCTACGACGCGATGCGGGCCGGGCGCGTCAACGTGATCCCCGGAGCAGGCACCAAGGCGATGCGGATGATGGCGGCGCTCTCGCCCTCGCGGCGCTTCACCGCCTCACTCTCGGGCCGCTTCGTCAGCCGGGGCTAGTCGTCGAAGACAGCCGCCCGGCCGACCCGCTCCCAGGCGGCCAATTCGGCCTTCGCGTTGTCGAGGCGCCGGGGATGGGCCACACCCGCTGCTTATCGACTGCAGGGGGCGTCGCCGATGATCAGTTGTTGGTGGACGGGCAGGAATGTCGACGTAGACGTGGTGAACGTGGTGACTCGACCCGTGGTTTCGACGGCGTCGGGCCCGGCCGGGTTGTGCACTCCGGTGACCGCGCACGTCGACAACGGCCCGAACTGGGTGCCGTTGAGCATCACGTTGTAGCCCAGCGCCTGAAGGCCTTTCACGATGTCGCCGGCCGAGCCGAGAGCTTCTGAATCCTCATTTTCGGTTCCGTTCCGGGCTTCTGTCGATCATTTCGATCTACGGTGCAGTGCGTGGTTGGGGCAGAAGCGTTACAGACCTCCGATGGTTCTAAGTTTTCAAGTGTGTTGCCCCGTCCGGGTCAACGGAACCAACGAGATGGACGCGAAACCGTTCAGCGCCGAGGTACTTTTGCATCGGGCGGCGTGACGGCGAAGTGGTTTGCTGCTGCGAGAGGCGTGATCCACGCAGCAGCTCCGATACCGGTGAGTTTCGCAGGCCGCCGCAGTCTGCCTAGACGTACCCAACGGAATCGCCTGCCAAAACGGAGGTCCTGTGACCAGAACTAATCTTTCGATGTCGATCTCTGCCGACGGCTACGTCGCGGGGCCCAACCAGTGTGAGGAGCACCCGCTCGGCGTCGGCGGCAAAGCGCTTCACGAGTGGCACCTCGGCCCAACCAAGGACCATCCAGTTAACCGGCAAGTGATCTCGGACATGATGGACGGCATAGGGGCAACGATCATGGGCCGCAACATGTTCGGCCCGATTCGTGGCGAGTGGGGTGACTCGGATTGGAGGGGGTGGTGGGGTGACGTTCCGCCGTACCGTTGCCCGGTCTATGTCCTGACCCACCACGCGCACGACCCGATCGACATGGAAGGCGGAACCACCTTTCATTTCGTCACCGACGGGATCGAATCCGCATACGCCCAAGCTAAGGCGGCTGCTGGTGGTCGGGCCATCTCCATCGCGGGAGGAGCCTCATGCGCCCGGCAGGCGATCGAGGCTGGGCTCGTCGACGAGATCGACCTCCAAGTGAACCCGGTCATCCTCGGGTCGGGTGAGCGCCTTCTCGACGGCTTCGAGGCGGGCAAGCCCACACTTGAGCTCGTCCGCGTGCTCGAGGCCCCGGGCGTGGCCCACCTGCGCTACCGCGTCATCCGGTGACCCGGTCGTTTCTAAAGAAATAAGGGGGTCGTCAAGGTTCGCGACTGAAGTGTCGCTAGGCCGCGTCGCACAGCGGCGTCGGAAAGGCCTTGGCCTCGTCGAAGGTCTGCCCGTGATGTAGGCAGTGGTGGAGCCGGCCGAGGAGTTTGTTGAACAATGGCGGTTGGCGGCGGCGTGGCGGTCCCCTCCGGGCGAGCGGGCTTGAACAACGCGTGAACCCCGAATGGCGCAGCAGGACTACCCAATCAAGCGTTTGCTAACCCGAGGCCATAACTGACGAACAACCATCAGCCCCCGGAATCCGTCGGTCTGTAACAAGACCTCAACGATCCGATAAAACTCAGGCATTGACCCAAGGGACTGACGGCCGTTTCGGAACTAACTAGATGCCAACCGATGAGTTCGGCGACCGACGGCGGTCTACTTAGACATGTCCATCACGCAACGCAATCTGAGCGGCTATGACCTGCCTGCCATCGAGTGGGAGCGAGTGCGCGACACACTGGCCAGCGATCACTCGCAGGCCCCTGGGACCGGCGGGCCCGACCGCCACACATCGTGGCTCACGACGACGAATCCGGACGGAACCTCGCACGTGAGACCACTCGGCACGGTCCAGGTCGACGGCGTCCTGTATTTCAACTCCGGTCCCGGGACGCGCAAGTCACGCAACATCGCGGCCGATTCGCGATGTGTCCTCAGCATCGCCACAAAGCGTTTCGACCTCGTCGTGGAGGGGCAAGCCGAACGGGTCACAGATGCCTCCGAGCTCAACACCGTCGTCGAGGCGTTCCGGCGAAACGGCTGGCCCGCACAGGTCGACGGCGACGCGCTGACCGCCGAATACAGCGCCCCGTCCGCTGGACCTCCGCCGTGGCCGGTCTACAGAATCGACCCCGCCGCCGTGCATGCGTTCGGCACCGACGAAACGGGCGGTGCCACCAAGTACGAAATGAAAAGCGATGACTGACGAAGCGGCCGTCCGCAGCGTGATCACCCGCTGGGTCGACGCGGTACGCGCGCAGGACCTCGATGGGGTGCTGGCAGACCATAGTCCGAACATCGTGATGTTCGATGTGCCTCCGCCGTACGACGGCGTGCGCGGGCTCGACGAATACCGCAAGTCGTGGCCACCGTTCTTCGAATGGCTGCGCCGGGGCGCCGAGTTCGAGCTCGTCGAGCTGCAAGTTACGGCCGGCACCGACGTCGCGTTTGCGCATGCGCTCCTGCGATGCGGCACCGCCGACGAATTCGCGGCCAACCCGGACAACAGGCTGCGGATTACCGTCGGGCTGCGCAAAGGCGGGGACCGCTGGGTCGTTGTGCACGAACATCATTCGTTCCCGATGGTGGACACGTCGTCGTAATCCGCGGTATTGCAGCGCGTCGCGGCTACGCTGTGCCCCGGTGAAGGCCGGGCTGTCTCGAATGTGCATGCCGCTGTTCGCCGCCGTACTGGTCGGCGCGAACATCGTCGTCGTGCCGGTCGCCGGTGCCGCGGGCCAGGTTTGGAACGGGAAGTATTCGCTGTTGCGATACGCCGGCGAGAAGACGGGCACCAGCATGGCCGCTCGCCAGTCGGAGCCTGACTTCAGCGACGTGTACAACTTCGTCACCGACTGCTCCAGTGGCCAGTGCATCGCGACGGTCGTCGACGGGCCCAAGCCGGCCAACCCCACGCTCCCTCTGCCGCCCCGATACACCTGGAACGGCCAAACCTGGGTACACATCTACGAGTGGCAGTGGGATTGCTATATGGGTGAGGGTGTTCCGAAGGCGTGGAGCCCGGCCAAGTCGGTTGCCTACTACACACCTCAATCAGACGGAACGCTGCGTGGCAGCTGGCGCACGGACATCTACGGCGGACCGTGCGACGGCAGCGTCATCATGGATGTGGCAGCGTTCCCCGTCCGCTGAGCCGGTCAGTTGTTCGTGGGCGGGCAATCCACGTCGACGTACACCGTCGTGAGACCCGCGGCACGACCCGTCGTATCGGGATTGTGGACCCCGGTGACAGTGCACTCCGACAACGGTCCTGACGTTGTGCCGTTGATCATGACGTTGTAGCCCTGCGCTTTCAGGCTTTGCACGACATCGCTCGCCGAACCGGCTCCGGTCGGGGCGGCCGTGGCCACACCGGTGAATCCGAGGGTCGCGGCCGTCAGCGCACCGCCGACAGCGATCGCAATCGCAAACGTTCTCATTGCCATACCTCCGTGGTGGTTACCGATCCACTGCTGCGGAACGTCTCACCAAGAGATAGGCGCAGGGGTTACACGGGAGTCAGTGCCGACGCTCGGCGAGCGCGCGCAGGAAGAACGTCAGGTTCGCCGGGCGCTCGGCGATCCTGCGCACGAAGTAGCCGTACCACTGCGTGCCGAACGGGACGTAGACCCGGACCTGGTTGCCCTCGTCGGCAAGCCGCCGCTGCTCGGCGTCGCGGATGCCGTACAGCATCTGGTACTCGAAATCGTCCACGCCGCGATTGTTCTCGCGAGCCAGTGCAGGTACCGCGGCGATGATCTCGGGATCGTGCGAGGCCACCATCGGGTAGCCGGATCCTGCCATCAGCACCTGGAGGCAGCGCAGGTAGGAGGCGGTGACGTCGTCGCGATCGCGGTAGGCCACCGATGCCGGCTCGTCATAGGCGCCCTTGCACAACCTGATTCGGGCACCGGAGGCGGCGAATTCCTCGCAGTCCCCCTGGGTGCGTTTCAGGTACGACTGCAAAACGGTTCCCAGCCAAGGGAAGTCATTGCGCAGGTCCCGCACGATCGACAAGGTCGAGTCCGTGGTGGTGTGGTCCTCGGCATCGACGGTCACCCATGCGCCGACGCTCTGCGCCCGTTCGCAGACGGTATGGGCGTTGTCGCGGGCGATCTTCTCACCGTCTCGCGGCAGGGCCTGCCCGAGCGCCGACAGTTTCAGCGACACCTCGAGCGGCCGCACGGCGTTGCTGCGCGATTCCTCGCGTGCGCCGAGCGCATCGAGCAGTGCCAGGTATGCGCGCACCGTTTTCTCGGCGTCTTCGACCTCGGTGGTGTCCTCACCCAGATAGTCGATACTGACCATGCGTCGGCTATCCCGCAGTTGCGCAACAGAGTTCAGCGCGTCGGCGACCGTCTCTCCCGGCACGAAGCGGTGCACCACGCCCCGGGTCACCGGCAGCCGCTCGGCGGTGCGTCGCAACCCGTCCGACCTGCTGGCCGCCAGGATCGCCGGGCGCGCGACCCGGTGGAAGAGCTCGGCCATCACGTCGTCTCCATATGCGCGTAGTTGTGGTCGGTGGGCGGGACGAACGTCTCCTTGATCGACCGGGCCGACGTCCATCGCAGCAGGTTCAGGGCCGAACCGGCCTTGTCGTTGGTGCCCGACGCGCGGGAGCCGCCGAATGCCTGCTGACCCACGACCGCGCCGGTGGGCTTGTCGTTGACGTAGAAGTTGCCCGCCGCGAAGCGCAGCCGGTTCTCGGCCTGCAGCACTGCGTCGCGGTCGTCGGCGATCACCGCACCGGTCAGCGCGTACTTCGCGCCGCTGTCGACGACCTCGAGCATCTGCTCGTAGTCCGAGTCGGGATAGACGTACACCGACAGGATCGGGCCGAAGTACTCGGTGGAGAACGACTCGTCGCCGGGGTCGTCGGACAACAGCACCGTCGGCCGAACGAAATAGCCTTCGCTGTCGTCGTATTCGCCGCCGACGGCGACCGTGACGCCTGCAGCGCCCTTGGCGCGTTCGATGGCCTTGACATTCTTGGTGAACGCACGGTCGTCGATGAGCGCTCCACCGAAGTTGGACAGGTCGGTGACATCGCCGTAGCTCAAAGCCTCGGTCGCGCCGAGGAAGTCGTCGCCCATCGACTGCCACACCGAGCGCGGAACGAACGCCCGCGAGGCGGCCGAGCACTTCTGCCCCTGGTAGTCGAATGCGCCGCGGATGAGCGCGGTACGCAACACATCGGGCCGCGCGGACGGATGCGCCAGCACGAAGTCCTTGCCGCCCGTCTCGCCGACCAACCGCGGATAGGTGTGATAGCGGTCGATGTTCGTGCCGACCTCACGCCACAGGTGCTGGAATGTGCCAGTGGAGCCGGTGAAGTGGATGCCGGCCAGCCGCGGATCGGCCAGTGCCACATCGGAAACCGCGATCCCGTCGCCTGCGAGCAGGTTGATCACGCCCGGCGGCAGCCCTGCGGCCTCCATGAGCTGCATCGTCAGGTAGGCGGCGAAGGTCTGCGTCGGTGACGGCTTCCACACGACGGTGTTGCCCATCAGCGCCGCCGCGCTGGGCAGGTTGCCGGCGATCGCGGTGAAGTTGAACGGGGTGATGGCGTAGACGAAGCCCTCGAGCGGCCGGTAGTCGGTGCGGTTCCACACCCCGCGGGCGTTGATCGGCTGCTGCGCCATGACCTCTCGGGCGAATGCGACGTTGAACCGCCAGAAGTCGATCAGCTCGCAGGCCGCGTCGATCTCAGCCTGGTAGGCCGATTTCGACTGGCCGAGCATGGTCGCGGCGCAGAGTTTCGCGCGCCATGGCCCGGCCAGCAGGTCGGCGGCGCGCAGGAAGACCGCGGCGCGCTCGTCGAACGGAGTGTTCGCCCATGCTTCCTTGGCGGCCATGGCCGCGTCGATGGCGGCGGTCGCGTCCGAACGCTCTGCGTTGGTGAAGGTGCCCAGTTTGGCGGAATGGCGGTGCGGCTGCACCACGTCGATGCGTTCACCGCCGCCCATCCGGTGCACGCCGCCGATGACGTGCGGCAGGTCGATCGGGTCGTCGTCCAGTTCGGTCAGCGCGGTGACGAGTCGCGAACGTTCGGGGCTGTTCGGTGCGTATTCGTGGACCGGCTCGTTGGCCGGCGTCGGAACGTCTGTAACGGCATCCATGCAGTAAGGATCCCCTTTTCGGGCATTGATAACCGATGGCCGATCGGACAAGGCCGCCGACGATTTATAGTCGAATCAGACAAAGGAGCGTCGATGGCAGAACGAGCGGAAGGACTGTCGCTCGGGCAGCTGCTGCTGGCACTGGACCGCACGATGGTCACGCTGGTCGAGGCGCCCCGCGGGCTGGACATGCCGGTGGGGTCCGTTGCGCTGGTCGACATCGACGACATCCGGCTCGGCCTGGCCATCGGCGCCGGCTCTGCCGACCTGTTCTTCCTGCTCGGGGTGTCGGACGCCGAGGCGGTCGGCTGGATAGCGCAACAGATCCACGGCGCCGGGAGCGCGCCCGCAGCGATCTTCGTCAAGGAGCCGTCACCGGCCGCGGTGAAACAGGCGGCGGCGCTGGGCACTGCGGTGGTCGCCGTCGAACCCCGCGCCCGCTGGGAGCTGCTGTACAAACTCGTCAACCATGCATTCGAGCATCACGGCCGCCGCGGCGACCCGCTGAACGACTCCGGCACCGACCTGTTCGGGCTCGCGCAGTCGATCGCCGACCGCACCCACGGGATGATCAGCATCGAGGACGAGCAATCCCATGTGCTGGCCTACTCGGCGTCCAACGATGAGGCCGACGATCTGCGCCGGCTGACCATCCTCGGCCGCGCGGGGCCGCCCGAGCACCTGCAGTGGATCGGCCAGTGGGGCATCTTCGACGCGTTGCAGGCCGGCGGCGACGTCGTGCGCGTCGCCGAACGACCGGAGTTGGGCCTGCGGCCACGGCTCGCCGTCGGCATCCACCTGCCCGGAACAGATCCGCGGCGACCGCCAGGGTTCGCGGGCAGCATCTGGCTACAGCAGGGTTCGGCGCCGTTGGCCGACGACGTCGAGGAGGTGCTGCGCGGCGGGGCGGTGCTCGCGGCGCGGATCATGTCGCGGCTGGCGGCAGCGCCGTCGACGCACGCGGTGCTGATTGGGAACCTGCTCGGACTCGGTGAGGACGACGTCGACGTCCGCGCCGTCGCCCGCGAGCTTGGTATCAGCGACGACGGCCGAGCCGCGTTGGTCGGGTTCCGCGCCGAGGGCACCGCGGTACCGGCCAACGTGATTGCATTGAGCGCGAGCGCTTTTCGGTCCGACGCGCAGGTGGCGTCGACGGGCGAGCGGGTGTACGTGCTGTTGCCGAAGACCGGGGCAGCGTCGTCGCTGACATCGTGGGTGCGGGGCATGGTCGCGGCACTGCGACGCGAGCTGGGCCTGACACTGCGAGCGGTGATCGCCGCCCCGCTGTCCGGCCTGAGCGGTGCCGCTGCGGCCCGCGCCGAAGTGGACCGGGTCTTCGACAGCGCCGAGCGTCATCCCACCGCCATCGGTCAGGTGACGTCGCTCGACGAGGCGCATACGACGGTGCTACTCGACGAAATCGTCGCGCATGTGGCGGGTCAGCAACGGCTCGTCGACCCGCGGGTGCGCGAGCTGCGCGGGCAGGACCCGATGCTGGCCGACACGTTGGCCGCGTATCTGGACGGGTTCGGCGACATCGCCGCGGTGGCCCAGCGGCTGCACGTGCACCCGAACACGGTGCGCTACCGCATCCGTCGTATCGAGAAGCTGTTGTCGACATCGCTGAACGATCCCGACGACCGCCTCGTCCTCGCGCTGGGACTACGCGCGACCGAGCGAGGTTAGACGACGAGCGCGCCCTCGACGAGCTCGTCAAAGCGCTCGATGGCTTCGTCGCCGTCGGCGTCGAGTCCGCGAAGCGGTCCAGGGTCTGCCAGATACCGCTGTGCATAGAGCCGGGCCACGAGAGCCTTTCGGTCCGTTCGGTTTTCGGCGCGTTCCCAGGCGGCCTGCTCGGTCAGCAGAGCGCCTGCGTACACGTCCCCCATGAACTGCGCGAGAGGAAACAGGCGGGCCTCGGCGACCGCGCCGTCGAACTTGCTCCATGCGGTGATGGCTGCGTCAAGATCCTCGACGCGGCGGGCCACGAGCGCAGTGATGTCGTCTGCGTCGGACACCGACACCGCGTCGTGCAGGCGTTGCAGCAGCGACTCGTGGGCCTGGGCCCTTTCGATACCGCGCCGCACATCCAGGCAGAGAATGTTGTCGGGCCCCTCCCAGATCGTGTTCACCTGCGCATCGCGCAACAGCCTTGCCACCGGCCAGGTTTCGATATAGCCGTTGCCTCCGTGGATTTCGATTGCGTCGGAGGCCATCGTGATGCCGAGCCTGCAGACCTTCAGCTTGGTGACGGGTACGGCGATCCGCTGGCGAACCTGTCTTGGCTGCCGGTGGTTGGCGGCGCCGGTGCCGTCGAACACCAGCGCCTGCGCGGCCTCGACGTCGACGATCATCTCGGCCAATTTGCGTCGCATCAACGGCTTGTCGATCAGTGCATCGCCGAACGCCTGCCGCCGCCTGGCGTAGCACAGCGACTCGACCAGTGCGCGCCGCGCATTGCCGAGCGCGAACAGCGCGATGCCCAGGCGCGCGGCGTTGGTCAGCTCCATCATGCGGCCAAGGCCCTTGCCGTCGGACGGGCCGGCATCGCCGCTCGCCTCACCGGAGAGCAGGAACGCCTCGGCGTCGACGAACTCGATCTCACCGGAGGCGACGGAGCGCGTGCCGAGCTTGTCCTTGAGGCGACGGACCCGCACGCCGTTGCGTGAGCCGTCGCGTCGGGTCCGCAGCACGAGGAAGCTCGCGACGCCGCGGCTCGAGTCGGGCGCCCCTTCGGGCTTCGCCAGTACGACGAACGCCTCGCCATTGCAATTCGAAGCGAACCACTTGAATCCGTTGAGCAGCCACGCATCTCCGGTGCGCGTCGCGGTCGTCTCCAGCGTGCCGAGGTCGGATCCACCGGTTCGCTCGGTCAGCAGCTGGGCCGTCTCGCCTTCCCACTCGCCGGATTCGAACTTGGCCAGCACGTGGTCTCGCACATCAGGCGGCGCGTACGCCGCAACCAACGCCTTCACCATGCCGCCGCCGGTGCCGAGCGCGCACCCCATCCCGATATCGGCCTGGTTGAGCAGGTAGTTGGATGCGAACACCGCCAGCGAATAGTCGGTGCCCGCGCTCTTGGCGTCGCTCTTCAGCGCCTTCTGGGCGTCCAGCACGGCACGTCGGGATTCATTGAATGACGTCGGCATGATGACGCGGCTGACGTCGTGTCCCCACCGGTCGTAGCGCTCCAGCCGGGGCGGGTTGCGATCGGTCTCCTCGGCCCACCGTGTCACCGGACCGCCCATCAACGCGCCGATGCGCGTCAGGTGCGGTTCGGCGACGGCGAGTTCGTCGGGACGCAGGTAGTAGGCCATCGTGGCTTGCAACGTGGGATCGGTCGTGTACCAGTTCAGACCCGCGGCGCCCTGGTAGTCCTCGGTGCGGTAGCGCGCCGACTTCTCCGGGGTCGTGAAGGGCAGCCGGTCGACGGCCTCCACGTCATAGTCGCTCACCCCACGACGGTATTGCAGGTTCAGCGTCAAGTGAAGCGCCGCAGATGCGCGCGCTCACCGATCTCGGCTTCGTCGAGGAAGGTCATCATCGGCACGTCGGGCGCGCAGAGCATGACCACCACGAACTTGCTGGCGATGTCGGCGCGCAGGTTCGCCGCCTGGTAGTGCACGACCTCGAAGCCGGGCTCCCAGAACGCCTCGCCTGCTTTGATCGGGCAGGGCTGTTCACCCTCGAGCTCGAAGAGGATTTCACCTTCGAGCACATAGCCGAACACCGGACCCGAGTGGCGGTGCGGGCCTGAACCAGGATCACCCGGCGGGATCGTGACCGTCGCGATCATCGCCGCCGAATTCGCTGCGATGCGCGGACTTTCGTGTAGCAGCATGTCGAGCGTGTTCGTTGGAGAAGGCCCGATGCGCAGCATGCCATGAACGCTACTGCCGGACACCGTGTCTTCGGTGGTCCATTGCAACACCGAGTCGGTGGGCCAATACCCGCTAGGTGGCAAGCCGTTCGACGGCCGCAGCGATCCGTTCGTCGATGGCGGTCAACGCGATTCGCACATGATGCGAGCCGCCGGGCCCGTAGAACTCGCCGGGAGCGACGAGGATTCCGCGCTGCGCCAGCCACGCCAGGGTGTCGCGACACGGCTCGCCGCGGGTGGCCCACAGATAGAGCCCTGCCTCGGAGTGGTCGACGGTCAGGCCCGCCGCCTGCACTGCGGGCAGCAGCGAATCGCGACGTCGCGCGTAGCGCTCACGCTGTTCGCGTTCGTGCGCGTCGTCGTCGAGTGCGGCCACCATCGCGCCCTGCACGGGCGTCGGCATCATCATCCCCGCATGCTTTCGGACCGCGAGCAGTTCGGCGACCAAGGCGGGGTCCCCGGCGACGAAGCCGGCCCGGTAGCCGGCCAGCGACGAGGTCTTGGACAGCGAATGAATGGCCAGCAGGCCGGTGTGGTCGCCGTCGCAGACCGTGGGGTGTAGCACAGAGACGGGTTCGGCATCCCAGCCAAGGCCGAGGTAGCACTCGTCGGACGCGACGACCGCACCGCGCTCACGCGCCCACCCGACGACCTTGCGTAGGTGGTCGACGCCGAGCACGGCACCGGTCGGGTTACTCGGCGAGTTCAGATAGACCAACGCCGGTGAGCGTGGACCGATCTGCGTCAACGAGTCGGCGAGTAGCGCCTGCGCGCCCGCCAGCCGCGCACCGACTTCATAAGTCGGATAGGCCAATTCGGGGACCACGACGATGTCCTCGGGGCCGAGCCCGAGAAGCGTCGGCAGCCAGGCGATGAGTTCCTTAGTACCGATCGCCGGGATGACGGCGTCCTCGGTCAGGCCGGTGACGCCGTAGCGGCGGTGCAGTGCAGCCACCGCCGACGCGCGAAGTGCGGGGGTGCCTGCGGTGGTCGGATAGCCCGGTGCGCCGCTCGCGGCGGCCAGGGCCTCGCGGATCAGTGGCGCGACGGGGTCGACCGGTGTGCCGACGGACAGGTCGACGATGCCGTCGGGATGAGAACGCGCCAATGCCGTCGCGTCAGCGAGAGTGTCCCAGGGAAATACCGGCAGCCCCGCAGAGATGCCGCGGCGTGCCACGTCGGGTCTGGCCGTGTCAGTCCTCACCCTGGGGCGGCAGATCCTTGACCGACTGCGGGTCGTTCTCGGTCATCCCGACCTTGGACGCACCGCCGGGTGAACCCAGCTCCGAGAAGAAGTCCGCGTTGATCTGGGTGTATCCCGTCCATTGATCAGGCACATCATCTTCGTAGTAGATGGCCTCGACCGGGCAGACCGGCTCGCATGCGCCACAGTCGACGCATTCGTCGGGATGGATGTACAGCATGCGTGCGCCCTCGTAGATGCAGTCGACAGGGCACTCCTCGATGCAGGCCTTGTCCTTGATGTCGACGCAGGGTTCGGCAATCGTGTACGTCACTGAGCGCTCCTCAAGTCCTCTCGATCTACCAGATCAGTGGGGCAGTCATGCTCGGCCCGCCGAAAAGTCGCTGCAAGTATCCGATGCGGCTACTTGGACGCCTGTCTCAGTGTGCCCTAACTACTACGCCGCCCCGGTTATGGGTGGCGCGTGGTTACTGATACTAGACGTTGCACATACAGCACGACTAGGGACATACCTATCCGACGCGGCCTTGCCGCTGCTCCTCACCTTGTGTGACCCCGGCCACACGACTGACTGCGCTGTGATGGCTTGCGAATTGGGTGAAAACCGTTGTCCGCGGGAAGATCCGCCGCGACGAAGCCGTTGTGTTACATAGCAACCGCTTAGCTTAGCTAAGCTCAATTTTCGGGAGTCAAAATGAAGAAAATCGCCCTCGGCCTAGCCACTGCCGCCACGTTCGCCGTGATGTCCCTCGGGTTGGCCAGCCCAGCCATGGCGGACTGCTCGGTGCACGTCAACAACGGAGGCACCGACGTCAGCGTGAACTGGTGCTGACCTGAAGAATCCGCCGCGTATGCGCTTGGTTGCACTGCAACAAATTGCATAGCGCGGCGGATTCACCGTAGGCTGCCGGCGTGGCACTTCCTCACGCGATCCTCGTGTCGCTGTGCGAACAGTCCGGCTCCGGTTACGAGCTGGCCCGCCGGTTCGCCCGGTCGATCGGCTTTTTCTGGAGCGCCACCCATCAGCAGATCTATCGCACGCTGCGGGCGATGGAGGACGACGGCTGGGTGCACTCCACGCCCGTCGTCCAGCAGGGCCGGCCGGATAAGAAGGTGTACACCGTGGCCGATGCGGGCCGCGCCGAGTTGGCCCGCTGGATCGCCGAACCGCTGACCGGACGCGGCAGTTCGGTCACCGACCGCCGCACGCGCGATCTGGCTCTCAAGATCCGCGCAGCCGCCCATGGCGACATCACTGCGCTGCGCGAGCAGGCAAGCGCCTTGCGTGCCGAACGCGCCGAACTGCTTGATACCTATCGCGGTTTCGAGAAGCGGCAGTTCCCCGACCCAAGCGTGCTCAGCGGCGGCACGCTGCACCAATACCTGGTGCTGCGCGGCGGCATCCGCGCCGAGGAGAGCGCCGTGGAATGGCTCGACGAGGTGGCGTCAGCTTTGAAGGAGAACGCGTGACCGGTCCCTACCCAAACCTGTTGTCGCCATTGGATCTTGGGTTCACTACGCTGCGCAACCGGGTCGTGATGGGCTCGATGCACACCGGCCTGGAGGATCGCGCCCGCGACACCGACCGACTTGCCGCATACTTCGCCGAACGCGCCCGCGGCGGCGTCGGGCTGATCATCACCGGTGGCTACGCGCCGAATCGCACCGGGTGGCTGCTACCGTTCGCGTCGCAGATGGCGTCGTCGTCGGACGCGCGTCAGGCATCGCGCCATCACCGACGCCGTGCACGACGAAGGCGGCAAGATCCTGCTGCAGATCCTGCACGCGGGACGCTATGCCTACCACCCGCTTTCGGTGAGCGCGTCGGCGATCAAGGCACCGATCAACCCGTTCCGGCCGCGGGCGCTGCGCGACGTCAAAGGCACCATCGGCGACTTCGCGCGTTGTGCGGAACTCGCCCGCGACGCGGGCTACGACGGGGTCGAGATCATGGGCAGCGAGGGCTATCTGCTGAACCAGTTCCTGGCGCCCCGCACGAACAAGCGCACCGACGCGTGGGGCGGTTCGCCCGAGAAGCGCCGTCGATTCCCGGTCGAGATCGTGCGTCGTACCCGTGCCGCGGTCGGGCCGGACTTCATCATCTGCTACCGCATGTCGATGGCTGACTATGTGGAGGACGGCCAGAGCTGGGACGAAATCATCGTGCTGGCAACGGAAGTCGAAGCCGCCGGGGCAACGATGATCAACTCCGGCTTCGGCTGGCACGAGGCGCGGGTGCCGACGATCGTCACGTCCGTGCCCAACAGCGCATTCGTGGACATCAGCAGCGCGGTGGCTGAACACGTCGATATCCCGGTGGTGGCGTCGAACCGCATCAACATGCCGCAGGCCGCCGAGCAGGCGCTCGCCGGCACGCACGTGCAGTTGATCTCGATGGCGCGCCCGTTGCTGTCCGACCCGGACTGGGTGAACAAGGCGCAGGCCGACACGGCCGACGAAATCAACACCTGTATTTCATGCAACCAGGCGTGCCTGGATCACGCCTTCGTGCACAAGAAGGTGTCGTGCCTGCTGAACCCGCGAGCCGGGCGCGAGACCGACCTGGTGCTCTCACCGACCCGGTGCACCCGACACATCGCGGTGGTGGGGGCGGGCCCCGCCGGGCTGGCCGCCGCGGTGACTGCCGCCCAGCGCGGCCACGAGGTCACGCTGTTCGAGGCCGGCGATGTCATCGGCGGCCAATTCGACATGGCCAGAAGGATTCCCGGTAAGGAAGAGTTCAGCGAGACCATCAGGTACTACAGGCGGATGCTCGAAAAACACGGCGTCGACGTGCGGCTGAAAACCCGCGCGGGCGTGCAGGAGCTGGCCGGATACGACGAAGTTGTGCTGGCCACCGGCGTCACGCCGCGGATCCCCGACATCCCCGGCATCGACCACCCGATGGTGCTGTCCTACGCCGAGGCGATCATGGGTAAGCCGATCGGCAAGACGGTCGCCGTCGTCGGCGCGGGCGGCATCGGCTTCGACGTCAGCGAGTTTCTGGTGACCACGCCGGCTGAGCCGGCCGAATATCCGAGGTCGCCACAACATCTCAAGGAGTGGAAGGCGGAGTGGGGCGTGGCCGACCCGCAGGAGGCACGCGGCGCGCTGACCACGCCGATACCCGTACCGGCGGCCCGTGAGGTCTACCTGCTGCAGCGGACGAAGGGCCCGCAGGGCAAGGGGCTCGGCAAGACATCGGGTTGGGTGCACCGCGCCTCGCTGAAAGCGAAGGGTGTGCAACAGCTTTCGGGCGTCAACTACGAACGCATCGATGACGACGGCCTGCACATCAGCTTCGGGTCGGATTGCACCGATCCCAGGGTGCTGGCCGTCGACAACGTGGTGATCTGTGCCGGCCAGGAGCCGGTGCGTGAGCTCGAGGACGGGCTGCGCCGCAAAGGCATAGAGCCGCACATCATCGGCGGAGCGGCGGTAGCGGCCGAGCTCGACGCGAAGCGCGCGATCAAGCAGGGCACCGAACTCGCCGCCCGTCTCTAGTGTCGTGAGTCGTTAATTCATGCGCAGTAGTTGGCGAGAGATGTAGGTGGACTTGGGGTCGAGCTGACCTGACCTACACCGGCTGCGCTACCTAGCGGCGAGATTGCACGCAGGGTCGTTAATCGAGCTGCACACCGCCAACAGCCCTGAGTGCAATTTCGGCGCTACTGTCGTGATTCGTGATTCGTCTGCCGTGGTCGCCGACGGATTTTCCCTATGTGATCGGGCGGTCATGGCCCACGCGAAGGGGGCGGGAGTTGTTGCGGGTCTGGATCCCCGTACCCATGTTGTCGGCGTTGAGTGTTGTCGGCGTTGAGTTGACGCATCCAGGTGTGGGTTCTGGTCACGAATTAACGACTCACGACACTAGTCCGCAGTCGCCTCGACGATCGTCGTGTAGACGCCCGGATGGGCAATCGCGCCGAACCGCGTGCCGGCCTCACCCACCATGGCCTGGAACTCGGGCTGTGCGGTCGCGGCCCGCACTGCATCCAAGTTGTCCCACACCGCTACGTTGACCAATTGATAGGACGCATCGGGTGACAATGCCCGGTGCAGCCGGAATGATCGGAACCCTGGTTGTCGGCGCATGAACTCTCCGCGCTCTTTCCAGCCTTGGATGAACTCGTCGACCTTGTCGGGATCGAGTTCGAAGACATTGACGAATGTGACGGGACCGGCGCCGGACGTTTCTGATGTCATGACGCCGGTATACCCCGCCAACCTGAACGTCAGGCTTGCCTGAGCGCTTCGATGTCCAGCGTGATGGACACCTGGTCGCCGACAACGACACCACCGGTTTCCAGTGGCATGTCGATAACGATGCCGAAGTCCTTGCGGTTCAACACGACCGACGCGGTGAACCCGGCGACCTCGCCGTGGCCCATGCCGGGATTGACACCGTTGAACTCGAGGTTGAGGCTGACCGGCTTGGTGACACCCTTGAGGGTGAAGTCGCCATCGAGCACGTAGCCCTCGCCGTTCTCCCGCACGGCCGTCGAGATAAAGGTGGCGGTCGGGTACGTCTCGGCGTCGAAGAAGTCAGCGGACTTGAGGTGCGCGTCGCGCTGCTCATTACGAGTATCGATGGAACCGATCGCGATCTCCGCGTTCACCGACGGCGTGCCGTCGGCGGCGACCACGACCGCGCCGCTGAACTCGTTGAAGTGGCCGCGAACCTTGCTCACCATGAGGTGGCGGGCCGCGAACGCGATGGACGAGTGAACCGGGTCGATGGCCCAGGTACCGGTGAGCTGGCTGGTAGCAGTGGCTGCGGTCATTGTGAAGATCTCCTTGGGACGTGGGTGCGAACGGGCGGTATTGCCCGACTCGCTCCTATAAACGGACCACAGTCCGATTTTATTCTCCCGAGGTCACCGCCTTTACCGTCGCTGACCCCAGACGGATTGCGCTCCCGCATCGCCGATCAGCACGACACCTGCCGTCGACGCAGCGCCGACCACCAGGGCGAGCACCGCGACGACCACGGCCACCGCCCGCTTGGGCTCCTCCGATCGCGACTCCACCCCGTGCTGGATCACCTGGACGACCGCAACCACCAACAATGCGATGGCGATGTAGATCATCCATTGACCGCGGACGGCATGCGTTTGCAGAATCGCCGTGGGCTTCGGCCGCTGGTCGTAAAGCCACTGCCCCGCAGAGGTGGTCAGGGGCGTCAGCGCCATTACCGCCGCGGAGAATGCAAGAACCAACCACACCAACCGGCGTCGCGCGGCAGGCCATATTGCACAGAGGATTTCGAGCATCGCGGTCAGCGGTGCGAGTACCACGATGCCGTGGACGAGTAATGCATGGGCAGGCAGTCCGAAGATCGTGGTCAAAGCGCGCTCCTGGGCTGGGGACGGCATCATTTACTACTGATACGCGCCAAGCCTGACACTCAGTTCATCGCGGTGCTGGGGATTTCCTGGAGCCCGTCACGGTTACGCCGCCAGCGGTGCGTAGGTGGTGGTGCGCTGACGGGCCGGCCGGCCGATGCCCTCGGCGATCGCCGTCAGCTCCTCGACGCTCATGGCCGAGCCGAACTCCGAACCGGCCATCCGCGAGATGGTCTCCTCCATCAGCGTGCCGCCCAGGTCGTTCGCGCCGCCGTTGAGCATCACCTGCGTGCGCTCGACGCCGAGCTTGACCCAGCTGGTTTGGATATGAGAGATCCTGCCGTGCAACATGATCCGCGCCAGTGCGTGGACGGCGCGATTGTCGCGATGGGTCGGACCGGGACGGGCCCCGCCGGCCAGATACAGCGGCGAGGACTGGTGCACGAATGGCAACGGCACGAACTCGGTGAAACCGCCGGTCTGGTCCTGGATACCGCGCAGCACGCGCAGGTGCCCCACCCAGTGCCGCGGCGTGTCGACGTGGCCGTACATCATCGTTGAACTCGACCGCAGCCCCACTTCGTGAGCGGTTGTGACGACTTCGATCCACATCGACGTGGGCAGCTTGCCCTTCGTCAGCACCCAGCGGACCTCGTCGTCAAGAATCTCGGCGGCGGTGCCAGGGATGGTGTCCAGCCCGGCTTCGCGCAGACCGATCAACCACTCCCGGATGGACAGCCCGCTTTTGGTGACGCCGTTGGAGATTTCCATCGGCGAGAACGCGTGCACGTGCATCGACGGCACGCGCTGCTTCACCGCACGCACGAGATCGGCGTATCCGGTGACGGGCAGTTCGGGGTCGATGCCGCCCTGCATGCATACCTCGGTTGCTCCGGCGACATGTGCCTCCCACGCGCGGTCGGCGACCTCGGCGGTCGACAGCGAGTAGGCGTCGGCGTCGCCCTTGCGTTGGGCGAATGCGCAGAACCGGCAGCCCGTGTAGCAGATGTTGGTGAAGTTGATGTTGCGGTTCACGACGAACGTGACATCATCGCCGACGGTGTCGCGGCGCAGCGAATCCGCCAGTGCCGCAACCGCATCCAGGGCCGGGCCGTCGGCGGTGGCCAGCGCAAAATACTCGTCATCGGTGCAGCCGGCAGGGTCCCGCTCGGCGGAGCGCAATGCCGCGACCACGTCCGTGTCGATGCGCTCGGGCGCCCTGGCGGCCAGCTCCCCGACCTTCTCGCGGATGGACTCCCAGTCACCGAACGCGCTGTCGAGGTCGCTGCGGGTGGTGGTCAGTCGCCCCTGAGCATCGATCGCGGAGTGCAGATCGATGCGGCCGAGCGACTCGGACGCCTCGTCGGGTTCCTGCCAGGGCCGCCCGACGGGATTGACGTCCATCGCGAAGCCGGTGTCGGGGTCGGCCAGTGCGGCGACGTGACCCTGTACGCGCGGGTCGATCCATGCCGCGCCGGCCTGCACATAGGGAGGTTGGGCGGTCAGCCGCTGCACCAGGTCGTAGCCCGCCTCGGCGGTGACCGCGGACAGCTCGTCCAATGCAGGCCATGGGCGTTCGGGGTTGACGTGGTCGGGGGTCAGCGGCGACACGCCGCCCCAGTCGTCGACGCCCGCGCCGATCAGGGCCAGGCATTCGTCGCGGGACACCAGGTTGGGGGGTGCCTGGATGCGCATCTTGGGTCCCAGTACCAACCGGGAGACGGCGATCGTCGCGAGGAAGTCGTCGATGCCGGTGTCGGGCGTCGACGCCATCGCGGTGTGATCCTTGGCCCGGAAGTTCTGCACGATCACTTCCTGAACGTGGCCGAACTCCTTGTGGGAGCGCCGGATTGCGTGCAGGGTCTCGGCGCGTTCGGTCAAAGTCTCGCCGATACCGACCAGCAGGCCGGTGGTGAACGGAATCGACAGCCGCCCGGCATCGGCGAGCGTCCGCAGCCGAACTTCGGGATCCTTGTCGGGGCTGCCGTAGTGGGCCAGGCCCTTGGTCTCGAACAGCCGCCGCGAGGTGGTCTCCAGCATCATCCCCATCGACGGGGCGACCGGCTTGAGCCGCGACAGCTCCGACCAGGTCATGACGCCGGGGTTCAGGTGTGGCAGCAAGCCGGTCTCTTCCAGGACCCGGATCGCCATCGCCCGTATGTAGTCCAGCGTCGAGTCGTAGCCGCGCTCGTCGAGCCACTGGCGAGCTTCGTCCCACCGTGTCTCCGGGCGGTCACCCAGGGTGAAAAGTGCTTCCTTGCAACCTAGTTCGGCACCGCGACGGGCAACCTCGAGGATCTCGTCGGGCTCCATGTACATGCCGAGGCCCTCGGCGCGAAGCTTGCCCGGGACGGTGACGAAGGTGCAGTAGTGACAGGTGTCGCGGCACAGGTGCGTCACGGGAATGAACACCTTGCGCGAATAGCTGACCGGCAGCCGGCCGTTGGGGCCTAGCCGGCCCGACGACGTCAGCCCGGCGTCGCGGACGCGGGCGGCGCTCTCGCAGAGATCGGCCAGGTCGTCGCCGCGGGCGGTCATGGCGATGGCTGCCTCGTCGACGTTCAGCGCGACGCCGTCGCGGGCACGGCGCAATACGCGCCGCAATGCGGTTGCGCTGGGCGCGTCGGATTTCGGTGGGACCACCGGGCTGGGCAGAGCGGTGCCGCGCTGGGGGTTCAGAGCCACTCCCGTGTAACCCCAGCTTCGTCGAAAATCATCCGCGCGTCTCAAATTCTGAAACCTCGGCCCGTGACATATCGGCAACAGTAGTCCGCGGCGTCGACGAAGGTGGCGGCCTGCCGCCGTGTGCGTGCGAACCGCGCGCGAATAGCCGTTGATCGCCTGACGCAGACGTCAGCACTGGCGTAGGTTTCATCCAGGTCGGGACGTTTATCGAGGAGGGGCAATTTTGAGTATTTCCGCACGTGCCGCACTGATGGCCGGCGTCGTGACTGTCACGGCGAGCGCCGTCTTGATCGCCCCGTCGGTGCAACCACTCCCGCCCCCCAGGCCGGCGATCCAGCTGGCCGCCGAGGTCCAGCTGATGGTGCCACCACCGGCTTCGATCCGGTCGCCTTATTGTTCGGCTGGTACCAGCCAATGTTTCTGCCGGGCGCAAACGCCGTTCCCGCACGCCGCCACCTCCATTGTGGTGCCTACGCCAGGATCCATCGCGCAGCAGTCTCGAAGAGATCTACCACGCGATCGAGCCGTGGGTCCGCTACGGGTTCGAAATCGCCGCCGTACGCGCGTTCGGCTTGATTCCGTGGATCGGCTGGTTAGCACCGCAGATCGGCCGATCTTCTACAACTTCGGGCGAACGCATCGTCCATGCCATCGTCTTCAACACGCCGACTGGCTCGAACGGCAACGGCAGCTTCTGGCAGAACTTGGTCGATGGTGGATCCAGGACACCATCGACGCGTTTATCCAACTCGGAATTGACCAATTGCACTTCTGGTTGCCGACGTATCCCGCCATTACCCCCGCTGCCATGCATCTTCCGCTGAACGTCTGCGCCAGCGACGACGCTGATGGGCACGACGGTGATGCCCGGGGCTGGCGTCGGGAATGCCGGCCTGTTGGGTGGCTTACTCGATCGCGTTCTCAACCCCGTTAACGCCGGCGGAGGCGTCGACGGCGCGTTCGGTGGCGTCGGTTCGTTGGGCTCCCTGTTCAGGAACGGAATCGCAGACCTTGGTGATCTCTTGGGTGTTCCGTTGTCGCCGCAAGTGAGTGGTCAGGCGGGCGGACTGGAGAAGACGTCGGAGGTCGGCACGATTCCGTCAATAGTGAAGAACTCTCTCAATGGCCTCGATACCACCTCCGGTCCCCTGGCCGACGTGACCAAGACAGTTCGCAACGTGCGCAACGACATCCGCTCCGCGTTCACTGGGCATCTTGATGCGAATGTCGGCGCGGCAGCGGACGCCGTCGGCAATAAGCAGGTCGGAGCCGGAGGCGAGCTGCGCGGCGTGATCACCAAGGTGGTGCACGACGTCACTGGCGCCACAGGCACGGAGCCCGACAAGGTCACAGGCGGAACTGCGACGACTTCGAACACGGTGGCCAAGAGTCTCGGTGACACGGCCAAGAAGGTGGTCAAACAGGTTCGACGGGCCGCAAAGGACGCGCATCAGGCGGCCAAGGGCGGATTGCCGGCGCCGACAAGTAGCCGCTAGCGCGGCCGAGTGCGCCGATACAACAGCACCGCGGGTGGAAGCGCACCCAACACGATCAGCAGGAGTAGTAGGTACTCTGCGCTGAATACTGCGTCATCGCCGGGACCAGGAAGCGTGAGCCCGGCGGCCGTCGCCAGCCACGTCCACAGCGGGAGAGCGGCGAGGCGCGGCGACGACGTCCATTGCAGGGCCGCCCACACGAGCGCTGTGTTGAGCAGGCCGCTGATCAGTGCGCTGATGGGGAATGGAACCGAGCCGAGGCGAAGCGAGAGGAAGAAGGCGGCGAGTATCGCCGAAATGACGCCATCGACGGCGAGCAGCGTGAGGACGACGGCACGCACAGCCCGAGAGTCGTCGGGCGATGGGCTCAGGTCGGGATGCTGTCGAGCACTGACGTGAGCGAACCGACCACCCATTGGAAGCTGTCCAGGCGGTCCTGCCAGTGCTGCAGGTTGGGGTCCAGATCTTGATCCATGACTGTCCTTTGTCTCTGCGGCCACTCGGCCGAAGCGTACCTCGCGGGCGCCGGTTATCCGAGGTTCAATCCGGCGAGGAGATCGGTCTCCCAGCCGCGATGGTCGCGTTCCCCCGGATCGCCGGACACGAGGATGTAGTGCTCCTCGGCGAGGACGGGCAGGGCGATGTTGCTCGAGAGCGCGCAGGCGCGGCCGTTCGGCGCGATGGTGACCTGAGTGGCGTGCGCGCGCAACGCAGCGACTTTGGCGGGGAGTTGGTCGCGGGCGTCGATGACGGCGTCGATCTTGTCGTCGGGGTAGCCGAAGGGGACGTCGCCAATAGACACGCGTACCCATTCGTCGGGAACGCCATCCATGGTTTCGAGGCCGGCCCCCATGGCGCTGGTGGAGCTCACGGTCCAATAGAACTTAGGCACTCGCCAGGGCTCGCCGGTGTAGTCGTCACCGGCCGATGCGGCGACGGCTTCGGTGGTGACGCGATGGGCCTGGATGTGGTCGGGATGGCCGTAGCCGCCGTCGGGGTCATAGGTGACGACGATGTGGGGGCGCAAGTCGCGGATGATGGCAACGAGGTCGCCGACAGCCTCGCGCATGTCGGCGTCCATGAACCGCTGACGGTGTCTTGACTGGGTGCCCGCCATGCCGGAGTCGCGCCAATGACCCGGGCCGCCAAGGAAATTCGGCTGTTCGACGCCGAGGGCCGTCAGGGCGGCGGTGAGCTCCTTGATGCGGTAGCCGCCCAGTTGGTCGGCGTGGTCGACGGCGAGCTGGGCGTAGCGCTCGCCGATGACTTCGCCTTCTTCGCCCAGGGTGCAGGTGACGACGTGCACGTCGGCACCGTTGGCGACGTAGTGCGCGATGGTGCCGCCGGTCGCCAGGGTTTCGTCGTCCGGGTGAGCGTGGACGAAGAGAAGACGGGGTGTTTCCGACGAGGGCATCGACCCGAATTTACCGGTGCTTTCCCGCCGGAGAGACAACCTCCGTTGTCTCAGCTTCTGCACAGTCCGCGGCGGAGCGGGAGAGAATCATTTCTAGCTGTGCGCCGGTTTCGAGGCGCGCGGCCGATAGCTTTTGGGGACGTATATTGACGCGCCGGAAGGCAAGGCCGCCTCATCCAGCTACTTAGCATTGCTAAGCCATATTCAATCCTCAACGTAGGCGTTCTCTCAGATAACAAGACTTATATATCGCGGAGTATTGTTGCCGTTTTGTGACATTCAGCTAATGATGCTCGTCATCACGGTTATTTGCGTAATCAACTTAACGTCTTACGGACGTCTAGATTTGCTCGGAACTTACGTTTTTCTCAGGTAGCTTCGCCGTGAACTACCTCACAGCGAACAAAGGTGTCTCCGCATGCAACGTGCTCTCCGCCCATATATAACGACCGGTGTGGCCCTGGTAGGAGCGAGCGTCATCGCCGTCTCCCCGATCTCACCGATAACACCGACACGGGACTTGCAAATTCCCAACCCGTCGGTGCAGGTCGAAAGGGCAGTGGAGCTGACTGCCAATGAGATTCAGGACGCAGTCAACGCGCTGACGTTCGCCGCTGCGAAGCTAAATGTCTCGCTCGCCCAACTCACGACTCCCCTCGTCGCACAGATCCTCGGCATCTCGGAAACTCAAGCGGCGGCATTCCTCGCTGTCGGCACTATTGGGCTACTTGGCCCACAGATCAGCGGCACAGGAGCCATCGGCACTGCCCTCCAAAACATTGCCGACTCCGACGGTCTGAAAGACCTTCTCACCAACCTCATCGGAGCACCGGGCACGATCATCGACGGGCTGGTCAACGGAGGATTCGGACCCAACGTGGGAACGCTTGCGGGCTTCCCCGCCGCCCTAGTTGTTCTGGCCGGAGGACTCATTGGCGAGAACAACTTCCCGCCAATACCTGGTGCCACGCCTCCCTTTAACTTCGCCGGCCTCGTCCCCACGCTGCAAGGGCTAGTTGCACAGCTCTTCGGACTTTTCAGCCCCGCCGCCGCGATGAGCCTGCAGAGCACAAGCCTCCAGGTGGCACCGCCTCCTGACTCGACCGTCGAAGACGGCATCAACTCGCTGCTCTTCACCCTCACCGAGGCGACGCTTTCCATTGTTGAGCTCGCGGCACCCCTAGTTGCTCCAATCCTGGGCGTGACGAATGATCAGGCGAAAGGCTTTCTCGCTCTGGGAGCCGTCGGGCTCCTCGGCCCGCAGATCAGCGGACCTGGAGCCGCCGGGGCGGCAATCCAAGACATCCTCAACTCCGACAGCGCGCAGAAGCTCCTCACCAACCTCATCGGGGCCCCCGGCACCATCATCGACGGCGTGGTCAACGGAGGCTACGGGCCCAACCTGGCGCCGCTGATTGGCGCCTTCATTCCCAACCCCACCCCCCTACCCATTCTGAGCGTCCTAGCCGGTGGACTGATCAACAAAGCCGTGCTCGACCCGGTGATTTCCATTAACCCGTTACCACCCCACGCAATTGGGCTCGCGGGCACATTCCAAGGCACCATCCCCACCCTGCAAGGTCTAGTGGAGCAGCTGTTCGGACTTCTTCCCTCGGCCGCGAGCGCTAGCCCTTTCAAGGCTCCGGCGGGGGGACAGACTCTCAAGATCAATAGTGAGCAGGGCAACGACACTCTGCCCGAAGTCAAGGGCGGCACCGAAGGACAGCCTCCAGCTGACGGACCGGATGTCACGCCGAAGCCTCACAAGCATTTGGTGAATATCGACGTGCTGGGGAAAGACAACCCGCTCGCTGGCGGCAACATCTTCCACAAAGACCAGAAGTCGGACTCGGGTCCCGCTACGGGAACCGCCATCAAGCCCCTCAACACCCACCGACTCGGCGACGGAAAGATCGGCGGGGTCAGCGTTCACGACGTCATCAAGCGCATCACCGGACACGACAATGACACCAGCAACCCGGATAAACCGGACGCACCCGAGTAAAGGGCGCTCCGCCTAAAGGTTCGACTGATGGGCCCAGTATTCCAATGGAATGCTGGGCCCATCGCACGTAGATTCACTGCGTGAACCGGCGCGCCCTGGAGTTCGGCTGCGGGATCATCCTCATCGGACTCCTGGCCGGTGTCGCCGGTCTGTGCACGACGCTGCTGCTGCGTTTCGTCGAGCACCTGACCTACCACTACTCGTTCGGCACGCTGCTGGCCGGCGTCTCCGGCAGTAGCCCGGTTCGCCGCGCCGTCGGCCCGATGATCGGCGGAGCCCTTGCCGGCTTCGGCTGGTTGATGCTGCGCCGGCGTACCGAGGTGCCGCCACTGGCCGAGACCATCGCCAACCATCGACCCATCCCCCGTCTCACGATGACGCTCGACGCCGCACTACAGGTTCTGATTGTCGGCTCGGGGGCGTCCCTGGGCCGCGAAGGTGCGCCTCGCCAATTCGCCGCGGCATTGGGCGATCTCGCCACATCCCGATGGTCGTTGACCGAGCGGGACCGCGAGATCCTTTTGGCGTGCGCTGCGGGGGCAGGTTTGGCGGCGGTCTACAGCGTTCCGGTGGGCGGTGCACTCTTCGCCACCGCGATCATGCTCAGGACGTGGCACCCGCGCGCGGTCGGCACGGCGCTGATCACCTCAAGCCTCGCGGTGGCCGTCGCTTCGCCCGTCACTCACGAGGCCCCTCCGTTGGACTGGCCAGGTCCCCAATTGTCCTATCTGCTTGCGCTTTTCGCACTCGTACTGGCGCCGTTGGCCCTGGGTGTCGGGTTGGCATTCAACCGCGTCATGGCGTATGCACGGCCGGCGACAACGATGAAGTCCTGGGTGCTGATACCGGCGATCGCCGCCGCGGGACTGCTCATCGGCCTCTGCTCCATCCGGTGGCCCGAGTTGCCGGGTAACGGCAAGAGCATCCTCTCGGTGAGCCTCAACAGTGGGCTGACATTAGCTGCGGCCGCGGTGATTCTGTTTTTGAAACCGCTTCTTACTGCGGTGTTCCTGCGTGCGGGTGCGGTCGGCGGCATGCTCACTCCTGCGCTGGCGACTGGCGCGGCAATGGGGTCCGTTGTCGCGTTGGCGATCAACACGTGGACCGAACATCACGTCAGCGTCCCCGCGATATCGCTGACGTGCGCAGCCGGTGTGCTCGCGATTACGCAGCGCGCACCTATATGGGCTGCGATCTTCGTCTGGGAACTGGCTCGGCCGCCGTGGTGGCTGCTGGCACCGTTTTTGGTCGCGGCAGTTGTGGCCCATCGGCTGAGGCTGGTTGTCGAGCGTCGCCGAGCGGCGTGACGGGCCCCGACAGCACCTGGGGGGCCGATCCGTGTGTGGGCCCAACCGACGTCGCTTTGACGACGCGGGCTATCGAAGTTACCGCCGAATAGCTCACGCGAGCCTGGAGCGAACGTCTGTCAGGCTGCGACACCAAACTGCCTTACTGTTTGCCATTGCAAAGAGATCTTGCGTCCCTCAGGCCCAAGGTTTGAATGCATCCTTCGACGATGTACCGGCCGAGCGCAAATCGCCGGTCGATGCCTTCGTGTCGCTTAACGCGGTGTTAACACGATGTTCCGGACCGGTTGCAGCAAATTAGAGACCAATAGTCTCGTCCCAATTAGCTCAGCTAATTCGCCGGAATAACCGAGTTAGCTGCCGTTCCGTTAACTTAACTGAGTTAGCCGATCCAATAGCAAAATCAGACGCTCTACCAGCAGTTTTGCCGACACATAGCATTTCTAATTATCTGCGATGAAATTCGCTAAAACGGCTATAAATTTTCCTTACGCGCGAGTAAGTTCTGGTTCGTCTCATTCGTTTCGCGGCTTGAAGGGAGTCGTTATGCAACAAGCCCTCCGTCCATATGTCACGGCGGGCGTTGCGCTGGTGGGGGCCAGCGCCATCGCTGTTTCACCGGTGGCGGTGCCACCAAGTGCCATCCAGCAGGAGCTCCGCGACACCGCGGTGGAACTGTCGGCTCTGGTCAATCCCGTCGACGCCTTCCGCCCCGTCTTCGAAGCCACCCTCACGGACCTGCAGGCGCTGGGAGCTGCTATAAGCGCCAATCCCGCACCGATTCTGGCGGCAATCCTGGGCAATGCGCCGGGCAATATCGCAGGACTCCCCCAGGCCCTGATAGATCAGATCCTCGAGCTCCCGCAGATCCCGGGCCAGCTCCCGGGCCAAATCGGCGACGCGCTCGGCGGCATACAGAGCCTCGTTGGGCCAATCCAGACATTTCTACAGGACGTCATAACGGCCGTGACGTCCACTGATGTCAACGCAGGCGGCGTCCTGATACCTCAACTGCAAACGATCCTCATGGCACTACAGAGCGGCGACTTCGGGACGGCCTTTGGTGATCTCTCCGTTCTGCCGCTCGCACCGATCCTGAACCCCCTTCTAAACAACTTCATGCTCTTACCGCAGATCGCAGGAGTCTTCCAACAGCAGTTAGCCAACGTGCAGAAGCTGCTTCCCATCGCACAGGGACCGCTGACTACGGCACAACAAGTGGTCAGCGTGTTCGCCAATGATCCGACCGCTCTTCTGCTTGTTGGTATCGGCCCGCTTCTAGCAATTAATGGAGTGGCGACGGCGGCCGGCAACACTCTCTCCGGGCTGGTCCAAGCCGTACAGAACGGCGACCCGGAAGTCGCCTTCAACGCTGTTGTCAATCAGGCAGCGGCAGCGGTGTCGGCGATCGTGAGCGGCTTAGCGGACCCGAACTTCGGACTGCTCGGTGGGCTGCAAAAGCTTCGCGAGGAGATCGGAACAGCGATCGGCACTCCGGTAGCCATCGCCGACGTGGCGAAGGCGCCCAGTGGCGGGGCTCAGTCGTTCACGTTGACTGCGCCGCTCGAAAAGGCTCCAGCGCCGAAGGCGGGCACTCCGTCCGGATCCGGTGCGGTTGACGTAGGCACCCTGGATTCGGGTACCACGAAAGACGCGGCCGGCGCGGTGACGAGCACCGACACCAAGGGAAACCTCAAGGGCGGCAATCTGTTCACGCCCGGCGCGACCGCCGCCAAGGGCGGGAGGCATCGCGCCGACAACGGCCCCAGCTTCGGTCAGGAACTTAGGGACGCGGCCACGAAGACCATCAAGGGGCTCGGCCTCGGTCGCGCCGGCCAGTCCGAGAACTCTACGGCTGGCGCCTCCAAGGGCGAAAGCGGCTCTGCCAGTTCCGGTTCCGGCTCGGGCGGAGGGGCAGGAAGTAAGTAACGGTCTCTCGTCAACCGCTCGGCAATCGGCCCCCTTCCCGCCCGGCAGGGGGTCGATTGTCATACAGGTCCTACTGCGGTTCCCTGGTCCACTTACCGGCGTCACCGACTATGCCCACCGGCACGGCGCCCGACAGGGCGACGTTCTGTATCCGGGGACCGGCGGCGACGATCGTCGTGTCCTGCAGGATCGGCAAGACGGTCGACATGTTCCACAGCCGCGGTTCGACCGCATTGATCACATCGCCGATGGCTTCGGCGCCTTTCAGCGCCGCGTCGATCTTGGGCTGGATGCTGCGGTCGCAGATTCCGGTCAGGTTACTTGGCGCCTGAACGAGCGCATCCGACTCCGGCGCAGTACTTCTCGTCGTCGGTGTCGAGGTTGTCGTTGCGGTCGAGCGTGACGGGCTGATACTCGAAGTCGACGTAGGCGTGGTCGTCGTAGGTGCGCCCGGAGTCGCGGCCGTCGACACCGCCGTCGCCTGCAATGCGGGACAGCCGTATCGCGAGGCCAGCGACGTCGCGAGGTCGCCGCCAGCCTGATGCCAGCCGACGATCGCGTCAACCTTGTTCTGTGACAGCGCATCTCCGTACAACGCGACTGGGTCCAGCGCCAGCACCGACGCCTCGATCCCCACGTTGCGCAACTGGTCGGCCGCCGTGTTGGCGACCGCCACCGCCGTCGGGTCGTTGGCCGCAACACCGAGCACCAGCGCGAGCGGCACGCCGTCCTTGGTGATCCGTCCGCGGTTGTTGTCCGGCACCGGGGTGCCCGGCGTGGCCGGCACTGGAGTCTCGACGGGCGACAACTGATAACCGCTGTTGGCCAACAACTCCAGCGCGGCCTCCTTGGTCAGGGCAGGCGGCGCGGTCGGGACGTAACCGGGATCCGACGGCGAGCGCACCTGCGCCTGTGCAAGAGTGACGGTGTTGTCGCTGCCGGCACCGACGGCGGCCAGCAGATCGACGTCGAGCAGACCCAGAATCGCTTTGCGCACTTGGGAATCGGCGAGCTGGGGCTGCTGCGCCCGCATGGTCAGCTGCATTACTCGTGGGGTTACGATCCGCGCCGTGCGCACGTCGGGAATCGCGGACAGTTGCGCGAATGCCGCCTGACCGCCGTGCACCTGTGCCACCTGTGTGTCGCCGTTGCGGATCGAGTCTGCCAGCGCCGCTGTTGCGCCCGCGCGTCGGAACAGGATTTGGTCGGGCTTGGCGGGTACGGCCCAATACCGGTCGTTGCGCGCCAACAGGATTTCTTCGCGCTGCGGGTCGATGTTCTCGACCCGGAACTGACCGCCCGTCACGGGCAGTGCACGTGCCAAGCCCGCCGCGAAACCGCCCGGGACGTCCTTGACGATGTGCGCGGGAAGGATGTCGTTGAAGAGTTCTCGCCACGCGGGATACGGCTGCGAGAACGTGACGACTGCGGTCTTGCCGCCCTCGATGGACTGCACGCCGGTGATGAGGTCGTAGCCGGAAGGGTCGACGACGCCGGGCTGACTGACCATCTGCCGCCACAGATACCAGTAGTCGTCGGCGCCGATCGGCGCGTTGTCGGTCCACTGCGCTTCGGGCCGGATCTTGTAGGTGACGGTGAACGGGTTGTCGTTCGTCACCTCCGCCGACACCAGCAGCGTCGGGTCGAGCTCCCACCGCGATCCCGTGGGCGACGCCGGATCGGAGACGGGTCGGAACGAACTCGGCAGCACCAGCGAGCTGATGGCCGCATTCACCGGTGACTGATCGGACAGCAGGTGCGAATTGAAGCCGGGACCGATCGTGTCGATGGCCATGATGATCTGCGTCGCCTTCGGTGGCGGCGGAGTGGTGGTCTCAGTGGTGTCGGTGCTCTGCGGGGCCGGCGGTGGGCTGACAGTGCAGCCGCCGACGAGTACGAGGGACGCGACGAGAAGTGCGCCGCGCGTCGTCCATTGGTGGAGGCAGGCGGTCGGCACGCCAATCAGGGTATCGACAGCCCCCTGAGGGTCCTCTTCGCGGAGCATCCGAACAGCCGTGACGACCTAATTTGCGAAACAGTCAGAGCTAACTTGTGCGGCTGAATTCATGCCGTTTAAAAAGGCCGAGACGCCCGCACAGAACTAACTAGCCGCGCGCTTTGGCCCGAGCCTTCGCCCGACCGCGCTGAGTCGCGTCGAGCATGACCTTGCGCACCCGCACGATCTCGGGGGTGACCTCCACGCACTCGTCCTCGGCGCAGAACTCCATGGCCAGTTCGAGCCCCAGCTCCAAAGGACGGGCCAATGTCTCGAAGACATCAGCCGTTGACGAACGCATGTTGGTCAGCTTCTTCTCACGGGTCACGTTGACGTCCAGGTCCTCAGCCCGCGGGTTGATGCCGACGACCTGGCCCTCGTAGGTGTCCTGGCCCGGCTCGACGAAGAACTGGCCGCGGTCCGCTAGCTGGATCATCGCGAATGGCGTGATGGAGCCCGATCGGTCCGACACCAGTGACCCTGTGTGTCTGGCCCGGATCTCCCCCGCCCACGGGCGGTAGCCGTCGAACACCGCGTTCGCGATACCGGTGCCGCGGGTCAGTGTCAGGAAGTCGGTGCGGAAGCCGATCAGCCCGCGGCTGGGCACGATGAAGTCCATCCGGACCCAGCCCGCCGCGTGGTTGGTCATCTCCTCCATCCGGCCCTTGCGCGCTGCCATCAGTTGGGTGATCGCACCGACGTATTCCTCCGGGCAGTCGATGGTCATGGCTTCGAAAGGCTCATGGAGCTTGCCGTCGATCGTGCGTGTGACAACCTGCGGCTTCCCGACGGTCAGCTCGAAACCCTCGCGGCGCATCTGCTCGACGAGGACGGCCAGCGCCAGCTCGCCTCGGCCCTGCACCTCCCACGCGTCGGGCCGGTCGATGTCGACGACCTTGATCGACACGTTGCCGACGAGCTCGGTGTCCAGCCGCGACTTCACCATGCGGGCCGTCAGCTTGTGCCCGGACACCTTGCCCGCAAGCGGCGACGTGTTGGTGCCGATCGTGACCGAGATGGCCGGTTCGTCGACGCTGATCCGCGGCAGTGCATGTGCGTGCTCGGCGTCGGCCAGCGTGTCGCCGATCATGATCTCGGGCAGACCCGCCACGGCAACAATGTCGCCGGCGATGGCCTCGTCCGTAGAGGTTCGGTCCACACCCTCGGTGACAAGCAGTTCGGTGATCTTGGCGTTCGTGATGACCGGGTGCCCGTCCACCTCACGCATCCAGGCGACCTGTTGGCCCTTGCGGATCCGGCCCTTGTAGATGCGGATCAGCGCGAGCCTGCCGAGGAACGCCGACGCGTCGAGGTTGGTCACCAGCGCCTGCAGCGGGGCCTCCGGGTCACCCTGCGGCGGCGGGATGTGCTCCAGAAGCACGTCGAACAGTGGGTCGAGGTTGTCGCCATCGGGGTTCTCGCCATTGGCGGGTTCGGTGGTGCTGGCGATGCCGGCGCGACCCGACGCGTACAGCGTCGGCAATCCGAGCGCGTCCTCGGCAGCCTTCTGAGCCTCGCCGTCGAGGTCGGAGGCAACGTCGAGCAGCAGGTCATGACTTTCCGACACCACCTCGGCGATGCGGGCGTCGGGTCGGTCCGTCTTGTTGACCACCAGGATGACCGGCAGGTGCGCGGATAAGGCCTTCCGGAGCACGAACCGGGTCTGCGGCAACGGACCCTCGGACGCGTCGACCAGCAGCAGCACGCCGTCCACCATGGACAGCCCACGTTCGACCTCACCGCCGAAGTCAGCGTGACCCGGGGTGTCGATGACGTTGATGACCGTCATGCTGCCGTCGGGGTGCTGACGGTGCACGGCGGTGTTCTTCGCCAGGATCGTGATGCCCTTTTCCTTTTCCAGGTCACCGGAGTCCATCAGGCGTTCGATCGCGTCATCGCCGCGGTGGGTCAGCGCCCCCGACTGTCGCAGCATCGCGTCGACGAGGGTCGTTTTCCCATGGTCGACGTGTGCCACGATGGCGACATTGCGGAAATCCACGCCCGAATTGTCGCAGTTCAATGCACCGATCGCGAAAACGGGAGACGCCCGTCACTTTGAATCTGCACGGTGTCCGGTCGTCGTGCACAAGGTTCAGCGCGCTGAGCGCAACGGCCTGCGTGGCAGGAAGCTGGTGAAAGTGTTCAAGCGGGCACGAAAGTCCTAATCAGACCCGCCGCCCGGGCGTACCGTGGATTTGTCAGCCGAGTGTGGAGGTGACGATATGTCGGTCTACGAAGTACTCACCATCGTTGTGATCGCCGTCGTGGGGATGGCCGCGACCGCCGCCATCTATGTCGGCCTGCTGAATTGGGCCGGCGCCTTTTTCGTCGTCAGGTGCGCTGCGTGTCACCACTTGACGTTCTCCTCGGCGAACACGGCGCAGCCCTCCTGTGCGCACTGCCGCCACCCGGTGATCGCGCATCCGATTTACGCCTTAAATCACCCGCGCAGCCTCTCGCAGGTCCGTGTGGTGGGCGATCGCCTGCATTACTAGCCGGGCGTTACGGGTAGGACTAGCCCGCATCGCCGAGCGCCTCGGCCAACGCGCCCAGCCACGCCCGATCGGCAGGCACCCACGCCAGGCTCTCAAGCTCGTTGGCCGTCACCCACCGCAGTTCCCGGTGGTCGTGCGGCCGAACGGCCCCGCCGGCCAGGGTGACCCGGTAGGCGCGCAAGGTCATCGACTCGTTGAGCGCGACGTCGTCGCCCAGCCGATCACCGACCGTGACATCGGCGCCGAGTTCCTCACGCAGTTCACGCGCCAGGCCCGCGGCGTCGCTTTCCCCCGGCGCAACCTTGCCGCCCGGCAGCTCCCACAGGCCGGCCAGTTCCGGCGGGCGGGCCCGTTGCGCTACCAACAGCGTCGAGCCCCTGATGAGCGCGCCCGCGACGACGATCTGGTTTGACATCGCGGCTGACGGTATACCTTCGAAATATGGCTGTGTTAACGGACGAACAAGTGGACGCCGCACTGCCCGCCCTCAACGGCTGGGAGCGCAGCGACGGGGCCCTCCGTCGATCGATCAAGTTTCCCGCCTTCCTCGACGGTATCGACGCGGTGCGTCGCGTGGGCGAACGGGCCGAGCAGAAGGACCATCATCCTGACATTGACATCCGTTGGCGGACAGTGACTTTCGCGTTAGTCACTCACTCCGAAGGCGGCATCACGGACAAGGATGTGGAGATGGCTCGGGAGATCGACGGGATCGTCGGGCAGTAGACCCGATCCACGCCAGCGTCGCCAACGCGGCGACGATGTAGATGAGCCCTGCCCACGCCAGGTACCACGGCCTGCTGATCTCCCAGATCGTGGGCTGGGCGAAGCTCAGCACCCACGGCACACCGACGATGGTGAGCGCAAGCCAACCCCAACCGAGGATCCGCGCGCCCAGTCGCTCGCGCAGTGGGCCGTGCAACAGCCAAATCATCAACGGCAGCAGCCAAACCCAATGGTGCGTCCACGAAATCGGGGACAGCAGCAGTCCGAACAGCTGCACGACGAGGATTCCGCCCAACCGGTCGCTCGTGCCGACGGCACGCCACGCCAGGAACGCGACGGCGGCCGTGACGACGATCGCCGCCAAGACGACCGGACCGTAGCCGGCGTCGTGACCCAGAATGCGGGAGATGCCGCCGCGCCATGACTGGTTGAACGACGTCCCAATCGGCCCGATCCGCTTGGCGTCACCGAGCAATTCGGTGAAGTAGTAGCGGGTCTGGTCACCGATCACCAACGCGGATACACCGATCGTCGCGAAGAACACCACCGCCGAGAAAACCACTGTGGCCCAACGCCGTACGCCGAGGAAGTAGAGCCCGCTGACCGCAGGAGTCAGCTTAACGCCGGTCGCCAGGCCAACCAGCAGCCCGGAGATCCACCATCGCGTGCTGTAGACGGCGTACAGCACAGCCAGTACCAGCAGGACATTGATCTGGCCGTAGTTGAATGTGCTCCGCAGTGGTTCGAGCCAGATGCCTACGGCGGTCCACAGCATCCCGACGCTCCTGCTGCCGCCGAACCCGTCAGAGACCGGCAGTAGGCGCTGACTGATCCGCACCACGCCGTACAACGCGACGACGGTGCCCAGTTGCCATGCGAGCGCGAGGAAGCCGAACGGCAGCCAGTGCAGCGGGTAGAAGACCACCGCCGCGAACGGCGGATACGTGAACGGCAGCGGGAAGTCCGGCGTCTGGTCGGCATAGACGTAGTCGTAGAGCGTTCCGCCGTTGCTCAGCGTCGCCGCGCCGCCGACATAGACATGCAGGTCAACGAAGTTGGCGCCGTGGGGAACCAGATACGTCAACGCCAGCCGCGCGGTGATGCTCACGAGCAGCAGCCAAGGCGCCACGGCCGCCAATCGCGCTGGCAGCCGCGGGACTGTCTTCGCCGTGGCGGGTGTGGCCTCTATGTGACCGACTCTAGCGATCGGGTCACCGATTGCCTTCGCATCCGTAACGGTTGCATAAACGCCACACGTGTCACTTGAGTAACACCAGTAACGGGCTAGCTTCGGCTTCAGGCCTTCGCCGTCCAACGATTGGGAGAACCATGAACCACACCGCGAAACTCTTTGTTTCGACCATGATCGCCGCCGCCGGCGCGGTCTCAACAGCGCTAGCGCTGAGCACCACGGCTGCCGCCGATCCGGTGGTGCCCGCCCCGCCGGTGAATCCCGGCGCGCAACTCCTCACCCAGCTGTCGACCGTGGGTTCCGCTGCGCCGCAGCTGATGCAAACCCTCGCGACGGCGATGTCCGGCTTGTCCGGCACTCCCGCCCCGGCAGCGGCCCCGGCCACGCCTCCCCCCGGCGCCACCGCCTCGCTGACCCTGCCGCAGGCGGCCCCACTTCCGACCGCCACGACTGCTGCCGCTCCCGCTGCCGCGGCCGCTCCGGCGAATGCGCTGTCGTCGCTCACCTCGGCGCTGCCAGCGCCCCTTTCCAACACCGCAGGGCTGGCCCAGTTGCTCCCGAGCGGTATTTCCCTGCCAGGCCTATCCGCGCCCGCGGCGACGGCACCCGCAGCGGCGGCACCTCTGGCGGCGGCACCTCTCGCCGCGGCCCTCTCGCCGCGACGGCACCTCTCGCGGCACGGCACCTCTCGCCGCGACGGCACCTCTGGCGGCCGCACCGGCAGCAGCGGCTCCCGCATTGCCGGTCGCTGGCCTTGTGCCTGCGTCGGTGCTCAGCGCCTTGCCGTGACACCCGTAGACACCTGCACACCATCGAGGCTTGGGAGAACCATGTCATCCAGGAAGCTGTTCGCCAACGCCGCCATCGTGGTCGGCTCCTCGGCGGCAATGCTGTTGGGTCTGACAGGTACCGCGAGCGCCGAACCGGCGGCTCCGCTGCCGATCGATGCCGTGCAGGCGCCGGGCATGTCGGTGGTGGAGAGCCTCAGCCCGGCGATTCAGAAGGCGGCCGCTGACCCCTACAACGCGGCGTCGATGTTGATGGCGGCTGCGGCGGCGTTCACCGGTAACTCGGCGGCACCGGCGGACTCGCAGAACATGGCGTCGGCGGTCAACCAATTCGTCGCCCAACCCGCGGCCGCGCATGTGCCTGCGCCTGGTGCGGTGCCTGGCGCCGAAGCGCACCTGCCAGCGGGCGTCGACCCCGCCAATGCCGTCGGACCGGTACCGGACGCGCTTCCGGCGCCGGCTCCTGATGCGGCGCCCGCACCGGCGCCGGACGCAGCGCCGGCACCTGAGGCAGCACCCGCGCCTGCGCCCACCCCTGACGGCACGCCTCCGGCTCCCGCGGCCGCCGCCACTCCGCAGTTCGGTCCCGATGCCCCGCCGACGCAGGACTTCATGTACCCGTCGATCAGTAACAGCTGCCTGAAGGACGGCGGCACCGTGCTGGCGACCGCGATCTCGGTGGCCGGGCCCGCGAAGATCCCGTCCCCAGGCCCCGCCGCCGGACAGACGGCCTACGTGTTCACTGCGGTCGGCACGCCGGGTCCCGCTGCCGAGCAGAAGCTGCCGCTGAACGTCACCTGGGTCAACCTGTCGACCGGTAAGTCGGGCAGCGCGACGCTCAAGCCACGGTCGGACATCAACCCGGAGGGGCCGACGACGCTATCGGCCATCGTCGACACCGGATCGGGCAGCATCATCTCGACGATATTCGGTCAGGTGACCACCACCGAGAAGCAGTGCCAGTTCATGCCCACCATCGGCTCGACGGTGGTGCCCTGATCCAGGTTTCGCCGGGTCAGTAGGCCATGAAGAGGATGGCGTCCCGGTCGTAGTCGCGGCCGGGGTGCGCCTCGGACAGGTGCGCCTGTGCCTTCTCGACGAGGTCGTCCTCGTCCTTGCCGGTGATCGACTCGCCACACGGGCAGTTCAGGTGTGTCTTCATTCCTTCACGATCCCACAGTCAAGATGGTGGGCATGGAGATATACGACGTCATGCGTACGACGGGTGCAGTCCGCGAGTACACCGGCGAACCGTTGTCCGACGAGGTTCTCGAGCGCATCCTCGACAACGCGAGGTTCGCGCCCAGCGGCGGCAACCGGCAGGGCAGCCACGTCATCGTCGTCCGCGACCCGGAAACCCGTGAGAGCCTGATCGACTGCACGATCCCGGGGGTAAAGCGCTACATCGCCCAGCTACGCAACGGCGAGGGGCCGTGGAACCCGTTGCGGCCGTGCGGGGTCGACGCCCAGGCAATCGACGCCGTCGACGTGCCGCGGCAGTCGCCGCTGCGTACCGCCGAGGTGGTGCTCGTGGTGTGCGTCGACCTCGGTGTCGTCGCGGCCTTCGACCAGGAACTGGACCGCGTCGGACTGATCGCAGGCGCTTCGGTGTACCCGTTCGTGTGGAACATCCTGCTGGCCGCGCGCAATGAAGGCTTCGGCGGCGTCGTAACCACCGCTGCGGTCGCCGAGGAGCCGAGAGTCAAGGCGGTGCTTGGCATACCCGATTACTTCGCGGTCGCCGCCCTGGTCCCAATCGGCAAGCCGGTCAAGCAGGTCCGCAAGCTCACGCGCAAGCCCGTCGCCGAATTCGTCACCAAGGAACGCTTCGACGGCGAGCCGCTCTAACCGCCTGCTTTGGCCGCCTTCGCCGCTGCTTTCATCTGCTTCTTGTACGACCGCACCTTCTGCAGCGATCCCGCGTCGACGATGTCGGCCACCGAGAGGTGGGTGCCTGCCTTGCCGTAATCACCGGCCGCCTCGCGCCAGCCCTTCGGGGTCACGCCGTACTGCTTGCCGAGCAGCGCCAAGAAGATCCGCGCCTTCTGCTCGCCGAAGCCCGGCAACTCCTTCAGCCGCCGCAGCACCTCCGCGCCGTCCGGCTTGCCCGACGCCCACACCGCGGCGGCGTCACCGTTATAGCGGTCGACAATGATCTGCGCCAGGGTCTGGATTCGCTTTGCCATGGATCCCGGAAACCGGTGTATGGCAGGCCGTTCCGAACACAGAGCAACGAACTTCTCGGGGTCGTAGTCGGCGATCTCGCGGGCGTCCACCCCGCCGATGCGGTCGGCGATCTTCTTCGGCCCGGCGAACGCAACCTCTAGGGGAATCTGCTGATCCAAGAGCATTCCGACCAGCAACGCAAACGGATTGGATTCCAGCAGAGCGTCGGCCGCCGGATCTTGGACAAGCTGCAGTTTCGCCACGCCGACAGTTTAGATCGGCGGTTTCCGCCCGCAGCTTCCAGTCGCTAGGGAGCGGTCGACAGTTTGTCGCCGTACAAGCCGGCCAGGAGTTCCAGGGACTGCGAAGTAGGTTGCGCCGCTTCGTCTTTCCGATGAGCGGGTTGTTCTTGATCTGGTACTTCGCATATGTGTTGCTCGGGGCGTTCGCCCACGACCCGGAGATCAATGCCGAGTTCGAGGTGCGGGCGCTGACAGGTGTCGGCGCGGAGAAGGCGGTCACCCCGCACTAGACTCGTTGGAATAAGACATCCGCGTTTGCCCTTGTCAATCCACGTGCTCGAGACCTCACCCCGAACTCGCTTCGCGTTCCCGCTGCTCGCGTACGCATTCGCGGCGGTCATGACCGGCACGACGCTGCCGACGCCGATGTATGCGCTGTATGCCGACCGCATGCACTTTGCGGTGCTGACTACCACAGTCATATACGCCGTTTACGCAGGCGGGGTGCTGTTGGCGCTGCTGACGGTGGGACGTTTGTCGGACGCGGTCGGCCGTCGGCCTGTGCTGCTGGCAGGCATCGTGTTCGCCGTCGCCAGCGCCTTCGTATTCCTGGCCGCCAATTCGGTGCCCATGCTGTTGGCAGGGCGGCTGTTGTCAGGGCTATCGGCCGGGATCTTCACCGGCACTGCAACCGCAGCTGTCATCGAGGCTGCTCCGTCGGCCTGGCGAACCCGTGCCGCCGCAGTGGCGACAGTTGCCAACGTCGGCGGTCTCGCGGGCGGACCGCTGCTTGCCGGGCTGTTGGTCCAGTACGCACCCGAGCCTCTCCATTTGACCTTCATCGTGCACATCGGGTTGATGGCGCTGGCCGTTGTCGCGGTAATCATCGTGCCCGAAACATCGGAGCGCACGGGAAGCATCCGCATGCAACGGCTTTCGGTGCCGGCAGAGGTGCGCGGTGTGTTCGCGATTGCGGCCATCGCCGCCTTCGCCGGCTTCGCGGTCACCGGTCTGTTCGCATCGGTGGCACCGGCGTTCCTTTCCGACGTCATGGGCATCGACAACCATGCGGTGGCCGGAGTCGTCGCCTCCTCGATATTTGTTGCCTCGGCAGTGGCACAGGTGTTCGCCAACCGCATCCCACCGCACCGGGCCGTTGTGCTGGGCTGCGCGATCCTCGTGGTCGGCATGGTCATTCTTGCTGTGGCATTGCATCTTTCGTCGCTATTCGGCCTGATCGCCGCCGCAATCACCGGCGGCGTCGGACAGGGCATCAGCTTCAGTCGCGGGCTGGCGGCCGTCGCCGAACGTACGCCTGCGGACAGGCGCGCCGAGGTCAGCTCCGCCTACTTCGTCATTGCCTACGTGGCGATTTCACTGCCGGTCATCGGAGAAGGCCTGGCCGCCCAGCACTGGGGGCTGCGCGCCGCGGGTGTCAGTTTCGCGGTCGGGGTAGCGATCCTAGCGATAATCTGCCTGGTCGCGATCGTGGTGCGCGAAGCCTCCCAGGCTCGGGCCGATGAAAGTTGAGTGCTTATACTCAGATCCATCGGGCCAGCTCAGGCCTAGATTTGCGGCATGACCGTTGCAGCACTCTTCCCCAGCCCGGCTGAGGTCGAAGCGAACACGCCTGTAACGCGGGACCGCGCCATCGACGTCATCCGGATCGTGTCGCTGCTCGGCGTCGTCGTCGGACACACGATCATGGCGACGAGCACGATCCACGACGACGTCTTCATCTGGAGCAACCTGCTCACCGCCTCCGTCATCTTCCAGGCGCTGACCTGGGTGTTCCAAATCATGCCGCTGTTCTTCTTCGCCGGCGTTGCCGCCTGCGTCGACAGTTGGCATCCCGGAGACAGCTGGGGTAACTGGCTGATGCGCCGCTGCACCCGGCTGTACCGGCCGGTGTTCTACTACTTGGCGTTCTGGGTGTCGGCGCTGACGATACTGCGGTACTTCCTGCCGGAGCACGTCTACGAACCTGTCGCCGGGATTTCGATTCAGCTGTTGTGGTTCTTGGGTGCCTATGTCCTTGTGCTGGCGGCGGTCCCGCTGTTGGCGCGCATCACCACCACCGGCCGTCTGTTGGGCGCCGCCGCGGGGACGTATGCCGTCATCGCCGTGGTCGACGCCGTCAGGATCAACATCGACGGGCTTTCCGCGTTGGGATACCTCAACCTGGTCGGGTGGCTCATCCCCGGCATGCTCGGCGTCGCATACCGCCGAAGGCTTCTCGCCGGCCGCGGGGCGCTGATGCTCGGCGGGGTGATGTTCGCCGTCAACCTGGCGCTGATGTGGATCGGCCCTTACGAACTCAGCCTGGTCGGTATCGAGACGCAGCAGCTGAAGAACATGACGCCGCCGTCGCTGTTGCTGGCCGGTCACGCGATCATGATGTGCGCCTTCGCGATTGCCGCCGCACCCGCGATCGCGCGGTGGGCTCAGCGGCCGCGGGTGTGGTGGCTGACCGCGATCGGCAACTCAGGGGCGATGACGCTGTACCTGTGGCACATCCCGGCGCTGTTGGCGATTCACCTGGTCTTCGACTACCTCGGCCATCCGCGCTTCGACCCGTCGGCTCCGGGCTTCATCGCGCTGAGCATCCTGCAGTTGTTCATCATGGCCGCGCTAGTTGCGGCGGCGTTCGTGATGCTGCGCCCGCTGGAGAACAACCCGCTGCCACTGTGGGACGGCGGCTACGTGGCCGAGACGGGTCCGCGCAGCGCCGCGGTCGGCGCCCTGCTGTGCGTGGCCGGTGCGGCCACGCTGGCATCGGTCGGCTGGGGCCTCAAGGGCTTCGGGCTCTACTGCGTCGCGGCGATGCTGGCCGCGCTGGTCGCTGCCCGGTTCTTGGCAGGCGACCCGCTGGCGTCCGCTCAGCGGGTCTGCGCCGCCAGCCTGCCCGCCAGCACGAGGTAGGTGGCGGCGAAGCTGCCGCGGATCCACGCCACGATGCGTGGACGGGAGAACACCCGTCGCCGAACCGCGGCGGCGAACACCCCGTAGATGCTGAACACCGCCAGCGTCACCGCCATGAATATCGCGCTGAGGTACACCATCAGCGGGACTGCCCCTGCGCGGTCGGCAGGCACGAACTGCGGCAGGAACGCGAAGAAGAAGATCGTCAGCTTGGGGTTGAGGGTGTTGACCAGGATCCCCGACACGATCACCCGCCACGGCGAGGCCTTCACAGGCTCTGTGTCGACCGCGAACACCGATTTGTCGCGGACTGTCTTCCACGCCAGATACAGCATGTACGCCACGCCCAGCCACTTGATGAATGAGAACGCCACCGCGCTGGCGTGCATGATGGCCGCCAGCCCGGTGACCGCGGCGATCATGTGCGGAACGATGCCGAGCGTGCAGGCGAACGCGGCGAAGAGGCTGGCCTGCCAGCCACGCGACACCCCGGCCGCCACGGTGTAGAGCACACCCGCACCCGGCGTCGCCACCACGACGAGCGTCGTGAGCAGGAACTCAGGGCTCATTGGTGGCTACCCGCTCTTGCGGCGGAATTCCCGTCGACTCTCGAGCGGGCCGTGAGCCTTGGGTTGCTTGTTGCCGCCGTCCCGGTGCTCCGAACCGCCGCCTGCGTTCGCCTTCTTGCGCTCCAGCGCTTCCCGGAACTTCCGCTTGGTGTCGTCTTCCGGTTCCGGTGATTTAGCCATAGCGGCAGCCTAGCGCGGCGAACCCAGCATCGTCGCGGGCTTTTCCAGGAGGTCAGCGCATACCCGGCGGCATGCCGTACAAATGGGAGATCGGCAACGTCATCACCACCCGGCGGTCGTCGACCATTGCCCGCCGGTAGTCGTCCCAGTCGGGATGCTCACCAGCGATGTTGCGGTACAAGGCAATCAGCGCCTCGACGGTGTCGTCGTGCTCGGACGCGGCGGGCGGGGTGAGGATCGCGTTGCCCTCGGCCACCGCATACGACCAGCCATCGTCGCAGCTCACATGCATTGAGGCCCTGGGGTCGCGGCGAAGATTGCGGGTCTTGGCCCGCGGTTCGGTGATCGACGCCTGGATGGTGACGTTTCGCGGGTCGAAGTAATACGAGACGTTGGACAGCTGCGGCCTGCCGTCCCGCTTGATCGTGGCCAGGACGCCCAGCGAGTTGTTGCTGATCACCGCGAGCAGCTTGTCGTCGAACACCTGGCGCGTCATTCCACGAGCCTACGTCGGCGGCGAACGGGGCCGACCCCGATTCGCCAGGCGTACCTACTATGAGGCAATGGCCTCAATCAGCGGTGACACCTTGGAAGGAGACCGCTACACCACCCCGCAGGGGCCGTTCGGCATGACACCGGATAAGGACGTCGCACTGGCCGACACAGTCCAGCAGGTGCGCAGCGCACGCGACATCCCGTTTCAGCGTTGCTTTCTGAGCCGCGTCGGTCCCCTCATGACGCTGCTGGAGTTCGACGGATGACGCGATATGCCGCGTTCCTGCGCGGGGTGAACGTCGGCGGGGTCAATCTCAAAATGGCTGAGGTCGCCGCCGCGTTAGAGGAGGCGGGCTTCACCAACGTCAAGACGATCCTGGCGAGCGGCAACGTGTTGCTCGAGAGCCGGTCCGGCGTCGACGCCGTGCGAAAGAAGGCCGAGAAGGCGCTGCGCGATGAATTCGGTTACGACGCCTGGGTGCTGGCCTACGACATCGACACGGTGCGGGCGATCTCCGAGTCCTACCCGTTCGACCGCGAAGTCGACGGCCACCACAGCTACATCACGTTCGTCACGGACAAGGACGTGCTCGACGAACTGGCGGCACTCGCCAAGAACGCCGGCTCGCACGAGAAGATCGAGCGCGGCAAGGGCGTCATCTACTGGCAGGTCCCCAACAAGGGCACGCTGGACACCACCATCGGGAAAACAATGGGAAAGAAGCGCTACCAGTCGTCGACGACCACTCGCAACCTGCGCACGATCGACAAGGTTCTGCGATGAGCGCTTGCGCGAAGAGCCGAGGGCATCGATGACCAAGGCGGACGGCACCGGGCTGACCGGAGTTTCCGAGACTGCACTGCTCACGCTGCTGGTGCGTGCCACAGAGGCGCGTCGGCCGGACTCTGTCATCGACGACCCGATGGCGATCAGGCTGGTCGACAACATCGACTTCGACTTCGCCAAGTTCGGCTTCAGCCGGCGCCAGGACATGGCGCTGCGGGCGAAAACCTTCGACGATTACGCCCGGCGCTACCTGACCGACCATCCGTCGGCCACCGTGGTGGCGCTCGCCGAAGGTCTGCAGACCAGTTTCTACCGGCTGGATGCGTCGGGCGTCGGCGATCAATTCCGTTGGCTCACAGTCGATCTGCCACCGATCATCGAGCTGCGCGACCGACTGCTGCCACACTCGGACCGAGTGACGATGTGCGCGCAGTCCGCGTTGGACTTCAGCTGGATGGACCGGGTGGACCCGTCCAAAGGGGTGTTCATCACCACCGAGGGCCTGCTGATGTACCTGCAGCCCGACGAGGCCCTGGGCCTGATCGCCGAATGCGCGAAGCGATTCCCCGGCGGCCAGATGATGTTCGACCTGCCCCCCGTGTTCTTCGCCGCGTGGATCCGCAACGGCTCGCGGATGTCGTTCCGCTACCGGGTGCCCCCGATGCCGTTCACCCTCTCACCGTCGGATGTCGCAAACCTGGCCAACAGCATCCCGGGCATCCGCGCGGTGCACGATCTGCCGATGGCGAAGGGCCGCGGCAAAGTGCTCAACGCGATGATGTGGACGGCGCTGCGGATTCCGCTACTGGATCCGGTGCGACCCGTCGTCACCCTGCTCGAGTTCGGCTAACCGAACGCCGACTCGACATACTTCAGCGCCTCGTCCTTGCCGACCCCGAGCGCCCTTGCCGCCGTCGCGTAGGTGTGCGCGGCCGTCGCCATCGCCGCGTCGGCGGGGTCGTTGCGCGCCACGAAAGTGCCGAAGCGCCCGCGGGTCTCGAGAATTCCGGACGACTCCAACTCGCGATATGCGCGGGCCACCGTGTTCACTGCCATGCCCAGCTGCGCGGCGAGTTCGCGGACCGTCGGCAGCCTCATCCCCGGCGACAGCCTGCCGTTTCGAATCCCCTCGATGATCTGGCTCCTGAGCTGGTCGAACAACGGCTTCCTCGCCTGTGGGTCAGCCCGCACCCATTCCCCCAAATCGGCCACGTGTCTAGTATCGCGCACCACCCGCTAGTTTGGTGAGGTGCAAGTGACTGTGCTCAGCGGAGCAGGTATCTCCGCCGAGAGCGGGGTCCCGACGTTTCGCGACGTGGAGACCGGCTTGTGGGCAAAGGTCGACCCCTACGAGATATCCAGCACAGAGGGCTGGAGCCAGCACCCGGAGCGGGTGTGGGCGTGGTACCTGTGGCGTCACTACCTCATGCAGGGTGTCGAGCCGAACAACGGCCATCGAGCCGTCGCGGCGTGGCAGGACCACGCCGAGGTGCACGTCGTCACCCAGAATGTCGACAACCTGCACGAACGTGCGGGCAGCCAACGGGTGTACCACCTGCACGGCAGCCTATTCGAATTCCGTTGCGACCGTTGCCAAACCGAGTACCATGGCAAGCTCCCAGAGATGCCGGAGCCTGTCGAGGTCGCGCAGCCGCCGCAGCACTCGTGCGGCGGCCTGATCAGACCCAACGTGGTGTGGTTCGGCGAGCCGCTACCCGACACCGCGTGGCAGAAGTCGATCGACGCGGTGAGCAACGCTGACGTCGTCATCGTGGTCGGCACGTCGTCGATCGTCTACCCGGCCGCCGGTTTGCCCGAACTGGCGCTGGCCAACGGCATTCCGGTCATCGAGGTCAATCCGGAACGCACACCGCTGTCTGGCGCCGCGACGGCCACGGTGCGTGAGACCGCGGCGGGCGCACTGCCCACGCTGCTGCAGCGGCTGCCCGCCCTCCTCGGCTAGCGCTTGACGGCGCGGCCGATGGTGTAATCCGTCACCGGCGCCGGAAACCATGCGGGTAGTGCGGGCTCGCGACGGGCGCCCTCCACCGAGAAACCCGCGCCGACAATCGACGATTCGGTGTCGCGATGGGTGTGGCAGTTGCCCATCAGCCGGGGCCACACGGTGGCATCGGCGATCTTCTGCACCCGTCCCCGGATGCCGGGGCTGGCGACGTGCTCCATGAACCGCAGTTCGCCACCGGGACGCAACAGCGAATGCAGTTCTCGCAGAACGCCGTCCAGATCGTCGACCGAACAGAGCACCAGCGAGCACACCACTGCGTCGAACGGCTCCCCGCCGCTGTCCTTCATGTACTTCTCGACGGTGCCCGCCGCCACCGTCACCGGAACGGGCGCTTTCCCCGCGGCCTCGCGAGCAAGTGGCTCCAACCGTCGTTCGGGTTCGACGGCGACGACCTCGGTCACCGTGTCCGGGTAGAACGCGAAGTTGGTCCCGGTCCCGGCGCCGACTTCCAACACACGACCGGACAGGCCTGCGAGGTTTTCAGTCCGCAAGCGCTGGATTTCGTCGGTTTCGTGGCTGGATATGAAGGTCCAGAGTCGAGCGAAGAACGGGTTGTCGGTGGTATCGGTGGCGTCGGTCACGACTTCCTCTCCGGCGGTGGGCATTTCAGCAACCAGTCGACGGTCTGCTGAGCAGAGGCGTCATCGTCTCCGACGAGCCCCAGCACGATGTGTCCCAGGCACGCCGCCGACAACGTCTGGTCGGCGAACTGTTCCACATCACCCCACGGAAGATACGGCTTCGCGATCAGCAGCGCAGCAACCCCATGAACGGCTGCCAGCAGTTGAAGCGCCGCCGTGGTCGGATCGCCCTGCGGGTAGACACCTTCTGACATCAGCAACTCCACCGAGTTGCGCAGGTGCTGGAATGCAGAAGTGTCCAGTGTCATGTCGACGTCGCTGCCGGGCCTGCCCTCGCCCATGGTGGCGATGCGGTACAACTCGGGCGTCTGCATGGCGAAGCGGACATACGCCAGGCCCTGCGCCCGCAGCATCTCAACTGTGGAGGGCTGATCGCTGGCCGCCTGCTGCATTTCCTCGTCGAGCTTCTCGAAATACCGCGCGCAAACCGCGTCCAGCAGTGCGTCTTTGTCGGCGAAGTGCAGGTAGATCGACGGCGGCGTGACGCCGACCCGCTGTGCCACCGCCCGGATCGATACCGCCTTGGCGTGCCCGGTTTCCAACAGTAACTCGGTGGTGGCGTCGAGGATTTCGTCTCTCAGCTGCTCACCGGAGCCGCGGGGGGCGCGCCTCCGCTTCAGAGGCTGCAGGGACACGTCAACCAGTCTCCGTCGCGGATACCGCGGCCCGCTGAAGTTTCTCGGCCGGAGGAATCAGGTCGTCGGTCGACTCGCTGATGCCAATGCGTTCGTGCAGCCGGGCCAGCGGCTTGGGCGCCCACCAGGTCCAGCGTCCCAGCACATGCATGAATGCAGGCACGAGCAGCATGCGCACCAGGGTGGCGTCGACCAGGATCGCCAACGTCAAGCCGACGCCGAACATCCGCATGAACGCCACCTGGGCGGCCATCAGTGCGGCGAACGAGATCGACATGACGACCGCGGCGGCGGTCACGACCCTGCCGGTGCGGGCCAGGCCCAGCGCGACGGCTTCGTCGTTGTCGGCGCGCGACTTGCCGGGCATCGACAACCAGAACTCGCGGATCCGGCTGACCAGGAATACCTCATAGTCCATCGACAGGCCGAAGGCGATGCAGAACAACAGCACCGGCATGTTGGCGACCAAGGTCCCGGTGGGCGTCGTGCCAAGCGCGTGGAGATGGCCCTCCTGGAAGATCCACACCAGCGCGCCGAACGCCGCTGTCAACGACAACACGTTGAGCACCAAGGCTTTTAGCGGCAGGATCACGCTGCCCGTCAACAGGAACAGCAATACGAACGTTATCGCCGCGATCACCCCCAGCACGAGGGGAAGTCGTTCGGTGATGCCTACCGAGCTGTCGCGGTTGATCTGCGCGACCCCTGTCAGCTGAACCGGTTTGCTCGCGGGGGTGCTCACCGCGCGCAGCCGGCTGAGCTGCGCATCGGAGGCGTCGGAGAACAGCGGTGCACTGCTGCCGACGGTAAGGAACGCGCTGCCGTCCTTCAAACCGGTTGCGGCCGAAGGAGGTCCGGAGGGTGCACCGTCGACGAACGTCCCCGTCGGCGAGGACACCGACGACACGTCGGAAACCTGGGACAGCTGCGAGGCGTAGCGGCCGAGCTCGTCGGGAGTCACCCCGGTCGCATCGGGAATGACAACGCTCACGTTGCGCGCGGAGTCGACGGCGAAGTCGTCGCGCAGCTGGTCGCCGACTTCACGGGCGGACAGCGACTGGGGCAGCACGCGGTCGTCGGGGAAACCCCACTTGGCTCCGAGGAACGGCGCGCCGAGGAGGAGCAGCAGTGCGATGATCGCGACACCGATCGGAATCGACCGGCGCATAACGAATTTGGTGGACCGGTACCAGAAGTTGTCCTCAACGGGCTTGGGGACCGGCTCGGGACGTCCGAGCACCCGCCGCAGCAGGCGGCGCACATCCAGCGTGTCCAGCCGATCGCCGAGCAGCACGATCGCGGCGGGTGCCACCACGACGGCGGCAACGGCCGCGAACGCCACCACTGCGATGCCCGCGTAGGCAAAGGATTTCAGGAAGTACATCGGGAAGAGCACCATCGAGACCATTGACAGCGCCACCGTCAACGCCGAGAAGAGCACGGTCCGTCCGGCGGTTGCCATGGTGCGGATCAACGCCTCGTCCCGCGCCGATCCGGCAGCCAGCTCGTCCCTATACCGGCTCACGATCAGAAGGGTGTAGTCGATGGCCAACGCAAGACCCATGGCAACGCTCAAGTTCAGAGCGAATATCGACACATCGGTGAAGAACGTGATGGCGTGCAGCACCGCCATCGACCCCAGGATCGCAAAGGCACCGACCGCCAACGGCAGCGCCGCAGCGAGCAGCCCGCCGAACACCCACACGAGCACGATGAAGCTGAGCGGAATCGCGATGGATTCCATTAGCAGCAGGTCTTTTTCGCTCTGCCCGTTGATCTGTACATAGATCATCGCTTCGCCACCGGCGCGCACGGTGACCCCGTCGCGGTCGTGCACGAGCCGATCGGTCAGCTCCTTGGTGTACTTCTGCGCGTCGTTCTCACCGCCGGTGATTCCAGCGACGATCAGTCCGGTCTTTCCGTCCTTGCTGACCATCGCAGGCACTGCAGGCGGCGGCGCCGTCCATGCCGACGTCACCTGCGCCACGTGCGGCGACGCCTGCAACTGCCCGACGATGTCGGTGCCGACCGAACGCGCTTCGGGGCTCTGTGCGCCGCCGTCGGACGTCAAGCTGATGAGGAGCTGCATGTCGCCCCGGCCGAACTTGTCGTCGAGCATCTTGGTCGCCTGGGCGGACTCCGACGTCGGGTCCTGGAATCCCCCCGCCGACAGGCTCTTGGTGACCGGGATGCCGAAGACGCCCGTGGCCACCATGACCAACAGTGCGATGACGACGATGCGCTTCGGTGCCGCGATGGCCAGCCGAGCGATCCCTTGTAGCACGCTGTGTCCCTCCGTTGAACACCCTCAGGAGATATCGTCGGTAACTTATCAACGGTAACTCTGGCCGTCAACGCGTCTCTCCCGATAACCACGTCGCAGCCGCTCGAATCGTTCAGGCCCAACCAACCGGCCCCGGACGGTCCCGATGAGTTTTCGGGCGAGCCTTGGTCTGAAGTACATGACCAACGCATTCACAGGGTCTTCACAGGCCCCTGGGCTCGGCGGCATGACGACCGCCGAATCCACCGTCGAAACCTCCACAACACTCACCGATCTAGGTCTGTTGATCCTGCGTATCGGCATCGGCGCCGCGATGATTCAGGCCGGGCTCATCAAGCTCTTCGACCTCGGCACCACCGTCGGCTTCATGGAGTCGGGCGGCTGGCGCCTGGCGACATTTGCCGCGCTCTTGGTATCCGTCGCGGAGACTGCGGGCGGAATCGGCCTCATCCTGGGCCTGCTGACACCGCTGGCCGCGTGCGCGGTCGTCGGGGCGATGATCTGCGCATGGGCCGTCAACGTCTCCGCGGGCGCGTTCTGGTCGGAACCGTTCAACGTGCCGTTCCTGCTGGCCATCGGGGCGACCACACTGCTCTTTGCCGGCGCCGGGGCCTACAGCGTGGACGCCAGGGTGTTGGGCCGTGCGCACTGGGCGCCGAAGGTCGCGCTGGCAATGCTCGCGCTGGCGATCGCGACGGCCGTCGTCACCTGGATTGTGCTAAACGGGACAAACCCGATCCACTTCAGCTCGCCGGCCTGACGCGGGGGTCAGCTGTCACTGACGCCGTCAGGTGGAAAGTCGACGGGATAGGGCTCGGCGAAGTCGGCAGATCTGCCTACCGCACCCCACTTTCGGTCTTCTGCAAGCAGGCGCTCGTCAAGCCGGATTGAGCCTTCTACCGCGTTGACACCGAGTGGTAGGTGATACGGGATGTCGCGGCGCCGAGATATCTGCACGAGGATCTCGGCCGCACGTGCCGGGTCGCCCGCAGTGATCGCGTCGCTTTGGCGCACTCCGGAATTCATCAGCCCGACGGTGTCGGCGTACACCTCGGGGATGTCCTCCACGGCCATCGACGATCCCGCCCAGTCTGTCGCGAAACCACTGGGTTCCACGACGAGCACCTTCACCCCGAACGGTGCGGTCTCGGCCTGCAGGACCCGCGAGAACCCGTCGATAGCGAACTTGGCGGCCTGGTACGACGCGATCCCGGGTGAGCCGCCAACCCGCCCGCCCATGGACGAGAACTGAACGATCAGACCACCTTGTTGCGCACGCAGCACGGGGATCGCCGCCTTCGATACGTTGTAGACGCCCCAGAAGTTGGTCTCGAACTGAGCTCGGAAGTCGTCTTCGTCCGCGGTTTCGATCGGGGCGACGTTGGCATACCCCGCGTTGTTCACCACCACGTCGATCCGGCCGAACTTCTCGCGTGCCGCCGAAATCGCCGATGCGGCAGCCGCTGGGTCGGTGACGTCGAGGGCCAACGGCAGAATGCGCTCGCCGTAGACATCGACCAAGTCGGCGAGTTGTTCGGGACGACGCGCGGTCGCCGCGACGCCGTCGCCGGCCTCCAGCGCCGCCCGAACCAACGCCCTGCCGAAGCCCCGCGACGAGCCGGTGACGAACCAAACGCGTTCCATGATGGTGTCCTCCTTCTGACCGTCGGTCACTTCGCCTGACCCTGCGTCCACGCCACCGTCTTCGCGTGGGCGGCGGTGTATCGCTCCCCCACAATGCGTTCAGGGGCGAAAATTGCCGCCAGGTATGCGATTTCATCGGCGCTCACTGCGACCGACGTCGCCGCCAGGTTCTCCCGCACGTACTCCACACGCTTGGTCCCCGGGATCGGCACGACATCAAGCGGCTGAGCCAACAGCCATGCCAACGCCAGCTGCCCGGGGCGGCAACCTTTGGCCGCTGCCAGTTCCGAAAGGGTCTGGACCGGTGCAAGATTGGTGGCCAGATTGTCGGCCGAGAATCGTGGATTCGTGGCGCGGAAGTCGCCTTCGCCGAAGGTGTCGCCCGGTTTGAGCGCACCGGTGAGCGCGGATCGGCCCAAGGGGCTGAAGGGCACCAAGGTGATACCCAATTCCCGGCAGGTCGCGGTGACACCGTCCTCGACGCCGCGTTCCCAGAGTGAGTACTCGCTCTGTAGCGCGGTGATCGGATGGATCGCATGGGCGCGACGGATCAGGTCTGGACCCACTTCGCTGAGCCCAAGCGTGCGGACCTTTCCGGCAGTGACAAGCTCACCCATCGCGCCGACGGTGTCTTCGATCGGCACCGTTGGATCCAGCCGGTGGCAGTAGTACACGTCAATGACGTCGGTGCCGAGGCGGCGCAGGCTCGCCTCACACGCCGCGGCGACGTACTCCGAACGCCCGTCAAGTGCGACTCCGTCGTGCGCGTCGTTGACCTTCACTCCGAACTTCGTCGCCAGCACCACCTCCTCGCGGCGATCCCGAATGGCTTCGCCGATCAACTGCTCGTTGTGACCGAAGCCTCGAACGTCGGCCGCCGAGGCGATGTCGGCGGCGCCGTAGATATCGGAGGTGTCGAGGAAGTTCACGCCCAGATCGAGCGCTGACCGAATGGTCGCGATGGATTGGTGGTCGTCGGCGCGGCCGTAGAACTGCGACATCCCCATGCATCCCAAGCCGACCGGGCGCACCGTCAAGTCCGAATGCCCGAGCCGGACGCGCGCGGCGCCGGTGACCGCCACATCGTCTCTTACCGTCACGATGAAGATCCTCCCGCTAACTGATAGCTATACTCTCAGTTAGTATGGACGCATCGCCAGAGCTTTATATTCCGACGCTAGGAGGCTTACACAGTGCGTCGCGACGCCGCCGCAAACCGCGAAAGGCTCATCGCCGCCGCCGAGGAGGTCTTCGCCGCACGCGGCACCGCCGCCACCCTTGACGATGTAGCCCAGGCCGCCCAGGTGGGGCCCGCAACGCTGTATCGCCGGTTCGCCAACAAGGACGCGCTGGTCCAAGAGGTACTCAGCGCCTTCTTCCAGCGCCTGCTCGCCCTCGCCGAGAGCGCCGAACAAGCCCCCGCGGACCTCTGCGTCGACGTCTTCTTGCAGACGGTGGGCGTCGAACTTGCCGAGAAGGCGGGCCTTTCCGCTCCGGCTTGGGGCGAGTTGGCGCCCATACCAGTCGTCGACGAGCTAAGCCGACGTTCAGCGGCGCTGTTGAGGCGAGCCCAGGTAGCCGGAGCGGTGCGTGCGGATGTGATCCCGGCCGACATCACCGCGGCGGTCTGGGCATTGCGGGGCGTGATCCACAGCGAGCGCATCGACCCTGCCCACCACGGGCAAGAGCTGTGGCGCCGCCACCTGGAAACGATCCTGCGCGGGTTCAAGATCGAGAGCTCTAAAAATTCAAGGGAATCGGGGCAACCAGGGCCGCGCGCGACCTCAACGCTCTGACCAGCGGAAAGCTACTCGCGGGTAACTAGGGACCCTACCCGGCGGTAAGAATTGCCACCATTTTCCGAATCGTGACTCAAAGATTCCTTAAAGGTGATGGTTACTGTCCAGTACATGTGGATCGACGACACCAGTGCCGATGTCATCAAGGTTGACTTCGAGGCGCTCTACCATGGCGATGTCCTGGTAGAGGGCGACACCTCGGAGCAGCTCGACGACAGTCCAGCAGCTCCCCTACGCGGTCTGACGCAGCGCGCTCACCACGAGCGCGCTGACGCATCAGATAGTTTGCCCCGTTCGGGGCCCTCGTTGATCTTGCTTTTGCCCCAAATCCGATTTTCGATCTGTTACGCGACGTTCTCTTCCGCGGACGGCTCGACCATGCCTGCCAATCGTTCGGTGATGAGCTCTTCGGCCTCGTCCACGATGCGTGACACCAGCTGGTCGCACGTCGGGATGTCGTTGATCAGCCCCATCGCGGTGCCGACCGACCAGATGCCCGCGTCCAGGTCGCCGATCTCGTAGACCTTGACGCCCCGCGAGCCTGCGACGAGGTCCTTCACATCCTCGAATTGGCCGCCCTTGTTGAGAATCTCCACCACCTCGCGCGACACCGCGTTGCTGGCGACCCGCGCCGTGTTGCGCAGTGGCCGGAAGATCAATTCGGTGTCCAGCTCGCTGCCGGCGACGATGGCTTCCTTGACCTTCTGATGGATCGCCGACTCGGCGGTGCACATGAACCGGGTGCCCATGTTGATGCCGTCAGCGCCCAGCGCCAACGCGGCCACGAGCCCGCGGGCGTCGGCGAAGCCGCCGGAGGCGATCATCGGAATGTCGATCTTGGCGGCGGCCGCGGGAATCAACACCAGGCCGGGGATGTCGTCCTCGCCAGGATGACCCGCGCACTCGAAACCGTCGATGCTGATCCCGTCGACACCCAGGCCCTGCGCCTTGACCGCATGCCGCACCGACGTGCACTTGTGCAGCACCTTGATGCCGTTCTCGTGGAACATCGGCAGGTGCGGCGCCGGGTTCGACCCCGCGGTCTCGACGATCTTGATGCCTGCGTCGACGATCACCTGCCGGTACTCGTCGTAGGGCGGCGGATTGATGGTCGGAAGGATCGTCAGATTCACGCCGAACGGCCTGTCGGTCAGGTCGCGGCACTTGGCGATCTCGTTGGCCAGGTCGGCGGGCGTCGGTTGCGTCAGCGCGGTGATGAAACCTAGGGCACCCGAGTTGGCCACGGCGGCAACGAGTTCCGCGCGACCCACCCACTGCATGCCACCCTGCACGACGGGGTGTTCGACGCCGAACGTATCGGTGAACTTCGTATTGATCGTCATCGCGGTGCCATCCTGATCGCACCGTCCAGGCGGATGACCTCACCGTTGAGCATCGGGTTCTCGATGATGTGCACCGCCAGCGCCCCGTACTCATCGGGGTCGCCGAGCCGGGCGGGATGCGGCACCTGCTTGCCCAGGGACTGCTGCGCCTCCTCGGGTAGCGAACCCAGCAGCGGGGTCTTGAACAGGCCGGGCGCAATGGTGACGACGCGAATCAGCTCACGCGACAGGTCACGCGCGATCGGCAGCGTCATCCCGACTACGCCACCCTTGGACGCCGAGTACGCAGCCTGGCCGATCTGGCCCTCGAACGCCGCAACAGACGCGGTGTTGACGATGACGCCGCGCTCCTCGCCAATCGGCTCCGTCTTCGCCATGCGCTCAGCCGAAAGCCGGAGCACGTTGAAGGTGCCGATCAGGTTGACCTCGACAACCTTCTTGAAGGCGTCCAGCGGGAACGGACCGTCCTTGCTCAGTGTCTTGGCTGCGTTTCCGATACCGGCGCAGTTGACATTGATGCGCAGCGGACCGAGTGACTCGGCGACGTCGAGCGCCTTGCCGACCGCGGCCTCGTCGGTGACGTTGGTCTCGACGAACTTGGCGCGATCACCGAGTTCGGCGACCGCCTCCTCGCCCCTTAGGTCGATCACGACCACCTGCGCTCCGGCGTCGAGCAGCCGCTTCGTGGTGGCCAGGCCGAGACCGGAGGCTCCCCCGGTGACGACGGCTACGGCGTCTTTGATCTGCACTGAGTGCGTTCCTTTCCTATTTCCAGTCAGCAAGCACGGTCTCAATGTCGGTCCCCGGTTCGCCCATCGGCTTCGGGGTCGACGGCACGCTGCGGGAGAACCGCGGCGCGGGTGAGGGCAGCAGCACGTCGCCGTCCAGATAGAAGGTGTCGCGCTCGGTGACGTGCGGTTCGGACTGCACCTCGGCGAACGACAGCACCGGAGTCGCGCAGGCGTCGGTGTCGGCGAACACCTTGGCCCAGTGGTCGCGATCGGCCGACGCGAACACCTCGGTGAACCGGGCCCGCAGTTCGGGCCAGCGGCTGACGTCCTGCTGGGCGGGCAGGTCCTCGCCGTCCAGGCCGAGCCCCTTGAGCAGTTCGGCGTAGAACTGCGGCTCGATCGACCCGACCGACATGTAGCGGCCGTCGGCGCACTCGTAGGTGTCGTAGTACGGCGCCCCGCTGTCGAGCATGTTGACGCCGCGCTCGTCGGACCACAGGCCGCCCGCGCGCATGCCCCACATCATCGCCATCAGCACGCTGGAGCCGTCGATCATCGCGGCGTCGACGACCTGCCCCTTGCCGGAGCTCTGCCGTTCCCACAGCGCCGCGAGGATGCCCACGATCAGGAACATCGAGCCGCCGCCGAAGTCACCGGTCAGGTTGAGCGGCGGCACGGGGCGCTCACCGACGTGGCCGATGGAATGCAGCAGGCCGTTGAGCGAGATGTAGTTGATGTCGTGGCCGGCCTGTTGGCTGCGCGGTCCGTCCTGGCCCCATCCGGTCATCCGCGCGTACACCAGCCGCTCGTTGACCTTGGCGCAGTCGTCAGGTCCGAGGCCGAGACGCTCGGTGACACCGGGCCGGTAGCCCTCGATCAGCACGTCGGCCTTCGCGATCAGCGCCAGCACCTGTTCGCGGCCCTCGTCTGATTTCAGGTTGGCCGCCACCGCGCGCCGATTGCGGTTCATCGCTTCGTGGCTGCCCTTCGGCACTCCCCCGGTCCCGCCCGGGCGTTCGACGCGGACGACGTCGGCACCCAAGTCGGCGAGGATCATCGCCGCGTGCGGTCCTGGGCCGATGCCGGCCAGTTCGACGATTCGCAATCCCTGCAGTGGTCCCGCCATCAGAACCCGCCTCCCGTAGTTGACCGCGACATAGCTTACTTGTATAACCAAGTGGACCAGTCGCGGCCCATTGGCCAGCCCGATTTAAGGTTCACCAATGACATCCATCGATTCCAGCACCGGAGCGTATGTGAGCGTCGACGGTCTCGTGGTGGCTCTCGGCGATGGGGTCCTGTCGTTGACGCTGAACCGGCCCGACAGCCTGAACTCGTTGACGGCGACGATGCTCAACGGCATCGCCGATGCGCTGGAGCAGGCGGCCACCGATCCGCAGGTCAAGGTGGTCCGTCTGGCGCGGTGCGGGTCGCGGCTTCAGCTCTGGTGCGGGGATCGGCGCCGAGGATCAGGCCAAGAAGGCCGGCGGGCTCACCGTGCTGGACGCGGCCAACCGTGCGGTGCGATCGATCGTGGGGTGCCCCCGTCCTGTGGTCTCCGTCGTGCAGGGCCCGGCCGCAGGCGTCGGCGCCTCGCTGGCGTTGGCCTGCGACGTCGTACTCGCTTCGGAGAACGGGTATTTCATGCTCGCTTTCACGAAGATCGGGCTGATGCCCGACGGCGGGGCGTCGGCTCTGGTCGCTGCCGCCGTGGGTCGGATCCGCGGGATGCGGATGGCGCTGCTGGCCGACAAGATTCACGCGGCAGAGGCATTCCAGGCCGGTCTGGTGACCGCGGTCCACCCGGCCGGCGAGCTCGACGCCGAGGTCGACAAGGTGCTCGCCGTGCTGGTTCGCGGTCCAGTGGTGGCGTTGGCGAAGACCAAGGAAGCCATCAACGCGACGACGCTGACCGAACTCGAAGGTGCATTGGAGCGCGAGCACGCGGGCCAGGCGTCACTGCTGCGGGGCACCGACTACCGCGAGGGCATCAAGGCCTTTCAGGAGCGCCGGCCCGCTCATTTCACCGACTCCTGACTCTTTGCGCCCAAACTCACTTTTGGGCGCAAAAGTGCGAGTGCGCCGCGCCATTACGTCGATTTCGTCGCGAAAATCGTTGGACGCGGACGTACCCCGTCAGCGACCATCGACGGTGTGAGCACGCAATTCGACATTGAGAAGCCGGTGGTCGACGCCGGCCGTTGGCGCGTGCTCGCACCATTCCGGTCCCGCGAGTACACGCTGCTGATCGCGGCGGTGTCGCTGTCGATCTTCGCCGAGGGCATGTGGGCCGTCGTGATGGCGCTGCAGGTCATCGAACTCGACAACGATCCGGCCTCGCTCTCGTTGGTCGCCACCTGTCTGGGCGCGGGCCTTGTCGCGTTCCTCCTCGTCGGCGGGATCGCCGCCGACCGAATCAACCAGCGCATGATCATCATCGCCGTCGAGGCCGTCAACGTGGTTGTGGTATCGGCGGTCGCTGTATTGGGACTCATTGGCGCGCTGCATATCTGGCACATGGCGTTAGCCGCGGCGGGGTTAGGCATCGCCGCGGCGTTCTTCTTCCCGGCCTACAGCGCGATCCTGCCCAGGATCCTGCCTGCCGAACAGCTCCTCGCCGCCAACGGCGTCGAAGGCACAGTGCGCCCGGTCTTCCAGCGCGCCGTCGGCCCCGCTGTCGCGGGCATGCTGGTCGGTGCGACGTTCCCGGCCGTGGGCTCCGTAGCGGTGGCGGCGTTGTTCGCCATCGGCCTGCTGCTGCTGGTGATCACCAGGCCCGCGGTGAAGTCGCCTGTCAGAGAACCGGATCACCCGCGGCCACAGCTGATGCGCGACCTGAAGGACGGCTTCGCCTTCATGCTGCGCACGCCTTGGCTGCTGTGGACGCTGTTGTTCGCGAGCATGTTCGTGCTTGTGGTGCTGGGTCCGATCGAGGTGCTGCTGCCGTTCATCGCCAAAGACCGCTTCGCCGACGGTGCCCGTACCTACGGCTTCATCCTGGCGTTCTTCGGGATGGGTAGCGCACTGGGTGCGCTGGCGGTGTCGTCGCGACGGCTGCCCCGTCGGTACCTGTCGGTGATGATGGCGATGTGGAGCATCGGCTCCGTTCCGCTGGTGGTCGTCGGCGTCACGTCGTCGTTCCCGTTGATGGCCGCCGCGACGTTCATCATCGGCATCACCGACGGCGCAGGCATGGTCATCTGGGGAACGCTGCTGCAGCGACGGGTGCCTACCGAGATGCTGGGCCGCGTTTCGAGCCTGGACTTCTTCGTCTCGTTGGCGTTCATGCCGGTGTCGTTCGCGATCGTCGGCCCGCTGTCGAAGGTCGTGTCGATGGAGACGATCTTCCTGGTGGCCGGTACCGCGCCGATGGTGTTCGCGGCGGTCGCGATGCGGGCCGCACGGATGCGCCGCGACGAGTTGGCGAACCCGCTGAGCTAGACGCCGAACACCTGCGGCAGGACGAGCACCATGATCAGCCCCCAGACCATGTGTGTGAGGATCGGTGCGAGTACTCCGCCGGTGGCTCGGCGCTCGAATGCACAAACGGCGCCGAGCACAAGCGCGGCAAACCCCAACATCGGATTTCGGGTCGCGACGAATATCGCGACGGTATAAATGATGGTGGAAATAATTGCGGGATGGTGCTTTTCCAGCGCCGTGTACAGCGCACCGCGGAAGAACAGCTCCTCGGCAATGCCGTTCAGCAGGATGCTGAACACCATCAGCCACAGCGTCTGGTAGTTCGCGAATTCCAGCACCCGGGTGACATAGCCTGCGAGCGCGGGGATTTCGCGGGCGACCAGCCCGCCGAGCACGAATGCCGAGCCGACGACCAAGCCGACCACCGTGCCGCTGATCATGGGCCGTTGATTGCGGCCGAAGAACCGCACATGGCCGAGATGCAGCGGGCCCGACGCGAGCGCGCCGATTGTCCAGACTCCGGCGAGGACGAGGGTGAGCCAGTAGAAGGACGCGTCGCCCGGCTGCAGCCCCAGCGAGTACCCCAGCAGCACACCACCGATCACCAACACGAACGCGACCGCAATCCGGCGGCGCTTCACGACAATCGGTGGCTCGTGGTGCGGAATGGCGACCCGGGTGAGGTTGTCCTTCACCTCCTGAAGAAAAGGAGGATGCGTCGCGGGGGACTCTGTGATGGTGGGTTCTGTCATGCCGGGTGCACCTTCGGTGTGAGAGTGATCAGGGTGTCGAGCCCGGTCCGCAACGCTGCGGCGACGGGTCCTGGTATGAGGTTGAGCAGTCCGAGCGCGGGTCGCACGACGGAAGGCGTAACGGTACCCGCCAGCCGCCGGATGCGGAGTGTGTCGCCGCCTGCCCACGCCGGATCGCTGTCGGCAAGGTGGTGTGAGTCGGCGAGCTCGTTGACGGGTCGAGGCTTACCGTTCGGCAACGACCGCGTGATGGCATCGTCAATGCCAATGAGACCGCCCGGCGGGTCGGATACCAGATCACGCAGGCCGTCGGATGCCATCATCGGGTGGTCAAGCGACCCAACCAGATCGGCGGCGAGCCCGCCCGGCACTGGTAAGGCGATCGCCGTCATTATCGATGCCAAGCCGGTATCCACTCCACGGATCGGCACACTAGCCCGCCACTTGCCGCTCGCGCGGCCATATGCCTGCAACAGATCGCGATAGGTGGTGGTTTCCGGACCGGAGATGTCGTAGGCGCCGGCCGGCAACTGGCCGGCATCGGCAGCGGCTGCCAGATAGTAGAGAACGTCGCTGATAGAGATCGGGTCCATCGGGTTGTTCATCCACTCCGTGGAGGGAATCACCACAAAGCGATCGCCGACATAACGCAGCATCTCGAACGACGTCGATCCCGCTCCGATGATCATCGCGGCGCCCAGCCACACGACGTCCGGGCCGCCGTCGATGCTCAGCGCCGCAGCGACTTCCGCGCGGCTGGTGAGATGCTCCGACAGCTCGCCGGCCTCCGGCACGAAGCCACCGAGGTAAACGATGCGCCGCACGCCTGCGTCCTCGGCGGCCGCAGCGACATTGGTCGCGGCGTCGTTGTCGGCCTCGCGGAAGTCGGGCTGGCCGATGCCGTGCACGAGGTAGTAGACGACGTCGATCGGCCCTGCCTCGCGAAACGCCGCCCGCGCAGAATCCGGATCGTGGGCATCCAACGCGACGGCCGTGACGTCATCGTGCCAGCCGAACTCCGCCAGTCGGTCGACGTTGCGCGAGGTCGCGACGACCTTGTGGCCTTCCGAAAGCAGCGTGTTGATGAGCCGGGATCCGACATAGCCGGTGGCCCCGGTGACCAGGATGCGCATTGGTTTCACCGTACGGTGTTACCCGCGCCCGACCGATGGGAATCGGTACGTCTAGCCGAGCGAGGCGCGGTGCAGGTCAATCAGCCGCTGGTACACCTCGGCGTTGTAGCGGTTGTTGGCGATCTCGGCGTCGCTGAGTTCGCGCCGCACCGCTCCCGGCACGCCCGTGACGAGTGACCGCGGCGGCACCACGACACCCTGCGGCACCAGTGCTCCGGCCGCGATCAGAGAGCCCTTTCCCACCCGCGCGCCGTTGAGGATCAGCGCACCCATGCCGATGAGGGCGTCGTCCTCGATCACGCACCCGTGCAGCACGGCGTTGTGCCCGACACTGACGCCGGCGCCGACGGTCACAGGAAACTCGGAGTCGACGTGGATGGTGACGCCGTCCTGGATGTTCGTGCCGAACCCGATCTCGATGGGTTCGGCCTCGGCCCGCAGCGTCGCGCCGTACCAGACGCTGGCTCTGGCGGCGAGGCTGACCTGTCCGATCAGGCTCGCGTTCGGCGCAACCCAGCTTTCGGCGTGGCACTCCGGCGCACGACCGCGGATGGCGATGATCAGCGGCTCAGGCATGCGCGTCATCGTCGCACCAGTCATCCCGCCGAAACGTCCGTTTCGCAGAGGAAGTGCGAGTGCGAACCGCCAAAACGTCGATCTCGACGCCCCGACATAGTTTGCATATAACTACACTCTTGCAGTTGACTGCAATACTCGTTATTGTCTGAGCCATGACGACACAGCAGTCGACGCGCATGGTTGAGCAGTTCATGGACGACCCGATCGCCTTCTTCGGTGAGTCGCTGACCCAGATGCACAGCATTCCCCGCGACGAATTGGAGGAGCTTCAGCGTCAGGCGATGGCGATTCGTTTCCAGCAGCACCTGCAGAGCATCGAAATGGTGCACAAGCTGGCTAACCGGCTCGGCGTCACAGAACTGAACGATTTCAACGACGTTGTCCCGCTGCTGTTCTCGCACACCGCATTCAAGTCGTATCCCGCAGCGCTGATCGACAACAAACGCTTCGACCTGATGACCAAGTGGCTGGGCAAGCTCACCAGCCATGACCTGTCGGCGGTGGACACCGACGGCTGCGACAGCATCGACGAGTGGATCGACCGGCTCGACGAGCAGACACCGCTTGAAGTGATCACCTCCAGCGGCACGACGGGAACCCTGTCGATCATCCCGAAGGACAAGCACGGGGCGCGAGAAGGCATGGTGCTGTGGAAGATCTGCCTGTTTCAGACCTTCGGCGAGGAACCCACCGAAGCTGAGCTCAATCCGGCAGTCGATGTCATTTGGCCCAACTATGCCCGCGGCAAGCTCGGTCATCTGCGCATCGCCGCAATGATCAAACAAGGATTCACCGGCGGCGACGAGAGCAAGTTTCATGCGCTATACCCCGACGCCATCGACACCGACCTGATGTTCCTGGCCTCCAAGATGCGCGCCGCCGCGTCGCGCGGCGAACTGGACCGGCTCGTCATCGACCCGGTGCTGGCCGCCCGCAAGGACGAGTTCATCGCGATGCAAGCCCGCCAACCCGAGGATCTTGACCGGTTCTTCACCACGATCGCCGAAAAGCTGCGCGGTAAGCGCGTATTCATGATCGGCGCCTACAACATCATGTACGACGTCGCAAAGGCCGGCCTCGACCGCGGGGTGAAGGACGTCTTCGCGAAGGACTCGGCGATCCTGACCGGCGGCGGGCTGAAGGGCGTCGCCCTGCCCGACGACTACATGGACGTCATCGGTGACTTCCTCGGGGTCGATCGCATCCAGGAGGGCTACGGCTTCTCGGAGCAGAGCGCGTTCCACTGGGGCTGCAGTGAGGGCCGATATCACGTGCAGCCGTGGGTGATCCCGTTCGTGCTGGACCCGCAGACCAGTGAGCCGCTTCCCCGCAAAGGCAGACAGACCGGCCGCGCCGCCGTCTACGACGTCCTGCTCAAAGCTCACTGGGGCGGCGTGATTTCCGGCGACGAGGTCACGATCGACTGGGACCTGCAGTGCCCGTGCGGCCAGACCAGCGTCGCGTTCGAGCACGACATCATCCGCTACAGCGAGAAGCAGGGGGTCGACGACGACCGCATCACCTGCGCTGCCACCCACGAGGTACACAACGAGGCAGTCAACTTCATGAAAGCGTTCGAATCGTGAACAGCGCCTTTACCGTTCCGCTGTTCCTGCGCGGTGAGCTGATCACCGACAACCTGGTGTCCTTCGGCACCCGCACCGGCGAGAGCCAGTTCCAGGCGCCGGCTATGGCCCACTACGTCGACCGGCTGCCGTTGGCCACCCCGATGGCGATGAGCGATCTCAACGACCTTGCCTTCGACGAGATCCTCGATGTCCTCCAGGCATTGGGCGACGCGCTCGACTTCGACCGCAACACGCACCTGCAGGAGGCATACCAGGCCGCACTGTCGGCCAACCCACTTCCTGCGGAGATGTTGAAGAACAGCTATCAGATCCTGCGGCCGCTGTTCTCCCGCGCCAACGTGCTGGAGGTCGCCGACACCCAGGTCGGGCTCGGCTATCTCAACGGCTGGGTGCCGCAAAAACAGGCCGACGGGCGCGAGCTGCGGGTGCGCGCCTTCGGCGCCCGGGTGCTGCACATCCCCGCGGGCAATGGAGGTCTTGTTTCGGCGGTGACCGTCCTGCGTTCGGTGATCACCCGCTGCGACACCATCATCAAGGCCCCGTCGAACGACCCGCTGACCGCCGTTGCGATCGCCCGCACGCTTGCCGACGTCGCCCCGGAACACCCCATCACCAAGCACCTCGTGGTCGGGTACTGGAAGGGCGGCGACACGGTTGTCGAGGAGAAGCTCTACCGCCCCGAAAACATTGAAAAGATCGTCGCGTGGGGCGGTTTGGCGTCGGTCAAGCACGTCACCCGATACATCCAGCCGGGCCTGGAGATGATCGCGCTCGATCCGAAGCGCAGCGCGACGATCATCGGGCAGCAGGCGTTCGACGACGACGAAACGATGCGCGAGGTGGCCCGCGCCGCCGCCGTCGACATCGGCGTGGCCAACCAGGAGGGCTGCGCCAACGCCCGGGTCATCTACGTGATGAGCGGCACCGACACCGACGGTATCGCCAACGCGAACAAGCTTGGCGAGATGATCTACCAAGAGCTGACCCGTCTGCCCGCGTTCGTCAGCACCCCGCCATTGCACCCGAGCCCGGAACTGTACGAGCACGTGGAGGCGTCTCGCATGGTCGACGACTGGTACCGGGTGATCGGCGGCGAGCACCGCGAAGGAGCCATCATCGTGTCGCAGTTCGACTCCGCGGTGGACTACTCCGCGATGCTGTCCGGGCGGGTGGCCAACATCGTGCCGGTCGATAGCATCGACAAGGTGACCGAGGCCGTGACGGCATACACACAGACGATCGGCATCTACCCCGAGTCGCTGAAACGCGAGCTGCGCGACAAGCTTCCGTTGTTCGGCGCTCAGCGGCTGACCAGTCTGGGGTACGCGTGCAGCGTGCCGATCGCCGCACCACAGGATGCGATCGAGCCGATGCGACGGATGTGCAAATGGATCGTGGAGGAATCGTGCGATCCCGACGTCGTGACGCCACTGTGGCGGCTCGGGGAACCGGCGGCGCACGCGTGACCGCAACGGCGAGCGATGTTGTCGACGGTGTGGACCTGACCGGCAAGACGTGCGTGGTCACCGGCGCGTCGGCCGGATTGGGCAAAGAGTCCGCGCGGGCGCTCGCGATGACGGGAGCACACGTCGTGATGGCCGCACGAAATGCCGACGCCCTCGCCGACGCCGAGGACTGGGTGCGCACCGAAGTGCCGGGCGCTACGACGTCCACCGTGGCGCTGGACCTCACGTCGTTGGCCAGCGTTCGCGCCGCCGCCGCGGCGATCAGCGACATCACCCCCACGATCCATGTGCTGATGAACAATGCCGGCGTGATGTTCACCCCCTTCGGCAGGACCACCGATGGCTTCGAAATTCACTTCGGCACAAACCATCTGGGGCATTTCGAGCTCACTCGGCTGCTCAGCCCGCAGCTGATCGCCGCCGACGGCGCCAGGATCGTCAACTTGTCCTCCGACGGGCATCAGATGGGTGACGTCGATCTCGCAGACCCGAACTGGCGGCGGCGCGACTACGACAAGTTCATCGCATACGGCGCATCGAAGACCGCCAACATACTGCACATGGTCGAACTCGACCGCAGGCTACGCGACCGCGGGGTGCGCGCGTATGCGGTGCATCCCGGCGTCGTAGCCACCTCGCTGGCGCGCCACATGCACCGCGACGACTTCAAGGCGCTGAGCCAAATGTCGCCCCTGCGAACCGATCCGGGTACCAAGACCATCGACGTGCGCCGTGACTTCACGCTGCCCGAGCAGGGCGCGGCCACTCAGGTGTGGGCGGCGGTGAGCCCGGACTTGGCGGACGTCGGTTCGGAGTACCTCGCCGACTGCGCCGTCCGCGACGACGTGGTGCCGTACGCCGTCGACGAAAAGCACGCACTGAAGCTGTGGGAGCTCTCCGAAGACCTGTGCGCGTCGGGGGCCGAGTCGTGAACCGGATGGACAGGCGCAAGAGAGAAGTACGCGACCGGATACTGGGCGCGGCATTCGAACTGTTTCTGTCCCAAGGTGTTTCGACGACCAAGATCGAGGAGATCTGCGAGCGGGCGGACGTGGCGAATCGGACGTTCTTCAACCACTTCCCCACCCGGCAGGACATGATGCGGGCGCTTGCCGAGAGCCGCCTGCTCAACCTGCATGATGTCGTCGTCGACCGCGGCACCGAGCCTGTACCCGCGCGACTCGTCGGCCTTTTCGACGACATCGCCACGGTCCTGGTCAAGTCGAGCGACACCTATCGGGAAGTGATCGCCGAGATGCTGGCCAGTTCCGGCTACGGCATTCAGCGCGGCTTCGCGTTGCACGCCACGTTCCTCGAGCTCGTGAAGGAAGGTGTGGTCCGAGGCGAGGTGGGTGTCAAACACGACGCACAGACGCTCGCCGACATCATCGTCGGGGCCTTGACGGGCGGGATCGTCAATTGGACTGTGGACAAGACGTACTCGCTCGAGTCAGGCCTGCACGACCTGGCCGTCGCGCTGTCAGATCTGCTGGTGGACAACGCGGATCAGGCACCCTGATAAACCTTGCGATAGCTCGAAGGGGACATACCCATCCCGCGTCGGAGGTGGTGTCGCAGATTGCCGCCGGTGCCGAGCCCCGACAGCCGGGCGACCTCGTCCACCGGCAGGTCTCGTGACTCGAGCAGTTCGCGGGCCCTGTCGACGCGTCGGCTGCGGATCCACGCTCCCGGCGACTGCCCGGTCTCTTCGCGGAAGCGCCGGTTGAAGGTGCGCGCGCTCATCTTCGCGTGCCGCGCCAGCCGTTGCACCGTCAGCTCCTCGTCCAGATGCCGCATCGCCCACTCCCGCGTGCCCGCCGTCGAGTAGTGGTCCTGTGCAGGCGCCCGCGGATCGATGAACTGAGCCTGACCACCCTCACGCCAGGGGGGCACCACGCAGTACCTGGCCACGCCGTTGGCCACCTGCGCACCGTGGTCATGGCGAATGATATGGAGGCACAGGTCAATTCCGGCGGCGAGACCCGCAGAGGTCAATATGTCGCCGTCGTCGACGAACAGCACGTTCTCGTCGACGAGCACTTCGGGGTACAGCCTGCGCATCGCGTCGGCGAACTTCCAGTGCGTGGTGGCGGGCCGACCGTCGAGCAGACCCGCTGCCGCGAGGACGAACGCACCGGTGCAGATCGACACCAGTCGGGTGCCGGGACGGATCAGGCCCAGTGCGGCCGAGGCGTCGGCGGGTAGTACGCCGTCGACGCGGGCGGGTGCGTACCGGGTGCCAGGGATCACCACGGTGTCGGCCGTCGCGAGTGCCTCGGGACCGGCGCCGGGTAGCACGTCGAAGCCAGTCGTCGCCTCCACGAGGCCGTGCGTCAGCCCGCACGTCACCACGTCGTACAGCGCACCGCCATCCGGCCCGACGGCGGTGGAGAACAGCGTGGGCGCGATCGCGGCATCGAAGCCGACGACCGGTGGCAGCAGCAGGACGGCGACGCGGTGCACGCAACCATATTGGCATGTTTTTGATGACTGTTGTCATTCTTGCCACTAGGCGGGTGTGGATCGATCGGCCACAGTGTTCTGGTGACGCTCGCCGCCGCCAGTAATCGCACGCCCGTCCGCCGTATCCACTGGGCATGGGTGGTGGCCGCCGTCAGCTTCGTCGCGATCCTCGGCGCGGCGGGCTTCCGCTCGGTCCCCGGCGTGATGATGGGCCCGTTGCACCACGAGTTCGGCTGGTCGCACGGCACCGTCGGGCTCGCGATGTCGGTCAACATGACCCTGTTCGGGCTGACCGCGCCGTTCGCCGCCGCCCTGATGGACCGGTTCGGCGTGCGTCTGGTGCTGTCGGCGGCACTCATGCTGATCGCGGCGGGATCGGCCCTGAGCGTGTTCATGACGGCCAGCTGGCAGCTGGTGCTGCTGTGGGGCGTGCTGGTCGGCGTCGGGACCGGCTCGATCTCGATGGGCTTCGTCGCCACCGTGGCGACCCGCTGGTTCGAAGCGCGCCGTGGGCTGGTCACCGGCGTGCTGACCGCGGCGAGTGCGACAGGCCAGCTGATCTTCCTGCCAATCGTCGCCGAGGTCACCACCCGGCACGGCTGGCGCTGGGCGTCGCTGATCGTCGCCGCTGCGGCGCTTGCTGTGGTGCCGCTGGTCGCGGTGTTCATGCGGAACTACCCGCAGGACAAAGGGTTGACGGCCTACGGCGCCACAACTGCCGAGTCAGCGGAAGCCGTGGTGCCCGCGTCCAGTTTCCGCGCGGCGTTCGACGGGCTGCTGCTCGGCGCGCGGGTGCCCGCCTTTTGGCTGCTGGCGGGAAGCTTCGCGATCTGCGGCATGACCACCAACGGCCTGATCGGAACGCATTTCATCCCCGCCGCCAATGACCACGGCATGCCGACCACCGTCGCTGCCGGCCTGCTGGCCACCATCGGCGTCCTCGACGTCGCGGGCACGGTGTTCTCCGGCTGGCTCACCGACCGGGTGGATCCGCGGATTCTGCTGGTCGTCTACTACACCGGACGCGGCGTCTCCCTGCTGCTGTTGCCGTCGCTGCTCTCACCGCACGCCGAGCCGAGCACGTGGGTGTTCATCATCTTCTACGGGCTGGACTGGGTGGCCACCGTGCCACCGACGATCGTGTTGTGCCGAAACTACTTCGGCGCGAACACGCCGGTGGTGTTCGGCTGGGTCTTCGCATCGCACCAGATCGGCGCCGCCATCGCCGCTGCGGGAGCCGGCGGGCTTCGCGATCTGCAGGGCAATTACGACCTCGCGTTCTACCTTGCTTCCGGTCTCTGCATCGTTGCAGCGGCCCTCTGTGCGAATGTTCGCAAAGCGCAGGTCAGCACCCCTGCGGCGTAGGGTCTCGCCGATCTTGACTTTGGCATCGGCCGATAACTGCCCCTAACATGCCTAGCGACGTGAAGAGCTGAGGAGCCGAACAGTGAAGACTCTCACCCGCAAGACTATGGGCGCAGCGGCGGCATTCGCCGCGATCGCCGCATCGGTACCGCTGGCGATCAACGCATACGCCGATCCGGATCCGTCGATTAAGGCCGTGGAGATCCCTGATCCGCAGGGAAACTGTGACCCGTTCAAGGCGGCGGTGCCCAACTGGAAGGCGCTGAACGACATGCCGGTCAGCAAGGTGCTGGCCAGCATCCCGGACATCAGCACCTTCAACTCCGCGGTATCCGGCGGGCTCAATCCCGCGGTGAACATCACCTCGGTGCTCGACAACGGCCCGTACGTGGTGTTCGCGCCGACCAACGACGCGTTCGCCGCCCTCGATCCCGGCAAGCTCGACGCCCTGAAGGCCGATCCGGCTGCGCTGACCAAGCTCGACTACTACCACGTCTTCCTGGGCCTGCTTGGCCCCGAGGACGTGCACGGGCAGCGTCCCACCCAGGAGGGCGCCGATATCAAGGTGACCGGCAAGAACGGCGATATCAAGGTCAACGACACGGTCAAGTTGATCTGCGGGGGGATCCAAGCCGATAACGCACGCATCTACATCATCGACACGGTGCTCGATCCTGCGTCTCCGCCCGAGCCACTCACCCCCACCGTCAGTGGCTCGTCGTCGACGACCACAACGACCACGGCGCCGAAGGCGGCCGAGCAGCCGAACGCTCAGGTGGTCCCTGGCGCTGAAGCGCCCGCCGGATAGCGGCTAGCGCGCCTTCCAGACGGGCTGACGCTTCTCGGCGAACGCCAGCGGGCCCTCTTTGGCGTCCTCGGAACGAATCAGCGTTCCGATCTCGCGCGCGGTCCTGCCCCAGCCGGCCTCGTCGCCGGTGATGACGCCGTCGTCGACGCCCATCGCGACGCGCTTGCTCGCCCACACGGCCAGCGGCGCGTTGACGGTGATCCGCTCCGCCAGCGCCAGAGCGGCGTCCACCGCAGTGCCGTCGGGCACGACCTGGTTGATCAGGCCCCACTTCAGTGCGTCCCCCGACGACATCGGCTCACCGGTGAACATCAACTCCATCGCGATCTTGCGCGGCAGGTGGTCGACGAGGCGGAACACGCCGCCCGCGGCGGCGATGAGCCCCCGCTTGACCTCGGGCAGCCCGAACTTCGCCCGTTCCTCCGCCACCACGAGATCGCTCGCGAGCGCGAGCTCGGAACCGCCGCCCAGTGCGGTGCCGTTGACGGCGGCGATGGTCGGTTTGTCGATGTAGTGGTGGACGTAGCCCGCGAAGCCCCATTCGCCGTGATCGGGGTGGAACAGGTTCTCCCGGCGAGATATCGCCTTGAGATCGGCTCCGGCGCAGAAGGATTCACCGGCGCCGGTGATGACGACGGCACGCACCTCGGGATCGTCCTGTGCCTGCTGAAGCGCGTCGCCGACCGCGATGCTGACCGCGCTGTTGACTGCGTTGCGCGCCTCGGGCCGGTTGATGGTGATGACGAGGACATTGCCCCGCCGCTCGAAAAGAGCGGCGGGAGCCGTCACGTCAGTGGTCACAGCAGCTCGATGATGGTGGCGTTGGCCTGGCCGCCGCCCTCACACATCGTCTGCAATCCGTACTGAATTCCCTTGTCCCGCATGTGGTACAGCATGGTGGTCATGATGCGGGCGCCTGAACCGCCGAGCGGGTGGCCGAGCGCGATCGCACCACCGTTGGGGTTCAGCTTCTTCTCGTCGGCGCCGATGTCCTTGAGCCAGGCCAGCGGAACCGGGGCGAACGCCTCGTTGACCTCGAACACGCCGATGTCCTCCAGTCGCAGGCCAGACTTCTTGAGCGCCTTCTGGGTGGCCGGGATCGGCGCGGTCAGCATGATCACCGGGTCCGCGCCGGCCAGCGTCGCGGTGTGCACCTTCGCGAGTGGCTTGAGCCCCAACGACTTCGCCTTCTCGGCGGACATGAAGAGCAGTGCGGCGGAGCCATCGGAGATCTGTGACGAGTTCCCGGCGTGGATGACGCCGTCCTCCTTGAACGCCGGCTTGAGCGTGCCCATCTTCTCGATGGTGGTGCCGCGGCGAATGCCCTCGTCCTTGAGCACCGGGTTACCGTCCTGGTCCTTGATCGCCACGATCTGGTCGTCGAACGCACCGGAATCCTGTGCCGCGGCGGCCTTCTCGTGGGAACCAAGGGAGAACTGGTCGACCGCCGTACGGTCGAAGCCCCACTGCTCGGCGATCATCTCGGCACCGATGCCCTGGTTCGGGGTCTTCTTGTAGCGGTCCTTGAAGCCCTGCGGGTACGGGTTGCCCCCGCCGGCCAGCGAGGCACCCATCGGTGTGCGCGACATGGACTCGACACCACCGGCAACGACGGCGTCGTAGTGCCCGGCCACCACGCCTGCGGCGGCGAAGTGGATCGACTGCTGGCTCGAACCGCACTGGCGGTCGATAGTCACACCGGCCACGCTCTCCGGCCAGCCTGCGGTCAGTAGCGCGGTGCGTCCGATGTCGAGCGCCTGTTCGCCTGCCTGCATGACGCAGCCCCAGATGACGTCGTCGACGATGGCGGGGTCGATGCCGGTCCGCTCGGCCAGGCCGTTGAGAACCTGCGCGGACAATTCGGCGGGGTGCACTCCGGACAAGCCGCCATTGCGCTTGCCGACCGGTGACCGGACCGCCTCGACGATTACGGCTTCAGCCATGACACTTCTCCTTCGAAGATTTGGTGGTGGTTGTCCCACAGAGGTCCATCTTGGAACGTAACCAACAAGGTTTACTAGGTCAACCTACTGGTTGGTAGATCACACCATCTCCGCGGCCCACGCCATGTGACCCTCGAAACCCAGGTCCGTTGGCCATGTCCCGGTAGCGGTCGCGCTCGTAGTCGCGATACGTCGCTTCATCACCGTCCGCCTTGGCCAACAGGGCGCGCAACCGCAGCAGCCAGATCTCGTTCAGAACGACGCCGGGTTCGGTGGGCACGGCCGCCAGCCTCGCGACGGCATCCCTTGCCTCCGCTATGTCCGCTTCGGTTCCGCGCTGCAGCAGCGACTCCACAAGCGTCGCCGCTGACAACGCCAGCCACAGGAATTCGCCATTGCGGAGACGGCCGTCGAATACTCGACGGGCTATTTCGATCGCGCCGTCGCAGTCGCCGCGGCGGATGTACTCGCGCGCCACATGGATGTCCACCACTGGCAGATTGCCTGGAATCGTGTAGCGGTTCTCGCGACCGGCATCTCGCGATTCTTCGAGCAGCCGCAGACCGACTTCGCGCTCTGAACCTCCGCGATGGACAAGGGTGATTCCCTGGGCTGTACAAGCCATATCAATGGCGATCTGCTCGCCGAAGCTTGCCGCGGCTGAAGCGATTTGCGCAACTTCGGCGTAAGCCCTCTCATCTGAGAGAAGCACGCCGTTCGGGATGGCGAACAGATAGACGATCCAGTACGTGCCGGAGCGCAAAGCAGGGGGAATGACTGAGGCCGTCGCATAGGCCTTCGCGAAATCATCCCGCCACCCCGGTATACCCATGACCCATCGGGCCGCACCCCTGATCGCCGTTGCGTTTGCCAACGGCGATACAGACATCAAACCCGCTTCGCCCGACCGATCGTCAGTGAATTCGATCACGCGCTGAGCCAATTCGAGAGTCTCGGTGAACTGACCCGCATCCAGCTTGATGTTCAGGTATGCGACTGAAAGCGCCGAGGTCAACATGGAATCGCCAACCGAATCGAGGAGCGCCACGAGTTCGGTTGCAAGTCCGGAAACATCGCCCATGCCAGCGAGTTGCTTTGCCAGTGCGATCCCAGCAAGCCCGATTGCGAGCGAACGCTTGTCTTCCGCAATCGCGCACAACTCCTTGAGTTCGGCGAACGCGGTGTCGGGGTGACCGCTGCGAATGCGGTACTCATGCGCACATAGTAGGGCGCGTGGCGATATGCGCATTGACAGCTTGTCAGGATCGTCATCGGGCAATCGGTCCGCCACTTGGCGCGCTCGCAGCCAACTTGACTGTGCAGCAGCGAAATTACGGAACGTCGACCATGTCGCGGCGCGCATGTGCCAGTCGAACGCCGCGTGCAGATTGCCTGCTGCTTCCATGTGCTGTGCGATGAGTGCCGCATTTTCATCGGCGGCACCGCGTGCCTCGATCGCATCCGCAAGCCTTCGATGAAGTTGCGCGCGCTCGGCCTTCAACTGTGACTCGTATGCGACGGCGCGCGTCAGGGGATGCCTGAAGGCGTACTCCGCGGGATCGGTGAACGCCACTTGGTCGACGACCTCGGCTGCGACCAGCGGACCGATATCCGCATCGTCGACGAGATCGGTCAGCAGATCGGTGTCGAACCGCAATCCGATCACCGATGCCGCGTTCAGAGACTTCTTTGCGGCGGCGGGTAGGCGGTCGATGCGGGCACCGATGGTCGACTGCAAGTTGGCGGGCACATCCACGTCATCGACCGCATCACGAAGCACGTAGGCACCGGCTTGCCCGGCCATCACCCCACGCTCGGCCAGATCGCGCACCATCTCCTCTGCGAAGAACGGGTTTCCGGCCGCGCGTCGAACGACACGTTCCACCAGGCCGGCAAGTGACGGATCACCGCCGACCAATTCGGTCGTCAACGTCGTTGTGTGCACATCGCTAAGGGGTCGCAACGCGATGGCCTGCGCGCCCGGCACCCGACTCAATGCGCCACGGTATTCCGGGCGGTAGGTGATCAGCATCAGCGATGGCACCTGCGAGCTGACCGCCATGAAGTCCGCCAGCATCAACTCGCTGGCCGCATCGATCCAATGCGCGTCCTCGATGATGACGAGCGTGGGTTCGCGTTGGGCCAGAGCGGCCCCACTGACAAGTGCTGTCAAGCGCCTGCGCCTGGCATCGGGTCCGACATCGGGCGGTGCGGTTGCGGGATCGCCAATGCCTAGAAGATCGTCGACGAGTCGTAAATCTTCAGCGTCGGCCTGTGGCAGCCTGGCTCGGATACGTTCGCGTGCATGGACGGGAGCCATTCCGGCGATTCCGGTAGTCGCGCGTATCAGTCGAGCGACAACGTGGAAGGGAATGTCGGTGGTGTGCGATTCGCAGTACGTAGTGAATACCGAAACACCGCGGTTGGACGCATCCGCCACCGCTTCGCGCACCAGGCGGCTCTTGCCGATTCCGGGCGGACCGACGACCGTGACCACAGATCCGGCGCCGGCGTCGGCTTCGTCGAGCAACGCGGTCACGGTGTTGAGTTCCCATGTGCGGCCGACAAGCGGCGAATCGCTGCGCCTGCGGACTTGATGCTCCCCGATCGCCACTAGCCGTCTGGCGGGAACTGGGGCGTCCGCGCCCTTGATGACAACCAATTCAGGCTCTTCCAGCGACACGAGGTTTTCGACCAGCCTCGCCGTCGATTCACTCAACATGACGCCACCCGGCGGCCCCACCGTTTCCATCCGCTGAGCCATTCCCACCTGCTCGCCGATGGCGGTGTAACTGGCTGCTGCGGTTCCGATTTCGCCTGCGATCACCTGGCCCGAGTTCAACCCGATCCGCAGCTTTAGGTCGACACCGTCACGGTTGCGGACCTCGGTGGCCAACCCAGCCGCGTCGGCCTGGATCTCCAATGCCGCCATGCACGCCCGAAGCGCGTGATCCTCCAACGCAACCGGGGCGCCGAAGACCGCCATGATCCCGTCACCGGTGAACTTGTCGACCGTTCCCTCGTAACGCCTTACCACCGCCACGGAGCGGTCGAAGACGTCGGCCATGATCTCCCGCAACCGCTCCGGGCCCAGCGTCGCCGCTATGCCCATCGAATGCACCACATCGGCGAAGAGCACAGTCACCTGTTTGTACTCAGCAGGCTTCGCCGCCGAGGACACCGCTGCTCCGCACTCGCTGCAGAACTTGGCGGTCGGCGACAGTTCGGAGCCGCAGGCCGTGCACGCCACACGCGTATGGTTTCACCCCTTAGGTCGCTACGCTGCGAGTTCGCACATGGTTTACTGAGTTGTATACCTGGCCTCATCGGTCTGGCCTGACCTCGCAACAGGAGTAGTGGTGGCTCGCAGTACACCGTTGGCGCCGATGATCGGGCCCGACGCCGTCACATCGGGCGGCGGCGGACCGATCCGGTCGCCGAAGACTGCCGAATTGGTCGCGGGCACGCTGCGCCGGATGGTGGTCGATGGCCAACTCAAAGAGGGCGACTTCCTGCCCAACGAAGCCGAGCTGATGGCCCACTTCGGGGTGAGCAGGCCGACGCTGCGCGAAGCGGTCCGGGTGTTGGAGTCCGAGCGGCTGGTCGAGGTGCGCCGCGGCTCACGGACGGGCGCGCGGGTGCGGGTGCCCGGCCCCGAAATCGTCGCCCGCCCGGCCGGGCTGCTACTCGAACTGTCGGGCGCGACGATCTCCGACGTGATGACTGCGCGGTCCGGTGTAGAGCCGATGGCGGTGCGGTTGCTCACCGAAGCCGGCACGGCGAAATCGTTCGATGAGCTCGACCGCATGTTGGACGAGGACATCCCCGCGGGATGGCAGTCGGGTCGGCTCGCCGAGACCACGGGCGAGTTTCACCGCCGGCTGGTCGAGCTCTCGGGCAATGCGACGCTCGGCATCATCGCGGGCATGCTGCACGAAATCACCGTTCGTCACACGGCATTCGTCTTCAAAGAACGCCGGCCAGTGTCAAAGGCCGACTACGACAAGGTGATGCGGTCGTACCGACGGTTGATGGAATTCATGCGGTCGGGCGATGGTGCTGCGGCGGAAGCGCATTGGCGCAAGCACCTCGACACGACACGCAACTTGCTGCTGAAGGGGCTCGAGACCGTCAAGGTCCGCGACGTCGTGGGTTAGCCCTTTGTGGCTTTCGACCACTCGACATGGACGGGGATGTCGTCGCTCCACGGCTGGCCAGTCACCATGTCGGACACGTTGACATAGCCTCGTTCGAACTCCCCTGTCGCAGCGTCGATTAAGCGGTACTCCTGCCGCTGCGTTTGAATCGGCTGCGCGTCGAGCAGGATGACCCGCACCTCGTCCGGCTCGAACTGACATCGCTCCTGCATCGCCGCGATCAGCTGCTCGTTGTGCATGTGGCCGTCGCCGAAGTTCCAGCCGACGGCGGTGCTGCAGAGCCGCTCCCCCTCGGTGATGATGTACTCGTCCTCGTTGCGTCCGGCCAACGCATTGTGGACAAGGGTCAGCAATGCCTTGCCGTGAGAGTTGAACCCGCGGAAGGCATATCCCTTGTAGAGGAAGATCATCGCCTGCTCCTCGCTGCCGTAGAACTTCGCCAGCTGAGAGGCGGGCATGCTGGCGATGGCCACGAGTCCACGCTCGATCTTCTCGTTGGCGGACGGCTTGATGCACCACCACGAGGTGTCCCAGTTGCCTGCGTAGTACCGCATGCCGGGTAGGAACGAGATCTTGCGCGGGAACAGGTTCCCGAACACCACGATGGCGGCCAGTAGCGCGAAGAGCAGCACGGGCAACGGTGTCGTCATATCGGTCAGGCGGACTTCTGCATGACCGACGAACAACGTGATCACCGAGAAGATCATGAAGACGTTCCACTCCAGCGGCACCCCCATCGGGATGGCCGACAGGATGCCGAAGTGGAAGCACACCATGACGAACGCCGCGATCGCTGTCGGCCAGCCGCCGTGCGAGAACAACAGCGCCAACGGCACCAGCATCTCGATCGCGGTACTGAAGTGGGCCAGCCACCGCGAGACCCGACCCGGGCGCAGGTCGTCGGGGAACCTCTCGAAGAACCTCCGCTTGAGCCACTTCGTTCTGATCAGCGGATTGTTCGACATCATCGTCGAGATCACGAACGGGAAGTGTTTGTTGAGCTTCGAGGTGGCGGCCCCCATCCAGATCGCCACACACACGAGCTTGGCGGCGATGATCATGTCGACCCCGTAGCCGACGAACAGGAAGGCCACGGTGAAGGACGCGTACACCTCGCCGCGCGCGGCCAGGAAGATCACCTTGTCGCGCAGGCCGGCCACGCCCAGCAGGCCGAGGATGGTCCAGATCTGCCACATCGGCAGCACACCGACCGTGGTGCCGAGTGCGGGCATCGGTCCTGTGCCGTTGGAGAACAGGGCGACCACCAGCACCACAAGCAGCGCGCCGTAGAGCGCGACGTCCAGTGGCGTACGGGCGCTGCCCTTTGTGAGCGGAACTCGGTTCGGCCACGGCGGCAGCCGAATGGTGTTGGGCCGCAACCAGTAGAGGATCGAGCCCAGCGGCGGAAAGAACCGGTTGTTGAGCGGCCCGAACCCGCACCCGAGGCCGATGACCTCGAACAGCATCGTGTAGAGCACGACCTTCTGAAAGACGATCGGTTCCGTCCACCACTGCGCCACGTTCGTGAAGCCGTCGATGCCCTTGGTCGCCAGCGCGAACAGCCAGCCGCCCAGGATGTAGAGGAGGATCTTGACGACATAGAAGAGGTGCATGACGACGGGTGTGCCGAAGCCGACCTCGGCCCAGTGCTCGGCCATCGGGCGGATCTTCTCGGAGCGCGTGCCCTTACTCCACTTGGCGAAATCCACGACGGGCATGTCGGGCGTCAGAAATCCCATGGTCCCAAAGATTAGAACGTGTTCTAGCCGCGCGGACAGGGTTCGCCGATCCGCGCTATACGGCGGCCCAACCCCCGTCGACGCTGAGTATGGAGCCGTGGATGTTCGCGGCGTCATCGCTGGCGAGAAACACGACTGCAGCGGCGACCTCGTCCGGGGTGCTCATCCGACGCGATGGAATGCGGGCCAGGGCCGGCGCCACATGCTCGGCGAACTCCTGCTGCCGCTCTGTCGCGATCGGCCCCGGCGCCACGGCGTTGACCCGAACACCTGACGGCCCGTACTCGGCCGCCCAGGAGCGGGTCAGCGAGTGGATCGCCGCCTTATTGGCTTCGTAGATCGCTGAACCGTTACTGCCGCGGAGGCCGGTGATCGAGCCGATGTTGACGATCGCGCCGTAGCCGCGTTTCGCCATCGCGGGGGCGATGAGCCCCGTTAGCAGGAACGGGGCGAACACGTTGACGGCGAACGCATCGTGCAACGTCTGCTCGGATATGTCCGCAGTGGGGGTCGGCATGAGCAGCATCGCGGCGTTGTTGACCAGGATGTCGATGCCTCCACCCGCCGCGGCGGCCTCTTCGGCAAGGCGACGGACCTCTGCTTCACCGGCTCCGATGTCGGCGGCGACGAACTCGGCATTGCCACCGCGTGATCGGATGTCGGCGACGACGGTATCCCCGCGCACCTTGCGACGACCGCTGACGACTACGGACGCTCCCGCGGCGGCCAACGCGGAGGCGATCGCCACGCCGAGACCCCCGGTGGACCCGGTGACTAGTGCTGTGCGGCCGACGAGCCGCGTACTGTTTGGACTCATGAGTCCATATGATCCGCCGCCAAAAATGGACTTGCAAGTCCATAATCTGACGGCAAAGGGACGGGCAACCCGGCAGCGCATCATCGAGGGCGCGGCGGACGAGATCCGGTCCAGCGGTGTCGCTGTCGCGACCCTCGACGACATTCGGGCCCGCACCCAGACATCCAAGAGCCAGCTGTTCCACTACTTTCCGGGTGGCAAGGAGCAACTCCTGCTCGCCGTCGCCGAGTACGAAGCGCAGATGGTGCTCGACGACCAACAGCCCTATCTGGGCGAGTTGACGTCGTGGGCGGCCTGGGAGCGGTGGCGTGACGCCGTCGTGGACCGTTATCGGCGGCAGGGCCAGCACTGTCCGCTGGCGGTGCTCATGTCCGAGATCGGCCGCAGCACGCCGGGCGCGCAGGCGGTCACGCGTGAGTTGATTCGCAAGTGGCATCACGAGATCGCGCAGGGCATCCGGCACATGCAACAACAGGGCAAGGTCGCGAGGGGAATCGACTCGAACCGCACGGCCGCAGCCCTGCTGGCCGGCATTCAGGGTGGCGTCGGCGTCATGCTGGCCACCGGTGATCTGAGTTATCTCGAAGACGCGCTGGATATCGGGATTGCGTCACTGCGCCCCGACTAAGTGGAGATGCCAGATGACGTCATATTGACAGTGCGGCGTCGAGTCGGGAGACATAAGCGTCGACGTCACCGATGGCGGACTCGGCCGCGTGCACGCTGATCGCGATCATGTCACCGATTCCGTGCACACCGTGGGCGAGCCCCATCATCGGCGACAGCGCTGGATAGCCTGCGGTGACGACCACGGGCGCGTCGCCGAAGCGTAGGTCCGCCGGTCCTCTGTTGACACTGGAGACGACGGTGTTGCCGGTCACAGTGGGCGAACGCACAGTCGGGTCGAACTGCGCCACCCCCCAGCGCAATAGCGGTGCCGGCATCGCAGCGAAGGCGTGATTGTCCGTCAGCATGGCGGGGTGCACCGCGCGCCGACGGCGACGGGTCAGGTCCTCCGCGATGCGCTCTGCCCGCTCTGCACCGTCAAGCTCGGGGTACAACCCGACACCGACGTTGCCGAAGTGGTTATGCGCCTCTCGGACAGTCGCTTTCGCCATCGGTACCTCGGCTCCCAGCGTCGACGGATCATCGCCCAGCTCACGCAGGTGCGCCGCCAACGCCGTGGACACCGCGCACAGCACACCGATCGTCACGGTCGGACCGCTCAGTTGGTCGAGGCGCCGGATCAGCGTGCGCACGCTTCTCTGCCCTGCCGGCCGGGCATTCGTCCGCAACGCGGGCCTCGGATCCGCCTGCGCGGGAACCAATCCCGCCTCGGTGTCGCGGACCAGCTGACGGTGCGCCCACGCCGCCGCGACGCTCCGCCACGGCAGGGTGATACCCCGCAGCCGCGGAGTTCTCACTGGCGCAACACTGCCCGGGCGGCCGAACAGCAGCGCAGCCAACGCCGACGCCCGGCCGCCGTCGGCCAGCGCATGCGCGATCTGCAGCACAGCGACCGTCCCCGCCCCAGCGGCGGCAGGCACGGTATTGACCTTTGTGAACACGTGCAGCCGCCACGGCCACACCCGCACGTCGAGTTGGTTATCGGCCAGGCGGTTAACCGCTTCCAGGCAGCCTGCCCAGCTGTTGTCATCGAGTTCATGCACCGCGATCTGGGAGGGGGCAACGCCACCGTTCACCCATGCCGGATACGTGAGACCGCTGCCGTCACTGACCCTTAGCCTCAGATCCCCACATTCGTTCGCCCTGGCGCGAATGACGTCGATTGCCTGATCCAGATTCGCGGGCACACCGTCGAATCCGTACAGCAGGAACTGGTCGTTGGGAATCCTGGCCGACATCCAGTACATCTGCGCATCCACCGCTGCCAGCCGGCGCACCGTCATGCCGTCGGAGATCAGGCTCGCCCGATGAAATCGATGATGTGCCGGGCCACCACATCCGGCTGCTCGAGCTGAACGAAGTGGCCGGCCCCCTCGACGACGAAGGCATCACTTCCGGCCGGAAGAATCCGCTCCACCCAGGAGATGTAATCCGGTGCGATGCAACCGTCGTCGTCGCCGTGCAGGTACAGGGTCGGCAGCGCCGGAGGCTCCAGATACAACTGATGCAACTCCGCATACTGCGGCGGTGGCGCGGTGAACCGGAAGTTCGCCCGATAGGTCCCGAGTGCTGCGCGCCAATTGCCTTCTGTGCCGATCGCCGCCTCGACAAACGGAATGTCCTGGGTCTCGTCATAACCCGGTGACCACTGCCGCCAGAGCGTCGGCACCAACCGGAAACCGGAAAGCTCAGGCAACCAAGGCAATAAGAAGTACATGACGTACCAGCTGCGCAGCAATTGCCGTGGCACCTGCGCGGCCAGGCGAACCGGGTCGGGAGCCCTGCCCCACGGCTGGAATGCCGCGAATGGTGGAAACGACATGAGCACAGCATTTGTCACCGGACTGTCCGGCATCGCCGCCAAGCCGGTCGCAACCTGCGCACCCCAGTCGTGTCCGATGACGACGTCATGTCCGGTCGGGCCTGCAGCCTCGAGCACCTGCAATGCGTCATCGATCAGCGCGCCGACGTGATAGGTGCCGTCCGTCGGAATCGACGACGGTGAATAGCCGCGCATGAACGGCGCTACCACCCGCCAGCCCGCGTCGACGAGCATCGGCGCGATCTTTCGCCAGCTGTAGGGAGTGTCGGGAAAACCGTGCAGACACAAAGCAATCGGCCCATCCGGCGGTCCCCAGGTCGGGGCACGCAGCTGCACGGTGGGTGTGGCGACGTCAATCCAGTCCGACGGCTCGCTCATGGCAGCGGGCTATACCGGCTCGAACTGTGAGATCAGCCAGCGGTCACCGACCTTGTCCAGTGTGACGCGCACGCTGGATGCGGTGTCGGTGGGTACGTTGTTGCCGACGGTCACCGTCTGGTTCACGAACAGGAGGACGACAGCGCGTCCGGGATTGGCCGACACGGAGGCCGCCTCGGGCACATTGGCCACTGCCGAGATCTGCTTCTGCTTGGCCCCGGGGATGACGACGTTGTTGGTCAGGTCGGTGTACTGGCCGCGGAAGCCGCCAGTGGTCCGGTCTCGCGCCGCGGTCAGCTGCTGCTCGACACTGTCGGGCTTGTACGACAGCAATGCAACGGTGCTGTCCTTGGCCGCCTGCACTGACTGATCACGAGCGGTATCGCTGTCGCGGACACCGGAGTCGATGAATTTGAGGACCCCGGCGCCCAGCGCCAGCACGAACGCGAGAACGGGAAGCAGCGCGAATGCGACGATGCGGGACCAGTCCGTCTGTCGTTTCGGCTCGGTGGGCTCGGAGAGTTCCGTCTCGTCGACCGTTTGAGGCTCATCGGTGGCGACGTGCTTACCGCCGGTTTCCGTCGTCGCATCCGTGGTGGTGTCGGATTCGACCCTCGCCGCGGTCTCTTCCAGAGCCTCTTCGCTGGCGTGCTTGTTCTCGGTCACGATATGAACCTCACGTTGGCTACCTTGGCTTCGTCGCCGACCTTCTGCACTGTGATCTTCATCCGCCATGACCGCGGCTCCTGTTCGGCGGCACCGGCATTGGACGCCTTGACGGTGACTGCGACGAGCACGTCCGCCCCGTCGTCGGAAACGGATTCGACGCCGGCCTCGGCGATGCTGCCGACTGATTTCGACTTCGCCTGCTTCACGACCTCGGTGAAGGGCTGTGCCCGCGCCTGAAAGTCGTCATAGAAGGTGCCCGTTGACGAGTCCAGGATGCGCTTCACGTCCTCGTCGATGTGTTCGAAGTCGATCGTGGTGAGATTCAGCGCACCCTGCCGACCGACTTGGAGGTACAGGTTGCGCTGATTGGCTTCCGCGCGCGACTCGTAGGCGCGAAAGCCGAGCCAGCCGCACAGCCCCGCCAACACAATTACGGCGACCAGCCCGATAATCGTGGCCAGTCGGACATGCGACATCCGGGGCTTCCCAGGCGCCCCGTCGTCACCCGCGGCTTCGGTGGGTTCGTCGGCGGCCGAGGTCTCGGCGATGTCGGCCTCAGTACCTTCGGCCTCTGAAGACTCCTCGTTCAGTTCCCCATCGGGGGCAGCAGCATCGTCTGCCATGTTTGCTCCTCTGCGGCGTTACGCGTCCGATTCGGCTCGCGAATACACGTGCCCGTCCGCACCAACGTACGTGCCGGAACCTGGGTGCTATCCATCGGCCGCTGGTACGCGCCCGAATGCCCATGTGAAATGGACGAACAGCGGCCGTTTTCTAGAAGGAGGTTTCAACAACCGAGGTGAGCCGCGACCACTCTCAGGCGTTCGCGCTGGCATCCTCCAGCTCGGCGATGACGATCTTGCGCATGCCGTGCATGGCCTTCGTCGCGGCGGCGGCACGGGCCGGATCCGAGTCGTTGGTGAGCTCGAACAACCGGTCCGGCACGATCTGCCAGCTCAGCCCGAACCGGTCCTTAAGCCAGCCGCACTGCGATTCCTCGCCGCCGTCGACAAGTCGGTCCCAGTAGTAGTTGACCTCGTCCTGGTCCTTGCAGTGGATCATGAACGACACTGCCTCGGAGAACTGAAAATGTGGGCCGCCGTTGATGCCGATGAACCGCGTGCCGTCCAGCACGAACAAGCCCGACAGCACGTCGCCCGGTTTACCTGGTCCGGCCTCGGTGGTCCGATGAAGCTCCTCGACAGACGAGTTCGGGAAGATGGAGGTGTAGAACTCGGCGGCTTGCTCGAGATTGTCGTCAAACCACAGCGAGGGCGTGATGGCAGGCATCGTGGACTCCTATCAAATCGGTCGCTTCCAATGCAGACCTCGCCGGCCCCCGAAACTCATCTATCGAGATCCCTCGGCGCGCCTAAGGCGCGCAGCGCGAAATCGATCACGCTGGCCTGTGCGCGCAGCAGATCCTGTTCACTGCCGGGGGCGGAAATCGTCAGCTCACGGCTGACCACCGCACTGATGGCCACGGCGTCTCGACCGGGGTCTGTCAGCGGAAACGACCCGTCGTCGCGGCCGCGCTCGAGTATCCGCTCCAGCGAGCGTTCCCGGTCGGCGTGTAGCCGCTCGCGGGTCTCGCGATACCCCTTCGCCGCGCGGACTTCGTCGGAGTCGATCACGGTGAGATGCATCCGCCGTTGGGGGTCGAAGGCGAGTGCGAACATCGTCTCGACCCACGCCGTCAGCTGCTTCACCGCGTCGCTGGGCAACTCATCGGCGATGTGGTCCAGGCGACCGGCCAGCTCATCAGCCTCCTGCCGGAGCATCGCCAGAAACAGTTCGTCCTTCGACGCGAAGTGCCGGTAGAAGGCCCGGGTGGACAAGCCGGCGCGGCCCAGGATCGCGGCCACCGGGATGGCGCCACTGTGCGGCGCGAACAAGCAGTCGTATGCAGCCTCGATGATGCCCTGACGGTCATCGGCGTTCGGCGAATCGGGATGCACGATCGCAGAGTCTAGGGACCGGTGACCCGATGTTTGGCCACCATCCGTAAATGGGCGATTTTCCTCTGGGTAACGTGAGCGCGGGGAGAAGGCCTGAGAGGACGTCTGTGATTACTGGGCACAGCGAATTGCAAACGGTGAAGTTTCGGGGTTCCGAGGGCTTGACGCTGATCGCCGACGAGTGGAACCGCGACGCTGCGTCAGCTTCCGGTCGGCCGTCCGTGTTGTTCCTGCACGGCGGCGGGCAGAACCGGTACTCATGGAAGAATACCGGCCAGATCCTCGCCGACAACGGTTTGCACGTGGTCGCGCTCGACTCCCGCGGCCATGGCGACAGCGACCGCTCTCCCGACGCGAACTACACGGTCGACGCGCTGTGCGCCGACACACTGGCCGTCCTGGAGCAGATCGGCCGGCCGGTGATCTTGATCGGGGCCAGCATGGGCGGGATGACCGGCATCCTCGCCGCCGACGAGGCGGGCCCCGAGAAGGTGACGAAGCTGATTCTCGTCGATGTCGTCCCGCGGTACGAGAAGCACGGCAGCGCGCGCATCCGCGAGTTCATGGCCAGCGGCCTGCACGGCTTCGAGTCGCTGGAACACGCCGCCGAGGCCGTGGCCGCATACCTGCCGTATCGGAAGAAGCCGCGCAGCCCGGAAGGCCTGAAGAAGAACCTGCGATTGCGTGATGGACGCTGGTATTGGCACTGGGATCCGGCTTTCCTGACCAAGCCACCCGACGATGCGTTCGTCCGCGAAGAGAAGCTCGAGCAGGCCGCCATCGACCTCACGATTCCGATCCTGCTGATTCGGGGCAGGCTCTCCGACGTGGTCAGCGAAGAGGGCGTGAAGCACTTCCTCAAAACGGTGCGCCACGCCGAGTTCGTCGAACTGTCCGACGCCGGGCACACCGCTGCCGGCGACGACAACGACGCGTTCAGTGAAGTCGTGGTCCAGTTCGTCAACCGGTGAGCACCCCGCGCCGCACCGTCGGCTTCAACTTTCTCGAGGAACCTGAGTTGCCCGGGCCTCAGGTGACCGAAGCACAGGCCGAACAGATCGTTGCCGAGCACTATGGCCTGCGCGCCCGGGCGCAGTTGTTGGGCAGTAACCAGGACTGCAACTTCATCATGCGTGGCGGCGACGACGAGATCATCGGCGTCCTGAAGGTCGCCAATCCCGCTTTCAACGCAACCGAACTGGAAGCACAGGACGTCGCCGCCGACCGCATTGCCGAGGCGGAGCCGTCGCTGCGCATCGCGGTGCCGCTACCCAATATGGCAGGCGAAAAATGCACCGAGATAACGGGATTGCTGGACGGGACCGCCTACGTGCGCCTGCTCCGGTTCCTGCCCGGCGGAACTCTATACGAGTCAGGCTACCTGCCGCCGGCTGCTGTCGCGGGGCTTGGCGACGTGGCCGGTCGCGTCAGCCGTGCGCTGGCGGGGTTCGAGCACCCCGGCCTTGACCGCGCCCTGCAATGGGACCTCCGGTTCGGCGCCGACGTTGTGGCGGAATTGATTTCGCACGTCAGCAATCCGTCGCAGCGGGCGCGGGTTGAGGAGTTTTCGGCAGCTGCCTGGTCGCGGATCGAACCCCTGGCAGCCGAGTTGCCTCTGCAGGCGACGCATCTCGATCTGACCGATGCCAACGTCGTCGTGTCGCGCGGTGCGGATGGAGCTGCACACCCGGACGGTGTCATCGACTTCGGCGACATGTCGCACAGCTGGGCGGTGTCAGAGCTGGCGATAACGGTGTCGTCAGTGCTCGGTCACCCGGGCACCGATCCCACCTCGATCCTTCCCGGTATCAAAGCATTTCACGCCATCCGTCCTCTATCTGTCTCGGAAGCGGAAGCGCTGTGGCCGATGTTGGTGCTGCGCACCGCCGTCCTCATCGTCAGCGGTGCTCAGCAGGCCGCACTCGACCCCGACAACGCTTACGTCACCGAACAGACCGAGGGCGAGGTTCGAATGTTCGACCAGGCGACATCGCTACCGGTCGACGTGATGACCTCACTGATCAAGGCGGAACTGGGGCTTGCCACCAACCCGCAGGCGGTGACGGTCGACGTTGCTCTCGTCGATCGGCTCGATCCCACCAACGTGGTCACCCTTGACCTGTCTGCCCAGTCCGACAATTATGACTCGGCGTTCGTGCCAGGTGGCTGGCTTCGTCCGGGCATCGAGAGCGAACTCGCAAGGCGCGCAGTCGATAACGGGGCCGCGCTCGTCGTGACCCAGTTCGGTCAGCCTCGGCTCAGTCGGGCCAAGCCGCTCAGCCAGGACAGCCCTGATGTGGTCGCGACCGGCATCAGTCTCTGGCCATCGACGACCGCGGCGGTAGTTGCACCGTGGGAGGGCGAGGTCGTCGATCGCGACGAAGGCGGCGTGACTCTCCGTGGGCGCGATTACGAACTGACACTTGCGGGCGTCATGTCGCCGCCGGCGCTCGGCGTCCGGTTGCATGCCGGGGCGCCGCTCGCGGCGATCGAGGCGGCGAAGTGGGCCGAGCTGAGCGTCCGACCCGTCGGCGCACCGTCGGCGCCGAGGCTGGTCTCGGCGGAACTCGCCAAGGGATGGCTGGCGTTGACGCGCGATCCCCGTCAGGTGCTCGGACTGCCTGCCCTTGCCGATGCGGGCGGATCCGATGAGCTGCTGGCGCGCCGCGACGAGAGCTTCGCGAAGGTGCAGGAGCACTACTACGCAAAGCCGCCGCAGATCGAACGCGGCTGGCGTCACTTCCTGATGTCCACGGCCGGGCGCTCCTACCTCGACATGGTCAACAACGTCACGGTGCTCGGCCACGCTCACCCGCGGGTCGCCGACACCGCGGCGCGTCAACTGCGGAAGCTGAACACGAACTCGCGCTTCAACTATGAGGCGGTCGTCGAGTTCAGCGAGCGGCTGGCCGCCATGCTGCCCGAACCGCTGGACACCGTGTTCCTGGTGAATTCCGGTTCGGAGGCAAGCGATTTGGCGATGCGGCTGGCGATGGCCGCCACCGGCAGGCGCGATGTCGTCGCGGTGCGCGAGGCATATCACGGGTGGACGTACGCCACCGACGCCGTCTCCACGTCGATGGCCGACAATCCGAATGCGCTTGCCACCCGGCCGGATTGGGTCCACACCGTCGAGTCGCCCAACAGCTTCCGCGGCAAGTTCCGCGGCGCCGACGCCAGCCGCTATGCGGGTGAGGCGGTGGCCCAGATCGAGGGGCTGATCGCGGGCGGCCGCGCGCCCGCCGCGTTCATCGCGGAGCCGGTGTACGGCAATGCAGGCGGCATGGCGCTACCTGACCACTATCTGGAGCAGGTGTATGCCGCGGTGCGTGGTGGTGGCGGCCTGGCGATTGCCGACGAGGTCCAGGTCGCATACGGTCGGCTCGGCAACTGGTTCTGGGGCTTCGAGCAGCAGAACGTGGTCCCCGACATCGTGTCGGTAGCGAAGTCGACGGGCAACGGTTCCCCGCTCGGCGCGGTGATCACCAGCCGCGACATCGCCGAAAGGTTCTCCAATCAGGGCTATTTCTTCTCGTCAACCGGTGGGAGCCCGTTGTCCTGCGCGATCGGCATCACGGTCCTCGACGTGCTCCGTGATGAGGGACTGCAGCAGAACGCCGCACGGGTGGGGGCTCATCTGAAGACGAGATTGCAGGCGCTGCAGGAGAAGTACCCGATCATCGGCACGGTGCACGGCATCGGGTTGTATCTGGGCGTGGAGATGGTTCGCGATCTCGACAGCCTCGAACCCGCCGTCGAAGAGACCGCGGCGATCTGCAATCGCATGCTCGACCTTGGTGTGGTGATTCAGCCGACCGGCGATCACATGAACATCTTGAAGACCAAGCCGCCGCTGTGCATCGACATCGAAGCCGCCGATTTCTATGTCGACGCACTGGACCGCGTCCTCACCGAAGGCTTTTAGTCGGTGGGTTCGTCGCTGTTGTGGTCCGCGTTGTCGACGAGGTAGTTCTCGGGGTTGCGGTAGTCATTGGCCCGGGCTCGGCCGGTGTCCAAATGCGGGGGTGGGATCATTTCGGTGCGGCCGTCGTGATGTTTACGCTAGCCACGGCGGTACTAGCCTCGCTGCCGTCACGGGACCGTGGTTTTGATAGTTGGATCTCCCCTCCCGCCCACCTGGCCTGCAAGTTTTGCGATGGCCGCGCCGGGGCTGTCCGCGACCTCTTCCACGGCCGAAACGCGCGGCGTAGCGTCGATATATATCCGGTCCGCTCCTCGGACCGAGGGCGGACCGTCGTCTCGAAGCGGGAGACAATTCCATGTCCATAAAACCGAAGAAAATAATGGCCGAAGCCGTCATCGCCGCCGCGCTGAGTTTCTCCGCCCTAGGACTCGGCGCAGGTTCGGCACAGGCTGATCCTGGTTGGGGCCCGGGCATTCCGTGGATTCCGGGGCCGGGAGATTGGGTTCCGGAATGGGATCCGGGAGTCAATTGGGGCGCGCCCGGACAGCTCAAGAAATGGTGCCCCTGGAACTCCCCGCCCGGTCACTGGATGGGGGGGCCACACGGGATACCGTGTTCCGGCTGAACCCGCCGCAGAGAGAGCCGATCGTCGCCGATCTTGAGGCGCAGCGGCTCGATCTGACGGTGCGCAAGGAAATCCCTGGGAGTCGGTGACCGCGAGCGAAGCCGAAGTACGTGCGATGGATGTTTGCGCGGCAACCCGCCAGCGCCGGCGCCGCAACAGCCGGAACACGATTTCTACGGGGATGAGCCCGGGCACCTGGTACGAGGACAACGACCACGATCAGGAAAGGCCGACGACGAGACCCCGGGCTGGAGCCCGTGCGGATGAACGCGCTGACAAACTCCGGCCACTATTCAAGCTGAAACCAAAGTGACGCCGGTGATTCCGACAACCCCGAAGGCTTCTAGTCGGTGGTGGCTGGTCCTTTTCGGATGATGGCCGACAATTCCTCGCGCGAGTTGGCGCCCACCCGCTGGCATGCGCGATACAGGTGTCCCTCCACACTGCGCACCGACATCACCAGCCGCGTCGCGATGTCCTTGTTGGACAGTCCTGCAACGGCCAACTCGACGATCTCGCGCTGACGTTCGGTCAGCGGGTGGCCGGTCGGACTGCGCAGCGCCGGGGTGCTCAGGCCCCCGCATTCGTCGGACAGCCCCTGCGCGATTGCGGCGGCATACAGTCGCCGCCTGCGCTGCTGGCTCTGCGAGAAGGCCACCGCCGCCTGCGCTGCCGCATCCGCGGCCGTCGCCCTGTCGCCGAGCGCGCGATAACCGTTCGAGGCATCGAGCAGTCCCTCCCCGTCCTTGGCCGCAAGCGACTCGGTATGGCGCGCAACCACATCGGCCAGCGGCAGCGAAAGCTCGTCGGCCAGTTCGCGGGCCCGGCCCGCCAACGAGGCATCGCCCCATTGCGCCGCCACCTGTAGGCAGATCAGCTCGTGCGTCGGCTGACCGCGCTCGCGCGCCTTCGTCGCCGCCTCGCGAACAGCCTCAACCGCGTCGGTCAAATACCCGCCGGAAGCCTGCGCCCATCCGCTCGCCACGGCGAGTGCGGTGTGCATGTAGACGTAGCCGTCCGGCACGTTCTCCCGCGCCTCGGCGAGCACCTCGTTGGCCTCGGTCGACTGCCCGAGTTTGGCGTGCGCCTCGGCCAACGCGAAGCAGCTCGCGGGGCGCAAACCCGTTGTGATGCCGTGATGCTCGACGCCCGCGAGTGCTTCGCGCAGCAGTTTGACCGCAGCCGGCAGCTCGCCCCTCAGCAGCTCGGCTTGACCGAGCAGGAAGACCAGGTTGGCATAGGCAAGACCGGGCACATCGTTGGCCGAGTCGGCCATCCGCTTGGCCAGTTGTACGCACTCATCGATGCGGCCGGTCAGCCGGCACGCCCTCGCGTACACACCACCGAACCAGAACCGCAAGTGTGCCGTCTGGAACGATGTCGAGGCCCGTTCCAGCGCCTGATCGGCGACTGTCGTGATCTCCTCCGCTCGGCCGAGTGCGCCAAGGGCCATCATCAACGCGAACGACGCCATCATCGCGTGGAAATCATCGAGCTCTTGTGAATCCAATGCGGCAGAGGCCTTTTGGGCGGCGGGCTCGCAGAGCCCATATACCGCTTCGACGCACGCCTGCACGGCTTCACGCGAAGCGATCTCGGCGGGCGACTCCTGCCCCTTCTGCAGTTCGGCGAGGATTGCCGCCGCGTCGTCGGGTTTCCCGAGTGTCCAGATCAGATTGGCCGCTCGCACGGTCGACCATCGATGGGTGTCGTCAAGACCGGCGGTGGTGATCTCCCGCAGAAACTTCTCGGCGTCGTCGCCCCGGCCGCGGAGCACCATGTTCATCGCCTGCACGCCGGGTGCGTCATTGGCACCGGCAGCCACGGCGGCGGCGGCGAAGCGATCCGCCAACTCGAGATCCAGCAGAGTCATCGCGAATCGCGCGCCGTCGACGAACAGCTCCGGATCAGGCGGGAGATCCGACTCGAGGGTGAGCAGCGCCCTTCGCACCGTGGACTGCATGTCCCCGTCGGGCTCGTCGCCTAGCCCTTGTGCGAGCCGTCCCCGAATCCCGGACAGGTACATCTCGCCGGCGCTGGCTCGCCGGAGTTCACCGAACAATGGGTGCGCCAAGCGGGCCATCCGCTGGTTGCCGGAGCGCTCGACGGTGACGAGACGCATCCGCTCGGCGATTTCCAGGTCGGAGCGCTCGGCAACTCTGCACAGCACGTCGACGGCCAGCGGTTCGCACTGCGAGAGTGTGTCGACCACCAGGGCGACACCCTCGGACAGTTCACCCAACTGACGACCCACCGTTTCGGTGATGCTTTGAGACACCGCCACGCGGTCGTCCCACATCCACACCCCGGCCACCTGTCGCATTCGTCCCGCGTCGACCTGGTCCTTGAGCAGTTGGCGTAGGAAAAGCGCGTTGCCGCCGGTGAGCTTCCAGAACCGGTGTGCGCTGCGCGTGTCCACCGCCCCGTCCAGGGTTGACTCGATCAGGCTGCGGATGCCCGACTCGGACAGGGGCTGGAGATCCAGCCGGGCGAGCAGCCCGTCCTTCCACAGCGCCGTCACCGCGTCGGGTTCGGCTTCACCCGTGCGCACGGTGACCACCAGACGTGGCCCCCGCGACTGCGCGAGCTGATGCACGACGTGGGCCGACAGCCCGTCCAGCAGGTGTGCGTCATCCACACCGATCAGCACCCGGCCCTGACGCTGTTGTGCGACAAAGGAATTGATGAGCCGGCCCACATCGGGCATGGACTCCGACGCGGCTTCTGTGATCGACCCGGTGAACGCGCCGAGGGGCAGCGGCCTGGCGGACTCGGTTCCGGTGATCCAGTTTGTCCGCTCGCCTGCGGCCTGCGCACGGGACAGCACTTCTCGCGCGAGGCGGGTCTTGCCGACCCCGGCCGCACCACAGATCACGACACCGGAGTAGTTGCCCGCCCCGCTGAGCGCGCGACGAATGGCGCCCAGTTCGCTGTCGCGCCCGGTCAGCAGATCGCCGGTCATGTCATCGCCTCCGCCCAGACCATGCGCCCCTCCGCTGGGTATCGACTCTTTTACGCGCTAAGCATAGGGCGCTACCGATGACAGGGCCGGTAATTGACGACGCAATTAGTCGCGGAGCTAGGTTTGTTTGCCGATGGCAAGCTCAGAGTCGAAATACGACCGCGCGATGTGCTTGGCTTCTTCGGACGGCACGGCGCGCACGACCATCTGCGCACCGAGGCCGTCGATCATGGTCAACAGGCGCCGCGCCGCCACGTCGCTGTCCGTCACATGAAAGTCTCCGGTGTCGACGCCGGCTCGCACGATTTCGGCGATCAACTCCAGCCACTCGGCGGTCAGCGCGTTCGCCTCAGCCGCCAGCGCGGGGTTGCGCCGGCCGAGGCTCCACCCGTCGAGCCACAGCGCGCTGGCATCCTCGCTGGACTCGTCAAGCAGATAGTCGACGAGCGTGTCCATCTTGGTGGTCGGAGTATCACAGGCCCGGAGGTGGGACCGCGCGGCGCTCATGTCGGCTTCGGCCGCGGTCTTGAACGCGGCCGTGATGAGCTGTTCTGCCGATGAGAAATAGTGGCTGACCAGCCCTGGGGTCACCCCGAGATCAGTGGCGACACGACGCAGCGTGACCGCCGACAAACCTTCTGCAGCGCTGATCTCGACGGCTTTCGCCAGCAGTTCACCGTGCCGTTCGGCAGGCAACTTGCGCTTCGCGTCCCGCATCTCGACGGTCAATTTCCGTCCTTCCTATTGACGAATGCCGATTCTTATTGAACACTACATCAACACTATTGAACTACCCATCAACAAGCCGAATCGAGCAGCTCATGACCGCAACCCTCTCTGAGCCCCCCGTCGAGTTGACCGAGGACCGCGTGGGCGCGGTCGAGGCAGCCGGCGTCGAGTACCTCCCCGAAGACGCCCGCGACTCCGGGCCGCGCAACCTGTCCGCGGTGTTCCTCGGTGCCAACCTGACGTGGACGAACGTCGTCTTCGGCGCCTTCGCGATCCTGTTCGGGCTGAGCTTCTGGCAGACCGTGACCTCGATGGCCGTCGGCATCGCCGTCGGCACCCTGGCCGTGCTGCCAACCGCGATCATCGGGCCCCGCACCGGCACCAACATGACCGTCTCCAGCGGCGCGTTCTTCGGCATTCGCGGCCGGTTCATCGGCTCGGGGCTGGCGCTGGCCATCGCGCTCGGGTTCGCGGCGGTGACGGTGTGGACCAGTGGCGACGCACTCGTTGCGGCCGGCCACCGGTTGTTCGGCACCCCGGAAAGCGACCTCGTGCACGCCTTCGCGTACGCCGCGGTTGCCGCACTGATGGTCACCGTGGCGCTCTACGGCCACGCGACGATCGTCACCGTGCAGAAGGTGGTCGTGCCTATCGTCGGCGGGCTGATGATCATCGGGGTGTTCGCCTTCGCAGGCGGCTTTGATCCGGGCGCTTCTGGCGGCGAGTACGCGCTGGGCGGGTTTTGGCAAACCTGGGCACTCTCGGCGGCGCTGTTCGCGGCCGCACCGATCTCCTACGGACCGACGATCGGCGATTACACCCGGCGCATCTCGTCAATCCGGTTCAGCGACAAGCAGATCTGTACGGCCCTCGGAGTTGGCATGTTCATCGGGGTGCTGCTGCCGAGCCTGTTCGGTGCGTTCACCGCGTTGACGTTCGCCAACCCGACCGATTCCTACATCGACGACCTGGTCGCCGCCTCCCCCGCCTGGTACGTCATTCCGATCGTGGTGATCTCGTTGTTCGGCGGCATGAGCCAGGGCGTGTTGTGCATCTACGCCAGCGGCCTGGACCTGGAAGGCCTGGCCCCGCGGTTGAAGCGGACGCAAACCACGATCATCACCGCCGCCGTCGCCATCGCACTGCTGTACATCGGCGTGTTCGTGTTCGACGCCGTCGACTCGGTCACCGCGATGACGATCGCGCTCAACGCCGTCATCACACCATGGGTCGCGATCCTGGCAATCGGTGCGCTGCGCACGAAAACCTATGACCCCGTTGATCTGCAGGCGTTCGCGCACGGCCGGCGTGGCGGCCAGTACTGGTTCACCGGCGGCTGGAACATGCCTGCGGTCATCGCGTGGACGGTCGGCGCGACGTTCGGCCTGTTGGCAGTGAACACCACGCTGTACGTCGGACCACTCGCGGACATCGCCGGAGGCGTGGACCTGAGCACCATCGGATCGGCCACGCTGGCGGGGTTGATTTACCTGGGCTCTGCCAGTTTCATCAAGGCATGACACGCTCAGCCGACGAACTGGTGACCGAATTCTGCAAGAAGTGGGCGACGCCCGACCCGGAGGAATTGGCCGGCTATTTCACCGAAGACGGTATTTACCACAACATCCCGATGGATGCCGTGCAGGGTCCGGAAGCGATCAAGCAGTTCATCGCCGGTTTCACGGCAGGCTTCGACGGCATCGATTTCCAAGTGCACCGGCAGATCAGCGACGGCAACCTGGTGATGAACGAGCGCACCGACGTCATGCGACGCAAGGACGGGGAGCCGATACGGCTCCCCGTCACGGGGGTCTTCGAGATCGAGGACGGCAAGATCAAGGCCTGGCGGGACTACTTCGACATTGCGACCGTCACCAACCAGTTGACCTAGGCCAGTAGACGGACGGAGCCGTTGCGCTCATCGGTGAGAATCTCGAACATCGCCCGCCGGGTCGCAGTGAGTTCGATCGTGGTACCACCGCTGCCGGACAACCGGATTCGGCAAGTCGCAAGGGCAGAGTTGTAGCAGTACTTCGACTCTCCGTCGGTATCGGTGTAGGTCAATCCGATGACGTCGCCCGACTGAGCGGTGATCTCTCCGTCCACCGTGACGCCGTCGACGCTGGCGCCGAACGACCAGCTGAACGGCCGGTACTCACCACGGGTGTGGCGGGTGGCGAGGACCGAACGCACCGCCATCTCCCGCCCCTCATGGCGCAACACGAACAGCGTGGCCGCCGGCAACGACAAGGGACCCGCCGCAGCGTGCGCGGTCACGATTTCCAGGCTCGATTCCGGTGCCCCGTCGAACCCACACACCTGGCCGAAGGCATAGGCGGGGGTGTGGCGACGACCCCAGTTGTGGTTGACGCTTCCTGTCCAGGCGCCGACGTCGAGACGAGCGTCGTCGAGTTCCAGGCTGCCGTCGAACCGCGCCAGAGGATGCCGGACCATCGTCTTGGCCGTCGGGAACTTCGCCTTGTACCCGCGCTCGGTGAGCAGCTTGACCGGCCGCTCGTCGCCCGGCGTGATCCGCAGGTCCCAGCGCGCCGACCGGTCGACACCGGTGAGCGAACCGATCGCCGACCGGTCGTCGATGGTCGCCGCGGCGATCCGGGCAGTCCACGTGTCGTATTCGAAGTCGATTTGGTCGATCGGATGCGGCTGCTTGAGCGCGCGGTTACCGCGCCCGTCGGGGTCGAAGACCATCACCCATGTGTCGGCGACCGGGACGCCCGCCGTCGGCAGCAGCAGGGTCCAGCGCAGCCACAGCGCCTCCGCGCGATCGGCGTTGTTCGCGCGGATGAATCTACTTTCGTAGTAGGGCGCCCGAGGCTTCACGAGACCAGCATCCAATACTTGACCGGTGACTGGTATGCAGATCGTCGCCTATGTACTGGCTGCAGTCGCCGCCATCGAGGCCGTCGTGATCGTGGTGGTGGCCGTCCAGCTCAACCGCGCACGTCGCGAAGCCGACGAGCTGCGCAGTCGAGTCGACACCCGCAATGCGCTGCTGTCGGGCGGACGCGAGGCGGTCAAGCAGGTCTGGCAGACCGCCAACATCATCCGCAAGGAGGGGTTCGGCGCCGCGGTCCGTACGTCGATCGAGGACCTCGCTGACTGGGCCGAGGTGGAGCGGCCCGATCTGGCCCGGCTGACACCGGACGGCAACGTGACGATCATGTTCTCCGACATCGAGGAGTCCACGGCGCTCAACGAGCGCATCGGAGACCGCGCCTGGGCACGCCTGATCGGTAACCACGCCAAGATGGTCCGACGGCATGTGCAGAGCCATCGGGGTCATGTCGTCAAGAGTCAGGGCGATGGGTTCATGGTCGCCTTCGCCGATCCCGATCAGGCGGTGCGCTGCGGTATTGACCTTCAACGAGCACTTCGTAAGCGGCCGAACGGAATCCGCGTCCGAATCGGTATCCATACGGGCAAGTCGGTGCGGCGCGGAGACGACCTGTTCGGCCGGAACGTCGCAATGGCCGCCCGGGTCGCAGCAGAGGCCGACGGTGGAGAGATCCTGGTCAGCGAAACGGTGCGCGACGCCGTCGGCGCGACCGAGGGAATCACCTTCGACGACGGCCGCGACGCCGAGCTGAAGGGCTTGACGGGGAGCCACAGGCTGTACGCGGTCGCATAGTCATCGCGTCAACCGCCAACGGTCAGTTCTTCGGCGTCTCGGATTCCGCCAGCCGCTGATGCAGACGGGACCGGATGTCATCGGGGGTGTAGGAATTGCGGCGCCGCTGATCGCGCGCGACAAGCGCGCCGCCAGCGACGACACCGGCGGCACCGGCCAGCCCAACCCACTTCCAGATGCTGTGCATGAATGTCAGTGTGCCTAAGCTGCGCTGGTGGATGCGAACACGGTCACCCTCAAGCGTGCACTCGACGAAACCCGGACCGGCGATATCTGGCTGTTCCGCGGCGGATCGCGGCCGGATCGCGCGATCCAGGCAATGACCAACGCGCCGGTCAACCATGTCGGGATGACCGTCGCGATCGACGATATGCCGCCTCTGATGTGGCACGCCGAACTCGGCGACAAGCTGCCCGACATGTGGACGGGCACCAACCACCGCGGTGTCCAGCTCAACGACGCACGCGCGGCCGTCGAGCGCTGGATCAACAACTACGGCCAACGCTGCTGGCTGCGTCAGCTCATCCCGTACGCGACCCGGGAGCAGGAAGACCAGGTGCTGCGGGTCATCGCGCGGATGGACGGCACACCGTTCCCCAGCACCGCACGGCTAACGGGGCGCTGGTTTCGCGGCCGGGTTCCGACGGCGAGCGATTGGACCAGAGGTATTCCGTTCTTGGACAAAAGGGTTCGCGAGTCCACTCAGCGCAGGAAAGCCGATGAGCGCAAAGTCGGATTGGAGACCGCGTATTGCGCCGAGACCGTCGCCATCACCTACGAAGAGATAGGACTGCTGACCACCGACAAGCACTACAACTGGTTCGATCCCGGGAAGTTCTGGAGCGGAGATTCGCTGCCGCTCAACGAGGGTTTCCAGCTCAGTGACGAGATAACCGTGGTGCTCGATTAGCCGACTGTCGGCAAGGTCGATGGGATAGCTTTCGTGGGATGCGGCTGACAAATGCCTTCTTCGCCAACCACGCAGAAGTCGTGGACGACATGCTCAACGTGACTGGCGCATGCTGGACGTCCACCACGGTCGCGGACGGATCGACTGCGTTTGGGACACGCTGCGTCGTCTTCTGCGAGGTCACCCGGCAAGACCGCGGCAAGGAATTCGTCCTTCAAATCGACGCGGCCGGCCCGACCGGCCAACAATGGACACCCGCACGCTCGTCACACTTCACCGTGCCGAGCCGTATCACGTTCATGGTCACGCCCCCCATCGCGCTGCCCATCGAGCCCAACGGCGGACAGCACGCCTACACCGTCCGCTTGGAAGGCCACGAGGAACGGATCGTCTTGCCGCTTCACATTCACGTGGTGGCGGGCAGCGCATTCCCCAATCGCTGAATTGGCGAATCAGATTTTTCGGCGGATCCACGGCGCTATGTTCCGGCCATGCCGGTGCACTATGTCGATCCGCACAAGAAGCGCGGCCGTTGGTACAAAGCATTGGAGAGCTTCGGCCGCTCGCGCGCGGGACAATTCATTGCACATCATGTGTCGCCTCGAATTGACCCGTGGCTGTACCGCGCAACCGGTGGGCGATACCCATGGGTGATTGGCGGGACCGTCACAGCCCCGTTGCTCTGCACGGGCGCCAAGTCGGGCCAGCCGCGCGTAGTACAGCTCACCTACTTCCACGACGGGCCCTACCCCATCCTGATCGCTTCCAATTATGGTGGTGCGAAACACCCGCAGTGGTATTACAACCTGAAGGCGCATCCCGAATGCGAGTTCGGCGACGAACCCTGTGTCGCAACGGAAGTCACCGATCCCGACGAGTACGCGCGCCTCTTTCAACTTGCAGATCAGGTATACGCCGGTTATAGCGACTATCGCGCGAAAACCGCATCCGTCGGACGCCGGATACCTGTTTTCCGCCTTACGCCCCGCTAGCCCCCTTATAGGCCAGCGAAACAGGGGTTCGCATCTGCCTTGGGGATCGACGCGTTCTGGCTGGAGAACTTCCCGACGACGCTCGTCCCGGTCACCTCGACGCTGTCGGCGTGAATTCCGAGCGGGTAGTTGTCGTTCAGCTTCTTGGTGAGGTTGTTCAGCGCCGACTGCACCGCATCCTTCGGCAGTGGCCCGGTGACGTCGACAACCTCGAGATTGAGGTCACCGTCGGTCACTACGGGCTTCGCCGTGACCTTGTTCTCGCCCGCATCGACGATGATCGTGCCCGCCGCGGAATCTGTGCTCACACCGGTGATGTGATTTCCTACGCCAGGAAGGTTGGCCGCCAATGTGTCCTTGATGCCGGAGGACTTCCAGGCGAGCGTCGCTTCCAGTGATCCGATGGTGCCCTTGGAGTCGCCAGAGTCCTGCAACCGGATGTCCTTGAGGATCACGTCGGCCGTCATCCCTTTGGCGTCCTGGACGTTGTCCCCCGCGGTGGATACCGAGATGTTCGTGTAGTGACCCGTGATGTGCTGCCACAGAAACGGCGGGTTCACACCATAGGAGATGTTGACACCGTCCTTGACGACGCATTCGGCAATCCCCACAAGAACGTTGTCCGCGCGGTGCCGCGCGTACAGCTCGGCGCCTGCCGCGCCGCCGACCAATAGCGCGACGAGGATGACCGACATCAGAATGATCGATTGCCGGTTGCCCAGGCCCAGGCCGCGTCTCTTCTTTTTGACCTTGGATGGCTGAGCGTCGGCGGCCGCGGGCGGCTGAGGGGGCGGCCCGGCCGCCGGTGGTGGGCCGCCTGCGGGTGGTTGAGGCTGAGGGGGCGCGGGTGGCCGAGGTCTCGGCGGCCCCGGAGGAGGCGGTGGCGGTGGCCGGCCTGCGGGTGGCCGAGGTGGTGGTGGCGGCGGTGGCCGAAACTGCTCGGTCGGCGCGGCATCGGCGGGTCGACGCCGCGCGCGGATCTGTTCGGTCGGCGGTTCCGGCGGGCCGGGCCGACGCGGGAGCCGTTGCGTCGCAGGATCGGGCGGCGGGGTCCCCTCGCCGCGCCGACCAGGCTGCCCGGGGCGTTGCGGCGGAGTCGTCATTTGCGCGATTCTGCCTCATCAGGGCATGCATCGGGTGAATGTCAGCCCCGAACCACCTGAGCCGCCCGTCAACGAGCCGGAGCCGGAAACCACTGGCTGGCGATGCAGCACCCCGCCATCCAGCTGCCCACGATCAATCCCGGTAGTTCTGCGGGCCGGTGATATACGCCTCGAGGTTGTCGAGCGAGGAATTCATTCCCGCCTCATGGTCTTTCGCTGAAATCCCCGGCGGGACCTCGTCGGCTCGCATGTCGACCCGCGTGCCGCCGTCGACTTCCGTCACCGACCAGGTCATGGTCATCGTTCCCGCGTAGGAGGGGTCGTCGGACTGGAAGTCGACGGCTTGGACGACGCGGTCATCGGGTGCGATCTCGAGGAAGCGTCCCTCGACCACATCCGAGTCGACGCCAGACTTGCCGCCCGACGGGGGCGCATCCGCATACGTCAACGTCATTCGGTACGACCCGCCGGCGCGCGCGTCGAAGTGTTCGAACCGACCGGTCATCCCCGAAGGCGGCAGCCACTCGACAAGTGCCTTGGGGTCGACCAGCGCCGCAAAGGCGCGTGTCAGCGGAGCCTCGATGACCCGAGCCGCAGTATCTGTGCGCCCCATTTCGCCCACTATCCCCGATCGACTGTCGATGCAGCGGACTATCGCGCGGGCGACGCGTCAGACGGTCCCGCGGGCGGCCCAAGCGGTAGCGGTAACGGTGAACGGCCCACTTCCCAGACGCTCGCGAGCCACTGATTCGAGGCGTGCGCGACCGTCGTCATCGAGTCGCTGGACGTAGTCACCAGCAGGACCGACACCGTATGTGTAGGGCTCCCACCACTCCTCGAAGGTCGGATGCGCAACTTTGACCACAATGGAACCTTCTTCCACATCGCGCAGGCCAGCAGCTTCGAATAGCTCCGTCAGGTGCCCCTTGCGCGCCCCGGAGAGTAGTGCTTCATCTTCAACGTCCGGGTCGAGCACGTGAACCGCATCCCAGAACGGCGCGAGTGCGCCGGTCGGCCCGTCCCACACGCATGCTGCGATGACACCGCCACGGTGAGTAACACGCGCCATCTGTCTGACGCCGACCACTGGATCCATCATGAAGTGCACCACCAATTGCGCGAGAGCAACGTCGAAAGCGGCAGTGGCGTAGGGCAATTCCTCTGCCGTACCTGAACGCACGTCAATGTCTGGGAAGCGCACACGGATCGCATCGACGAACGGCGGTGAAGGATCGATCGCCGCGACTTTCGGCTCCGACCGACAGCAAATGCGCCGTCAGCGCGCCAGGCCCGCAGCCCACGTCGAGCACCTCATCGCCCACGCCGACCCCGGCAAATGCTACGAAGACCTCTGCAAGAGGCTCGGCATAGCGGCCCATGAAACGTGCATAGGCCTCCGGCGAGACGACAAAGCTCACCGGGGAATGCTACGTCGCCAGCCGCGTGGAACTCGACGCGTCGCCGTCGAAATGCAACACATTTTCGATCCGAAAAAAGTGTGGGAATCGAGGCGGTTCGAAGCTCCTACAACTGAACGCAACCCAAACGGGGCTGCGCATACACCAGGAGCAAAAATGAAAACGCATCACCGTATTGGTGCCGCCACACTGTTTCTTGCCGCAGGCGCCGCTGCCGCCGGGGTGTTCGGCTCGGCAGCGCCGGCCAACGCCGACGTCCAGAACGATCTCTATATCAACCGGTACGCCGCCATTGCGTACTCACCGGTCTCGCGAACATCGGGAGCGTCGGGGCTAGAGGCGAACCTGCAGCAGGCCTGGGACGACGCGATGACGCGGTGCAAGTTAAGCGGCGGCGTCGATTGCACGATCATGGTGTTCGCGGAAAATTCCTGTGTCTCACTGGCGAACAACTTCCACGGCAACTGGGCCACCGACACCAACAACGACGTGGACTTCGCCGCACTCAGGGCCCGGTTCAAGATCGCCGCCGGTGTTACGCAGGCAATGGCATGTGCGCATGGCGGGAACCAGCCCTAGGTAGTCGTTCGGCACTCTCTTCCGGTGGGATGCATCAACTTCGTCAATGCCTAGACGTTGAAGCGGAACTACGTGCTGGGCGCTTGTTGTCGTTGACCGCGTTGGGGCCGTTAAGAATTACCACGTCAAGAGGTTGGCGATGTTGGCGAGCAACGATGGTTGGCGAAGCTACTGCGGACGGACTGCGGACGCGGGGTAGGCGTGCACAAGGGCGGACGACAACTTCGGGACGGCGTGGGTGAGTGTGTGTTCGGCTTCGTGGGCGATGCGATGGGCATCGGTCAGCGAGGTGGCGGGGTCGATGTCGAGTTCGGCGTCGGCGTGGATGCGGTGGCCGATCCAACGCATCTTGACGCTGCGCACAGCGGTGACGCCGGGTTCAGCGGCAAGCGCCGCTTCGGCAGCATCGACGAGCGCGGGATCCACCCCGTCCATGAGGCGGCGGAATATCTCCCGCACTGCACCGCGCAGAACGGCCAGAATGGCCACGGTGATCAGCAGTCCAATGATGGGGTCAGCCAGGGGGAAGCCCAAGGCGACGCCACCGGCTCCGAAGAGAACGGCCAATGAGGTGAATCCGTCAGCGCGAGCGTGTAATCCGTCGGCGACTAGGGCGGCAGAGCCGATGCGACGCCCGACGCGGATGCGGTAGACGGCGACGAGTTCGTTGCCGATGAAGCCGACCAGACCGGCTGCGGCGACCCAGCCGACATGCTGTATCGGGATTGGGTTGATCAGACGTCGGATTGATTCGATCCCGGCGATGATGGCCGACAGGGTGATCATCGCGATCACGAACAGTCCCGCGATGTCTTCGGCACGACCGAAGCCGTAGGTGTAGCGCCGCGTGGCGGCCTTGGTGCCGAGTGCGAACGCGATCCACAGCGGAATAGCGGTCAGAGCGTCAGAGAAGTTATGGATGGTGTCGGCTAGCAGCGCGACCGACCCCGAGATCAGCACGATCACCAACTGAGCAACCGATGTGGCACCGAGTGCGAGCAGACTCATCTTCACCGCCCGGATGCCGGCGGCGCTGGATTCCAACGCACCGTCGATGCTGTCGGAGGCGTCATGGCTATGCGGCGCAAACACTTCCCGCAGCGCAGCAGCGATCTTGCCGCCACGCCCGCTATGGCTGTGTCCGTGACCATGGGTGTGGTCATGTCCCTGGTCATGTCCGTGGTCGGCGGTGTCCGGTTGAGCGTCGTGGGTCACGCTCCGCTTCCCTTCGGTCGGGCCGGGTCCGACTCGGCGTTGATGATGATGCCGGGATGCAGCGTCGCGAGTTCGGCGGCGTCGCGGTGATGGCCGGGCACCCCCGGTCCGGCGTGTTCGGCGTTGAAGACTGCGTCGGTGACCAGTTGTCCGATGTGGTCGTTGTCCAGGCTGTAGAAGATGGTGGTGCCTTCGCGGCGGGTGCGGACAAGCCGCGCCATCCGCAGCTTCGCCAGGTGCTGCGACACTGACGGAGCGGGTTTCCCGATGTGTGTTGCTAGGTCATTGACCGACATCTCCCGGCTCACCAGTGCCCACAGAGCCTGGACGCGGGTGGCATCGGCGAGCATCCGGAACACTTCGACCACCAGGTCTACCTGGTCGTCGGGAAGTCGCCGACTGCAAGCGCCCATATCTGCATTCATACGCAAATAGTAGGGCGGTTCGGGCAATCACGCCAACGCGGCTGGCGTCGAATCCACCAGAGAGAGCGGGCGCTGGCTGTGCGAGGCGCAGCTCGTCGGCAGCAAGGGGCCACCCCCACCCCCTTCGCCTGAACGCCGCGCAGGGTCTACCGAGCCAGTCGGGTGATCATGCCGCGCGCGACCAGCTCGATGGTTGCGGCGACACCGCAGGTCTGAGAGAGCAGTAGTGCGATCAGAACAAGGATCTGCACGGCACCAGCCTGGGTGGCGGATCCGGTGCTCAGCAGCACGCCGACGAACGCTCCCGGCAGCGTGACGAGGCCGACGGTCCTGGTGGAATCGAGGTTCGGCAGTAGTGCATTGGCCGCCGATCCCCCGATGACCTCCATGCGCGAATCACGTTCGCTCATACCGAGGCTCAGCGCCGCTTCGACCTCCCCAGCGCGCAACTTCAAGGTGTCCAACGCCAACCGGGCGGCCACCGCAACAGCGGTCATGGTGTTCCCGAGCACGATGGCAACGATGGGTACGACTGCGACGCCGGTCAGTGGTACGACACCGGACAGCAGCAGCAGCGGTAGCACCGCAACCAATCCGAGTGCCAGTGACACCGTCAGCAGGGCAGACCCACGGCTGGCCTGGCTGCGCCGAGCGGCGGTCACGCCGGCCACAACGAACATGACTGCTAGGACGAGCATCGACGACCACAATTGGGCCAGTGCGGCGGCCAGCACACCTGCGACGGCGGCCAGTTGCACCGCAGCGCGAATCGCCGCCCACGGCACGGTCCACGGCGAGCCGAGTGCTGCCACCCAATAGATCAGCCCAGCCGTGATCGCCATGATCACGCACACGATGATCAATGCCGGACTCAGGACGGGTTGGCCGGAAAGCATGGGTTTCAGTACACGTCGTTGTCGACGAGCAGTGTCCTGGCGTGCGAGGAGGTAGCCCGCAGCGCGGCACCATAGGCGATGATTCGTTCTTGCATGCCGTAGATCGTGCGCGCACGGTTGGACATTTCGGAAGACAGAGACGGCGCTGGCCATTCGAGGAACATGTCCGCGCAGGTCGGGCGCGTCGGCGTAGCTTCGAGACTGCGGGCATGTCCAGCGAAGGGTGAGAGCGATTCGATGGCAGGTGCGGCTGCTGGCCGGTGTGGCGGTGACCGCCGCTCTCACAGGATGCTCGACATCAACGCAGTCGAGCGAATTACCGCTGCGACAGGTGTCTGAGACACCACTCACTGGTGGTCCAGTTCGGTTCGATTACACCGCGCTGGACGCCGAACGCGGGCGGCTATTCATCGCCCACATGGGCGCGAGTGAACTCATCGACGTTGACGTGCATGCACAGAAGGTCGTCCGCACGCTGCCCAATCTGCCTGACGTACACGGAGTAATCGTGGTTCCCGATAAGAATCGCGTGTACGTCACCGCGACCGGCAAAAACCAGCTCGTCGCCATCGACGAAGACTCAGGCCAGGTTGTGTTTCACGCTCCGACCGACACCTACCCCGATGGACTGGCTTACGACCCGATCAGGCGCACTGTGTGGACGACTAACGAGAGTGCGGGCACCGAGACAGTGATCGACGCCGAAAACGGCGCAGTCCGTGCAACCGTTCCGTTGGGTGGTGAGGTGGGAAACGTTGTCTACAACAGTTTTCTAGACCAGATGGTGGTCGCCGTACAAGGTCGTAACGATCTGGCCTTCATCGATCCCGTCAGTTTCGCTGTGACGGAACGGATTCCGACACCGGGCTGCGACCACCCGCACGGTCAGGCTCTCGACCTCGCCGAGCATGTGATGTTCGTCGGTTGTGAAGCCAACGCCACCATGGTAACCGTTGACCTGGTCAACCGAAACGTCATTGACCATCATGGAGTCGGCGAAACGCCCGATGTGTTGGCCTACGACGCTGGCGCTAACCGCGTCTACGTCGCTGCCGAAAGCGGCTGGGTAAGCATCTTCGATCAAGACCATGGCCACCTGACGGAGCGGGGTTCGGCATATCTGGCCGATGGGGCGCACTCATTGGCTCTCGACCCCACAACGCACCACACCTTCTTTCCGATCCCCAAGGATCACAACGGCTCCCCAGTGCTGCGGGAGTACGAACCCACCTAAGGTGCCCGCTGGACGCCCGCAATGACTTACATCGACCGCCCAGCTAGGCAGGGTCACCTTCAACAGCTATTACCAGGAATGGTCGAAGTTGCAGACGTGGGAATCCGGCACGTTCAAAGCCGTGAATTTAGCTGTGAACTCGGCGAGTTTCGGCATTGTGGCGTTCGCGGATTTGAAGCCCTCCCACATCGAGGCGTGGGTTAAGTGGATGCGAGATAAACCCTTCACGACCCTTATCGGCCAGACTCGTCTATCGAAGGACGGTCCCACCGTCAACGTTGATCACCTGACCGTTGATCCACTCACCCTCGTCAGAGAGCAAAAAAGCCACAAGGGACGCGACATCGTCGGGAGCACCTACCCGCGTCCCCCTTATTCGCCGCAAAGCCGAGGCTTCCAACTCCGACCATTGAGGAGCCGACCGAATGGCCTCGGTCGCGGTGAAGCCCGGCGCTACGGCGTTGCACCGGATGCCTTCTTTCCCCCACCGAGATGCGACGTGGCGTGTCAGCGCTCCAATACCCGCTTTGGCGGTGGCGTAGGCCGGGCGAGCCGGTTCCCCCTGGAAGGCGGCCGCCGACGACATGTTGACGATCGCCCCGCCTCCGCGTTCGAGCATCCGCGGAATCGCATGCTTCATCACGGCGACGTACCCGCGAAGGTTGACCGCCATCACGCGATCCCAGACGTCGAGGTCGATGTCGACCACGTCGGTGTCTGCGGGAATGGCACGCATGTCCGCGCCGACGTTGAATACCGCATCGACACCACCGAAGGCGGCCGCACCGGCTTGGATCAAGTCACGGACGGATTCCGGATCGGCTAGGTCGAACCCCACCGCCGTCGCCGTACCGCCGGAAGTCACGATCCGATCTGACGTCTCCCGCGCGCCTTTTTCGGCGATGTCGCCGACGACGACCCGACAGCCCTCCATCCCCAGCCGAACCGCGCTGGCTGCTCCCAGCCCCGAAGCTCCGCCGACGACGACAACAACTTTGTTGGTCAACCCACGCAGCGGCATAGGCCCCCGATCTTTCTTCTAGACGTTGAACCGGAACGTCTGTGCAAAGGATGAGGTGCCGCGGCCAAGTTTGAAAACCGCCCTGACCTGCGGCGGCGCCGGTTGGCGAGGTTGGAGCGGTTGGGCCAGTTTAAATGCTCTTGCGGACTTTCTGCGGACTCACGTGCAGACGTAGTCGCTCACGCTCGGCGTCCGCGCTCGACCCCGCAGATTTCATCGCCACCAGCTGACCGGTGCTTGGCGCAAGCTTGGCATCTCGCATGTGGACGACGTCTCCGATGACGAACTGGACCAGCCTCAATATCAGCTCGGTGAACGCGGTTAACCCGGTGAACCTGGCGGTGGGCAACCGGACTAACCCGGGTTCACCGGGCTCACCGGATCTCCCTGAGGTCCATCAGCTCACAGAGAGCGAGCCGTGCATCGCTACATGTCCATTGCGCTGAATTACCAGAATCTTCTGCGGCACAGCAAAATTCGACGAGAACCTGTCGCTAGCCTCAATCGACTTCAATGACGCGAAGGCGGTGGGCATGACCCGTCAGCCCACCGCCACGAGCGGGGGCTGCCGATGCTCGGCAGCCTCCACGATCCGCTGCGCAGTCCTGTAGTTGATCCCCGATGCTCTCGCGGCAGCATTGATGGACGCGCCGTCACGCCTTGCAGCCAGCACGGCCATCACAGTCTCGACAGCTTGTGTAGTCACACCGGATGCAATCAGCTCCGACGCAAGGTTTGCATCGACCTCTGCACTTTCCGCATCGACCGGTTTCGCCTTAGTGTGCGCTGAGCCCTGCACTGTCTGTGCCGGGTCAGGTTGTACTGATGCAGAGGTCTGTGCCCGCGCACTGGTTGGGGCAAACGGTGTGAACTCGGCTTTTGCATTCTGCTTCCGGGGTTGCGCCGACCGTTGCATCTTTGGAGTTTGTGTACCGGTAGACGAGGTCACGGTGCGGGCGCGGCGTGCGGGTTTGTCCCCGAGCGCGACCAGCATCAGCGTGCTGACGGCGACTGCCGTGTCGATAATCGCGGGGAAAACCCATGCCCATGCAGGTGGTGTGCCCGTCTGGATCAGCAGTTCACGGAGAGTGCGGAAGCTGAGCATGAATGCGCCCGCACCGATGACGGCAACCGCCGTGATAGCCCAGCGGTATACCCTGCCGGACGCTCCCGCGCGGACGGCGAGGGCGATGCCGTGCACCGCGGCGAGAAGGACGATGGGAGGCACAGCGGCGGCACCGATTTGGATGACGACGTATGGAAGGTACGGCAGAAGGGCGTGCGCGATGTTGCCAATGAGGCTGACTGTGGTCGCACCGATGATGAAGCACCAGAAGAACCGGACGGCCCGGTGGTGGTTCTTCGCCGCGATCTCGGTCTGGGTCGGAGTGCTCATCGCCGCCGCCCGTGTGTCAGTTCTTTTGCGATCGTTTTCCCGCCCACCGACACCACCAGGCTGGCCTCCACATCGAGAGCAGTCAGGTATGCCAACAAGGTCGACAGGAGCATGTCGTTCTGCCTTTCGATGCGACTGATCTGTCCCTGGCTCGTCGCTAAAGCCTCGGCCAGTTGGACTTGGGTCACGCCTGCTATTCGGCGTAGCTCGGCGAGGTTGATCACCGACTCAATAATACTCTGAAGCTATATAGCATCAAAGTATTATCCCGATTCCCCAGCCAGTTGGCTGCACCTCAGCACAACGGGCGAGCGTCGATGTTGGTTAGCCTCCAGAACCAGCTCCGCCACGCCGTCCACATCGGTGTCACCCCGCGGTGCTGTGATGGCTCCATGACTGATGTCGAGGTCGAACTGACCGCGGGTGAGGCGAACCGTCTCCGCAAGGAATGCGGTTCCCACGGCGCCGACAAAATCGAGAAGGCCCAGCACCGACCACGCCATCGGAATAATGGTCGACGTCGACCAGATCAGGGCGATCACGGCGACGCAGGCAGTCAGACCGACGGCGATGTCGCCGAACGCGGCGGGGTAGGCGAAGAAGCCGGGCAGCTGACCGCCGACCTCCAACACCAGGAACACGCATCCCAACCACCGCGCGGTCTGTGAGATCAGCAGCTCGGCGAGCGTTCGCCGGTCGGCCAACAGCTCATCCAGCGACGAGAAGCGTGTCACCGCCATCGGTCCAACAACGATCAGCGCGAAGAACACGTACACCAGCCACGGTGTCCGGTCCGGACCATCGTGAAAAGCCTCCACCTGGGTGCATCCCGCTGACAAGCCGAACCAGACCACGAACACAACCACAAGAGCACCCGCCAGCCTTAGCGACTCACTGGTCGACCGGCCATGGCGGATCGCGGCGCGATACATGATCACCGGCACCCACACGGTGAAGACGACAGCTACCGAGACCACCAAGATCGTGATGCTCACCGGAACGTCGGGAATCCGATGATCCACCGCTTCCTCCCCAACCATTCTCCTCGAACGAAGCTGCCGTGATCTTCAGCCTGCTTCTGGATTCTGACGCTGTCTCCGAAGCTCTTGCTCCCGGCGCAGGTGATTGGGTTTGCACGGTGCGCGGTGAGACGAAAAACTGGAGCGCTACCGCCGCCCACCCGTCGTGGTCACGGTCGAGTTGTGGCCGGTACGCCGGTTCGGCAGTGCCGGTGGATGCTGCGGCCGGACGGAATCTAGTCGAGCGTTTCCCAGAAGTGTGTGAGGGCCTCCGCACCGCGGGCCGGGTCTTGGACCATCCACCAGTGTCCCAGCCCGTCGAGCACCTCCGTGCGGGCTCCGGCTCGCTCGGCTGCCCGACGGCGGAGTTCGTCGGAGCCGATGTATGGGTCCTCGGTGGCCAGTAGTGACAGTCCTGGCCGACCGGCGGCGTTCTCCAGCGCGCGGCCAGCTTCTGCCATCGCGGGTTGGCGCGCCGAGCGGTACAGCAGCAGGATCGCCCGGCCCATCTCCGGGCCCTGGGCTGCGGCGATCGAGGTTGCGATGTCCATGGGAATGCCCAGCGCGACCATCTGTTCCGCACGGTCCTGGATTGTGCCGCCGAGCGTCGTGTTCACCAGTTGCTCCCCGTCACCTGGCGTCTGCCACACTTGCGCGAGGTCATGCCAAACGTACTCAGGGTCGAACAACCCGACGGCGTCGCTGGCCCAGCTGCGCACGAGTTCGGGTTGATGCATCATCGCGTTAACCACGTGGCCGCCGCCCCAGTCGTGCCCGACCAGGTCGACCGGTGCGTCGCAACCGTCCAACTCACCCTCAAGCCAGTCACGGTAAGCCAGGTAGGTGGCCGGGAAGTCGTCGGGCAGTGGAGCGCCGAATCCTGGTGGTGACAGCCGTACCACGTCGTCGCGCCCGAGGGCGTCGACCAGCGGGCCCCAAATTGCGTCAGTCTCCGGATTGCCGTGCACCAGAACCACCGTCATGGTGGACATCGTGGCACGGCCCAACGGCTGGGCAGGGCTGTTTACGGGCCCCAGGGTAATCACCACTAGCGGGCGCGGGGACTCACAGATTCGCTATGCGGATTCTCTCGACGAGGTGTCAGGTCACGACGTACGGCTGTCGCCTCGGGCCAGCCCCTTCAGCTTGCCGAGGTTGGCTATTACCTTGCCGGTGCAGGTTGACGGTCGCGACACGGTAAAAGAACGCGGGGTGCAGCAGGCGAACCGGAGGGTCGAGAAGGCCATTGACCCCGTTCTTCGAATGGATTCGCAACGGCAGACCGGCGGGCAATCCCGCCGCAGTCACAGCGGGCCAAGTCTGGATTCTCCACTGTTGGCGAGTGCTCTGGATGGTGACTCAGATCGCGGTGGTGCGCAACTACGGCGGCTGGATAACGAGCTGGGTCGTCGGCCTATTCAAGGAGTCCCAGGGTTCGTGGTCTGGTAGCGAGAACCCAGGTTGATGGTTATCTATCCGCTGGCCCTCATCGCCGATGTGGCGACGGACGTATGTCATCCGTGCTGGCTGCACAAGCGCGCCAACGGTTTCCGCCGAGCGGTGTTGATGGCGTCATAACGACGCAGCTGACTCCTCGCAGGTGCCCGAAGCCACGCGGCTTTCGACGTCGCTGAATCTGGAGGCACCGGCTTCGAGCGGTAGGCGCAGTGAGTTCACGAGGAAACTCACGGTGTGGTATGACCCGGCGAGCATAAGCAGCTCCAGGATGGCCTCGTCGCTGTGCCGGGCGCTGAGCTGCTCCCACAGCTCGTCATCGAGGGTGCAGTAGCGGTGCAGGCTGTCGCAGAGCCGGATGAGGACCCGATCGTCGTCGTCCCAGCAGGGGTCCTCGGGTACCCCGGTCGTCAGCGATGCCAGCTGCTGCCGGGTCAGGTCGGCCTTGGCCGCGAACGCGGCGACGTGCACTCCCCACTCGTACTCCGCGCCACAGGTGGCGGTCACCCTGTCGATGACGATCTCGCGTTGACGGATGGTTAGGTGGCCACGATCGAGCAGACCAGAGCCGAAGAACTTGAAGAACAGCCGATGGTCGCGGGCCAGCGTGGTGAACAGAACCAGTGCCGGTCTGCCGTCCATGATCTTGTCAACGGCCTGCTTGATGTCGGCGGGCAGGACGGGGGCGGGCGCAATGCGCACGCTATAATTATCGTAGCGTTCCATGCTGGCAATCTACGCCGTGATGCTACAAAATGTAAAGCATGGCAGTGTTACGGACGGGCTCGCCGGTGCGGGGATCGACCTCGGGGCGGCCAATCATGGTCGCCCTCGACGCTTTGGGCCGCCGCGGGGCGCTGCGGGTGCTGTGGGAGCTGCGAAGCGCGCCGTTGACATTCCGCGCGCTACAGGCGGCGTGCGAGACGAATCCCGGCTCATTGAACACCCGCATCAAAGAGCTGCGAGCACTCCACATCGTCGACCATGCCGACGGTGGCTATCACCTAACAGAGCACGGGCAGACCCTGATGGCCGCCCTTAAACCGCTGCAAGCCTGGGCCGACAAATGGGCACGACACACCGACATCTAGAAGGCGATGACCAAGGCCGAGCACCGTGCAGCGAGCCGATGACCTCACTGAAGGTCTCGATGTTCTCTGACTGAGCTAGTGCAGGAGGCAGGAGATAAGCAGTCGCCTTACCCATCCCGTACCGGGATCGGGTTCCGAAGCCTCACCGAAGGTCACATAGTCCCAGGCGGACCGCTTCCGGCTTGCAGCTGCCGAATCGAGCAGACGCTTACGCCGGTGGCTTCCACGACTCCATCGACTCTAATTTCACAGTGTGTACCGACCGGATTGGCGTTCGCGAACTTGTAAACCGCCACCATGTAGGCCCACTGAGTCGGGTCGTCCATAGTGGTCTCACGCGTCCAGACCTCACCGGGCGACAAAAACAAATTGGGATCGCCGCCACGGGAAGGACTTTGTTGATCGACCGGTTCATTAACTACGTAGCTGACACTGAAGCCGTTCGGGGCCGGATTATCCACCCACAGGGTGTAGGTGACGGTGTGTGCCTGGGCGTTAGCGGCAGGGGCCACAATTAGTCCCGCGGCGGTTATGGCGGTGGCACCGATTGTCTTGACGTGCCTCATTATGCGATTTCCTCTTTATTCTTTATGGTCCATATGGTGCTGGTGGTGGTGCCAGGAAGTCGAGAACGGCGTCGGCGATGGGTAGGACGACAATTGGAGCGACGGTATTAAAAATGTCTTCGGCGGGTTGTTCGCCCGGGATGGGCTGCGTGAACTGCAACAGAGGGTCCACCCCTGATTGTGCTAACGAATCTGTGACGGCGGCGATGTTATGGGATTGATCAGGCGGGCCGACTGGGGAAATGCTGGTGGCTCCGGTAACGGGGTCGGTGGTGACAAAGGGGAGTGCGTAGTTGAGGCCGGGGGCGTTGGGTAGGCCGTTGAGTACTGGTATTTGGCGCTGTAGGCCGGTGGCAAATTCACCTTGGACGAAGTAGTGCTGGACTTGTCCGTCGGCGGCTTGAACGAAGGTTGCTTCGGGGTCCATTCCGAGACTTTGCAGGTAGCCCGGCGATAGCCCTTGGGCTTCGAAGGTGATGGCGGTGGTGCCGTTGTTGAGGGCCCCGGCGGCGGCTTCTCCACCGCCCATGGAATGTCCGGTGGCGGCAACGTTTCCGGCGCCGAAGTTGTTGGTCAGGCCGCTCATGACCTGGACAGCCATCTGGTATTGGGGTGGGTTGCCGCCGACTTCCTCAACAACCACCCCAGCCTGATCGAACTGATTTTCGGCCCCGGCGAACCCACCCACATAGTGCCCAGCGCCGTCGGTGAACACGCCGACGTGCACACCGGAGGCCGCCGCCACGGTGTATGTGTCCGGGTTGATCGCGCTGAGCTGCCCCACCTGCGCCGAACTGAGCTGCGACCAGCCTGCGGGCAGAGGTTGGGCCGGGTCATAAACGCGTTGCACCAGCTGCGCCATGGTCAACGCATTGTTGGCGTTCGGCCTTGTGGGGTCGGGGGTATTGGTGATTTGCCCCGACCATGAATCCGGTGGTGGTGGCTTCGGTAGTCCTTGGCTGGCGGTCTGGGTGGCGCCTTGCTGTCCGGCTTGTTGAGTGACCTGGCTGACAGCTTGGTCTGGGGCCGGGTATCCGAAGTTGGCGCCGCTTTGATAATCCGGCAACTGATCGGGCATGCCCGGCGGCTGAAAACCGGAGGTATCCGGACCGTCGGAGCCTTGCCCGTCGCCGCCGCCTCCGCAGCGATCACCACACGGGTCAGCCGCTTGTTGGGTGACCTGGCTGACAGCTTGGTCTGGGGCCGGGTATCCGGAGTTGGCGCCGCTTTGATAATCCGGCAACTGATCGGGCATGCCCGGCGGCTGAAAACCGGAGGTATCCGGACCGTCGGAGCCTTCGCCGCCGCCTCCGCAGCGATCACCACACGGGTCAGCCGCCGCCACCGCCATGCCGAGAGACGATGTACCCGTGCCGGGTAGATAGGAGGACAAGATGGCCAGGCCGAATGCGGTGGCCGAGAACAACGCGATCGCTAACACCCCAGCCTTGGCAGTGACGGTGATCGGGGCCAGGGCGCGCCGTAGCAGTGTGATCCCGTTACCCAACACGGCGAACGCCCGCCAACAGCAGCAGCACCCACCCCACCGACCCGGTCACCCCGCCACCGGGGGTCAGCACGTGCAAACCCCACTCCCCGCCACTACCAGGCACCGCCCCAGTGACACCGGCAGCAACACCGGCCAGCTGCGGTCCTGTGCCCGTGACTGCGGACACCGTTTCGGTGAGCGACTCGCCGCCATCGCGGCCAGCGTTAGTGGCGGTGTTACTCACGCCCTACCCTCTTCCCCCACGACAACGTTTTCCCCGAAGACAACGTTGCCAGCAGTAGTGCGGTCACAACCAGTTTTTGGCACCTGCTGAGGTTCTCTGACAGCCGTCAAATACCCATGCGTTGCCAGTTCGTACTGCGCAAACTTTCGGTAGTCAGCGCTCACAAGCGGTGCCTCCGCTCCCTGTCCGCCAATGCTAACAAGGGTTGCCATTAACATATCTACCCATCCTGACATGGCTTAGTAATTCGTGGGGACTGTCTCGCTAACGGTGTTTCCAGCGGTTTCATCAGTAGGTTTCGGCCGCCGGGAAACGGTCGCCGAAGGTGATTGCGAACGCGTTGAGCGCTGGCTTCCACCGCATCATCCATCGTGCCCTGCCGACAGTTGGTGCGGGTGTCGTTGAGGGCTTGGCTGAGCTGGGCGATGGCGGCGGTGTGGCGTGGCGCGGGCAGTGGGTCGAGCCGGATGTGCAGGGTGCGCGGCGTCACTGGTTGTTTCGGCGGAATGCAGTGCCCGCCGGGCCTTTTCGACCTGGGCGTAGGCGGTCTTTTTGGCCGGGTTGGGCACCATCCGGTCCGGGTCGTCGCCGGTGGTGCGGTAGCCGTCGTGGGAGTCGAGGTCGAAGTGGATGCGGGCGTAGCGGTAGTGGTTTTCCTGGCGCCAGCGTGATCCCATCCGGTGGCGGATCTCAGCGGGGGTGAGATCGGCGCGGGTGGTCAGGATGTGCACTCACGCGCGATCCGACTCGCCCGGCTGTCGGTGTGGGACACCGTAGGGGGCGCCAGGCTTGGCGTTGCACTCACTGGCGGCGCGCAGATCGATCTCGATCAGCTACGCGATCTCGTCGCGCACCGCTCCATACCCAATCAACAGTGAGCGGAGGGCTGCGGCCGCGATGATGAACGCAGTTCTCAGCGATTCTGCGGACTCTCCGCGGACTGGAGCCACCTAAAGTCGATTTGACCTGCGAAAATTCGACTAGCTACACGTTGAACCGGAACTCCACGACGTCGCCGTCAGCCATCACGTAGTCCTTGCCCTCCATCCGGACCTTGCCCGCCGCCTTGGCGGCCGCCATTGAACCCGCGGCGGTCAGGTCGTCGTACGACACGATCTCGGCCTTGATGAATCCTTTCTCGAAATCGGTGTGGATAACCCCGGCGGCCTTCGGCGCGGTATCGCCTTGATGAATCGTCCACGCCCGTGACTCCTTCGGCCCCGCGGTGAGGAACGTCTGCAGCCGCAGCGTGTGAAAACCGGCCCGGGCCAAGGCGTCGAGCCCACGCTCGGTCTGCCCGATCGATTCGAGCAGCTCGGCCGCCGACTCGTCGTCTAGCTCCTGCAGTTCGGCTTCGATCTTCGCGTCCAGGAACACCGCGTCGGCCGGGGCGACCATCTCGCGGAGCGCGGCGACCCGGTCGGTGTCGGTGAGCACCGCCTCGTCGGCATTGAATACATAGAGGAAGGGCTTCGTCGTCAACAGGTTCAGCTCGCGCAACAGAGCCGGGTCGACCGACGTGCCTGCCGCAAAGAGCGTCGTGCCGCCGTCGAGGATCTCTTGCGCGGCCAACGCCGCGTCATGGGCGGGTCGCCGGTCCTTGTGGGTGCGGGCTTCCTTCTCCAGCCGCGGCACGGCCCGCTCCAGTGTTTGCAGGTCGGCCAGGATGAGCTCGGTCTCGATCACCTCGATGTCGGATTTCGGATCCACCCGCCCGTCGACGTGGGCCACGTCGTCATCGGTGAAAACGCGCACCACCTGGCAGATCGCATCGCTTTCGCGGATGTTCGCCAGGAACTTATTACCAAGGCCAGCGCCCTCGGACGCGCCCTTGACGATGCCGGCGATGTCGACGAACGTCACCGGCGCATGGACGATCTTCTCGGATTCGAACATCTTGGCGAGCTCGTTGAGCCGCTGGTCCGGCAGCGGCACCACTCCTTCATTCGGCTCGATAGTCGCGAACGGGTAGTTGGCCGCCAGCACGTTATTGCGCGTCAGCGCGTTGAATAGTGTTGACTTCCCCACATTCGGCAGGCCGACAATTCCCAGGTTCATGCTCACAGGGTCAAAAGTCTAGGAGACACCCGAATCACGCCAGCGTGCGCTGGCGGCCACTTTCAGTAAGAGCCGGTACGGTCATCTTGTGCCAGCACAGCGCGCGCGGTCTGCAGTGTCGACCGAGCATCGCTCCATGATCCCCACCATTCCCGGTGTGCCGTGGTGGGGCGCTGTGCTGATTGCGTTCACTTTTGCCGCCGTTGGCTTCGCGTTTGATGCGGGTTCGGGCGGCAAGGAACTGACCATGGCCTTTGCTGCGGCGTACGTCGTCGGCTGCGTCACCGCGGTGCTGATCGTGCGGCAAGCCGGTGTTTTCACCGCGGTCATTCAGCCGCCTCTGATCCTCTTCATCACTGTGCCGGGCGCCTACTTCCTCTTTCACGGCGGCAACGTGGACGGTTTCAAGGAGATAGCGATCAACTGCGGCTATCCCTTGATCGAGCGTTTCCCGTTGATGTTCTTCACGTCCGCGATCGTGCTGTTGATCGGGATGCTCCGCTGGTATCAGGGCATGTCCACGCGCCGCGCCGCGCCGGCGGAAATCGCTGACGCCGCGAAACCAGAGAGTCGGCTGTCGGCCGTGATGTCCAAGATCTCGGGTCTTTTGACGGGCGATTCCGACAAGAACGACGCCGTTGAGGCGCCCGCACCACGCCGCGCGAGGCAGCATTCGCTCGATCGCGGCGCCAAAGCGCCCCGCAAGTCGGCGGCCGGCGCGGCGCGAACCCGCGGCGCACGGCCCGTCAAGCGCGCCCAGCCCTCCCGCTCGCGGCACACGCGCCCACCGGAGACCGAGATCATCGAGCCCGTCGTCGAGGGCGAGCGTCCCCGTCGGCCCCGCCCCACCCGCCGGACGACCGACCCGACCGTTCCCCCGGCGGAGCCACGTCGTCGGCCCAGGACCTCGGCAGCTCGGGAACCGCGTAAGCAACCGCCGCCGAGTGAGCGCAGATCCTCTTACCCGCCGCCCAAGCGGCACAGCCGGTTCGACGGCTTTGAGCCGTTCGAACCAAACGGCAGCGAGGGCACCAACGGATCGGGAGCGCGCAACGGCAGCCATCACCCGATCTCCCGGGTGCGCTATCGCGGTGGCGACGACGCCGACCAGCACCCGCAGTACCGAGCCAGGCCCCGCACCTCCAAGCACCGGGCCGATGCTTGGGAGTACGACGTCTAGACGGCTCTAGCGGCGGGCCGGGCGGATCTCGCGCGGCAGCGCGAAGACCAGAGTCTCGTTGGCGGTCGTGACCGGCTGGACCATGTCAAAACCGTATTCGGCTAGCCGCTCCAACACACCGCGGACCAAGACCTCGGGCACCGAAGCACCGGACGTGACGCCGACGGAGGTGACGCCGTCCAGCCAGGCCGGCTCGATGTCGTCGGCGTAGTCGACGAGATAGGCGGCGTCGGAGCCGGCGTTCAGGGCCACCTCGACCAGCCGCACCGAGTTCGACGAATTGCGCGAACCGACGACGATCACCAGCTGGCACTCGGGCGCCATCGCCTTGACCGCGACCTGGCGGTTCTGGGTGGCGTAGCAGATGTCATCGCTCGGCGGGTCCTGCAGCTTGGGGAAGCGCTCGCGTAGCCGCTGCACGGTCTCCATCGTCTCGTCCACCGACAGCGTGGTCTGGGACAGCCAGATCACCTTGTCCTCGTCGCGGACGGTGACGTTGTCGACAGCGTCGGGACCGTCGACGAGCTGTACGTGGTCGGGCGCCTCACCCGCGGTGCCGACGACCTCCTCGTGCCCTTCGTGACCGATCAGCAGGATGTCGAAGTCGTCCCGCGCGAACCGCTTCGCCTCGTTGTGCACCTTGGTGACCAACGGGCAGGTCGCGTCGATGACCTGCAGCTTCCGCTCGGCAGCCGTCGTGTGAACGGTCGGGGCGACGCCGTGTGCGGAGAACACCACGATCGCGCCTTCGGGTACCTCGTCGGTCTCGTCGACGAACACCGCACCGGCCTTGGCCAGGGTGTCCACCACGTGCCGGTTGTGCACGATCTCGTGGCGTACATAAACCGGCGCACCGTGCTTCTCCAGCGCTCGTTCGACGGTTTCCACCGCGCGATCCACGCCTGCGCAGTACCCGCGCGGTTCAGCCAGCAGCACCCGCTTACCGGCCACACCGCTCGACGCCGAACTCGAGGCACCCGGAATCCCCATGTCGATAGTCGGCGCCATGGTTACCAGGGTACTGACCCGCGCTGCGCCGGGGCCAGCCGTAGGCTGGGGCCCATGGCTACTGCACCGTATGGGGTCCGTCTGCTGATAGGAGCGGCCGTAACTGCCATCGAGGAAACACGGAGGCTTCCGCAGACCATCCTCACGTACCCGATGACCATCGCCAGCCAGATCGCGCACCTCGTGATGAAGATGCAGCAGGATGTCGCCGATCTGGTCAACAAGGGAGACCAGACGCTCGAGAGCCTGTTTCCGCCGAAGGACGAGCAGCCCGAGTGGGCGACGTTCGACGAGGACCTGACCGACGAGGTGCCCGAGCCGGCCGGACTGGACGGCGAACGACTCACCGAGGGCCGGTTCGCGCTGTTCACCGATGGTGAGCCGGAACCGTCGAACAACAATGTCGCGACGGTGACAACCGCGCGGCCGGAGGTCGTCGCGCGCCTGGACTACGAGACGCTGACTCTGGCCCAGCTGCGGGCCCGGCTCTCGTCGTTGCGTGTCGCCGACCTGGAGGCGCTGCTGGCCTACGAAGAGGCCACCAAGTCGCGCGCGCCGTTCCAGACACTGCTGGCCAACAGGATCACCCGCGCGACCGCCAGGTGAGCGCAGGCGAGCAAGGCAAGTCCGCGGACAACCCCTATCCTGTCCGCAGCGTCGCGATGATGGTCAAGGACTGGATCGAGAAACTCGGCACGGTCTGGGTCGAGGGCCAGGTCGCCCAGCTTTCGCTGCGCCCCAACACAAGCACGGCGTTCATCACGTTGCGCGATCCCGCCGCGGACATGTCACTGTCGGTGACCTGCCCACGCGACCTGGTGATGAATGCCCCGGTGAAGCTCACCGAGGGTACCCAGGTGATCATGCTGGGCAGGCCGAATTTCTTCGTCGGCCGCGGGACATTCTCGTTGCGGGTCAACCAGATTCGCGCGGTCGGCGTCGGCGAGCTGTTGGCCCGGATCGATCGGCTCCGTAAGCTGCTCGACGCCGAGGGCCTGTTCGATCCGCGGCTGAAACGACCAATTCCATTCCTGCCCAACACTATCGGGCTCATCACCGGGCGGGCCAGCGCCGCAGAACGGGATGTCATGACGGTCGCGACGGGTCGGTGGCCCGCCGTCCGGTTCGCCGTCCGCAACACCGTCGTTCAGGGCCCGAACGCCGTTCCGCAGATCGTAGAGGCGCTGCGCGAACTCGACGCCGACCCCACCGTCGATGTCATCGTCGTAGCCCGCGGCGGCGGCAGCGTCGAGGACCTGCTGCCCTTCTCCGACGAGACGCTGTGCCGTGCGGTCTCGGCGTGCACCACACCGGTGGTCAGCGCCGTCGGGCACGAACCGGACAACCCGCTGTGCGACCTGGTTGCCGATCTGCGCGCAGCCACCCCGACCGACGCCGCGAAACGCATCGTCCCCGACGCCGCCGCCGAGCAGGCGTTGGTTCTCGATCTGCGCCGGCGAAGCGCGCGGGCGCTGCGCAACTGGGTCCACCGCGAGCAGCACGTCCTGAGCCAACTGCGCAGCAGGCCGGTACTGGCCCAGCCGCTGGCCGCGTTGACGGCGCGCGCCGATGAGGTCGATCGCGCGAGGACCGCCGCGCGGCGCGACATCACGCGGCTGGTGGCGGCCGAATCAGAACGGGTCGGCCACTTGTCGGCGCGGCTGAGCACGCTGGGACCGGCGGCCACTCTGGCCCGCGGCTACGCGGTCGTGCAGACGGTGTCGGCCGCGGGCGAATCGGTGGTGCTGCACAAAGTGGCCGACGCACCCGCGGGGACGCGTCTGCGGGTACGGGTGTCCGACGGGGCTGTCGCGGCGGTCAGCGAGGGAATTCAATGAAGCCCATTAGTCAGTTGGGGTACGAAGAAGCGCGCGATGAGTTGATCGAGGTCGTGCGTCAGCTCGAGCAGGGCGGCCTAGATCTAGATGGATCGCTAAAACTGTGGGAACGAGGCGAAGAGCTGGCTAAACGGTGTGAAGAGCACTTAGCTGGAGCGCGCAAGCGCATCGAGGATGCACTGGCCGCCGGCGATGACGCGGAAAGTTGATAACGCAAGCAGTTTTGGCCTAGGTACTCGAAACTGGAACACGTTTCATTTATGCTCGGCGCATGGGTGATTCAACGCTGACCACTGAACTCGGCCGCGTGCTGGTTACCGGCGGCTCCGGATTCGTCGGTGCCAACCTCGTGTCGGAGCTGCTCGAGCGAGGCCACGAGGTGCGCTCCTTCGATCGCGCGCCGTCCCCGCTGCCCCCGCATCCGCGGCTGGAGGTTCTCCAGGGCGATATCTGCGATAAGGACACCGTCACCACCGCCGTCGAGGGCATCGACACCGTCTTCCACACCGCTGCGATCATCGACCTGATGGGCGGCGCCTCGGTCACCGACGAGTACCGCACGCGCAGCTTCGCGGTCAATGTAGGCGGCACCGAAAACCTGGTGGAGGCCGCTCAGGACGCGAAGGTGAAGCGGTTCGTCTATACCGCGTCCAACAGTGTGGTGATGGGCGGCAAGCGGATCTCCGGCGGAGACGAAACCCTGCCTTACACCGAGCGATTCAACGATCTCTACACCGAGACCAAGGTCGTCGCCGAGCGATTCGTGTTGTCGCAGAACGGCGTTAGCGGCATGCTGACTTGTTCGATCCGGCCCAGCGGCATATGGGGTCGTGGCGACCAGACCATGTTCCGCAAACTCTTCGAGAGCGTTCTGGCCGGGCACGTCAAGGTGCTCGTCGGTCGCAAGCACGCGAAGCTGGATAACTCGTACGTGCACAACCTGATTCACGGCTTCATCCTGGCCGGCCGGCATCTGGTGCCCGGCGGAACGGCGCCGGGACAGGCCTACTTCATCAACGACGGCGAGCCGATCAACATGTTCGACTTCTCCCGGCCGGTCGTCGAGGCGTGCGGGCAACGCTGGCCGCGATTGCGCATTTCGGGAGCGTTCGTTCGCTTCGTCATGACGGTGTGGCAGTGGCTGCACTTCCGAGTCGGTCTGGCCAAGCCGCTGTTCGAGCCACTCGCGGTCGAACGGCTCTACCTCGACAACTACTTCTCCATCGCTAAGGCGGAACGCGATCTGGGCTACCGGCCGCTCTTCACCACTGAAGAGGCCATGCGCGAATGCATGCCGTACTACACGGATCTGTTCGAGCAGATGAAAGCGCCATCGACCGAGGTTGTGCCGGTCACTGCCGTCGCGGCCGCGCCGGCGGCCTGATCTCTCCCGTCAGTTGATCAGGTGCACCGGGTGACGCGTCACCGCCTCGATCCTGGCGCCCGCGCGGTGAAGCAAGTCCGTGCCCAATGAGACCAGCGCTCGGGCCGCGGCGATCTCTTCGCCGATCATCGGTTGGCTGACGTCCTTCGGGTTGCGGAAGGCGTCGCCGATCGCGGTCATGGTCTCGCCGTCACCGAGTCGTGCGCGGATCGTCGCGTGCGTGTGCGTCGCGTCCTCGTCGAACTCGATGTCGAGGTGCCAAGAGTCGTCCAGAAATTTGTCGTACATAGGCGTCACCTTTCCGCCTAACAGCGTGCCTCGTTTGCCGCGATACCGCCGGGGATTCGCAAGCTTGCTCTACCGGTTGCCCTCGGCTGCGATGCGGGCAAGTAGGTGACGCAGCACGGCGACGCTCATCGACTGCGTGGCTCGAGACACTGCGCGCAAGACGCGATGCACCGTCCAATTGGGGGTCGACGGGGGCACGATGAAGAGCACGGCGTCGCGCGAATGTGTGCCGACCAGGTAGATCGTGTCCGCGGCGACCAGCGTGTACGGGTCGACGGAGATCACCGTGGTCCCGCGAATGATTCGTGAGGGTGCATCCGGCCAACTGCTCGGGTCATAGACGACGCGCTTCACCGGTCCGATGGTGAGGCCGATGACGGAGATCAGGTCGGGCAGCTCGATTCTCAGCGACGTGCTGTTGGGCCACCAGACACCGTCGACCGCGCCCGCTACCGTCGTCGAACGTTCGCACAATGCCAACCGGGCGGCACTCGAGGTTTGGGAAGGGATTTGCACCATTTGCGGTGCTCCCGTCAGCTATCCAAGCAATCGCAGACGGTAACCAGCGAGCCGGACACGCGACGAACCCACGACTCGATAACCATAGCAGCGGCGTAGATACCGACAGTTCCGTAAGTTTTCACTGGCAGGCCGCTGAAGCGGCACCGCGGGACCTGTCGCCGCAATAGGGTCAAGGCGCACAGTTGATTCGGTCGGGCTCTAAAAGAGGGACGTGACATGCCTGACGGCAAACCGAACATTCTGGTGATCTGGGGCGACGACATCGGGATCAGCAATCTCAGTTGCTACAGCGACGGCATGATGGGCTATCGCACCCCGAACATCGATCGCATCGCGAGTGAGGGGATGCGCTTCACCGATTCATACGGCGAGCAAAGCTGCACTGCCGGACGTGCGGCGTTCATCAGTGGGCAGAGCGTATATCGCACTGGCATGAGCAAGGTCGGCGTGCCCGGTGTCGATATCGGCTGGGCCGCCGAGGACCCGACCATCGCTGAGCTGCTCAAGCCGCTCGGCTATGCGACCGGGCAATTCGGCAAGAACCACTTCGGCGATCTGAACAAGTACCTGCCGACCGTCCACGGCTTCGACGAGTTCTTCGGCAATCTGTATCACCTCAACGCCGAGGAAGAGCCCGAGCAGTACGACTATCCGCACAAGGACCAGTTCCCGCGGCTGTACGAGTTGGCGCTGCCCCGTGGCGTGATGAAGTGCAAGGCCACCGATGAGGTGTCCACCGAACCCGACGATCCGAAGTTCGGGCCAGTAGGAAAGCAGGCCATCGAGGACACCGGCCCGCTCACCGCCAAGCGCATGGAGACCATCGACGACGACATTGCCGACGCCACCGTCGACTACATCAAGCGCCAGCACTCGGCGGGCAATCCATTCTTCGTATGGTGCAACTTCACCCACATGCACCTGTACACGCATCTGAAGCCCGGCAGCCAGGGACAGGCCGGGATGTGGCAGTCCGAGTACCACGACGCGATGATCGACCACGACAAGAACGTGGGCACCGTGCTCGACGCACTAGATGACCTCGGCATCGCGGACGACACAATCGTCATCTACTCCACCGACAATGGACCACACCGCAACTCGTGGCCGGACGCGGGCACCACGCCGTTCCGCAGCGAGAAGAACACCAACTGGGAGGGCGCCTACCGGGTACCGGAGATGATCCGCTGGCCGGGAAAGATCAAGGCGGGCAGCGTATCCAACGACATCATCCAGCACCACGACTGGTTGCCGACGCTGCTGGCCGCGGCCGGCGATCCCGACGTCAGCGACAAGTTGAAGAAGGGCTACCAGATCGGGGACGTCGAGTACAAGGTCCACATCGACGGGTTCAATCTGATGCCGTATCTGATGGGTGAAGTCGAACACAGCCCTCGGCGTGGCTTCTTCTACTTCAACGACGACGCGGAATTGGTCGCGATGCGCTTCGAGAACTGGAAGATCGTGTTCGCCGAGCAGCGGTGCCGGGGCACGCTGCGGATCTGGGCCGAGCCGTTCACGCCGCTGCGGGTGCCGAAGCTGTTCAACCTTCGCACCGACCCATACGAGTACGCCGACATCACGTCCAACACGTACTACGAGTGGTTCCTGCGGCGCGACTTCTTCGTCTTCTACGCGACCGCGATGGCGTCGGCGTTCCTCGACACGTTCAAGGAGTTTCCACCCCGGCACCCACCGGCCAGTTTCAGCATCGACCAAATAGTCAAGAAGCTGGAAGATTTCCTGGCGGCCGACTAGCGGTTTCAAAACGCCAACTACGGCAAAACAATTCAAGAAGGAGACTGCGCATGCCTGATTCCAAGCCGAATATTCTCGTCATCTGGGGCGACGACATCGGCATTTCCAATCTAAGCTGTTACAGCCGCGGAATGATGGGTTACTTCACGCCCAACATCGACCGGATCGCCGATGAGGGAATGCTTTTCACCGATTCCTACGGCGAGCAGAGCTGCACGGCCGGTCGGTCGTCGTTCATCACCGGGCAGAGCGTCTATCGCACCGGCATGAGCAAGGTCGGCATGCCGGGGGTCGACGTCGGTCTGCAGAAAGAGGATCCGACGATCGCGGAGCTGCTCAAGCCGATGGGTTACGCCACCGGCCAGTTCGGCAAGAACCACCTCGGCGACCTCAACAAGTTCCTACCGACCGCACACGGATTCGACGAGTTCTTCGGCAATCTGTACCACCTCAACGCGGAGGAAGAGCCCGAGAACCCGGACTATCCGACCGCGGAGGAAGCGCCTCTTCTGCGTGCGGCGCTGCTTCCGCGTGGCGTCATTCATTCCTGGGCCACCGACGAGGACAGCGGCGAGGTCGATGAGCGCTATGGCCCGGTCGGAAAGCAGCGCATCGAAGACACCGGCGCGCTAACGAAGAAGCGCATGGAGACCATCGACGACGAGACCACGGGCGCGTGCATCGATTTCATCAAGCGCCAGCAAGAGGCAGGCACACCGTTCTTCGTCTGGATGAACATGACCCACATGCATTTCCGGACGCACACCAAACCGGAGAGCCTGGGCCAGTCGGGCCGCTGGCAGTCGCCGTACCACGACACGATGATCGATCACGACCGCAACGTCGGTCAGCTGCTCGACCTGGTCGACGAACTCGGCATTGCCGAGGACACCATCGTCATTTACAGCACCGACAACGGTCCCCACGCCAACAGCTGGCCGGACGGTGCGACAACGCCGTTCCGCAGCGAGAAGGCCACCAACTGGGAGGGTGCATTCCGGATACCGGAGATGATCCGCTGGACCGGGAAGATCAAACCCCGCTCGGTCTCCAATGAGATTGTGCAGCACCATGACTGGCTGCCCACCTTCCTTGCTGCCGCAGGTGATCCGGACATCGTCGACAAGCTCAAGACCGGCCACACGATCGGAGACATGACCTACAAGGTCCACATCGATGGCTACAACATCTTGCCGTACCTCACGGGAGAGGTCGAGAATAGCCCACGGCGCGGAATGATCTACTTCTCCGATGACTGCGACGTACTGGGTATCCGGGCGGAGAACTGGAAGGTCGTCTTCATGGAGCAGCGCTGCCCGGGCACGCTGCAGATTTGGTTCGAGCCGTTCACCAAGTTGCGTGCGCCGAAGCTCTTCAACTTACGAACTGATCCATACGAACACGCGGATATCACGTCTAACACGTACTGGGATTGGCTGATCGACCGCATCTTCCTTGTGCTCTTCGGGTCTGCGATTGCGACGCAGTTCCTCGAGACGTTCAAGGAGTTTCCACCACGCCAAGAGCCGGCGTCGTTCACCATCAATCACGCCGTCGAAGAGCTCCAAAAGTTCCTTGCGTCGCGCGGGGGGTGACGGTGGCTGAACTCGCTTCCTGGGTTGACGGGCTGACGAAGTCGGCAATCGTCGACTTCGTCAGCCGCGTCACCGCCGACGGTGGACCGGATTTCGTTGCGCCAGAAGCCCGTGTCGCAGTGTTCGACAACGACGGCACGCTGTGGTGCGAGAAGCCGATGTACATCCAGCTCGACTTCCTCGTCGGCAGGCTCGCGGAGAAGGCGGCGAGTGACTCCGCACTGGCAGAGCAGCAGCCGTACAAGGCGGCGACCAGTGGTGATCTGCGATGGTTCGGTGGTGCGATCACCAAGCACTACCAGGGCGACGACTCCGACTTGAAAGTGCTTGCCGGCGCGGTCATGTCACTGCACGAGTCGATGACCGTCGAAGATCATGCCGCGCTCATCGCGAAGTTCTTCGACGAGGCGACGCACCCCACGCTGAAGCGCCCTTACCAGAAGTGCATCTACCCCGCGATGGTAGAGCTGCTGCGCTACCTGGAAGCCAACGGCTTCACGTGCTACATCGTCTCCGGCGGTGGCCGCGACTTCATGCGACCCATCACCAAGACCGTCTACGGCATCCCGCCCGAACGCGTCGTCGGCAGTTCACAGGGACTGAAGTTCGACGGCGCGGACGGCCATGGCAACCTGCTCATCCAACCCGCGCTCGACGTGTTCGACGATGGTCCAGAGAAGCCGGTCCGCATCTGGAACCGCATCGGGCGGCGCCCCATACTCTCCGCGGGCAATTCCAACGGCGACGACGAGATGTTGATGTACTCGGGACAGCCGGGAGCGGCTGCCTTGAGGCTGCTTGTGCTGCACGACGACGCCGAGCGCGAATTCGACTACACCGCAGGGGCGGAACGCACACTGGAGCATGCGAAGCAGTTCGGCTGGACCGTGGTGAGCATGAAGAATGATTGGACGACCGTCTTCGGTGACTGACCAAGGTCCGCCCAAACCCACGTTTGGGCGAGAAAGTGCGAGTAAAAGTCGCCAAAACGTCGATTTCGGCGAGGATCTCGTCCGCGTTCCGGCGCAAACCAGTGTGCTGGGATCCGACCAACACTATCCCGAAGAGGGCCCCACCCGACCCGTCAGCGTCGACGAGTTCTGGATCCAGGCGCACCAAGTGACCAATGCGCAGTTCGCTGAATTCGTCGACGCCACAGGCTATGTCACGGTCGCCGAACGACCGCCCGACCCCGCCGACTATCCAGACGCACCACCCGAGAACCTGCAGCCGGGATCGATGGTGTTCCACCGCACGCCCGGCCCGGTCGACCTGCGGCACCTGAGCCAGTGGTGGGCATGGACACCCGGCGCGTCATGGCGGCATCCAGTCGGTCCACACTCGTCGATCGAGAAGCGAATAGACCATCCCGTAGTGCACGTCGCCTACGAGGACGCAAATGCGTATGCATCGTGGGCGGGACTGGTGCTTCCGACCGAGGCGGAGTGGGAGACCGCGGCCCGCGGCGGCCTCGGTGGCGCCGCATACACCTGGGGCGACGAGCCCGAGTCGGCAGACGAACGGCTGGCGAATTACTGGCACGGCGACTTCCCATGGCGCCCGGATCCCGGATACGGCCGCACCGCGCCCGTCGGCAGCTTCCCGGCCAATGGCTACGGCCTGTTCGACATGGCGGGGAACGTCTGGGAGTGGACCACAGACTGGTACGCCGACACACGAGAAGGTGATCCCTGTTGTGAGGCAGCCAGTTACGACCCGCAGCAGCCCCAGTTCCGGGTCCCGCGCAGAGTCATCAAGGGCGGCTCGTTCCTCTGCGCCGACAACTACTGCTTGCGGTACCGGCCCGCCGCTCGTCGGCCACAGATGATCGACACGGGCATGAGCCACATCGGTTTTCGCTGTGTAACGCGCTCATGACTGTCAAGATGTGATCGTGTACGACAGTGGAGTCCATTACGCCCGCAACGGCTCGGTGCGGCTCGCCTATCGCGTGCTCGGCGAGGGAGACACCACGCTGGTCTGGATCCCCGGCTGGATCAGCAATGTCGATCTCTGGGACGACCCGTCGCTGCCGTTCGAGTCGTTCGTCGATGGGCTTGCCCGTGCGACACGGTTGGTCATGTGGGACAAACGCGGCACCGGACTATCCGATCCGGTGACTCACGTGCCGCCGCTCGACGAGCGGATGGACGACCTGCACGCCGTTATGGATGCGGTCGGGATCGATAACGCGGCGCTTTACGGTGTCTCCGAAGGAGGCCCGATGAGTATCTTGTTTGCGGCCACATATCCGGAGCGGGTGAAGTCGCTCGCCCTGTACGGCACCATGGCGCGCTTCACCCCGGAGTTGCCAGACCATCCGTGGGGTTGGGCCGACGATCAGGCACGATCGATCATCGAGGAGATTGAAACGCACTGGGGTGAAGGCGCTCTGGCCGATCTGTTCTTCGGGCCGATCGCGGACGTTCCAGGCTTCAGGGAGATATACGGGCGCATCCAGCGTGCCGGGGCCAGCCCAACGATGTGCCTCATGCTGTGGCAGGCGCTGATGGAGTGCGATGTCAGTGGCGTGCTGAGCGCCGTTCACACGCCGACCCTCGTCCTGGGCAGAGCCGGAGACGAGGTGGCACCTATCGACGGTGCAAGGGCCATGGCGGCGGCCATGCCGAACGCACAGTTTCAGCAGTTGCCACCGGGTCCTCATGCGCTCTTGGACGATGAGCTCGCGGCGGCTGTGGTGAACTTTGCGCGCGGCAAGCCCGTCGATGACACGGGTGAGCGCGTTCTCTCCACCGTGTTGTTCACCGATATCGTCAGTTCCACTGAACAACTCGTCGCGCAAGGCGATGCGCAGTGGCGTCATCAGCTCGATGCGCACGACAAGCTGGTGGACTGGCTGCTGGAGAAGTACGGCGGCCGCCGCGTCAAGCACACCGGGGACGGCGTATTCGCGCTTTTCGACGGCCCGACCAAGGCGGCGCGCTGCGGACTCGACATGGTTCCGTCCCTGGCCGCCAGGGGCATCCGCATCCGGGTAGGGGTACACACCGGTGAATGCGAACGGCGCGGCGACGAGTGGAGCGGTCTCGCGATCCATGTGGGCGCACGGATCGGCGCGATGGCCGGCGCCGACGAGGTGCTCACCAGTCGAACCGTTCGCGACTTGTCAGCGGGATCGGGGCTGCGTTTTGACAGCCTCGGTACACAACACCTCAAGGGGCTTTCCGACGACGTCGAAGTCTTTCGGGTGACGACGCCGAGTTCCGTGTCACGGCTGTGATTCGGCTGCGGCCTTTATCGCGGCCAGGGTCGCTGGGATACCGGTCCTCGCCGCCTCAGTGCGCCCCTCGATCTGGGCGTCGGCGTCGGCGCCGTACCGCTGATGAAACCCTGCGATGCCGGTCGGCAGGAACTCCCACGACTCGGTCAGCCGACTACCGTCGTTCTCGGGCTCGAAGGTGTATCCCCAGCGCACCCAGCCGTTGTTGACCTCCCACGCGAACTCCCTACCGGGGTCGGCGGCCACCACCTGACTTCGTGTCTCCCAGGTTCGCTCGGCGGTTTCATTGCGGCCGGTGAACCAGGCGCCGACCTGCGGGCCGGCTCCTTCGTCCCACCAGCAGGCGCGGCAGATCGGACTCCACTCGCCCATCCTGGTCACGTCCGACACCAGCGCGTAGAGCTCATCAGGCGTCACCGCCACCGAAATCGACTCGGACATCTTCAACTCGGTCACGAGTCGAGTCTGCCACCGCGCGACTATTGCGCTTTCGGCGCGCGGGTGTGAGGTTAGAACGCGTTCCATCGTCGTCGAAAGGCCAACCGGATGAGCAACAGTAGTGAGCGGATCGCCGTCGTCATCGGCGGAGCATCCGGTATCGGCTGGGCGACCGCACGCGCCCTGGCGGCCGACGGATGCCGCGTGACGGTCGCTGACCGCAACGGAGACGGCGCGCGGGCCAGGGCCGCCGAGCTCGGAGAGCCACACACCGCCGCGGACGTCGACGTCACCGACGAGGCCTCGGTGTCAGGCCTCTTCGGGCAGATCGGTCCGCTCGACGTGGTAGTGAACTGCGCGGGATTTGGAAGCCTCGGGCTGATCACCGATCTCGCGGTCGACGAGTTCCGCTCGGTCATCGACGTCTGCCTGAACGGCTCGTTCATCGTCGCCAAATACGCGGGCCAGAAGCTGCGCGAAGGTGGGTCGCTGGTATCGATCAGCTCGCTCAACGCTCGGCAGGCGGCCGTCGGCATGAGTGCCTACTGCTCGGCTAAGGCCGGCCTGTCGATGCTCACCCAGGTTGCGGCACTCGAGATGGGACCGCGAGGTATTCGCGTCAACGCGGTGTCGCCCGGCTTCGTCGACACGCCCCTCACCGAGGGGTCTTATCTCGTCCCTGGCCTCGTCGAGGACTATCTCGAGAACACCGCGCTCGGCCGTGCCGGAAAGCCCGAGGAAGTCGCCGATGCGGTCGTCTTCCTGTGCTCACCGAAATCGTCCTGGCTGACAGGCGAAGTGCTCGACCTCAACGGCGGAGCCCACCTGAAGCGCTACCCCGATGTGCTGGGGCACGTGATGAAACTGGCGGAGGCGTAGTGACTTTCAGCGGCAAGCAGGCCATCGTTACCGGTGCAGGCTCAGGGATAGGCGCCGCGTTGTGCCGGGCCCTCGCCGGTGCAGGCGCCGACGTGGTGTGCACCGACGTCGACGGGGATGCCGCTGAGCGGACTGCGTCGGCGCTCGGCGATCGGGCGCGCTGCGCCCAACTCGATGTCACCGACGCCGCCGCGGTGCAGGCGACGGTCGACGACGTGGTGGCCGGCACCGGCCGTCTCGATCTGATGTTCAACAACGCAGGCATCGTGTGGGGCGGCGAAACCGAGCTGCTCACCCTCGACCAGTGGAACGCAATCATCGACGTGAACATCCGCGGGGTCGTGCACGGAGTGGCCGCCGCATACCCGCAGATGGTCAAGCAGGGCAGCGGCCACATCGTCAACACCGCATCGATGGCAGGGCTGACCGCGGCGGGCCAGATCACCAGCTATGTGATGACCAAACACGCGATAGTCGGGCTTTCGCTGGCGCTGCGGTCCGAGGCCGCCGCGCACGGCGTCGGCGTGCTTGTGGTCTGCCCGTCAGCCATCGAGACCCCGCTTCTCGACAAAGGCGCAATCGGCGGATTCGATGGCCGCAACTACTTCCTTCAGGGCCAAAACGCGAAGGCGGCCTACCCCGCCGACCGTCTGGCGCAGGACACGCTCAAGGCCGTCGAACGCAACAAGGCGGTGTTGGTCAAGCCGCGCAGCGCTCACGGTCAGTGGTTGTTCGCGCGGCTGGCGCCGGGGTTGATGCAGCGCGCGTCGATTCGCTTCATCGCAAGCCAGCGATCCCATCAGGCAAAGGCACGCTCGGGGACGCGCTGAGCAAACCGGGCTGCCGGCCGCACAACCTGGCTACGGTGAGCCAGTGGCCGCAATGAATACCGAGTTCACGCTGACACAGAAGCGTGCGCTGGCGGTCGCGACGGTTATCGCGATCCTGTTCGCCGCCTACTTCCTGCGGACGTACTTCATTCTCATCGTCGTCGCCGCGGTGGTCGCCTATCTGTTCAGCCCGCTCTACAACCGGCTCAACAAACGAATGGGCACCGGCGCGTCCGCGACGGTGACCCTGCTGGCTGTCTTCGCCAGCGTCATCATCCCTCTCGGCCTGATCGTGCTGCTGGCGGTCGTTCAGATCACCGAGATGGTCAAGAGCGTCGCGGGCTGGGTGGAGAGAACCGATCTGTCGACGCTCGGTGACAAGACGCTGAAGTTCGTGAACGAGCTCCTGGGGCGGGTGCCGTTCGCCGATGTCACGGTCACCCCGGAAATGATTCGCAAGGCGATGACGACGGTCGCGCAGAACGTCGGACAGTGGCTGCTGCATGTTCTGCAGGGCGCCGCAGGCGGCGTCGTCGGCGGGATAACCGCGGCGATCCTCTTCCTCTATGTGTTCATTTCGCTGATCACCAACAAGGACACGGTGCAGCGGCTGATCCGCCAGCTCAACCCGCTCGGCGAAGAAGTCACCGACCTGTACCTGGCCAAGATGGGCGCCATGGTGGGCGGCACGGTCAAAGGGCAGTTCATCATCGCCATCTGCCAAGGCGTCGCGGGTGCCGTCTCGATCTACATCGCCGGCTTCCACGAAGGCTTCTTCATCTTCGCGATACTGCTGAGCGCCCTATCCGTCATCCCGCTAGGCAGCGGAATCGTCACGATCCCGTTCGGGATCGGAATGATGTTGTTCGGCAACGTCTTCGGCGGTATCTTCGTCGTCCTGTTCCACCTCATCGTGGTGACGAACATCGACAACTTCCTTCGGCCGATTCTGGTGCCGCGAGAGGCCCGCCTGGACTCGGCGCTCATGCTGCTGTCGGTGTTCGCGGGGATCGGGATGTTCGGCGCGTTCGGCATCGTCATCGGCCCGGTACTGATGATCGTCATCGTCACGACGATCAGCGTCTACCTCGCGGTGTACAAGGGCGTGCCGATGGACCAGCACGACGACGAAAGCTCACCAAAGAAGAAGCGCCGCCTCGGCCGGCTCACCCGCAGGGCTCGGCAGGCGGATCCCGCAGCTGCCGAGTCGGACGCCGATGGGGCCGACGCGGATGAGACTGAAGCGCCCGAGGAGGCTAAGCCAGACGCGCGGTGAGGAATTCGACGACGCGCTTGCGTGCCTCGTAGGCCGGGTGGCCGTCCTTCTCGCGCACCTCGAGCGTCAGCACCGAGTGCGCCTTCTTGCCGAACCCGTGCTCGTTGCCCTCCTTCGAGTTGATCTCTATCACTTCGAACGCGTCGCCGAGGCGATCCTTGAGAGTCTTGAAGCGCTCGGCCGGCGACAGAGGGTCTTCGCTAAATCGCAGGCCCAGCGCGCAGAGTCCTTCGTTGGCGACTCGCTGCTCGACGATCTGCAACTCGGCTTCCGACAGCCCGGGATCACGTCGTTGCTTACCCGTCAGTCCTATCGGCAGCGACGGTTGGCTCACAACCGGGGCCAGCACGCTCTCGTCCACCGCCGCCGCCAGCGCGAAGCCGCCGCTCCAACACTCGCCGATCACCCCGACACCCTTGCCGGGCGTCTTCTCGTTGAGGTCGCGGGCCAGCGCACGAAGATAGTGGGCCACCGGCCGGTCGGCGTTCGTCGTGAAGGCCGCGAATTCCTTTGCCACACAACCACGCAGCATCACCGGCACCATACCCGGCCTGACGCCGGGTGCGCCGGGTGTGCCGTACAGCGACGGGCACGCAACGGTGAATCCATTGTCCACCAGGTGATTACCCAAGGCGAGCACGCCTGGATGTATGCCCGGCATCTCGGGGATGAGCACCACACCGGGTCCCTCACCCTTGCGGTAAACGTCGTGGGTGAATCCGGCCGCCGTGAACGGCGCGGCGATCCATCCGGTGAGGTCGGCTTCGGGCGCTTTCATCGCGTCTCCGCTCTACTTCGCGGGCAGTGGCGACTGCTTTTGCGTCGCGGCCGCCAGCGTACGGTACTCATCGGTACCACCGGCACCCCTGATCGCGATCTGCGCCGGCCCGGTCGGACCGGTCAGCCGCGTCGTCCAAACGGGCTCCGCGCGGTCGTCGCCTTCGTAGACCACCCACCGCACTCCGTCGACGTCCTGCGTCCCGGTCGGCACCAGGTTGGAGTCGATGGAGCCGACCAGCTTCTCCTCGTCGGCGTTGCTCTGCGTCAGGGCCAGATACATTCCGGTCGGCGTCAGGTAGCCGACGGTCGACGACACGGAGCGCGCCGGCCGCCCGGACGGGTCCGTCCGGCCTCCTTCGATCCCGGCGCGACTACCGGAATTGGCCTGCCAACCGTCGGGCAGCACGGGTAGCCGGATGGGGATGCGAAGCGCGTCGGCGTCGGCCTGCAAAGCAGCAGGCGCGTCATAATCCGGTACCGGCCCGGGGCCGGGGCCGCCCGGCGCGAAGGAGCACATCCCGAGGACGCCTGCGAGCACGATGCACGCCACGACCAGCGGCGCGAGGGACCAGAACATGTCGCGGCCGTCGTGCAACAGCCGCGGCTTGGCGGCCGGAGGCGGTGGCGGCCCGGCGACATCGGGCCCCTGCGGAAGGGGCTGCGGCTCTGGGGTCACAACCGCCAGTATCCCAGCTCCGACAGGACGAACCGCGAATGGGAGAATCACACCCATGACGCGACCGAGACGCGAAGCCCCAGACCGCAACCTGGCCCTCGAGCTCGTACGGGTGACCGAGGCGGGCGCGATGGCCGCAGGCCGGTGGGTCGGTCGAGGGGACAAAGAGGGCGGCGACGGTGCGGCCGTCGACGCGATTCGCGAGCTGGTCAACTCGGTCTCGATGCGCGGTGTGGTGGTCATCGGGGAGGGTGAGAAGGACCAGGCGCCGATGCTCTACAACGGTGAAGAGGTCGGCAACGGCGACGGCCCCGAGTGCGATTTCGCGGTGGACCCCGTCGACGGCACCACGCTGATGAGCAAGGGCATGCCGAACGCCATCTCGGTGCTCGCGGTCGCCGAGCGGGGCGCGATGTTCGACCCGTCGGCGGTGTTCTACATGAACAAGATCGCCGTCGGACCTGACGCCGCGGACGTCGTCGACATCAGCGCACCGATCAGCGAAAACATCTCGCAGGTGGCCAAGGTCCGCAATGCGACGGCCTCCGACATCACGGTCTGCATCCTCGACCGGCCCCGCCATGCCCAGTTGATCGAAGACGTCCGCGCAACCGGCGCGCGGATCCGGTTGATCAGCGACGGCGACGTGGCGGGCGCGATCTCAACGTGCCGACCCAATTCCGGCACCGATATCCTGGCCGGCATCGGCGGCACTCCCGAAGGCATCATCGCCGCGGCGGCCATCCGGTGCATGGGCGGCGCGATCCAGGCCAAGCTCGCGCCAACCGACGACGCCGAGCGCCAGAAGGCCATCGATGCCGGCTATGACCTGGACCAGATTCTGACCACGGCGGACCTGGTTTCCGGTGAGAACGTCTTCTTCTGCGCCACCGGGGTCACCGACGGTGACCTCCTCAAGGGCGTCCAATACTACGGCGGTGGCTGCACCACTCAGTCGATCGTCATGCGATCGAAGTCCGGCACGGTCCGGATGATCGAGGCCTACCACCGGCTTTCGAAGCTCAACGAATATTCGGCGGTTGACTTCACCGGCGACATCACCGCCAGACATCCACTCCCGTAGACAACGACAAGCGAGGGATCACGACACATGGCCGACAGTGCCGTCGACACGAAAGCCGACCAGACCGAGTACCGCATCGAGCACGACACCATGGGCGAGGTCCGGGTGCCGATCAACGCGCTGTGGCGCGCGCAGACCCAGCGGGCGGTGGAGAACTTCCCGATCTCTGGACGCGGGCTCGAGCGCTCCCAGATCCGCGCACTCGGTCTGCTCAAGGGCGCGTGCGCGCAGGTGAACAAGGACCTCGGGCTGCTCGCCCCGGAGAAGGCCGATGCGATCATCGCCGCCGCCGGGGAGATCGCCGACGGCCTGCACGACGACCAGTTCCCGATCGACGTGTTCCAAACCGGCTCTGGCACAAGCTCGAACATGAACACTAACGAGGTGATCGCCGGCATCGCCGCTCAGAACGGTGTCACGGTGCACCCCAACGACGATGTCAACATGTCGCAGTCGTCCAACGACACCTTCCCCACCGCAACTCACATCGCGGCCACGGAAGCCGCTGTGCGACACCTGATTCCGGCGCTCGAGGTGCTCCACGAGTCGCTGACGTCGAAGGCGCGCCAATGGCGTCAGGTCGTGAAGTCCGGCCGCACACACTTGATGGACGCGGTGCCGGTGACGCTGGGCCAGGAGTTCAGCGGCTACGCCCGCCAGGTCGAGGCCGGCATCGAACGGGTGAAGGCCACGCTGCCGCGGCTCGGCGAGCTGGCCATCGGCGGAACCGCGGTCGGCACCGGGCTGAACGCGCCCGACGACTTCGACGAGCGAGTGGTCGCCGTGTTGACCGAGCAGACCGGCATGCCCGAATTACGTGTCGCAGCCAACCATTTCGAGGCGCAGGCAGCGCGCGACGGGCTGGTCGAAGCGTCCGGCGCGCTGCGCACCATCGCCGTGTCACTGACCAAGATCGCCAACGACATCCGGTGGATGGGCTCCGGCCCGCTGACCGGCCTCGGTGAGATTCAGCTGCCGGACCTGCAGCCAGGCAGCTCGATCATGCCGGGCAAGGTCAACCCGGTGATCCCCGAGGCCGTTACACAGGTGGCGGCGCAGGTCATCGGCAACGACGCCGCGATCGCGTGGGGCGGCGGTAACGGCGCATTCGAGCTCAACGTGTACATCCCGATGATGGCGCGCAACCTACTCGAGTCGTTCAAGATCCTGACGAACTCTTCTCGGCTGTTCGCGCAGCGCTGCATCGACGGTCTGGTCGCGAACGAGGCACACCTGCGCGAACTGGCCGAGTCGTCGCCGTCGATCGTGACGCCACTGAACTCGGCGATCGGCTACGAAGAAGCGGCCGCCGTCGCCAAGCAGGCGCTGAAGGAGAAGAAGACCATTCGGCAGACGGTGATCGACCGCGGGCTCATCGGCGACAAGCTCACCGAAGAGGAACTCGACAAGCGGCTCGACGTGCTTGGCGATGGCCAAGGTGGACGATGAGCGCTTGCGCGAAGAGCGATAGCTGAGTCGGGGTTCCTTCACGCCGTTTCGGGCGCCGGTTCACGCGCAGCAAGCCAGCGGATGCCCGCCCACGCGGTGGCGCTGTGCACGACGAGGCTGAGCGTCACGATCACCGCGACGACCTGTGTGATGAGCGGCGCCTGTTCGATCTCGCCGCGCCCGACCATCAACAGGCCCAGCACCAGCGTCCCGATGCCGCGCGGGCCGAACCAGCCGATGAACATCCGCTCGTGCGATCGGCATATCGCTGCGGATCAGCGCGAGCGACACTGCGACAATCCGCACCACGAACAGCGCCACGACGCGCGAACACCACCACCCGCCAGCCCGCGTCGCGCCATCCGACGATCACCGCATAACCGCCGAACATCGCGAACACCATGAGCTCCAGCAGCTGGCCTGCCGCGTCGGACACCTGCATGTCGGGCGTTACCCCTGCCCGCCGCGCGGTGAACGCAAACGCCAACCCGCCTGCGAACGCGGCGACGAAACCACTGCCGTGCAAGCGTTCTCCGACACCGAAGCACACCAACGCGATTGCGAGAGTGGCCAACTGCGCCCAGGTGTCGCTCATCCACTCGCGGCTGCGCGACCTGGCGATGATCCATCCGCCCAGCGCACCGACGGCGATGCCGACCACCACGGACACCACTTCTGTGCGCACTAGGAACAAGCCCCACCTCCCCAGATCGGGTTTGGTGTGCTGCGAAGCCAGCGCCAACGCGGCCAACATGGCGGCTAGCGCAAAGCCGTCGTAGAAGCCGCTTTCGGTGGACAGCGCGTGGCGGATCCGTTCGGGAATGCGCTCATCGTCGAGCAGCGCGTCGATCAGTGCGACCTCGGTCGGGGCGACGATCGCGGCCAGACATACCGCCTCCCACAGCGGCATGACAGGAAGCATCAGCAGCTGCGGTCAGCGTGCCGAGCACGAGCGCCAGTGGAATTCCGATGACGAGTAGCCGGAACGTGATGCCGCGGCGGCGGATCGCCACCGCCGAGGTCGAGTTCGGCGGCCTGGTTGAACAGGATGACCGTCAGCGCCAGTTGGGCGACGACGGTGAAGTTCGCGGTGTCCGTCGCACCGTCGATGAGCTTGAGGCCGAACGGCCCCAACACGATTCCGAAGAGAACGAAGATCAGCGCGGGCGCGGTGTACCACTTCTTCACCAGGCCCGAGACCACCGCGTAGCACAGCACCAGGACGGTGAGCACGAATACGGTGTCGGTGTCCATCGCGCTCAGGCGCCGTTGTTGGGACCACCGGAGTTGGCGCCGGGGATGTCGGTGATCGGGAAGTTCGGCATCGGCGCCGGCGACGGCGTATTGGGCAACGACGGGATCTCCTCGACCGCGATGTCGTGGAGGTCGTTGACGGGCGGCCCGTTGTCACGCCCGCCGTAGCTGCTGCCCGGCTCACGCGGCCCGAGCAGCTGGCTGACCGTCACCAGGTGGTAGCCGTTGGCCTTCAGCACGGGGATGAACTGGTACACCAGATCGACTGTGCTGGAATAGGTGTCGTGAAACAGCACGACTGATCCCGGCTTGATCTGCGTCATCAGCATGTAGCGGGTGGCCGCGATGTTGGAGTCATTGATCCAGTCGAAAGGGATGACGTCCCAATTGATGTCGGCGAGGCCTTGGCGCTTGGCCTCCGCCAGCACCTGGTCGTCGACCAGCCCGCCCGCGGTGCGGACAAGCTTCGGGCGTTGCCCAGTCGCCGCCTCGATGGCGTCGCTGGCCCTAGTGAACTGCGTGGGGAGGTCCTCCGGCGGAATCGTCGTCATGTTGGGGTGTTCCCAGGTGTGGTTGCCGATCTCCATGCCCGCGTCGGCGATCCGTTTGGCGCCTTCGGGATTCGCGGCGACCTTGTTGCCGATCAGAAAGAACGTCGCCTTGGCGTCGTTGTCCTTCAGGATCTGCAGCAGCCGGTCCGTATAGGGGCCAGGGCCGTCGTCGAACGTCAGTGCCACGCACTTGACCTTGGCGCAGTCCACGTCGCCGGGACTTTCGCGTTTGGCGTGCCCGGTCAGCAACGCGACCACCACCACCACGACCCCGGCGACGACGCCCAGCACCATCAGGGCGTACTGCCAGGTCCCGCTGTCGCGTCGCTTCGGCACGGGCGCAGCTTACCGGCGATGGCTGAGCGGACGATTACGGCAGCGCGGCGGGGCTGATTTCCTCCAGCATCTCGGTGACCAGCGCCGCGATCGGCGAGCGCTCGCTGCGCAGCAGCGTGATGTGGGCGAACAGCGGGTGACCCTTGAGCTTCTCGATCACGGCAGCGACACCATCGTGCCGGCCGACCCGCAGGTTGTCGCGCTGGGCCACGTCGTGGGTGAGCACCACCCGTGAACCGGCGCCGAGCCGGGACAGGACCGTCAGCAGCACGTTGCGTTCCAGCGACTGTGCTTCGTCGACGATCACGAACGAGTCGTGCAGGGAGCGGCCGCGGATGTGGGTGAGCGGCAGCACCTCAAGCATGCCGCGCGACAGCACCTCTTCGAGCACCGCCGGGCTGGCCAACCCTTCGAGGGTGTCGAAGACAGCCTGCGCCCACGGCCCCATCTTTTCGCTCTCGCTGCCGGGCAGGTAGCCAAGCTCCTGCCCGCCGACCGCGTACAGCGGCCGGAAGACCACAACCTTGCGCTGGGTGCGCCGTTCCAGCACGGCTTCCAGTCCGGCGCACAACGCCAGCGCGGACTTGCCGGTGCCCGCCTTGCCGCCGAGCGACACGATGCCGACGGACTCGTCGAGCAGCAGATCCAACGCCACCCGCTGTTCGGCGGAACGACCGCGCAGTCCGAACACCTCGCGATCACCGCGGACCAGCTGCACCCGCTTGTCGGGATTGACCCGGCCCAATGCGTGCGAGTTGCCGCCGAGCAGCCGAATTCCGGTGTGGCACGGCAGATCCCGTGCATCCTCCAGATCGATCTCCCCCTCGGCGAACAGCGTGTCGATCACCTCGGTGGAGACGTCGATCTCGTCCATGCCGGTCCAGCCCGACGTGATGACGTCCTGGGCGTGGTACTCGTCGGCCGCCAGGCCGACCGCGCCGGCCTTGACGCGCAGCGGGATGTCCTTGCTCACCAACGTGACGTGCTTGCCCTCGGCGGCGAGGTTCGCCGCACAGGTCAGGATTCGCGAGTCGTTGCTGTCGGTCCGAAAGCCCGCGGGCAGCACCGACGGGTCGCTGTGATTCAGCTCGACATGCAGCGTGCCGCCCTGCGCGCCAACGGGAATCGGCTGATCCAGTCGCCCGTGCTCGAGGCGGAGATCGTCGAACAATCGCAGTGCCTGGCGGGCAAACCAGCCCAGCTCGTGATGATGGCGTTTAGCCTCCAGCTCGCTGATGACGACCAGCGGCACGACCACTTCGTGCTCGGCGAACCGTGTACAGGCCCAGGGGTCGGACAACAGCACGGACGTGTCGAGCACGTAGGTCCGGATGGAGGAATCGGTCACGTAGCGCTCCTCGAGCCCGCGCGGCCCCGCACGAACCTCTCGGCGGACACTGCGGCACTAGGGCCGGGGCCGGCCCTCTCGAATCGAGTCGATCGGTACCGCCCGGACAGCAGAGCATGTCGCTAGCCATCGCAAACGACGCTACTCCCGAAATAGCAAGCGTGTCGTGCAGGCGCGCCGGGGTTTAACCGCCCGGCAACGTCGCCCGAAACCGGGGGTCTACCCGGCGTTCACGAACTCGCGAAGTTGCGGCTCATCGGCCAGACCCCACGCTGTGATCCGGTCGGAAACCGCTTGGCGCAGAGCGGCCTCGTCGAAGATGCCCGCGTCGGCTACGGCCGCAATCTTGTCCTTGTAGGCGTCGATGTCTCCGCCGACCACGATGAGGTCGCCGGCGCGGCGCGCGATCGCTTCGACGGTCTCGTCGCGGTTCGACCCCAGGAGGTGAGTTACCAGCTTGGCGAAGAACTCCTCGTGGCGTTCCTCGTCCTTGGCGATCCGCGACATCAGGCCCGCCAACACCGGCTCGTCGATCTCGGCGGCCAGATTGCGACAGAACACCGCATGCTCGCGCTCGTAGAACGCCATGAAGACCAGCGTCTCGATCTTGCTGTACTTGTCGGCCCGGTACCCCTTCATCACGTGCTCGACACGGACATCCTCGTTCGCGGTCGGGTCGATCTCACGGGTGACGACCAGGTACTCACGCAGCGCGATGGCGTGCAGATGCTCCTCGGCGGTCCATCGCCCCAGCCAGCGGCCGAACTTCTCCTCGAGGATGAAATGCTCGACCAGCTCGCGGTGGTAACCGGCGAGGTTGTCCTTGGTGATCAGCAGGATCTCGAGTGCATCCGTGATCTGCCTTGGCAGCGTGACCTGAGACGGGTCCCAGTCGCGGCCGCCGAGAAACGCGAAGTTCTCGCCTTGTTCGAACGGCACGTAGTCGTGCGCGTTCCACAGCTCCTCGGTGTCCAGGTACCGGGCCAAGTTCTCCGCGACGACCGGCTCGAGCTCGCGAATCAATGCATCAGGAACAGGTTTCTGTGCCATAAAAGTAACTGTAACCCACATTCACACCTTTTTTGAAACCGGGTGCGGTGTGTTGCCGGCTACAGCGTCAGGCCGGGGTACAGCGGGTTGGCGTCCAGCAGCTCAGCGGCAGCGGCGTGCACCCAATCGGCGGTGGCGTCGACCAGCTTGTACTTGGCCTTCGAGCTGCCCTCCGGTGATGTGTTGGTCAGCACCTCGACAACCAACTCGGACACCCGGTCGAATTCGGCGGGCCCGAACCCGCGGGTGGTCAGCGCCGGGGTGCCGAACCGGATGCCGCTGGAGTACCAGGCGCCGTTCGGGTCGGCCGGGATCGAGTTTCGGTTGGTGACGACGCCGGAGTCGAGCAGCGCCGACTCCGCCTGACGTCCGGTCAGCCCGAACGATGTCACGTCGAGAAGCACGATGTGGTTGTCGGTGCCGCCGGTGACCAGCCGCGCACCGCGCCTCAGGAACCCGTCGGCCAACGCCTTGGCGTTGGCGGCGACCCGCTGTGCGTAGGTCTGGAACGAGGGCTGGCGCGCCTCGGCAAGCGCGACGGCCTTGGCGGCCATCACATGCGACAACGGACCGCCCAGCACCATCGGGCAGCCCTTGTCGACGGCGTCGGCGTACTCCGGGGTGGCCAGCACCAGCCCGCCGCGCGGCCCGCGCAACGACTTGTGCGTGGTGGTCGTGGTGACGTGGGCGTGCGGCACCGGGTCCTCGTCGCCGGTGAACACCTTGCCTGCCACCAGGCCCGCGAAATGGGCCATGTCCACCATCAGCGTCGCGCCGACCTCATCGGCGATCTCGCGCATCTTCGCGAAGTTGATCCGCCGCGGATAGGCGGAGTACCCGCCGACGAGGACCAGCGGCTTGAACTCACGCGCGGCCTGTGCCAGCGCGTCGTAGTCGAGCAGGCCGGTCTCGGGATCGGTGCCGTAGCTGCGCTGGTGGAACATCTTGCCGCTGATGTTCGGCCGGAAGCCGTGGGTGAGGTGCCCGCCCGCATCCAGCGACATGCCCATCAACCGCTGGTTGCCGAGCTTGCCGCGCAGCTGCTCCCAATCGGCCTCCGACAGGTCGTTGACGTGCTTGGCTCCTGCATCGGCAAGGCCGGGTGCCTCGACGCGGGTGGCCAGGATGGCCCAGTACGCGACGAGGTTCGCGTCGATGCCGGAGTGCGGCTGGACGTACGCATGCGGCGACCCGAACAGCTGCTCGGCGTGCTCGGCGGCCACCGCCTCGACGGTGTCGACGTTCTGGCAGCCGGCGTAGAACCGGTGCCCGATCGTGCCCTCGGCGTACTTGTCGGACAGCCAGGTGCCCATGGTGAGCAGCACCGCGGGCGAGGCGTAGTTCTCGCTGGCGATCAGCTTGAGCGAATCTCGTTGGTCGGCAAGCTCTTTGCGCGTCGCCGCCGCGATGCGCGGCTCGACTGATTCGATGATCTGCAGGATGTCCCGGTAGGCGGCGCCGGCGGTGTCGGCGTACTCGGCGCCGGGAGCGGCGGACGTGGTGACGGTGGAGTCTGCAGTCATGCGTTCAGCCTACGTCCCCGGATTCTTCACCGACTGTGCGGTTTCATCCGGTCCGGGCGGGTCGCGGACGAAACCGCACGCTCGGGCTAGGCGGCTCGCAGGGCGGACGGGATCAGCGGCTCGTCGAGCAGCCTGCCGAACCGCTCGGTGAGACTGACCCCGGCCGGACGCTCGTCCAGCCATCCCCGGAGCAGCCGGTATCCCTCGACGTACGTGCTGGTGTAGGCCCGCCACAGCGGCGACGACAGAAACCGCAGCGATTGGCGCGCCCGCTCGTCGTTGACCAGCAGCCAGCGCCGCAGGAACGCCACGACGTCGTCGACGTCGCGATGCTCGTCGTGCAGCATCAACGCGGCGTCCTGCCGGACGTCGGCCAGCGCAGCCGTCGCCTCCGACACCGCCTGCGCGCGCTCCCCGTCGAAACGAAGGCCCAGGTCGGCGTAGATCTCGCTGGACCAGCCACCCCATTTCGGCCCGATCGCGACGTACAGCGCCAGGTCGGCCAGGCCCTCGGCCATCAGGCATTGCGGGGTGTTGACCAGAAACAGCGTCTGCTCGGCATGGCCGTATGTGTGGACCAAACCGGCTTCCTTGCGGCAGTGCTCGGTGTGATGGCCGGGATAGGACTCGTGGGCCACGAGTCGGGGCAGGTTCGACATCTGCTGGCGCAGGTCGGCGTTCACGGCGACGGTCGAGCGGTAGTCGCCGAGGTAGTAGTTGAACCCCGACCACGGCTTGTCGGTAACCACCTCGTAGGTGATGGTCTCGCTGTCGGGCAGGGGGAACTCGGCGCGCACCCGGTCGCGCAGCGCGCTGGAGAACGCGTGGATGCACTCCTCGAGGCGTTCCGGCGGGATCTCCTCGGCGCTTCGATAGGTCTGCATCCGCTCGCCCAGTGGACCCGTCCCGCCAAGCGCCTCGTCGAGGCGGACGTGCGCGTCGCGGTACCGATCCGGGTCTCCCTTGGCGATGTGCACGTCGAAATATGCTTCGACCTCGTCGACGAAGCCGACGGCCTGGCCGGCGAATTTGTTTCCGGCACAAGCCAGTGCGCGCAGATGAGCACCGATGTAGTCGGCCCGCGCGTCGTCGAAACCCTCTGACCCGTTGGTGCGTGGCACATTCGGCAGCTCGGCGAACAGTCGCTGGGCCTGTCGGGCCAGGTCGGCGGGGTCGGGAGCCGGCTCGGAGGCGACGGCCTCCCGCAGCGCGGGATCGCCGGTGAAGGAATCGACGTAGCCTTCCTCGATCCGGTCGAACCGCAGGCCGAGCAGCAGATATTCGCGGATCAGGGTGCCGGGGTCCATGCCGACCACGCTAACTGCAAGACTTGACTCATGCCGCGGCTAAGCGAGCCGAGCCCCTATGTGGAGTTCGACCGGAGTCAGTGGCGCGCGCTTCGTATGTCCACGCCGCTGAAGCTGGCCGAGGAAGAGTTGATCCGGCTGCGTGGCCTCGGCGAGAAGGTCGACCTACTCGAGGTCGAAGAGGTCTACCTGCCCCTGGCCCGATTGATCCACCTGCAGGTCGCGGCCCGGCAGCGGTTGTTCAGCGCCACCGCCGAGTTCCTCGGCGAGTCCCACCAGAATCCCGACCGGCCGGTGCCGTTCATCATTGGCGTCGCGGGCAGCGTGGCAGTGGGCAAGTCCACCACCGCCCGTGTGCTGCAGGCGCTGCTGGCCCGCTGGGAGCACCATCCCCGTGTCGACCTCGTCACCACGGACGGGTTCCTGTATCCGAACGACGAGCTCACTCGCCGAAACCTGATGCACCGTAAGGGTTTTCCTGAGAGCTACGACCGCAGGGCGCTGATGCGGTTCGTCACCGCGGTGAAGTCGGGCTCCGACTACGCGTGTGCGCCGGTGTATTCGCACCTGCTCTACGACATCGTCGCCGGTGAAAAGCAGATCATCCGCCACCCGGACATCCTGATCCTCGAGGGCCTGAATGTTCTGCAAACCGGTCCGGCGCTGATGGTTTCGGACCTGTTCGACTTCTCGGTCTACGTCGACGCCCGCATCGAGGACATCGAGGGGTGGTACATCTCGAGGTTCCTGTCCATGCGTGCGGGCGCGTTCGCCGACCCGGCCTCGCACTTCCACCACTACTCCACGCTGACCGACGACCAAGCAGTCTTCGCCGCCAGCGACATCTGGCATTCCATCAACCGCCCCAACCTGATCGAGAACATTCTGCCGACGCGACCGCGGGCCACACTGGTGCTGCGCAAGGACGCCGACCACTCCATCAACCGGCTGCGCCTGCGCAAGCTCTGAGTAGACCGAAGCCCGCCCGGATCACCGAGCGGGCTTCAGCCGCAACGGCTTACGCCTTGACGCGGCGCCAGCCCTGGTACTGCAACTCGGCGAACACCAGCGTGTAGACACCGCTGGCGAGAGTCAGCACCACGCCGGTCGTCGTCAACGGCATGAAATCGGTGAGCACGAAGACCACGGCGGCCACCGTGTACAGCAGGTTGGCGATGATCACGGCAATGCCAGGGACACGGACCGACGGCAGCGACGCCAGAGCGATTACGACCACGCCGTAGGCGACGAAGAACGCGGCCATCGAGTACTCGAACGCTCGCGTCGTGCCCGAGATCTCGGACAGCCGGCCCGCGAACGGAACCGCCGCGATACCGGCAAGACCGGTCAGTACGGCGTCGGCGCGCATCGCGAAGCGCAGCAGTGAGTCGGTCGATTCCCTCAGTCGGGTCGAGATGGCGGTCATGTTGTTCCTTTCTTCGTGGGTTTCCTTGCGACCGGTGCCGGAGTCGACGCCGCAACCTCTGCACGGAGGCTTTCCGCTCCTCGCGTGCGCGGCGCCAACTCCGGACCAGTCATGAGGGAGTCACGCGATTCGGCGCACTCCGAGGTACTGGGCATAGGCGAACACCAACGTGACGACGGTGAACGCGATCGTCGACGCCACGCCGAGGGTGGTCAGCGGCAGCCAGCCCGCGATCAGGACGACGGCGACAAGGACGGCGAACGCGATGTTGCCGACGAGCACGCCGACACCGACACGTCTGACATGCGGCACACCGGCGGCGGCGTAGAGCGCCACGCCGTAGCCGACAAGCGCAGCACCCGAGATCCATTCGGACGTGGCGGACAGACCGGACAGCCGCGACAGCGGATCGGCGGCCATGGCGACAAGAAGACCGAGCGCGGCGCACAAGGTGGCGTCGGCACGTAGCGCAAAGCGCAACAGCGAATCGCCCGGAGCCGCGGCGACGGCGACATTGGAACGAGTGTCCCGGACGGGCCGGGGGGTGATGGCGGTCATGACACCGATGTTGCGCAGAATGCACTGCCAGATCGACGCCAGACGCTGCCAGGTACTGCCAAGCGCAGGTCAGCGACGATGCGGGCGAGGAACGAGCCCGAGGAGGTGGGGGCACCTCCCGCTTGCGGGGGACTGACCAATCAGACAGAGTCAGACGGTCCTTATAGATCTTGCGCGGCGACCAGATTGCCGCGTAGATCGGCGGCGATCAACCGGGCGGCCGCGTTCTGCCAGTTGTGCAGGGACCGCTGCGGCACCTCGGTGACGAACCACTGCCAGGCCTGGCGGGCGACGGGGTCGAGGCCCGCGGCCGTCGCGTTCTGCGCGTAGGCCCGCACCCCGACGACGTACGGGAAGTACAGCGCGTTGTAGTGGCGCCACTGCTCGGTGGTGCCGAAATCGCCGCCGTCGCGTGGCTTGAGCCGGGCGATGCGATCGGCCAGCAGGGCCTTGAGTTCGTTGGCCCGCTCCAGAGGCTGGTCCGGGGCACCACGCGCAGCGAGCCGTTGGTCGATCATCGGCAACGCGGTCAGCGGGCTGGCCACCAGCTTGGAGAGATCGCCGTAGTGGCCGAGCGCGCGACGGGTGAGCCGCGCAAACGACTCGTCGTCGACACTGGCAAGTGGGTTGGCAGAGCGCAGCGGCAGCGCGGCCTCGGTGCGGCGCAGCGCCGCGCGGTCGGCGCGGAGATCGGGCGAGCGGGAGAACGCGAGCCGGTCGAGCAGGCCGGCCAATGGGTCGGCCAGCACGTTGATCGCGACCGCGATCCCGACACTGGTGAACAACAGCACGGTCAGCGCCGTCCGCTCCCCCGTCAACGCCATGCCGATCAACGCCTGGCCGCCGAACAAGACGACCACCACGCCGGTGGCGACGAACGAGCGAAGCATGTCGGCGCGCAGTGCCTGCCCCTCGTCGAAGGCGTCCCACATCGCAACCGCGAAACCGAGCAGGGCGACGTCAAACCCGGTGGATGCCAACGCAACCCAACTGGGCACAAGTCCGAGGGGGATGACGATGATCGCGTTGCCCAGTGCGAAGAACAACGTCGCGATCACGAGGTAGCCCACCACCGGCCTGGGCTGCCACGGACCAAACACCGCCCGCAGCATGGCTCCCAGCGACGACAGTGAGATCACCGCGAACATCAACCAGTGCCCGAACCGCAGCGGGCCGTCCACTGTGCCCGCCATCGCCGCACCGACGAAAGCGCCGGCCGCGACCACTATGACGGCTATCAACTCACTCGCGCGGCTGCGCAAGGTGTCGTGCGGCCGCGACAGCTCGAGCAGCACGGCGAACCAGGCGATGCCGGGCACCGCGACCAGATAGATCTCGATGCGGCTGAGCACGTGCAGACCGCTGACCACCCGCACTGCGTCGAGAGCGACCACCGACGCGAAGCTCGTCAGCCCGATGGCGGCCAGCACGAGCACCGGCTTGCGCGGGTCACGGGCCAGCAGGTACAGGCCCAACCACCAGCTGAGCGAGAACACCAGCGCCGACAGCGCAGCCATAGGATCAGTGTGGCACGGCGATGAGCGCTCGCGCGAAGAGCAGAGACCCGCGATGAGCGCTTGCGCGAAGAGCAGACGGCCTGAGCTCAGCGGCCGTATCGGCGATGCCGTGCGGTGTAATCGCGCAGCGCGCGCAGGAAATCCACGCGACGGAACTCCGGCCAGTAGGCCTCCGTGAACCACATCTCCGAATACGCGCTCTGCCACAGCAGGAAGCCCGACAGCCGCTGCTCCCCCGATGTGCGGATGACCAGATCGGGATCGGGCTGACCGGAGGTGTACAGGTTCTCCGAGATCGCCTCGGCGGTGATCGCCTCGATCAGCTGCTCGCCCGTCGCGCCGTTGGCGAGCTCCTTACCGAGCAGCGCCCGCACCGCGTCCACGATCTCCTGCCGTCCGCCATACCCGACCGCCACATTGACATGGAAACCACCGTGGCCGTTGGTCGACTCCACCGCGTCGCGCAGCCGTCGCGCCGGTTCCTCCCCGAGCAGTTCGAGGTCACCGACCGTGCGCACGCTCCACCGGTTCGCCGGTGTGCAGATCTCCTCCACCACGTCTGTGATGATCTCGATCAGGGACGACAGCTCCTCCGGCTCACGCTGCAGGTTCTCCGTCGACAGTAGGTAGACGGTGGCCATCTCGATGCCGGTCTCCTGGCACCAGCGCAGCATCTCGGCGATCTTCGCCGCACCCACCCGGTAGCCGTAACTGACGTCATCGTGACCAGCATCACGGGCCCACCGCCGGTTGCCGTCACAAAGCACCGCGATATGGCGGGGCAGTTCGGATTTCGAGGCTTCGAGACCCTGCCTCAACCGCATCTCGTAGAGCCGGTACATCGGCTCCTTGAGGCGCGAGGGAATGATCTCCACGAAGAACCACAGTACTGTGGCGATCGAGAATCACAGAGCAGTCAAAGGGGGTGACGTGACGGCCTCGATCGACACCGAAGAACCGGATCGCACTCACCGTTCCGGCGAGGGCGCAGAAGACTTCCCCGAGGCGGTCGTCGACCGCGTCGCCCACGCCATCGGCAAGCCACGTTTGCGCGGCTGGATCCACGTCTATTCCGCCGTGATCGCCTTCATCTGCGGCGCCACCCTGGTGTCGGTGTCATGGGCGATGGTCGGCACCAGGGCCGGCATCGCGACGCTCATCTACACGCTGACGATCGTGGCGATGTTCGGCGTCAGCGGCGTCTATCACCGCGTGCACTGGAAATCGGAGACGCTTCGCAAGTGGATGAAGCGCGCCGACCACTCGATGATCTTCGTGTTCATCGCGGGCAGCTACACACCGTTCGCCCTGCTGGCGCTGCCGTCGGAAAAGGGCATGGTGCTGTTGTGGATAGTCTGGATCGGCGCCGTCGCCGGCGTGCTCCTGAAGATGTTCTGGCCGTCGGCGCCGCGTTGGGTGGGCGTGCCGCTCTACTTACTGCTGGGCTGGGTCGCGGCGTGGTTCGTCGGGCCGATCCTGCACGGCGCGGGCGTGGCGGCGCTGGTCCTGCTGATCGTGGGCGGCGCGCTCTACAGCATCGGCGGCGTGCTGTATGGCCTCAAGTGGCCCAACCCGTGGCCAGAGACATTCGGGCATCACGAGTTCTTCCATGCCTGCACGGCGGTGGCGGCGATCTGCCACTACATCGCCATGTGGTTCGCCGTCTTCAGCGGTTAGAGCGGCTTGATGTTCGCCGGGCCCCAGTAGGCCTTCATCGACGCGATCTTGCCATCCTCGTTGAACGCCATGGTGCTGATGATCTCGATGCGCACCCGGTTCCCGCCGAGCTCGACGGTCAGCGCCCAGTAGAACGCCGCCTCGTTGCCGGCCGTGCGGAGCGTGAACATCTCGGCCGCGTTGTTCCCGGCCGGAATGTTGGCGTAGAAGCCGTGAATCGCCTGCCGCCCGATGTGCACCTCGCCGCCGACCGGATCCTCGACGGTGCCGTCGTCGGCGTACAGGTCGACGATGTCGTCAGTGCGGCCTTCCCCGGCCAGCTCGAGGTAGCGCTTGACGGTCTCGGCGTTCTCTTCGGGCGTCGACATGCGCCGAAGGCTACACGGCAGCGCTCAACGCGGAAGCGAGGTCCGCGGCGGTGGTGACCGGCAGGTCGCACACGCGTCCACGGCACACGTAGGCGGCGTCGGCGCCGTCGATCCGGTCGCGGTCGATCAGCAGCTCCGCGGAGTTCGCCGCGCCGCCGATCACCACGGCACCGCCCGGCGCCAGCGTCCGGGCGGCGTTGAGAAGCGGCGAGTCCGAGTCGTCGGTGGCCACCGCGATCTGGATCGGGCCCCGCACGGCGGCCTCGGCGACGGCCAGCCAATTCCCGCCCGAGCGCGGCAGCTTGGCCAGGACCGGTGTCGCGGCGGACAGCCCTTCGGCGGCTGCGGTTGCGTACCGGTCGGCGCGCGGTGCGGGCACGAGATGCGCGGCGGTGAGCAGAGCCTCGGTGATCGACGACGCGCCCGACGGCGTCGCGCCGTCCAGTGGGTCGGCGGGCCGCACCATCAGCTGTTCGGCGTCGTCGGCGGTGTCGAACCATCTGCCGGGACGGTCGGGGTCGGCAAAGTGTTCCAGCGCGGTGTCCAACAGACCGGTGGCGGCGTCCAGCCATTGCGACTCGCCGGTGATCTGGTGCAGCGTCAGCAGCGCCGTGGCCAGCGTCGCGTAGTCCTCGAGGATCGCGGCGCTGTCGCCGACTCGCCCGCCGAGGCTGGCGCGGCGCAATCGACCGTCGACTGTGTGTAGCTCCAGCAGCTCCCGCGCGCAACGTGTTGCGGCGTCGAGGAATTCGCGGCGATCCAGCGCCACGCTGGCCTCGGCCAATGCGGTGATGGCCCAACCGTTCCAGGCGGTGACGACCTTGTCGTCGCGGCCCGGCTGCGGCCGGGTCAACCTGGCGGCCAGTAGCGCGGTGCGGACTCGGGCGAATCGCTCGGGGTCGTCGGGGTCGCGCGGGAGTTGCAGCACCGAACTGCCGTGTTCGAAGGTACCCGTGTCCATCACACCGAAAATGTCTGCGGCCCAACGCCCGTCGTCGTCGCCGAGCACGTCGGTCAGCTGCGCAGGGGTCCACACGTACGTGGTGCCCTCCTGACCCGCCGCATCCGCGTCCAGCGACGAAATGAACATGCCGTCGGCGCGAAGCTCATCGATGATGAAGCGGGCTGTCTCATCAGTAACCTTGCGTGCCAACGCGTTTCCGGTACGCCGCGCCCAGTGCGAGTAGGCCCGCAGCAGCAGTCCGTTGTCGTAGAGCATCTTTTCGAAGTGCGGCACCACCCACGAGGCGTCGACACTGTATCGGGCGAATCCGCCTGCGAGCTGGTCGTAGATGCCGCCGCGCGCCATCGCGGTGGCTGTGCGTTCGACGGCGGCCAAAGGCGCGGGGTCGCCGGTGCGCTCGTGGCTGCGCAGCAGGGCCTCCAGCAGCGCCGAGGGCGGGAACTTCGGCGCGCCGCCGAATCCGCCCCGCGCGGTGTCCTCGTCGTCCAGTACGCCTGCGACAGCGTGATCGCACAGTGCAGACTGCACCGCGGGCCCACCGTCGGGCAGTCCGGACGCCATCGACCGCAACTCGCCGATGATCTGGTCGGACGCCTTCTCGACCTCGTCGCGCCGGGTCTGCCAGGTGTCGCTGACGGCAGCCAGCAGCTGCAGGAAGTTGGGCTTCGGGTAGTACGTACCGCAGAAGAACGGACGCCCGTCGGGGGTGAGGAAACACGTCATCGGCCAACCGCCCTGCCCGGTCAGCGCGACGGTGGCGTTCATGTACACCGAGTCGAGGTCGGGACGCTCCTCGCGGTCGACCTTGATGCACACGAAGCCGGCATTCATCGCGGCGGCCACCTCGTCGTTCTCGAACGACTCGTGTGCCATCACATGGCACCAGTGACAGGCGGCGTAGCCGATGGACAGCAGGATGGGCACGTCGCGTGCCGCGGCCTCGGCCAGTGCATCCGGCGTCCACTGCCGCCAGTGCACCGGGTTGTCGGCGTGCTGGCGCAGATACGGGCTGGTGGCGTCGACGAGGGTATTACGCTGCGCGCTCATTCTCGACTCACGCTCGCTCCGGTCCTCGCGTGTTCCTCGCTGCGATCCTCACTCGCGCTCGCCTTCGGGTGCGCTCATTCCGGCGCCTTGAGCTCGCCGTCCGGTGCGGTGGTTTCGTCGTCGACGGCTTGGTCGAGCTCGGGGTCGTCGTGGTCGAACGCCTTAGGTAGCCGCTTGAGGTGCCGGTTCATCGACCACACCAGCAGGAATGTGCCGATCAGCAGCAGCACGACGATCAGCAGCCCGAACGGGCTCGCCTTGCCGAAGTCCGGTCCGGTGTCGTGGGGCGCCTCGTCGGCCAGCAGGCCGACGACCATCATGAACGTGTCAGTCATCGTCGGGCTCGATACCGGCGAACAGGTCGGACTCCGGCAGGTCGACGCGGATCCGGGAGCGGGCCAGCTCGAATTCCTCTGTGGACCAAAGCCGTTGCTGCCATTCCATGGGCGTGCTGAAAAAGAAACTGGTCGGGTCGATCTGAGTGGCGTGCGCGAGCAAGGCTTCGTCGCGTTGGGCGAAGTACTTCGAGCATTCGATCCGTGTGGTAACTCGTTCGGCTAACGGATCGTCGTCGGGATCCCACGTCTCGAGCCACTTGGCGAACGGCCCCTCCTGGTCGTGCTTGGCGAACTCGTCCTGCAGCACCTGCATCCGCTGACGCAGGAAGCCGTGGTTGTAATACAGCTTCGCGACGGCCCACGGCTCACCGGCATCGGGGTAGAGCCGATAGTCGGCGGCGGCCTCGTAAGCGGCGACCGATACCTGGTGGCAGCGAATGTGGTCGGGGTGCGGATAGCCGCCGTTTTCGTCATACGTGGTCATCACGTGCGGCTTGAACTCGCGGACCACCGTCACCAGGGCCTCGGTCGCTACCGGCAGCGGTTCCAGCGCGAAGCAGCCGTCAGGCAACGGTGGCGGCGGGTCGCCCTCGGGCAGTCCAGAGTCGACGAAGCCCAGCCAGTGATGCTCGACGCCGAGGATCCCGGCGGCCTTCCGCATCTCGTCGCGACGGATCTCGTGCATGCGTCCATGGACTTCCGGCAGATCCATCGCCGGGTTGAGGATGTCGCCGCGCTCGCCGCCGGTCAGCGTCACAACCATCACCCGGGCACCCTCGTCGACATACTTCGCCGTGGTAGCGGCACCCTTGCTGGACTCGTCGTCCGGGTGGGCGTGCACCGCCATCAACCGCAGCTGCTTCAACTGGTCCCTCACCATGTCAAGACGTTTCAACCGAATCAGTAGTCCTATAGTTCCAGTCCTAGTAGATGTATCCGACCGACGGGGCACGGAAAACCCGAGATGATTGATCGTCCCACCGACCGTTACGGGCGGCAGCGCCTGTCGAGCCGGTCACGTCGCCGATTGGCGATCGGCCTGACTGTGCTGGTCCTGGCGGCCGGAGTAGCGATCGCGGTCGTGGCGTCACAGCGGCTCGGCACCGGCGACGTGCAGGGCGAACTGGGCGGATATCAGCTGGTCGACGACGAGACCCTGTCGGTGACGATCAAGATCACCCGCGCCGACCCGTCGCGCCCTGCGGTATGCATCGTGCGGGCCCGTGCGATCGACGGCAGCGAGACCGGACGACGGGAGGTGCTGGTGCCGCCGTCATCGCAGGACACCGTGAACCTGACCACCATCGTCAAGTCCACCAGACCACCCGTCATCGGCGACGTCTACGGCTGCGGGACCGACGTGCCGCCCTACCTTGTGGCGTCCTGATAGCCGCGTCAGCCCGGCGAAGCAACAAACGGCGAACAGCCAATACGTGAAAACCGGTCGACGCCGCGGTGGTAGTATTGGCCGATACACGGTTCCCGCTGGGACCGTGTATTGCTGCTTTTGGCGCGCTGATTAGGTGCTGGCCAATGTGGCAATACATACGAAGCTCCCAGCAGAAGAGACACGAACTTTTCACGCGAACGCGCGAAGACGAACGACAGGAGCGGGACGACATGACCGACACCCAGGTCAATTGGCTGACCCAGGAAGCACACGACCGGCTGAAGGCGGAGCTCGACCAGCTGATCGCCCACCGGCCGATCATCGCCGCGGAGATCAACGACCGCCGCGAAGAAGGCGACCTGCGGGAAAACGGTGGCTATCACGCCGCGCGCGAGGAACAGGGCCAAGAGGAAGCCCGCATCCGCCAGCTGCAGGAGCTGCTGAACAACGCCAAGGTGGGCGAGGCGCCCAAGCAGTCCGGTGTCGCCCTGCCCGGCTCGGTGGTGACCGTCTTCTACGGCGACGACAAATCCGACAAAGAGACGTTCTTGATCGCGACCCGCCAGGAGGGCGTTAGCGACGGCAAGCTCGAGGTGTACTCGCCGAACTCACCGTTGGGCGCCGCGCTGATCGACGCCAAGGAAGGCGACACCCGCAGCTACACGGTGCCCAACGGAAACACCGTCAAGGTCACCCTCGTCAAAGCCGAGCCCTACCACTCCTGATTCAGTCCTGACGCAACCGCCACGGCGCCACAGCGTTACAGTCCAGGCTCATGGCGCAGATCGCCGAGGACTTGTTCCTACTGCTGTTGGACAACGCTGACTCGCAGCCCGGCCTCGACCGGTCGCGACGTGAGCGGGTGCTCTCGGCGGCGGTGCTGCTGGACCTGGCGCTGCTCTGCCGCGTCCGGCCCGCAATGAACGGCGAGTCCGTTCGGCCCGGCCGACTTGTCGCGCTCGCCGGCCCGATGCCATTGGACCCCATCATGGACCCGGCCTTCGCTCTGCTGGCCCGCCGGCCGTTGAGCCCCACCGCCGCGGTGTCCAGCATGCGTCGGCACACCCAGGACAATATCGCCCAACATCTCGAATGCACCGGTCAGATCCGGCGTGTTCGGTTGGAGGGCAAGCGATTCCACCACCCCTCCGCGTGGCCGGTGATCAACCGCGAGCGCGTGACGCTTGCCCGCGGCGCACTGCTGTCAGCGTTGTTCGACCGAGAACCGCCCACTCCGCCGACGGCAGCGATCGTCTCGCTGCTGCACGCCGTCGACGGGCTGGGCGCGCTGCTGAGCCTCAACGACCGCGGCTGGCGGTGGGTCCACATGCGCGCGGGCGAAATCGCCAGCGGCAGTTGGGTCGACGAAAACGCGACGGCTGCACTGCCCGAGATGAACCTTGCGGTCACCGCGTCGGCGATGCGGCCTGCGCTAACGTAGCGCCTGCTCCAGGTCGGCGAGCAGATCCGCGGCGTCCTCGATTCCCACCGAGAGCCGGACGAGATCGTCGGGAACTTCGAGCTGCGACCCGGCGGTCGATGCGTGCGTCATCGCACCGGGGTGCTCGATCAGCGACTCCACTCCGCCTAGCGACTCAGCAAGAATGAAAACCTCTGTCCGAGAGCAGAAGTCGCGCGCCGCTTGCACGCCACCCCGCAGTCGCACCGACACCATGCCGCCGAATCCGCTCATCTGCTTGGTGGCGACGTCGTGGCCGGGATGGCTCGGCAGGCCCGGGTACAGGACCGTATCGATCGCGGGATGGTTCTCCAGGAACTCGGCGACGAGTGCGGCATTGTCACTGTGCCGCTGCATGCGCAGCACCAGCGTCTTGAGTCCCCGCATTGTCAAGTAGGCGTCGAATGGGCCCGGCACCGCGCCCGCACCGTTCTGCAGGAATCCGAACGCCTCGTCGAGTTCGCCGTCATTGGTCAGCAGCGCTCCCCCGACGACGTCGGAATGGCCGCCGATGTACTTCGTCGTCGAGTGCAGCACGATGTCGGCGCCGAGCGTCAGCGGCTGCTGCAGCGCAGGCGAGGCAAAGGTGTTGTCCACCAGCACCTTCACGTTCGGTCCGGCGATAGCGGCGCTAGCGGCGATCGCGCCGATGTCGGCGATGGACAGCAGCGGGTTGGTCGGCGTCTCGACCACGATCAGCCTGGTCTGTGGTGTGATCGCCGCGCGCACCGCGTCGAGGTCGGACAGCGCAACGGCCGTGTAGCCGATGCCCCACTTGGTGAAGACCTTGTCGATGAGGCGGAAGGTGCCGCCGTACGCGTCGTCGGGTATCACCACGTGGTCGCCGGGACGCAGCACCGCCCGCAGTGCACAGTCGGTGGCGGCCATCCCCGAGCTGAAGGCGCGCCCGAAGGCCGCCTCCTCGACGGCGGCCAGCGACGCCTCGAGCGCCGCGCGAGTCGGATTGCCGGTGCGGGCGTACTCGTAGCCGCCGCGTAGTCCCCCGACGCCGTCCTGGGCGAACGTCGAGCTGGCGTATATCGGTGCGTTGACGGCGCCGGTCTGCGGGTCGGGCCGGAACCCCGCGTGGATGGCCTTGGTGGCCAGGCCCTGCCACCTGCTGTCCTCACTCATGATTGACCAGCGTAACGAGGGGTGTACGGCGCGGTATGGTCGGCCGATGGAACAGTTCCGCCGCGGTGACCTCGTGTTCGACGTGATCGATGCCGGGCCCGAAGACGGGCCTGTGGTCGTTCTCTTGCATGGCTTCCCCGAGATCAACACGATGTACCAGTCGGTCATCGATCGGCTGACCGCGCAGGGATACCGCTGCCTGGCGCCTCTGCAGCGCGGCTACTCTCCCGGCGCGCGGCCCAAACGCCGACGGGACTACCGCGCTGACGAGCTCGTTGGTGATGTACTCACGCTGATCGATACCAGCGGCGCGCGACGGGTGCACCTCGTCGGTCACGACTGGGGCGCAGCCGTCGCCTGGTATGTCGCCCAACGGTTTCCGGATCGTCTGCACACTCTGACGGCGCTGTCGGTTCCCCACCCGGCGGCGTTTCTGAAGGCCGTGGGCACGAGCCGCCAGGCGCTGTCGTCCTGGTACATGCTCTTCTTCCAGCTGCCGTGGATACCGGAGCGGTTCCTGCTGAATAGGCGCGCGATATCGGGGTTCAAGGCGTCCAGATCAGCGCCTGAGTTGGCCGAAGCCGAGGTGAAGGCGATACAGGAGCCCGGCGCGCTGACCGCCGCACTCAACTGGTACCGCGGAATGCCGTTCGGTAACCCGCGGGAGACGGGCAGAAAGGTCACCGTCCCGACGATGTACGTCTGGAGCGACGACGACATCGCGCTGAAGGAGAAGGGCGCGCGACTCTGCGGCCATTACGTCGATGCGGAATATCGCTTCGAGGTCCTCAACGGCGTATCGCACTGGCTCCTCGACGAACGACCCGACACGGTTGCCGATCTATTACTTGACTGGGTCGGCGCCCACCCGGGCTCCTAGATCCAGCGGGCCGCATCGGACGTCGAACCGTTCGCGCACGGTGTCCAGGACCCGCCGCGACCGCTCGCGGGACCGCCGATGCGTGAGCATGAACCTCGCCGTACTCGGGATGCGACGTGGCAGCGGGTACCAGGCGTCGAAGTCGAGTCCGTTCTCCCTGAACACGCGACTCGGGACGTTGTCGTAGATGAGGCTCAGGTTGTGCTGGACGAGGGTGAAGAGCGCATACGCAAACACCGTGCTCGACTTCTGTCGCAGTGCCGGCACATCGAGCTCGTACAGCGGGAGGTCCCTGATCTTGTCCAGGAACAGCAGGTGCGCCAGGAAGTAGCCCTGGAATGCGGGCAGATGCAGCGTCGATGACCGCGGCTGGATCGAGACCACCGCTCCGCTGCCGGAGACGTACGGCTCGTAAGGCTGACTGGTGTCCGGGGCGAGGTAACCCGTGCAGTTCACGATCCAGCTTCCCGGTTGGATCGTCTTGGTCGATCCGCTGCGGAACACCATCTCGGTCGATCCGTTGCGGTCGACCGCATCCTCGAAGTAGTCCATGACGATGTCGTTGAGGCCGTTCGCGATCGTCTTGTTCTCTGCCTCCGACAGCACGCCGGCAACGTAGTTCTCGGCTTCGGGAGTCACGAAGTGCCCGACGGTCGAGCGGAACCAGTCCTGGACGTCGGCCTCGTTGGTCCCGTCGAATCGCCTTCCCAACTGCTCGCCGAGGGTGGCGCCGAGCACGCCGCCCCACCACCGCCGCATACCGGTAGGAAACGCTAGGTCGCGATTGATGAAGAACGTCCCCCGGCCGGCCACCAGGTTCACCTCACGGCCGGGGTAGTGGGTGATCAGCGCATGCGCAGTGTCCATCGCGGACTTACCGCCGCCGACGATCCATACCGGCGCATCGCTGTCGCGCATCTCGCCCGACCGGACGTCGCAGTAGTCGGGCGAAACCGTGTGGACCCGCTTGCTGGAAATCTCGAGTGGGTCATTGGGCGTTACCCCAAGGCCATAGGCCTTGATCAGTCGCTTCGCTTCGACGAAAAGCACCCGGCCGTCCGGGGATCTGCACGTGACGCGCGGGTTCCCTCCGATCTCTTCGTCGGACTCCATGTCCCAGCCGAAGTACTCGTCGACCCGCACGCGTTCCTTGATCACGTTGAGGCAGTGGGAAAAGTGATCGAGCACCTCGCCTTTCGTCGCCAAGTACGCGCGGTCCTGCCCGATGGTCCACTCGATGTTCCCGGCGGTGAACATGGGATGTGGCTGGTGCAGTCGCACGTACGGGTAGGTGTCAACCCACATGCCGCCGACGCGCGGCCTGCGATCGATCAGGATGATCTTCTGGTCGCGAGAAAGGTATCGGCTCGCGACGAACAGCGCGTTGATCCCGGCGATGCCTGCGCCGACGATGCAGACGTCGCAGCTCTCGACGGCAACCTCGGGCGGGGTGGCGGCAGATGAGTTCGGCACGTCGTCATTGTGCGGGGTTGCGGCCGTGCGCGGCAGCGTAATCGACTACGCCACTGCCATAGCCACCGTTGACCCAAGGTGTAGACATGGACCATGAGCGCTACCGCCCGCATCGATGACCTGCTCGAACTCGACTCGCTGCTGACGCCTGAGGACATCGAGCTGCGCCAGACCGTACGACGGTTCGGCGAACAGCGACTGCGTCCGCACATCGCGGAATGGTTCGAGGCGGGTGAGGTGCCCGTCCGCGAACTGGCCTCCGATCTGGGCAAGCTGGGTGTGCTGGGGATGCATCTCGAGGGCTACGGGTGCGGCGGCTCGTCGGCCACCGCCTACGGGCTGGTCTGCCAGGAACTCGAGGCTGTGGACAGCGGGCTGCGCAGCCTTGTGTCGGTGCAGGGCTCGCTGGCGATGTTCGCGATCCACCAGCACGGCAGCGAGGACCAGCGCAAGCAGTGGCTGCCCGCGATGGCCACCGGCGACGTCATCGGCTGCTTCGGGCTGACCGAGCCCGACTTCGGCTCCAATCCCGGCGGGATGCGGACCACCGCGCGCCGCGACGGCTCCGACTGGATCCTCAACGGCTCGAAGATGTGGATCACCAACGGGTCGGTCGCCGATATCGCGGTGGTGTGGGCACGCGCCGAAGAGGGCGTCCTCGGCTTCCTGGTGCCCGGCGAGACACCCGGATTCACTGCCAGGGAGATGACACACAAGCTGTCGCTGCGGGCGTCGGTGACCTCCGAGCTGCACCTCGACGACGTACGGCTGCCCGCCGAGGCGCAGCTGCCCGAGGCGCGGGGTTTGTCGGGTCCGCTCGCCTGCCTGTCGGAGGCCAGATTCGGCATCGTGTTCGGCAGCGTCGGCGCCGCGAGGGACTGCCTGCAGACCACGCTGGACTACGTCGGCACCCGCGAGGTGTTCGACAAACCGCTGGCGGGATACCAACTGACACAAGCGAAGATCGCCGACATGGCTGTCGAGCTCAGCAAGGCGCAGCTGCTGGCGCTGCATCTCGGCCGGCTCAAGGACAGCGGGAAGATTCGGCCGGAACAGGTCAGCGTCGGCAAGCTCAACAACGTCCGCGAAGCGATCAAGATCGCCCGCCAATGCCGTACCTTGCTCGGCGCCAACGGAATCACGTTGGAGTACCCGGTGATCCGGCACGCCAACAATCTCGAATCGGTGCTGACCTACGAAGGTACGTCTGAGGTGCACCAGTTGGTCATCGGTGAGGCGCTGACCGGAGTCAGCGCCTTCCGATGAACCGAACTACGGGGTGAGCGGCGCGACCGGGCCTCCGGTCAGCTTGCGCCATGAGTACACCAGGAACAGCGTCGCCACCGGGACGGCGACAAGTAGACCGACACCGCACAGCACCGCGCCGACGGCGATGATGACGGCGACCAACAACCAGATCAGCAGGGCCTGAACGAAATTCGCCTTCGCGAGCTCGAAGCTGGCCTTGATTCCATCGATCGGCTTGAGATTGCGGTCGACGATGGCGACAGTGGCGAACACGGTCAAGATCCCCACGATCAGGCCGGGAATGACGCACAGGAAGTTGCCGATCGCGGTCAGGATGCCGATGATCACACTCGCGACGACAACGCTGCCGACATTGCGCGGCTTGAAGAACGAACCGGCCGTCACCGGCTGCCCGTTCGCGATGTCGAGCAGGCCTCCCAGATAGGCCGACTGGATCGCGCCTGCGACGACCAACAGCACCAGCCCACCGAGAACAAGCACCGCGAAGCTTGCACCGCCGAGGGATGCCGAGTACGAGAACCCACTGTCAGAGGACTCGTAGTTGGCGTCCGGGGCCAGGGAAAGCGCGATGGCGTAAACGATCCCCCACAGCACACCGGCGATCACCGCGTACACAAGTGTCGGGACGATCAGCGCGGCCGCATTCTTGCTGAACTTGTTCCACGCCCACGAGAACGCCTCCCCGACGTTGAACCCTTGTGCGCCACCGTAACCCGCGCCACCGTAACCCGGTGCGCCGGGAGGTGGGTATCCACCTGGGGCGGGCGCATATCCGCCCTGCTGTGGTGGCGGATAGCCTGGTGCGCCCGGTGGTGGCGGCGGAGGCGGATAGTTCCCTGGCGGTCGGGGCGGTGGGTAGCCGCCCTGCTGAGGCTGATGCGGGTAGCCGCCCTGCTGAGGCTGATGCGGGTAGCCGCCAGGCGGTGGAGGTGGCGGGTAGCCGCCGCCTGGAGGTGGAGGTGGAGGGTAGCCGCCTGGCGGGGGCGGGTAGTTCCCGGGCGGGGGTGGGGGTTGATTGGTCATCACGCTTCCACGGGTAGGAGTTTGCTAGGTGGGTTGTGGATGGGGACGGCCTGTGGCGGTGACGCTACGGGGCGGCCCCGTCGATAATTGACTACAGCGGCACGCAGATAGTGCTGATGATCTTGTCGGCCAACGACTGCCGCTTCGGGTCCCACAACGGGAACAGCACGGCGATGAGCCAGACGACGCCGCACAGGACGGCAGCCACGAGGTAGATGATTTCGCGGACGATGGACATGCCGAAACCTATTGGCTGTCCGGTCTTTTCGCTGACGACCTTGAACTTCATGATGCCCTTGCCGATGCTGGACCCTGTGGTGCCCTGGCGATAGCCCAGGTTCCAGATCACGTAAGCAAGCGCGATCAAGCCGGTCAGCCCGACGGACAACTGCCCGATCGTCGACGCGCCGGTCGCACAGAACTCACCGAGGTTGTACTCCGAGGTGTCGGTGATGCACGCCGTCTCGCGGGTGCCGCGCAGCAGCAGCCACCCGATGCCCTCAATGATCGCGACCGGGATGTAGTCGATCAGGTACGCCCATACACGCGTAAGCCATGGCGTATAAGCCTCTTTCGGCAACGCTCCGCCGGGCCCCGATGGTGGCGGGAAGCCGACCCCGCCCTGTGGTGGTGGCGCGAAGCCGCCCTGCGGTCCAGGCGGCGGCGGGTACCCGCCCGGCGGTGGCGGCGGATGGGGGTAGTTACCCGGGGTAGGTGGCGGATGATCGGTCATGAACGCCTTCCAGATTCATTAGCTGGGACTAAGCGTGCTTAATGTACCCGAGAATCATCCCTCAGCAGGGCCTTCGGCGAGGTTTCAGGCCCGTATTTGCCAGACGTCTGCGGACTACCGCCGCGCGGTGCCGTCGGACAGGAATCCGAGGAGGTCGTGACGGGTCAGGACGCCGACCGGCTTGCCTCCTTCGACCACCATGACGGCATCGCAGTCGCGCAGCGCCTTGGCGGCGTGGCTGACCATTTCGCCCGCACCGATCAACGGCAGCGGCGGCAACATGTGCTGGGATACGGCGTCGGCCAGTTTTGCCCGGCCCTCGAACACGGCCGACAGCAGTTCGCGCTCGGACACGCTGCCTGCCACCTCGCCGGCCATCACAGGCGGCTCGGCGCCGACGACGGGCATCTGGGACACCCCGTACTCGCGCAGGATCGTGATGGCGTCACGCACGGTTTCCGACGGGTGGGTGTGCACGAGGTCGGGCAGCGCACCGGACTTGCCCCGCAGTACGTCGCCGACCGTGGCCTGTTCGATCGAGCCGTCGAGCCTGCTGCGCAAAAAGCCGTACGAGGACATCCACGCGTCGTTGAAAACCTTTGACATGTAACCGCGTCCGCCGTCGGGCAGCAGAACGACGACAAGCGAATCCGGTCCCGCCCGCTCGGCCACGTTCAACGCAGCGACCACGGCCATGCCGCAGGATCCGCCGACCAGCAGGGCCTCCTCACGGGCCAGCCTGCGGGTCATGTCGAACGAGTCGGCGTCGGAGACGGCGATGATCTCGTCGGGCACATTCGGGTCGTATGCCGACGGCCAGAAATCCTCACCGACGCCCTCGACCAGGTACGGCCGACCCGAACCACCGGAATACACGGAACCTTCGGGGTCTGCGCCGATGATTTGCACACGGCCGTCGGACACCTCCTTCAGGTACCGGCCCGCACCGGTGATGGTGCCGCCGGTACCGACCCCCGCGACGAAATGGGTGACCGTGCCGTCGGTGTCGTTCCAGATCTCGGGGCCCGTGGTCTCGTAGTGGCTGGCCGGACCCATCGGGTTGGAGTACTGGTCGGGTTTCCATGCGCCGTCGGTCTCCTCGACGAGCCGGTTGGACACGCTGTAATAGCTGTCTGGGTGGTCGGGTGGCACGGCCGTCGGGCACACCACGACCTCAGCGCCGTACGCGCGCAACACATTCTGCTTGTCCTCGCTGACCTTGTCCGGGCACACGAAGACGCACTTGTAGCCGCGCTGCTGGGCGACGAGCGCGAGGCCGACGCCCGTGTTGCCGGAGGTCGGTTCGACGATGGTGCCGCCGGGCTTGAGCTCGCCGCTGACTTCCGCGGCGTCGATCATCTTCGCCGCGATGCGGTCTTTGGCGCTGCCGCCCGGGTTGAGGTACTCGATCTTGGCGACGACCCTGCCCGCACCCTCGGGCACGACCGAGTTCAGCTGAACCAGAGGGGTATTGCCGATGAGCTCACTGACGTGTCGCGCGATCCGCATGCGTCCATCGTCTCAGGCCGCGGAATTGCTTACCACGTCGCCTCTCGGATGTAGTCGCCCACCTGTCGCAGCGACCGGGTTGCCTCTTTCACCGCTGGTGCGGCGATCTGGAAAACATGCATCTGACCCGGCCACACCCGGATCTCCACCGGCACTCCCGCGGCGGCCAACATATGCGCGGCCTTGCGGGCATCGTTCAGCAGAACCTCCGACCCGGAGACATGGATCAGCGTGCGCGGCAGCCCTGGCTCGATGTGGTCGAGCGGCTCGTACACCTGCTCGGCCGTGCCGTCGACGATGTTGCGCTCCGCGGCCGCCTCCACCAGCTCGACCAGCGCGGTGAACGCCTTCGGCGGGAACATCGCGTCAGACCGGATGTTCGGGTGGTTGGCGCGCGACTCGTTGTCGATCTCGAACAGCGGCGACATCGTTACGATGGCCGCGGGCGTCTCGCTCGCCAGACCCTCCTGCTGCAACCGTTCGGCCAGCGCGAGCGCGAGGTATCCGCCCGCCGAGTCACCGGCCAGCACGATCTGTTCGGGGTCGTAGCCCCTCAGTCGCAGCCACTTGTATGCGTCGTAGCAGTCGTCGAGCGCCTGCCCGATGGAGTGCTTCGGGATCATTCGGTAGTTGACGACCAGCACGGGACTGTCGGCGAACTTGGACAGTGTCTCGACCAGCCGGCCATGCGAATTCACGCCGCAGGTCAAAAACGCGCCACCGTGCATGTAGACGATGACGCGGCGGTTGCCGTCGGCGGGCAGCACGCCCGCGGCTCTGACCAGTTGCGCGTCGCAGTTCGGCAGTGAGATCGTTGCCCGGATGGTGCCCTGAGCGGGCCGCAACACCCGACATGCGACGTCGACGAGGCCGAACGGCCATGGCAGGCGCGGAGCGTAGCTGCCGATAGCCAGAGTTGGCTTGATTGTCAACATTGCGGCCAGCGCGAACAGCCGACCTGCCAGGCTTGGACCGTCCTCGACGACCTCTAACGGCGCGCCGTCGCTGACCGGAAATTTGCGGGGTTTATGCGCTCTAGCTGCGCTTACCGCAACACGAGGCGTGCTTGGGACCTTGCTGGGTGCCGTCATCGCCACCACTTCCTACGCCGCTGTAGTGCTCAGGGGTGGCTCGTTGCTCGGCCAACCCCGATAACTTAGCTTGACACCGTTAATCAGTTCAACAATCAAAGAAACTAATTCGATACCGGACTTGATACCGCACCGTGACCGTTGGTTATGGGTCGCCACGCGGATAACGCGAAACTTCGCCAATAAACTGGTTCCGTGAGGATTCGTGCACCGCGTCGGTCGACGGTCGCACTTGCGGCCGCGGCCACGCTCGCATCGACGGGCTCTGCCTATGTCGGAGCCCGCACATTTCTGAGCGGACAGGCTGACCAGGCTCGACGCGTCATTCCGAAGTCATGGGATGTACCGCCCCGCGCCGACGGCGTCTACACCGCCGGCGGTGGTCCTGTCGAGCGGTGGTACCGCGGGGTGCCGTTTGACCTGCACCTGATGGTCTTCGGCGACTCCACTGCGACCGGGTACGGCGCGCGGAGCGCCGAGGAGGTACCCGGCGTGCGGATCGCCCGCGGGCTGGCCGAGACGTCGGGCAAGCGGATCAGGCTGAGCACCAAGGCGATCGTCGGCGCCACGTCGAAGGGCTTGTCGGGTCAGATCGACGCCATGTTCGTGGCGGGCCCGCCACCGGATGCAGCGGTGATCATGATCGGCGCGAACGACGTCACCAGGCTGAACGGCATCGGCCCGTCGGCACGGCGGGTGGGCGCAGCGGTTCGCCGACTGCGGGCCAGCGGAGCCGTCGTCGCAGTCGGCACGTGCCCCGACTTCGGCGTCATCACCGCCATTCCGCAGCCGCTGCGCATGGTGGCCCGCACCATCGGGCTGCGATTGGCCCGCGCGCAGGCCTCGGCGGTGCGGTCATCAGGCGGGGTTCCGGTCCCGCTGGCAGACCTGATGACGTCCGAGTTTCGGCAGGCGCCCGAACTGCTGTTCTCCGAGGACATGTTCCATCCGTCCGGCGCCGGCTATGCCCTTGCCGCCAAGCAGCTGCTGCCCGCGCTGTGTAATGCGTTGGGCGACATGACCGATGCAGCCGAACCGGAGTCGCCGTTGGAAACGCGATCGGCCGACGTCAGCTCGCTGCTGTCGCGGCTCGGCGGTGTCAGTCGGCTGTGGCGGCGCTCGACTGGGGTCCCCGCGCCGATCGTGGTGCCAGCGAGTTAGGTTTTCTGCAGTAGCCACTACTGAGGAGCCGTCATGTCTGAAGCCGTCATTGTCGCGACCGCACGCTCGCCGATCGGTCGAGCCGGTAAGGGATCGTTGGTCGACATGCGGCCCGACGACCTGGCCGCGCAGATGGTGCGCGCCGCACTGGACAAGGTGCCTGCGCTGGACCCGAAGGACATCGATGACCTGATGATGGGCTGCGGCCAGCCCGGCGGCGAGGCGGGTTTCAACATCGGCCGGGCCGTGGCCGTCGAACTTGGCTACGACTTCCTGCCCGGCACGACGGTGAATCGGTACTGCTCGTCGTCGCTGCAGACCACCCGGATGGCGTTCCACGCGATCAAGGCCGGCGAGGGCAGCGCGTTCATCTCCGCGGGCGTTGAGACGGTGTCGCGGTTCCCGAAGGGCACATCCGACGGCTGGCCCGACAGCCACAATCCGCTGTTCGGCGATGCCGAGGAGCGGTCGGTAAACGGCGCGGCGGGTGCCGACGAGTGGCACGACCCGCGTGCGGACGGCGTGCTGCCCGACGTGTACATCGCGATGGGCCAGACGGCCGAGAACGTCGCCCTGTTCACGGGCATCGGCCGCGAAGATCAGGATCACTGGGGTGTGCGCAGCCAGAACCGTGCCGAGGAGGCCATCAACAGCGGGTTTTTTGCGCGCGAGATCTCACCGGTGATGCTGCCGGACGGCTCGAAGGTCGACAAGGACGACGGGCCGCGGGCGGGCACGACCTACGAGAAGATCAGCCAGCTCAAGCCGGTATTCCGGCCCAACGGCACGGTGACCGCGGGCAACGCGTGCCCGCTCAACGACGGCGCAGCCGCGGTGGTCGTGATGAGCGACGACAAGGCCAAGGAGCTCGGCCTGACGCCGTTGGCCCGCATCGTGGCGACCGGTGTGAGCGGTCTGTCGCCGGAGATCATGGGTCTCGGCCCGATCGAGGCGACGCGCAAGGCGCTTGCGAACGCGGGCATGGCGATCGACGACATCGACCTCTACGAGATCAACGAGGCGTTCGCGGTGCAGGTCCTCGGTTCGGCCCGCGAGCTGGGCATGGACCACGACAAGCTGAACATCTCCGGCGGCGCGATCGCGCTGGGACACCCGTTCGGCATGACTGGCGCGCGGATCACGGCCACGCTGCTGAACAATCTGCAGACCCAGGACAAGACGTTCGGCCTGGAGACCATGTGCGTGGGCGGCGGTCAGGGCATGGCGATGATCATCGAGCGGCTGTCGTAGCCGCCTCGACTTCCGAGTGTGCGAATTTGCACGCCTCACACGCGGGCGTTTCGCGTACGAAACCGCACACTCGACCGACGCATAGGAAAAGCCCCCGGCGAACCGGGGGCTTTTCTCGTAGTAAGGCCGTCAATCGCTCTGCAAGATGCTCAGCAGCCGCAGGATCTCGACGTAGAGCCAGACCAGCGTCACGGTGAGGCCAAGGGCGACGCCCCATGCGGCCTTCTCCGGAGCGCCTGCCCGGATCATCTGGTCGGCTGCGTCGAAGTCGATCAGGAAGCTGAACGCCGCCAGCCCGATGCACAACAGCGAGAAGATGATCGCGATGGGGCCGTTGCCGCGAAGACCGAGGCCCTCGCCACCGCCAACACCAAAGAGCGCCAGCACGAAGTTTCCAAGCGCCAGAACCAAGACGCCGAAAATGCCGGCGATGATCATCCGGGTGAACTTCGGCGTGACGCGGATGGCGCCGGTCTTGTAGACCACGAGCATGCCCGCGAACACACCTATGGTGGCGAGGATGGCCTGCCCGATGAGGGCACCGGCGCTGGCGCCGGATACGTAGAAGTTGGCGAGCACGAATGTGATCGCACCGAGGAACAACCCCTCGAGCGCCGCGTAGCTGAGCACGATCGCCGGGTTGTCCTGCTTACGGCCGAACGTGGCGATCAGCACCAGCGCGAGGCCGCCGAGCCCGCCGACCAAAAAGAACGGCATCGCCAGTCCGGGATTGCCCGAGACAAGGAAGTACGACACGACCGCGACGACCGACAGCACGGCGAGCGTGACACCGGTCTTGGTAACCACGTCGTCGATGGTCATCGGCCGCGAGACGCCGGCCTGCTGCTGGTCGGGGTACTGCGTCACATAGGGCTCGGCCTGTGCCGCTTGCGCACCGTAGCCGGCGGCTCCGGTACCGAACTGCGCATATCCACCCTGCGTCTTCGGCAGGGATCGAAATACCGGGTTGCTGGTCTCCCGCACCGTCGGTTCCTCTCCTGTTGGTTCGCCTACTGACGAACACACTCTCAACGATTCGCCACCTGGATTCGGTTCCCGAGAAAACCTCCCAGGTCTTTCACAGGAAACTCTACCCGGGGCAGGGCATGTGAGGGCGACGTTCTACATTGCATAACCGTGGGTGAAAACGAGGATGTCCTAGTAACCGTCGACCGCGGAATCGGTCTGATCACCCTCAACCGGCCCAAGGCGATCAACTCACTGACCCACTCGATGGTCAAAGCGATGTCGCCTGCACTGGCCGACTGGGCGCACAACGACGACATCAACGCCGTCGTCGTCGACGGTGCAGGCGACCGTGGACTCTGCGCGGGCGGCGACATCGTAATGCTCCATCACAGCGCCCGCGGCGACGGGTCCGAAGCCCGACAGTTCTGGCACGACGAGTATGTGCTGAATGCGCAGATCGGCCGCTTCAGCAAGCCGTATGTCGCGCTCATGGACGGCATCGTGATGGGTGGCGGCGTCGGGGTCGGCGCCCACGGCAGCGTGCGGGTGGTCACCGACACCACGAAGATGGCGATGCCCGAAGTGGGTATCGGTCTCATTCCCGACGTGGGCGGCACTCTCATACTGTCGCGTGCACCCGGACTGCTGGGTCTGCACGCCGCGCTGACGGGCGCTCCGTTCGGCGCCGCCGACGCCATCGCCATGGGCTTCGCCGACCATTTCGTGCCTCACGATGTGCTGCACGACTTCAAGAACGCCGATCATCGCTGACGGCATCGACGCCGCGCTGTCAGCGCACGCCGATCGAGTCTCCGCCGAGTCCACTGCTGGCTCAACGAAGTTGGATCGACGAGTGCTTCGCCGGCGAGACCGTCGACGACATCGTCGCGGCGCTGCGCGGCCACGACGCGGGCCCGGCCAACGACGCGGCCAACCTGATCGTGACCCGCTCCCCGATCTCCCTGTCGTCGCATTGGAGGCGATCCGGCGGGCCGCCAAGCTCGAGACTCTGGAAGACGTACTGCGCCAGGAGTATCGGACGTCATGTGCATCGTTGCGCGCAGTCACGAATTCGTCGAAGGTACCCGCGCCGTGGTCATCGACAAGGACCGCAATCCGAAGTGGTCGCCGTCGTCGCTGGCGGCGGTCACCACAGGCCGACATCGAGGCCTACTTCGCACCGCCGATCCCTCCCTAACCTTCCCCGAGGAGAAGCTGTGACGACGAACTACGAGACCATCCTGGTCGACCGCGAGGAGCGTGTCGGCACCATTACGCTGAACCGGCCAAAGGCACTCAACGCGCTCAACAGCCAGGTGATGCACGAAGTCACAACCGCCGCAGCCGAATTCGACAGCGATCCGGGCATCGGCGCGATCGTCATCACCGGAAACGAGAAGGCGTTCGCGGCAGGCGCCGACATCAAGGAGATGTCGGGGCTATCGTTCGGCGATGCGTTCGGCCAGGACGTCTTCGCGCCGTGGGCGAAGCTGGCCGCCGTGCGCACACCGCTGATCGCCGCGGTCGCAGGTTATGCCCTCGGCGGCGGCTGCGAGCTGGCGATGATGTGCGACGTGCTGATCGCCGCCGATACCGCCAAGTTCGGCCAACCGGAGATCAAGCTCGGCGTGCTGCCGGGTATGGGCGGTTCGCAACGGCTGACCCGCGCCATCGGCAAGGCCAAGGCGATGGATCTCATCCTGACCGGACGCACCATCGACGCCGAGGAAGCCGATCGCAGCGGCCTGGTGTCGCGGGTGGTTCCCGCCGACGAACTGATCCGCGAGGCCAGGGCCGTCGCCACCACGATCTCGCAGATGTCGCTGTCGGCGTCGCGGATGGCCAAGGAGGCGGTCAACCGCGCCTTCGAGTCGTCGTTGTCGGAGGGACTGCTCTACGAGCGCAGGCTGTTCCATTCGGCGTTCGCCACGGCCGACCAAACCGAGGGCATGAACGCCTTCACCGAGAAACGCCCACCGAACTTCACGCACAGCTAATCTGCGATCGTGACAGACACCGCGGAGGCGACGGAAGAATCCCCACCGCAACCGGAACCACCCGAGAAGAAGCCGTCCTGGTGGGTTCGCCGCTATACGTTCACCGGGACCGCCCTCGGGCTCGTGTTCCTGTGGCTGTCGTTGACGCCGTCGTTGCTGCCGCGCGGCCCGCTGTTCCAGGGACTGGTCAGCGGCGCGGCCGGCGCAATCGGCTACGGCCTCGGCGTCTTCGCGGTCTGGTTGGTGCAGTACATGCGGTCCAAGGAGACCAGTGCGCCCGCACCGGGATGGGCGTGGATCGGCTTGATCGTCGTCGGCGTCATCGGCCAGATCCTGATGATCGTCTACTTCCACGTCTGGCAGGACGAAGTGCGCGACCTCAACGGTGTGCCGCGACTCAAGTTCTGGGATCACCCGCTGACCGCGGTGCTCTCGATTCTCGTCCTGTTCATTTTCGTGGAGATCGGCCAGCTCATCGGCAAGCTCGTACGCTTCCTGGTTCGTCAGATGAATCGCGTTGCACCACCGCGGGTTTCGGCAGTCATCACTGTGGTCTTGCTGCTTGCGTTGAGCATCGCGCTGCTCAACGGCGTCGTCGTGCGTGTCGGGATGGACTACCTCAACAAGACCTTCGCCGCGGTCAACGACGAAACAGACCCCGAGTTTCCCGCGCCGACGTCAAAGCTGCGGTCCGGCGGCCCGGAATCACTGGCCAGCTGGGAGTCACTCGGTCACCAAGGTCGGGTGTTCGTATCGGCAGGCCCGACGGTCGACGAACTCTCAAAGTTCAACGGACAACCCGCAATCGAGCCCATCCGCGCCTACGCCGGCCTGCATTCCGCCGACGGCATCAAGGCGACAGCGGCGCTGGCCGCTGAGGAGCTGCAGCGCGAGGGCGGGTTGAACCGCGCCGTGGTCGCGGTGGCAACAACCACCGGCACCGGCTGGATCAACGAGGCCGAGGCCTCGGCGCTGGAGTACATGTACAACGGCAACACGGCGATCGTCAGCATGCAGTACTCGTTCCTGCCGAGCTGGCTGTCGTTTCTGGTGGACAAGGAAAACGCCCGGCAGGCGGGTCAGGCGCTGTTCGAGGCCATCGACGCCAAGATTCGCGAAATGCCGGAGGCGCAGCGGCCGAAGCTGGTGGTATTCGGCGAGAGCCTCGGCTCGTTCGGCGGCGAGGCACCGTTCCTATCACTGAACAATCTCGTCGCCCGCACCGACGGCGCGTTGTACTCCGGGCCCACGTTCAACAACACGATCTGGGCGGATCTCACTCGCAACCGGGACAAGGGCTCTCCGGAGTGGCTGCCGATCTACGACAAGGGCGAGAACGCCCGCTTCGTCGCGCGGCCGGACAACCTCGACCGACCGGCCGACCCGTGGGGCAACCCTCGCGCGGTCTATCTCCAGCACGCGTCGGACCCGATCGCCTGGTGGAACCCGGATCTGCTGTTCGCGAAACCGGATTGGCTGCGCGAACCCCGCGGCTATGACGTGTCACCGCGAATGGAGTGGATCCCGGTGGTCACGTTCCTGCAGGTGTCGGCGGACATGGCGGTGGCAGTGGACGTCCCGGACGGCCACGGCCACGTCTACGTCAAGGACGTGGCGAACGCGTGGGCGAAGATTCTGCAGCCGCCGGGCTGGACGCCGGAGAAGACCGAGAAACTACGTCCGCTGCTGAGCAACGACGAAAACGCTTAGACGAGTACGCCTTCGGCCTTCAACGCGTGGTATCCGCCTACCACGTCGGTAGCGCGGTGCAGCCCGAGGTCGATCAGCGACGCCGCGGCAAGGCTCGAGGTGTAGCCCTCCGAGCACAGCACCACCCATTCCACGTCGTCGTCGACAGCCTGCGGCAGTTTGGCGTCGCTGGTCGGGTCGCAGCGCCACTCCAGCACGTTGCGTTCGATCACCAGCGCGGCGGGCACGTCCCCCTCGCGGTCGCGTTGGGCCTGTGGGCGAATGTCAACGAGCACTGCACCGCGCCGCAGCGCGCCGGGTACATCCTCGGCAGGCATTCGCTGCAGCCGGGCCCGCGCTGCGTCGAGGACCCTGTCGATGCGGCTGCTCATCGGATCACTACCCTTCCGGGCCATCGGTGAGTTCGGTTCGGTTGCGGCGGAGTGTATTCCGGCTGGTCACCTCGTAGTATGACATCGCAGTCAGCGGCGGGGAGTACGCATGCACGCTAAGTGTTGGTGTGACGGTAACTGCTGGGGTCGGCGCCCACACGACGTCGTGGACCCATCCGAGCGGGAACGCGGCCTGGTCGCCGGCGTTCAGACGACGACGCCGCAACGCCTCACCGTCCCACCGGAACTCGTCGAGCGCGCCGGACACCATCGTCAGCGCGCCCAGCGATCCACCGTGGTCGTGCAACTCGGTGGCGTGGTCCTTGACCCAGCTGATGAGCCAGACGTCCAGCTCGTCGTCGCCGTGGATGCGGGTGTACCAGCGGTCGTCGCTGGGCAGGCCGCCTGCAGGCAGCAGATGGTCGTGGCGGCCACTGAGCACCTCATCGGCGGCGCGGTCGACGGCGCACAGCAGGTCGGGCACGCGCAGGCGGGTGGGGGCGGAGACGGCGGGAACCATGGAAGCTCCAGAGGTGACGGACGGATCGGGAGGTCGGCGGCTAGGCCTGACAACACTCTCGGGACCGGATCCCCTCCATCACGCCGCCGAGTGTTGCATAGATTGGCAGCATGCGCAGGTACCCTCTTGGGATCGTGGCCGCGGCAGCAGCGGTCGCACTAGCAGGCTGTTCGTCCGGCACCGAAGGCGGTCAGACCTCGTCGGCGGCCCCCACCACGACGACCGCGACCAGCTCGGAAACCCACACGCCGACACCCGGCGCCATCGAGGTCTCGCCGGGCGGTGTCACGACCGCCGTCGGCGCTGACGCCGAGTCGACCGAGGACGAATACTCCCAGGCCTGCCAGGCTGCGAAGACGTGGATAGACCAGCAGGGCGGCGATCGGAAATCACAGGTCGAGCCGTATCTGAAAATGCTGCAGGCGCCCGATACGCCACCCGGGCCGGGCACCTACAACACTCCGTGGGCGCAGCTCACCCCACCCCGTCAGGCGGCCGTCATCGTCGCGGCCCAGGCGGGCGCCGACTCCCTCTGCTGACAATTCGAATCACGGCTGCGAGAAAGTCGGTTACCCGCGGTCGGCGATCCACTCCCGGCCTCGTGCGACGGCCGTGTCGAGCGCCCCGAAGACCTGGTCGGTGGCCGGCACGATGCCGTCGTCTCCCAACACGTCGTGCAGGCCGCCCCGCTCGAGAATGCGCTCGGCGGCCGGGGTGACGCCCGCGACGATCAGGCGGCCGCCGTGTGCCTGCAGTTCGCCCGCCCACCGCCGCAGCGCCTTGATCGCGACCGAGGACGGCACGTCGGGCAGCATGCGCATGCTCAGCACGACGACGGTATTCGTGGAGCCCTCCACCTTCGGCCACTCCTCGTCGATGCGGGCCACCTCGGCGAACAGCCCGACGCCCGCGTAGTGCAGGACGGTGACGTCGTTGCTCGCGCATTCCGCGGGAACTCGGATGACCCGAAAGTGCCCGTCGTCGGTCTGCTGCAGACCGACCAGCTGAGCGGACTGCGAGGCCTTGACGCAGTACAGGACGAGCGACGTGATGACGCCGATCAGGATCGCCGTGTGCAGAGGCAGCTGGGTGGTGGCCGCGAAGGTGATCAGCATCGCGATCGCCGATATCGGTGCGACGCGCAGCACCAGCTTGATGTCAGGCAGCCGGCCCACCACGAGCTCGAGCCCGATGACGAGAATGAGTCCACCGATCACCGGCATCGGGATGATCTCGGCAAGGGAACCAACGACCAGCACAAGCAGCGCGAGCCAGATACCCGCGAAGATTCCCGCCCAACGTGTTTGCGCCCCAGCCGATGTCGCGACACCGGTGCGCGATAGTGAGCCGCCGGCAGGCAGCGCGCCGAAGAAGCCACCTGCCAGGTTGCCCATACCCTGCGCGGTGAAATCGCCGGACATGTTGCTGCGGCTGCCGTCCGGGTTCGGCACGGCCGCGGAGATTCCGGCGGCCTGTGCGAGCGCCACCAGCGCGACGGCAACCCCGCCGACAAGCAGTTCGGGCATGACCGCGAAGTTCGGGACCGTCAGCGGTGGAAGCGAATTCGAGATCGAGGCGATATCGCCGACGGTCTTGACGTCGATGTGTGCGATGGCGACGACCGCCGTCACCACGACAAGCGCGAGCAGGATCGCAAACGATTTCAATGGCTTGATGAAGTGGAACACGGCCCAGACCGCGACGGTGCCCGCCGCGACGGCGACCGCGGTCGGCCGCCAAAGGCCGATGTGGGCCAGCGCGTCGATGAACTTGCCAATGGTGTTGCCGCTCTGCGGCTTATAGCCGGTGGCGTCGTTCAGCACACCGGCGATGATCTGCAGCGCGATTCCCGTGCTGAATCCGGTCATGACCGCGTTGGAGACGAAGTTCATGATCGATCCGAAGCGCAGCAGGCCGAAGACCAACATCACCACGCCGACGACGACGGCCAGTGCCGCGACATTGGCGGGGTCGGTCGGGTCGAGACCGGACTCGCTGAGCACACTGCGCGACGACAGCGCGATCGCGCTGGTGAGGGTGGTGACCATCAGGACCGTGCGGGAGAGGACCGACGCGATGATGCCGGGCACGACGCCTGAATAAAGGCCTACGACCGGATTGAACCCGCCGATGCTCGCGTAGGCCATCCCCTCGGGGATAGAGAACAGGCCGGTTACCAGTCCGGCGAGCACGTCGCGTGGCGTGGGCCGGCCGAAGCGGCGCACCGCGGAACCCACTTTGGGCATGTGCATCGACCGATTGTCCACTTGTGAGACACCGGAGTCGCCCTAATCGGTGACGACGACGGCGCAGAATGGAGCCATGGCTGGCAATCGGGTCGCGCTGGCTCTCGGCAGCGGGAGTGCACGGGGATACGCCCACATCGGGGTGATCTCCGAGCTGCGCGAGCGGGGTTACGAGATCGTCGGGATTGCCGGGTCGTCGATGGGTGCGCTCGTCGGCGGCCTGCAGGCGGCGGGCAGGCTCGACGAATTCGCCGAGTGGGCAATGTCGTTGACACAGCGCGCGGTGCTTCGGCTACTGGACCCGTCGATCACCGCAGCCGGGGTGCTGCGCGCGGCGAAGATCCTCGACGCGGTTCGCGACATTCTCGGCGAGGTCACCATCGAGGAGCTGCCTATCCCGTACACGGCCGTGACGACGGATCTGATCGCGGGGAAGTCGGTGTGGTTGCAACGCGGCCCTGTCGACGCGGCGATCCGGGCATCCATAGCTATTCCCGGGGTCATCACCCCGCACATACTCGATGGTCGTCTGCTGGCCGACGGCGGCATCCTCGATCCGCTCCCGATGGCGCCGATCGCGGCCGTCAACGCCGATATGACCATCGCGGTCAGCCTCACAGGAAGCGAGGCCGGCGGCCGCTACGAGCCGACGGATTCCGAGCCGAGGGCGTCGACGGAGTGGCTCAACAAAATGTGGCGCAGCACCTCATCGTTGTTCGAGTCCAGCACGATCCTGAGCAGATTCGGGGCCGCGCAGGAGGACGGCGACGTAGCCGAGTTGGGCAGCGATGACGAGCTCGTCGACGGCTCGAAAGAGGAGAGGGTGCCCAAAATGGGCAGCTTCGAGGTGATGAACCGCACCATCGACATCGCCCAGGCCGCGCTGGCCCGTCACACGCTCGCGGCCTATCCGCCCGATCTGTTGATCGAGGTGCCCCGAACCGCTTGCCGCAGTTTGGAATTCCATCGTGCCGCGGAGGTCATCGATATCGGCCGAGACTTGACTGCGCAGGCCATCAAGCGTCTGGAAGCCTGATTCACGCACTCAGCCCAGAAAAACTTTCTCGCAGACGCGTCGCCGCTGGTCAGTCAGCTTTTCAGCCGACGAGAAACTCGGCGACCTCTGCGGTGACGCGGCGGCCCTGCTCTCGACCGGCGCGAGCGGACGGCGCGCGGCATGCCGGGTCCAGCGGGTTGGGCCCGAACGCCGTCAACGACTCGGCATCGGCGAACACGCCGAATGCTCGGCCGGTGAAGGCGTCGACCTCGATGGCCGGGTCCGGGCCGAACGCGGACGGCGCCGACCTGCCCGAAGGGACCAGCACGACGACGTCGTCGCAGTCCGCGGCCAGCTTCAAGTTCATCGTGCTGCCAACTCCGCCGTCCATGTATCGGCGTTCGCCGATCGTCACCGGCGGCCAAGCGCCCGGTACCGCACAGCTGGCGGCGACGGCGTCGACCAGCTCAACACCCGACGACCGGTCGAAGGCGACGAGCTCGCCGGTGCCGATGTCGATTGCGGTGATTCGCAGCTCCCGGTCGGGCCAGTCGTGCGCCGGCAGCCGCTGGGCGATCACCTGGCGCCGGATCGTTTCGGAGACGGTGGGTGTGGAGCGGGCAACCTCCCCGATGCGTTGCAGCTTCTCCGCCCGGGTGGCGTTCGGATCGGTCAGCGCGTCCATGAAGAGTGCGGTGATGTCGTCGATGTCGACCTCAGGGTTCATCTCCTTGGAGACCCCCGCGATCTGACGGTCGTACAACTCGTCGAGCCCCAGCCCACTGCCGAGCTGGGCGGCCACCGCCGAACCGGCCGACGTGCCCAGCAGCACGTCGGAATCCAGCAGCGCACGCGCCGTCTGCGCCGACTCGTCCTCGATACCCCGCAGGATGCCGAGTTCCCATGCGATTCCCGCCAGGCCGCCGCCGGCCAACACCAACGCTCGCTTCGATGTCACGGACGAAGTCTGCCAGGCTGGCAATAATCGGCCCTGATACCAACCCTCGAGAAAGCAGACGTCGATGAAGACGAAGGCCGCCGTCCTGTGGGGACTGCACCAGAAGTGGGAGGTCGAGGAGATCGACCTCGACGGCCCACGGCGCGAGGAGGTGATGGTCAAGATGACGGCTAGCGGCATGTGCCACTCGGACGAGCATTTGGTCACCGGCGATCTGGTGACGCCGATGCCGGTGGTCGGCGGTCACGAGGGCGCGGGGATCGTCGTAGAGGTCGGCGAGGGAGTCACCTACGTCGCCGAGGGCGATCCGGTGGTGCTGAGTTTCATCCCGGCGTGTGGTCGCTGCGGGCCGTGTGTGCGTGGCATGAGCAACCTGTGCGAACTTGGGATGTATCTGCTGAAGGGTCCACAGCTCGACGGCACCCACCGCTTCCACGCCAGGGGACATGATGTCGGCCAAATGTGTTTACTCGGAACATTTTCGGAGTACACCGTCGTGCCGACCGCATCGGTGGTCAAGGTCGACGACACCGTCCCCTTGGACAAGGCGGCGCTCGTTGGTTGCGGCGTGACCACCGGCTACGGCAGCACGATCAACACGGGCGAGGCCACCGCGGGCAGCACCGTGGTGGTGATGGGTGTCGGTGGGGTCGGCATCAACGCCGTACAGGCCGCCAGAATCGTCGGCGCCCGGCATATCGTCGCGCTGGACCCCGTCGAGTACAAACGAACGCGGGCAACGGAATTCGGCGCTACGCACACCGCGGCGACTCTCGAGGAAGCCGCCGCGCTGGTGATCCGACTGACCCGTGGACAGAAGGCCGACGTGTGCATCGTCACCACCGACGTCGCCGAGGGCGCCTACGTCGGACAGGCACTGAGCCTGGTCGGCAAGCGCGGCCGGGTGGTGATGACTGCAATGGCCCACCCCAACGAAACGCAGGTGAACCTGTCGCTGGTCGATCTGACGCTGTTCGAAAAGCAGGTCCGCGGTTCATTGTTCGGCTCGTCGAACCCACGCAGCGACATCTTCCGAATGCTCGACCTGTACGACACCGGGCAGCTCATGCTGGACGAACTGATCACCCGCGAGTACAGCCTGTCCGACATCAACAGCGGCTACGACGACCTGCGCAGCGGGCTGAACCTGCGCGGCCTCATCCGGTTCTGATCATGATCGCGCGCCTGGGAGACCCCTAAACGCCCAAACTCACGTTTGGGCGCGAAAGTGCGAGTAGATCGCACCATTTCGTCGATCTCGGCGAGTCAGTGCACCAGCTGCTTGGACAACTCCTGCAGCGACTGGCGAGCGTATCCCTTCCACAGGATGCCGAACACCGGCAGCAGTGGAGCGGTGAACCCGCTGCGCGGGTGGATGGTCCACCGCCAGGTCACATCCGTGCCAGAGCCTTTCGGTTCGAAGACCCATTCGCCGTCGACGTGTCCGACCAACGGCGACAGCGGACCCTTGACGTCTGAGAGTGTGTATCCGAACGAGTGCGGCGGGTCGTACGTCGTCAGCTCCTCGAGCATGCTGCCGCCGCCGACGAGCACCACGGTGCGTGTCTGTCCGATGCCGTCCCAATCGCCGGTCTGATTGCGCACTTCCTTGATCGGCGGGATGGGGCCGTACCACCGACGGAACAGATCGGTCAGCGGCATCGGGACCATGTCGCGGAATAGATCGTCGCGCCCCATGGGAATGGTGCGGGACTGCTCGACAACCAGCGGCTTCGTCATGACCCGAGACTAGCCCAGCCGGGGCGCCGCCTTCCCGCTGATCAGCGGGAGGTCGAGGTAGGTCAGGATGCCGGGTTCGGCCGCACACGTTGCCGGTACCGAGTTCACGCAGTGCGCCGCCGTACCTACGATGCCGTACTCGGGACCCTCGCCGCCGACCTCGGAGTGGAAACCCTTGACGACGATCGTGATGTCCGGGTTGCCGCGCACCTCCATCTCGTAGCGCTGACCGGCAGGCCCGAATTTCCATGCGGGGTCAAGGTTTTGCTCACCCATCAGCCAGTTCACCGTCACGCGGACGACCGGCTCCCCGTCGACCAGTGCCTCCCAGTGGAACTTGCGGCCCGCGACCTGACCGGGCTCGATGACGCCAAGTGGCGAGTCGATCGGCGCGGTTGCCACGGCGATCTCCTGCGTCGCGCGCACCTTCGGGTCGGCGTTGAATCCCATCTTGTCCACGCACATCTTCACGGCCTGGATGAAGCCACTGTCGAGCATCTTCTGCATCGGTCCGGTCAGCGCCTTCTCCGGGACCTCGCCGAAACCCATGACGTGGCGCAGCACATCGGGCGCTTCATAGGTTCGAAGGTCGGAGAACTCCTCGGCGCGAACGAACGTCACGCCCGTGGAGAACGCCGAGAAGAGCAGCGGAAACTTCTCACTGATACCGCCTGGCGCCATGCCGGTGCCGTGCAGCGTCGCGTTGCCCTCCAGCGCCGCCTCCCGCATCGGCGCGGCGCTCCGCTCGCTGGGATAGAGCCAGCCGACCGGCGTCACCACGTTCTTGCCCGATCGCAGTAGCGCGGCCACCTCATCGGGATTGGCCATCAGCGGCGCGTAGATCACCGCGTCCGCGTCGAGGGCAAGGATGTCGTCGATGCTGTTCGTTGCGATGACGCCGAGCGGGCCGGTGCCGATGAGTTCGCCGACGTCCTTACCAGCCTTGTCCGGCGAATGCGCCCAGCAGCCGACGAGCTCGAGGTCGGGGTGTTCCAACACGCCGTTGATCGCGGCGACGCCGACTCCTCCGGTGGCCCACTGGATGACCCGAAGGCTCATGTCTTCCTCCCATGATCGCGAAACTAGAACACGTTCTACTTAGGTCTACACCACTTTTCTGGGCGAGCAATACGCAAAAGCACCCGATTAGTACCGAAAAGCGAGGCTTTTGCGTCTGTTGGCGGTAAAAATCCTCCAGTGATGGCTGTGGAGTTCGGCGTGCTTGGGCCGCTGCAGATCTGCGTCGACGGCGCACCGGTGCCTCTTGGCACGCCGAAGCAGCGGGCGGTGCTCGCCATGCTGTTGATCAACCGCAACAGGCCCGTCGCGACTGACGCGTTGATCGAAGCGGCATGGGAGCAGTTCCCGCCGCCGGACCCGCGTGCCAGCCTGCATTCCTACGTGTCCAACCTGCGCAAGCTACTCGGCGGCCTGGGCGTCGACTCGCGCACGGCATTGGTCAGCGCGCCACCGGGGTACCGGTTGGCAGTACCCGAAAACGATTGCGATATTGGCCGATTCGCTCTCGGAAAGAACGCGGGTGTGCAGTCCGCGGCCGCAGGCAGGTTCGAGCAGGCGTGCGAAAGCCTGTCCGCCGCGCTCGCCGAATGGCGCGGCCCCGTCCTGGAAGACCTGCGCGACTTCCACTTCGTCGACGTGTTCGCCACTGCGCTGGTGGAGGACAAAATGCTTGCGCACACTGCGCTCGCAGAAGCCGAGATCGCCTGCGGGCGCGCCTACGCCATCATCGGGGAGCTGGAGTCGCTGACCGCCGAGCATCCCTATCGCGAGCCACTGTGGACGCAGCTGATCACCGCCTACTACCTCGCCGAACGCCAATCCGACGCGCTCGACGCCTACCGGCGGCTGAAGGTCACACTCGCCGACGATCTCGGCATCGACCCGGGCCCGACGGTGCAGGCCCTCTACGAGCGGATCCTGCGCCAAGAGCCGCTGGACGTGAAGCGGGTCGCAAGGACCACCGCCATCCACACCGCCAACTCCCTCGACCAGCGCACCGCTGTCGGCGCCGCATCGGCCGTCGCCCGGCTGCGCGACGCGTCGGGCGCCGAACACCCTCTGGTGGCCGCGGCGACCCGGATCGGGCGTCTGCCCGACAACGACATCGTGCTCGACGACCCCAACGTCAGCCGCCATCACGCCGTCATCATCGACACCGGCACCAATTTCGTCGTCACCGACTTGCGGTCGGCGAACGGAGTCGAGGTACGCGGCGAACGCATTCGCGCCAGCGTCACACTCGCCGACGGCGACCGGATCCGCATCTGCAACCACGACTTCGTTTTCGAGATCCAGGCTCCCGAGGTGTAGTCCTGTTTGCTGTGTGACGCGCGAGCCCCGTGGCACTACAACGCGCCGAGACGAGGCGGCCGGTGGGGTCGCCTGCGACCCACCAGGGCAGCCCCGACGTGACGTGGACGAAGGACGTGAACCTGCTGCTGGCCGGCGCCCAGGGCCCAAACCTCGAAGACCTGCACAAATGGAGCGCATCAGGCCGCGGTCTTCGTCGTCGAGTGGGTGTACAACGACTGTCCCGGGAACCAGCCTCTGCTCCCCATACTCGCTGCCCACGCGATAAGAGCAACTAGACAGTTCGCTCGCTTTGTGTTTCTGTCGATCGCAGATAAAGCGAAGGGATGCATGAGATGCCAAACAAAGTTTTCGTCGTCGGAGTGGGGATGACGAAGTTCGAGAAGCCGGGCCGCCGTGAAGGGTGGGACTACCCGCAGATGGCCAAGGAGTCCGGCACCAAGGCGCTGGAAGACGCCGGCGTCGATTTCGCCGAGGTGGAACAGGGCTTCGTCGGCTACGTGGCCGGCGACTCGACGTCCGGCAACCGCGCGCTCTACGAGCTCGGCATGACCGGCATCCCGATCGCCAACGTGAACAACAACTGCTCGACGGGTTCGACGGCGCTGTTCCTCGCCGCGCAGACGATCCGCGGCGGGCTGGCCGACTGCGTGATCGCGCTGGGCTTCGAGAAGATGCAGCCCGGCCCGCTGCAGGGCGGCGCCGAGGATCGTGAATCGCCGATGGGCAAGCACGTCAAGGCGATGGCCGAGATCGACGAGTTCGCGTTCCCCGTGGCACCGTGGATGTTCGGCGCCGCCGGTCGAGAGCACATGCGCCAGCACGGGTCTACCGCAGAGCATTTCGCCAAGATCGGGTACAAGAACCACAAGCACTCGGTCAACAATCCGTATGCGCAATTCCAGGAGGAGTACTCGCTCGACGACATCCTAGCGGCGAAGATGATCTCCGATCCGCTGACCAAGCTGCAGTGCTCCCCCACCTCGGACGGGTCGGGCGCGGCGATCCTGGCCAGCGAGGCATTCGTCGACAAGCATGGCCTGGGCGGCCAGGCCGTGGAGATCGTCGGGCAGGCGATGACCACCGACTTCGACAGCACATTCGACGGCAGCGCGAAGAACCTGATCGGTTATGACATGAATGTCCAGGCCGCACAGAAGGTTTACGACCAGTCGGGCCTCGGGCCGTCCGACTTCCAGGTGATTGAGCTGCACGACTGCTTCTCCGCCAACGAACTGTTGTTGTACGAGGCGCTGGGCCTGTGCGGCGAGGGCGAGGCCCCGAAGCTGATCGACAACAACGACACCACCTACGGTGGCCGGTGGGTGGTCAACCCGTCCGGCGGCCTGATCTCCAAGGGCCATCCGCTTGGGGCGACGGGCCTCGCACAGTGTGCGGAATTGACCTGGCAGCTGCGCGGAGCCGCGGACAAGCGTCAGGTCGACAACGTCACCGCGGCGTTGCAGCACAACATCGGTCTCGGCGGTGCGGCCGTGGTGACGGCCTACCAACGAGCTGAGCGCTAAGGCTTCCGCCCGCGAGCAGACGCAAAAGTCCGCCCTATCCTGGGGCGATTTTGCGGGCGTTAGCGTCTGCTCGCGGCGAGAAGGTTAGTCGCGGTGCTCGATGATCTCGTAGGCGTTTTCGGCGTAACGGGCCCTGATGGTCTTCTTGTCGAACTTGCCGACGCTGGTGAGGGGCACGTGGTCGACGAACGCCCAGCGCTCGGGTAGCCACCAGCGAACGACCTTGTCACCCAGGAACTCCCGCAACTCCCGCGCGCAGACATCGGCGCCCTCGTTGACGACGACGACCGCCAGCGGCCGTTCCTGCCAACGCTCGTCGGGCACCGCGACCACCGCGGCCTCCGACACCGCCGGATGGCCCATCAGGTGGTTTTCCAGCTCCACCGACGAAATCCACTCGCCACCGGACTTGATGACGTCCTTGGCGCGGTCGGTCAGCGTGACGAAGCCGAGTGGGTCGATACTGCCGACGTCGCCGGTGTGCAACCAGCCGTCCTCGAACTTCGACTCATCGCGGTTGCGGTAATACGAGCCGGTGACCCATGGGCCGCGCACCTGCACCTCGCCGACCGCCTCGCCGTCGTGCGGCAGCGGGTTGCCTTCGTCATCGACGATCCGCGCCTCGACCCCGCAGACCGCCCGGCCCTGCAGTGGACCGCTGGGCCCAATGTTGGTCGTCCGGGATACCCGGCTGCGGCCGCGCGATCGTCGCCAGCGGCGAGGTCTCCGTCATTCCCCACGCCTGCTCGATCCGAACACCATGCCTATCCTCGAACGCCCTCATCAGCGACAGCCGGCACCGCGGACCCGCCACAGGTCACCAACCGCAACGACGAGATATCGCGGCCGGGACCGGTTTCCAGGCAATGCATGACGTCGTTCCAGATCGTCGGCACAGCCGCTGCCACGGTCGGCCGCTGCGTCTCGATCAGGTCGATCAGCGATTTCGAGTCGAGGAACCGGTCCGTCAACACTATTGCCGCGCCCGCCATCAACGCGCCGTACGGCTGTCCCCAAGCGTTGGCGTGAAACATCGGCACGACGGGAAGTACCTTGTCGGTGGCGCTCAGACCCACCGCGTTGGCGGTGTTGGTCATCATGGCATGCAGGTAGCTCGAACGATGGCTGTAGACAACGCCTTTCGGATTCCCGGTGGTTCCGCTGGTGTAGCACATCGCGGCCGCCGAGGTCTCGTCGATCTTCGGCCAGTCGAACTCGGGCGACTCAGCCGCCAGGGTGTCGTTGTACCGGAGCACGGTCTTGCCGGACTTCGAAAGGGCACCGATATCGCCGTCGCCGACCGCGATCACGGTGTGCACGGTTTCCAGGTGCGGCAGCACCGGTGCCAGCTGGTCAACCAAAGAGACGTCCGCGATGACGACCTGGTCCTCTGCCTCGTTGGCGATGAACGCGATCTGTTCGGGCGACAGCCGGATGTTGAGTGTGTGCAACACCGCACCCATCGACGGGATGGCCATGTAGGCGGTCAGGTGCTCGGCGTTGTTCCACATGAACGTCGCGACCCGCTGGTCGCCGGTGATGCCGATCCGGCGCAGCGCATTCGCCATGCGGGCGGCCTGCTTCCCGAGTTCCCGATAGGTCGTGTGCCGGTAGCCGTCGCCGGTCGCGGTGGTGACGGTGCGATCGCCGTGCACGCCGCACGCGTAGCGCATGATGCCGGTTGTCGTCAGCGGGAAGTCCTGCATCGTGCTGTCCATCGGCCATCCCCTCCGAGGCGGTCAGATGGTCGCGATGCTAACTCGCCGGCACAACGATGTCGGCAGTTCCGCCAGTTGACGTCGAGGCAGGTTTACGGCGCCACGTGAACCAGCGCCGACGCCGTGCGCCGCTCGAACGGCCCGGCGCACGACAAACACTGCGCAGCCGGTCCAGTTCGACGTGGTCGAACGCCTCGATGCCCACGGCGTCGACGGGCCTGTCTTCCAGCGAGCGCAGCGGCGAATCCGCGGTCAGCAGGGCGTCGCGCCAGCCCTCTGCCGTGACCCCGCGCCGGCCGGCCGCGTCGCGCAGCGCGTCGCCGAGCTCAGCGTCCAGCAGCTGACGCATCATGTCGGCGCCCTGCCGCGGATGGGCCAGCATCCATGAGTGGTAGGCACCCGGCACCTTGTAGAGCGTGGCGTCGGCGCGCTCAGCCATGTCGTGAGCACTCTCGAACGGCACCACCAGATCGTTCTCACCGTGCACGACGATCGTCGGCACCCTGTGCTCGCGCATCGCCTCCAGCATGTGCGTGTAGTCGCCCGAGGCGATGATTGCCCGGGCGGCCCCCGGCAGCCCGAGCGGCGTGCGGACATTGCGGGCCAGCGCCGACGACATCTGTCGCAGGTAGCGCTTGCGCTCGGGCGCGGGCAGCCGTCGGCTGTCGCCCGGAGCGTCGTATGCCGCGTTCAACAACGTGCGCGCCGCACGCCGAGGCGATCGGGTCGGCGTCCGGATGGACTCGTCGAACGGGGCGCCCGCGGCGGCGTTCAACAGGACCGCCGCCAGCACGCGCTCAGGCGCGACCGCGGCCAATCGGACCGTCATGCGGCCGCCCATGGAGTGCCCCACGAAGACGGCCTCGCGCACACCGAGCGCGTCGAGCGCGCGCAGCGTCAGGTCGACCCGTTCGCTCAACCCGGCCGCGTTGCGGGGTAGATCCGGCGTGAATCCATGGCCCGCCGCATCCAGGGCGACGACCAGGAAGCCCATGCCCGCCAACCGGCTCAGCAGTCGCACGTAGGCCTGCCCGCTGAGGGCGATGCCATGCAGGAAGACCAGCGGGACGCCGCGGCCGCCCACGGTGACACCCACCCTGTGCCCGTCGTCGAGCGTGATGACGTGGTGCGATAGCCGGACCCTGGTGGCCGTGGCCGGTTGGCGGACCACCGATGTCTGACTCACACCCTCATGGTTAACCACCGCGCGATGGAAGACGAACTAGACGGCTGTGGCGTTGGTTACGCGACGGCTCGCCTGCGATGAGCATCACTCCGTTGCACCCGGGAACGAAACGAGTGTCCCCAGCGATGCATTTGGGGGATCATTGAGCGAACAGACGAAATCGAGGTGCGATTATGCGCAAGAAGTGGACGCTCGCAGCCGCGGCTGTGGGTGCATTCGCTGCGGTGGCTGCGCCCGGCGGACTCGCATCGGCCGATGATCGGCCCGCTCAGCAAGTCATCTCCGAGCTGCAGAGCGAGGGCTACACGGTCAACATCGACCGGGTTGGCACCGCGCCGATGAGCGAGTGCACGGTGACCAATGTCCGCAACCCCAAGCAGGTGACGCAGTGGGTGCCCTATGTCGGCCCCGGCAACAACGGTGACCGCCGCGCATTGGTTCTCGACGTTGTCAGCCAGTCGATCTCGGTGACGCTGGACTGCTCGCCGCACTGACCCAACGAACGTAACGACGCAAGAAGGCCCGGCCGGGTGGGTACCGGCCGGGCCTTCGTCGCACGCCCTATGCAGGCGCAGGGACACGCTCCTCCTGTGCCGGTTCTTCGGCGCGCGGGGCCGTGCCTGATGTCGCCGGCCGAGCGGGTCCGTCGTCGTCCACCATCGTCAGCTCGTCGAACGGATCGTCTCCGCGCAGCACCGCGTCGACCTTGTCCCTGTCGATGGTCTTCGTCCACGACCCGACCAGCACCGTGGCGACGGCGTTGCCGGAGAAGTTCGTGACGGCGCGGGCCTCGGACATGAACCGGTCGATGCCGACGATCAGGCCGACGCCGTCCAGCAGATCGGGGCGGTGGCTCTGCAGCCCGCCCGCAAGCGTGGCCAGCCCTGCACCGGTCACACCCGCCGCGCCCTTGGAGGCGACGATCATGAACACCAGCAGCCCGATCTGCTCACTGACCGCCAGCGGCCTGCCCAGCGCGTCGGCGATGAACAGCGACGCCATCGTCAGGTAGATCGCCGTCCCGTCGAGGTTGAACGAGTAGCCGGTCGGGACGACGACGCCGACGGTGCTGCGGTCCACGCCGAGGTGCTCCATCTTGGCGATCAGCCGCGGTAGCGCGGACTCCGACGACGACGTCGAGAAGATCAGCAGGTATTCGCGGGCCAGGTAGCGCACCAGCCTGAAGATCGACACCCCCGACACCGCGCGCAGCAGAGTGCCGAGCACACCGAACACGAACAGCACACAGGTGATGTAGAAGCCGAGCATCAGAGTCAACAGCTGCGTCACCGCGGTCCACCCGGTCTGTCCGACGACGTTCGCGATCGCGCCGAACGCGCCGATCGGCGCCAGCCACAGGATCATCACGAGAATCTTGAACACCAGCTTCTGCAGATGCTCGATGCCGCGCAGGATGGGCTCCCCCGCGCTACCCATGGCCTGTAGTGCGAACCCGACCAACAGCGCGACGAAAAGCGCCTGCAGCACATTGCCTCCGGTCAACGACGACAGCAGCGACTCGGGGATGATGTGCTGGACGAAGTCCATCAGCCCGCCCGACTCGTGCGCTTTCTCGGCCAGCTCAGCGCCCTTACCCGCGGCGCTCTGCGACAGGTGCATGCCGCTGCCGGGGTGGATGAGGTTTCCGACGACGAGGCCGATCGCAAGCGCGAACGTCGACATCACCACGAAGTAGACGAAGGCCAGACCGCCGACCTTGCCGACCGTGGCGGCCTTACGCACCGAGCCGATGCCGAGCACGATCGTGCAGAAGATCACCGGCGCGATCATCATCTTGATCAGCGCGACGAACATGGTGCCGAGTACGCCGACGCTCTTGCCGACCTCGGGAGCGAGGATGCCGACCGCGATACCGACCAACACGGCGGCGATGACGGCGATGTAGAGCCAGTGCGTCCGATCGCGGCGACGCGGCGGATCCGGCGGCTCTGATACGGGGGGCTGGCGGTCAAGAACGGACATGTGCGGGCTACCTCCAGGTCGACATCGAATGTGATCTGCAAGTAGGTTCTGCCAGTACGTGAGCCAGGTCACGCTTTAGTTCATTACGTTCAGCGGAGGGGCAGACGGCATGGCAGAGGCGATGACCTCCGACGGCCGAAAGCTCGCGTACCTCGAAGTCGGCGATCCGCACGGCCCGCTCGTTCTGCATCTACGCCTCGTCTGCGTGGACCGACCCGGGATGGGACAGTCGAGCACGCAGAAAGACCGCCTGGTCCCGGATCCCATCAATAAGGCGGTGGCCGGCGCGATGCCCGGTGCGGTGTGGCATCCCGTCGCAGAGGCGGCCCATTTCGTGGCAGTCGGCGTTGGAGACGAGATCCTCGCAATCGCCGCCGAGGAATTGGGTGCACCTTGAGCAGGTGGTGGCCCCGCTCGTTGGCCGGACAAGCGATCGCGTTGCAGGTCCTGGTGATCGCGGTCGTCGTGCTCGCAGGCAGCGGCCTGGCACTGCTTGATGCCCGAGGCGATGCCGACGCGGCGGCCCGCCAACAAGTCGTCGCCATCGCCACCGCGCTCGCCGACTCACCGTCGACGGCCGCGGCAATCGAATCCGGAAGGGCCACTGAGATTCTGCAGCCGGTCACCGAGGCCGTCCGGACCAACACCGACATCGCGTTCATCACGATCATGTCGCCGGACGGAACGCGCTTCACGCACACCGATCCGCATCAGATCGGTGGCCACTACCTTGGCACCATCGACCCCGCCCTGCGCGGCGAGACGTTCACCGAGGTGTACACAGGAACACTCGGGCCGTCGATCCGCACCATCGTTCCCGTCCGCAACGCCTCGGGCAGGATCGTCGGCCTGGTGTCGGCGGGCATCACCCAGCAGACCCTGGCGCAGCGCTGGCGATCCCAGTGGCCGACGATCGCCGCGGTCAGCGTTGGCGCGCTGGCGATTTCATTGGTCGGGGTGTGGGCGATCCGACGCAGGCTGCTGCGCCAGACCCACGGGTTGCGGCCGGACGAGCTTCGGGTGATGTACGAACACCACGACGCGATCCTGCATTCGGTGTCCGAGGGTTTGATCGTGCTCGACCGCAACGGGGTGGCACTCGTCAATGACGAAGCGCGGCGGTTGCTCGGCCTGCCACCTGGTCCCGTCGCCCCGTCCGACCTGCCTGAATTCCTGCGCACGTACAACCCCGGCGCCCGTGACGAAGTGCACGTCACCGACGAGCGGGTGCTCGTCGTCAACCGGTCGCAGGTCGACAACCGTCCGCTGGACTCTGAAGTCGTGACGATCCGCGACCGCACCGAATTACAGGGCGCGCTAGGCGAACTCAGCTCGTTGCAGGTGCTGACCGACTCGCTGCGCTCGCAGGCGCACGAGGCCGCAAACAAGCTGCACACGGTGATCACGATGGTCGAGATGGGTCGTGCCGACGACGCGGTCAAGTTCGCGACCAACGAGCTCGAGTTGTCGCAGCGGCTGGTCGACCGGCTCTCCACCGATGTCGGCGAACCCGCGCTCGTCGCATTGCTTCTCGGCAAGACCGCGCAGGCCGGCGAACGCGGAATCGAGCTGTCCGTCACCGAAGACACGCACCTGCCGTCGAACACCGACGACGTGCCGTTGTCGGGCCAGGAGATGGTCACCGTGCTGGGAAATCTGATCGACAACGCGATGGACGCCTGCGATCGCGACGATCCGTGGGTCGAGGTCACCGTCAGCCAGGACGATCACACGCTGCTGATCCGCGTTGCCGACAGCGGCCGTGGGATGGACGCCGCCACCTTCGAAAAGGCCATGCAGCGGGGCTACTCGACGAAGTCCACCGACGACGGACAACACGGCCTCGGGCTGGCCCTGGTCGCACAGGTGGTCCAACGCCACAACGGCACGTTGACCGCCGACATGACGTACGGGTCGGTGGTGACGGTGACGGTGAGCGACTCGTGATCAGCGTGCTGATCGTCGAAGACGAGCCGCTGATCGCCGAAGCGCATCAGACGTATCTGCAACGCCTGAACGGGTTTTCGGTGGCCGCGGTGGCGCACACCGCTCGCGATGCGATGCGAGCCGCGGCCGACGCCGCAGCGACCGACGCGCCGATCGATCTCGTATTGCTCGACATCGGCCTTCCAGATGCCAACGGGATCGCGCTGGCGTCGGGACTTTCGGGCCTTCGTCCCACACCGGACATCATCGCCATCACGTCGGAGCGGGACCTGGAGATGGTGCGCGCGGCGGTCGGCCACGGCGCGCTGGCGTACCTGCTGAAGCCGTTCACGTTCGCGGCGTTCCGCGACCGTCTGGAGCGGTACCAGCGCTACCGCGAGGCCCTGCCCGCGGGCACCGATGCGGCGAGTCAGGCCGAGGTCGATCGCGCGCTGGCCGAGTTACGGGTCGGCGTCGACAGATCCGCGGCTCCGAAGGGTGCGGCGGCAGGCACCAATGACGAGATCGCCCGCGCCGTACGGGATTCCGATGACGGGATCACCGCCGACGCGGTCGCCAAACGGGTGGGGGTTTCGCGGGTGACCGCGTGGCGCTACCTCGAGCGCCTCGCCGAAGAGGGCACCGTCACCCGGCACACCGACTACGGCAAGGCGGGCCGGCCGAAGACCCGCTACCAGTGGCGCTGACGCTCCTGGACCATATGTACGAGGACCACGAGTCTGCGGTGCATCACGTCACTTCGCCTCGTGTGCGCATCGTGTAGGAGTGAGTATGCGCGGGCCAGTTTCGGTGATGGCGATGGTGTGCTCGGAGTGCGCCGTGTTCGACCCGTCTGCCGAGCGCAGGGTCCAGCCGTCGGCATCGATAACCAGACGATCACTGCCTCGTGCCCACCACGGTTCAAGCGCGAAGGTCATGCCCGGCCGCAGCAGCAATCCGCGCCCACGCCGTCCGCGATTGGGGATGTGGGGATCCTCATGCATGATGCGACCTAATCCATGCCCGCCGAATTCGACATTGACGCGATATCCGGCGGCGGTCGCGACTTCGCCGATTGCGGCGGAGATGTCCCCGAGTCGACCGCCGGGTACCGCTGCGGCGACACCTGCGTCAAGGGCTCTTTGCGTCGACTCGATCAGCACTCTGTCAGCGGCGTCGGCGCTGTCACCGACGATGACCGTGACCGCAGAATCGGCTACCCAACCGTCGATCGACACCGCAAAGTCCAGACTCAACACGTCGCCATCACGCAGCACGTAGTCGCGTGGAATGCCATGCAGCACAGCATCATTGACTGACAGACAGATGACATTCCGGAATGGACCGCGACCGAACGACGGCGCGTAGTCCCAGTAGCATGATTTCGCACCGCGGTCAGTAATCAGCGCGCGGGCATGGTGCTCAAGCTGCATTAAGTTCACTCCTGGCTGCGCCTGGATCGACAGCGTCGCCAGCGTTTCCGCGACGAATTCACCAGTTACTGCCATCTTGTTGATCTCTTCGGCAGTCTTGAGTTCGATCACGTTCGACCTCCGTCCAGCATCGGTATTTTTATACCGTTACGACGGTACCAGGACCGGTACTTAAATACCGGCTATGCTGACCGGCATGGTGCGTGTACCTCTGAGCCCAGAGCAGCTGAAAGCCGGCCAACGCCTCGGGGCGCTGATGAGGACAGCCCGAGCCGGTCGCGACCCCGCGATGATCGCGCGTAATGCCGGCATCTCACCCGAGACACTGCGCAAGATTGAGGTCGGAAGAATGCCCAGCCCGAGCTTCGGCACGGTAGTTGGACTCTGCATTGCGCTCGGCTTGCCCCTGCAGACTGCCGTCGATGCTTGGCGTGGGACAGACGACCAACAGATGGCTATCTAGAACGTCTATGACGTCATGACCCGCAACAGCTAGACGCCCGCGGGCTCCAGCTTGCGAAGCGGGGGCACAGTGCTGACGTTCGCCACGAACTCCGTGTCGAGCTCGGACGTATCGACCGCAACCGACATGACTGTGATGGCGCCGGCGTGGTCGGCGATGTACAGCCGGCTGCTGTCTGGGCTGACCGCGACGCACGACGGCTCGGCGGTCACTGTCAGGGTGTCGACGATCGAGTTCGTCTCCGTGCACAGCACGGCGACGTGCTCGTAGTCGGCGATGTAGACGCGGGCACCGTCGAAGCTGACCACCATCTGCATGGGTGCGCCGCCGATACCGACCTTGGCGGTGATCTCGTTGATCGCAGTGTCGATGACGTCGACGGATCCGCCCCAGTGCGTATGGAAGCTGGCGACGTAGGCCAGGGCGCCGTCGCGGCTCAGCGCGACATCCCTGATCGGCGACGCGATGGGCACCTCACGGATCACGCGGCCCTCGGCGGCGTCCACCACCATCAGCCTGCCGCTGTCGGCATCGGAGGTGGCGACGTACACGAGGCGGCCATTGGGGCTAACCCGCACCGCATCAACGGTTCGGCCCGCGCCATCGGCGATGTCGATCGTGTTGAGCCGACCGAACGTGTTGATCACCGCGAGGCCGACACCGTCGCGCGCGACGTGGCCGACGAAGATGCGGGTGCCGTCCGGGCTGACCGCGACATCGGTCGCATTGCCCGCGACCTGGTACGTCGAGATGATGCGCTTGGTTTTGGTGTCGATGACGGCGATCGAGTCATAGCTCTGGTCGGTCACCGTCACGTAGGCACGCCGCTCGGCGGCGGTGACCAGCAGCGGCTCACCGGGCACGTAGACGGCGCTGCCCGCGACCATGGCGTCGGCGTCGATGACCGAGACACTGTCGTCGCCGTAGTGGGTCGCGACGATGGTGGTGCCGTCGGTGCTGACGGCGAGGTCGGCGATCGCTCCGCGCTCGATGTCGATGGTGCCGAGCACGACGAAGTCTGGTTCGACGACCGTGGCCTCGGTCACGTCCTTATGGCCAGTGTTCTCATGCATGACGGTATTTGCCCTGTTCATCGGTGCTTGCGCCGGTTGTGGCTACGTCCGGCGAGGATGTACGTCCAGCTGCGCCAGTCCGGCGCAGGGTCTCGAGTCGAGTGTAGCGACGAAAATTTCGCCACCGAGAAACGTTCTCGGCCAATTGTCGATATGCCCCTTAACTGTCTCAGGTACCGCTTAGGAAACTATTCGTCATGAATTCGTTACCGCAGTCAAGCAATCCAATAAATGCACGTTGAGCTGTGGATATGAGCCCATGGCAAGCCACAGATAGCAATGTGACGCATGAGGTCGAATAACGGATTCTTAGTTTTCAGCGAAAAAATGAGCTTCAAATCACATCGTGTCGCGCCAGCAAACTCGTGTCTGCCATGCGGCGGACCAGCGAGCGCCCCGAAGGCAGCCACGCAGAGGCAATAGGGCCCCCACGACGATGAACGAACGTTCGCTGACACCAGCGCGTGTTGCCCTGCCGACTGAATCTTCGGATTTGGGCCACCACACGCCCTTCGGCGGTGTTGGATTCAAGTCGCCTACGTCTACCGAGGGGAACCCATGAATCGCCGTCTGGGCATCGTCATCGTCTTGGTCCTCGTCTTGGCTGGTTGCAGCCGGAACGCTTCGCCGCCGGCCGCCCCGGAAACGACAGCTGCTGAGGCATCCACGTCCGGCGCGGTGGCGCCGAGTCCCAAGGGCGAAGCCGGCAACATCCCCGACCCCTGCACATTGTTGAGCGACGCCGATGTCACCCAGTTGACCGGTCGTGACATCACCCAGATCGACAGGGACGGCGCGGACGCGAACGCCTCGACGCGTTATTGCCAGTGGCAGCAGTCGTCAGGCCAGCTTGCGGTGTTCATCTCCCGCGTCACAGCGGATGGCTTCAATGTCGCGAAGGCAGACACTCCGTCGATCCCCGGGGTTGGCGACGACGCCTACTTCAAGGACGGGCATTTGTTCGTTCTCTCGGGCCCGATGCAGGTCGACGTCTACAGCCGTGGCGGCGATGACGCGCAGAACCAGGCCGAGGCCGAAAAGGTCGCGGCGACGGTGCTTCCGAAACTGCGGTGACTCAGAACGGGAGGCGAAGCCCCCCAAGCAGATTGGCAAGATTTGGCAGGGCCGGCATCGGTGGCGGTGGCGGCAGCGCGGGCATCGGCGGCAAGACCGGCATCTGCGGTGGCGGCGCCGCGGGCAGGGCGGGCAGCTCAGGCAAGACGGGCGCCTGTATCGGCGGAGGTATCGGCGCTGCCGCAGGTATCTCCGGCGGATTGAACACCGGTGCCGGAATGTCGACGGGCTGCGGCAGTTCGGCCGGAATCGGGGCCTGCACGGGCGGATCGAGTTTCGGCGGCACGAGCTTCGGGATGAAATCGGCGCGCGGCAGCTCAGGCGCCGGGAGATCCGCGGGCGCCGGCTTCGGAAGCTCGACAGGAGCCGGATTCGGAAGATCGGCTGGGGGTGCGGGTTTGGGCAGCTCGACCGGCGCAGGCACGGGTTTGGGCAGCTCGACCGGCGCAGGCACGGGTTTGGGCAGATCGGCCGGCGCGGGCTTCGGAACCTCGGCGGGCGCGGGCTTGGGCATCTCGGCAGGCTTCCACCACGGCGCTGCCATACCGGTCCCCGGTTTGACCGGAGTCGCCTTGTCCAACGGTGGCGTCGGCGGCGTGACGGGCGGTGCCGTGGCAGGCGGCGCGGCCGCCGTGGCAAGCGGCTGCAGTGGAGCCGGCCGAGCGGCGGGTTGTGGCGTAGACGGCAGCGCCGTGCCCTGTGTGGCGGCCAGCGGCTGCGTGTTCGGCGCGGGAGCCGTAGGAGCCGGCGCCGACGCGATCGGCGCACCGGTGGAGTCGAACGAACCGGCGTTCACGGGGGGACCGCCGACACCGTACGGACTGCGCTGATCGATCGGCGGCGTTCCGAACGGCCGAATGTTGGCGACCTCCTGGGCACCGTCGTCCAGTCCGGTCGGGATCGCGATCATGAAGTTGACGCCGGTCTGCACCGGGTTCGGGAAGTACAGAATGCTCGCCTTCGTCGGCGCCCCTGGGCTGATCGTCCGGTCGTAGCCGGATTCGACCAGCACCCGTACGGGCGCGTCGAGGATGGTGATCACCGGACTCGGTACTCCCGCGTCGGCAAGAGGCATCAGCAGCGGCAACCGCTGACTCGGGATCATGTAGTAGTCGGTGTCGCCGTAGGAGCCCTGATACAGCGCGTCGCCGAGCCCCACACTCTGATAGTCGCTGTGCAAGTAGTTGATTCCCGCGATGGCGTTCGCGGTGGCGAACGGGTTGAGCGGGTTGGTCGGGAAGTCAGACCAACCGTCGTATTGGCGGGTGACGTCGACGGTCTTGAAGTCGGTGTTGGTGGGTGTTGCCCCGTCGAACGTGATGCCGGCGATGGGGATTTTGAGACCCTCGAAGCGTTCCAGAATGCCGCCGTTGGGACGGTTCGGGTTGCCGATCAACACAAACGAGACCGGAAGCGTCGATCCCGCCGCGGCGAGGTTGCCCTTCTCTACCGATGCGATCCGTGCGCTCTGCGAATACCCGAAGACGACCATCGACTCGCCCGCCGGCTGCACGTTGATCGCCTGGTTGAGGTTGGTCACTCCGTATCCGACCGATTGATCGAACGGCATCGTGCCCGACACCGGCATGAACTGCTCGGGTGTGCTGACCGCGGTTGGCGTGCACGAGTCGGCGCCACAGAATCCGGTCAGCACGATGTAGTCGTTGTTGGCGTCGGCGGTGTAGCTGTTGATGAAGTCTGGGCTGTCCTGCGGGGTGCTCAGCGGATGTCCCGTACCACCCATGATCAACGCGGTCGCGGTGAGTGCGACGAATGCCGTCATCGTCTGCACACTGGTCAGCAGGACGGTAGCGGCGATCGACAGCACGACGACACCGACGGAGTGGAACAGACGGCGCACAGCAAGCCCCCAAAAGCAGTAATTGCAGTTTGGACGTCCCCGCGCGCCGAGCTACACGAATGTTGCTCATGTGAATTCTGCGACTCATTTGGTTTGCTCGCAACTAAATGACGAAATCCGCCGTGCAACGCGTTGGAGCGTAGGTGCTTCAAACGGCGGCGGCGTTCGCTAGTTTCGGCGTCGTGCCCGCCCTGACAAACCGCCAGATCCTGCTCCGTCGCCGCCCCACCGGACTGGTCCAGCACGACGACACCGAACTGGTCTCTTCGCCCGCTCCTGAGCCCGCTGAGGGTGAGGCCTTGCTCCGCACCACCTACGTGGGTATCGACGCAGCCGCACGCACCTGGCTGGACGACCAGCCGAGCTACCTGCCGCCGGTGCAGCTCGGCGAGGTCATTCGCGCGGCCGGCATTGGCGAGGTCGTGGCATCGCGGTGTGACGCCTATGCCGTCGGCGACGTGGTCACCACGTTGACCGGCTTCCAGGACTACGTCATCATCCGCGACGACATCTTCGCCACCCCCGTCGTCGGGCTGACCAACCAGCTGGCCGTGATGTCGATCTACGGACCGACCGGTGCCACAGCGTATTTCGGGATGACCGGCATCGGCCGACCGCAGCCCGGCGAGACGGTCGTCGTGTCCGCCGCGGCGGGGGCAACGGGCTCGGTCGCCGGGCAGATCGCACGGATCGCAGGCGCCCGGGTCGTCGGTATCGCCGGCGGCCCGGACAAGTGCCGGGCCGTGGTCGACGACTTCGGTTTCGACGCGTGCATCGACTACAAAGCGGGCGACCTGCCTGCCGCATTGAAGGAGCACTGTCCGCGCGGGGTCAACGTCTACTTCGACAATGTTGGCGGGCCCATCCTCGACGCCGTGTTGGGCCGCCTGGCGCCGAAGGCGAGGGTGGTGCTCTGCGGTGTCATCTCGAGCTACCTCACCGGCCAGCATCCGGGTCCGGCCAACTACGTGAACCTGCTTGCGAAGACGGCAACGATGCAAGGATTCAACGCGCTCGACGAATGGGGCCGCTTCGACGAGGCGTTCGACGCGCTGCGGGGATGGGAGCAGGAGGGTCTACTGGCCCACCGCGAGACTGTGTTCGACGGCCTTGAATCTTGCGTCGACGCACTCAATGGGCTGTTCACCGGGGCGAACATCGGCAAGATGCTGGTGAAGGTCAGCGAACCGATGCCGGCCTAGCGATGTCGCAAAGATGACGCGGGTAGGCGTCGCGGCGGCGATGCTTGCGCTAGCGACTGTGCTGGCCGGCTGCGGCGGCCTGGGCGAGGTCCTGCAACGGTTCGACCGAAGGCCGTCCACATCGGTCGAGGCGCCGAATCCCGGCGTGTCGGCCGACGACGTCGTCGCGAAGGAACGGCCCAGCGTGGTCAAGGTTCGCGGCGAGTCGCACAGCTGCGAGAAGATCACGGAGGGCAGTGGTTTCGTCGTCGCGCCCAACAGGGTGATGACCAATGCCCACGTCGTTGCAGGCGGCGACGGCTTCTCGGTGGACGCCGACGGGAAAACATATGACGCCCAAGTGATTTCCTACGATCCGCAAGCCGACATCTCGATCCTCGCCGTGCCCGGCCTAGCGGCTCGTCCACTGCCTTTCGCCGAGTACACGGCGGGCGCCGGCACCGACGCGTTGGTGCTCGGCTATCCCGGCGCCGCGTCGTTCACGGTCTCGCCGGCCCAAGTCCGCGAGGTCACCGAACTCAACGGGCCCGACATCTACCATTCGAAGTCGGTGACGCGCCAGGTGTACGTGCTCATCGGCTCGTTTCCACAAGCGGGCTCCAGCGGCAGTCCTGTCGTCGACTTCAACGGTCAGGTTCTGGGCGTGTATTTCGGTGCGCAGACCAATGATTCGACGACCGGTTTCGCGATAACCGCCGCCCAGGTGCGGCCGCAGATGGCGGGGGCGGCTGGAACACAAGCATCCGACACCGGGGCCTGCATCGCCTGACGGCCCTAGTCGCCGGATCACCCGGCGCGGCTTGCCCCGCAAGTGAAACGCGCGGCGATACCGTCGATGCACGAACTACGGCCATACGACATCGGGGGCGCAATGTCTGTTACATCGGACAAATCACTGCAGACAGGGCGAGACACCTACCGGTATCTGCGCGGCGGCATGGTCGTCATCATCGTCCTGCTCTTCGCGGCGGTGCTCATCAACAGTATTCCGACAGACTGCTGGCAGGGGTCGATCAGCGCCTACTACTACACCGCCGCGCGCAATGTTTTCGCCGCCGCACTCTGTTGTCTCGGCATCATGTTGATCGTCTACAAAGGCAGCAACGACACCGAGGACGTGCTGCTCAACCTTGCGGGCACGCTAGCATTTTTCGTCGCATTCGTCCCCGCCAAAATGCCCGAACCTGGCGGCTGCCAGCTGATCCTGCCCACGGCCGACGAGAAACTGAGCGCAATCAACAACAACGTCGGAGCGACGATCGTCGCGCTGATCGTCGCTGCCGCGATCCTCGCCTTCGTGTATGTCGTCGACAAACAGTCGCACAGCGACACCACACAATGGGGCAACCGGCTACGGATCCTGTCCGCGGTCATTCTTGCCTGCTTCGTCGCGGCGTTTTTCTTCGCACCCAAACTGTTTGAGGCGACGGCCCACTACGCTGCGGCGATAATCATCTTCACGATCATCGTCGCGGTCGTGTTCATCAATGCCTATCTGGTGAGCAACCAGGACGAGCAGGATCCCAAGACGCGGGAACGGTACCGGAACTGCTACCGATTCATCGGCTGGATGATGCTGGGTTCCCTGCTCGGCGCGGTGGCCTTCGCAACCATGGGCTGGCTTTCGCAACGTGACGCATGGAGCATCCCGGTATTCGCGCTCGAGACCATCTTGCTCATCGAGTTCGCGTTGTTCTGGGCATTCCAAACCGTCGAACTGTGGAACCACACCGACCGCAACACCCTCATCACACCCGACATGCAGGCAACGCTTGCTCCGCTGTGACCCGTGGCCTCAAGCGGGTTGCACGCCGAGCACCCGCAGCATGTCGGGCTTCATATCCTGTAGCTGCGATCCCCAATAGCCCCAGCTGTGAGTGCCGTCGTCCGGAAAATTGAACTTCGCGTTGCGTCCGCCTGCCGCGATGTACTGCTTCTGAAATTCCTTGTTCGTCGACAGCGTGATGGACTCCAGATACTGGGCACTGAACTGGGTGCCGAAGTTGCCGTCGTTTGCGTCCAGATCAGACAGCGCTCCGTTGCCGCAGTAGACCCACACCGCCGTGTTATTGGCCGCCAACCTGGCGACGTTGACCATCGGATCGTTGCGTCGCCATGCCGGATCGCTCGTCGGTCCCCACATGTTGGAAGCGTTGTAGCCGCCCGCATCCTTCATCGAGATACCGATCAGTGTGGGCCACAGTCCCTGTGAGGGGTTCAGGAATCCCGACAGCGACGCGGCGAAGATGAACTGCGCGGGGTGCCAGATGGCGAGTGTAAGCGCAGCGCCACCCGACATCGACAGTCCGACAACCGCATTGTTGGTCGGATCTTGCTGCTTGTTGGCGGTGAGCCACGCAGGCAGCTCCTGAGTGAGGAAGGTCTCCCACTTGTATGTCGAGGTGCCCGAGCTACCTTGCGCCGGTTGATACCAGTCGGTGTAGAAGCTGGACTGGCCGCCGACGGGCATCACGACTGATATCCCCGATTTGTAGAACCAGTCGAATGCCTCCGTGTTGATGTCCCAGCCGCTGGCATCGTCCAAGGCGCGCAGACCGTCCAGCAGATACACCGAGTGCGGTCCACCGCCTTGGAACTGAACTTTTATGTCGCGCCCCATCGAAGGCGACGGGACCTGGAGGTATTCGACCGGCAGGCCCTCGCGTGAATACGCCCAAGCCGTCGGAGACTGAATCACGATGGCAGCCAACGGCAGCAGCGTCGCCGACAACACCGCCAGCGCGTGCGTCCACACACGGCTTCTGCTGACCAATCGTTTCGCCACCGCCACCACACCTCATCCCGTTTCGGGCCTGCCTTCGGCAAGCTAACAATCAGATCCGACAGATCTGCCGACGCAGCGCGGCACGTGATCGGCTTGTGATCAACATGTTCCGAGAACGTGAGGTGGGGTCAGCGCGATGCGCACCAGCTCACGCAACGGGTCTACAAACGGGTCCAATCGGACAAATACCCACGTCAACTCACACGCGGAACCTGTTCCCTCGGTCACGACATCTGAGTAGCGTGATCTAGATCACATATTGGCTGACTCAGCCGACGAGAGGTACTTGAGCATGACGACGACCGAGCACGCCGATCAGCCCGCCGATGCACCGACCGCCGCGACGGGAAAAGGGGGGCTGATCTACCCGGGGATGGGCCTGCTGTTCGTGGTCCTCATCTGTTGCTTCACCGCATGGGGCATTGCCGCCGACCTCACCACCCCGATGGTGGCGGGATTCAAGCACATCTTCGACATGAACACCTTCCAGGCTTCCCTGGTGCAGTTGGCGTACTTCGGTGCGTACTTCCTGCTGGCAATCCCAGCGGCGTTGATCAACGAGCGCTTCGGATACAAGGCCGGCCTTCTCTCCGGTGTGCTGCTCGCCGCGGCAGGCGCGATCGCGTTCTATCCGGCCAGCAAGATCATGACCTACGAGGCTTTCCTGATCGCGCTGTTCGCCATCGCTGCTGGTTGTTCGATTCTCGAGACATCCGCCAATCCGTACGTGCTTTCGCTCGGACCGGAAGAGACGGCGACCCGACGGCTCAACTTCGCGCAGGCCTTCAACCCTGTCGGGACGAACATCGGTGTGCTCTTGGCCGCCACCCTCATCCTGCCGAAGTTGGACGAACCGGTGAACATGGCCAACCTGACACCGGCTCAGGAACACACAATCCGTGCCGGTCAACTCGGTGCGGTGATGGGACCGTACCTCGGCCTAGGATTCGTCCTCATCGCCATCGGTCTGGTGATCGCCATCAAGAAGTCGCCGCCGATCGTCGAGGAGTTCGAGTCGGGAGATCTGGAAGGCCAGCGACCGCTGAAGATCCTGCTGTCGAACAAGCGTTACGTCTATGGCGTGGTCGCGCAATTCTTCAATGTCGCTGCGCAGGTCTGTACCTGGACCTACCTGATCCAATATTCACAACAGGCGCTCAACGGCTCGTTGCAGCTTGGTGGGTATCTGCTGCAGGTCAGTCTGATCGTGTTCCTCATCTCCCGATTCATCATGACATGGGTGATCGGGCGGGTCCGTGCGACGAAAGTCCTCCTGCTACTCGGCGCACTCGCGGTCATACTCTGCATTTTTGCGATGTTCTCACCCAACATGGCCGGCGTTGTGGCCCTCGTCGCAGTGTCGTTCTGCTTGTCGCTGATGTTCCCGACGATCTACGGCGTTGCTCTCCAAGGACTCGGGCCCGCAACGAAATTCGGCGCCGCGGGGCTTGTGATGGCGATCGTCGGCGGCGCGATCATGCCGCTGATCCAGGGACGCCTTCTTGACGCGACCAGCCCGGCGACCTCCTTCATCGTGCCCGCTCTCTGCTTCGCTGTCGTCACCAGTTTCGCCGCCTTCGACCTAAAGGCGACGCCCAACAAGGTTGGAGAACCAGCAGCATGAGGCGTTATTGGATTATCGCGCTGGCCTTCGCCCTCGCGCTCGGGGCGTGCGGTGGCAGCGGGCAGAAGGCCAACTTCTCCGAACCGACCAAACGACTCGAAGTGGTCTCCTGGTGGGTTTCACCCTCGGAGCATCCGGCGCTGGAAGCGCTGCTCAACGCTTTCAAGGCAGCAAATCCCGATGTGGAGGTCGTGGACGGCGCCATCGCAGGCGGTGGTGGGAGCAACGTCCAGGTCGCCCTCGCCGCGCGCCTGCAGGCGGGCGATCCGCCCGACGTATGGCAGACGTTCTTGGGCAGCTCGCTTCGCGCGTGGGTCGACGCCCGCCGGATCACCGACGTGTCCGGCGTGTACGAGAGCTCGGGTTTGGATCAGACCATGCCGCAGGCACTGCTCGACGCCGCGACCTATCGGGTCAAGGCCTGGGGCGTACCCACCGGCTCCCATCGCGGAAATGTGTTGTGGTTCAACCAGCGGATGCTGCGCGACGCCGGCGTTGCGGTACCCGGACCCGGCTACACGACCGAGGCCTTCGAGGCAGATCTCGCGAAGGTGGCGGCAACCGGCAAGACCGCGTTGTGCCTTGGCGGCAAGGACAGGTTCACCGCAACCGAATTGTTCGAGAACACACTGCTCGGCGTTATCGGTACCGATGGCTGGTCCAAGATCCGCGACGATTCATTCGATTGGCGGGGACCTCAACTCAGGCAAGCGCTTTCGCGATTCGCACAGATCGTGTCTCTCGCTGACCCGAACGCTGGCGGCCTGACCTGGGATCAGGCGGCGAAGAAACTGGCCACCGGGCAGTGCGCCTTCCTTTCGATGAACGATTCCGTCTACGGCGAACTCGTCGCGAACAGATCGGTCGAAGGCAAGGACTTCGGGTATGTGCCCTATCCGGGGACGACGGGCGCGTACCTGGCGATCGTCGACACGTTCGTGGTGTCGTCGGACGCCAAGGACGGCGTGAACGCGATGAAGTTCATGGCGACGATCGCGGATCCGAAGACATCGTTGGAGTTCAACAAACTGAAGGGATCCGTGCCGATTCGGAATGACGTCGATGTGTCGTCACTGCCCGCGTATCAGCGACAGGCTTCAGAGTCGTTGTGGAAGGACAAGATTCTGCTGTCAATCACGCATGGCGAGTTGATGCCGACAGACTTCCAGCACGCCGTGTACGACGCAGTCGCCGCTTTTGTCCAGAGCAAGAACACGAACGCATTCATCGACACGCTGCAGAACTCGATCGAGGTGCCAATTGTCGGACGATGACCGCGACGAGCAGGACGGCCCGCTGTATCTGGTCGTCACCATCAAGCCGCGCCTCGACCGCCTCCAGGAGGCCGAGGATCAACTGCGGTCGATGCGCCAGAACACCCTGACCGAGCCGGGGTGTGTGTTCATGCATTTCCTGCAGCCTCAAGATGATTCGGACACCTGGATGATGCTTGAGATGTTCCGTTCGCGCGCCGCGTGGGACGAACACATGCGTCAGCCATACAACACCGAAGGCAACGAGATTCTCGAGGACCTCTTGCGCGAACCCTCCGATCTTCGGCTGCTCCGCGAGAAGTAAGCACCGTCTGTTTGGAGGGTCAAGGATGACCGAGCTCAACGAGTCCACGCTTGCGACATTGCCATCGAGCGTTGCGACACCCGGCTATGACCGCACCCAACTCAAACGTGGTATCGCCCATTTCGGTGTCGGCAACTTCCACCGCGCGCATCAGGCCTTCTACGTCGATCGCTGCCTCGCGTTACCCGACCAACAGGATTGGGGCATTGTGGGTATCGGCCTTGCCGGTGGCGAACGGGGCCGGAAGAAGGCCGATCAGTTCCGGTCCCAGGACTGTCTGTATTCGCTCACCGTCGCGCCGGCCAAGGGCGACACGAGTGTGCGCGTCATCGGCGCCCAGCTCGACTACCTGCTCGCGCCGGAGCAGCCAGCCGAGGTGCTGAAGTTGTTGACCGATCCGGCACTTCGCATCGTGACGCTGACCATCACCGAGGGCGGGTATCACGTGGACCCGGAGTCGGGCGCGTTCGTCACCCACCACCCTGACGTTTTCGACGACCTGTGCGGAGATGGCGCTCCGCGCACCGTGTTCGGCTTCGTCACCGAGGCGCTGGCGCGGCGGCGTTCGGCGGGCACCAAGCCGTTCACCGTGGTGTCGTGTGACAACCTGCGCCACAACGGCGAAGTGGCGCGGTCTGCCTTCGTCGGCTTCGCGAGCGCGAAGGACAAGGAACTCGGCGCATGGATCGATTCCAATGTGGCCTTTCCGAACTCCCTCGTCGATCGCATCACGCCCTCGGTTTCGGCGGAAGACGCAGCGCGCCTCAACGCGGCGAGCGGTCTGGACGACCAGATCCCACTCGTTGCCGAGGAATTCAGCCAGTGGGTCATCGAGGACCGGTTCACCGACGGCCGCCCGGCACTTGAAAGTGTGGGCGTTCAGTTCAGCGACGAAGTGAAGCTGTGGGAGCAGGTGAAGGTCCGCGTGCTCAACGCCGGCCACCTGACGCTGACTTATCCAGCACTGCTGCTCGGCTACCACGAGGTGGCCGAGGCGATGCGCGACCCGCAGATACCCGTACTGCTGGAACGCTTTCTGGACAATGTTGTCTTGCCGTTGCTAGAGGCGCCGCGCGGTGTGAACCTAGTGGACTACAAGAACACGGTGCTCGACCGCTTCTCCAACGAAGCCATGCACGACCAGCTGACCCGCATCGCTTCCGACAGTGCATCCAAGGTGACGGTGTTCTTGACCACCACCATTCAGCAGGTGCTCGCGCGCGGCGTAGACCACCAGATGCCGGCGTTCATCCTCGCTGCCTGGAGCCGCGTGCTGCAGGGCGAGGATGACAACGGCAAGACCTTCGAAGTGACCGAGCCGCATCTCGACGAGACCGCCCGTCGGCTACTGATATCGGGTGATCCACGCGAGGCGCTGAGGGTCGAACCGCTGCTGGCGAGCGGCGCCGCCGAGAACGTTGACTTCGTCACCGCCTTCGGGCGCTACCGCACAGCCCTTGGAGAGCACGGTGCAAGCGCGACGCTCAAGGCGATATTGGATGCCACGACGGGCTGACGCATTCACGGACAACGCCGTCAGCGCGAGCAGTCGAGCGACACCGTGATCGTCCGCTTGACGACGACAGGGATGAAGTCCCGGTCACCCCGCCCGCCAACGTGGACGAGCTCCGTGCGCTCCCGCGGATTGCGAACGTCGGTCACCTCGCACTGGTTGAGCGGCGCGCTGCCGACCCGATCGAGCTTGACCTCGAATCCCTGCGCCTCGAGTTGACCGATGGTGATGGCCGCCGACTCGGCGTGCGCGGTCGCTGCGAGCGTCAGCGCCGCCGCCGCGAGGCCGGTACCGATAAGTGCCGAACCAATGATGTGCTTCATGAGAAACCCTCGTTCAGGCGAGCCGACGCTCGCTCTTGCTTGACGATTTCATGCTGCTTCGCGCCGGAGACCAGCGCTTGGAGGTCATGTGGAGATTCAATGGAGATTGCAGGTAGATACCGCACGCGCGCCTGCTGAGCTGGCAGACTCTCGGCTACGAGGGAGTCGACTCGATCCGGGGATTGTCGTGTTCAGAGCTTTCGGGGTGTCAGTCGGGGTTCTCATCCTGGGGCTGGCGGCGGGTGCAACCGCGTTGGCCGACGAGCCGCTGCGGCCGCCGTTCGTCGCGACGACGTTCGGTCCTGGCGCCGGACCGATGCACGACGTCGCATCGGACCCATCGACTCACAAGGCGTATGTGACCAGCGAGGGCGACGATTCGCTGTACGTCGCCGACGCCACATCGCGTGTCGCCGTCATCAATGTGGGCACGGCGCCCACCTTCGCCGCCGTTGACCCGACGACGCAGACCGCATACGTCACGAGCGGCAACTCCGTGTCGGTTGTCGATCTCGGGTCGGGATCCATCACGGGGTCCATCGGAGTCGGCACCAGCCCAGAAGGCATTGAGGTCGATTCCTCGACGCGTAAGGTCTTCGTCGCAAACGCCGGAGACGACACGGTGTCGGTGATCGACGCAGGATCCCGAACCATCACGGCGACAGTCAAAGTCGGCAGTCGGCCGGGCAAAATGGGTGTGGATCCGACGAGCCATCTGCTCTACGTGTCTGAACGCGGCGACGCCACGATCTCGATCGTCGATCCGGCGAAGTCCGCTGTCGTCGAAACCATTGCGGTGGGCCGCAATCCGAACGACGTGGCCATCGATCCGCCCACCCGTACTGCCTTCGTCCCCAACACCGACGACGGTTCGGTCTCGGTGCTCAATCTCGACGCCCGGGCTGTCACACAGACCATCGCAGTCGGGCGTCAACCGTCGGCGGCGACGGTCGATTCCGATGCCCACACGGTTTTCGTCACGAACAGCGGCAGCACGTCGGTATCGGTGATCGACGCCGAGAAACGCGGCGTCACCGGCACCGTCGACGTCGGCGGCGGCCCGCAGACCGTGGCCGCCGACCCGACCACGCACACCGCCTGGGTTGTGAATTTCGGGGACAACTCGATCTCGGTGATCAAGCGCTAGCCCGACGCGACAACGGATTTCGCGCTCCATGGGGCCAGCGGTGTATCGCTGTCTGCGCGGAACTCCTCCGGCAGGTTCTCAACGGCGTGCCATGTCGCGGCCAGGCGCCCCAGCCCGACGCACAGAGCGCAGTGCAGTCCCAACGCGACCAGCTGGTCCTCGCTGAAGTGGCCGCGCAAGTCGTCGTACACCGCATCGTCGATCGCCAGGTGGTTGGTGGCGAAGAGGTCGGCGAACTTCAATGCACTGCGGTCGGCGGCCGTCAGATCCGGTGCCTCAGCCGGCCGCTCGAGTGCGCCGGGTTACCACACAGGGGTTCTGGTAACAGCCGAATACACTCCCGGCCCGTGCGGTGGCCCGTTCGACTCCAGGCTCGCATCAACGCTGCCGGCTCTGTTTCAGGCGCAGGTCGCCCGGCTGGATGCGGTCAGCTGAACTGCGTTTTCGGCCGTCCCCGGTCGACTCCGTCGACGATGATGTCGAGCTTCTCGTTGTAGAACGCGACCATGCCCGCGATCGGGGCGACGGACGGCAGCGGATAGTGGTATGTCCAGGCCAGGTCCGGATGTACCGTGTCGCCAACCCGCACAGACCAATAGCCTGATGTCGTGCCCTTGTACGGGCACAGCGATTCGGTGGGGCTGGGCTCTAGATGCTCGAAGGCGACGTCCGATGTGTCGATGTAATACCTTGTGGGCAAGCCGGTTTCGAAGAGCAGGACCGGAGTGACGGTGTCGGCGAGCACGATGTCGTCGAGCTGGACGCGGACATGGCGGTGCGAGCGCAGTGCGTCGACGCGTGAATAGGGATTGCGCGGGTGGCCGTAGATCGGTTCGTCCTCCTCGAGCCAGCGCAGCCGATCCCACTCGAAGCGCACCAAGCCCGCGACGGGTCCGTCGTCGAAGACCCTGGCCGCCTTCTCGTGTGTCTGCCCGCCGCCCACCAGTGAGTGCAGCCGCGAAGACCCGAGTTGCACCTTCTGCGGGTGATCCTCGTCGCGAAGAAACTCAGTTCGCACATCGGTGAGGGGGATGTAGTACTGCGGGTAGTAGGGCACTTCCCAGACGTAGCGCGCCGAGGTGGTGTCGAAGACCAGGTCATTGCCGAGGAAGCCGCGGACACGCCGCGGCGCAGGCTCGATGCGTCCTCGACTCGCTGCCATCTGGGGGTAGTCATGGTCATCAGTCATTCGGCAATGATGTCTCGGGAATGCGGCGAGCACACGCATTGTCGTAGCTATTCAGCCCAGTGATCCGGAAGGACAGCACATGCGAGTAGGCGTGACGTTCCCACAAACGGAACTCGGCGGAGATCCAGGGGCTGTCCGCGCGTACGGCGAGCGGGTGGAGGAACTGGGGTTCAGCCACATCCTGGTCTACGACCATGTCGTCGGCGCCGACCCGGCGGTCCACACCGGCTGGGACGGCCCCTACGACGTGCACACGACCTTTCACGAGCCGTTCGTCATGTACGGCTATCTCGCCGCCGTGACGCAGAAGTTGGAGCTCGTCACCGGCGTCATCATCCTGCCCCAGCGCCAGACCACTCTGGTCGCCAAGCAGGCCGCCGAGGTCGATCTGTTGAGCGGCGGCCGGCTCCGTCTCGGTATCGGCGTGGGCTGGAATGCCGTCGAATACGAAGCGCTTGGAGAGGATTTCGGGAACCGCGGCAAGAGGTCGGCCGAACAGATCACCTTGCTGCGTCGGCTCTGGACCGAGCAGACAGTGACGTTCGACGGTGAGTTCCACCATGTCACCGGGGCGGGTATCGCGCCGATGCCTACGCGCTCGATTCCGGTGTGGATCGGGGCGAAATCGGCACCAGGGTACGAGCGGGCGGGGCGCCTCGCCGACGGGTGGTTTCCGATGATCGGACCAGGGCCCGAGCTCGACGAAGCGCGCGCAATCATCGAACGCGCGGCCGTTGAGGCGGGCCGGGATCCTGCGGCCATCGGGATGGAGGGCCGGGTGGATTGGCGTGGGGACGGCGATGTGGTGGCCAAGGGGCTCGCGGCGTGGGCCGAGGCCGGCGCTTCTCACGTCTCGGTCAACACGATGGGCGCCGGGCTGACGACCGTCGACGAGCATCTCTCCGCGCTGTCGGAAGTTGCAGCATCCCTCTCGGCGAGCTGAGCGACTCAGGTGATGACGAGCGCGCAGGTATCGACTCTTAGTCTTTCCAACTTCGGTAGCCATTGGCTAGCCCGAGTCGTCAATGAATGTCGCAGGACACTGCAGAGCATCAGCCGGCTGCCCAGCTAACAGTCCCCGCGGTCAGTAGAGGCGAACTCGCGCAGGCCTGCAACACGGGACGGCCGATTCCGGAACTTCCAGATCATTTCTAGTGCAACAGTATTCGCAATACACAGAGCGAAACACGGAAGAAGGTAGCAGCATTCGCTCGCAGCACTCATCGGGATCAGATGGTCTCAGCGCAAAAGCCCGCTGCCGGAACCGTTTTGATAGCACCATTTGTGCGGATGCGGCAGAAGATTGCAGACACAGGTACAGAAATAAGAGTCCACCGATCCGCGATGCGAATTGATCCGGAGGAGTAGCGTCGAATCAACGCCTCCGAATAAGGAAATGCTGCCGGACGTTCTGGAGGGGCAAGTGGACATTGTGCTTGGTGTGTCGGTGACGACCACGACCGTCCGTATGGTGCTCATCGAGGGTGAGAAAGCCGACGGCGTGATCATCGAATGTGCAACCTTCGATACCGCCGACGGCGACGTGAAGGCCAGCCCGTCAGAACAGATCAGCGCCAGAATCCTGGCGATCCAGCACAAAGCCGTCTCGACCGGCCACCACTTGGTCATGAGCGGGGTTACATGGGATGACGAGGCCGCACGGGCGACGTTGAGCGACGGCATCGCCTCACGCGATCTGCAGAACGTGGTGCTACTGGCGGAGCAGAACGCCGCAGGCGCGTTGGCCCGGACCGTCGGTCGAGCACTCGGCTACGACACCATGGCAGTGCTGGTGATGAAACCGGGGACCGCGACCTTGTCGGTCGTCGACAGCGACAACGGGTCCATCGTGGAAGCCCGAATGTGCGCCATGGACGATGGCGACGAAGCGGACGTGCTGCCCACTATGGCGGCGACCTTGGAAACCAGAAATCCCAAGCCCGGCAGCGTATTTGTGGTGGGTTCACGGTCGTCGGTCTGTTCGGTGAAGTCGAGCCTGGAAAGGCTCATATCTCAGCCGGTCATCGTTCCGGAGGAACCCGAGTTCGCTCTTGCCCGTGGCGCGGCTTTGGCTGCGGCTAATGTGCCGGACTCGGACGCGTCCACTTGTGGTCTGGCCTACTCCCAGGACCCAGACGAACTGGCCGCACTCGACCATGCCCCAGTCAAACTGGCCGACGCGGATACACAAGTAGCCCTGTTCGACAACACCGGAGATGTGGGGGCTTCCCCGCACCCCGGAGCGGACCCTAGGCTGCGAATCCCCATCGGGAACGTCGCGGCCGCGACCCTCGTGATCGGTGCGGTGACGCTGGCGATGTTGGTCGCCGCCAAGGTCCAGCCCTTCGACCGGAACTCCGTCCCGGCCGGATTGGCCGAGCCAAGTGCTCTGGTGCCCGAGCTACCGGTCACGCAATCTGCTGCCGCGGCTCCAGCTCCTGCCGCTTCTGCGGCGCCGCCCCAGCAGACACCCGTACCCCTGAGCATCCCGGTGGCGACGCCAGCGGCGCAGCCTGCACCCGCCCCACCGTTGGCGCAAGCACTCCCGACTCGGAAACCCGTCGTGCAGATCCGGCAACCTGCACCGTCACAAGTGATCGCTGAACCAACCCCGGTTGCGGTCGAAATGCCACTCGAAGACACGTCCGTCGCCGTCGAGCCTGAGGCCGCCGAAGCGCTTCCTGCGCCACCTCCGGTCGCAGCGCCGCCCCCTCCCATCATCACGCCACCATTACCGCCAGCCTTGCCGCCGCTCATCAGCGCGCCGACGGTAAGTCCCGCCGCGCAGGCCCCACCGCTCACGTGGTCCCCGTGGACCCCACCATGGCTGCCGAGTGGGTCAACACCATCTCAACAGCAAGCCTCTCGACCTTTCCCGGACCGGCAGTGGCTGCCGAGTCCTGTCGGACCGCAGCAAGAAGTCGGGCAATGGCTGCCACAACATTCGCCTCTTCTGCACATTTTGTTGGGGCCTCAACTGCAATCACCTCAGCCGCAGCAGATGCCATCCCTAGTCCCGCAGTGGACTCCAGCGCCAACGATTCCCCAGTGGACACCCTCGCCAGTGGTTCCCCAGTGGACGCCGGTGCCTTCACTGCAGGCGCCAATTCCGGTAACTTCGCCGTCGCCCTACCAGGTGCCCCTTGGGCCGTCGAGCCCATCCGGCACCTATCTTGTGCCCCCAGTCGGACTCGAACCGACACTGGGCGGATATTGAGAACGGTCGCGCTTCCCTCTCGGATGCCCAAAGGAACTCCGCACATTACTTCTACGGTCTAGCCCCGCTCGGCGGCGTTTTGTGACAGCATTGGCCCGTGGGGAAATTGGGTCTTGCGGGTCTCGTGGGTGCTGCGGTCACAGCGGCTTCGGCGCTGCAAGCTGCGCAAATGCCGGCCGCACACGCGGCGCCCTGCCCTGATGCTGAGGTGGTGTTCGCCCGCGGTACTACCGAACAGCCCGGCGCCGGTCCTACCGGGGACGCGTTCATCGACGCGCTGCGCTCTCGAGTCGGCGCGAAGTCGGTCGGGGTGTACGGGGTCGACTATCCGGCCGCCATGGACTTCGCGACCGCCGTCGATGGGATCGTCGATGCACGCGCGCACATCCTTAACACCGTCGCGAACTGCCCGAACACGAAGTTGGTGCTCGGCGGGTTCTCCCAAGGCGCGGCAGTCATCGGATTCGTCACCGCGAGCGAAGTTCCCGACGGGGTTTCGCCCTTGGACGTGCCAGCGCCGATGCCGCCCGAAGTGGCCGACCACGTCACAGCGGTTGCCCTCTTCGGAAAGCCGTCGACCCGCTTCATGAAGGCGATCAACGACCCTTCGATCGTCGTCGGCCCGCGGTATGCGGCCAAGACCGTCGACCTGTGCGTGGACAACGACCTGGTCTGCGACCCTGCCGGTAAAAGCTTCTCGGTGCACGACAAATATGCAGACACCGGCATGGTCGACGAGGGCGCCGTGTTCGTCGCGAACAGACTGCAGGCGAGTTGGGCCGCGGACACGGCGGCTGCGGCGACCTCCACCGCGGCCCCGACACCGCAGTCACCGTCGACGCCCACACCCGGACCGCTGTCTGCACTCGCGGCGGGCGTGCCGCCGGTACACCTCGGGTCGACATCTCCGACGTTGCCCGGCCCGCCGCCGCTGCCCGGACCGGCTTCAGTTGCGTCGCCGCCCGCGGCGCCGTTGGCTTAGCCTAGAGGCCGCCTCGAGGGCCCGACCTAGCAGCGATCCCCGGGGAAGTTGTCCGAGAAGGGATTCCAGCAGTAGCCGGGAGGCTCCGGTAGAAACTCGCCGTATCCGCCCATCGGCGAATAGTGATAGTTGTGGCAGACAGTCATGTCCCAATCGATCGTCTCGCTCGTATTGGGTAGCGCCTTGCCCGGACACCAACAGCCGTAGGGGACTTCGCAGCCGTCGGCGGCCCGCGCGGTACCCGCCAGCCCCAGAACGGCCAGGCCCACGCCGCCGGAAACCAATGCTGTCGCAGCCATCGCTGTGATTCGCAGATTCATCGTGGTTCCTTCCGTTGCTGCGGGCCCTTACGCGGGTTGCGTAACGGTTGTGGCGGACGCCTCGGTGGATTCCTACAGCGCAGCCCAACCTGTATAAGACCCCCGTATCTGCTGATGATGAACCTCGCGCGAAGCGCTTATCGCGAAAACGACGCAGTTTGCGCCGATCGGTCTCAATTTCGACCTCGGATTATGAACCGATTCGCATTTGAATTTATACTTTTACGGGTTAAATTTACGGCACTTTCAATATCGCCTTCAATGCGCTGATCTGCAGTGATAGGAGGTCGTGCCGGTTTTCTCGAGAAACAGGGCAATGCACAACCCAGATTCCTGGTGTTCTGCTGTGCGAATGCTGTCATCCTGGCTCGATTTCGAATGTCGAATCCGCTCACGGATGCCGCAAATCGGCGAATACTCAGCCGTCATACAACCAGCCGACAGCGACCACCAGCGAACTAACTACGGAACTGAAAATTGGTGCTCAGAAAAGTGCGGCCGCTCAGGCGCCTGATTGCTCCTAGTAGGTGAGTGCAACCCATCCCGGGCAGCACCCGAGACAAAGGACAGCATCATGATCAGCCACACCACCCCACAGCGGCGTCTTCAAATCAGTGCGGGCGTCATTCTGCTCGCCGCGGGAGCAAGCGTTCTCGGTGTTCCGGCGACGGCCCACGCCGCCGACTCCTACGTCGCTATCTCCGTTGGGGCTGCAAACGACAATCCCCCCATTCGGTCGATCGGCGGCATGGGGATCGGACCCGACCTCGACCAAGCCAGAATCGCATCGCAATCGAACTGTCAGCAAAACGGCGGCAATCAGTGCGTCTTTCAGGCCAAAGCCATGAACGGGTGCGCTGCGGCCGCGGCGAGCGACTCCGGAGAGGTCAAGGGGTCGTCGGACATGGCGACGCAACAGGCCGCGGAGAGCAATGCCATGAGCCAGTTGCAGACCACACAAGGCGCCCACGTCGTGCTGTCGGGTTGCTCGAACGGTCAGGTTGCGCCGCCGCCGCTCCATCATCACAGCCGCCTGCGCCGTTGCAGGGGCCGACAGTCTCGTTCAAGACGATCGTCGGCGGTCGGCAGGCCCACATCACCGACCGCAGTGGCGTTGCGTCGCAATGCACCTACACGGCCGACAACTTCAACCGCGCTTTCGCGCTGCCCGCCAACGGCAGCTATGACCTCAAGATCGTTCCTGCGGTACCGCAGTTCAAGAATTGGAACATCACCATTGCCTGCGATAACAACACCAGCACTCAGACCACCGACTACTTCTGAGCGCACCGAGTTGCAGGCGGTGGACGATCTCTTGCGGCAGTACTAGCGCCGCCGCCCGTCGCGCCGTTGGCCTAGGGCTAGATCCGCATCACGTTCTCGGCGTTGCCGTGGGCGATGGCGTTGCGTTCGTCGTCGGTGAGGTCGGCCTGCTCGAGGAAATCCGAGACGTTGTCGCGGACGACATACGGGAAGTCCTCTGAGTAGATGATCCGTTCCGAACCGACCTCGGCGAGAATGAATTTCAGTTGATTCTCGCTGTACATGCCCGACGGCGTTACCCACACGTGTTCGCGGTAGTACTCGCTGACCGGGCGTTGAAGATAGTCCGCCCAGCCGATCGTCTCGTCGAACCGGTCAAGCCAGAAAGCGACCAGTTCGCCCCAATGACCGCTGAGCAGTTTCAGGCGCGGATGGCGGTCCAGCGCCCCCGACAGGATGAGCCGCAGAACATGGATACCGGCCTCCGCATGCCAGCCGAACGCGGGGCTCGAGAACAGGAATTGCAGAGCTGCAGGCCAATTTCCGGCGTAGTAGGCCATCTGGACCGGCGCGGGCGGGACGCCCGGGTGGACGTAGATGGGTAGGTCCACCTCCTCGGCGGCGGCCAGCACGGGATCGAACCGCTCGTCGTCGAGAAACAAGCCGCCGCAGGTCCCCATGACGAGGGTTCCGACGAAGCCCAGCTCGTTGACGCATCGCCGCATCTCGTCGGCGGCCGCGGCCGGCTCGTGCAGCGGGATGGTGGCAAATCCGCGGAACCGGGTGGGATGCTGCGAAATCTGTTCCGCCAGAGCGTCGTTCACCCTGCGGCACAGGTCGACGGCCTCGGGGTGGTCCAGACTGCTGGGACTGTTCGCGCCATGCGACACCACCTGGATGTCGATACCGACCCGATCCATGTGCTCCAATCGCTTTCCGCCGAGACGCTCCGCCGAATCCTTGTCCGGCGCGAATCGCTGAAGGAAGGCGCCGAAGCCGGCGTCGGGAGCGCCAGGCGGCGGCCCCGCCAACTCCAGCACGCGGGCGGAGGCCTCGGGATGATGAAAATGCTCTTCGACGGTGATGACTCGCAATGGACTTCCTCAGGTCTCCGGACGACCGATGAGCGGGGAGACAGTAGACCCGCCCATTCCTTCCTACGCCCGCAAACCTGTGAGCCGGGTGACCTCCCCGATGAATGCGTCGATGTCCTCGCGCTGTGTGTCGAAGCTGCACACCCAGCGCACCTCTCCCCTGGCCGCGTCCCAGTCGTAGAAGCGGGCGTGCTTGCGCAACTCGTCAGCGAGGCCCGGCGGCAACGTGGCGAACACCGCGTTCGACTCCGTCGGCTGGGTGAAGTCGACGCCGCGGATGGTGCCGTCGGCGATTCCGGCCTCCAGACCCGACCTCAGCCGCGTCGCCATCGCGTTCGCCTGGCGGGCGTTGCGCAGATACAGGTCACCGTCGAGCAGGGCGAGCAGCTGTGCGGAGACGAACCGCATCTTCGACGCCAGCTGCATCTGGGTCTTGCGCAGGCGGATGAGTCCGTCGCAGGCGGCGGCGTCGAGCACGATGATCGCCTCTGCGCCGAGGGCGCCGTTCTTGGTGCCCCCGAGGCTCAGGGCGTCGATGCCGACGTCGGTGGTGAAGGCCCGCAGCGGCAGGTCCAGCGTCGCAGCGGCATTGGACAGCCGTGCACCGTCCATGAAGACACGCATTCCATGCTCGTGCGCATTGTCGGTGATCGCGCTTAGTTCATCGGGTGTGTAGACGGTGCCGAGCTCGCTGGACTGGGTGATGTAGACGACGAGCGGCTGGGAGCGGTGCTCGTCGTCCCATCCCCAGGCTTCCTGCGCGATGAGGTCGGGCGTGAGCTTGCCGTCGGGCGCGGGGATCGTTAGCAGCTTGATGCCGGCGACCTTCTCCGGCGCGCCACCTTCGTCGGCGTGGATGTGGGCGGTCTTGGCGCAGATGACCGCGGCCCAGCGAGGGAGCATCGACGACAGGCCGACGACGTTCGCGCCGGTGCCGTTGAACACCGGGTAGGTCTGGGCGCCCTCACCGAAGTGCTGTGCGCAGACCTCCTGCAGGCGCGCCGTATAGATGTCTTCGCCATAGCTGGCCTGGTGGCCGCCGTTGGCGGCGGCGATCGCATCGAGCACCTCGGGGTGCACACCGGAATAGTTGTCAGAGGCGAAGCCGCGGACGGCTGGGTCGTGAATGGTGGTCACGCTGTCTGAATCTAGTTCGGTCGGACGCGATCGCTGAATCCTCTACACGATGCCCCGGACGGCTGTTGCCGGGCGTCGATGGGCTGACTGTGCTGTCAGCCCACGTCGTAGGAGTCGCTCGACAGGCGGAAGAAATGGCCTGTGTTCGTGTTGGTGCACGTGATCCCCGACAGCTCGCTGTTGCAGCTGATCACGCCAAGCGTTTGTTTCTGGCCATAGGCGAGCGTCGGCCAGGGCAATGGAAGCTGGTTCGGATACTTCGCGCATACGACGACTGGCGGATCAGTCGCATCCGCCCGCATCGATGCCCCGACGACCTCAACCGACGGCGGGCACCCTTCCGGTGGCTGCCAGGTATGGTCAACGACCTCGCACTGCACATCGTTGTTACCCGAGTAGTTGACCCCATTCGCAACAAAAGGGGGCTCTAACATGATGGAGCAGTTGATGTTTCCCGACGGGGATAGGAAGTCGGCGTTCTGAGTGTCGTCAGCGCTTGCCGGAGCGGCCAAACCGACGGTTGCCGCGGCAGCTGCCATGGACGCTATGACGACCGTCTTTCGCGTCATGGTCATCTCGGTAGTCCTTTCCTTCGTTGGTGGGCCGTTGTACCCGGTAAGTAAGGCTGCGATGGACGCCTTGGAGGATTCTTGGGATTCTTACGAGGGCTCCGGCCATGATTGCAACGAGCGCGATTCTTCGTACATCGCGATGGAATCAGGGACGATGCTTCCCGGTTTAGGTCTGTGGCTTGCCCACTCGGGACGGTTTCCTCTAACCGCATCGGTGCCCGGCGGCGACGAGGGGCACCCGTTCCACATCCACGTCAACAGCTTCGAAGTCATCTCCGTCGACGGAAAACCCGTACCGCCGGGCACTATTCAGGACACGGTGTGCGGCGACAGACTGTCGTGATCCGCCAGCGTTGCAAACAGCACGTAGGCAAGTCCGTCTTCCACTGCCATATACTTCCGCACGAGGACACCGGCATGATGTCGAACTTCCTGATCCTGCCGCCCGGCGACGACATGACCCACAAGCACTGAGCCTCACGGATATCTTGGCTAGACCCTTGCAGTGCTTGTCACCGAGGCCGCGCGTCCGTTCGCTCGGAAAAAATGCACGTACTCATTCGCTTTTCACCGGATGCCTCACCTCGGCGGAGCTGAAGAAGCTATCGATGCTGTTGCGCAGGCGCTCATTGCGCCAGTATTCGCCGTGCCCGAGCGTCTCCTCGTCTACTCGCTCGGTGACGTCAACGTTGTCGACGACCCGTCTCGTCGGTACCTGCGATCCGATCGGGTCGGTCTTGCGCCAGTAGTTCCGCCACCAGCAGCTCTTGTACGTCATGCTCCAGGTCTTCACGAAGAACGCATCGTCGAAGTAGCGGGGAAAGAACGTGCGATACAGAGTGGATAACGGTGAGCCGCATGTGAACAACGCGATTCGGTCAGAGCGCGGGGTGTAGGCAAGCCGGTGCACACCCGCCTTTAGCGCCTCACGATCAGTCATTCCCTCGGTTGGTTGCTCCGTCCAGTGGCCTCCCCGAACGAACCAGGCACACACGACCGAACCCTGACTGTGTCCCACAAGCGCGATCGGATCGTTCGGAAACTCCAGCACTAGATCGTTGATCGTCTGTCGGATTCCTGCCAGCAGAGCGCGCCGATATGAGGCCCCGGCCAGCGGGTGCAGGTCGGGCGCCCAGAATCCGGCGATGTCGGCGACTGACCCGAAGACGCTGCGAAGCTGATCAGCGAACCTCTCCGGCCTGCGGATGATGATCAGCACTATGGCGATTGCCCCGGCCACCTGAAGCACCACGAGGAGACCGGCGAGTAGCCAGGCACCGGCGCTGCTGAAGCCGTCGTAAAGCAGAGTCCAAGCGATGGGTGTGGCAACGATCGCCAGGGTTACCGGTATTGCCATCCTCTTGGGTAAGGACACCACCAACTTGTGGGTACCGCTGGCTTCCTTGGTGCGTCGGGCAGTTGTCGGTGACTGCTTCATCCGCTTGCGGCGCCTGCGCTCCCACAACAGTTCGACCCAGAACGCAGCCGCGAACAGCGCGAGCATCGTAAAGAAGAAGAGCGGGATCAGATCGATCTGCAACGCGTCGGCAACACGCGCGACCACCTCCTTGCCGAAGTCGTCGGGTTGAGGCAGTAGGACGTTCTCGATTGACGAACCGGGCGAAACATGTTGGAACTGCTGGTGGTTCGAGTTGGGAACGTAACTGACCACACTGCCGATGAATCGCCGCAGCATCGAGCCCGCCGCGTGAAGGAGCGTGACCGCAATCATCACCAACAACGCCGCGCCCGCGAACGCGGCGCTATCGTTTTTCCTCCACAGCCCGCACGCGCACAGGCACAACGCAACGATCAAGACGATCACTGTCGTGACGGCCACGATGGAGCTCATCACGTCAACGGGAGTGCCGGGATCGCCGAATGGCGTGACCAGCTGATGAAGCCAGCCGCCGGGCCGCGTCGCCGGTTTTGAATGCAGAAACATGATCATGCCGACAAGAACGACGATGCTGGCCAACGAGATCAAATTGCCTGCCCTGTCCACCAGTGCACGACCGGCGAGCATCCGGTACGCGATGAACGCGATCAGCAAGCCGGGTCCGGCCGCCTGCAACAGAACCCCGGTCAGACGGTCGTCGCCGTGTCCTAATGTCTGCCAGGCGGTCTCGAAGATCACCGACAGCCAGGCTGCCATCGACACCGTCAGGCACAGGCTGGCGATGCCGATGCCGGCCCGCATGATGTGACGCGACGTGTCCTTAGGCTCCATGTAGCCGGCGACATTGATCAACGTGAACGGAAACGCCAGATACCAGCTGAGGTGCCGAGTGATCTTGCGGTTCGCACGGCTCCAATTCACCAGCCGCAGTGGGTGTGCGGGCAGCTGCGGCACCTCGCCGATCCACACGCGACTGTCCACCAGCTCCTTGTACCTCGGCCGCCCCAGCGCACTGTAGGTGGAGTGATCGCCGATGCCGTGCACGCGCACCTCGACGCCCTGGCGACGACCGCGGTCCTTCTCGGGTTGGCGATCGCCCTTCACACGGGCTTTGGAGTCGGGCGAGGCCGAAAGCGGCGGGGCCACGCCGCCACCGGAGGGCGGCAACGTCGAACCGTAGCCGACCACTTCATTAGATTGCGCATCCTCGAGCGCCCGAAGCTCTCTGGCGCCGTACGGTTCAATTCTCGAGGTCGTCATGTCCTCACCTCCGCGGTATGGCTCGATCACACGACCATTCCGCCACCGCACAGTGGCGGGATAGCGTAGTCAGGTACTCGACCTCCTCGCCCTCCTGCTTGTACGAAATCGAGTAGTCCACTACGCGCGCTACAGGTGATGGCCGTGGCAACAATCGGTGCCATCGGCATTCAGGGCTGGCGTCAACTGTCAGCACGCGCGAGACAGGTGGTACCGAAATGAACACCCGGAAGAAAATTGCCAGCGCAGTCGCGGGTCTGACCCTGGCACTGGCCGTGACATCGGTGGCGAGTGCGGCCTCCGCGTCCGCCGACGCCCAGGGCGACTACATCTACGACTTGACGAATCACGGCATCGGTGGCTCGAAACAGAATCTGTTGGACCTCGGGCAAAATGTGGCTTGCAAACAGCCACAGGAAAATAGCGCAGTCGACGCTATCGTCCAGAAGTCGAAACTCAGCCGAGACGATGCGACGTTCCTCTACGACTCAGCGAAGACGTTCCTCTGTCCGTGATGCGAGCTCTAGCGATGTTCGAAACCTGACGAGTTCTAGAAGCCGATGGGCAAACCCGCGTAGTTCTCCGCCAGACCCGCCGCGCCTGCTTCGCTCGAGGTGACCCAACGCAGCTGGGAGAGCTGCAGCTGCTCGTCGAACGGGTCTTCACCCCGATGCAGCATCGTGGTCATCCACCACGAGAAGTGGGTGCACCGCCAGACGCGCCGGAGTGCGGTGTCGGAGTAGCCGTCGGCGAGCCGGTGGTCGTCCTTGCTAACCAGGTCTACCAATGCGGGAGCGAGCAGGGCGATGTCGGCGACGGCGAGGTTGAGACCCTTGGCGCCGGTCGGCGGGACGATGTGGGCCGCGTCGCCGGCCAGGAACAGGCGGCCATGCCTCATCGGCGTCTGGACAAACGACCGCATCGGGAGCACAGTTCTGTCGGTAATCGGCCCGGTGGTGAGCTTCCAGCCATCCTGGCCGTGGCCAAGTCGGGACGCCAGTGCTTCCCAGATCCGGTCGTCGGACCAGTCTTCGGGTTCGGTGCCGTTCGGCACCTGCAGATAGAAACGGGAGACCGTCGCGGACCGCATCGAATGCAATGCGAAGCCGTCGGCATGCCAGGCATAGATCAGCTCGTCTGTCGACGGGGCGACGTCGGCGAGTATTCCGAACCATGAGTACGGGTAGACCCTTTCCCACTGGCGGCGGACGTGCGGCGGCACCTGTTCGCGACTGGGCCCGAACGACCCATCGCATCCGACCACGACTTTTGCTCTGACTTCCCGCTCGCGCCCGTCGGTGTCGGTGAATGTCACCGAGGGATCGACGGATTCGAGGTCGTGCAGTGTCGTGTCGGCGATCTCGTAGTGGATCTCCTGGCCGGCTGCGGTCCGTGCGTCGATCAGATCCTTCTGCACCTCAGTCTGTCCGTACACCCAGACCGAGCGGCCGGTCAGGTCGACGAAGTCGATGTGGTGACGATGGTCGGGCCACTGCAGATAGATACCGCGGTGCCGGTCGCCCTCGCGCTCCAGCCGTTCGCCCAGTCCGCAACTCAGCAGCAGGTCGACAGTGGACTGTTCGAGGATGCCGGCCCGGATCCGGGACGCGACGTAATCCTCCGAGCGAGTTTCCAGCACTATCGACTCGACGCCGGCCGCGGCGAGCAGGTGCGAGAGAAGCATTCCGGCGGGACCCGCTCCGATGATTGCCACCTGGGTCTGCAAGTCGACGTCGGCCACGCCTGTGAGTCTTCCACTTACCGGAACGTCCGCGCTGCGGGTCGCACGTCAGTCGACGCCGTGTGCGGGCACCGGAACCGTAGCCAAAGTGAGCAAGGCGAGGACGGCTGCCAGAGTGAATGCATAGAACCCCCATGGGTACCCGATCTCATGGCTTGGCGAGCACCTGTCGCAGGACGTGCCAGTGCTTCGGCTTGCCTTCCAAGTCGAACCCGTCGTGCTCGGACACGCCGAAGTAAATCGGCTGCAATCCGGCGAACAGCTCTGCTGCGCGTCGTTCAGTCACGCCGTTGATGGGTAGACCCGACGTGACCCACGAATCGCGAACACCGAAATGGGTGCAACACAGGACGCCGCCGGATCGCAGGCCGCCGACGATGTCGGCCGCGACACGGTCGATCGCGTCGACCGGAATGAAGGGAAGGACGTGCAACGCCACCACCAATGAGTACGCGTCCCGCTGGATATGATGGTCCTCAATTGCGTTGTCTGACATGGTGAACCGTGATCGACCGCTGCTAACAGTCTTCGCCAGCTCGTTCGAAACAGGGTCGGAGTCGACGGCGTCCACGTCGAAGCCGTGGTCTAGCAGATAGCGAGTGTCGCCGAATGCACCCGCGCCGATGTCGAGCGCAGGGCCTGGTCGCAGGCCGGTGCGGTGTAATGCGTAGACCAGCAGAGGATGGGTCTTGCGCGTATCGCAAAGCGCCGCATACGACGCCGCGGCTTCAACCATAGACACGCAGCAGCCTGGCGGCAACCAGAGAACGGGCCAGCCCCACACGTTCGTCGACGGTGAGATCACCGGGTAATTCACGGACGTGGAAGGCACCGGTGGTTGACGCGAAGAGAAGCGCCGGGCGCGCCAACGCACTGACCCGGAACAAGATGGTGCCGTCGGCCCGTACCAGTTCGACCATCTCGCCTGCGTTGCGAACGGTCAGTGCACCGACCTGCTCGTTGATCAACCTCCGGTCTTCGGTGACCGTCTCAGCGTCCAACCACACCGAGGGCAACCCCTCGCCGAAAAGCTCTAAGTAGCGGGTTCGGAATTCCGCGAAAGTAGCCCGCTGCAGTGTCGAATTCGCAGCCGCCGATGGTGAGTTGCTGGGTGCGTGGTGGACAAATCGCCCGAAGTGGCGCTCACAGAAGTCGGCGTACTCGGCGGTGAAAAGCACGAATTGGTGCCAGGCTTCGTCGACCCGTAAGGAGTGCATCTGCCACGCGTTGGCACGGTCCGACTGTGCGAGGACGATGTAACGCTTGGCCTCTCGGAACAGCAGATGCGCATCGGCCTCGGAATCGGCGGTCCGATTCTTGACCAGCTTCTCGATGACGTACGGGGCTTCGAAGCGCAATGCCGCGGTATGCGAGGGGCTGAGGCCGGTGCGGTCGGCGTCGGCGCTCAGTTGTTCAGCGGACGTAGTCACTGGTTCGGTCCAAAGATGATGCCCCTTGACGAACAGGCTTCGTCAAGACGAACACGAGTTGTCGCAATGAGACATGCAGACCGAGCACTCGGTGCATGTGCAGTGAAAGGCCTGCCATCCGTTGCTGGTTAGCATCTGCTCAGGCGGCGCTGCACTCGGGTTTAGCATCGGGCTCTGGATCATCAGCCGGCCAACGCGCGCATCAGGAAACTGCGGTCCACTCGGTTGGGGCGCGTTGCTTTCAGACGAACTCCCGGTATTCACATGCCGGAACCCCACTACGGCCTCGGGCCGCAGCCAGAACATCGTGGCGCCGAAGGGCTTGATCGACTCGGGGATCGCTTCGGTGTGCAAGATGTCAGCGGCTGAGATCTCGTAGCTGCGATCAAGCGTGCGCAGACTGGGATATACGAGGACGTAGCCGTCGCGAGACGACCGCCCGACGTAGCCGGAGAGTGCCTTCGGCGGCGTGGCATCCTCCGTCGACAAAAGCTTGTCGATCACCGGATGGACTGCAGGAATGTTTGATTCATTCTTGGGCACGTTGTAACGGTATGCCGGGCGCTTACTTTGTATATGTCGAATTCCACAATCGATAAGTGAATTTCAGGATTCCATGAACGGCCGAGTTCGACCTTCGAGACCCAGCTCAACAGCTCGACTTTGGGGATTCGCCTCTTGAGAGTCCGCCTCGCCGACGATCCCTACGGGGAGCCGAGGGTCGGCCCGGGAATAGGCTCTAGTACGGGTTGCGGTGGTTCGTCGTAGTACGCGGTGTACCGCGTCTGCCAGCCGTTCACCGCGCGAGATTTGTTCGTTGGGCTCCCGAGTATCCGTTTGTGATCTCCGATGCGGCCCGAGTAAGTATTCGACAAACCGGCGCCCGGCCCCCTCCGTCCCATTCACCTTCATGCAAACGTGCCTTGGTCGTCAGGCAGGCCGCGGACTCGAACCCAGATTGCGCGGATTTAAGTCCGCTGCCTCTGCCAATTGGGTTGCGGGGGCCTCGACTGATCGTAGAGATGGAGTTGAGGATTGCCGGTGGGTTGCCGCTACCGCGAGATAGGGCTACCGTGCTCGTCGCACGGAGCCGGCGCCCCTTGGTCGATGAGAGTAAGCGTCCGCTGCATCTCGGTCGGCTTGATCGTGCCGCCGGTGTCCGCGTACGGATGGTCGAGGAAAAAGATGACGAGCAGCCCCGCGGTCATGAGTGCGGTGACGAAGCCGATAGGTATCGCCTGGATTAAGAGCCCTTCGCGCCGATCCGCCTGCGCCACCATGTAGGCGATCGTGAGCAAGGCCCCGATGCTCAGCACAAGCCACAGCGGAATGGGCACGAATGGGGTGGCCTCGGCGAGCCTCTCGCGCCGGCCGTCGCGGCGTTGCGCCTGCTCGTCGAACCACTGTGCGTACGCCGTCTCCTCCCGCGCACCTTGCGGGTCGGTGTTGGCGAAGTTCCGGTGCACCTTGTCTATCCATGACTGCACCCGATCGCTGGAGCGTCCCTCTCTCATCGCGGGCCACTCGTCGTCGATGACGGCGCGCCCGTAGCAGACCAGTCCGCCCTGGAGATGGTCGCTCAAAGGTGGCTTGAAAACTCCTGCGACAGAGCTCCAGTTCGCTGACAGCTACGGCTTCGACACTCGCGCCGTCCCGCGCGCGCTGATAGCTCTGGAGCGCGAGAAGGATCACGAAGGCGAGCATTACCGCGAACATGGTGCCGATCACCGACAGTGTGCCTGCGCTACGGGGCGAGTCGATGAACCAGCCGCCGACGGGCGCTCGGCGTCGCACAAGAAGCTTGGTGGTGACCGCGGCCGTGACCGCCACGACGAGGATGATTGGGGCGAGCCAAGTCAGCACAGGCCATTACTCTAGACGGCTGCGCCCGATCTCGACCTGCAATTAGGGGCTCAAGAGCGCAACCGGGGCGACTGGCCAATAACGTCTTTACACGCGGTGCAATGGTGCCCCCACTGGCACCCGAACCCAGACCGTGCGGATTTTAGGATGGGACAGTTGCGTTACAGGCTGCGCCGCAGCGATGGGATCACTATCGCGGCCAGTCCGCGGATTGCGGCTTTGCCGAAGTCGTAGAGGTCGAAATAATCCCGCCACAATGTGACTCGGCCATCGCGAACCTCGAATACGCCACAGATCCAGACGTGCATCTCGAACGGGCCGAAGGCAAGGAGGTCGGTGCGTTCGGTCAAGACCGCGGTGCCCTCAGTGGCGATGCGATGGATCTTCACGTCGAAACGGGCACCCGGCAGTTCTGACCACCGCCGCATCCACTTAGCGATTGTCGAACCGCCACGCATATTCGAATACCCGACGTTCTGGTAGACGGCGTCGTCGTCGAGCAGGCGGCTTACAACGTCGAGGTCCCAATCGCGCAGTGCATAAAGGAAGCGTTCGACAACCGGAGCCGGGTCCGCCTTCAATGATTCGTCAGACAGCTGGTCGGCCATGGTCGTCAGCCTAGTAGTCCGTATTGCCCGACGGACATATCTACCTGCTACGGTTCGAACACCAGCAGCGGTTTGCCCCCGTGTTCGGGAGCTTCCGCCAAATAGACGGCTTCGCTGAACTTTTCGAGGGGGATCGGCTGGCCCTCCGGCACGCGCAGCGCGCCGCTGTCGGCGAGCTGAAGTGTCCGGTCGATCGTCGCGGCCATCCGAGCCTCCGGGGTCTCGGTGAACCAGCGGAACAGCCAGAACCCCCGAACGGTCTTGGTTTCGTAGATCAATGAGCGCGCGAAGATGGGGATGGTGAGCTTGTCGGGATCTGTTTGGCGATGCGTGGACAGCGCACCGTAAACGACCAGCTCACCGCCCGGGGCCAGCGCACGCGACACGTCGGCACCCACCTGACCGCTGACACAGTCGATCGCCTTGAACACGCCGTCGTGGCCTGCTATGTCGGCCACCCGTTCACGCAGGTCCTCATCCTCCGTGCAGATCACCGTGGTGCCCCCCAACGCGAGGATGTCCTCGACCGCGGATCGACGGCGGACCACGTTGAGGGTCTTGAAGCCGACGTGCGCGCCGAGTTGGATGACCGACTGACCCACGATTGAACCGGCCGCCGTCTGCAAGAGCCATTCACCGGGTCGGACATCGAGTTGATCACCGGTCAAGATCACGGCGGTGAGCGGATTGCTGAGAATCTGGGCGGCCGTGGAATTGCTCATGTTGGCGGGAACGGGCAAGACCCGCTCGGCATCGGCAACGACGTACTCCTGCCATGTGCCCGTGACTCCGATCGTGATGACGCGTTGCCCGACGGTGAAACCGTCTGCGCCGCTACCGAGTTCGTCGATCACGCCGACGGACTCGATTCCGGGCACGGTGGGGAACTCCGGGGTGAATCCGTATCTGCCGCGGATGGTATGCAGATCGCTGGCCTCGACGGGTGCAGCCGTTACCCGGATCCGGACCTGGCCGGGACCGGGCTCTGGAATCGGGCGGGTCTGCAGGTGCAGAACCTCGGACGGTTCACCTAACGTGTCGGCGACGACAGACCGCATCGTTCGCATCTTCCTGACGCTCCTTCGGTCGGATCCTGATCTCGCAGCGGTTTTCGGTGCGCATAAAGTCGGCTCCGCGCTTTGACGGCGAAGATTCGGATCGGCGCGGTGCAATTAAGGCCGTACTGCCTCTAATGCTGCACGGCGGGGTTGTTGCGGTCTAGACCCTCGGCGCAGCGCAGCGCCGCCGCCGGGCGTGTCCCGCGCGGTCTGTCGAGCGGTGCTGTTGAAGTAGTGCCAGCCATGTCCGGACGGACATCGTTCACGGAAACTTTGCACGTGATTGGCAAAAGTGCCGGTTTGACGCCGACCGCAGAATTATGGCGATTTGCTGTATTTCAACCTGAGCGAGGTGCCACTAGGGCAAGCGGGTGCAAGCGGTCACTTAGATCGCAGGCACGCGTCTGCGGTGGGTGCAGCACTGTGCCCCAGCCGGACTCGCACCGACACTGTGCGGATTCTGAGAACGGACTTCGGGCCTGCCTTACGAGTTCGGGCTACGGGGTACCGGGTGCAGATGGCGTTGTTGTCACCGTGGTCGTCGGCGCCACCGTGGTCGTGCTAGTCGCCGACGGTGGAGATGTCGTAGTCGGACTGCCGGCCGGTGGAACCGGAGCACCGGTCGTCTCGGTAACCGTCGAGGTGCTCGTGGATATCGACGTGGAGGTGCTGGCGGTGCTCGCGGGCGCGAGGACGGCACATGCCACTCGTCTACCGGCGTCGCCCGTCGCCAACGTCTCTGCATCTGCTCCCGGGACACCGTTCTGCGTGTACCGCTCCGGGATATTGGCAAAGTTGTCAGCGTCCTGGTGAATGATCAGCGCGCTTCCCTCAGGACCCTTCAAATCGTCCTCGGTGAACGCATTGGTGGTTGTGACGAGCTTCGCCGAACCGTCCGAACGGACCTCCAAAGAGGTCAGATCGCCACTTGCCGGATGCTCTGTTCGCCCGCCAACCTGGAGATGGCCTCCAGCGGAGTTGAAATCGCCGGGCGAACCTCCTGTCGGAGCTACCGAGTCGGCCTCACACTTGCCCACCGAGTGGATGTGCATACCGTGGAAGCCCGGAGACAGGACGCCTGTTGCCGTGGTCTCCACCGTCACCGTCGCAAAGCCGCCCGCGAAATCGATGGTCGCCTTGGCGACAGGTTTGCCGTCGGCCGATTTCAACTCAGCGCTGATGGTCTTCGCGCCGGGCGCGCCCGAGGTTGTCGAGGAACTCGACTGTTCGCTGGTTGTCCCGTTCGAGCAGCCTGCCAACATGGCAACGGGTGCCGCGAGCAGAGCAGCGGTCGCGATTACGTGCTTCAACATGAAGGACAAATACCCCCAACGGCGATAGGTGAATCAGCGTCAACTGATACAACACCCTCGTTCATATCTGGGACAGGAGAGATCTACGGCAACCTAGGCCGGATCGTGCTCCCCACGAATCGGCCACACCCGGATTGACTGGTAATCGTCTGTGGGGTGGTACTTCTGGCGGATCGCAAACGGTGGCCACTGACCCCAGAGTGGGGCCTCGTCCCAGTGACCGGGTGGGCTGGTCGGCCCAGCTGGCGGCACACTTTATGTAGGCACTTTGGCGGCGATCTGGTTGGCGATGTTGACCGCCGAGTCGGCGGGGTTCGCGCTGCACGTGTTGACGTCGATAAGGACATTGTTTCGTTGCACCAGTGCTCGGCCACAGGCCCACCCGGGCGCCATGGCGTTCTGCTGAGTTGCAATGGTGCTCAGTGTGGCGTCCGTATTGGATATCGGCCCGACGTCCCACAGCGAGCCGGACTGGGTGTGGGTGTAGTGGCGGCAGGCCGGCCACTGTTGGGCGGAGGCGGTAAAGAAGGCGGCTGCTTTGTTGGCGGAGGGAAATAGCACCACCGCCTGTTGGACATAGTGAGTGAAGTTATCGCCCTCTTGCAGCGTCTGATCGCGCTCGGCGGTGTAACCGCTGTCGGCATAAACCAGCGCCTGCACCGACCCGTCGATGGCAAGACACTCGCGGGGGTCCATCGTGGCGCTGTCGTCAGACATCGCGAAGTGGGTTTTCGTGACCGTCATCTCGGTTGCGCCCATCACGGCGTTGACCTGCTCGGTGCCGAGCAGCAATCCTGGCAGCGCGGTGTCGGCAAGAGGTGGCGCAGTGGTCGTGGTGGTCGTGGACCGGGTAGTCGATGTTTTGGTGCCTTGGTTGCTGTCGCTGCTGCATCCGACGGAGACAAGGCAGACGCCGGCGACGGCGAGTGCGGCGGTCAGTTGGCGCACCTATTCATCCCCAGACCACGGCTCGTCAACGCTCCGTATGCCCGAGTTCATCTAGCTGCCTGTCGAGGTCCATTAATTCGGTTGCCAGACGCCGCAATTGGCGTACCACCACCGCGCGCCGCTGCTCGAGCAGCGCGCGGCGCTCTTCGCGGCCCACGTTGTGCGCGTCTGTCCGCATAGCGGTCGCTCCCCATGGTGTGCAGTTCGCAGATAACCGGAGTGTGCGCCTGTTGGGCTGACCTGGCCGCCATGCGCCGCGACTGACAGCACAACTGACAGACAACCGACACCGCCTCGTGACCCGGCACACGTCAGGTGCACGTCTGAGCGGGCGGTCTCAGTTCGGGCATAGTGGAGTGGATGCTGTCGCGGGTGCTGTCCAAAGTGTGCTTGGTGCGGGTGACGGCCGGCTACGCGGCAATGCTGGTCGTCGTGGCAACGACGCTGGTGATCGGCGGCCCTCGGGTCGAGGACGCAGTGATCAGCCACATGAGCACCAATCTGCACAACCTGGCCCGCGGGCATTTCGTCACGTTGGTTGGCAGCGCCTTTGTCACCTCGAGCGGCTTCATCTATGTCTGGCTTCCGGGGCTTCTATGCCTGCTGGCGCTGGCCGAACTGTTCTGGCGTGGCGGGCGCCTGGTTTTGGCTTTCGGACTCGGGCATGTCGGGGCAACGCTGATTGTCGCGGTCGGTTTGGCGGTGGCCATCCGGTTTGGTTGGTTGCCGATCTCGGTGGCGCGTGTCAGCGACGTCGGAATTAGCTACGGCGCCGCGGCCGTGTTGGGTGCGCTCTCTGTGGCGATTGCGGCGCGCTGGCGCCCGGCGTGGATCGGCTGGTGGCTGGCTGTCGCTCTGCTGGCCGTTGTTGCCGGTGACGACGTCACCAATGCCGGACATCTCGTCGCGCTGATGATCGGGATGTCGCTCTCGGTGCGCTTCCGTGTCGTCATACGGTGGACGCCAGTACGGTACGTGCTGCTAACGATTGGCGCCGCGTTCGGCTACCTGGTGCTGGCTAATGAGTTGCCCGTGATGATCGCACCGATTGCCGGGCTGCTTGGAGCGCTTATCGGACTCTCGGCTGCACACCGTCGCCGTAACCGCCGTCCGGCTAAAGCCCGCCGTCAGCCCCCCGCTCGACTCCGTGGATGAGGTCATACCCCACCAGCGCCACGACCGCGTCGAGATCGCCACCGCCGAACGGGTGCTCTGGTTCAACACCGAACGCCCCCACGAGTACCTCGACGACTTCACACCCGAAGCCGTCGAGAAACTCCACTACGATCACAGACGCACCCCACCAAAAGCAGGGTGATTCAACACAACCAGTCTCCGGACTCACCGGGACGGCTCAGACATCGAAGCCGGTCTGCGTGAGCTGCAAGAGAAGCTGCCCGGCATGTTGGAAACCAACGAATTCGACAACGGCGGCACCGAACCCGCCGTCATGGCGGTCGCGATGGTCGGGTTGCCGCGAACCACCTGAACGCAGGGAGTGACGATGGAGCTCTACGACGTCATGCGAACCACGTTCGCGGCGCGCGAATTCGCCGACGAACCGCTCACCGATTCCGTCCTCTACCGAATCCTCGACAACGCGCGGTTCGCGCCCAGCGGCGGCAACCGCCAGGGAACCCACATCATCGCGGTTCGGGATGCCGCTCTGCGCGCACGACTAGGCGAGCTGAACGTCCCAGGCGCACAACGCTACTTCGCCCAATTGGCGGCCGGTGAAACTCCGTGGAACCCGATCACGCCGACCAGCGTGTCCGCTCAAACGATCGCGGACACGGCTGTGCCCGACGAATTCACCGCACCGTTCCGGCGAGCTGCGGTCGTACTGGTGATCACCGTCGATCTGACGTACGTGGCCGCGATGGACCAGCACCTGGACCGCGTTGGTGTGGTCAGCGGTGCCTCTGTTTACCCGCTGGTCTGGAACATCCTGCTCGCTGCCCGAAACGAGGGCTACGGCGGCATTCTCACCACGATGGCCGTCTCCGAAGAGGTGCAGATCCGTGAGCTCCTCGGCATCCCCGACACCCACGCAGTAGCGGCCCTTGTTCCGCTCGGTAAACCCGTACGACAGCTGACCAAGCTCAGGCGCCGTCCCGTCGAGGAATTCACCACCCGGGAGCGCTTCGACGGAGCGCCCTTCCAAGGTCACGCGTGAACTATCCAAAGCCCGCCGCAGATCACCGAGAAAGGATCCCGAACATGAGTGCAGTTCCGAGTCGGAAGGCACGTTTGGCCCACGCGGCCAAGCATGCCGAGTTGTGGAACGCAGGCAAGCGAGAGGAGTGGATTGCCTCGTGGCGCACCATCGTGCCAGCTGAAGTTCGGATGTTCGACCCCGTGGGTACCGAGGAGAAACACGGTTTCGACACTGCGACGGGCGACGCATACGACATGTTCCAGTCCATCCTCAAGATCAAGATGATCACCGTTCAAGTAAACGGCAATGAGATGGCCTGGGTCTGCGAGAACTACTTCGGCACCGAACCGAACGTTCAAAAGTCTTACAGCATAGAGACGTTCGCGTGGGACGACGACGGAAATCTCCTCATCAAGACCTATTATCCGATGCCCGAGGCGGTCGGCGCGGACAGCGACCCCTACGCACACATTCTTGACGGCCAGCAGTGACTCCTCCTCGCTAATCACGCCTGCGGGAACAGCGGTAGGTAGGCCACCACGCCCTGAGCGGCCGGCCCCCGAGTCATTACAGAGATTCGCGCATACGTAACAAATGAAATTGACAGAAAATTTAGGTTTATTTCGAAAATCGAAGAATTTCTTGCGACTGGTAATGCTCCAGGAAGTTGAGAACTGGACGCCGGCGTCGTTGGCTGCGGCCCCCTAGGGCGTCGGGTAGCGCCTGCGTGCCGCCGCATGGGAAGTACACCCCGGCAACGGTGCCCATGCCTATGTACGCGATCACCGTGTACACCGCGAGAGCCTGGTGCGGTGCAGAGGCACGCCGGCATAGCGGGGCTGGAAGGTGGCTGGACCGAGTCGCTATAAACAATGACTCGCGAGACTGATCTTGAAAAACAACCTCTGAAGTGGGGCGGGCGGAGCTCGAACCCGCGATGTGAGGGGTCAGGATGAGCCCTTTTGCAGGCGATCACCCGGCCGCGGCGGCGGCGCCGGGAGTTCGCACGGTGTTCAGTCGATCGCATAACTGGTGTCGAATGCCGCGACTACTGTCGACTCACCAACGTCGGTCAGGGAGCCACCATGCAAAAAGCATCGATAACCTGCTACTCGGTGCTCGCAATCGTCGGGATGACCGCACTGGCGGCCGTCGGTTGCGGTTCGTCCAACAACAGTTCGCCAAGCGAATCTTCGACCGCACCGAAGACCACGTCCGCGGTGGCATCGCCCCCAGCTCCGTCGACAACTCCGTTGAAGGTCAATGGTGAAGACGAGGTGGTCGGGTCGATCGATTCGGTGTCGGGCACGACGATCGAGGTGAGCGGACCCCAGGGATCGGCGTCGGTGGCATTCTCCTCGTCGACGAAGATCATGGAACTGACACCCGCCAAGCCGACCGACATCACCCCTGGCCAGTGTGTCACCATCCGGCCCGCAAGCGGAGCAGAAGGCGGCACCGTCACAGCAGATGCGGTAGTGATCGGTGCGTCGAGTGGCGGTCAGTGCCAGAAGACCGGCGGCAGTGACAACGCAGGGCTTCCGCGCAGTCCATTGGGGGGCTTCCGCGGCACCGTCGATTCCGTCAGTGAGAAAATGATCGTCCTTACGACACTCGGCGCCGACGGCAGTACCACGAAAACCACGGTCCAGGTCAACGACACGACCCTGTTCGCCGATCGCCACCGGGTGAATGCTGACGCCATTGTCGAGGGCAAGTGCATCATCGCGGGCGGGACCAACGACACCGGCGGCACGTTGCAGGCGTTGACGATCAACATGCCGTTAGTCGTCGACGGCAAGTGCCCGCAGCCCAAGGGCAGCTGACATCGGGGTCGTCTCGGCCAGCAGGGTACTCGATGCGGTGCGCAACGCATGGCGGCAAGCCCGCGAGGCATCGCCACCCCGCGGCGGTTGAATGACCGGCCGCGCGGAGGACGTCCGGATCGACCCGTTAGCGGTCCGGATTTCTCATCAGTGCGCGGCCTTTCCCCTTCCGGGTCAACGCCCATTTTTGGACGCGCTGCACGGAGGCGTTCCGGGCGAAAAGGCCTCTAGCACCAGTTTGTGGGGCGGGCGGGACTCGAACCCGCGACCAACGGATTAGCGTATGGCTGACCGCGACGATTCTAGTCATTGCCTGTTATCGAGTGTCCTGCAACATTTTTGGTCGCTGATAGCATCCGAATCATGCGTGCCAATTCCCGCCGGATCGCAGTCATTGACGGCGAATAAACGGCAACCCGACTCAGCCGGCCACCCCCCGGCTTAGGCGGCTCGCCGCCCAGCCGCCCGACGTACATGCCCGGGTCGAGGCGCACGGTGTGCCCGGCGGTGTTGCCGTCGCTCAGCATGGACTCGACGAACGCCCGCACCCCGGCCACGACGATCACCATCGACCTTCACCGCACCACCGTCGGTAACACGGTCTACCGCAACGTGGAGATCGTCGACATTCTCACGCAACTGTCCGGACGTATCACCAACAGTGCTCAGCGACCTGACATCACGACAGGGACGCTGGGACCGGTCCTCGGCGGTGGTGCAGACCCGATCACCGCCGACGCCCTCTACCCTCGCTGGGCCAACTTCTTTCGGCCCAACGACGTGATCATGACCGACACTGGAACATCCTCGCTGGGTTTGACGTTCGCACAACTGCCCAAAGGCGCAGAGTTTCACAACCAAACCCTTTGGGCGTCCATCGGGTGGGCGACTCCGGCGGCCTTCGGCGCCGCGATCGGTGCTCCGGATCGTCGATTGATCCTGATCACCGGCGAAGGTTCTCACCAGATGACCGTCCAGGAGATCAGCCAGTTCGGTCGCCATGGGCTTCGCCCAATTATCTTCGTGCTCAACAACTCCGGCTATCTCAGCGAGCGACTCCTGTGCAAAGACATGACCATCGCCTACAACGACATCGCAGCCTGGAATTACGCCGAGCTTCCCCACGCCCTGGGCTGCCAGGGGTGGTTCACCGCACGTGTCAGCAACTGCGGTGAGCTCGACGACGCACTGAAGACTGCCGAGCTGGCCAATGGCGCCGCCTACATCGAAGTCGTCACCGACACCTACGAGGCTCCACCGCTTTACAAGAAGCTGCACGAAAACGTCAAATCCTTCTACAACGTCCAGTAGCCGGACGCACCAAGCCATCCGGACGGCAATGCGCCAGTCACCGCCGCTACGTGGCCCCCCTCCGCAAGGACCTGACAGTTCTCCGCAAGGGTCACCGACCACCCACTCAAGTGTCCGGATCGCGCATGGAAACGATGTCTATGACGTCGCGTAGCAGCGGGACAGTGTCAGGCTGACGGTGTCAGGCTGACAGGATTTGAACCTGCCATGACTTGACCCCCAGTCGGACATAGCCCGAATAGCGTTGTGTCGCAGCGACTCTCGAAGTGTTCTGACCAGTGCAAACCATCTCAAGCCGTCCCCCGCCAGCTCTCCGGATTTGCACCCAGTTGTGACAGCTCGTGACAACGTCTGTGGCGGAGCCGTCAGTTTTCGGAATGTTCGTGCGGTTTACTGAAGCCACTCCAGCGGCGTCGCTCCGAGTCAGCGTAGGTCGCGCGCACCAGCCATTGCGGATCGCCGTGTGTCTGTCAGAGCAGGGTCCACCATTAGAAGGCTAAGCAACAGTGACGCGGTGGGCACACAGGTGTCACCACGACATAACCCGGTTTCGACGGTTCGCTGCGTGAGCAGCATGCAACTAGAGGTAGGAGCCGCTGATTAGTAGGCTCGGTAGGCAGCCGCTCACACAGCGGCCTCACCTTCGATGGAGAGGAATTGATGTGCGCGCCATCCAGATTGAACAGTTCGGCGACCCCGCACAGGTGCTCCGCGTCGTCGACATCGAGGAGCCGCCGCCACCGGGTCCGCATGAGGTTCTGGTGAGCGTTGAGGTCTCGCCGTTGAACAAACACGACCTACTGGTTGTCACCGGCATGCTGGCGCGACCACCCCTGCCCCACATACCAGGCGCAGAGGGGGTCGCCCGCGTGCTTGCCACTGGCGCCGAGGTCGATGGACTTCAAGTCGGCGATCTGGTCGTGCTACCCCTGTATGCCGGTGCGTGGCGTGAGCGGCTCGTCGTGCCCGCCGACGGCCTGTTCGCACTCCCCGCCGGCGGCAACATCGAGCAGTACTCGATGCTGGGCAGCAACCCCCCGACGGCAGGGTTGATGCTCAGTGAATGCACCCCCCTGCAGCCCGGTGACTGGGTGGTTCAGAACGCCGCGAACTCCGGTGTGGGACGGTCATTGATCGCGCTAGCCAAACTTCGTGGACTGAAGACGATCAACCTGGCCCGTGACGACGCAACGTTCGCCGAGCTCACAGCAGGCCGGGGCCGACGTGGTCCACGTCGATGACCCCGATGCGGTCGGCGATGTTCGAGCAGTGATCGGCGACGCGCGAGTGGCGCTGGCAGTGGAAGCCGTCGGTGGTCCAGGGGTGGCGCGGCTGCTCGAATTGCTGTCCGACGGTGGATGGTTGGTCAGCTATTCCTGGGCCAGGGACGAACCCATGTGGGTCGACACCTCGACACTGGTCGGCAAGCACCTCACCGTCCGCGGATTCTTTGTCGGCGACTTCGACTACCGCGACAAGGTGGTGCCTGTCATTCGTGAGGCGGCACCGCTGGTGGCCGACGGCACCCTTGTTGTCCCCGTGGCGGGCGTGTACCCCCTCGAGCATATCCAGGACGCGGTGCAGCATCTCCTCCGTGGCGGCAAGATCCTGCTGAAAGTGGCGGGGCGATGAAGGTGCGCCGACGAACGCGGGGCAAACACAGATCGGCCCCGGCAGCCAGCCCGGCCGGTGAGGCGAAGCGGTGTGACGCTGACCCTCACTGGACCGGCCCGCGCCCCCGCCGCGCGCCGCGACGACGCGCGACGAGACGGCCCATCCGACGGGCCAGCGACTTGGAATAGTCGTTACCAGGCTTTCCTGGTGCCCCCAGTCGGACTCGAACCGACACTGGCGGATTATGAGTCCCTAGCCAGCGCCCACGCGACCAGGCAAATCGGTTAGCCAGATCGACGAATTCGCCTCGTCGATACTCCAATGGGCGAACCAGTAACGCCGGGCGGCGCAAAAGATAGCTGGCCTGGGCGTTGTGCGACACTGTTTCCAGAAAGTGACTGGAGGGATGTATATGTCAGGCTGGACGAGGGGAAGCCTCTCCACCGCTGCGCAGGCAATCGGATTGGCTTCGATATTGGGCTGGGTGCTGGTGCTGAGTGCGGGTCCCGCGCTGGCGGATCCGGATCCGGCTCCCGGCGATCCAGGGGTTGTCGCGGGCCCCGCTGCGGGGCAGGACCCGACACCGTCCACCGGCGCGGCGCCATTCGGGCCGCCGACGTTCGTCCCTGCCAACGGCTCGACGGTGGGTGTGGGCCAGCCGATCATCATCAACTTCCCCGGGCTGGTCGATGACTCCGGCGCAACCGAAAGCGCCATCCACGTCTCCTCAGTCCCGCCGGTTCCCGGCAAGTTCTACTGGATGACCCCCACGCAGCTGCGCTGGCGCCCGCTGACCTTCTGGCCCGCTCACACCGCGGTGACCGTCGATGCGGGCGGTACGGTGTCCAGCTTCCATACGGGAGACACGCTGGTGGCCACGGCCGACGACGCCACGCACCAACTGACCGTCACCCGCAACGGGACCGTGGAGAAGACCATCCCGATGTCGATGGGTATGGCAGCCGGCGGCCACCAAACCGCAAACGGCACCTACTACGTGCAAGAGAAGATGCCCTCGGTGGTGATGGATTCCTCGACATACGGGGTCCCGGTCAACTCGCCGTACGGGTACAAGGTGACGGTCGACCTAGCCGTCCGGTTCGACGACACCGGCAACTTCGTACACAGCGCTCCATGGTCTGTGGATGACCAGGGTAAGCGCGACGTCAGTCACGGCTGCATCAACATCAGCCCCACCAACGCAAGGTGGTTCTTCGATAACTTCGGCGCCGGTGATCCCATCATCGTGAAGAACTCCACCGGCACCTACACCAGGAACGACGGCTCCAACGACTGGCAGAGCTAGCTCCCGGCCCTTTGGTCGTCTCTGCTGCGCTTTTGATCAGGGAGCGCGGCGCACACGCCACCGCCATCTCGGATGTTCTCGAGCACAGCGGCGCGCATCGGGCGGGGGCGTGATCGTAACAGCGGTTACCACCCACCTGGCATGGCTCAAGTCGAAGACCAGCTAACGAAGTAGTCGTTTCGCATAGTTGGCGGCCAATCGTTTTATCGGCTCCATGGCCATGTTCCCGCGGGGCGAGAACGACGACCGCTCGCCGCGACGACTCCTGAACGTGCGAGTGCGCGGGCGAAACAACCCCACATTCGTTTCCGGTGCGGGCCCAACCGCAAGAATGGCTTCTCCCACGATCGCTTAACCTCGGTCCCCGCGCGGTGCGCACAGGTTGGCTAGTGCCGCGCCAAGTCACCAGCCCGCTTACACGAACGGCCTTCCGGTAACCGCCGGCCAGCGCCCCACCATCGTCTACCCGGCGACTTCCCGGTGCCCCCAGTCGGACTCGAACCGACACTGTGCGGATTTTAAGTCGGGCGGATGGTGTCCGCGACCAGCAGGAACAGATAGCTGCGTGTCAGCAGCGCTGAGGAAAATTACATCGATGTGATTTTCCCTGCGAATTTGCGTTTGAACGCGCCATATCGGGGGCATTCGTTTTAGCGAAGGGAGAGACAATGGCTGCCTATTACATCCGCGACAACCGGCGAAGTCGACGTATCGTCTTCATACACTCAGGTGCGATTTCTCTTGCATTCGTATCGGGCACTTTTGCGTTGGTGGCTCTCCTTCTTGGTTCACCGCTTGAGTTCGGCTCCGCGTTGGCGATTTGCGCTTCGGGCTGGATCGTCGCCCACATCGCCGAGCGGTTCGCCGAACAAGAGCGCACCGGCCGCAGGCTGGCAGTCGAGCCGACACGGCGCACTGCCCCAGCACGTTCCGCGCCTGGTTACCTTCGCCTCAGCGCGCCAGTACAACGACGTCCTCAGTCGCCGACCCGCGAGCGCATCCTCTCGACGGTATGACCGCGCTCGCAGCGGTCCCATGCCTCGCAACGGCACACGCGTGACGAGCACGCTTTTGGTTCTGATGCACCGCCGTGATGCCGCGTGGTTGGGGCATGCCAGTGGCGCGTTCACCAGGTCGGTCTGCGCGCACAGCGAGGACGACGCGCCAACAGGTGGCAGCGAGCAGTTTCTCGCGCGGTTGTGTCAACTCGTGACACTCAGGCCACCTCCTGCTAGCTCGGACCAGCAAAAGTAAGTCGCTCTGAACTGGCAATTCGCAGTGCCCCCAGTCGGTCTCGAACCGACGCTGTGTGGATTTTAAGAACGGGCAAGCGGGTGCCCTGACCTGCGCCTTCGCAAAGCCATATCGGACCAAAACCCTTGGTACAGCTTATTTCTCGGCGCGCCTCAGCAACCTGACCTCGCAACACCCTTAGGGGGTTAGCCCTGTCGGGGTTGCGTACAGAATGCGTACGGGAACTCACGTCTCACCCTGTTTGCTGCGTCAGGGCCCCGTCAGCACGCGTCAGCACGCGTCGTTGACGGATTGGTTCACGCGGCGATTGTCCCAGCCAGGTCCGACACAGCCCCCGTGATAGACCGGCGCGAGTGGAAAAACCTAACCCCTTCAGAGGCCGTAGCCGATTGGTGACTAAACCGACTGCCGCTTAGGCAATTTCACGACATTGATCGTGCATCCCAACCCCGCGTACCAGGGCTTGCGCGCGATCCCTGGCCCGTTCCAGCGGTACCCGATCATTGAATCGTTCTTCGCTCGCGGCGTCGGCGTCGGTACCCGCCATCGCGGCGCTAGAGGTAGGGGCGCACGGTTCCTGGCGGAACTGAACCCTGTCCGTTCGGCGCCAGTGATGCCGGTAGCCGGGGCGGTGCTAGTTGCCCTTCATCGCCCCGGCTTACCGCCGTTGGGGTTTGGGCGGCGGCTAGCAAAAAGCCCGACGCGCCGAGTCAGGTCACCGAGAACTGTCTGCGCTGACTGGGACGATGGACAGGTGGACCTGGTGATTGCCCTAATTGGTCTCGTCGGCATCATCGCTGCGAGTAGCGCGGTAAGCGATTGGCTGAGGCGGCGCGACCTCCGCGAGTCGATCAAGGGCGACGTGGAGATTTGGGCGAAGCTGCCACCCGAAAGCCGTGCCAAGGCGCAACTTCTTAGCCGCATAGAGGAGCGCGTAGACAGCTTGGGATCCGACGATAAACGGCGAATGCTCGGCGTCATTTCGTTTGTCGTCACGTCCATTATCGCGGTCGGCTCAACCTTCGTCGTTTTGATCGTCAACGGCGGCAGGGGATTTCGCCGTGATGACGAAGGCGTGCTGCGTTGGTACGCAGGGAGCGGCAGCTCGCACACGTTTCAATCGCTTGTTGTCTACGTCATTCTGTTGATAGTGATCGGATCGGTTGCCAGTCACTACGGGCAAAGGCTACTGAAGTGGTTGCGATCACGCAGAAACGATTAGCCTGACCGCTCAAACAGATTGACCACTTGCGCCCGCATCGCCCTGCGCTACCGCCGTTGGGGTTTGGGCGTTAACCCGTGCTGAATCAGCCAATATCCCGAAATGCTCTTCGCGCTAGAATCGCGAAATGCCATTAGCAAGCAGCGATGATCAGGCGCCAGCAGCCGGTGAACCGCCGACTCGACCAGCCGCCAGCAAGTCACGCAAGAGGCTACTTGCCGCGGGTGCCGTTCTTGCGGTTGCCGCGATGGTTTGCGCGGGTGCTCTGCTGTGGCAACGGTGGGAAACGCGTGGCACTACGTCGGACGCAGCAGGTGCCTCGACACCACCGCCTGCGCAGTCGACACGCAGCGCCGCGCCTACATTTCCCTTTGGTCGCAGTCCCATCCTTGCGGTCGCTGCACCGGACTCGGCGCTGGCCAACGATCCGGTGGTGGCCGCGACAAAGGGCAGCGTACTTAAAATTCGTAGCGTCGCGCCGAGCTGCCAGAAGCGGCTCGAAGGCAGCGGTTTCGTCGTCGCGCCCAACAAAGTGATGACCAACGCTCATGTCGTTGCCGGTGCTGAGACCGTCACGGTCGAGGCCGACGGCCAGCTCTACGACGCGACTGTGGTGTCCTTCGACCCGAACGCCAACATCTCGATCCTCGATTTGCCCAACCTTCCCGCGCCGCCGCTGCAGTTCGCCGAGAACCAGGCGTCCATCGGCACCGACGCCATAGTGGTGGGCTATCCGAGCGGTGGCGACTTCGTGGCCACCCCGGCCCGTGTCCGGGAGATAATCGAGCTCAGCGGTCCCGACATCTACCGCACCACGACCGTCACGCGGGAGGTGTACACGATCAGAGGCACGGTGCGGCAAGGTAATTCGGGTAGCCCTTTGCTTGACTTGGACGGTCAGGTCCTCGGGTTGGTGTTCGGTGCCGCCTTCGACGACGCCGACACGGGCTTTGCCCTGACCGCCAATGAAGTAGCCCACCAGCTGGTGAAGGTCAGCAATACCGTGCCGGTGACCACCGGCGCGTGCGTCAGCTGACCTGCGTACTAACAAGTTCGCCCACCCGCGACGAGCGGGATCTACGCTGTGAAGTACTCGCCTGGGCGTAGTCCTTCGCGCCCGTCGGGCCCCCGCAATGGGCGCCGCGTGGCATCTAGTGGTGTGTCCTGTATTTAGCTGACTCTTTCAAGGGCGATGCGTCCGCGGGTGACTTTGGTGAGGATGGATTCTGCGGTCGCTGTCCACTGGTAAGGCTGTGGGGCCTCATTGTGTGCGTCGAGGTATTCCTGGATCGAGGCGATCAGGTCGGGGACGGAGTGAAATACCCCGCGCCGCAATGCTTTGTCAGTCAGCTCGCGGAACCAGCGTTCCACCAGGTTCAACCAGGATGAAGATGTCGGGGTGAAATGCAGGTGAAACCGGGGATGTTTGTCCAGCCACGCGGCGACGTCGTGGTGTTTGTGAGTGGCGTAGTTGTCCAGGATCAGGTGGATCGTCAGGTCTTGGGGCACCTCGCGGTCGATGGTCTTGAGGAACTTCAACCACTCCTGATGGCGGTGGCGCGGCATGCATTGCCCGATCACCGTGCCAGTCAACACGTTCAGTGCCGCGAACAAGGTGGTGGTGCCGTGCCGCTTGTAGTCGTGGGTCATCGTCTCGGCGCGCCCCTTGACCATGGGTAGCGACGCCTGTGTGCGGTCCAATGCCTGCACCGAGGACTTCTCGTCGGCGCATAACACGATCGCCTTCTCGGGCGGGTTCATGTACAGCCCGACGACATCGACCAGTTTCTCCTCAAAACGCGGGTCGTTGGACAGTTTGAACGTCTGGACTCGATGTGGTTTGAGGCCCCGCGCGTGCCACACCAACTGCACCGTCGACTTCGACACCCCTGCCGCAGCGGCCATCGTGCGACAGCTCCAATGGGTTTCACCTTTCGGCCGGTAGTTCTGTGTCAGATCGATGATCTCGTCGATCTTGGACTGCGGGATCGACGGTTTGCGGCCCCGACCCTTACGGACCTGACCCAACTTCGCCAAACCCTCCTCGGTGAACCGTTCCCGCCAACTCCTCACCGACGCCGGTGAAACCGACAGCGACGCGGCGATGGCCGTGTTTGCCACACCATCAGCGGCCATCACCAGCGCCTTGGCCCGCACCACCTCCCGATGAGCAGCCGACTGCGACCGAGCCAACAACTCAAGCACCTCACGTTGTCCTGCCGACATCTGCAACGCAGGCACGGGTTGTCTCATGTCGACAATCATATCGACCCGATCACCACTTTATTGCAGGACACACCACTAGCTGGCCGTTTACCCGCTGCTGTGCTGTGTGGTGCCGGGGTTTGCTGCCTGCGGCTTAGCCTGCCTAAGTTCCCGCACGCCTGCGTGCACGGTGCGTGCACGAACGGCACCCGTTCGCCCCGTCAGGCCGGTAAAATCGCTGCCTACCTGCGGTTATACCGTGCCCCCACTGGGACTCGAACCCAGACT